>CAWCCK010000011.1:0-191872 GCA_963794025.1 Ignavibacteriota bacterium
ATTTCAAGTGAAAATGCCGAGGCGCGACCGTTGTGCACGAGCACGATCACATCCGGCATGTGCTGCTTGATCCACTGCTTGGCAAACTCATAGCCGGCGAACAGGGGCTGCCAATACGGCTGGGTGGTCTTACCAGTGTCCATCGCCGCGCCGATCGCCGGCACATGTGAGGTCGCCAGCCCGGCATAAATCTTAGCCACGGTTTTTCCACTCCGACAGGTGACGATTGCCCTCGGGCGAGCGCCCGCCGGCCAGCATCATCTGCGCATACTGCTCCTGCGACATGCCGGTCATCTGCGCTGCGGTGTATTGAAACGACTTGCCATCGGTGGAGAAGATCTTTGCCAGAAAGTAGATGTTGCCACCGAGTTCGATCATGCGATTCCAGTCACGCCTCAGCACCGCCTGGCGCTGATCCTCGCTCATCGGAAAGCGCCGAAGAAACTCGGTTTCATTGGCTTTGAAGGCGGCGCGATTCTCTGCCTTCATCAGCGACATGCAGAACATGTTCAGGTGATACCCCTGGCGCGAACGTTCCTGTTCGAGGCCGCGGTGCCGGAATGTCGTCGTAACTCGTGCTGCTCGTGCATGCCTGATGCCTCAACCGCTGAAGTGATAGAGCCGATGCGGATTGTCGACCAGAATCAGTCGCTGCATGGCCGCATCCGGCATCATCAGCGGAATCAGATCGACCAGGTCGCCATCGTTGGGCATGTGCTTGGCGATATTCGGATGGGGCCAATCCGTGCCCCAGAGGATACGCTCGGGTGCAGCCGCAATAGCGCCTGGGCAAACGGCACCGCATCGGTGAACGGCGGTCCAGCGCTGGAATGCGCTCCGAGCCACTGATCTTCACCCAGCACTTGTCGTTGTTGCGCGCCAGCGCCAGCAGCTGCTGGAACGGCGCCTGATCCAGGCCGTTCTTGGTGGGTACGCGCGCCATATGGTCGATGATGAATGGCACCGGCAGGCCCTTGAGAAAACCATCGAACTCGGGCAGATCCACGGCGTCAAAATGCAGATCCAGATGCCACTTCAGCGGTTGGATTCGCTCCAGCACATGGCGAAACTCATCCATGTCCGGCAGTCCGCCCAGGTGCTTGACGAAATTGAATCGCACACCGCGAAAACCCGCGTCGTGCAGGCGCTGGAAATCACGATCGGTAAATGACTGATCGGCATTGGCGACGCCGCGATACTTGCCGCCACTTTGCGTCCCGGAATGGAGCGGTGTTTCGTTCGAACTCTTCAAGTTCCTCTTAGTCCAGGAACCAAGAGCGCGCGAAGAACCTCGTTCTTATCAGGCACACGCGAGCTTTGCTCGGCGGGTTTGGCATCGGGCGCACTCAGCCGCCGGAGCGCTCGTCGCGCCGCTTCTTCGATACTGACGTGCTGCTCCCTGGCCAACTCTCGCAGGCTCAGCATAACGGACTCGTCCACATGTTCGATATGTAGGGTTGCATTCATCGCAAGGATAATAACCACGCGGGCAGCAACGTCGTTCACGAACGTTTGTTGGATGTTTATGGCGAAACCACCACCGGCACTTGCTGCGTGCTGCCGTTCATTTCCACAACGCACTCATACATGCCGGAGGGCAAGCCGGTAGGCTTGCTCCACACAAAGCTGTGCTCGCCGGAAGTGAGCGCGCCCTCGAACACCCGCGCAACTTCTTCGCCAAGAAGGTTCACAACCCAAACGCGCGCCACGCCGCTCTCCGCCGAGGTAAAGCGAATGGTGGTGGATTGGGAGAGGGGATTGGGATAGGCGGTGAGGGAAGTTTGTATTGGCGCTTGTGTTTCGACGGCACTGGGTGTGGGAATCATTTCTGAGAGCGGACGACGCCAAACTCCTTCCCATGCTCCTGTCCCAGCGAATAAAAAAGAGTTAATAAGATAACCCATAGATGCTTAAAGTTGTAAAACCAGTATTTACAGTGTCCCAGCTTAAGCCGTTGTCAGTCGTGAGATAAATTCCATTTTCTTGAGTACCAGCAAAAAGGTTTGTTCCTATAGCGAGAAGGCAGGTCACGAAAGTGTTTAACCCAGCATTTGTCCAGGTGACTCCGCTGTCGGTGGAAAGAAAAACTCCGCCATCATAGATTGTGCCTACAAAAAGATTAGAGCCACTCACAGCAAAATCATCAGGAGAAAAATTCTTCAAATTAGGATTGACGAGTGTCCAAGTTGAACCGTTATTCGTTGATCGAAAAATTCCGTTGACTGTTCCAGCAATGATGTTATTGCCGATTGATGTTAGTGCATCAACTTCTGTGTATGGCGGGATCCCGGAATCAACAGCAACCCACTTCGCACTTCTTCCGGGAGATAAAAAAGACGCCATTCTCAGTTCCAGCATAAAGATCGCCCCCCATCGGCCATAAGATCGAGCACATTCGTATCCGTTAAGCCACTGTCGAGAGGCGACCAACTTATTCCATCATCGGTCGAAAGAAAGAGACCGTTATATCGCGTTCCGGCAAAGATATTCGATCCATTACTTCAAGAGTTCCTGGTTGAGTCTCTTGCAAGCCTGTAGTTGACCAACTGTCACCGTTGTTCGTAGTAAAAGAAAATCCGTCTGCTGTGCCGGTATAAAGCGTCGAACCACTTGTGGCGAATTTACTCGAGCGGAAAAAGACGTGGGTAAACCTTGAATCGATCGATGTCCATGTCTTGTTCCATCATTTGTCGAGATGAACACCCCATGCTTAGTTCCCGCAAAAAGATTCGTATCACTCACTGTTAGTGCTCCGAAATAAGCGTAATCAAAGTTTTTTGTCAAGCCAGTATTTGTGGGGAAGTTCCAGTTTGTCGCCGCTGTCTGCTTGAAAGGAAAACGCCGTAGCCTGTAGCTCCGGCAAACAAATTTAGCCATTCGCACACAGGGCTAATGCGGTGAAGGGTGTAGGACAGATCGAACTATCAACCTGCCAATTTTTGCCGCTGTCAATACGAAATGAATAAACCGCTTTCGGTTCCAGCAAATAAGTTTGTGCCTATAGTAATTAGAGAAAAAAACAGAAGTTTTTGTCAAACCGGCGTTGACCGCGATCCAAGTTGCACCAAAGTCGGTTGTATGGTACACCCCGCCATTAGTTCCAGCAAAGATAGATTGAGTCCATCACGGCAAAGGTATTTATATAACTACTTGGGCCGGACAAACCAGTATCGGCCTCCTTCCAAGTTATTCCTGTGTCAGTGGAGAGGAATACGCCACTACCGGTTCCAGCAAATACGCGTGTTCCGACTACACGAAAGGAATTGATACCAGTGTTCGAATACTCCTGCAGCATTCCAAGTTACGCCGCTGTCAGGTGAAAGATAGATGCCATGTCTATAAGTACCTCCTAAAAATTTTGTGCCGACCACAGCAAGCGATTGAATGTATTCATAATGGTCATAGACGGAATCATACGGTAACCCGCTACCATCCCCCATTGTCCAGTTTGCCCCGTTGTTAGTTGAGTGAAACCCGCCATCCACAGTCCCGGCGAAAAGGTTAGTGCCATTCGCGGAAATGCAGTTAACCCATCCTCCGTAAGGCCCATTCGTCTGTACCCACTGCCCAAACGCATCTGTATGCGCGACTAAAATCAAAAAAAGGATTATGAGAGATTTCTTCATAATAGTAAAACGCGCCAAGTGCTTCGGGTTACAAAAATATTTTCAACCAAATAGGTGTCAGGGAGAAAGATGGCTTTATTCGCTTAAATACGAGCATTTCTCGAAGTGCGAACCCGAACGGCTTCCACCGAAAGTTTCAATCCGAGCGAGCGCAGCACGGCTCCGACGCTGAAACCACCCACGCCCGCGTCTCGTTAGACTATTATCATGCAGACCTATCACACGACATCGAAGATTTCGCAGAATGGCGCGCTCGTTATTACGGGCTTGCCGTTTCGTGCCGGGGATGAGGTCGAGGTGACGGTCGAGCCGAAGTTCACAGCGCGGGGCCAGATCTTTCGCACACCGTTAGCTGGCGTTCCTGTCGAGTATATCGATCCGTTCGAGCCAGCTATTCCACCGGAAGATTGGGACGCTGTTTGAACCATGTTTCAACTTGATACTCATGTGTGGGTTTGGTCGGTTCACAACGACGCTCGGTTGAGCCGCGTCCATCGCAAATTATTAGAACAGACGGATGCCTCGGAAATTGGAGTCAGCGCGATTTCATGCTGGGAAATAACCAAACTGGTGTCCCAGGGTCGTTAAACCCTTCACCGGCCCATGGCGGAATGGTTTGCCGGAGCGCTTGAAGCGAGTGGAATTCGTTTATTGCCGCTTACTCCACAAATCGCCATAGAAGCGAACTATTTGCCCGGCGAGTTTCATCGTGATCCTGCGGATTGTATTATCACAGCGACAGCGCGTATTCATGGCGCAACGCTCTTGACGGTGGATAGGAGAATTCTCGCGTATCCCTACGTCCAAACGATTTGAGGAAGAGCAACAGCAGTTCTTTCAAACGCGAGCATTCCCCTTCACCGCAACGGCTTCCACCGAAAGTTTCAATCCCAGCGAGCGCAGCAAAAACTCTTTACCGTTTCGGCAGTCCTAATTCCTTGCGTACTTTGGCGCAGATGAAATTCGTTAGTTCGGTGTGACGTGGCACAGCCGTCTGTCTGCCATTTTGCTGATTGCGATAGACATCGTGATTCGCGCCGTGTCGAAGAAGAAAACAACCCTCTCGATGCAGCTCTTCGACGAATTCACGCCGTTTCATACGGCGAGTGCGATCTCTTTTGTGTGTACACGCTCGCGTGGAAGCTGGGCGCCTTCGAAAAGCAGCTCATACACTTCCTGAATGTTGGCTTCGAGTTCCGGGAGGGTTTTCGCCTGAGAAAACACGCTCGGAACTTCGAGAAGCTGTCCCACGAGCCAGTCATCCTCTTCCCAGTATTCGAGCGTGAAATTGTGTTGCATCATACCAGTTCAACGCAGCGAGGTTCAAGGAATGTTCCAGCAGTCAAACCCGCCATGTTTGATAACGCCTTAGGTGGCCCGTTTGTAGAAATCGTGATCAAATTACATTTCCAAGCTCCATCGGAGCGGCCTTTAGGCCCTCCGATGGAGCTTGGAAATTATTTCACACATGCCTTCTACAAACGGCCTCTGCTAACGCAACTTAACTCCAGGCCAATCAATCGAAGCACCGATTTCCGGAAGAAATTTTCGATTATTTTCAGAAAACACTTGCTTTTGAGTTTTAATGTGCGTATATTAGCATTTGCTTTGATGGGCACCTATATCAATTATGAATTAAGAATTACGAATTAAGAGTGGGCGCTGCATTGGCTCATTGAAAAGTAAAACGATAGCTTTCAATATGAACGAGTTCTTTAGGAAAGAAATTATGCTTTCTTATTGAAATGAATAGCGAAAACAGCTTGAAAACAATAGGTCATCGGGAACTCGCAAGAAAGAAAAACGGCACCTATTTCACAGAGACACGCTTTTGTGAGGACTACCTATTCGTTCACGGATAGGAATTAACGATTTCATAACTGCTTTCGAGAAACAGACTGGCGCGATTTTGGCTTTAGGGACTCACGAAGAATTAACCATGTCAGTCGAAACTGCGATCATCGAAGTAATCCCTTCTTTTGCTAAACCCGAAATGGGTGTGAGCAAGAAGAGCTATGCCGATACGATCTACCGCTGGGTGCTTGCTGCGGCGGCTGTCAGCGTGCTGCTTATTATCGCCGGAACGATTTATGAGCTTACGATGGGTTCCCGGCAATCGATTGCGGCCTTTGGATTGCATTTTTTTACCGATAGCACCTGGGATCCGGGCGCGAATCATTTCGGCGCGCTGCCGTTTATTTTGGGAACGCTATATTCGTCGTTCTGGGCGTTAGTGCTTGCATTGCCGATCAGTATTTTTACGGCGATCTTTCTTTCGGAGATGGCGCCGCGCTGGTTGGAAAAGCCGATGTCGTTCATGGTGGAATTACTTGCGGCGATTCCGAGCGTCGTCTATGGCTTGTGGGGACTTTTTATTTTACAGCCATTTCTGGTAAAGAATTTCGAAGGGCCGGTGAGCAAAGGCCCGCTCTCCATGCTGCCGATTTTTGGAGATACGCCGAATGGTTACGATATGCTTTCGGCGTCGGTTATTCTTGCGATCATGGTGCTACCATATATCACAGCGGTCTCGCGGGATATTTTGCAAGCGATTCCGCGAGCGGTGCGGGAAGCATCCTACGCGCTTGGAGCTACCAGATGGGAGACGATTAAAGGCGTGGTGCTGCCGTATGCGCGCGCGGGAATTATTGGCGCGGTGATGCTCGGTTTTGGACGAGCGCTCGGCGAGACGATGGCAGTAACGATGGTTATCGGAAATGCGCCGGTGTTCAAGACGAATCTTTTTAGTTCCGGCTACACGCTTGCAAGCGTTATCGCAAATGAATTGGCAGAAGCGTCGGGGCTGTATCGCTCGGCACTTATCGAAATTGGCTTATGCCTTTTTCTTATCACGCTGATCGTGAATGCGGGCGCGAAGCTGCTCATCTATTATACGGCGCAGGATATTAACGCGACGACAAATCGCAAACATAAATGAGCGAACTCTCCACACTCGGCAAACCGACAGGACGGTCGCGGTATCGCCGCTATCTCAGCTCGTTCATGGGCGGGGTGTCGCTTGCTGCTGCGGTTATTGCGATTGTTGCACTACTAAGTGTATTGGTGTATCTTGTGATCGAAGGAATTGGTTCGATAAGTCTTGCCACGTTTACGCAAGGGCCGGTTCCACAAGGGCAACCTGGCGGCGGACTCAGAAATGGCATCGTGGGAACGCTTATTTTGATGAGCGTGGCATCGGTGATCGGTTTGCCGATAGGAATTTTAGGCGGCGTCTATCAGCTTGAAACGAATACGAGATTTTCGCGCACGCTTCGGTTCTTCACCGATGTGATGAATTCGATACCGAGCATTGTGATGGGAATTTTCGCGTATCTTATCGTGGTGCTGCCGGTTGCGGAAATGTATCCGGGACATGCGTTCTCAGCATTTGCCGGCGGCGTGGCATTGGGATTTTTAATGATCCCAACCGTCATGCGAACGACGGAAGAAATCCTACGGCTGGTGCCGATCGCGTTGCGCGACGCCTCGCTTGCGCTCGGAGCGAGGAGATGGCGTACTACCTGGAGCGTTATTCTTCCTGCGGCGCGTGGCGGCGTTGTTACCGGAATCCTGCTTGCGCTTGCCCGCATTGCCGGTGAGACGGCTCCGCTGCTCTTCACAGCTTTCGGCAACTTGGATTTTAACGCCCGGCTCGACCGTCCCATCGACGCGCTACCGCTGAATATCTTTAACTATGCGACGGCACCTTATGAGAACTTGCATCATCTTGCTTTGGCTGGTGCGATCATTTTGCTGGGGATCATTCTCGTGCTTTCGCTTGCCGCGCGCTATGCGTTGCGTGGACAGGCGACGGAATAGCCCATCCTCATTTTCCAGAGGAAGATTATCCGTCTGTTAACTTCATGATAACAATTTCATAATCGTAAAACGTGTATTTTTGCACCGCGTAATAGATTACGTCTGTGGCTGCGATTTTGCGATCCCGAATAATGATTTCTTAATCTAAGCTCTAACTTCGCTCATTTTTTACTTTTTTATCAATGAAAAAACTCATTCTCCTTTCCGCCTTTTCGCTACTTTTTATTATCGGCTTCGCAGCGTCTTCGCATGCGCAGGATAACACCACGCTCATCAAGTCGATGACTCACACGGATTCGCCGGTCGATACCAGCACCACGCCTTATGTGCCGAATGGCAAAGTGACGTTCCAGCTTATTGCCGATTATAATTACAAGGCTGCCGGAGACAGCAACAAGGTTACTCAGCCGTACAGTGGAGTAGCTCCAGGGTATTATCAGCTTACTCCCAAAACGGATCAGGCTTTTAACGCTCGTCGAATTTATTTCGGATACGATTACAATTTCACACGTAATTTTACGGGTCAGGTTTTGCTCGCAGATGAACCTGCTGAAGAATATTCCACATTGGTAGCGGCATCTCCTAATGCCGGCCCTATTAATGCCGATGGAACCAACGGCGTTTATGTTAAAATGGCAAATGTGCAATGGAAGAACATGATCCCTTACGCTAAGTTAACGTTCGGTCAACAGGCACCACCCACCTTCGTGCCGTTCACCGAGTATCTTTGGGCCTATCGCTCGATCGAAAAGACGATCATGGACATGCGCAGCATCGGGAGTTCGACAGACTTCGGTATCCAACTTAGCGGTAAGTTCGATCAATCCGGCGATTTTGGTTACAGTGCCATGATCGGCGATGGTTCGAACAAAAAGCCCGATTTCTCGCAATATAAAAAATATTATGGTTCGTTGAATGGCTTCTTCTTAGATCACCGTCTTGCAGCGGAGGCCTATTTCGATTACATGCCTACAGTCGCCAATCGACGCATTTTATGACGATGAAATTTTTCGCTGCGGCTCTCTTCGATCCCTGCACGATCGGTCTTGAATACGTGCAGCAGCCGGCAGTGGCATCCTACATTAGATCTCCTGATTCAGGTTGCGACTGCGAACGACCAAGACCCCACCGGACTTTCCATTTGGGCGCGCGGCAAGATCGTCGGAAGCACACTCGGATACTTTGCGCGCTACGACATGTGGAATCCAGATCGCAGATTTCAACGGAAAATATTATAAGGAGACATTTATGACGTTTGGTCTCGATTATCAGCCTGAAGCGAATCTTCACATCGAGCCGAACATTTGGTTAGAAAATTATTCTGCTCAAAACGGCGCTGCGACTCGCAATGGCGATCTTGTTTATCGCCTCACCTTCTTCACGAAGATCCCGTAAGGTTTTTAACCGAAAGGATTCGAATTTATCAAAGCGTGGCGCAATTATTTTTGCGCCACGCTTTTTTTATACATTTTTCTGTTAGAAGCATAAACGTCATTCCCACTGTAACCTTCTTCGAAAAACAGCGAATACTGAGCTTACCGTCAATACTAAAAATAGCGTCACACTATGTGGTTCGTTGAATTAGCGCTTCGGCGCCCATATACTATTGCTGTTACGTGCTTTTTGCTCGTTGTAATGGGCTTAATAGCCCTTGAGAGCATGCAGGTGGATATTTTCCCGACGATCGATATTCCGGTCGTCGGCGTGGTGTGGAATTTCCGCGGCTTGACGGCTGAAGACATGGAGCGCCGTGTTGTGCTCATCAATGAACGCCAAATTTCCGAGACGGTAAATGGCGTTTCGCGTATCGAGTCTCAATCTATTGCGGGCGTTGGTATTCTCAAAATATATTTTCAGCAAGGCACGGATATTGGTTCCGCCATCGCGCAGATCTCCGCATCGAGCAACACCGCGATCAGCCAGATGCCGCCGGGTATGCAGCCGCCGGTTATTCTGCAATTCAACGCATCGAATGTTCCCGTCATGCAGCTTACGCTTACGAGCAAGACGATGCCGGAAGAGAAGATCTTCGATTACGGCAGAAATTTTATTCGTATCAGCCTTTTCGAAATTCCGGGCCTCATTGCGCCGCCGCCGTATGGCGGAATGACGCGCCAAATTTCTATCGACATCGATCCGAAAGCATTAGAGGCGCGCGGTTTGTCACCCAAAGATGTCGTAACGGCGCTTCAAAACTCCAATGTTATTCTTCCTGCGGGAACTGCGCGTATTGGCAACGTTGAATATAATGTAACGACGAATGCCAGTCCGAGAACCGTGGATCGGTTCAACGAAATTCCGGTGAAAGTATCCGGCGGGCAAAGCGTATTGCTTGGCGATGTCGCGCATGTGTCGGATGGATTTTCCGAGCAAACGAATATCGTGCGTGTCGATGGGCATCGAGGCGCGTACATAGCGATTCTGAAAAAAGCGGACGCTTCGACGCTTGCCGTAGTGCAATCGGTGAAGGATATGATTCCCGAGATCAAATCCGTAGCGCCGGAAGGACTCGATGTAAAAGTAGATTTCGATCAATCGGCGTTTGTGCAAGCATCCATCGATGGCGTCGTGCGCGAAGCGCTCATCTCCGCGATTCTTGTTTCGCTGCTCATTCTTTTATTTCTTGGAAGTTGGCGCAGCGTTATTATCGTATCGGCCTCGATCCCGCTTTCGGTGATGGCCGCAATCATGGTATTGAAGTTCACCGGGAACTCGATTAACATCATGACGCTCGGCGGACTTTCGCTTTCGATCGGGATGCTGGTGGATGGCGCAACCGTTGCGATCGAAAATATCCATCGCAACCGAATGCTCGGCAAGCCGCTGACGATGGCCATTGTTACAGGTTTGCAGCAAATTCTTCTTCCCACCGCCGTAGCGATTCTTGCGATCTGCGTGGTGTTTTTCCCTGTCGCGCTGCTGACGGGGCCGGGACGGTATCTCTTCATACCGATGGCGCTATTTGTGGTTGCGGCAATGATCTTTTCCTTCATTATCACGACCACCGCGGTTCCCATGCTATCGCGGCTGTTGCTTGCGGGCGAAAAGCACCACGATGAATCGTTTATTCATCACGAAGGAGAGCCGCAGAAAAAATTGGGAATGCTCGGAGCGTTTTTCCGGCGTGTCGATCGGAAGCGCGATAAAATATTCCAAAAACTGCAACACGGATATGGCCGATTGCTGGAAAAAGTTCTGAGCAATCGAAAGTTTGCCGTTACTTTTGCGCTCACGATCTTTGCGATGACGTTTTTTCTTCCATCTATTATCGGCACGGATTTTTTCCCGACCACAGACACGGGACTCATGAAACTGCACATGCGCGCGCCCATCGGGACACGCATCGAAGAGACGGAACAACAAGCCGCGCTCGTGGAAAACGTGGTGCGTAAAATAATTCCGGCAAACGAGCTGGAGACGATCAACGATATGATTGGCGTTCCCGCAAGTTCCTATAACCTTGCGTACATCAGTACCGATAATGTTGCCGGCATGGACGCCGATTTTCTGATCGCGTTGAAACCCGATCACCACCCGACGGTAGCGTATATGAACAAACTGCGCGAAGCGTTCGCGCAAGATTTTCCGGGATCGTCTTTCTATTTCCAACCTGCGGATATTGTCAGTCAGGTGCTGAATTTTGGACTGTCCGCGCCACTCGATGTGCAGGTGCAATATCCCGATCTCGATAAGGCATTTTCGTACGCCGCGCGTATGCAGGACATGATGAAACGAGTTCCGGGAACTGCGGATGTCAGCATAAAGCAAGCGCTGGATTACCCCACGCTTCGGTTAAGTGTGGATCGCGTAAGAGCTTCGCTCGTCGGCCTCAACGAGCGCGACGTGACGAGCAGTATGCTCGTATCGCTTTCTTCGAGTCAGTTGGTTTCGCCTTCGTATTATGTGAATCCATCGAACAATGTTAACTATAATGTTGTCGTGCAGACGCCGCTCGATAAAGTGAATTCAGTTAGCGATTTGCTTCGAACGCCGATCACTTCCGGATCGGACGAGCATCGCGGCGCTCAAAAACTGAACCCGCTCGATGTACCCGAAGCGCCCGCGCAAACGCTTGGGAATGTTGTTGCTTTGAGCACGGTCGTGACGCCAAGTCAGGTCAATCATCACACCGTGCAGCGCGTGATCGACATTACTTCGAATGTCGAAGGCCGGGATTTAGGTTCCGTTGCAAGCGACATCCAAAAACAGATCGGGAAACTTGGTACGCTTCCTGCGGGAATGAAAATAGCGGTGCTTGGCCAGAACGAGGTCATGAATAGCTCTTTCAGCAGCTTAGGATTCGGAATTGTGCTTGCAATTCTGCTGGTATTTCTGTTGCTGGTCATGTTCTTCCAATCGTGGATCGATCCCTTCATTACCATGATCGCAGTTCCCGGCGCGCTGGTCGGAATTCTTTGGATGCTTGTGATGACGGGCACGACCATCAACGTCGTTTCTCTCATGGGTTCGATCATGACGATAGGCATTGCGGTATCGAACTCGATCTTAGTCGTAAGTTTTGCGAACGATATTCGTGTTGAAAAAGGAATTTCTGCATTCGATGCGGCTATCGAGGCCGGCAAAACCAGAATGCGTCCCGTGCTGATGACGGCGCTTGCTATGATCGTTGGAATGATTCCTATGTCGCTGGCGCTTGGCGAAGGCGGCGAACAAAACGCGCCGCTCGCGCGCGCCGTTATCGGTGGCCTTATCGTCGCAACGATCACCACGCTTTTTATTGTGCCGCTCGTCTATTCGATACTTCGTAAAAAAGAGCCGAGCAAGCATTTATTCGATCTTCGGTTCCAAGCGGAAAAGCAGGGGATGGAATTCGATGGAGAAACCGGAAATGCCGTCATCGAGGAAGAATCGGCAGAAGGTTCATTTAGCGTAGAAGCATAAAATTATGTCATTGAAACTTACAAAGTCCGGAAGCGAACGACCGATCTCATTATATCTGGGAGCTTTTGTCGTTGTCGTTGCGGCGGTCATTTTAATTTGCGTACTTACGATCTCGAAAAAGAACAATGTGGAATCAGAAACCGCACATCGCGCTCAAGTTGCAAATGCGGGGCCGTTCATTCGCACTGCAAGTCCGATCCTATCGCCAGCGCAAACCACGATCACGTTAGAAGGCGATGCGCTTCCGTATGCCAGCACGACGCTGTTCGCAAAGATCGGTGGGTATCTTCACAGCATCTCCGTGGATAAGGGCGATGAAGTAAAACAAGGACAAACGCTTGCGCATATCGAATCGCCGGAAACCGATCAGCAGTATATGTCCGCGCTTGCCGATTTTCAAAATAAGACCAAGATCAACGACAGGAACCAAAAATTATTGGAGCAAAAACTTATTGCTCCTGAAGTTGCGGAACAAGGTGAGACCGACGCGGAAATTGCAAAACAAACCCTCGCCGTCGATAAGACGAACAAAGACTACGAAATCATTACCGCGCCATTTTCGGGAAGGATTACTGGACGATTTGTCGATCCCGGCGCGCTCATTCAGAATGCCGTGAATCAGGAGACGACCACGCAGCCGCTTGTTTCTATCGCGCAGGTAGATCGGTTGCGCATTGATGTCTATCTCGATCAGCGGTATGCGTCGTTCGTGCATGTGGGCGATCCCGTTGAAATTACGGTTCCCGAGCGGCCGGGATTTGTTTTAAACGCTACCGTTACGCGCTATACCGGGGAACTCGACCCGCAGACGCGGATGCAGCTTGTGGAAATAGAAGTTCCGAACCGCGGTCGGGAGATCGTGCCCTGGAGCACGGTGAATGTGAAGTTGAAAGTTTCGCTGCCAGCGCAAATAGAAATACCGTCGGAGGCGCTCATCGTGCGGAAGGATAAATTTTTTGTTCCCATCGTCGATACCGAGAATAAAATTAGCTATCGTGAGGTTCACATCGGCGCCAATAACGGGAAAACGATCGAGATTCTGGATGGTCTTTCTGGGAATGAAAAAATTGGCCTCAACCTCGGAAGCGGCGTTCCGGAAGGCTCCCGCGTACAGCCGGAGGCTGATACAAAGCGCTCGTAAACATTCCCTTACCATTTCTTAACGATAACTTATTACTCATTTCCGAACGGAAAATGGGTAAAAATACCTTTGGTAGTCGCATTCTAAGCACACCTATTTACGAAGCTGGTGGATGAGGGATGTAAGAATGAAATATTTTTTACATCCCTCATTTCATTTATTGAGCATCATCATTTTATTCACTACTTCATTTTTTTAGCGATCACATGCAAAAACCTTTATCATTCCTAAGTTTCGCATTTCTTGCGGCGTTCGTAGCAGCGTCCGCCATCGTTGCCGGTTGCGGCGGAAAATCGGGCAGCGCGGCGGATTCGACTGCTTCGGCATCGAGCGGCCTAACCGGCGCCGGCTCGACGTTCATCAATCCGATCATGACCAACTGGGCGTCGGAATATCAGAAGGCCGATAGCGTTTCGGTGAACTATCAATCCGTAGGCTCCGGCGCGGGAATTAATAATCTGATCGACCACACCGTCGATTTCGCAGGTTCCGATGCGCCGATGAATCCCGACGAACTCACTCGCGCAAAAGCGCCCGTCATTCATGTGCCGGCTGTTATCGGCGCGGTCTGTGTGGCGTACAATATCGGCGGCATGACGAGCGGTTTGAAGCTCACGCCGGATGCGATCGCGGGAATTTTCCTCGGTAAGATCACATATTGGGACGATAAAGCGATCAAGAGCCAGAACGCCGATATGAAACTTCCCCATGCGAAGATCTTCTCCGCGCATCGTTCGGACGGTTCGGGAACCACGGCTATCTTCACCGATTATCTTTCCAAAGTCAGCCCCGATTGGAAAACGAAGGTGGGTCAGGGTAAGACGGTCAACTGGCCGGAAGGCGGCATTGGCGGCAAAGGTAATGCCGGCGTTGCCGAAGTGCTGAAACAGCACGATAATTCGATCGGTTATGTGGAACTTGCGTATGCCGAGCAAAATCACATTTCGTATGCGAGCGTGCAGAATTCCGCAGGGAATTTCGTCGCGCCGAGCGTCGATGGCGCTGCCGCCGCTGCCGCAGCGTTCCCGATGCCGGATAACATGACCTCGATGATCACCAATACCACCGCTCCGCAAGGCTACCCGATCACCGGATTTAGCTGGATCATCACTTGGAAGGATGGGCCGAAAGCCGATGCCGTTAAGAAATTCATTTCGTGGATCACGACCACCGGCCAAGCCGATTGCAAGGCGCTGTATTACGCGCCGATCCCGCAATCTGCCGCCGCCGCCGTTGCCGCGGAACTTACATCGACTCCGACTGCAGCGAAGTAAATTCCTAATAACGAGTTTAAGAAGAACGGGTAACGAGTTTCGTTACCCGTTTTTGTTTTAGGGTTGTTTATTCTTTGACAAACTTAGCCCTGCTTACGCCGTCGCTGATGAAATACACGCCGGAGGGGAGCGAAGAAATGTCAAGCGTGTTGCCAGTTTGCTTTACTGCATAACCCCGACCAAGCGGATCGGAAATGGTAAGCTCGCCGGAAGAATTGAAAATAGAAATAGAATTTGTTGCAGGATTGGGGAAAATATCCAGCGATTGCTGAATGGGCGTAGTTTCTGCCACGACTGCTGTAACCGGCGCACCATAAGCAAGCGTGTGTGCACCTGTGACCGGATCAGATCCAAATAAGGCAACACCCTTGTTATCGCCCGTTACGGCCACGGACTCAAGGGTTAAAATAGGTTCATCAGCCATACTGTTTGTGTCAAAGATATAGGAATCGATTTCCCATGTTAAACCATGATCCTTACTGACGGCAATGTGATGGTTGCTCGAACCTCCATAAAACACAATATCCCGATCGAGCGAAGACATGGCCTCCGCGTCGGATATGAGGGTATCCGGAATATTCGGCGAACTCCAGGATGCGCCTCCATTCGTGCTTTGAGTTATATACATATAAGGTGATACGTCGTTTGTCCAATTGGCGCCATATCCAACGAGTGTGTCGGCTCCTATGAAATTGCAATCGCCCAAAACATGAACCGTATCGTTTAGCGGGATGATCCATGCCGAGGAATCGAACGTTGCCCAATCGTCGCGGGTAGTATAAACGGGACCAGACGCACCTCCGATAGCGCGGAATGATTCCCCGCCATCGGAATGACACATCTCTGCGGGATACCACGGGCAAAATGAGGATGGGAGCCATGTTGCCCCTCCATCATGAGTGATCATAATGTTGCTACTATCGCTTGGGATATAGCCCCAGCCTTTCACAATAATACCCGTCATCGTGTCCGAGAAATGGACGCTGTACACTTCTCCGATGGAATGCAAGTCCTGACGCTGCCATGTGTTACCTCCGTCCGTCGTTCTTACAATGAGACCTGAATCTCCGACGGCAACCGCATTCAAAGAATCAAGTTGTTGAATTTTACGAAGGCTGTGATTATAGCCTATATCTCGAGGCAATCCCGGATCCTGCTCTATCCAGGTCAAGCCATCGTCGGTACTTCGAAAACAAAGATCAACGTAGATATCCTGAGTGCCTCCTATGAGGTGGGTGCCAACCGCCGTGCATACCTCGCCATAGCAATCCACGTCATAAAAATTATATACATATTGATCGCTATCATGAGGAGGATAGGTAATATGCCACTCGTATTCCTGCGCCCGCGCGCCTGACACAAAGGTCAGGCACGCGATTGCAACGATGAAAAATGTTTTTGGATTTTTCATTTTCATTATTAGTTCTTTATGAATTTTACTTCGATATGTCCGGCGCTTGCATAATAAGTTCCCGCCGATAGAGAAGAAACGTCCAATATCAGCGATCCGTTCGTGGAAATGACGCCGTTCATGACGACTCTTCCTAAAACATCGATGATCTGAACTGGTTCTCCGGTTATCGCAGATGTGACGGTCAAACTCCCGGAAGCCGGATTCGGGAAAGCTTGCATACTCGTATCGAGTATGGGTGCAGGCGTAACGCCGAGGCTGGATTCTATGCCATTGGGCGCGCCACCGGATTTTATATCGTAGGTCTGACCAAAGCAAGTTGCAAAATAGCATCCTCCCGGTAACCATGGCGCACCGGTTATACAAGATACACTCACGTCCGGACCGGTTGGATTGCAATTTTGAATCACCGGCTCACGCGTAATAGGATTCCAGCAAACCTGGCACACCTCCTCGCAATAGAAATTGTATGCGACGCATGGGTTGAGAGCAACTCCATGACCGCTTCCCGTGCCTCCCATTGTTACAGGCGACCAGCAGGTCGGCGAAAAGACCTCCTCCATGATATAATAATTCTTATAACATGGCTCAAGAAGATTTCCGAATAGACCAGCTACCGCTTGCCCAAGCAAAACCCTGGCTTCATAGATAAGCGTGGAATCAGCAAGTGAATCGCAATCGGTGTTCGAATCGATCGATGCTCCGTCAAGCCATGTTTGAAGGGTGTCAAAGTCTGTTTGGCGGTAGCAAAAATAAATCTCCATCGAGCAAGCCGTGCCGGGAATAGTTACATAGGCTGAATCCTGAACCCATGGAATACTATCGGGATTCGGCCCGGGTCCGGTTGAATCCGGGCAGCCTAAATCTTGTCCCCGACTGACCTCCGGCAGCGAAGCAAGAAATGTAATGACGAGGAACGTTGTTAGGAATGCTACGCGAGTAATCGCGTTGCGATAGGTTGCGAACTGCGAAAGAATCCGCTTCGGCAACGAGGCTGATTTTGAGTTAATATGTTGCATTGTTGTAAACTAATGAATGCGTACGTTTTGACACGTGGCGCCGGATGCGAGCAATGGTAATGCACGTATTCGGCTCGCGCCTGTCGTGAATTATAAGTCTTCAATCAGATCAAAAGACCGGCGACGGGCTTACGGGCGGGGATCGAGTTTTGAACCTCGAAGGCAGCGAGAAGTCCCGACGGATGCGGGCTCCCAATTTCTATTGAAGTGCATGATTCCCGTGAATCATGACGATTTGAGAAGCATGTTGCAAGGAAAAGAGTTCATAAATTCCCTGAACCTTCCCCACGCTTCAAACATCTCGGCACAAATATACGAAGAAAAATACCATGTATCGCAGAAAGTAATAATTCTTTTAGGCGATAGTAAAGTAAGTTGCCTTCGTGGCAATCGAAGAGCTAATCGGGAGGAATCTAAAAGAGGTGAGGCTAAAACGAAAACTCTCTCAGGAAGCAGTTGCGAGTCGCGCTAATTTACAAGCGAATTATTATTCCTGCATCGAGCGCGGAGAGAGAATGTTGAGCATTCCATCGCTCATCAAATTCGCAAAAGTTCTGAAGGTTGAGCCCTATCTTCTTCTTAAACCAGATGGATGGAAAGACGTTGAATAAAGTATAACTGAAATAATTTCACCTCGCCTTTATCGTCCCAACCCCCTTCACCACCACCGGATACCCATCTACATTCACCGGCAACTGCGATTTCAAACTATCGGTCAGCGAATCCACGAAGATGAGGATGGCGGGCTTGCCGTCTTTCTCGCCTTCGCCGGTTCCCGTAACGCCGGGAATGTTCATCCACGCGGGCGTATGATTCGCAAGCACTTCTGCGATCGGCTTCAGCGAATCGCTCACTGTTGTAACCGCTTGGCTTTGATTTGTGCTCGACATTTCCTGATTCTGCGGCTTAGGGGCGCAGGCTCCGAGAATTAGTACCGCGGACAGCCAGCTTTTCTTCATACTTTAAAAAACGAATGGCTTCTACCGTGAAGTAGAAGCCATCGTTTGCAAATAGTGTTATGGAATGATTGATTAGAAACTCGATTGCACGAAGGTCAGCCCGAAATCGTGCGCGATATGATCCATGCGGTTCATAAAGCTGGCGCTGGAACTTCCGGCAAAATCAAGACCGACAGGATCGCCATCGTTGGTGCCGCCGGAATTATTGACGACCGACATCGAGCCGCTATCGCCCGCTTGAATGTACGTTCCGTTATCGACATAGATCTGATCGATGAACGTTGCATTGAAATTCGAGTAACCAACCGTGATCGTTACATCAATGCCATAGACGCTTGCGGTATTGTATCCGCTGGTGCGGCCCGTCTTCTTGATGCCCATGCCGACCGTCGGCGCGACCGTGGTGTTCGTTGGAGTGTACGAGAGCGTGTAGGGTGAAGTCGAAGCATTCGACATCATTGCCGGCGACCATCCACCGGTGAGGCTTGGATTGCATTCGGCAAGCGCGCAATCGTAATAATTGGTAGATTTATGCGTGTGGTTGATAAAATTCCAGGAATGGAGCTTACCAACTGCGCCGGAAGCGTCACAACTCACATCGTAACGGCCCGGCTGATCTTGCTGCTCATATTCCACGGCGTCATTTTCTCCTGCAAATACGTGGTTGCAGCTTAGCATGTACTTCGGCGTAGCAGAACCCCACGAATACTGATTGCTATAAACCGTCATGGTGCCGCCGTAGGTCGAGGTGCCGCTCTTCGTGAGCGTGGTGCTGACCAGCGCGCCGATAGAGCCGGAAGCGCATTCGTTGTTCGGTCCCACGGTTACGCCGCAAGGAAGCGGGCTGCGGTAATCGCCGGTGAACGCGTGAGCGGTAACTTTACCGACATTCTTGGTTTCGGTGCCGATGCTTTCGAACGCTTCCGGAATCCCGGTGACATTCGCCTTGCTCGTGAATACGAGGATCACAGCGGCATTCGGGTTCGTCTTGCTGATACCCACGCCATCGCCAATGACTCCGGGGATCGCGAGGATCGCGGCTTCATTACGCTCCTTTACAGCGATTGCTTGCTGAATAAAGGCCGGCTGGTTCGACCAATTCGTCAAGCCGGTGGCAGGACCAATGGAAGAGGGCAATGCACTCGGTGTAGTGCTCGGCGAGCCGCTCTGATCGCAGCTCCATAACGTGAACGAAACGGCGACGAGGCTCAAAAAGAGGCTCGCGCGAAGAATACGTGTTGTCTTAAGCATAAGGATGGATTAAAATTACTGACGTGAAAAGCCAATGAAGAAATTACCGAAGCCAAACAATTTTCCCTACGATGGATTCCCCATTTGGAAATGAAATTAGGCTTAATAAATTGTTATGGATGATGCATGTCTTTCCAAGTGCAAGCCCATGAAATTCAAAAGTGAGCAAATTAGGCGTTAATTTTCAATAAAAAATGCTTAAGTAGAACTAAAGTTAATAGTTAAGCGTATTATACTATGCTTAACTATTTATATTATGCCACTTTTAGATTATTCTGAGGATCAAATACTTGAAAGACTGCAATTCGAGAACCCCTGGTGGGTTTCTCTCGGAATAGATGGTTTTTACAAAAATATGCGCCCCAGGCCTTATTTAGAGCTTTTTTGGCGGCTTCTTGCGCAGCCATCCATCCGGCGTGCATTGGTATTAATGGGGCCGAGAAGGGTTGGCAAAACGGTAATGCTGTTTCACACGATCCAAAAGCTGATCCAATCAGGCGTGGATCCGCTTAAGATAGTGTTCTTTTCGATAGAGACTCCGATCTACTTGGGGCAAAATCTCGATCAACTTTTCAAACTTGCAAGAAAAGCAACGGGAAAACTCGAAGCAAAGGGATGGTATGTTCTCTTCGATGAAATCCAGTATTTGAAAGATTGGGAAGTGCATTTGAAGCGTCTCGTGGATGATTTTCCGGAGACTCGTTTCATCGCTTCCGGCTCGGCGGAGGCGGCGCTACGGATGAAGAGCAATGAAAGCGGCGCCGGACGATTCACCGATTTCATATTACCACCCCTCACGTTCAGCGAGTTCATAGAGCTGAAGGGGCTGAACCATCTTATACTCGAAGCAAAAATACAGTATGGGAACTCCAGTGCCGGATATTATCAAACGAACAATATCGCAGAGTTGAACAAGCATTTCATCGAGTACATAAATTTTGGCGGCTATCCGGAAGTGACGCTGAGCACGGCGATCGCTTCCGACACGGCGCGCTATATAAGGAACGATATTATTGACAAGGTGCTCCTGAGAGATCTTCCAAGTTTGTATGGAATACGGGACGTGCAAGAGCTGAACGCGCTCTTTACGATGCTTGCGTTCAATTCCGGCTGTGAGTTATCGCTCGAAAGCCTCAGCCAAAAGTCTGGAGTCGAAAAAGTAACGCTCAAGCGGTATATGGAATACTTAGAGGCCGCATTCCTGATAACGAGGATCCGCCCGGTGAACGAAACGGCGAAACGTTTCGAGCGCGTGCGGCAATTCAAGGTCTATCTTACCAATACTTCCCTGCGGGCTGCTCTTTTTTCGCCGATCGCTTCGGAGGATAAATCCTTTGGGAATCTTGTCGAGACGGCGATCTTCGATCAATGGTTACACCGACCGGAACGACAGCTTCATTATGCCAGATGGCAGAAAGGAGAAGTTGACATGGTAGGCGTGAATGCGGCAACCATGAAGCCCGACTGGGCCGTGGAAGTAAAATGGAGCAACCGCTTTTTCGAAGACCCACATCAGCTTTCCGCGTTGCTTAAGTTCTGTAACCGGAACGATCTCAAATCGGCGCTTGTGACGACGATAGATAAGTCGGGATACAAGACGGTGGATGGGGTGAACCTTACGTTTTCCCCAGCGAGTACGTATGTCTATACCGTTGGCAAAAGGGTATTTCAATAGTTGACGCAATGTCTGCCGGGAAGCGCGCGCTTCCCGGCACACAAAGAAAAAGTAATAGGATCTTTCTTATTCCTTCGTTAGCTTCAACGTTTGCACCTCGTTGTTGGCTGTGGAGATACGAACGAGATACGCTCCCGGCGGGGCGCTTGCCATATTAACGGGAACCGTTGCGCTGCCCTGCTCGAATACGCCCGCGTAGCCTGCTCCTGCAATTTGCTGGCCGAGCACATTATACACTGCAATAGTTATGTACGACTCCCGGCCAACGGAAAGTGCAATAGCTGTAGAATTATCGAACGGGTTTTCCGTAATGCTGGCATTCAAAATAATTTGCGACCCAAGGGTTGTATAATTTGCCACCGCCGCAAACGAGAGCAAGGTATCTAACCCAAGCTGCTGTAGCGTAGGAACCGTTGAATCAAATACTTCGCCTCTATGAGAAGTGTCGCTCCAGATACCCCACTGTTCAGTTAATAAATCAGCCTGCTGAGTTGAATCGCTTCTTCGCCACTCAGCACATCGGGGATTGTTCATAAGAAATTGTAAAATAGCGCGAATAGCTGGAAACTCTGGTTCATCATTACCAGGGTTAACATATTTGACCTCCAGTAAAGGAACCCCGAAGCAAAACCATTCGTCATCGCTCCGAAGGCCAAGTCCGTACAAAACGAAGTTGAAAATACTATCTCGGATACCCGGATAGTTCAAAGTATCTCCCCAAGATCCTTGATATGCTCCCCAAGTTTGGGAAGCTTCCGCGTTAGGGTAGCAATGCCTGATATACCATTGCATGGTATCATACGCAGAATCCAGATTATATAAATTTTGTTCCCATTGGAACACAGCTCCAAATGCGTTGCTACAGGAATCCGTGTTCGATAAGATAGATAGGGGCTTTTCTCCTTTACGTTTCGCAATATCATTATCCCCGCAGCTGAGCCAGTCAGGTATAATAGACTGTTGCGAAACGGCGGGAACCGAAGTCCCCCTGCATGGTACATGAAATGTTGTGGTATGAACGTCGGGCGGTCCGCCGTAGGGACGTGCTGCGCACGTCCGTCCCCCTGCATGGTACATGAAATCTTGTGGTACGAACGTCGGACGATCCAGTCGTAGGGACGTGCTGCGCACGTCCGTCCCCGTTGCTACCGTTTGAAGCATCCCGCCATCATTTTTAGCAAGGACATCAGCGATCTGCTGCGCGTGTACGCATGTGGCAACACTCAGCATGATCGCCAAGAAAAGAATTGGTGTTTTTTTCATATTCTGAAATGTAGAATAATTTCTCGAATGGTAAAATCCGCGTCGCTGATTATCATGAACGTGGGGACGTGGTGTGTACGTTCGTTCCCATCTGTTTCGTTGAAAATAGCTCATTGTAATTCCTTCAATTGGTCGGGGGAGGACGTGCGCAGCACGTCCCTACGGTCTGGTGGCTGCAGTCCCCCTGCATGGTACATGAAATGTTGTGGTATGAACGTCGGACGGTCCGCATTGAAAGAGTCCGAGGGCACACCGCCGCTGGCCGGAACGAATCCGGCCAGCGTGACGAGTAGCATAATTATAGTTCTCATTCCTTCACCAATTTTACCGTTTGCACCTCGCCATAAGCGGTGATGATACGCGCATAGTACGTGCCCGATGGCAGCCCTTGCAGTGAGAACGATACCGATTTATTCCCCGGCTCGAACAGGCTCTCATACCCATACGACGATGCCTCTTTACCCAGCACATCGAAAAGCTCGATCTTTATATACGCCTCTTTGGCGATGGTGAAGGAAATTACCGTTCCCGAATTTGCGGGGTTGGGATTGGCGGTGGCGTTGGATATAATTCCCGGCTGAGGAGGGTTGCTCACGCTCGCATAAAGAAGGTGCTTGGCAAGTAGCGTATCTAAACCAGGCCATATAGAATCCAGAGGTGGAAGCGTGGTATCGAGGGGATAATAATTCCCATCCTCAGAATCAATCTCATGGGTTTCAATTTGGTTTTGTCTGGAAGCATCATATTCCTCTCGAAGCTCCGACGTGTCACAGGTGGTGTTTTGCAAGAGCCAGCGAACCAGAGCTAAGCCACGGTTAATTTCGAACGGAATCAAAGCGGCTGTGCTGTCCTCCGGATGAGGACAGGGCAATGCTTCAACACAGGCGCAGAAGTATTCTGGATCGGTCGTGTTCAGATACATGACAGACTCGAGCCAAGCCTGATATTGAATTTCTACTAAATCGTTAGTTGGATCATTGAGATTTTGCGCAGCCCCGTTCAAGGAACCAAACGCGCGCCAAGACTGAGGATAATTAGGGCAGATCTCGATGAACTTGGTTAGCGTATCGTAGCATTGCTGCCACTTATGTTCTGGGGCGTAGAAGTAGTAACCCTCCCCGAAGAGTGTGTCACAATAAACGGTGGAATCGGGAAAACTTGCCGTCGTCATACGCGAACCCTTTTTTTTACTTGGAATGATTCCCTGCTGTGGGCCGGTTCCGCAAGCAATATCTAAATTACTATAACTGGTGAGTGAGGTTTGGCACCCACCGGACATTGCACTATACTGAATTTCCACGGCATCGGTTTGGCCTGTTTGAGAGTACCAATCGCATGATGGTGAGCAGGTTCCGTTCGCATTCGCTGGGTCAACATAATCCGTAAGCCCTCCGCCGTAATCGTCTTCCCAATAATTATTATCGATATTGCCAATATTGATAGGGTTGCTAGTGTTGCTTAATATTTTCGACCGGTAAGTAACTCCCGTAGGATCTGTCACTATAATATTATTCTGTCCATAGTTTTGGAAAGATCCCATGTATGGCAGAATTCCCATCGTGACAAAGCTGTTGGACGAATGTAAGATTATTGGAGCGCTTTCGGAAACCCCACCACATGTATTTTCGATGAAAGGGTAGGATAAACCACAGATAGTATTGTATGCACCGCCATCGTCTAACCCATTTTGCACCCCTGTCATCATAACATTCGAATTGCCATAGACGTAGATCCCGGTTCCCACATAGTACATTGAATTAAATGCTACGGATGGAGCATCCCCGCTGTTTCCTCCGTTGGATACATAATCGATTGGTACTCCTTGTTCAACGTTTGCGGCTTGAACAAAAGTATTCAGCCAAATATCGCCAGTCCCCCTGCATGGTACATGAAATGTTGTGGTATGAACGTCGGACGATCTGCCGTAGGGACGTGCTGCGCACGTCCGTCCCTCTGCATGGTACATGAAATTTTGTGGTACGAACGTCGGACGATCCAGTCGTAGGGACGTGCTGCGCACGTCCGTCCCCGTTGCTACCGTTTGAAGCATCCCGCCATCATTTTTAGCAAGGACATCAGCGATCTGCTGCGCGTGTACGCATGTGGCAACACTCAGCATGATCGAGAAGAAAAGAATTAGTGTTTTTTTCATATCCTGAAATGTAGAATAATTTCTCGAATGGTAAAATCCGCGTCGCTGATTATCATGAACGTGGGGACGTGGTGTGTACGTTCGTTCCCATCTGTTTCGTTGAAAATAGCTCATTGTAATTCCTTCAATTGGTCGGGGGAGGACGTGCGCAGCACGTCCCTACGGTCTGGTGGTTGCAGCACGGGGGAGGACGTGTGCAGCACGTCCCTACGGTCTGGTGGTTGCAGCACGATCCTACGGTTTCCAGGTCGATGCTGTTTTCGTTCGGGATTCTCTGGGTCGTCTTCCCATGCTCCCGGATTATTCCGGATGTAGTGGCGCGTGTGCTCTAGCTCGTTCTCATCGCGAATGAGACGATCGTAAAAACGCGGTTGCCACACGACTCGTGTAGTGGGTCCGATCTCTTTTCGAATACGGGAGGTGCAGGATGCTTTCAATCCATTGATAAGGCTGGAAACGGTTCCCGAAGCCGGTGCTGCAAACGTGCGTGGGGCCGGTGCCTCGGCGCCGCCGGTGAGAATAAGGAGGATGTGAATGTGGTTGGGCATCACGATATGGGAATCTATTATCGCTTGCTCACGCAAGGTGGCCGTCCGTTGAATTTCTTCTTCAAGGATCGTTCCCATAGCATTCACTCGCATCGTTGCGTCCACAACGTTGCCGAACAGCAATTCGCGACGATGCGCGCATATCGTGACGTGATAGGCATTTGCCTCGGCATAATTATGATACCGGATACGGTATGATTTCCGATCTGGGGGTTCGCTCATGTATAAAATGTACCTCTAATGTAGTGACGTGCTGCGGACGGGTCCGTCGTATCAATCAGCGAACTCAAAAGTGATGAACACCTTCACACAAAGATACAACGAAAAGCTCAGAAAGGTGCAAAATGCGGAAAACAATTTTGTTCTTAAAGAAACGTATATTGCGGAACTCGGCGAGAGTTCATGAACAAAATTGGTGGGTTCATGAACTCCTAATGTAAAAAAAAATATTTTGGGGTCGAAAACGGCTCAGAATCAGCCCACTTAACAAATTGTAATAATCCGGGATTAAACTTTCGCACGCGCCGGCACTCTATATTTGCATAAGGGATATTGAACATAATTAAAAAACTATTTCACTCAAAAATCTACTACAATGCAATACTATCAAAATCTATCCATCTTTAACACCTTCTGGAAAAGCGGTTTTATCCGGAATGGTATGTTTGCCATTCTTGCGGCGTTTGCGCTTTTTTCATCGTCGATACTGATGAGCGGCTGCGCTTCGGATGCGACTTCGCCATCGGTTAACAATTCGGAAGCGTCGCTGCCGGATGCGGCGCAAGCGGATAATTCCCGCGATGCTGCGGATGTACTGGCTGCTTCGGTTGGAACAAGTTCCGGTGGCGCGGGGATGGTGTTCTCGGATGCGATGACGCTCGCGCATGGCGATGTTATCCCGGACGCGGAAGTCCACACGCTCTCTAACGATACCACGACCGTTCACATTGCGACTGTGACGCGCACGTTCTCCAAGAATGGTTACAGCTTTTCGGGAACCTGGACGCATACCTGGACCTATTTCAACGCTAATGGTATTGCGATGCCTAAATTCATCAAGGATTCCACGAACTCGGTTACGATCACTACGCAGGGGCAGCATACCGTTTCGACGCCTCGCGTAAGTTTGGCTGATTCTTCGAACGGCACATGGACGGTCTCCAACCTCATTGCGGAACCCGATTCTGCTACGCTGAACGGTACGCTCACCCGCGCCGGTGAAACCACCAAGCTCACGAACGGCAAAACGTTCACCCACACATTCACGATGAACTGGACGAACGATGTTCTCGTCAAAGTCTATGATCTCTGGATGGGTGAGAATGTCAGCTTCCTGCTCGGCGATGGCAACAGCGATTTCAAAGCAGTTGGATTTAAGGATAGCACGTTCGAACGTCAGGTTTCGATCGTCTATAATGGTGACGGCACAGCCACGCTCACGATCACTCGCACGAGCGGCAATGGCAAGACCGATACCTTCACGATCGATGTCCGCTATGGCATCTGGCTCCGTGACGATCACATAAGTTAAAATCAGACTATAAATCCTACTATTATAAAAAAAGACCGGCGCTATCGTCGGTCTTTTTTTGTTAAGAGAAAAAATGTTTCGAAATCTTCCACCGCTGTGCAAATCCATTGTTGTCGCGCTTGTTGCGTCGGCTGTGCTTTCGCTCGTCGTTCCGAACGTGACGGTGGCCGCGCTGCCGCTTTATCCGGACGCCTCGCTGCGCGGGTTCCAGCTTTGGCGCTTTGTAACGTATCCGTTCTTCGTGCTTGCCTCGATGCATAGTTTGCTCTCGGCTATTTTCACATTGCTATGGACTGCCGTCATCATTGCCATGTTCGGCGGTGAATTGGAGACGATCATTCACACCAAACGGCTTTGGGTTTCGCTTGCCATCACTGTTATTGTAGGTGGAATATTATTTTCGTTCCTAAGTTCCGATGGTGCGCTTGCGGGGCCAAGCATCATCACCACGTTCATGCTCGGCGGATTTGCGTATCTCTGGCCGAAACGCGAAATTTCTATTCTCGGATTATTTTGGGTGAAAGCGTGGGTGATCGCCGTTGCGATATTTATTCTTTCCATTATTCCGATGAACGGAACTCATCTCGATGCAAGCGCGGCGAATCTGTTCGGCCCAATGTTCGGCGCGTTCGGAGCTATCGTTTGTTTTCATGTGATGTACCGGCAGTATCGTTTTGGCCGCGCGTTCCTCAATCGTGCGGAAGATATTCTCAAACGAAAACCCGCCCGCACGTATGCTTCATCAAAAGGAACTGTTCTGAACGATTCCAAAGCCATCGAAGCACGCATCGACGCCATTCTCGATAAAATTGCAAGCACAGGAATGCAAAGCCTTTCGAAAGAAGAACGGGAATTTTTACTGAAGAACAGCGGATGAGCGGCGAATGCCGAGTGGAGAATGAACCTTGATGTGCAAGGATTGTTCATAAGAAAATAGTATTGTCACGAATTGAAATTCATCCGCGTAATCCCACCAAATCCGCGTAATCCCGGTTCTGCATTATGACTATTCAACGCGCGCTCGCATGGAGCGTTACCTGGATCGGGCTGTCCCAGCTCGTGGCGCTCGGCATCAATCATTACATGGGCGCTGCGCCGGCGCAAGCATTCCTGACGGGCTATGCACTCGAAAAAGCGCTCTCGGTCGATAACCTGTTCGTCTTCTTCATGATCTTCAATTATTTCGGAGTCGAGCATGACGTGCAGCGCCGCGCTCTGAATTTCGGATTGCTCGGCGTTATTGTGCTGCGCGGAATTCTGATCTTTTCCGGGATGGAACTTGTCGCGCACTTTGAATGGATCATGTATTTCTTCGGCGCGGTCGTGATCTACACCGGTTTCGTAATGGCCTTTGGCGGCGAGCACACATTCGATCCCGCAAAAAGCCGCATTGTAAAATTTGCTTCCCGCCTCATTCCGGTTTCAAAAAGTTTTCAGGGAAGCAAATTCTTTATCGTGGAAATGGGACGCCGTGTTGCGACTCCATTATTGCTTGTCGTGGTTGTGATCGAAATAATGGATGTGGTATTTGCGGTCGATAGCATCCCGGCGATCTTTTCCGTTACGCGCAATCCCTTCATCATTTATTCATCGAATATCTTAGCGGTGCTTGGGCTGCGCTCGCTTTATTTTTTGCTTCAGAAAGCGCACGATGCCTTTCGTTTCATGAAACAGGGCGTAGGGCTTATTCTGTGGTTCATCGGCGTAAAAATGATCGTTCCCAAATTCTGGCCGAGTTTTGTTATTAGCAATTCGCTTGCGCTTGGGGTGGTGATCGGCGTGCTAATGGCTTCCATCTTACTCTCACTTGCGATTCGCAAGCCCCGTCCGGCAAAATGAAGCAGGGAACTCAAACGATGGTTACGCTTGCCGTATGTGCGGCGATCTTTTCCTGCACGCTGACTTACCCCTTCAATAACGATAACGCGCTCTACGCCTACATGGCCGATCTTGCGTTGAAGGGACATTTGCCCTATCTCGGCTCGTGGGATCAGAATTTTCCGGGAATTATCCTCATTCATGCGCTGCAAATTCTTGTGAGCGGGCATTCACAACTCGCGTTTCACATCTTCGATATTCTGCTTCAACTTGTTGGGAGCTATTTTCTGATAAAAATTGGTGAACGGCTGTACGATATTCGTGCTGGAATGCTTGCTGCCATCCTGGCCGCGCTCTATTATGTGCAGCAGGGATTGTGGATGGCGGGCGAGCGCGATACCTACGTTTCTATCATGCTCCTTGCCGCATTCTATTTTGCGTTGGATAGAAAAAAGCCGCTTCTCGTCGGCGCATTGTGCTCGCTGGCGTTTCTGTTCCGTCCAACATACGTGTCGTATGCGGTAATATTTTTCATATGGTATCTTTTTACTAACGTTACGGTCAAGCAGAACCCTCGGCGCGCCTGGTTGCGATTCGCAACCGGCATTTCAGTCCCTCTCGTCCTTTTTGTCTTTTTGTATGCAGCTTTTGGTGGATTGAAAAATTTTTGGGACGCGACCATTCTTTTCAACTTAAAAATATATGGTGGCAGCGGCGCATCGTTCGATCTTTGGGAACCCGTAAGATTTTATGCCATTTCACTGATCGCAGTTGGGTTCGCCATATTCTATCTCTGGAAAAAAGAACGTTCCCCCCTTTATCTCTGGATTGCGCTGTTTCCGGCAAGTGTTCTTTCGCTGATAATGCTGTATCGGCACAGCGTCTATCATTATCATCCGGCGATGACACTGTTTATTCTTCTGTCGGCTGTTGGATGGATTAGCATGGCTGATGTCGTCACAAAAAAATGGCGAATGGCACAATTTGCATTTCCCACAGCCGTTATTCTCTATTTTTTCTTCACAACATTTCGAGGTAATACCATCCAGCATGTTCTGTTAGATATTATGAAAGGGCGGATTCATTCCCTCGAAGAATCCTACGATCGTTACGAGCCATCGCCCGAATTTGGAACGCTCGTGCAAACGGAAGTGGGCGATTACCTTATTCAGCATACGCATCCGAACGATACCGTGCAAATGTTCGGGCCATATAGTTACCCGCAGTACCGTGCGGGACTTCTGACCGCAAGCCGGTTCCAAACACTTCATGCCATAACAATGAGAAGTATGGGCGATAGCCTTCAACCGTTTCAACAAGCGTGGCGCGCGGAATACATGCGTGACATGCGCCGCGCAAAGCCGATCTACTTCATCGTGTGCGATGCGCCCGAAGCATTCCGCCAATATTACGGCGGGCGTTTGGGCCACGAGATCCTCTGGAATGATTTTACGGAACTCGGGTTCTGGCTCGATTCCAATTATTTCCCTGAAACCAAGATCGGCGCTTTTACCTTATACAGACTTCATTAGAATGAAGAATTAAGAGTTACGAATGAAGAGTTAAGAATATAATTGAATAATCCCCTATTCTTAACTCTTCATTCTTAACTAAAAAGCCCATGCGTTCCATCTCCATTGTCATGCCAATCTACAACGAAGAAGCTCTGCTCGATGAGCTTTGTTCGAGGGTCACGCGCGTGTTGGATTCGGTCGAACGGGAACTCTCGCTTTCATGCGAATGGGTGCTTATCAACGATGGCTCGCGCGACCGCACACTGGAAATGCTTTCGACTTTTGCTGCAAAAGATGCACGGATCGCTGTGATCGATCTATCTCGGAATTTCGGTCATCAATCGGCCATACAAGCAGGATTAGAATATGCCAGCGGCGATGCGGTTGTTGTCATGGATGGGGACTTGCAAGACCCTCCGGAATTAATTCCCGATCTTGCGCGCTCATGGCTGGCGGGAAATAAAGTCGTGGTAGCAAAACGGCGTTCCCGTGCCGAGCGCGGGTTGAAGGGAATGTTATTTGGGCTGTTCCATTCCATGATGGCGCGCGTAAGCGATATGAAGATGGAAACGGGCAGCGGCGTTTTCGGCCTGATGGATCGCCGCGCGGTGAACGATCTGCTACGCCTGCACGAGCGAAATAGGTTCCTACCGGGATTGCGCTCGTGGGTGGGATACGGGCAAGCTAATGTGATGTACGACCGCGAAGAACGCGCCGCCGGTGCGCCAAAGCAAACCTTCACGCGCTTAGTACGGTATGCGTTCGATGCGATTTTTAGTTTTAGTCTCAAACCGCTTCGCGCCATTTGGACGCTTGGTTTTTTTGTGAGCGCGTTCTCGTTCTTGTATGCGCTCTTTTTAGTTCTCATGCGAATTTTACACGTCAATGTGGTTGCCGGTTTTACCACTCCGACGGTTGCCATCTTGCTCTTGGGCGGTATTCAGCTTATCTCGATCGGTATTTTGGGTGAATATCTCGGTCGCATTTATGATGAAGTAAAACAGCGCCCGCATTATGTCATTAACGAAATTATTCGTTCCAATAAAACCGATACCAACTGATTCATGCAGCTTTCCGAATACGACGCGCTGGAAAAAGTAGAGCGCGAGCATTGGTTTTACAAAGGCAAACGTGTGCTCGTCGAGTATTGGATCGATCGAGCGACAAAGCTTTCGCGCGGCGATAGCATCGTCGATTGCGGTGCGGGAACCGGAGAATTGGTGAGGGAACTCAGAAGCCGCTACGAAGCGCAAGGCGTTTCTGTGATTGGGATCGAGTATGTGGAAGAAGCCCGCCGCCTTGCAAGTGAACGCAAAGGAATAGACTTGATCGAAGGCTCCATTCTTGATCTGCCGCTAACCGACGCGACGAGCAGCGTAACCATTGCGCTCGATGTATTAGAGCATGTGGAAAACGATGCACTGGCGTTCTCGGAACTTCTCAGAATCACAAAGCCCGGTGGCATTGTGATCATTAATGTTCCCGCATTCATGAGCCTGTGGAGCGATTGGGATGTGTCGCTCGGCCATTTCCGTCGCTATTCGAAATCAAGTTTGCAAGCTATTCTTGCGGTGCATGAAGCGGAGTTCCAAACGATGTATTTCGAGTATGCGAACGCATTCGCTTTCCTTCCCATTCTAACCCTTCGAAAACTTTCGCGCTTGTTCAAAATAAAATCGCGTTTCGAAGACCGGATTCCTTCGCCCGGCATGAATAAACTACTGCTCGATATTTTTGTGGGGCAGAGCACGTCATCGTGGTTCCACCCGCCATTTGGTTCCTCACTCTTTTGTGTCCTAAAAAAACGATGACGATGGAACGCATCACCAAATGGCTCGCGATCGCGCTGGGTGCGGCGTTCCTCGCTGTCGTGCTGGCGCTTTCGATCATGCGGCTGATGTATCCGTATGAAGTGGAATGGATGGAAGGCGCGATGCTCGATCATGTCGTCCGCATTTTGAGTGGCAAGCCGATTTACGCGGCTCCTACGATAGATTTCATTCCCTGGCTCTATCCGCCACTCTATTATTATGCGGTTGCGGGCGTGGCGAAAGTTGTTGGCGTCGGTTTTTTTGCGGGAAGGATTGTTTCGTTTGTCTCAACACTGATAACAGCAGGATTAATGTCCTGGATCGTTCAGCGCATCACTAAAAACAGCGTGTTTGCATTTCTAACCTTTGCGCTGTATTTTGCCACCTATCACGCGACGGGTTATTATTTCGACATCGTGCGCAATGATGCGTTCTTCACGGCCATCATCATGATCCTTACATTCGTGCCAATGCGATTGCAGTGGCGAAGTGCTCCGATCATTACGGCGATTCTTTTTGTCGTCGCATTTCTGACGCGACAGCAAGCCGTTTTTTTTCTACCGCCGTTAGTTGTTTGGTTTTGGCTTCGGGATAAAAAACAGGGAATGATCTTTACCGTGAGTGCGATCGTTCTGACACTTATTGCTCATTTTGCGATCTATTCCGCCACGCATGGATGGTCCACCTTCTATATGTTTACGATCCCAAGTGCCAAGCGCGCGGATTTTTCCATTATCCGTATGTTCGATGCGTTCCCAAATTTTGCGCTGGGGCCGTTTGCAATTTCAACGGTTGCGCTCCTAATACTCCCCCGCCTTTCTAAGGCGGGGGTTGGGGGGTGGTTGCGCCCGTTTTGGTCAAGCGATACTGGACTTCTCATAATGATGGCCCTCGCAGCGCTTGCTGCCGGAGCGATGAGCCTCGGCAACGAAGGCGGCGACCGCAACGTGATGATGCCCTTCGCGGCGTTCGTGCTGCCGCTGTTGCCGATTGCGCTGCATGAAATTCGTTCCGCAAAACCGGCTTTTGCGCGGTATGTGTATCTTGGGTTCCTGTTTCAGTTTGTCGCGCTGTATTTCAATCCGCTGTCCGGAAAAATGGTGATAGCGAGCGCGCGGCAACGTGCGGGCGGCGATGAATTCATGCGTAAGCTCCGCGCAATGCCGGGGGAAGTATATATTCCGTATCATGGGTATATCACGCGGCAGGCTGGGAAACCTTCCCACGCGCAGTTGCTTGCAACCATCGATGTGCTGCGCGTGCATGACACCACTTCCGCGCGTTTGCAGGCCGATCTCGATTCCGCGTTCGCGCGGCACCGTTTCAGCGCCGTCATTATGGAGGAGAGCGACGCGTTCCACTTAGATTCCGTCGCGCATTACACCCTTGCGGGACGCATGATCGCCGAGCCGAACGTCTATCTCACCCGCGTCGGCGATATGGCCACAAGGCCAGAATTTATCTTTGTGCCGAAGTAGGTTATTGGAAATTATAATTCCAGAAGAACTTGGATATTAGCTTTGATCTGTTCTAATATCAGAGCATCTGCTTCGCCCAATCTTCGAAGCAATCGTGATGTATCGATCGCTCGAACTTGATCGATCAACACATCGGAACGTTGTTCTAATCCTGTTCGTCCGGGATCGAGGTGTACGCGAAGAAGTTCCGCATCTTCGATGACGTTTGAAGTAATTGGACAAACAACGGTAGATGGATGCGACGAATTGAGATCGTCGGTTTGCAGGATAACAACGGGCCTAATTTTGCCCGGCTCCGTGCCTTTTCCGGGATGGAGATTGGCAAGCCAAAGCTCGCCGCGACGGTGGGTCATGCTAAATTAGGAAATGGCCTCGAATTCTTTCAGCACACGCATGGATTCCGCAGCCGTAAGAGCAGATTCCTTCCGAAGCCGTGAACGAAGCCGACGATGAGAGATTTGCCGAACATAATTCCGAATCGCCTGCTGAAGGAAGGTCTCGCGCGGAAGGTGAAGCTCGTGCGCCGCCTCATCCACTTCGCGCAGGACTTCTTCTTCGAGATGCAATGAAAGGCTTTTTGACATGATACATGATAAGAGATGAGAACGGAATTACGTTCCACCCCGGTGATATGGCTTCAAGACCGGAATTTGTGTTTGTGCCGAAATAGATTATTGCTTCACGAATTTCGCACGCGATTGCCCGTCGCTTACGAAATACACGCCGGATGGAAGCGCGGAAACATCAAGCGTGTTGCCGGTTTGCTTTACTTCATAACTTCGGCCAAGAGGATCGAGAATGGAAATATTTCCCACGCCCGATATAATTTGAATTTGGTTCGTAGCCGGATTAGGGAAGATGGTGAAATTCTCTGGTGAAGATACCGACGTTTCAACGCTCGAAGCAGCCGGAATGTAGCGGAAGAGGCCGTCTTCCACAGTACCTGCATAAAGGGTAGCGTTGGGGTTTACAGCGATTGGCCTGATCTCTGTATCGTTAGAAAAAGAAACCCAATTGAAAGTGTTGCCTCCATCAAGCGATTTCATAACCCCGCTCCCGTTTGTGTTTGCCAATCCACATGAGAAATAAACTATCGAATCACCGCTGAGTGCGAATGACAACGGAGTAATCGTGCTCGACGCGATTTGCCACGATGTTCCATCATCCGTTGATTGAACCATGGTAAAATAGCTTTGCATAGAGAGATAACCGGAGCAAGACACGATTATCTTGCTATTTTGTGTAACGCAAACTCTCTCTGCATCGAATGGATACCAAACGTTCCCGCCGTCGAGTATCGTGTCCCAGGTCACACCGTGATCGCTGGATCGAATTATTCCCCACACAACGGATGCAAGAATCCTTCCTTTAGGATCAACGGTCATAGAATTCCAATTATATGAATTGTCGAACACGTCGATCCACGAACCGCCATGGTCTGTTGAACGGAGCAGGGCAGTTCTCGAAGAAGAAGTGACGGTTGGGGCATATAAATAGCCCAATGAATCAATTGTCGCCACAACTGGGTTAACTTGGTTGGTTGTGACGAGTTCAGTCCATTCTTTCTGAGAAGGGTCATACTTAAACGAATTATTGTATAGATAGCCATTTCGGTCACGTAGCAAGGGGCTTTCTGACTCCTGAAGATAGCCAGCGATTGAGTCTTTCGTCCAGCTTTGGCCTGCGTCCGATGTGCGATAATACCCATCCCAGCAATACGCCACAATCGAATCATCGTTAATAGGAATGAGCGAGATAACGTCCTGGATTTTAAGGGAATCATTCCAAGGCAACCATTCGTTGTTAACGCGTGAGAACCGATAGACATCATCAGATGTAGCCAGAAGAACAGCACCTGTTGGCGAAACGCAGAAGGTAGGCAAAGGAGAATAATTGTATCCACTAAAAAAATGTCCATCCGCCCAGGTTAGCCCGCTATCGGAAGACATCAGAACCCTGTTCCAGGCACTTGCCAACCAAAGGACTCCATTCGAGTCTTTTGTTATCGGACCTATTGCACCAAGGTATGCAATAGTATCCCACGTTCTTCCACCATTCGATGTACGGAATAGAGGTGTATGGGAATCGCCCAGATAATTGGTTTCCGATGAAATACAGATTGTGCTGTCCACTTCGAAAATCTGTTCACCCCAGTTCCCATTCTGGACTGAATCGACGAGACGCCATAATGTGTCTTCGCCCATATTCGTGAATACACCAAGATTGGTGCTTAAATAGAGCTTGGTTTCCGTGGGACATCCGGTAATATAATTGAAAGTGATAGTGTCCTCAAAAATTATTCTCCACGTAAAACCCGAATCGTTGGATTTATAAATGGCAGATCGATTTGAGTCATAGCCCAATGCGTACAATGCGCCATTCGCAATAGCGATGCCATTGCATATACCAATTCTCATTGCTGTATCAGACCACGTTTTACCTCCGTCAGATGAAATTATAATTCCCTCACTTGTGGCTTGAACCGGGCCACTTCCCGAGGAAGGAGGATCTCCAATTATAAAGAGTCGACCGAATGCTGAAATGAACCGTGGAGAACCAGGTACAATAGATGACGAATAGGAAAAATCAGGTGAAAAAGGTAAGACTTCAACTCTAGTCCATCCATGATCGGAGGGAGAACGTTTAAAAATATCTTGGTTTGTTACTAAATAAACGGAGCTATCCGAACCAACAGTTATCGCTTGAATATTTCCTCCGGCCGGCCCATTCAATTGCTGCCAATATCCGCCTTGCGCATGGAGCGCCGTCGCGAATAAAATACAGAGAAAGATCGACGAAATTTTTATCATTGAATCACCACTTTTTCAAAATATTCGAACCACTGACAAAAGCTAAACTAAGGAACATTATTAAGTCATTTGGATCGAAAGCGGTTCCTCACCGGGAAAGGCATCCGTTTTAAGGAACCGCACCCATCGTTTCTTGTTACTAAAATCATGCAGACATTCAGTACCGAAACAACCATTCGCCGGGAGGGCGAGCTTCATCTCGATCACCTGCCGTTTCATACCGGCGAGAAGGTGAAGGTGATTATTCTGCCGCCAAATCTTGAAGAAGGCAGCGAAGTCCGGCGCGGAGAGTATGAAGCCTTTATGAAGGGCTACGCCGAAGAGGACTCCATTTACGATCTTGTAAGTTGATTCAAATTTTACTTGAATAATTGTTTTTTTGAGTCGTCCCTACGGGACTATTTGCTCATAAAAAAATCCGCATACCCAGGGTTCCGCTCCTGGGGTCGCTCCACCCTGGGCTATTGATCGGTCATCCCTCCGGGACTAATGTAGTAAAAATTCTCAATTTCCCGGGAACTCGCCCATCCCCACTGCATAAATTCATGAAAAATCGGATCGAGTTAATGAACCAATTCCGCACCCCGCAACAAAGAACACCATTTTTCCAGAGAAATGCACATTTTTTCTTCTGATTTGAGCATAAGCGCCGTCTATTTCGTATCTTTGTACAGCAGTTTTGCCTTGTTCCATGGAATTATCAATTGTCGTCGCGGTCTATAACGAGCAGGAAGTGCTTGCGGAGCTGTATCGTCGGCTTTCTGCGGCGATGGCTTCGCTTGGGCGATCCTACGAAATTATTCTCGTCGATGATGGCTCGCGCGACGATTCGCTGAAGATTCTTCTGGAACTTCAGCAGCGTGATCCGGAGCATATTCGGGTTCTTAGCTTCACGCGAAATTTCGGTCATCATATTGCGCTTACCGCCGGTCTCGATCATGCGAAAGGCGATGTGATCGTGATGATGGATGCGGATTTACAGGATCAGCCGGAGGAAATTCCCAAGCTGCTTGCAAAGCTCGATGAAGGGTACGATGTGGTGTGGGGCGAGCGTGAGACGCGGCAGTTCAAGTGGTACAAAAATATTTCGTCGAAGCTGTTCCTGTGGCTGATGAATAGCGTAGCGCGCTCGGAAGTGCGGCTCGATTCCAGCATTTTTCGCGCCATGCGAAAGAATGTTGCTGACGATCTACGCACACTCCGAGAAAAAGCGCGATATTTGCCGGGGCTTGTTCGCTGGCTTGGGTATAAGCAGACAAGCGTTCCGGTTGTGCATGGCGCGCGCTTTGCGGGCCAGACGAAATATTCGTTCTGGCGGCTTATTAAGTTGGCGCTCAGCACGGCGACGAGTTTCAGCGCCGCGCCGCTGCAATTTGCGACGGTTGCTGGAATGTCCACCGCCGCGCTCGCTACGCTGGCTGTCGTTTATATCCTGATTCGGAAAATTCTTGGTGGCTATGCAGTTCCCGGCTACGCCTCGATCATGATCGCGATCTTTTTCTTTGGTGCGCTACAGCTTATTGTTATTGGTTTGATGGGCGAGTATGTTAGCCGAATTTATCGGGAAGCGCAGGGAAGGCCGCTGTATTTGCTGCGAGACCTCTTGCCGAAGGATGAAGGCGGAAGGATGAAGGATGAAGGTAGGGGAATTTCTTCGCTGCCGATTCAGCGGCTTTCTTCATTATCCACTGGGGAACGAGAGGAATTATTTCAGGTGATTGCGAGCGATGGGCACCTTCCGCATGCCAAAGTATTTATGGATGGCGAGCGCGCTGCGCTTGCCGATTATCATCTTGCTGCGTGGAAGCATGCCGATCCGTTCGTCTTTTTTGCGCGAGAAGGAAATAGAGTTACAGCTGCGGCGTTGCTAACAGAATTAGAATGGGATACGCGCGTCCTCGGACTTCCTGCTGGTAGGATACTGTATGCAAATGCGGTTGGTGGCGCAGTGGATGCGAACCGAATTCATGCACTTCACAATGTTCTGGAACAAGCCGTTTATTTTTCAAAAGAGCGAAAGCTCCGTTTGCTCGATGCGCGTGTTTCGAGCGAAGATCTTTTTGTTACGCGAGCTTTTGAATCAGCCGGATTTCATCTTGTCGATCTTTTAGTAACGCTCGGCGCGCCGAGCGAGAAATTCGAGCGTGTGCTTTCAGGCGGAGGGTTTACGCGAAATGGAAATGCAGTCGAGTTCGGTAATGGCCTCCGTGTTCGTCCGATGCGACCGGAAGATGAAGCCGTGCTTGCGATAATTTCGGAAGAATCGTTCGGCGATCATACAATGATTCAGGATCGATTCTTTCTGGAACCTATTATTCCGCCGGAACGAAGTCAGGATCTGTTCCGCGAGTGGTTTTCGAATATCGCGCGCAAGCATACGGAAAGCACCCTCATCTTAGCTGCGGAGCTGGATGGGATCGTGTGTGGTTACATTGCGCTTGAACCGATGGCGTTGTTTGGTAATGCGCTGTGGTGGAAGGATTCGCTGAATGCTGTCGCGGCGGACGCGCGTGGGCGTGGCGTGTATCGCGCGCTCGTCATTGCCGCGTTCGAATACGCGCGGGAGCATGACGCCGCCGGGCTTTTAACGAAAACCCAAGCATCTACTCAGCGTGTTATCAATACGTGGCTGCACTTGGGTAGCGATATTTTAGAAAGTGCTGCCACGCTTCACTGGACTTCATCCTAATTCCCTTCATTTTTAATTCCTCATTCTCATTATTAATTGAAGACCATTCTCATTACCGGCGGAGCCGGATTTATCGGAAGTAATTTCCTCGAATATCTATTTCGGAACTATCCGGACTACCATATCATCGTGCTCGATGCGCTGACCTACGCGGGTTCGCCGGATAACATTCCCGACGACATTAAAGCGTCGAAGCGGTTCGAGTTCTGGTATGGGAACGTTACGAATGACGATCTCGTAAGCCAGCTCGTGGGCCGTTCCGATGTGGTCGTTCATTTTGCCGCTGAAAGTCATGTCGCTCGTTCCATTTTCGATAATAAAATTTTTTATGTGACGGATGTACTCGGCACCCAAGCCGTGGCGAATGCCTGCACGCGCAAGAAAGATCTCGATCGCTTCATTCATATTTCAACGAGCGAGGTGTATGGAACCGCGCACACCTCTCCGATGACGGAAGAGCATCCGCTGAATCCGCTTTCGCCTTACGCGAGCGCGAAGGCCGGCGCGGATAGGCTGGTCTATTCTTATATCGCAAGCTATGGAATTCCTGCATGTATTCTCAGGCCCTTCAATCAATATGGGCCGAAGCAGCATTTGGAAAAAGTAGTTCCGCGTTTTATTACGAGCGCATTGCTCGAAGAACCGCTTACGGTTCACGGTTCTGGGAACGCCTTGCGCGATTGGCTGTATGTGCAGGATACCTGCGAACGCATCGACAAAGTCATGCACGCGCCCATCGAAAAAATTCAGGGTGAGGTGTTCAATCTTGGTTCCGGATTTGAACTCGATGTATTAAGCATTGCGAAGTTAGTGCTGGACATTTTGAAGAAACCGGACGACCTTATCTCGCACATTGGGAATCGGCCAGGCCAGGTCGATCGCCATATTTCTTCGACGCAAAAGGCAAGCGAAGTTCTGGGAATCAAACCGGGAAGATCGTTTGAGCAAGGTCTCGAAGAGACGATTGCATGGTACAAAACGCATCGCGCATGGTGGGAAAAACTGTTGTGGATGCGCCACGTTCCCATCATCACCGAGAGCGGAAAGGTTGAATATCACTGACCGGACAATGATGAATTATGAATGATGAACATAACGCCGTGAAGTCGAAAGCTTCATCATTCAACATTCATCATTCATCATTTGCTGCGGACTCTTCCAGCCACAAGAAGCAGTTCCTTACGTCTCCGTATCGGCTGGAACAATTAGCAAGCCTTGCGCTTGCGATCTCGGTACTCGTCTTTCTTGGAATGAGTTTCCAAACGCTCTATCAGTTCCCGGTTCCGGATAGTTACCGCTGGTATGGCGACGAAACGCAAACCTGGATGCTGCTCGGCTGGAAAAATCTGTTTGCGCATGGTAAGCTCATCGTGCCGATCGGTTTGGAATCCATGCTGGAACGTTCTCCCGGCCTGTTTCTCGGTTCGAGTTGGTTCCCGGCATTATGGTATGGGCTGCCGCAACTTTTAGCTCCTTCGCATGTCGATCCGGTTTCGATTGGGCGAACGGTTACGTTCGTGTTCGCGCTGCTTACGCTGCTGGTTATTGGTTTTACGTGTTATCGACTCAAAATTTCGGCCTCGCTAACCGCGCTGTGCATCGCGCTGATCGCGACAACTCGCACTTTCACCTTTGCATCGCACAGCGCGCGATATGACATGATAACTGGTTTTGCCGTAACCGCGTTTATCGCATTTTTTGCAGTTCGCGCGCAGAATAGTTCACCACCCTCCCGCACATGCTCCCGGAGTTTCGCATTTTTTCTTGGTTTTGCCGCCCTCATGGCTGCCTTCATTGTTAGTCCTCACACCGGGATGCTTTTACTTCTCCCTGTAATGTTTATCGCATCGTATTTTGGAGTGATCCGAAATATCTGGAACTTCTTCTCGCTGCTCACTGGAGCGATTACGGCGTTTGCCATGCTCGCGGGAGCGTATCTTGCTGCTAATCACAACTTGGTTTTGGCCGGCCTCACGATGGGAGACAATCAGGCGAGTTCCTACCTGGATCATTTACCGGTGCTGCATTTTTTCTCGCGTAACGCACAAGTACATCAACTTGGCCCGAAACTATATTACCTGTTGCATGAAGCGCCGACATTTGTTATCGTGCTGCCGCTCATCCTGCTCTCCGCAATAGCCCTGTTTATGCGAAAGGTGCAGCATGCGAGTACGTTCGTTCTTACGGCGTGTCTCGCCGGTGTACTTTTTGGTGCAGCGTTCCTTCAGAACACACTTCCTTATTATCTGAGCTATTATGTGCCCCTTGCCGGGCTGACATTTGCGGCACATGCGAACGAGTGGAGAAAATTCCCGTGGCTCCCCCCGCTTACTACCGTGGTATCGTTTGCGGTGGTTGTGGGAATTTTCGCCATTGGAATACCCGAACTCGATCATGCCGGTCAAATAGGAAAACACATCGATGATACGAACATCGCAGCGATTCACACTGCCATCGAAATTGTGAAGAGAGATTGGGAACCCAACGTGACCAAGCCGCTGATTCTTGCACAAGGCCCAGCCGTTCACGAATTACTGCGCGATACCACTGTTCGCGTGATGAGCGAATCGTTCATCTTTTTTCCGCTTCCGCGAGAGCGCAACCAGCCGCTGCAAACAACGGATTCCGTGTTTGCACATGCGGGAGTAGCGTATGCTATAGATTACAATAAACCCATGACATCAGAATATGAAATGGCCGTTCGCCGAGGTACGCCGATTTTTTCCAGAATCGGTCCGCTCCTCGATCGCACCGTCGATTATTTTCAAGACTCGACCATCGAAATAGATACGCTCACTTTGTACAGAATTAATTCCCATCCATGAAACGACCGATCATAATTGGGTCGAAAGAGACGCTAACGATCACGCTCGTGATGGCTGGCTCGGCGATCATTTTGCTTGTCACGCTGCTACTTCCGCTCGGGTTCGATAACGATCTGTATGAATCAATGGGATGGGCGCTCTATGCGTATCACGGACTTCCATATCTTGGTTCGTGGGATCATAATTTTCCGGGAATTGTTTTTGTGCATTGGGCGAGCATTGCGCTCTTTGGCGCGAGCGATTTCGGGTTCCGGATGTTCGATTATCTCGTGCATATCGCGATGGCGGGATTTTATTATCGCGTGCTTCGCACTTGGTTATCTCAGCGAACAAGCGTAATCGCAGTCCTCATCTTTGTGCTATATTACGCCAGCGGACAGTGGGGTCTTGCGGGGCAACGCGATACGTATGCAGCATTTCTATTACTCGGCGCAGTGTGGGCATTCATAAAACTTCGGAACGATACGAAGTACACAGGTTTACTTGCGCTGATTGCGGGAATTTTGTGCGGCGCGACATTCCTTATGCGGCCCACGTATGTTTTTTTTGCAATTACGTTCCTAATACTCCTATTAGGCTTGCCAAATAAGATAAGAATGATTAGTTTTTATCTTGTCGGTTGCGCGCTACCCATTGTTGCATTTCTACTGCCTTACGTTCTCATTAAGGATGGATTAGTGCAAGTCTATGATACGATCATTCGGTTTAATCTGGATGTGTATTCTGAAGTGAGCGTGCCCATCAATTTATGGTCGCGTGGCCGCGCACCGATCTTTATTTTTGCCCTGCTGGGTTTGTTCGTTGCCCTTCGTCAGCGGCCTCTTACTCGAAATCACGGAGATCGAACGATGTTTCTCCTGCTCGCAGCGAGTGCGCTCATTTCACCCATCATGATGGGGAAGTATTTTACCTATCACTTCGAGCCGTTCATGCTGCTCGTTATTCCATTCGCCGCATTGGGTTTGAGCGGTACCTTAGATATGATTCCTTTCAACGCGCTCAGGGGAATCATCGTAATTGTGGTGTTCGGGCTGTTTGCGTATTTTTATTATCCGCATCACCTCATTCGATATTATTTGGAAGCACGAAAGAGTAGCGCATCTCCGCTCGAAGCGACCTATGAGCGAGTTCTATCGGACAGTTTATACGGGCTTGCGGCACAGCGAGAAGTCGCACAATATGTTGACCGAGTTTCTTCTCCGGATGGTGCGGTAGAAACAGTTTCCATCTTTCCCGGCCTGCGCTGGCGGCTGCATCGGCCACCGGCTACGCGATTTACTTCCGTTGTTCCGCTTTCGGCCTATTCGAGAACCGTTCCCGCTTATAGTGCGGCGTGGAGAAGGGAATTTATACAATCGCTTGCAACAACGTCACCGCATATCGTCATCGTTTCCAAATCGAATCAATGGTGGCCGTTCGTCGGAAAAACGAATGACAGCGCCATCGCATCTATTCCAGGATTCGATAGTTTGCTTGGAACGAATTATGCGCTCGACACGATGATCCGAGGCTTTGCACTTTACAAAATTCGAAAATGAAAACGCGCAAAGTGCTCGATGGCCTGATCAATGCTACGGGAGGAGCGTATATTTTGCTCTTTCTTTTCGCGGCTATACTGCGGCTTGTGTATCCCTATGAAGTCGAGTGGAACGAAGGCGCCGTGCTCGATCATGCACTTCGCGTAATTTCCAACAAGCCGATCTATGCAGCGCCGTCGCTCGATTTTACTTCCTTCGTCTATACGCCATTCTATTATTATGTTGTGGCGCTCGTCATGAAGATCGGCGGTATCGGATTGTGGTCAGGACGGTTGATCTCGATTCTCTCGACGTTGTTCACCGCTCTGATCGTGGGAAGGATTGTCAAGCGGGAAACATCATCGTCGATGCTGGCTTTTACGAGCGTTGCACTGTATCTTGCGTTCTATCACATCACGGGATTTTTCTACGACATCGTCCGCATGGATGCGCTGGCAGTACTTCTCGTCGCGGTCAGTGTTTACGCGGCGTTGTATGTTCGGCGTGGTTATCTCTTAGCTGCATTGTTTGCTACGCTTGCGTATTTTACGAAGCAGCAAATGCTTTTTATCGTTCCGGCGGTCGCTATCGGATTAGCATTTCGCGATAAAAAACAAGCGTTATGGTTTAGCATTGTATCGGTTGCTCTCCTCTTTTCCGGAACGTTTATTTTGAATGTGGTTACGAACGGATGGTATAAATTTTACACGCTTACAATTCCCAGTATCAAAGCAGCGCAGGATTTTTCATGGTTAACCGCGATGGAATTTTTTCCGAAATGGATATTCAGCGCGCTCGGGCTTTTCACATTGATAATCCTGATTACAACGGCTATGCGTGGAAAAGGTAATCTTCGGGATCAGTGGCCGATTCTTTGGGCAGCGTATCTAATGGCGCTCATTTCCTCGGCGATCAGCATCGGAAATTTTGGCGGGTATCAGAATGTATTCATGCCATGCACGCTGATGATCGCGATCCTGTTTCCACTCTGTATCCACACAATTTCGAATGCGCTCCCAGAATGGCCAGGACTTACGCGCGGAATTATTTTTCTTGCATTCCTTTCTCTCGCGTACAATCCGCTCAGCGAAAAAATGCTTTTCGCCAACGCGCATCAACGGCGGGGCGGGGATGCGTTCGTCGCAAAATTAAAAACAATTCCCGGCGATGTTTGGATTCCGTTCCATGGATACATCGGCACGTTCGCGGGAAAATCGACTCATGTACATTTCATGGCAATGAACGATGCCCTCGTGCCGCATGACAGTACAAGCCTTCGTTTTCAACGTGAGATCGATTCTTCGATTGCCGCGCATCGTTTTTCGACTATTATTCTCGATGAAGAAAGTGTCTATCAATGGGATTCGATAGCGCATTATGCGCGTTCCAGCAAGATGTTTACTACGCCGAATGTTTTTCTCTCGCGCATTGGCGAAGCAGGGACACGTCCTAATTATATTTATGTGCCAACGCCATGAGTAATGCTTTGTCGTTCCGAGATAGCAATAGGCTAAAACCAGTCTTGCTCCTTCTGATTGCGATCGTGCTCGCGGATCAGGCGCGGTTTCTCTTCGTTTATCCAGTTCCCGATACCGGAATGTGGTTCGGCGATGAAAGCTGGACCATGCTCACCGTGCGCGCACTTGCTCGCACAGGCATTGCGCGGGTTCCCGAAGCGATTGGTTCCTCCCTTGCGCATTCGAACGGCTTAATTAATGGCTGCATCTGGCTTTCCGGGCTGATCTATGGCGTACCAGCCGCGCTTTTTTCTAATGCCGCCAGTCCCGTCATGATCGGCCGCACAATTACCTTTATTTTATCGCTTATCACACTTTATTTCGTGTATCGGCTTGCGCGTCGGCTCGGCGCGTCGTCCATTGATTCTTTGATCGGAGTATTTGTGCTTGTTATGTCCAATGCATTTTACTTCTCAAGCCATTCTGCGCGGCTCGATGTCTTGACAAGCTTGGCTGTGTTGCTCTATTTATTTCTTCTCGTCTTCATGTTTGAGCGATCGAATACGGTTGGTTTGAATGCGCGTTGGGCATTTCTATTACCGCTCATTGCAGTGCTCACGCTCACAATCTACGTGCATGTTCCGACGCTCATTATACTTCCCTTGCTTTACTCCAGTTGGAGGTTGGGATTATTTAATTCCCCCAAAAGAACAACACTTTTTGCATTTGGCGCAGTCATGGGAGTTGCCATTATTGTTGGGATCTATTGGCTCTCGATGCAACTCGTAGGCACTGCTGACCAGATCAACTTGCTCGGCAAAGGCTATAACCAATATTATAATGTAGCGAACTCACTCCCAGTATTGCACCTCTTATCCTGGCGCGTACAGAAGATCAATACCCTGGATAGATTTCTTCAGGTATGGGATGTGGCGTCGCCAATTGTTATCGGGATTGCGATCGGCATTGCAACGCGGTTGTGGAAGCGAGTTCCACTCACTCCGAAGGAGGGATTTTTTCTCATAAATACTGTTCTTTTACTTTTGGGATGGATGCTCTTCGGCGGGCCAGCAGTTTTTTATAATATTCATGTTTTGCCCATTGCGGCAGTAGCCAGCGCTGTATTGATAGCTCCGGGCCTTCAGCTCCTGTTACCGAAAAATAGGGGAGCTATTATCCCAATTATGATCGTAATAATAATTTTTACAATTGTATCTCAAGAACGTCATGGGAACGTTGGTGAACGGCTTGTAGAAGGAAATAAAAAAGCTATTGCTGCACTTGCCGATCCAATTGCTTCCCAAGAAAAGGCACCACTTGTTCTAACAGATGAACCGGCAGAGAATATAGTGGCTGGAGAACCAAACGTCCGATTGATGACGAATCATCTCCTCCTTTTTGGAGATGAAAATAAACCGCTTTCGGATATTTTTAGAGAGCATCATGTCGATTATTTGCTTTTATATTCTGGTGCGCATTGGCGAAGTCCGTTCCGGCCTATTGCGGATTCGCTATATGATTTGGTGAGTGAGCGCGCGGGAACGTTTACCGATCTCGGAAGAACATACGATGACCCTCATTGGAATGAGTTCGATACATTACGCCTTTACAAAACGAAGTGATAGTATCTAAATTCTCAACAGATCAATTCGAACGCTACGCCGTGATATTCATTGCGGCGCTGATCGTTGTTGTGCTTATCGCGCAAGCGCGGTTGCTGTACATTTTCCCGCAGCCGGATAGCGCGCGGTGGTGGGGCGATGAGACAGGGCAAATGCTCGAACTTCGTACGGAACTGCAAAATGGTTACGCGAGCATCCCAACGGCACTGGGTTCCAGCGTCGCAATTACGAACGGCTTGATTCGCGGGAACTCCTGGTTCGCTGCAGTAGTATATGGCGTGCCTGCGCTGATCTTTTCGAATGTCACAGATATTGTTACGATGGGGAGAACTATTACTTTTGCTCTTTCGATTGTTTTGTTTTTTGTGATGTACCGAATGATGCGCGTGTCTCAGGTTTCACCGATTCTTGCACTTTTTGGAGTGTTATTACTCGCCGCAACCCGCAGCTTTTTTTTCGCAAGTCACGCAGCGCGTTTAGATGTGGCTGCCGCACTCGGCGTGCTCGCGTTCGTTTGGTATCTCTCGTCGCGTAGCGAGGCGATGAAAGAAAAGCGATGGAGGCCGTCGTCATTGTGGTATTTTTCTTATGGTGCGTTTGTGATCGTATTTGCATCACTTTCCATTCATCTTCTGACGTTGCTTGGAGCGTTCTCGCTGTACATGCTTTGGCAGTTTGGAGCGTTTCGTAAATCCTCTGCAATTATCTCGGTAGTTTCTGGCGCGGCGGTAATGGCGGGAATGTTTGTTGCGATCTATGCTATTTCGGGGGTGCCATTTTCTTTGTATGGCCCATCTTCTGCGCCCAATCAATTTCAGAGCGTGGCGGCGGAGCTGCCGATTTTCCGACCATTTTCACGCTCAGTGCAGGTTGCAAATATTCTGGAACGAATTCATGGTTTATGGTCAGAAGCTCCAGCATTTCTAATGCTTATTTTCATTCCGATCATATTCCGGCTCGCCGTTCGTTCCTCTGCTTCGAAATTGGATATGGGAATCTATATCTCAGGCGCGGCAATAGTGATAGCCGTAGCATGGCTTCTTTTTGAAAGTCCGGCGTTATATTACTATGTACAGGTGTTGCCACTATTCATCATTGCGCTGATGATCGGAATATCGAGAAGATGGAATCTTACACCGGGAATGCTCACGATCGTATCATGCTTGGCTATCGTTCTTTGCATGTTCGGAATAATGGATACAATGCTCGTCAAATCCACAGCAAGAGCAATCGATCAGGGGAACCGTGCTGCGCTTGCAGAAGTCATCGATTCGATTCGGAACGATACACATTCTTCCGCGCGGCCCATTGTGCTTGCGCAAAACCCAGCGATCGCTATGCTCGAACACGATAAAAATGTACGGCTTATGACGGCTCACATCGTTAGTTTTCCTACGTCGAGTGAACCCATGGCGAATGTTTTGCAAAAACTCGATGTAAAATATATTTTGCTGTATGCCTCGTGGGATAGCTCGATCTATTCTGCCGATTATCAAGCGCTTCGTCCAATTGCGAACAGCTTGGGAACCGTTATTTTACGTAGGCCGGGAATCCTCTTCGATGTTCACCGAGATTATTTTACGCAGCAGGAATTACAGGAGCATGGTTCTCTCGACACGCTGATCTTATATAAATTTCCCGCCATTGCGCATTAAGTTCTCATCTGTTCTTTCTCGAAGCGAGGAAATAATATTTTCCGTATTGCTCGCGCTCGCTGTGTCCATTTTTTTGCTCGATCTGCTTTCGCTGTATTCGATGCCCGTGCCCGATTCGTATCTCTGGTGGGGTGACGAGAGCTGGCTCATGCTTGAATTCCGCAATCAAATGATGCAGGGGATTTTTCTGCATCCGTATGCGTTTAGTTCCAGCCTTGCACATGGGAGCGGAATTATTTTTAGCAACATGTGGCTGACGGCACTGTTTTATGGCACTCCTGCCGCGCTTATCAGCCCGGAACGAATGGATATCGTTCTTCTCGGACGCAGTATTACTGCGATCTTCGCGTTCACGCTGCTCATTGCATTGTATGAGATCGTGAGAAAGCTCACATCAGATAGATTGCTCGCGCTCTTCAGCGTTTTTTTGCTTCTCACTTCGCGCACATTTTTCTTTACCAGCCATTCTGCGCGATATGATATTCTTTCGGCGCTTGCAATTCTTACTGGCGTTTACATTTTACTTCGCATTCGTCGTCCGGTAGCTATGTTGCATGCAGCTATTATCGGCTGCATTGTTGCTGCAACATCCCTTGTAACTATCCACGTTACGCTTGCACTCGCGCTTGCGGCGATCGTTGTGGTGCTATATCATGCGGGCAAACGTTGCCCCAGTGCGCTTGCTGCATTCGTTGTTGGCGTGGGATTTTTTATATTTGTGGTCTTCACAGTTTCCGCGATACGTGGAGAATCTACGCTGTTCGGAACTTCTGGCACCACCTCTTTCGCGCTCAATGTACATGATATTCCAGCGCTGCGTTTGTTCTCACGCTCCGTGCAGTTCGCAAATCTCGCGCAGCGTTGGAGTATGTTCCGAATGTATGGGTTTGGATATATTCTAATCTTTGTCGGGATAGCGATTATTGCACTTTTTCAATATCTTCGGAAGAGAGGAAGGATTCCCATTCCATTAAGCACAATGATCGTTGTTGCTGTGCTCCTTTCATGGATCGAGTTGGAAAGTGCGGCGCCATCGAGTTATCTTATTTATGTACTACCTGTTCTTAGTGTTGCAGTTGGGCTTGCCTTGCAATGCATTGTAAGGGAACAGTTCCGAATCTGGGTGATCGTTGCCGCGAATATTATTCTCGGAATTCTTGCGTTTCACGATATGCGTATGACGCATGGGAAAGGATCTACCTTAATGAGCGCAAATGCTTATGCCATTGGGGCGGCACTCGGAACGATTGAAGAAAAAGATTCCGGGATTCGCCCGTTGGTGTTGGCGTTCAATCCTGCCGTGCATGAAGTGCTGCGGGATACGAATGTGCGCCTCATGACCACACAGTTCATCGAATATCCATTAACAACTGCAAGCGTAGATTCTATTTTGCGAAAAGAAGGAGTAAATTACGTTTTGGTTTATACAAGTACTATCAGGCCGGATTATATGCGAGAAGTGGGGCCGATCCGTGCTGCGCTCGCTCGCATCGCAACTCCGGTGTGGGAACGTTCTGGATATTTTACTGATATAGACCGCTCCTATTTCGATACCACTTTAAGTGAGCCGGATACGTTACGGTTGTATAGGATCAACACAGCGAAATGAACACACGGATACAAAAGTTGCTCGCGATAGCGATGCTTGCAATGGCCGCAGTGCTATTTGTATTACAATGTCGTTCCCTTTTTATTTTTCCGCAGGCTAATTCACTGCGTTGGTTTGGCGATGAAACGTGGCTCATGTCCGAAGCCATACAGCAGATCGCGACCGGTATTGTTCGCTACCCGCTCGCCATTGGTTCCACGCTCGCCCAGGGTAAGGGGCTTGTGCTTAGCATGACGTGGCTCTCGACGCTTCTCTACGGATTGCCGGGATGGATTGTTGGACATAATGTTGTCGCGGTTGGTAGAATAGTTACATCCGTGCTTGCCATTAGTTTACTTGGGTTGATATATGGTTGTTCTCGTTCGATGGGTGCCTCTCGATTGGCTTCCTCTTTTGTTGTCCTGCTGCTTGTTTCTACACGCTCCTTCTTTTTTGCAAGTCATTCGGCGAGACCGGATCTGCTAGCGGGACTCATTGTGCTTGCATTCGTAACCATTTGCACAAAGCTCGTGAGGGAAGGAAAAGATCGTACTGCTCGGTGGTGGTTTGGCTATGGAGCAGTAATTTTATTTCTTTCACTCAGTTCCTCGATCCACTTGTTAACGTTGCTCGGACCGGTCTCACTTTATTTTTTATGGAGATTGGGAGGGTTGCGCAGTTGGAACTATGCTGTATCGGCCATTGTCGGTGCCGTTGGAATGGTCGCTATTATGGTAGCGGTCTATTATTTTACAACCGGAAATATTGCGCTGTTTTCTGTTACGGCTGGTCCGGTACAATTTCAAGATGTTCTTTCTTCGATCCCTATTCGGCGCCCGTTTTCGCGCTCGGTGCAGGTTGCGAATATCATTATTCGTTTGAAGCAGTTCGTACACGAAGCACCACAAGTATTTTTGTTGCCGCTATTGCTGCCGGTTTTTTTGAGACGAATGTCAGAAGTATCTAGAACTTTATATGTCGCTTTAAGTATCGTATTGTTAAGCTGGCTATTGCTCGAAGGCGCAGAGATCAATTATTTGATGCACTTACTGCCGTTGTTATTCCTTGCATTGGCGATGGGAGTAAGTGCAGTAGAGGCGCGTTGGAAAAACCTATCGCTTGTAATTTTATGCACGATCGCAATTTTAAGTTTTGAGTATGACTATAGAGATAGTTCCGAAGCTTTTGCATCGGCGTCAGGCATCGATAAATCGAATCAAGCAGGAATTAAGAACATTGAAGCACAGATCGGTTCGAGTTGGCATGGCGCCGGGAAGCCTCGCGTCGTAAGTGAGCCGATTTCTCTTGACCGGCTTTCGCAAGATACGAGCATCGAAGCGATGACTGACCATTTTATATCATTCCCACTTCGAACCGAGCCGTTGAATGAGTTTTTTCAGCGTGAGCATGTTGATTATGTGGTGCTCTATAATTCCCCGGTCTATCCGAAAGATCGTCCTCGCGATGACCCGTTTTACAAAGTAGTGGCAAGCTCAGGAACGTTGATCACAAGATATGTTGGCATGAGCGGCGACATGGGTCGCGATTATTTCGGTCACTCGAACTGGCAGGACACGCTGCTTCTATTTCAAATGCATAGATGAGCCCATCCTCAAATAGTTCTTCAGATTTGCCCATGGAACGGTTATTCCCGATGATCGTCGCAGCGGCTGGGATTATCATTGCATCGGTCGCATGGCAATTCCGCTTGCGTTTTCTATTCGACGATGTCTTTATCACGTTTCGATATGCAGAGCATCTGGCTTTTGGGAACGGAATCGTGTGGAACATCGGTGGGCCGCATACAGAAGGGTACACGAATTTCCTTTTTGTAGTAATGCTTGCCGTGGCTCGGCTTTTCACCTCGCACCTTCTCGCTTATGCGCAGATCGTCGGTCTTTGTTCTACCATCGTCACCGGACTTACGCTGTATAGCATTGGTTCTAAGATGCGCGGGCCTGCCGTGGGACTGCTTGCAGCGGCCTTCTATTTACTCACGCCACTGACTTGGATCAACGCACTCAGTGGGATGGAGACGAGCGTGTTCGTGATGTTCGTTTCAATCGCAATTCTTTTTGCCATTCGGGATCAGTTATTTGCGGCGTTTGGTGCGGCGTTCTTAGCTGCGCTTACACGACCGGAAGGTGCGTTGTTGGGAATGATGATGCTTGCGGTTATAGTGAGTTTTCGAAGACAGTCAAAAGGAAACCGCACCCTGAAGGGTGCGGCTACGGGGTTTCTATTAGCTTTTTTTATCCCATTGCTTGTATATACAATATGGAAGTATTTGTATTTTGGCGAGTGGCTTCCGAATTCGTTCTATGTAAAAGTCTTGTCGGATTCACACACATTGCTTCCAGGACTGCAATATGTGCGCCTGTTCTTCGTAAGCGCTCTGGTGCTGATCGTGCTTACATGCGGGATTCGTAAATGGCGCGAGCAAGCTGTGTTGCTAACGGTTTTGTGGATCGTAGGTTTACTTGAGTTCTATTTATTTGTGCTTCCGCTGGAAGGATTGTATGATAGATATTTGTGGTCTGCATTCACAATGTTATGCGTTACAGCGGCGATCGGGACGTTCGATCTTGTTCAGCGTTTGCGCTTCCGTTTATTTATGGTTCCTGCGGTCGTTGTGATTATAGCACAAATAGCGATTTCGATGTTTTCGCCTCGCACACAGCAGGGAATTGCGGCGCATGAAGAAGCGTGGGATGCGAGTATGGATCCCATCGTTCGGGAACTACGATCGCTCCCGCATTCCGATTCGCTTCAGCTTGCGTATGGCGATGCGGGCTATGTGGTGTATCGATCGGGCATTCGGCATATCGATCTCTTTGGATTGAACGATACGCGCATCGCGCACGCCCGAACGAAAGCGGAACGTGCCGCAATTATTAGTTTCGAGCAGCCCGATATTATGTTGTTACCGGTTTATTCGCAGGATAAATCGCCCGGCGATAGCATCGCGTGGGTTGAAGATGCGCATGGTCTGGGGCGATCACCATCGTTCGAACCCGTTGCGCGTATCAACGCATTTCCCTATACTCTTGTATGGCTTTTGAATATCAACAGTCCCTATTATGCCGATTGCAAAACAGAGATTGCTCGTCAATTAAATACGAAACAAAATTATTTATTGCCGCCGCCCTCGACGCGGTAAATTTCGTGGAAAGGCGTTCGGTACATCAATCGAAAGCGGGTGGTGTCGCTCGTCACGCTTTGGTAACCGATCGGATCGTATGGAGGAACGCGATAAATGCCCCACGTTATTCCGTTCTGTAGTAGATCGTGTTGTTCTGCAACGGCTGGAAAGTTCCGAATATGTGGGAACTCGTTGAGATAATACGGCAAACCCACTTCACCCCAACCGCCGGTGTGACGCGGAGTCTGATAGACCAATCCAGGGAAGTAAAAATCATAATCATCAGTATAGATCCCAAGCGCGTCCGATCGGGAGTGAACTCCCAGTTGCTGCTCGATCTTCGAATAATCATCCACGCGGTTTGTGGTGCGGATAGTGAAAATAAAAACTCCAGTTAGTGCTGCGATCCAGATCACTCCTACTATAATAGAAATTGCGCGTTTTCGAAAATGGAGGGAGCGGCGCGATAGTGCAAACTCGATAAGCGGAATGAGACAAGCACCGACAATGGGAATTATAGGCGTGAACGCGCTCACGCTGCCTCCGGCGGCTGTCACGCCAAGATACGCCAATGCTGCCACCGCCAGCGCGGTGAGTGAACGCGGTACGCCAGAGCGGGGTTGTACTAATGCAAGAATAATAATTCCAACGAGCGGAACGAAATAAAAGGAATAGAGAAAAAGCCAGTTACACGCCGACGAAATAAAAAGCGCAGGGTCTTCCATGATAACGCCGAACGCTTTCGCGTGGCCAAGCGCAGGAGGATTGCTCCAATCCATACCATGCATCGTTTTCCAGATGTTGAAGGCTTGCGCGTTCTCAAAAAATCCGTGTCCCGACCAGACTTGTATCAGCCCTTGCGCGATAACAAAAGGAATCGCTCCCATACAAAACTCAAGGCATGTGCGTACGCGATGTTCTTTCTGAAACAACAGCAGCGAGAGCGCAAGCGCAATGGAAAGCACCAGCAGATGCGATCGGAAGAGACACCCAAATCCTAAGCACACACCGGTCAGAATAAAGTTCCACCGACCTTCGCGAAGGATACAAAGAAATCCCAAGAGTGCTGTGAATGCCGCGAAAAAATCAGGAGTAGCGCTGGGGATGGCATGGATCACCGACGGAGCGAAGAGCATCAGCGGAAGCGCAATGGCGGTTGTTTGCCACGCATCGCTCGCGATGCGCGGGAATATCCGCACCAAAAGACGTTGTACCAACGTTACATAGACTATTGCAAGTGCGATCTGAAATAGTATTAACGTGAGGATCGGGTTCCCAGTACCTGAAACGGCGCGAAGGACAAGTGGATAGCCTATCGGGAAAAAGCCATTGTAAAAACTTTCCGGAGTCCCGAGCGAAAGGTGTTCCGCCTGCCAGCGAAGAAGAAAAACATCGTTAATGAGAACAGCAAAATGCGAGAACCATGCCGACGTGAGTATCACGGCTGCATAGAACATGGGTAGCCAACGGCGAGCAAAAAGAGAATAGGGTGCGTTCATCGAAATAATTACTGAGGAAACAATTACAGGCCAAAGCTCATTTCATTTATTCACACTAATAATTCGAACGACATTCTGCGCGCGATAAAACACTATTGGCCGTTGCTTCTTGCCATGATGCTGGGCCTTGCAGTCCGCGGCCTGTGGCTTTCGGCGCATAGCGTGCTGCTCGATGAAGCGACCGTTGCCGTTGGCGCGCGCGACATCGTGCAGAACTACACGCCCATGTGGGATGCCATGTCGAACGCGCCGTTCGTCTGGATGATTGGGAACTTGCTCGGCGCGACCGGTCTTGCGGATGATTTCTTGCTGCGTTTGCCATCTGCGATTATCGGCGTGGCTTCTGTCGCTGCCGTCTTTTGGTTAGCACGTCGGATGTTCGATGAAAAGATCGCGATCGGGAGCGCGTTCCTGCTCGCGTTACATCCATTTGCGGTTGCGTTCAGCAGAGTGTTGTTTGCGGATCCGTTTCAAGTATTCTTCGTGCTCGTTGGTTGCTATGGGTTTGATCGGCTTGCAACGAATTCCTGGCGTGGAATGCAGAGAAAATGGATGCTCATAGTGTATCTCATCCTTGTTTGGGGATTGGCCTTCATCATGAAGTACAACGCGATAGTTCCAGGCGCGCTGTGGCTTCTGAGCGGTGTGGTCTCGCGCCGCTATAAGATCGTTCCTGCCATTGCCGCATTCAGTGCAATGGCCCTGGGATCGTTCCTGACGCTTCTGATCTGGCCTTATGATGAATCCGTGTGGCTGCTGGCGTTTATGGGCAAAGCCGGGAGTTATAATTTTTGGTATGCAATGGATTATTATGTGGATCGATTGCATCTCGTCTTTTTCGGAATTACGGAGATCATGTTTGTAGCAGCGTTCGTGGTAGCATGGCTGCTTCACCGAATGGGACGTGCAGTTAATCAACCACCGCTTGACCGATCGCCCAATAATAATGTACAAGCATCGAAAGCGGTGCTGCATCTCACGCTGTTTCTCTTATTGCAAACAGCTACGCTGATCGTACTTGGCAGAATGTTCGAGCGGTATTTGTTAGTTCTCGTTCCGTTCGGAAGTATTCTGCTCGTGGCTATGGCAAGGTTTGTTTGGTCTGGGATAGGGAACTCAAATGCTCGACGCCAATGGGAAAGAATTGTTGTGCGGTTAGCTGCTCTCGTTATTATTGGAATTTTTGTATGTGGCGCGTACCAATCGTATTCTTATTATATCGCTTACCTTCACAACGATGTGGATGACGCCCGTCTTACGCGCACGGTTCTCACGATGGAGCACCAACGTCTTGCGGATTCCGTTCCTGCTCGCCGCGCGTTTTGGTTAGTGCCGGAACCCATTGCTGCGTACTATCTCGGATACACACAGCGATATTCTCGCGCAGTCCTTCCAAACCTTGATGGGCCAACGGCGTACCGGAATTTCTTCGAATTTTCAGCTATTCCGTATGCAGAAGATTGGAGAGGAGATAAAGTGCTGGCTATTCGCGGGTTGGCGCGTAAGTGGGGAATTGGGCAGATCATTGCTTCACCGCATCGTTTTCTCGATTTAGCAAAACGCGCGGCAGATTCTGCTCGAAATATCGCACCGCTTCCGGTCGCTGATTATATGGCGGGCGATTTCGTTCACGCAGGCGATATGCTCATCATGCAGTCCGGCTTGATCGATCTGGAAGGGGAGCCAATCCTGGAGGATATTGCGAACGAGCCAGGCCCTCCGTTTATTCCCGCGCTTCCGCTCAATCGTTATGTAGTGTATCGGGTCTATCGTCCGGATGGTTTCGCTCCCATTTCGGATACCGTGCTTTATCCTATAAAAGCCGGAGCGTGGCTGATGGTACGAAAATAGCGAGAACAGGATTGCTGTTCGTTGTTGTTTGCATACTATCCTCTTCGCGTGTGCGAAGCTTTTTGATCTACGAATATGATGAAACGTTATGTGACTGTCTGGTCTATTCTTATTGCGATCACGCTCCTGCTTTCCTTAACAGCGAGCGCGCGCAAACTTAAAGTGTATAGCCTCCCGAAAGCGATCGTTCCAGGTCAGCTTGGTATTATCGTGTTCGAAAATCCCGATCCCGAACATCCGTTCACGCGCGCGAAATGCACCGCCGAAAAACTCATCGCGTGGATGAAATCCGACATTCCCATTCTGCGCATCGAGCAAAATGGTAAGCAGGTCTGGACTTCGCTCGGCTCCTACCAGAGCGTGGGCGATTCCTGTATTGCAACGTTCATGGCTCCCGCGATCTTCGAGGCTGGCCACGCCACCGTCTATCTTGTCAACGGAACCGATCCGAGTATTCCATACTCGATGACGATCGGGTCGAAATTGGATGCAAAGCTTGTGACGGTCGAAGGAGGAACTATCAAACCGCTTGTGAACTTTCGCGTGATCGGCGATGGTTTTGTTCCCGAAGGCTTTGTCGATGAAAAGGACGCCCGCTCAGAACTCGAGCAAAATATCGGACTCAGCAAACTTTCTCCCGCCGAACAATGGACTGCCGTCAATCACCGCATTATGAAAGATTGGGATAAACTTCCCGAGGGGAATTTTCTCTATATTCAGCAGGGCGGTAAAAGCTGGAGGTGTTTTGTTGAATCCTGCGGTATTACGATAGATGGAATGTCGCTCGAATTCACCGCTCCTCCGGATATAGCTCCCGGGCCTGCTACGCTCACGCTTGGGATCCGCATGAACGCTGCGGAGGTCATGCGCACTGCCCCAATCACGGTGAATGTGGAACCTGGATTACGCTGATTTATTTCTGATTTCGCTGATCGGAACATAGACTTTCAACGAAGTCAGAAAAATCAGTGTAATCAGAAATAAATCAGCGTAATCCAGGTTAAAAATTCTGCCGCACCATCGCCAGAAAGCGGAATGCTAAATGGTCCTCGCCGACACCGGGTTTATCGAGATAGAGCGGAAAATCAAGCTGCAATTCCGTTCGGTCGAGATCCAGATCCCACGCACGATTTAAGTATCTATCGGCTCCAAAAAATCGCAAACCAATTCCCGCATCGCTTTTCAGCATAGCTGGGAACGTTGTGTTGTTCAGCACATTCGTTACAAATCCTGCATCGCCGAAGAGCGTGAGGCCAAACATATCGAACACGCTTCCAACATAAGGAATATCTGTGAGAAATGAAAATGGGAAAAGCGAGCGGTTGCCGATCTCGAACGTGCCGCTTGCGGCTACGCGGCCTAACACATCATTCCCATCCAGTAAATATCCACGCACGAGCGGCCCGGACATAGCCGCATCCCTAATCTTATCCCGAACACTGGAACCCAAACTCGAGCCATACAGATCGCTTATTTGATCGACGCCGCTTGCGCTCGCCATTTGGAATTCCGTTTCCGTTGGTATCGAGCCGCCGATAGGCTGCATGGTTCCTCCGAAGAAACGAATGAACGCATTCCAATCTTGCGTGATGTCTAAACGGTCGTCGAGGACACCCGCAAGTTTTGTATAGGTGGTGCGCGGATCGCCTAAGCCAGCTTCCGCTTCCGCATTGAAAGCAAATTCGTTAATGTCCGCTTCATCGTGAAACGTGTAGCCAACGAAACCACGATTAAGAGGCGCACTTTGTTGATCGCTGTAATCGAATCCACCATCAAAAATATGTCGTGGGGTGTTGCTTCCGGGTTCATCCAAAACTTGAGACATGCGAATGCCGGCGAATCCGTTTAGTTTCGTTGAAGTGTGTAATGATGTAGAAAGAATTCCAAGAGCATCGATATCTGTCCAGGGCGAAAGGCAATCCAATACGGTATGATATTGAAGTGTGCCTGCAAATAAGCTACTTGGCCCAAAGCGTAATCCTTCGGCGAAACGATCGGTACGATCGAGATAACTTCGCAACAGTGTCCAGCCAAGATTCAACCTTGTAAAATCTCCGGATGGAACTATAAAAGGAGCTGTACGCAGCGCGTACATGTCGATCGGTTTCACATCGCCTAAAACTTTTGGTATTAGATCGATCTGTCTTGGAAATCTTCCACTAGTATTGTTGATCCTATCCACATCGAGTAATTCTTTCGATGGATTGATCTCCACGCTCGTTGGATGCTTTGAAAAAGTGTATGTATAAGTGCGTTCATCTGCAACGGTGCGAAGCCAGTCGTCAACAGGAATCCATTTCTGTTCCGTCGTACCATCCTCGAAAGTAAAAACAAGATCAATCGGCATGACGGCGCGCTCTTTTCGATCAATGGTAACTTTAGCGGTATTACCTTCCACGGAAAATCCGCCGATCGCATAATCTAACTTCCAGGTTTGCTCGAACCATTCATTGAAGAACCAACGCAGATCGCCGCGCGCGCGAACGCGGTTGGTGTCCCCTTCGCGGCGGTCGATGTCTTCGGCTGCATTCTCCAGGTCGTCTGGATAGGGATGTTTGAAGCGCCAGCGTTCGTAATATAGCTTCATGAAATCCGCAAATGCGGTATCGCCCATCGTGTAGCGCAGCATAAAGAACACGCTCGATGGATGCGGGTATGTCGCGTCCGCATAATCGCGGTAACTATAATACATATCGGCTTTTTGCTTCGTCGGTTCCTGATTTCCGGAGAGCTGTTGCAAGATGGCGTCGCGGTAATTTGAGGTGCGTTCATCATCGTTATAACCGAGACCGGGGCCATAGGAATTATTCCATCTGCCAAAATATTTTTCATGCACAAAAGTAGTGATGAACGTATTGAAGCCTTCATCCATATAGCCGTAATCGGTTTCGTTGGAACCCATCATCATCGGATACCATTGGTGGCCAAGTTCGTGCATCATCGTGTTTTGTGCCCAATGTTCTTTTTCACCATTTGAGTATGGGCCAATAAAAACAATTCCCGGATATTCCATCCCGCCTTCATACGTTTCGCACATAAAGATATTGGAGTACATGTACTGCCCTGCAAATTTCGAATTGGTTTGGATGGTCAGCAATTCTATTTTCGCAGCTTCCTTCGACCAAAAATCGTGGGAATTTTCCCAATAGAGCGCGTTGTGCATAATGCCGTTATCGTAAACAGCGTCGCGGATGTACGCTTCATCGGCACACCACGCAAAATCGCGGACGGAATCGGCGTGGAACTTCCAGGTACGCATCGGCACATTATTCGAGATTTGCGTGGGCTGATAGCCGGAGTAATCCGCAATGCGAACGATGGAATCCGGATGCGCTTTCGCAAACGCGAGGCGATCGAGCACGGAATCTGGATATGTTTCTACTGGATTGGTTTGCCAACCCGTCGAAACAACCGTCGTAAATCTATCCGGCAGGGTTAGCGAGACATCGAAGGAACCATAATCGGTATAAAACTCGCCCATGCCAATATATTGATCGGGATGCCAGCCGTAATTATCATACACGCACACCTGCGGATACCACTGCGCGGTTGCAAAGTTCCTCGCGCCGTTATCGTGCCATCCCCAGGTGGAACGAATGCCGTAGTTGGGCAAAAGACCATGCCAATTAAAATTTAGAGTCAAGTGCTCGCCCGGACGAAGTGGTTCAGGAAGAAAGACACGCATGATCGTATTGTCGATCTCATAGCGAACATTATATTTCGAAGTATCAGATAAAACATCGTGGCTTCTTGGCGAATAACCGGGCAATCTCAAGCTTGTAATATCGATCCCACCATGCCCATATTTTGAATCGGGATCGTGATCGCGGTTTGGCGCGCTTTCACCATAGCTGCCACTTTTGAAAAGATTCCAATAGAGATGGAAGTACAGCTCGTGCAGCGTGTCCTGGGAATTATTTGTGTATTCTAATGAGCCGGTCCCATCGAGGGATGGTGTGGTGTAATCGTCGTGGAACGTTGCAGCAAGCGTGTAATGAACATGCTGCTGAAAATACGGAATACCCGTAGCGGATGTTTGAGCGTAGGTCGGTGCTTCCAGCCCGACCACGATGCAAAAAGAGAAGCAAAGAAAAAACCTCATAAGATGTTATTTATGAATATTGTCATTGCGAGGAACCCTGGAGGGGTGACGAAGCAATCCCGCGCGTTACAGGTAAATCTCAACAGATTGCTTCGTCGTCCCTCCGGGACTCCTCGCAATGACGTAATAATAAATCGATTATATTCAAAACGCCGCGCCGATAGAAACAGTCCAGCGAAAAGCAAAATTCGGTTTGCCATCGAGCGGTCGGTTTTCGTAGAGCGGGAAATTTACTGCAATAGTAGGAATTTTATCGTATTCTTCTGCCACGCCGTGTAATTGACTGGGCAGCCACGAAAGAATATTCACATCGAATTTAATTCCGGCGTCCGCGCGAAGGGAATCGTTCTCGATCCATCCTGCATCTGCAAACACACCGGGCGTGATCGAAGAGAATCCCCACACGCTCGATAGCGGATTTGGAAGATTGAGATCGAGACTCCCGCCAGCCATTTGATCGCCATAAATATTATCTGCCGCATTGCCCGCATTATATCCACGCACACCTGCTCCGCCATTGATGAACATGGAAGTATTTTGGCTGAATGGTTCACTGATGCTGGAGACCGCGCGGTAGAAACCATTCTCTTGTTCTTCGTAATTATCTGCGCGGTCGAGCCAGAACTCGCGTTGATATGGCGTGCCGGAACTTGCAATTCCGCCAGCGAGACGAATGTGTGCGTTCATATCTTTCATTAATGAAACCGTGCTATTAAACGTAGCTTCCGCACGCGAGAATGTTGCATCGGAGTTCAGAATGCTTGATTCACCGAACATATCGAAATGTGTCGAGCCGGATTCGTTGACGATAGAATATTTTAGTCCGGCAACTTGGGTGTGGGCATTATTGAAACTGTAGCCGAATGGTTCGTTCCCAGTATAGGAATACATCCAACCCGGATGCCAAATGGGGTAACCACCTAAGTATGTAAGATCCTGATCTTCGACATAAAGCGAAGCCGATTGCGTACCGCCGAGTTTCCAAAATTCTGGACGAAAAACCTTGGTAAGCGATGCACGAATGGTTGAAATGCCATACATTTTTTCCGCATCGAGATCGACGCTGCTTAAACGGCCAAGCCAATCGACAGGAGCATTTATCTTTAAAGCGCCATCTACATAATCGTACCATGACGGATTTAAAGAGGACGGCCCGGTATTATACATTATCTTTGCATCTCCGGAAAAGCCGAGATTCACTCCAAATTTCGTTCCAACTCCCAAATTATATGCCGATGCCTGATCGTACCACATAATCGGTCGCAAGATAGAATAATATTCATCGATCGGCGGATTGACATTAAGTTGTTTCCAAATGGTCCAATCGCCGGGTGGTATAAGCGCGCTATAATTATTCAGCCAATTCAGATCTTGCAAGCGCCAAGAGGTATCGATCTCGAATGAAGAGACGGGCTTTGGCGTAATAATCGTTCCGGTATATTTCGTTGCAGTCCAATCCCAGCTTGGGAAGAACATGCTGACGCCATCTTTATGATAATCGAGATCTTTATTTACCGCAAGCGGGATCGTTGCGGCGTCGCTGGTGCCATCCGAGTAATGCAGAAGCAGATCGAGCGGCATCACGGCGAGTTGATCATTGTGAAGCGAAACGGTTGTTTTATACCCGTTGGGAACCGGATCGGACACGACATTACCTGCTGCATAATCCACGGTTCGCGTAGTCTTAAACCACTCATCGAAGAACCAATCGAGATCGGTGTGCGCGGTTTTTTCCATCACATTTTTGAAATCCGTGAGATGGGGATGCTTGAAATGCCATTCTACATAATACTCTTTCATTCCCGCCGCAAAGGTGGAATCGCCGAGGGTATATTGCAGCATGGAAAGGATAGCTTGTGTTTTGCCATAGACTTGCCCTGCCGTCGCGTCTTCACGGAACCAATCGTGTGGAATATCGAGCGGTTCTTCGTAGCCTTGTGAAGCTATTTGCTGATAGCCGCGATAATTATCTCGCTTGTTGCTGAACTTCGGGATAAACCAATCGAGCCAGGAATGATGTTCCCCGGGATATTCCTGCGAATCGCCGAACAGTCTGTTCATCGCGATGGTGGTGACGTAACTGGTAAATCCTTCATCCATAAATGCTTCCCGTGTTTCGTTGGAGCCGAGCATTCCGTAAAACCACTGGTGTCCCACCTCGTGTGCGATGACGCCCGCAAGAGATAGCGGCGACGGACGATTACCTGTTATCATAATAAGCTGCGGATATTCCATGCCGCCATCGCCGGCCATCGTGCAGGAAAAGTTACTGTATGCGTAGTGGCCATATAGCTCACTATAGGTAGAAAGCGCGTCAATCGAATATTGAAGCGCACCCTTTTGCCAAATACGCTCGCCCCATGTTTTATAGAATGCGTGGACGGTAACGGAATCATTCCACGTCGTCCACTCATGGATATAATCATCATCTGCAACCCACGCAAAATCATGCACCGGCGATGCGTGGAATTTCCAGGTCGTCATTCCCTGTGCATATCTCGGCATAGCCAAACCTTGTTTTGTTCCCGCAGCGATTTGATCGTAGCCATGCCCAGCTTCCGAAGGATTCATGCATTCGCCCGTCGAACCAACCGTGAAGCGAGAAGGCAATGTTAGCTCGACATTGAAATCACCCCAGACTCCATAAAACTCGCGCGAGATATATTCCTGATGGTGCCATCCTTCAAAATCGTATTCGCAGACTTTGGGATACCATTGCGACATGGAATACTCAACTCCATCAGTGGACATCCATCCGCTTCTGCGAATTTGTTTGGGAATTTGCTCCCGGAAGGGGAATGCTATCGTGGTCGATGCGCCGGGCGCAAGTGGCTTTGTCAATGCCACGCGCATGATTGTTCCGGTAATCTCAAATTGTGCAGATTGATTATCCGCTTGAACCGCATTGATCCAATATTTTCCCCATTCGGATTCGGGAAGTTTATGAATGCGATCGAAGACGGGCGCGGTGTGAATGACCAGCGCTCGTTCATCCATCATGCTGCCGGGCTGGAAAGCGTTGGCATAGAGATGAAAAAATACTTCCCGAAGCGTATCGGGAGAGTTATTGGTATAAACGACGGAGAGCGTTCCATCGAGCGTGTGGATGGAATCGATCAGCGTGGCGTGGATGTCGTAGGCAACATGCTGCTGCCAATAGGCGCTTGCGGAAGGTATGAAGTATGAAGTATGAAGTATGAAAAGAAATGTGAGAAGACGGATCGCGCGTAACGTAACGGACTGGATTCCCGCTTTCGCGGGAATGACAATCTTAAAATCAATCCTGGGAATCCGCATCATCCGCGTAATCCAGGTTCAGGCCGTTAATAATTTCCGGATACGCTCGATGCCTTTTTCGATATTCTGCATCGAATTGGCGTAGGAAAATCGCACGTAGCCATCGCCGTATTTTCCGAAGGTATGTCCGGAAAGACATGCGACTCCGGCTTCGTTCAAAATCTTATTTGCGAGGGTTTTCGAATCTATGCCGGTCTTTGAAGTATTTGGAAATACATAAAAAGCTCCGAGCGGTTTGTGACACGAAAATCCGGGAAGGGAATTCATGCCATCGACGATCAGATCGCGGCGGCGGTGGAATTCTTCTACCACATTATCGACCCACCCCTGCGGCCCGGTGAGCGCTTCGATGCCAGCGATCTGAATAAAGCTTGCGGTGCAGCTTGCTACATTCGTCTGTAATTTTGCAACGACTTCTGCTAATTCTTTAGGCATAATGCCGTAGCCTAATCGCCAGCCCGTCATTGCATAGGTTTTTGAAAAGCCATCGAGAATGATCGTGCGATCCATCATGCCGGGATAGCTTGCGATGGTGTAATTTTGGAACCCATCATATACGATGCGGCAATAAATTTCGTCTGATAGCACCCAGAGATCGTGCTTCACGGCAAGCTCGGCGATCTGCTTGAGATCGTCCTGCGTGAGAATCCCTCCCGTCGGATTTTGTGGCGAGTTGAGAATAAGCATTTTCGTCTTCGGCGTAATGCGGGAACGAAGATCATCGATGGAGAATGCAAAACCCGTGGCTTCGGTAAGCGGAAGCGCAACGGGCGTACCACCGGCAAGCTCGATAGCGCTTTCGTAGATCGGGAACCCGGGGTTGGGATAGATCACTTCATCGCCGGGATTGACGATCGCCATGATCGCATAATACATGATCGGCTTTGCGCCTGGCGTGACGACGACCATCTCCGGTTTGAATTCCAAACCGCGGCGCGCGCCTTCGACTTCTGCGATCGTTTTACGAAATTGCGGCAACCCAGCCGCTGGGCCGTAGTGTGTGAATCCGGCATCGAGCGCTTTTTTTGCAGCTTCGATGATATTCGGGGCGGTATCGAAATCCGGCTCGCCGATCTCGAGATGAATGATGTCCTTGCCCTGCGCTTCGAGTTCGCGAGCGCGGGCTAATACGACGAAAGAGGTTTCAGTACCAAGACGGTTGATGCGGTCAGCAATCTGCATTATTATTTGTAGTCAGAATCAAATGGAGATACGTTGTGAAGCCACATAAACGCAATCCACTCCATTTTAATCTCAACAGATTCTCTGCGTTCGGACGGGAGGCTATTTCACGAGACTCGTCGTAGTCGTCTGGCCGTTTTCTATTTTCTCGATGATGACCGGCCCCACGCCTTCTTCATAATAGATATTATACTGCGGGACATTCGTGGTGTTCACGATGCCTTTTGCTTTCGCCGTATAATTGACGATGAGGACGTTATTGTAGGTGCTGTATGATGCAAAAGGACCAGAGCTTGTTGCAGCATAAGCATAACCGCGCTGCTGACCGCCTATGTTCTGCTCGACGAATCCCGCGAACCAGGGGGTGGTATCTGTGCTAAGAAGCGTAAGCGAACCGGGTTTTAGAGCGGGTATGGAAGAAACGGTTTGATTGATTGCTGTCCATGTGCCGCTTGTGGCAGTTGTTGATGAATCTCTGCGGAATATGCTCGTTCCGGATAGTGCATAAACTCCTTGAGATGCATTAGTTATTACCGTTGGATGTGCAAATTGAGTTAAGACTCCACCAGGAGGGCTTGCGTAGTGGCCATACACGGTTCCATTCGCATTGTAATGGAAAACCGAATCGCCGACGCTTGCAAAGATGCTGTTGCCGGTCGAAAACATGAGGGAGACAGCACCATTATCAATTTGTTTGGCTGGCCCAGAAGTCGGAATGTCAAACACGCCGCTCGACGTCCCGGCAAGAACGGGATTCAAACCGCTGGGAATCAAAGAGATCGCTACTAATCCATACACGGTTTGCCGGAGTTGAGGCTGACCCGTTCGGGATACATCATAAATAGCGCCGTTGTCTAAACCGGCGGCTACGCCATTGGTCTCGCCGGTTAGCGTTACGATCTTAGAAGCAAGCGTCGCGATCTTTTGCGGATAAGATCCCGTCGTGATTCGATAGAGATCGGAGCCACACGCGAACCAACAGAGGTCATGATAAAAATTCCCGGTTGCAGAGGCGAACGCGGTAATGCTCGCCAGAGTCGTATCGCCAACCCATTCGAAATCTGAATACCAAATAATGCTATCCCCACCCATCTGATAGGCAAAAAGCGTTTGTTCCTGCGCGTCTTCGGCGAGCGTGAAGCTCTTCGGAAATGGTCCGAGGCGATCCAATGTCGAGCCGTTAGCATCAAGATAATACAGCACGGAGTCCGAAGCAGCATAAAGATTTGTCTGCCCAAATCCACCCAGCTTAGCTGTAGCGATCGAGTGAATAGCTTCCGTCCATTGAATAGGAGAGAGGTTGGTATCGGTCACCACTTGAAGCGATGGATCGAAGCCGAAAATATCGGAAGGCGTAAATCCGCTCATGGCATACGCGCTGTTCACCGAGAACGTGGTTGTTATGTTGCTGCTTTGGTTAACATCGAAGATCGTTCCGCCCGACATCAGGATCGTATGGGTGCCTACGATCTGGTTATTCGCTAAAGCTTGGTAGTGGTATGGTAAAATGCTATCGTGCCAAAAATAATTAGCAAGAACCACTCCGCCCGCGCCGCCTCCTGATGGTGGCTGCGGGGTCAGCGTGGTTTCACACCCCGCGAACACGATAAGCGATATGTAGATCAGCTTGCGCATCAGAAGCGGAACATGAGATTAACTTGAAATCCGAAAGCGTTCGTGGTCATGTATCTCAGCGGTACCGAATTTTCCAGTATCTCATTGCCAGATGGTGTGGATACGGGCTGAGTCGAAGAATAAACGATGTCATACGTGACCATCGGCCTTAGCGTCAGGTACGAGGTGAGCGGAAGATCGGCCGCCGCTCCTAAGATTCCCATGATGCCAACACCGAAAGCAGTTCCACCATCCGCGCTGAGAATGATCGGAATGGATGCCGAAACCGGAATAGAGTAAGACATGCCAGCCGTTGCCCATACTGCAGTTCGTGCTGCCGTAGCAGGCTGAACGGCGGTCAATCCTGGAATAAGACTTACAATCTTAGCTCCGGGATCCGGTGCAATGCTGACCCGTGCAAAGCTGCTTTGCCCGACTTGAACGCGTAATGCGTAACGGTCACCTATTTCGAATTCTAAACCGCTAAGAAAGTTGTATACGGGTTTGGATGTGGCAGAGCCGCCAATTCCATTGAGTTGAACAAAACGGGTGCCGCTTGACATATACCCACGATATGTAATTCCCAAGCTCACTTCATCCTCCGTTGGCATAAGGATCTCGGGCTGCATTACAGGAATATCCGCTGCAACGGCAGGAGATGATTTTGGCACATCGAACGCATTGCTGACGCGCGGTTGGTTATCATCATTATTAGAATTAGACGATACATTATTCTGCGACGATGCGTTATCGCTTGCAGACATGTCATTCGTCGAAGCGAACGATGAAGCGGGAGCTTTATTCGCGCTAACATTCGACGAAGTGCGGTTCATCAAAGAAGAAGGAATGCTCTTGTGATTTGCCGTTGCTGTATTCTTATTCTGCGACGGAATCATTCCATATTGTTGCGAAGCTGAAGCTGCGTTTGCTTGCGATTGGCTCATCGCTGGCGCTGCGTTCTGCACTGCCGCGATCTTCGGCGATCGCGCTGTAGTATGATCGAGATTATTCTTTACAATAATTCCGGCTGTTGTCAATATGGCAATAGCGGAGCCGATGGAAACGGCAGTCTGAAGCGACATCCGCGCAAAAAACGAGAGGAACGGATTGGCGCTCTGCTGAAGGATGGGCATGGTCTCAGCCGTTCCGAGCAAGCCGGGAATGAACGCGATGAGGCCGGGAATACGATCGGCGATCTCGCGTCGGGTTTCGAGGGGCGCTTCTATGGGTACGCGCGCGGCGGCAATGACGTTGTTCAGCGACTCATGCGCGCGGAAGAGCGCGCGTTTTTCCGCGCTTGCCATCACTTCATCGACGAGCGATTTCGACGAGGCGTTGTCCAGCGAACCATCGAAATGCGCGATGATCCTTTCTTCCAAATTTGACTTTTCTTCGTATTGCATTTTTATATTCCTGTAAAACTTATTTCTTTTTCGATGGCTCGCCGGTTACTACTTCTTCCAATGCCTCGCGCAGTAACTGCTTTGCGCGATAGACGCGTTGGCGGCACGCGGGAACCGTTATCCCAAGCTGTGCGGCTGCATCTTCGTAGCTGAATTCGTCGATCTCGCGGAGTAGAAATGGCTCTCGCAGTTCCATCGGTAGTTCTGCAATGGCCGATTCCAGCGAGTTCCGAAGCGCATCCTGTTCTGTCGCAAAATCCGGCTGCATTTGCGGATCGCGTGAGTTCAAATTATCATCGAGTGCCTCGCGCGGATGACGCTTATCGTAACGCAGATAGTTTAAACAGGTATTCGTCGCGATGCGATAGAGCCAAGCGCGCCCATTCGTTGCGTCCGTAAAAAGCGCTTTTCGAGTAAATACTTTTACGAAGGTATCTTGAAACGCATCGTTGGCTTTTTCCCCATCTCGTGCACACATCCGGAAGCAGTGCGAGTAAATTTCTTTTTGCCGGCGCTCGAATAAGGTGTAGAATGCTCGTTCTTCGCCCGTTTGAAACAGCGTCAGGAGTTCGCCGTCTTCAAGCGTGGCAAGCTCTTCCTTCGTTTTTTTCGTTGCCGATTGACTCTGGGTGCGGAGTTCATCCTTCAACTGAAACGGCCTGGCATGGTCTATCACGAGCTCCGGGTGAGCCTCGGAGCCGGGAAGCGAAGGAGCATCATTGCGCGCTCCTTCAATTCTTATGCGCTCTCGTGGCACACGCCGTGTCCTCATTCCGGGGATCGGTATGGCGAAATCGTTCAAGTCAGTGCGTTTCTTAGACATGTAACCCTACACCTAACGGTTTGTAACAAGATTAATTCATGGTTTTTTCAATTCTCGTAGTGTTTCATAAAGAAATCCTGATTTCTTAAAAATTCTTTGTTATGAATAAGATTTACGTGGGTTATACAACAAGACAGTGGCATTATTATCGTTCATTGCTTTTTTTGAGCTTTGGCATTGCGAGCTGTTTTAATGCATCTGGCCCGGGAGCGGATAGCGGCGGTTTAGATACAGGCACACTGGATTCGATCCCCGGCCATAAATAAGAGTGTTTCACCACTGCAAAAGCGCATCGGCGACGATGCGTGCAGCGGGGAAAGCAAGCGAAGAACAAAGGAATGGGTTTGGCACATTGCCAGACCCATTTTTTTTATTTAAACTAATTTCGTTATGCGATCTATCAACCGTATTGCAACGATTGAACCGAGTCTTCCATAAAATGTTTAAGAGAAACGCATGTTTATACCGATCGCACTTTTTATCGCACTTCATTTTTTTGCGGGGCACTCTACATTCGCCAGCGCGCGAATAGACCCGGCGCCGAAGAGCATTACTATAAAGGACTTATTCCGCAAACTTTCTACTTCAGACGCCGCCCTGCTGTGTGGCCGGGAACATTTGCTCGATTCTTCCGTCTCACCATTAACCGACCCCAGGATAAAGTGGCATGAGCATTTTCTCGACTCTATGCTTGGGCGGCATAACGCGATGCCTGCAACCTATATGCAAATGGTATTCGCTCCGGTCACGGTCGAGGGGAGCAGTGCAAAAGTTACCATTCTCTTCGGCGTGGATAGCTCGTTTGGCGCGACGGTTTCCATTCCGTATCCGAACCGCCTGCATGAACCCGCAACGCTCGATGACTTCAAGCGCGTAAGCAAAAGCATTGCGGAATCCATCGGCGAACCATCGGTATCCACGCAGACGAATATCGACTATTTTGTGAATGGGAACCAGTCGCTTATCGGGAACTTGAAGGATGGCGTGATCACGATTAGTTTATGGCGTCTTGGGATAAAATAGCCCCTCTACCAGCAGGGAGAGGGGGTTGGGGGAGAGGCGGTTCGGTTACTAATCAAAATTTCGTTAATTCTTTTGTCAGCATTTATGGAAAAAGATATATCACTCGAAACAGCAACCTTCGGCGCAGGATGTTTTTGGGGCGTCGAAGCAGAGTTCAGGAACGTTCCCGGCGTGAAAGCCACTGCTGTGGGATATGAAGGCGGGCACACGTCCAAACCTTCGTATCAGGATGTCTGCACCGACCGCACCGGCCACGCCGAAGTGGTGCAGGTGGAATTCGATCCTACCGAAGTATCCTATCAGAAATTGCTGGATGTGTTCTGGGACAATCACGACCCCACGCAAGTAAATCGGCAGGGGCCGGATGTCGGCACGCAATATCGTTCCGTTATCTTCTATCAGGATGAGGAGCAGAAACGTTTGGCCGAGGAATCGAAGCAAGTGCGTTCAGCATCCGGGCGTTACCGGCGGCCTATTGCAACGGAAATCGTTCCCGCGTCCGCTTTCTGGCGCGCCGAAGAATATCATCAGCAATATCTCGAAAAACGCGGATTGGCAAGCTGCCATATTTAGTGTATCTTTGTAGCCGTACCTAAGGTACGGAGTTAGATATACCGTACCTTAAAGGTACGGCTACAAAGGCGGCTACGAGGACGTCGAAGATGTAGCCGGTTTTGATTCCGTCGAGGGCGTTTCTGTTTTAGTTGTTTCGGTTTTTGCAGTGTCGGGTTTAGCTTCGGTTTTTGTAGCAGCCTGTTCTTTCCCGCCGGAAGATTTTTTCGAATAATCGGTGACGTACCATCCTTCGCCTTTGTAAATAACCCCCGCGCCGCCGGAGACGATGCGTTCCAGACCATCCTTGCCGCAATGCGGGCATGTTACGAGCTGCTCATCGCTCATGCGTTGGAATGCATCCGTTATTTCATGGCAAAATTTACAGCGGTATTCGTAGGTGGGCATGGGGCAATTATGAATTAAGAATTATGAATTAAGGGAGTGGGCGGGCGCAGATAATAAATCCTCATCGCAGCCCCAGCATCATCGGCGATGCGCCAAGCTGGGAACGGGGTGATGTTAATTTGAGGGTTTGCGGACGATGACTACTTTTGCTTCGCCATTGCTTCCAGCTTGCGGCGAGGTTGCGCTGATAAGATACATCCCGCTGGGAACTTGATGGCCTAACGCATCGCGGCCGTTCCATGTTACTGTCGAACCAAGCTGTGTACCGTCGATCGTTGCAACGAGCTTCCCGGCGAGCGAAAAGATCTGCACCGTCGAACCGGCGACCAGGCCATCAATATAGACGGTCGGGCTGCCGGGTGGACTTGCCGCTGCTGTTTGCACGACAGGATTTGGATATACGCGAATGCCCGTGTAATCTGGCCGCCCTTGCTTGAAGATCGTGCTGAACCGCGAAATGCCGGATGGCGTACCGGCATACGTTTCGCCGCGTATCGGATCGATAGCCATTGCGATCACTTGGTCGCTCACCAACGGGGAATTTTCTGCGGTAAAGTGCGCGACGCTATCAGAGCCATCCGGCGAGACGACAAAAATCCCGTTATCGGTTCCGATCCATTTATTTCCTACGCCATCGACGGACATGCAATGCACCACCTGGCTGGCCGTAAATCCCACGCTGCGTATCGAGAACGGAGTTCCCGACTGCAGGATCGCTTCCGGGTTCGAGACGATCTCTACACCGCCATCAGTGCCGCACCAAATACCATCGTCCTGATCGGTAAGAATAGCATTGACAGATTGCGTTCCATCGAGCGCCGGCCCAAGCGACCCACTGGTGCCACCATAAATTATTCCATTCTGGCTGTTGGAGGTGTCATACCAATAAACGCCTTCTGAAGGTGGGGACGTGTTTTCTGTGGTGCCGACCCAATAGTTACCATTCATATCCTGCGTTACGCATGCCCACGGATAGGGGCCAGAGGGGTACAACGGATAACTGTGAAAGGTATTGCCATCGCTGGAAACACACAGGCCATCTCCGTTCCCAGCCCAATCGGTAACGACGAAATTTCCACTGGCGTCTAACATCATCCCGCTGGTGACAATGAAGTTACCATCGGTACCATTAAAATCTGGAATTTGAGTATTACCTATGGCAGTCCAAACCGGGTTACTCGTTCCCAAGCCTACTACTTTATACATCGGGCTCCCAAATATAGATAACCAGGTTACATCGCGTATCGAATCGTATAATACTTCATTGTAATTTACGTTGGGAGTTGAACCAACCCCGCTTGCAAAATCCTGCCACGAATCCGTTGTGGGTTGAAAAATTCCGAACCCGTAGTTGCTGTTAGTGACATAAAGCTGATCCGTAGCGGTAGCAAAATGGAGAAAGTTTGGGCTGCTGATGATCGGGCCGGGTGGGAAGATATTATTTTGAAACGAGCCACCGACCGAATAGGCAACGCCATTTGCAAGCGTACCAGAAATAATTCCATCGTTTGGCCGATAGGCAATGGCCGTCACCGTACTACCGGCACTTGCGCTGATCGTCTGCGTTGCAAGATGGATCAGATCCTTCGTTGCATAGAGCACTCCGGCGTTATCTAAAATATAGAGCGAGTCATTCGCAACCAACAACCGATTAATTCCCAGCGAATTCTGCAATGGGACAGGAATAAGCGAATCAACGCCCGGCGAGACGACGAAAAGACCGTTCATAGCGCCGGCGTAAGTTTTGCCGTTAAAATTGGCGAGCGCACGAACCGATCCTGCGGAATCGGGAAGGTAAGTCCAGTTCGAACTTGCGTGCAAGTCCGATGTCATGCTTGCCCACACGACTCCTTCGTGCATGGCGGCATAGACGTAGGAACCATCGTCGATCACTTGCCGCACGCTATCCTGCTGCGGCAGCGATGCAAGCTGCGTTGCAGACGAGCCGAAGATCCCATTCGGTCCCATATTGGGGAGAAAAACAGTAATGCCATACGCCGTTGCGAGATAAACATTCGTTCCAGAAACGGTGATACCGTTGATGGCCTCGTTGGAATACCCTTGATTTTTAATATCGCTAAAACTATTGACCGCACCGCTCGTGGTACTATACACATCGAACCCCCCTCCGCCTTCGCCAATATAGATATTTCCGCTCGCATCGGCGGCAATGGCATTGACGTCGTTCTCGGTAAGTCCATCAGTAGTGCGAAGCGGCAGCAGTGTGCTTTGGGCATCGCGCAGATCGGCGCGAAACACGCCGCCGCCCGTCGCAGCCCACACGTAAGTCGAATCCGAGCTGATGGCAATATCGCTCACCGAGCGCATAGAAGTATAGGTCTGCCACTGGCCGGGTTTGAGCGGCTGCGACATGCCCAGCGAGGGCAAGAATAGTATGATCGAAAAAAAGGATGCTCTGAAAATTCGCATCTGCAGATGAGTTAAAATATCTGGTTCCCTGACCGTGTTGAACGAAGTAGATTTGCGGTTTCCACCGCTGCAAGCGCAGCCTGACTTCCGGCATTATCGTCATCTAAACCGGAGCGGGCTTCTGCCTGCGGGAGGTCATACGTGGTCAGAATCCCGCAGGTTACGGGTATTTCGTAGTCCCTAGAAATAGCGGCGATTCCATCGAGCGCCAGCCTGCTCACATGCTCAAAATGGGCGGTTTCGCCCTTAATTACGCAACCAATGGCAATAATGGCGTCCGTCCCCATCGAAGCCAATTGCTCGGCAGCGATGGGAATTTCCAGCGCGCCCGGCACTTCGAGCATCGTGATCTGCTCATCAGGCACTCCGCACACTGCGAGTGCCCGCAATGCGCCATTTACGAGAGCTTCGGTTATTTCACGGTTCCACCGGCTCATGACGATGCCTACGCGAAGCTCGCGCCCATCAAGATTACCTTTTATGCGATTGATTGTTTCGGATGACATTTTGATGGAACAGTATGTAATCCTACTCGGCTCCGCTAAAACATGTCAATTTTGAACACCGACGTTTAGGGATTCCGTGCGGCGAATCGCATTCTCCGGAAAATACGATGCAAAATGCTCGTCGCTTGTGCCGATAAGGATGGTCATGCCGCGAAGATTTTCATGCAATAACAGCCGCCCGATCTCGCGTGCATCCATTGCGTCCAGATGTGCGGCAGGTTCATCGGCAAGGAGCACCAGAGGTTCCCGAACCACGGCGCGCGCAATTGCGGTTCGCTGTCGTTCGCTCATCGAAAGTGATCTCGGCAATCGTGTTCGGGAATTTTCTAAAGCGAATCGTTCGATCACTGCCTCGGCTTGCGCATGACGGCGCGCTGCATTCATTCCATCTATTTCAAGCGGCAGCAGAATTTGCTCTTCGACCGTCCGATGTTCCAGCAGCGATACATCCTGTTGAATCATTCCTATCGTGCGCCGAAATGTTGCGAGCTTGGCTGATTGCAGTGAAGTAACATTCGTTCCACCAACACGCACTTCGCCGCGCTCCGGTTTTATCTCGCCGGTCAGGAGATGGAAGATCGTTGTTTTCCCGGAACCACTTGCGCCAAGCAGAACGCACACATTTCCTTTTTCTACGCGCAGATCGAAGCCGCTCAGAATTGGGAGTTCCCCATTTCGTACAAGAATATTAGAGAGAAGAATTGCTTCGGTCATGGATCAAAAAAACGCATTCTTGTGATGACGCATATCTATTGTTTTCCCAAAAACATCGACGGCCACCACATCGAACCGGCACACAGCTTCTTGAATTGCATTCACATAATAGTACGCTCTTGCAACACGCTTGAGCTGCGCCTGTTTGCGGTAATCAATGGAGGCCTCGGGCGTGCCGTGGCTGTGATCCTGGCGGGCTTTCACTTCGATAAAAACCAGGCACTCGCCATCGTAAGCAACAATATCGATCTCGCCGACTTTTCCGAAACGAAAGTTCCGCTTTACGATCCGGTAGCCGAGCGAGGCCACGAGCTTCGCAGCATGTTCCTCGCCCAACTTTGCAAGCTGCTGCCGCGATAGCTTGAACGGGGTGTGAAGTTCCTCGGCATTTCCATCCATCTCGAATGACATGCACGCCTAACGTGCCGTTGCTAATACTTCGTTCAGACATCCAACATCATTTGTCCTTATTGGCCTTTTCATTTTGCTTCCGAATTCTCCTACAGAGCGTGGCGATCGCTCCGCGCGCGATCTCGATGTTATCGATCATGAGATCGTAGAATACTTCCCTATCGAGTTTCAGGAGCGTGGTCTCTTCGAGCGCGGTAACCGAAGCCGAACGCGGTTCGGGATCGAGCAGCGACATTTCGCCCACGACATCGCGTGCGTGAAGCTCCGCAAGGGTGTGCTCGCCATCGTGAACGCTCACCCGGCCTTCGACGATGATATAGAGGCAGCTACCGGTTTCGCCTTTGGTGATGATTCGTTCCCACGGTTTGGCATGAACTTCTTCCAGCGCCTGCGCGATATGCGAAAGCACGGCGTCCGGCGTTTCGTAAAACAGATCAACCGTTTTTAATAAAATGACACGTTCAAATAAATGTGGCATTGGTGTACTTTCTTTAAATTGGAAATAAAAATTAGCGACGTTGATCGTCCACGGTTCATAGAAACCATCCTCATTTCGGAGAAGCGTTTCGAGCGTGGAGTCTTTGGGGAGATTCAGGGAATCTATCGGAATAATGTCAGCCAGCGTTCCCACTTGCTTTCTTTGGTTGAGAAACAAACTTGCTTCGATGAGTGCAACAACCTCTTTCGAGAGATCGGGTGTGAGAATATGATCGAGCACTTCGAATGCGTTGGCATGATGGAGGCGTTCTCCAATGAGCAAGCTATCGCGCACTCTTCGAATGGTTGTGGGATCATATTCGAGTTCCAGCAGCATCAGCACCCGCTCAGTCGCTTGCGCGATCTCATGGGAAAGCGTGCTACGAAGCAAAAAAGCAATCGACGATGTTCGGGAACGTATATCCGGCGATTCGACGGAGTGAAGCATAGAAACCAGCGTACCCGCGCGGCGGAGTTCCTCATTAATGAGGCGGTTCATGCGTTCGGAATCATTCACACAGATGGCGTTGCCGGTAAGCGCCCGCAAGGCCGATAGCCGCAGCGTGGAGAGCACGCGCGGATGCGCCCCCGGCCATTCCAAGAGATCGAGGAGCAGCGTGATCGCTTGCGCGGAGAATTCGGTATGTGCATCATGGTCATCGGTGCTCCAGTGTCCCAGCAGCCGCACAATGCGCTGCAAGCGCACGCTATCGACCTGCCCATTCTCGATGCGCTGCATGAGATACGGAAGCACCGGGTTCCCAAATGCTCGGAGCGCGCTTTCGACAAGTATAAGTACTTGCCGCGAGGATGCGGGCTGAAGATAGATATTCAGAACCGGCTCGATGAGTCGCGGATGGGCTACTAATGCCGAAGCGCGAATTGCCCCCAGGCGTACTTCGGGATCATCGTCACTCAAAAGCGTGAGGAGGGAATGATAAAATTGCTGGATGCCAACGCGCCCAACGATCTCCGCCGCAGAAGCGCGCTCCGTTGGGTTCCCACTTTTTGCCATGGATTGCACAAATTCCCCCGCGATCAGTACGCCATCGATACCTTTATGCTTGATAAGGCCGGCCAGCAATCCTTCCCGTACCGGAAGCCGTTCGTCGTCGAGCCAATGCTTCATCTCTTCGGCTTCAACGTCCGGGCAAACGGCGGTATAGGCACGCAACGTTTGACCGAGCAGGTTCCCATCGCTATCGCCCGAAGTGCTCGTCAGCAATGCACCAAGAATAATTTCGGCGCGTTTGCTTTCGGCGGTTGGGAACTGAAAATCATCGAATCGTCGAAGCGCAGCCATGCGTACCGATCGTTCGCTATGATGTAAGAGCGTTGGCAGTGCATCAACGAGGAACGCGGGTTCCGTTGCGGGGATGAGATGCAGCGCATATTCTGCTTCCACGGCGTGCGTGCTGCGAAGTTTTGCCGCGATGATCATGCGCGCGGCGTTATCCCACACTAATTCAGCGGATTTTATCCGCCGGTGTTTCAGCGCGCGAAGAACTGTTCCCTTATATTCTTTGCCAAACCAGACAAGCGTTACCGCCCATGCTGCGAACACGCCGAGCATTACAACGCTGATCCCACGCAGCGAAAACCCCACGGAAACGGAAAGCACATACAGCAATAGCCCAGCTGCGCCGAGTGCGATCGGCTCGATAATGTTACCAATGGCTTGATGCCCGCGATGCTGAATGTGTTTTGTGAGCGGCTGAACGGCAACCGCCAGTGCGGGAATCTGAACGGCTTCTGACCATAACTCGACAAGTAACATTCCCGCAACAAAAGTCCAGATCATCACGCCGGAAGCAGAGCTGGCGCTAAAGGCAAGTCCGGTTACGGTCGTTAAAAAAAGTCCGATGGGCAAAACGATGATAGTTCTCGCAAGCCCGAATTTTCCGAAAAGCCGCCCCACCACTCCAACTTTTAGCACAAGGCTGATGAGCTTTGCCACGCCAAGAAAGAGGCCGATGAAATTTGCAATTTCGGTGAGGCTTTCTTTGCGCTGTTCGATCCCGCGCAGGAACCCGTAGTCGATGCAGGTTGTGGAAAAGAGCGCAAGGAACGCAACCAATGCGAGGCTTGCCAGATATTTATCGCGCCACAGAAATCCAAATGTATTAGAAGGATGCTTCGAATTTTCTAATGAAGATGTGGCGTGTTTCTGTTTTTCATCGCCATGATGCACCATAAGGTGCGAGTAATTCGAGATAATTCGTTGGAGCACATACACGCTTATCGCTGTTCCTACTGCGGAAAGGATCAGCAGTTCGGGTACTTTTAAGAACGTGGTGAGTAATGGAACAGAAAAATAACCGAGTATTTTTGCAAGGAACGAGCCGGAATCAATTAGGCTGAAAAGTCGCTTTCCTTGTCGGACATCGAAGAGATGTAAGGGAAGTCCCCAGAATTCGTTTTGAGAGACAAAGATCATGATGCGTGACCAGACCAGCAATCCGAATGCGATCGCAAGCGGCGGTAGGGAACCTGGTTTTTCTTCGAGAATAAGGAAAGCTACGGTTCCCGCCACGAGCAGCAGCAACACGAGCCGCAGCATCCTGATCTGGCCGATGGAGTGCTCGATGCGATCGGAGACAGAACCGATGAGAAGTTCCAAAACCGCCGCCGCCGCAAAGGCGCACGGAAGATAATCGATCGGAAAGGAAGCAAGAAAAATTGGAAGCGCAGCAGAGATCAGATACGCAACCCCAACGCCCAGAAAGAACGAGTGCGTCCACAACAGCGCAACCGGACGGCGCTCATGCGAGCGCACATTCAGGCTTTGATCCAGTGCCCGACGCGCCCAAGACCGCTTTTGCGATGAATCCATTATACAAAGATAACTCCTTTCTACCCTCCCTTGTCTCACGAATCGAGAAATTTTCTACGGAAATTATTACCGCGCTGCCTGCAGGGTATGCGTATCATTGCATCGAGCATACGGCGATGGTGGTCGAGTTTGCAGGCATGATCGCAGAGGCGATCTCGCTTACTGACGATCAAATTTCGTTGCTCAGGATGGCGGCGTGGCTGCACGATGTCGGGTTTCGCATTCGGTATCAAGGCCACGAAAAAGAGAGCTGCATTGCCGCGCGAGAACAGCTTGCGAGCGCGTTAAGCGCCGAAGATATGGCGAGCATCGAAGAAGCTATCATGGGAACGGAAATACCGCAACGGGCAACGCATCCCATCTCTCACGCGCTCTGCGATGCCGATCTGTTATATATGGGCGGCGATCATTTTTTTGTATGGAGCGCGCGGCTGCGCGAAGAACACTCCCAAGTGCTTGGGCACGAATACTCCGATCTGGAGTGGATCGAATACAATATTGATTTCGTACGGAACCATCATTATTTCACCGCCTTCGCTCGGGAACGTTATGGCGAGGGTTTGCAAAAAAATATTCGCGCGCTGGAAGAGATGAAAATGGCGCTCCTGTGAGCGAACCGTTTAAAAACGCGAATCCCCTCCGCATTGGAGGGGATTCTAAAAGGATGGTCGATCATCCCGGAAGGCCGTAAATTTACAACCTGCCGTTTCTTTCGAACGAATTATCTTCTAAGGTTACTTCAAGAGCACCATCCGCTTCGAAGCCGAGAAAGTCCCGGCATCCATGCGATAGATGTATGTTCCAGAAGGAAGATTATCCGCGTCCGTGAAATCAACCCGATACGTACCCGGCTGGTCCACTTCATCCACAAGCGGCGTATGTACTTCCTGACCGAGGAGGTTCATCAAGCGAATCGTAACTCGCACTGGTGACCCCGCGGCGACGGAATACGTGATCGTCGTCGATGGATTGAATGGATTCGGATAGTTCTGATCGAGCTCGAAACCGGCTGCGTCCGCAGAGCTTTCTTTTACGCTGTTGTTATTAGCGATTCCGGGTGTCCAGAATCCCTGATAGTCAGCGAACATGCCCCCCGTCAGCGGGCCGATGACAGGTTGGCCGATAGTGCCATCAATAGCATAAGTACTGCTACCGATAGTACCGACCGCTGGCGTCATGCCCGAGCCGATCACGCTTTTCACGATCGTTATCGATTGCGAACGGGCCGTGAAGCTCGTTGCAACTAATAACGATACTGCGATAACTAATGCGCGAATGTTCATTGTGTTATTCCCCTTTGATTATGATTCGTCGAAAGAGAGTTCACTCTCTAATACAATCTTTTGGTTAAAATGCTCCCCGGTTTCCGATTTTTTTCTAATAAAATAAAAAAATAGCACATTCTCAAAGAAAATTATATTCTCTGGGGTTTTTCAGAATTGTCCGTATCATTCATGGAGAAATGCTTTTCGTGATGATTTTCTTTCGCGAGTTCCCGATACCACCCTCGATTCTGAACCAATTTTGCCAGTTGTCTCTCTGAAATAGGTGCCTTTTACTCTCAATTGAGTATTCATTTAATGAACTTATGCATCTTTCACTCGACTTTTCATGAATTTATGCATTACGTGTTCTCCTTGAAAATAGGTGCTCATAATAATACCACCAAATATAACACATCCAAAACCCAAATGCAAGCAAATCCCAAATTACTTTAAATTTTCTTTCAAAAGAAGATCGGGTGAGATTTTGAGAGCTTTGGCGAGTTTGGCGAGACCATCAATACTTACTTTTTCTTCGGCGCGTTCTACACAAGCAATATAATTTGATGTAAATGATACTTTGGCTGCAAGCGCCTCTTGAGTTAGGCCGAGCTTCTTTCGATACTGCCGAATATTAATTCCAATAACGCGATGAATTGTCACTCCAACAATCTATCGGATTTATCGGCAATACGAATATCGGCATTGCAGATACTTGGCTAAGAATGTCGTATCTTTGTACCCGAACTCAGGGAAAAGCTCTGGGAATATGTAACAATTTCTAACTTTGGGGGTTGTTACTAATGAGGCTTCAATTTAATTTAGGAGAATAGAAAATGAGACGTTGGATTTTTTCAGTAGTCCTGGCCCTTGGCATTCTTTCGATTAGCGGGCGCGTAAGTGCGCAGGCCACCAATATATTCCCGCCGACTAATTTTGCAGGGATCGGGATAACAAGCTCGATACAGAATGCCCTGCAGCTTAATTTTACCAGCAGTAATAACGATTCGGCTATTCTTCGTCTTTCCAATTCCGCGCCGACATCGATTGTCTATGGAATCCTCGGATTGATGCCAGCCGCGTGCCCAACCTACTCGTCGCTCTCCACGGGAGAAGACTTGATTATTCATGAGCATAGTCAGGGCGATATAATTCTTACGAATTATCAATCGACGAGTCTATCACATCCGTTTGGAGCGATTCGGTTCGCCACTACGCCGGGTACTTCCAATCTGCCTCTGATAACGCCACCACCACACGATGTGGAACGAATGTCCATTTTGCCCAACGGCAATATTGGCATCGACATGCCGCCAAACATCTCGTCCGGTCTTGATTCAGCGCTCAATCAAGTGCAAATTGGCGGCGGCTCCATTCCACCACCGGGATATACGTTGGCAGTTCCCGGACTTACCATTTATGGCGGGAACCGGTTCGAGGGGATGTCGAGAGACTCCGGCGGGCTATTTCCCTACGATTGGCGCTATATCGGCTTTAATCAATACATCAATCACTCCGATACCGCGCTCTCCCGCACCAAGCGGATGGAACCGATGTCAAGTTCTGAGATCATGTTCACCGATCGCGCAGGTGGCCTTGTGGACCTCGTCGGCCAGCCTTACGACTCGACTTTGGGGCTGAACGATTTTACGCATTATACCCTCCTTCAAATTTCCGGGCAGCAGGGGCTTTCGATGTACATGTATATGGACCCTGCCAATCCGTATCGTCACTTATTTGATATTTTTCCACCGGGTTATCTTCCGTATGGCGTCACGCGTAATACGAACGGCCTTTCTTTTTTCCATACGCCCTTATATATCGGTTCGGATTCCTCAGCCAATCCCGGGTGCGATTTTCAAAACCTTCCGGTCCATCCCGACATGGGCGATGATATAACATGGATGCTTGTCGTAAACGGCCCAGAGCTGGCAAAGGAAGTTTTCGTACTCGATAGCGCGTGGGCCGATTACGTTTTCGATCCCGGCTACAAATTGCCGCCGCTCGGGGAAGTGGAGAGCTTTGTCAAAGCAAATCATCATTTACCCGATATTGAATCGGCGAGCAAAATAGCCAAAACAGGTGTTCCCGTTGGCAGGACGGAAGAAGCTTTGACGAAAAAAGTCGAAGAACTCACGCTTTATGTGATCGATCAAAACAAAAAGATTGAACAACTTGAGGCCGATATTCAGGAATTAAAAAATAAGGAGAAATAACATGAAATCTACACTCATTTCCATCGTTCTTATCGCTTTTGCTATTCCCTGCTCCGCGCAGTGGAAGGACGACGATTTTTACAATCCCGTCCTCGCGTTCGGCGTTCATGACACCAGCTTTTTCATTGGCGTCGATACGGTTGGAAACTCCGCTAAGCTTGTGTATCGTTACGCTCCAGGTACACCACATACATGGATTGCATCGGAGACGGGCATGGATGCTACTCAGGGTAATGTAACGTCATTCGCTTCGTTGGGAAATTATTTCTTCGCAGGAATGACAATAAATGGTGGGCCTGGGTCTGGGTGGGAATCAACAGACAATGGCTCCCATTGGACGAATAATGGTGGCGGGTTTATGTGCTCGAACGGAACGTATGTTTTTGGCGTCGGCGATGGCATTTATCAGACGAAGGATAGCGGAAATACTAATACATGGCAAAAAGTGACGACTTTTCAAGCAAGTTGTATTGCTGCAATGGGATCTTACATTTTCGCAACAGCCGCAAATGGTATTTGGCGTTCTGCTGATTCCGGCAATGTTAATACCTGGTCTCTCATTCCGACACCTATAACGGGTTCGATGACTGTAATGGATTCGCTGCTTTTTATCCTGCGCAACGGCGAACTTGTGAAATCAACAGACAGTGGTTCCCATTGGGGTATTGTCACAGCCGATAGCGCTGGCACATCAAAATCAGTGCAATGCCTTGCCACGGATGGGAAGCATTTGTTTGCGGGAACTTCCACTGGCATTTTAGTTTCCGGTGATGTGGGAGCACATTGGCAGGCGTTTAATCAGGGATTGACCTACCACGATATATACATTCTTGGCGTGTTCGACACCCTGCTTTTTGCAGAGATTCAGAATGTGGACCAGCTTGGGGATCATGCTCTTTATGTTCGTTCTATTCCGGAGATGCTGGCCGATACCGGGCCGGCAAGTGTGGTTTCGGATCAGCCATCCGATTCCATTGAAATTTATCCGAATCCGGCTTCGGAAACGGTTACTATTTTGGGAATGCCGATTTTCGGAATAACCGTAACGAATGTATTGGGGAATACGATACTCTCTCGTTCTGCAACAGGCGAATCGAGCATAGCACTCGACCTTTCGAACGAACCTTCGGGAACGTATTTTCTGGCAATACAAACGCAAGCAGGAATATCTCTAAAAAAAGTTACAATTGAACGGTAAATCATTATGAAAAACATCATTTCCATACTCTTTCTCGCATTCGCATTGCCCGCTGCAGCGCAGTGGAAGGACGACGATTTTTACAATCCCGTCCTCGCGTTCGGCGTTCATGACACCAGCTTTTTCATTGGCGTCGATACGGTTGGAAACTCCGCTAAGCTTGTGTATCGTTACGCTCCAGGTACACCACATACATGGATTGCATCGGAGACGGGCATGGATGCTACTCAGGGTAATGTAACGTCATTCGCCTCGTTGGGAAATTATTTCTTTGCAGGAATGACACACACTACGAATGGAACCAATGGACCTGTATGGGTCAGCACTAATAATGGGCAAAACTGGTCTTATGGCGCATGTGCTTCTCCAATCTATACCAATGGGAACGACGTATTTGGCCAATATGGAGGTCCCAACCAAATAGTTCGCTCCACCGATTCTGGTAAAGACTTTGAAGTTGAGACGAATTTACCTGTCAGCAGCTATTCTTCCATCGGAACTTACATTTTCGCAAACGCTGGCAGCGCAATTTGGCGTTCAACAGACACGGGTGGACACTGGTCACAAATTCATCCGTTAGTAGTAGGTTCCATGGTGCCAATGGATTCCATTCTTTTTATTTACGGGAATGGAGAGTTGACAAAATCGACCGATAGCGGCACTTCTTGGAGCAAGGTGACAGTCGATAGTGCTGGCACATCAAAATCAGTGCAAGGCCTTGCCACGGACGGGAAACATTTGTTTGCGGGAACTTCTACGGGTATTTTAGTTTCCAACGATACCGGCGCGCATTGGCAGGCGTTTAATCAGGGATTGACCTACCACGATATATACATTCTTGGCGTGTTCGACACCCTGCTTTTTGCAGAGATTCAGAATGTGGGCCAGCTTGAGGGCCATGCTCTTTATGTTCGTTCTATTCCGGAGATGCTGGCCGATACCGGGCCGGCAAGTGTGGTTTCGGATCAGCCATCCGATTCCATTGAAATTTATCCGAATCCGGCTTCGGAAACGGTTACTATTTTGGGAATGCCGATTTTCGGAATAACCGTAACGAATGTATTGGGGAATACGATACTCTCTCGTTCTGCAACAGGCGAATCGAGCATAGCACTCGACCTTTCGAACGAACCTTCGGGAACGTATTTTCTGGCAATACAAACGCAAGCAGGAATATCTCTAAAAAAAGTTACAATTGAACGGTAAATCATTATGAAAAACATCATTTCCATACTCTTTCTCGCATTCGCATTGCCCGCTGCAGCGCAGTGGAAGGACGACGATTTTTACAATCCCGTCCTCGCGTTCGGCGTTCATGACACCAGCTTTTTCATTGGCGTCGATACGGTTGGAAACTCCGCTAAGCTTGTGTATCGTTACGCTCCAGGTACACCACATACATGGATTGCATCGGAGACGGGCATGGATGCTACTCAGGGAAACGTAACGTCATTCGCTTCGCTGGGGAATTATTTCTTTGCAGGAATGACATCAGGCGATGGGCCGGGAACGGCATGGCGGTCAACCGATAACGGAGGTCACTGGATTGCGAATGCTGGGGGATTCGTTTGCTCAAATGGAACGTATGTTTTTGGCGTCAGCGATGGCATTTATCAGACGAAGGATAGCGGAAATACTAATACATGGCAAAAAGTGACGACTTTTCAAGCAAGTTGTATTGCTGCCATGGGATCTTACATTTTCGCAACAGCCGCAAATGGTATTTGGCGTTCTGCTGATTCCGGCAATGTTAATACCTGGTCTCTCATTCCAACACCGATAACGGGTTCGATGACTGTAATGGATTCGCTGCTCTTCATTCTGCGCAACGGCGAACTTGTGAAATCAACAGACAGTGGTTCCCATTGGGGTATTGTCACAGCCGATAGCGCTGGCACATCAAAATCAGTGCAATGCCTTGCCACGGATGGGAAGCATTTGTTTGCGGGAACTTCCACTGGCATTTTAGTTTCCGGTGATGTGGGAGCACATTGGCAGGCGTTTAATCAGGGATTGACCTACCACGATATATACATTCTTGGCGTGTTCGACACCCTGCTTTTTGCAGAGATTCAGAATGTGGACCAGCTTGGGGATCATGCTCTTTATGTTCGTTCTATTCCGGAGATGCTGGCCGATACCGGGCCGGCAAGTGTGGTTTCGGATCAGCCATCCGATTCCATTGAAATTTATCCGAATCCGGCTTCGGAAACGGTTACTATTTTGGGAATGCCGATTTTCGGAATAACCGTAACGAATGTATTGGGGAATACGATACTCTCTCGTTCTGCAACGGGCGAATCGAGCATAGCAATTGATTTCACCATGGAACCTTCGGGAACCTATTTTGTGCGAATCCAAACTCACGACCGAACTTTTTTCAAAAAAATCATACTTGAAAAATGAAATACTTTCTTCTTTTTTTCGGACTGGTACTTTCCATTCCTGCATTTTCGCAGGACTCGATTAATCCCTATAACATTCAGCAGCATGGGAATATTATCCTTCATAACACGGACGTGTACTATAATCCGTTTGCTCCGCCAGACCCGACTACATCGCGGGACAGCCTGAGCAATGAAGTATCGTTCCTGACGAATCCGAATGGCAACGGTTCGGATTGGCCGCCGTATCAACCAAAAGTGCGCGGCATAGGGGAAACGCGGGATACTCTCCTTGAGCAATGGTCGCCCTGCGGCGATTCGGTTGGTCAATATGCCGTGTGGCAGCGGCTCTTTCAAGGCGATACGATTACGGCGGGCGGCGCGCCCGGCGACACGGTTACCATCAGCGCGAACGAGGATGTCGATTTTCGGGCCAAGCACCTTATCAAGCTTAAAAGTGGGTTCCACGTAAAGCCGGGTGCTTTTTTCCATGCTTATACGGAACCGCATTGGGGCAACTCCGTCTTCTCGGACGAGTTCGACGATACAGCGAAATTCGATAGCTTATGGCAAGTGGGCAATGGATCGGGTGCGAACGCCGGTGGTGAAGGCGTGACCTGTGCGTACGATTCCAACGTCCGGCTTGTTGCCGATCCAGACGCCCATGACGGTCATGCCCTTGATATTATGATCTGGGAAGATACGGTAGATAGCTGCCATTGCTTCGCTCTTCATGACCAGCCGATCGATAGCTGTGGAGATTTTATTGGTTCGGATTCAGTCCGGGAGCGATTTATATTTGCGACGGGCAAAATACGGAGCTGCCCGTTCCCATTCACGCAACGGGTCGATACGCCATTCGAAGTGGCTTACGCGCATGAACCGTATGGAAAGTACGAGTTCCGGGATAAAATCCCACACTTCATGCACCATACGAATAACTGGGGTTCGGGAGGCGTGAATGGTCAGCTCGAATTCGATATCAACGAAACGGCCACGGGCGCCGATATGAGCCGGATTTCTCCCACGATCTATCGTTCGTTCACGCGAGGGCCTTACAAAGGAATTTTTTCTCGCGCGAACGATACGGTCATTTTTATTTCGTCTCAGCCGGGATGGTGCGCCGCGAATAGCCCATCGAGCATTCTCATCGGTAACATTATGTATCCGGTTCAGCAAGCTCTCTATCACGGTCCGGATACGCTCTCCGGCGCGTACTGGAACCAATACCTGCAATTTCCCGACTGGCCCGCATCGCTCGCCAACGATATGATTGACAGCGTTTCCTTCTACTATACTTTTAACAGCAGCTGCACGGCTGACTTGCTACCGTGGACCGTAAACAAAGATGGCAGTGGAAATTGGACAATCTTCTCTGCCAGTTACCATACAGATGAAAGCGGTCATCCCGTTTATTTCACAAAAAATATTCAGCCAACAAACATCACCTTAACAACTAACCGTATTTTGGGTATCCAAAAAACGTTTGGTTGCCATTGGGACTCAATATTAAGCGCCGACAGCGGGAAGGGCATTCTTCTTCTCGATGCTACCGGTATGGATTCGATATTAGACCTGCATAGCGGAGATGAGCAATTTACGTTTAATATACAATCCCAATCCGGTTACCCCACGGCACCGGTACCATTTAATGGAAACGATTCTACGGGCTATCAATATCACACTTTTGCCATGGAATGGTTGCCGAACGAAGTGCGGTTTTTAGTGGATAGCATGGTGGTCCGCCGGTTCCCTGACCGGATGGTTCCACCTGGGAACCACTTTTCTAATTGGATTGCGGCCATGCCTCGTGGGACACTCGATCTTCTTCCTGCGGAACTACTTATGGATTTGAGCGGAACAGATACATTAGGAACCGATACGAGCCATAGAAGCGGAGGTTGGTGGGGAATGAATTCTTTGACCTATGTCGAAAGGCAAAGTTTCGAGCATGCTGCATCCATTCCGGGTTGGCCTGGCTTCTGGCCCGTAAATGGCCGCCCAACGGCGCATCATCTCATTGACTATATTAAAATTTGGGACACCCCCGCTGATGTAAAAATTCCTAATTTTCCGCAATAGAAAGGGACACAATATGAAACACACACTTATCATCCTCTTCCTCGTTGTTGCCGCTCCCTGCGCCGCACAATGGAAAACTGCTGCATATAACAATCAAATCCTTGCATTCGGAGTCCACGATACGAATTTATTTGTAAGCTCTAATGGCAGTGTCGATCGATACGCGCCATGGCAAGGAGCATTTCAATGGGTCGAGTCCGACGGCGGCATCGATTTCACGCAGGGAAATGTCACATCCTTCGCATCGTTGGGAAATTATTTCTTTGCGGGTGGGACGATAAACGGAGGGCCTGGAGCTGCTTACCGTTCAACCGATAACGGATCAAGTTGGATATTGAATGCCAGTGGGCCAGTCGCCACCAATGGAACCTATCTCTTTGGATGCAGCGCAACGACTACTTATCGCTCCCGCGATAGTGGCAACATGTGGTTACCAGTAGCAGTTCGATCCGCTAATAGTTACGCTGCCATTGGCGCATATATCTTTGCTTCGACTCCTAATGGCACGTGGCGTTCGATTGATTCGGGAGCGAACTGGACGCAAATCTCACCACCCTTCACGGGCACGATGACCGTGATGGGTTCCCTGATTTTTATGGCTGACACCGGTTCGGTCGCTCTCTCGAAGGACAGCGGCACGAAATGGCAAGCGGTTCCCGTCGATACGGCGGGAGAATATGAGCGCGTGGCCGTTCTCGTCACAGACGGGAAAAATTTGTTTGCCGGAACCGGAAATGGCGTGCTTGGTCTCACAAGATGCGGGCGCACAGCTGGCACAACGGCGGCGAGCAAGGGCTGCCGACTAGAGCTATTCTCACGCTCGGCGTGTTCGATACACTGCTTTTTACTGTCAAGTGCAGGGTTCCCGCGGTCAGCTTTACACGGCCGTGCATCCGATTTCGGAGATGACAAAGCCCGATTCGACATCCAGCGTGGTTGCAACTGCAGATCCTCCGAGTCGCTTTCCATTAATCGTATATCCCGCATCGGACAATTGGTAACTATTATCATCTTGCCGGCGGCACTATCCATTTATGGAGTGAGCGTGCTGAATATTTTGGGCCTAAATGTCCTCGAAGTGCAGAATACTTATTCCTTAAAATGGCCCTCGATCTTTCCAAATTCCCTTCGGGAACCTATTTTGTGCGAATCCAAACTCACGACCGAACTTTTTTCAAAAAAATCAAACTTGAAAAATGAAATACTTTATTCTTTTTTTCGGACTGGTACTTTCCATCCCTGCATTTTCGCAGGACACGATCAATCCTTATAACATCGGGCAACCGATGAATATCCTCCTGCAAGATTCTGACGTCTATTACTGCCCATACGCTCCGCCTGCCCCAACCGATACGCGGGCGAACCTTTCCAGCATCTGCACGCTCCTCTCCAATCCGAATGGCTCGGACCGCGAATATTATCTCTATGCACCTCAATGACGCATGGCGATACGCTTAAAAATTGGGACGCCATGTGGTACGCCGCTTGGCCCATACGCCACATGGCAGCGCTTCTTTACCGCCAAGCGCGATTCTCTTGGCAATCCGCACGATATTATCGCGGGCGGCGGAGCGCCGGGAACCAGAGTTACCGTCAGCGCGAACGAGGACGTGGATTTCCGTGCAAGCGGAAGAGTGATATTGAAAAGCGGGTTCCATGTCAAGCCGGGAGCTTTTTTCCATGCTTATACCGAGCCGCGTCTGGGGTGATTCCGTGTTCAGCGATGAGTTCGATTCCACTGCACTCAACCGCAACAAATGGTATGTAAGCTCGGGACAAGGCGACGTGGAGTCCTCCAGTTTCCAATGCTCCTCCGACAGCGATGTGCGCGACACGGCAGACCCCGACGCGCATGATGGACATGCCCTTGATATTGACCTGCGCGAAATGCTGCCTGGCAATATCTGCTCCTGCGATTTGCTCAAAGGAAATGATCGGGCAGATTGTACTCCGACACCCGATACGACACATCCTGCTCCTCTGCATTTTCAATTTGCTACGTCGAACATTACATCATGCCCGATGCCATTTCTTGCCGAGGACTCGCCGTGGACGCCATGGTACCAGCATGCGCCGTACGGCAAATACGAGATTCGGGAAAAGATTCCCCACATTCTTCATCATACCAATGACTGGGGATTCAATTACAATATGTTCGAATGGGACATGGGCGAAACCGTCTCGGCAAATGATTCGATGAAACAGCGTGATATAGGATACGTTCTTCCGCGGCGGCATGGGCCGTTCAAAGGGAAGTTTGGCACGGCCTTAGTATCTGGCGATACCATCAACGTCTTTCGAAGCGGGCAGGCTAATTTTTCACATACGAACAGTCCGAACGTGATCTATATTGACAATTTCCCCTATTCGGTCTGGTGTGAAATTTCTCCCACGGATACGTTCCTCATGGTGGACCCAACCTCGTCCACGCCGTATTTCCCGAGCGCGCTCCTTGCTCGAACGGACTCGATTTCGTTCAATTATCAGAGAGTAACGACTAACACCGCAGATACTGTGACCTGGACAGCCGCGCAAAATGGCACCGATACGGTCTGGAAAATATTTTCTGCCGCGTATCGCGATTCCTCAGGGCATTTGAAATACTTCTCGAAAAATTATCAGCCGACTTCGGTGACATTGACGGTCGATACAGGTATAATTTTTAAGCAAAAAAAATTAACCTGCTATTGGCGAGCCGATCTTAACGATACGGGAACCGGCGGCGTACTGTGGCTCGATGCCGGGCTGGACTCCTCGGATCTGAACACGAATACGGAAGCATACTCCTATACCGTGAATGAGAATTACGATGCGCCGATTCCGGAAGTCGCCTTCGATGGGAACGATACGACGGGAGGATATGTCTATCATACGTACACAATGGAACTTCTTCCAAACGAGATGCGGTACTTAATAGATGGGAACGTAGTTCGCCGGTTCCCGGATCGGTTAATACCCCCAAGCAATTTTAATTACGATGTAATCTCAAACGTGCCGCGCGTCGCAACCAGCATCCAGCCTGCCGAGTTTGGCATCCAACAAAGCACCTACGATTCCGCTGGTGTGTCGTATAATGATTCTTTAGGAACCCATCCCGGAACGGCCACATATATGCAACGCCAATATTTCGAATAGCCATCTGGGAAATCCCGGAATGTGGGATGTCGAAATTCCACCGGAAGCGGAAACGCGTACATGCCGCCCACCATTTAATAGATTATGTAAAAATTTGGGATGTTCCCAAACGATGTTATAATCCCAAATTTTCCTCAATAAAAAGAGACACAATATGAAAAAAATAATTGCATTATTATTCTTTATCGCATTTGCCACTCCATGCGCTGCCCAGTGGAAAACTGCGGGCATCAACGAACCAAATCCTGGCCTTCGGGGTGCATGATACGGACTTTTTTATTAGCACTCCGGGAGCGGTTAGCCGTTCCACGATAGGAAACCCAATTTATGGGGTCGAGTCCGACGGCGGGATCGACTTCACGAACGAGAATGTCACTTCGTTTGCTTCGCTGGGAACGTATTTCTTTGCTGGGTGTGTAGAAGGTGGTCTCTATCGTTCAACAAATGATGGGGCGAGCTGGAATCAACTTCAATCCGATGGGCCTGTTTATTCAAATGGGACATATCTTTTCGGAAACAGCTTGTCGTCAGCATATCGCTCACGCGATAATGGCTCTAATTGGCAAACTATGAACTGCCCTGAGGCAAGTAGCTATGCCTCAATCGGTTCCTACATTTTTGCAATCGCGAATAACGGCCTCATGCGCTCGACGGATACTGGGAATACATGGGCAAAGATTTCTCCGCCATTTATCGGAACGATGACAGTGATGGGATCTCTGCTGTTTATGGCCGACACTGGTTCAGTTGCGGTCACGACGGACAGCGGCACAAAATGGCAAACATTCCCCGTCGATACTGCGGGAGAATATGAGCGTGTGACCGTCCTTGTCACGGATGGCAAAAACCTATTTGCCGGCACGGGAAATGGGGTGCTGGTCTCACAAGATAGCGGACGCTCCTGGCGCAACGGCGGGGAGCAAGGGCTTCCGTCTAATGCTATTCTCACGCTCGGCGTGTTCGATACGCTGCTTTTTACGCAAGTTCAGGGTTCCCGCGGTCAGCTTTATACGGCTGTGATCCCTATTTCGGAGCTAACAAAGCCCGATTCACCTGCCAGCGTGGTGCAACTGCAAACCTCCGATTCGCTTTCCATTTATCCTAATCCCGCATCGGACGTGGTAACTATTACTTCCGGCAGTACCTCTATTTATAGCGTGAGCGTGCTGAATGTGCTTGGTGAATCTGTCTCAGATGAATCAAACCTGCGCGAATCTGATATTACGCTCGATCTATCCAAGCTGCCATCGGGTACCTATTTTCTGCAAATTCAAACAACAAATGGAATCGTCTTAAGAAAAGTGGTGATTCAACATTGACCACGATTTCAGAATTATTTTGAATTCTCCAAGCAAAAACTTCGTTAGCATCAGCATCATGAAAAAAATATTTCTTGCAGTACCGATTCTCGTTGCCATGATGCTTGGCTCGTGCGCCGATAAGATGACCGACCGTCACAGCGAACTTTCAGGCGGCGATCAAGGTCCGCCGCCGGCAGGTGTGCGCGATTATAAAAATAACGGAACGCCGAGCAACACGAACGGCATGGGTCAGCCGCTCGCGGGAGGGAATATCAATTCCGTCCCGGATACGATGTGGAATCAGAATTCACCGCTCGAAGGTAAGCCGTTTTAATACCAACCTGCTTCTGCAAGCGGCAGGGGATATTACAATTTCGTTGGCGGCTTAGGCTTGCCGACCGGTTTTGTCGGGTTCGTTTTGGACTTTTCATAGTTTTTGATCGCCCGCGCGTTCAGCGTCTTTTTTCCCGGATGTGTGACACGCTCGATCTCTTCCGTCGAAAGTTCCGGCACGGTTACGACTTCATGCCGCTCTTTATATAGCCATCCCACTTCCGCGCCGATGAGGAATGCGACGCTGGCATAATACAGCCACAGCGAAATACCAACCAGGAACGCGTACGTCCCATACAACGAGCGGATGGAACTAATATGCGCCATGTAATACACGAATGCAAAGCGCATCGCTTCGGTGAGGATCACGGAAGTCGCTGCCGATACGATAATCACTTTGCGTGAAAGTTTTTCGTTGGGCAGCATTCGGAACAGAAGACCATACAACGCAATAGAAATGCCAAGTGTGACGAAACGTGGGATGGTCGTATTTACCATTCCTGCAAGCCAGCCGGGAAGCAGATCCGTCCCAAACCGCTGCAAAAGATTTACGATGGGCGATAAAAACGTCGAGACCAGCAAGAGCGCCAGCACAATGATCATGAGCAGGAAATCGAACAACTTTTCTATGATCATGTTTTGCTTCGACACCATATTGAAAACGGCGTTCACTGAAGTGCGGAGCGTCGAAAACAGAGCGCTCGCCAGCCAAAAAAGCGTAATGCCGCCGATGATACCGGCCAGCGCATGTTTGTGTCCCTGACCCACGCGGGTAAGCTCGGCCGTCAGCCAGTTATGAATATTTCCTGCATTAACAGGAACCGGAAAATATTCCGTGGCATAGCCAACGACGTATTCAATCGCGCGCGTACTGGTAAGCGCGGCAGAAAAAAAATAAAAAATGACGAGCGAAAGCGGCAACATGCAATACAGCACGTTGAACGCAATACCCGCCGCTAACAAGAAGCAATGGTCTTCCTCGGAGTATTTATACACCCCGATCGCGTAGTATTTTATGGATTCTGAGAGCTGTTTTCGAGTCATTCGCTTCAAAAATACGACTGTTTTAACTCAGTCATCCTTATTTGTGTATCATCCTTAGATTTATATGTCATCCTGAGCGGAGCCAGTCACAGCTTTGCTTTGATTGGCGAAGTCGAAGGATCTCTGGCAGTACAAGAGATCCTTCGACTCCGCAAAACGCCGTGCGCAGAGAGCGCACAGCGTTTTGCTCCGCTCAGGATGACATCTAAAAAATGTCCGGTGTTCATATTATCAAATCTTTTCCGGGCTGATCGTTGTTTTCTAAGTCTTCGTTATTTAATAACAACTACTATGAATCGTCGCTTTCTGCTTGTTCTAACATTCCTTCTCTGCATTCCGGCCCTGCGTGCATCGGCGCAACAACAACCGGGCGATACTATCGTGGTGCAGACGCTGACGCTCGATTCCATCGGACGCGCGGGATATTATCAATTCCCGGATACCGGCTCGTTCGAAAAAGTCATCATGCAATACACGATGCGCTGCCATGATGCGCTCATTTCCAACGACAACAGCCCCAATCAAGGCTGCGGGCAGTGGGATTACAACTGTGAATCCTATATTTGGGATTCGACCCGCACCGATTCTTTGCTCAATTACGGGCCTTCCGCGATCGTTTCCAATTATCCGGAGTATGTGAAATTTCCATACACGACGATAGGGACTTCCTCGGTTACGCGAAGGGATGAGAAGATCGTAACGTATCCAGCTGGAACCTCTTTTACCACGGTTACCGGCGATACCACACAAACCATTCCGGTATGGTATCAGCAATGGAATAAGCCTTATGTGCGGACGCTCTACGTTTTGCCGGCAAGTAAGAATGTGTGGAAGGGCGTTAAGGATTCTTCGCTTATCGAGGGGCTTATTTTTAAATCGGGTGTCGATTCCGGGTTCGATTTTCGGATCAGGATGCATAAGGTAAAACCAGGCGCCTACACAACGTTATCCATTTTCTCGGACACCAGTTTTGTAGAGGTCTATCATGCCTCGACCGTTCGCACCACGAAACCCGATACGCTCTTTTTTTACAATCCGTTCAAGTGGGATACCACTTCGGATATTGTGATGGAACTATGCTATGCGGGTTCCGGCAGCGATAACGCAACAACGCCCTCTGAATCGGCGCTGAGTTTTGCCGGTTCCGAATTTGTACCGGTTCCTGCCACCGTGCTAAATCAGATCTACGACCACATCTCGATCGCGTTTTGGGCTTACGGCGACACCAGCTACCTCCCCGGCACGAATTGCGTCTTCACGGAAGGCCTTGACAATGCCAATAACAGACAGATCAACATTCATCTTCCCTGGAGCGATGGGAATGTGTATTGGGATTGCGGGGGCGATTCGCTTGGCAATTTCGACCGTATCCAGCAAGCCCTTCCGAAACCGTTTGCCTCCGGCAGATGGAACCATTGGGTCTTCACCAAAGATGCCATCGCAGGCAAAATGGCGATCTATTTGAATGGCGCACTTTGGTTGAGCGACACAGGAATGTATCGTCCCATTCGTGCAACCGAGATGCTGCTTGGCGGCGCGAAGAGTTCCGGAATAGGCTACTATGGCGATGTTCGCCAATTTGCCATGTTTAATACGACGCTCGATTCGAGCCAGGTCACACAGATCATGATGCAGGATAGCGCGATACCCGCGCTCCAGCCGGTTACGTATTACCAGTTAAATGAGGGTTCTGGTGGAACCATTACGAATTCTGCATACTCGATGCCCAACTCGAATGTTATAGGAGTTCCCGTTTGGCATACTATAAGCGCCAAGGACCTACCAAACAATTTTGCTACGTCAAGTTTCCGCCCATCCTTCTTAGCGCCTAATTTTACCGTTCTGCAACTTCCCACCCCCGCAACAGCGCAGATCACCGATCGCTACACCTACGATACCATCCCCGATCACGCGCATATCGTAACGAACTATGCCATCGGCCATAACTATGTGTTCCGTAATAATGACAGCGTGTATGCGACCGATACGATCTATGGAGATTATCTCGCAACGAAATCCTATACGTATGACGAGACGGGAAAGAAAGTAGATTCGGTGAATGTTGCTGCGCAGGATACTGTGCGCCCGGACACGCTCTTTTATTTTACACGCGGGCCGCAGAAAGTCGAGTTGATGTCGTTTGTAACTCCGTACGGTCTTGGTCTCGATCTCGGCAAGACGGGCAAAATGTGGGAATTTGACGTGACGGATTATTTACCGGTCATGAAAGGCTGGCATCGTTTAACGATGGAGCGCGGTTCCGGTCAAGAGGAGTTCGATCTAAAGTTCCTCTTCATTAAGGGAACACCAACGCGCAATGTCATTGACATGGATCAGCTTTGGCCCATGACCGAAGAAAATTATCAGACCATCCAAGCTAATCTCCGCTATCAGCCGCTCAACGTGCTGCTGAATCCAGCGGCAAAGGGCTATAAAATTCGTTCGTATATTACGGGCCATGGGCAAGATCCTACCAATCAGGGATTGGATGGGGAATTCACTCCGCAATGGCACGACATTTTTGTCGATACCACCCTCTACCGCCGGTTCGTGTATAAAATTTGCTCGCTCGATCCGATGTATCCACAGGGTGGAACATGGACAATAAATCGCGCAGGGTGGTGCCCCGGCATGGCGACCGATCTTGCCGAGTATGAAATCACCAATACTGTTACGCCCGGCAGCAACGTAAGGATTGATTACAATGTAGAAGGCGGCGTCGGCGATTCGCGTTACGATCCGGGAACGCAGCTTGTGAGTTATGGCCCGCCAAATTTCACGCTCGATGCGGCGATCGTGAATATCCAGCGGCCATCGCCGCTCATTGCGTATGGGCGCATCAATCCTGCGTGCGATCAGCCTATTGTGTTTATTCGAAACAATGGTTCCACTACGCTTACCTCGCTTCAATTCGATTATTATGTCGATAACGGGCCGCATGAAACGTACACCTGGACTGGGAATCTTCCGTTTCTCGATACGGCATCGGTTATATTACCCGTTGACTCGCTGAACTTTTGGACTTCTGCCGACTCCGGCGGATTTCATGTCGATATTTCCAAACCCAACGGCGGCGCAGATCAATACGACCAGAACAATCATTATTCTACAGCCTATAAACAGCCGCCGGCCTATAATGGTATTGTAGTTGTTAATTTAATTACCAATAACGATCCTCAGGATAATTACTTTGAGATCTTCGATACCTACGGCGATAGTGTGTTCTCGGATGGGAACTTCGCCGCCACAACGACCTATTACGATTCGCTGATCCTTCCGGTTGGATGTTATACGATGATATTCCATGACGATGGCCAGGATGGGCTTTCTTATTGGGCTAATCCCGCACAAGGCAATGGATCGCTTCGATTGAGGCAAACATCGAAATCCGGAAAAATTCTGAACACGTTCAATCCTGATTTTGGCATGGGAGTTCAGTATGATTTTTCCATTTTGCAATCGCCGCTTGCTGTTGGAGTAACGCAGCCGGTTTTTCGGCGCGTGGGGCTGTATCCGAATCCTTCGCTCGGCGAGCTAAATATCGATCTTGAAGGGATGCCGCAGGGAATGATCACGTTGGAAATAATTGATGCAACCGGCAATACGCTTCATACCGAAGAGCGATTTGCCGACCCGCTCGGTACGCTTCGCGCAGGGATGGATCTGACCGGTATTCCAGCAGGAAACTACTTCTTACGGGTTACCACAAGCGATGGGCAGACGACCCAAAATTTTGTGGTGGAATAATTCTAAAGACTTGATCAGTAATGGCCTAATTAATATGTCATCCTGAGCGTAGTTCATCACTCTAAGGATCGCCCACGATGCTTAGAGTGATGAACGAAGTCGAAGGATCTCTGGTAATGCAAGAGATCCTTCGACTCCGCAAAATGCTGTCCGCAGGGGCGGACAGCATTTTGCTCCGCTCAGGATGACAATTGATCTGACTTCGCTGGTAATTCAACCCCATTCCGAAAGGAACCGAAGCACTCGGCTTTTTGTCTATTCGGCCTCTGGGAATGCTGACCGGTAGGATTTTCATGTCCTCCCGGCTTTTTTTTGGAAAAACAGCAGTTTTTGAGAGAAAAATATACCAAGAAACGGGCGGGCTAACGCGCGGGAGTAACTCAGTTGGTAGAGTCACAGCCTTCCAAGCTGTTGGTCGCGGGTTCGAGTCCCGTCTCCCGCTCTCTTTGGGGAAAAGATGAATTATGAATTATGAAATTCGTAGTAAATCTTTCATAATTCATCATTCATCATTCATCATTCATCATTGCCGAAAGGTGACGCCACCAAAATTATGCGGGGATTGCGGTACGCAGATGGATCTCAATCCAGACCTGTATGCGTTGCCGGGGCTTGATTCGACCACGAATCCGGACGGTACGCGGGGTTTGAATTTTAATTTATCGCGGGCATTGCCGGTAACAGCGTATGTCTGCCCGAACTGCGGACGGTTCAAGTTCATGTCGGCCATTCTTTTGAATACGATCGAAGGCCAGCAACGCGAGACCCCTGCACGAGCAGACAAATTCGAATAGCACACGTTTTACGTTTTAGAAACACATCATGAGAGACATTATTACACTCGAGTGTACCATCTGCAAAATGCGGAATTACTCGACGACGAAAAACAAACGCAAACAATCGGGCCGCGTAGAATACACGAAATTCTGCCCGAAAGATAACAAGCGGACGCTTCATAAGGAGACCAAATAAGGCAATGATGAATGATGAATTATGAATGATGAAACGAGAAACCGATTTTCTCTTCATCATTCATAATTCACCATTCATAATTGTCATACGACAGTAGCTCAATTGGCAGAGCAGCGGTCTCCAAAACCGCAGGTTGGGGGTTCGACTCCCTCCTGTCGTGCTTTGCGAACAATGATGAATTATGAATGATGAATGATGAAAAAAGTCAAACGGCCCAATTCATAACTTTCGAACCTCATAATTCATACTTCATAATTCATAATTTCCCCAGAAAATGGCCGAAACAACACTCATAGCACAGCCGGGCGAGAAGCAGGGACTTCGAAAAAAGTCGTTCACGTTCTTTACGGACGTGGCGCGCGAAATGCGCAAGGTAAGCTGGCCCAAGCGCGAGGAACTTCAGGACGCGACCGTTATCACGCTCGTATTATGCGTGACGCTCGCGCTCTTCACGTTCGGAGTCGATAAGATCTTCGAAACGATCATTCGCGGAATTTTCAAATTACTCTAAGCGTATCCTCATGATAGCAGAACCGCAAGCCCTCACATTAAAATGGTACGCGCTCCGAACATTCACCGGTTCGGAAGGGAAGGTCAAGGCCTACATCGAAGATGAGATGAAGCGCCGCGACCTCACCGAGCGGGTTCCCGAAGTCGTCATACCGAACGAAAAAGTGTATGAAGTCCGCGATGGAAAAAAGAAGGTAAAAACGAAGAGTTTCCTTCCCGGCTATATCCTCATCGAAGCCTCGCTCGATAAAAAGCTCATTGATCTTATTCTCTCGATCCCCGGCGTCGTCAGCTTTGTCGGCCCGACGAAAACACAGCCCACCGCGCTCCAGCCCGACGAAATGCGCCGCATTCTCGGTAAGGTCGAAGAAAAACGCGGGATGGAAACATCCGAAATCCGCTATCACAAAGGCCAACCCGTCAAGGTAATTGATGGACCGTTCTCCGGCTTTGGCGCGCAGATCAAAGAGATCAACGAAGACAAGCAAAAGCTGAAAGTCGAAGTTTCTATCTTCGGTCGCAAAACACCTGTCGAGCTGGATTACACGCAGGTCGAACCGGAGTAATCCATTACGAATTTCATATTACGAATTACGAATGGGGATCTCGTGCCCGCATTCGTCATAAGCTATCGAGTTGGGGGCAGTGGCGATCCGCCGAATGAAAGAGGAGAAATAGTAGTTACACCTGTATGAATGCTGCATACTATAATAATGAGGCTGCCTTGATACAGCGAATAACGTTCAGCCCAGCGATCTTTGGCGGTAAACCGATCATTCGGGGAAGACGCATCGCCGTGGAACATCTTCTGGGAATGCTTGCTGCCGGAGATACACCAGAAACTATTCTTGAAGGATATCCCTGGCTCGAACGCGAAGACATCCTCGCCGCACTGTTATATGCAAGGCGCTCGATCGCGCATGAGAGTATCGAACTCGTCCCTGCTGAACTGATCTAATCTCATTCCATTTAGTGGATCTACTGCTCGATACCTGTGTCTGGGGAAAGGCAACCGAAGAGCTTCGGGCCTATGGGCATAATGTGATCTGGGCTGGTGTCTGGGCGGAAGATCCCGGTGATACCGAAATTCTTGCTCGCGCTTATGCCGAACGCCGCATTTTAGTCACGCTTGATAAGGATTTTGGAGAAATTGCAATTTTGAAGGGTCAGAAACACGCCGGGATCATTCGCCTCGTCAATATACCTGCCCGCGCTCAGGCAGAATATGTTGCTTACGCTCTCGACACGCATGGCGATGCACTTTCAAAGTCAGCGATTGTAACGGTCGAACGCTCGCGTATGAGGATACGCCTTAGCGATGACGTTTAGCGCCAGTAGGAAATTTGTAGTGTTAATTGATTTTCCCCAAACATCCATGAAACGAAGCGCGCTTGCCGTTCTCTTTTTGCTCCTCGTGTGCGGCTTTGCGCAAGCGCAGGGTTATCGCGGGCGCGATTTCTGGATCTGCTTTCCACAAAATGCTATTCTCGAACAACCGAGTCACACGCTTCAGCTTTCGCTCTATATCGCTTCGGAAAATCGCGCGAACGTAACAGTCACCGATCTATTGGATAGCGACGATGATCAGCATTTCACCGTCGAATCCGGCTCTTCGACCGAGCGTGACATCGATACAGAAATTGAAGATCGTTCCTCGGAGCAGATGGAGCATAATGCACTGCATGTTACAAGCGATGAGGATATTTCGCTGTATGTGGTCGATCGCCGACCTGCGAGTACCGATAGCTACATGGCGATCCCAACCGAACTATTGGGGAAGGAATATGTCGTTGCGGGATATACCACCTTGCCCAATGGATTTACGTCGCAAGCTACCATTGTTGGAACCGAAAACAACACCTGGGTAACCATTCATCTCGCAGGGCCGACACGCGGCGGGTTCCCGAAAGGACGAACGCTGATGTTCGGACTCGACCGCGGAGAGTCCTACCAAGTTCAAGGCTCTTCCAATGGCGATCTCACCGGCTCGACGATTACTGCAACGAAGCCGATAGCGTTCTTCACCGGTCATAGCTGCGCGCAAGTGCCAAGCGATATATCGTTTTGCGATATGCTGCTCGAAATGGAACCGCCGGCGAGTGATTGGGGCACGTCGTTCATTCTTACACCATTCGAAGGGAAGGATTATTTCGTTGCGCGCGTGATCGCGAATGCGGATTCTACCCAAATTTCCATCAACGGCAAAATGGCTGCGACGATCGATCGCGGGGAATTTTATGAAGTGGATACGTTCCACCGCAACGCCGTTATCACCACGAGCAAGCCTGCGCTTGTGGCGCAGTATTGCACCAGTTCCAATGCTGACACTTTCAGTGTTGGCGATCCATTCATGCTGATCGCCGTTCCGAGCGATCGGTTTATCAAGGAAGTGACCACTACTTCCGTTGTAGAAACCAGGTTCCAGCATTACGTGAACATCGTTGTACCGGATTCCGGAGTAAATACTCTCACGATCGACGGAGTTTCCGTCGTTGCAGGGAACTTTCCGCCGATGGGAATCGGCATTGCTTCCGAGCGAAAACTTCCGTCGGCACACGCAACCATCTTCACGATTCGCGTTCCTGCCGGCAGACATCTGGTGCAATGTGCTTCACCCATCGCTGTGTATGCTTACGGATTTGGCATCGGCGACCAGAATTACGACTCCTACGGCCACGCCTGCGGTATGCGGTTGGATAAACCGTAAAAGCAAAGCTCCGTTAGGAGCGAAATATTCTCTGACGTGAATACTATACCGCTCCTATGGAGCTTTGGATCCCTTAACGATTCGCAACCGCCGGTTGAAACCGGCGGCTACAACGATTGCGCTCCTTCGGAGCGGGCGGGAACCGAACGCGCCCGGTTCCCGGATTTAACACTGGGACGCACCACGTTTAAGATGGCGCAAGAAGCGGAACTATCAGGGATGCAGGGGAGGTTGTCATGGTATTCAAAAGCTCCGACCTCTACCTTGATCGTTACTGTCGGCTGAGAGCAGGAATCATCAGCAAGAGAAAATAATTTCCGAATATTTTGATTATGACTAAACCAGTTGCTCCTAAACTCGACTCTAAAAACACGCGAGAAATAATTCGGGGTCTTGCACAGAACCCCCCTCTACTCCTTGCTTTCGCAGCTGCGTTAATACTCGGTATTATTTCAGAAATAATTATTCTTCGGACAAGTGATCCGATTACTCCAATTCTTGTACCCGCTCTTTTTATCACGATGATAATTGCAGCTCTTTATTTCGAATCTAAGAAAACGCTTGCAGGCTATGAACGTAATAAACAGAGAGATCGTGAATTGGGAAATTTTAACAATGAGAATTTAAAAAAAATCATGACCGATATTATTGAGAATGTTATATCAGTCGAGACAATCCCTTATCCGAATCTCTTGAGTGAAGTAGAGGAACAATTGAATTCATTTAACGATCAAACAACACCTTGGTCAAGGCTCGCTATTACTGTCTCAAGTAAGCGATATTCTGAATTACTAGTCCGTCTATATAGAAGTGCAACAAAAAATGTTGCAAGCACTTGCATTACCGAGTATCTATCTATTTGGGATACTCCCGATGGCGATGCTATCTTAAAAGCCCATTCCGCAGGCGATGCGATTGTTACCAGGGTTTTTATCTTCAAAGACGAAAAAGAGGCCGCCACTGCAATGGGAACTTTGAAAAAACAGGCAATTTTTGATCCTAATAAAATAGGCGTGCGTTTATTTTTTAGAGATAATGATCAATATCGTGTTGGGAACCCACCGAAGACATTAAGCGATGATTTCACTGTGATCGATGATGGTGTTATCGTCGGTGTTACATTTAAATTTGATGCAGCAATGTCTGAAGCCCAATGGTTGCTTGACCGGAAACAATGCAATATTTATAAGAGAAAAATCGATTGGTATGTTAAGAATTCTATCAGTTTTTCAGACTTCGCAGCTAAATTCGCATAGAAACGAACCACTCTCTGTCTATAAATTCCCGCTCTCGCGGGGGAATAACAAATATGTCGTCTCTCTGGGACTCTGGCTCTTAATAAAATCGGTGAACACCGTGGGTAATGGAATCAAAACATTCGATGACAAAACCTGATGCTTTAGGAAAATTGCAGGCCGACCACAAGAGGTTACTCCAGACACTCAATGTTGTCTCAGCAATGATTGAATGGAACCCAGTTTTGGTTGACCGGCATGACGGTAGAGGCCCACAACGAACAGGCGGTGCTTTAACCGGATTACTCTATATTAACCCATCTCAGAAGTTGCGGGACATTGCGAATAGTCTTATTTTTCGATTCGAGGCGCTTTATTATCATCTGAATCTTATTCTTGATCTTGAATCGGAGCGAGAGTCACTTATCACTTCAAACAATCTACCTGAAGAAACGAAGATCAAACTCTGGAATCTGCACTTCCATGCACATTTCCTTTTCGATGACATAGTGTTCAATGTCTGCTCCATGCTTGATTATCTTGGGGCGTTGCTCTTAGGATCTTTACTCAAGCATGTCAAATTAATTCCAGGCACCGACGGAATCGACGAAAAGCATTTTGATTGGGGTTGCCTTGCCAAATATGCATGCGAAAAAGATGCAAGAACTCAGTTTCAATCAACAATACAAAGTCTAGCCCAGATGATAATTGATGAAGATAAACGATACGTAAAGAAACTTTTCAATTATAGGAATAAGGCCATTCATTTAGCTGTCAAACCGAACATGCCAGATCTACTTAATCATAAAATTCTGATCCCTAATACTTTCGCGTCAGATGTCGGATTCGAATCATTATCTGGCAAGCATAACGTAACCCCCATGCACGAGGGGTGTGTAGATTTAATCCATCGAACGACTTCATCGTTAGTTGCTATCTTAGAACACACCAATAAATTATTATTCGAGGGAACACTGTAGTTTTTCGTCCCACTTCGGGACTATAAATTTTGCCTCCCAGCTCGCGCATCGTGCCGTCCTCAAGTCTCCAGCTGTGGGCAGGCTCTCCGGGGCAATCGGGCTGGAAGCACCGATCTACTCGAAATGAATAGATCATACGAGTTCATGACGCACAAATGCGCGCGCGGAATAAAATAGGAAAAAACCTGCAAAATCGCGGGCTTTAAGGTTTAGTAATGCTCCTTTCGAACTAAGGCAACCCCCTTTGGGTTAAACGCGCTCAACATCAAAACGTCAGAAAATGTCAAGAAAACAATCCATCGCGCATACTCGAAATATCGGGATCATGGCGCATATCGACGCCGGTAAGACCACCACGACCGAGCGCATCCTCTTTTATACAGGCCGGGTTCACCGCATGGGCGAAGTCCACGAGGGCGGCGCGACCATGGACTGGATGGAGCAGGAAAAAGAGCGTGGCATCACGATCACCTCCGCCGCGACGACCTGCACCTGGCGCGATACGGCTATCAATATCATCGACACGCCCGGCCACGTGGATTTCACGGTGGAAGTCGAGCGTTCGCTGCGCGTGCTCGATGGCGCGGTAGCGCTGTTTTGTGCGGTGGGCGGAGTCGAGCCGCAATCGGAGACGGTGTGGCGTCAGGCGAATAAATATGGCGTGCCACGCATTGCGTTCGTGAATAAAATGGATCGCGTGGGCGCAGATTTTTTCAATGTCATTAAGATGATCAAGGAGCGGCTGTATGCCAATCCGGTTCCCATTAACCTTCCCATCGGCGAGGGCGAAATGTTCGCGGGCGTTATCGACCTTGTGACGAACAAGGCGCGCATGTATAACGAAAGTTCCTTAGGCACAACATGGGACGACATCGAGATTCCCGAAAATCTGCAAGAGCACGCAAAAGAATGGCGCACGCGCTTGTTCGAATCCGTTGCGGAAGTGGATGACACGCTGCTCATCAAATATCTCGAAGGCGAAGAAATCACGACCGAAGAAGTAATGCGCGTGCTGCGTTTGGCGGTTATTGATTCAAAGATCATTCCCGTACTCTGCGGATCGGCGTTCAAGAATAAGGGCGTGCAGGATCTGCTCGATGCTGTCGTGGATTATCTTCCCAGCCCGGTGGATGTTGGCGCGATCGAAGGACATCATTTGAATTTAACAGATCACATCAAACGCGAGCCGAGCGACGGCGAAAAGTTCTCGTCGATCGCGTTCAAGATCATGACCGATCCGTTCGTCGGCAAGCTGACGTTCTTCCGCGTGTATTCGGGAACCTTGAAATCGGGTTCCTACGTGCTGAATTCAGTCAGCGGACGCAAGGAGCGCATTGGCCGCATCCTTCGTATGCACGCGAACCATCGCGAGGACATTGAAGAAGCCTACACCGGCGATATTTGCGCCGCCGTTGGCCTGAAACAAACGCGCACCGGCGATACGCTGTGCGACGAGGACGATCCGATCGTGTTGGAACGAATGATCTTTCCGGAACCCGTTATTTCGCTTGCGGTGGAACCGAAAACGAAAGCGGATTCTGAGAAAATGTCGGAAGCATTGCAAAAACTGGCCGATGAAGATCCAACCTTCCGCGTTAAAACGGATGAAGAAACCGGACAGACCATCCTTTCCGGTATGGGCGAGCTGCATCTGGAAATTCTTGTCGATCGCATGAAGCGCGAGTTCCGCGTGGAGGCGAACGTTGGCAAGCCGCAGGTCGCGTACAAAGAAACGATCCGCAAAAAAGTTACGCAGGAAGGACGCTTCATTCGTCAATCCGGCGGACGCGGACAGTTCGGTCACGTCTGGATTGATGTGGAGCCGAACGAGCCAGGAAAGGGTTACGAATTCGAAAATGCCATCGTTGGAGGAACGATTCCCAAGGAATATATTTCGCCGGTCAGCGCGGGCATTGTCGAAGCGATGAAGAATGGCGTGCTCGCCGGGTATCCGGTCGAGGACATCAAGGTTCGCTTGTTCGATGGCTCGTTCCACGAAGTCGATTCCAGCGAAATGGCGTTTAAGATCGCAGGTTCCATGGCATTCAAGGAAGCGGCGCGCAAAGCAAGCCCCGTTATTCTGGAACCCGTAATGGATGTCGAAGTCGTAACTCCGGAAGATTACATGGGCGACGTCATCGGCGACTTGACCAAACGCCGAGGCAAGATCGAAAGCATGACCGCGCGTTCGGACGCACAGGTTATCAAAGCATCCGTGCCGCTTTCGGAAATGTTCGGGTACGCAACGGTGATGCGCTCGATGTCGCAAGGCCGCGCGATCTACTCAATGCAATTCGCCAGATACGAAGAAGCTCCGCGTTCCGTGCAGGAGCAGATCGTCGAAGCTGCGAAGGGCAAGGCGGGAACTTCTGCTTAATTACGAATTTCAAATTACGAATGGGGGGCGGTTCCCATTCGTAATCAGTCCCGTCAGGGACGGCATATCTGTAGCCCAGGGCGTCAGCCCTGGGTTTTGTGTTTTGTTTTAGTTCCAGAGTCCCGTAGGGACGAGATGTTCTCAATGGAGAATGTGTCATCCCAACGGGACTCTTAATTCTAAAAAATCGGTAAACCCAGGGTTCCGCTCGCATCGTGGGCGATGCTTGCTACACCCTGGGCTACAAATATGCCGTCCCTGACGGGACTAAGAAGTGGACTCCACGATTTTAATTTCCTCCGCCGTTAAACCGTAAAGCGGATAAACTAATGTATCGATCATGGGTTTTGGAACACGGGGATGGCGGAGTGAGTGCGGGAATTGTATCAACACCTTAGGCGTGGCCCGTTTGTAGAAATCGTTTTATCGAAAAAAATAATTTCGGATTTCCTTGCTTTTTGGTTTGGAATGTGTTATCTTTGGTGGTATTATAATGAGCACCTATTTTTATAAAGAACACAGAATGCATAAGTTAATGAACAATCGACTTAAAGTAATAGATAGTTCATTAAATGACAACTCAATTTACGTTTTATAGGCACCAATTTCTGGAGGACACATCGTCGAAAATGGAGCGAAAACGCCACAGTTCATGAGGCATAAATGCGTTTTTGCAAAAGGCACCGTTTCTACCAGAACAATTAATAAAGCAGGGAGTCATTTTTACCTGACGATCGGGAAACGCGAAGTAGCAAAATTCGTTGATAGTATGTTCTGGCGCATAAGGGCCGGAAATCCTCCAAATCCACTACGCATTGCCAGAAATAGAAGAACCTACCAACCATACTGCATCAGACCGCGAAAATCATGCTCCTCCGGATTTTCCGCCGGATCCGCATGTGATGGATTTCGTGGTGCTGACGCTTTCGCGTAAGTGGGGTATGCTTTTGATCGTCGTCTGCTGCGTCGCTTTTGGGGTCGGTATTACTTATTTTCTTCCGCAGACGTTTCGTGCGGAATCCGAAATGCTTCCACCGGATCGGCTTTCTTCTTACGGTCTGTTATCGAAAGTGAATTCGGGTTTTGCGCTGGAAATGTTGAAGGAGGTCGAGAATCCCTCGGTGGATCTGCTTCAGAATATATTGGAATCGCGCTCGCTGGATGAGCGGCTTGCACAGGATAGCATGGTCCACCGGTATTTTGCGGCGCAGGGCCTGCAAGGCCGGGCCATCGTGGGAGCTGCTCATAAGGCTATTATGGTGCTGCCGGGTTTTACTAAAGTTACCGTGCAATCGACAATAGAAACTCGTTGGATGGCAAGTTCCCAAGAAAAAGAAAACGCTCGCGTGCTATCGTCGCACATCACGAATCTGGCGGTGATGTGTATGGATAGCACGCTACGATCAGCTATCCGTTTGCTGGCGCACGATACGCGGGTGTATGCCGATTCCGATTATGTGCTGAAGCGCGAGGAGCTGGACTCGCTTGATGAGCGGCAGGAAGCATTCGAGCACACGCATGGCGTGGTGAAGCTCGAAACACAAACACTGGCTTCGATCAACCGCATTGGGGAACTCAGAGCCGAGCGCGATCAGGCAGAAATTCAGCTTCGTCTGCTCGGATTGGATCTATCGAATAATGCGACGAGCAAGGAAGCGGCATTGGCTAAATACAACGAGGCGAATGAGGCAGCGAACGCGTATGAAACGGAACGGCAGATCGGGCCTGCGCTGGATTCGCTCCCGCAAGTCAGCCGTGATTACGCAGAGCTATTACGCGACCGAAAAGAATTGGAACCTATTGTTTCGTTCCTACGCGTAGAAACGGAGCAGCAGCATATTTTCGAAGTTCGAGAGAAATCTCTGATCACGGTGCTGGATACTGCGCTCGCGCCAGATCACCGCATTGGTCCGATCCGATCCGCAATGGGTTTGCTCGGACTGATCGTTGGTATTGCGCTATCGCTGGTGTATGTTTCACTGTGGTCGCTCCGGCTATCATGGGCTACGCAACTAAAATCCCGCGGACGGGAACCCGGTGAACTTGCAGATTCCGCATCGAGAATCTACGCACGAAATAAAGAGAATAACGGATGAACGAGGCTATCACAACGGTTCAAACGCCTGAGCGGGAACGGCTGCTTTTTTCACTACGGATGGTGAAATATGCGCTGTGCTGGCTGCTCATCTGGCAGGATGGTGAGGTTGCTCCGACCCCGTTCGAGATCCGTTCTCTAGTTCATGTGGTGCCCTACTTTACGACGATGATGGAAATTCTGGGTACCATTTTGCTTCTTGTCGTGATCATTGAGCGGACGCTCACGTACGATTTTACCATTCGGCGTTCGTATTATACCGGCCCGCTCATCCTTATTGCTTTGGCATTTTTCACATCCTGGGCACGAGGCTGTTATTACAATCAGCGCGTCGCTTTTATTTTTGAGATCCATGAAGTGGTGGAACTGCCATTCTTATTTTTGGTCATCAGTTCTGCCTTTCGCGATGAACGAGACCGGGTCGTGCTATGGAAACTTATTTTCTATGCCGTGATCGCAAAAGCGATCGATGGAGCCTTTATCTATTTCTATTCCAATCTGCCGGCGAAGTTTTGGGGCGTAGTGCAAATATGGCGCGATGGCTATTTGCTTGGGATCGGCGTCGTCGGGTTCCTGATCTTGCTTCTCTATCGTGGCGAGGCTCTGAAAGGATTGCGGCGCTTTATGCTCTGGGGAGCGCCGGTGCTGGCGCTCACGTTCATCATGAGCTTTCGGCGGACGTTCTATGTGGGCATGGCCGTGTGCATGTTCTGTATGTTCTTTACCCTCCCGCGCGATCGAAGAATACGTCATTTGCTCTTGATCTGCGCGATATTTTTGGTCTTTATCGCCACCGTGTTTTTAACCAATCCACTGGAAGTAGCATCGCGGCTAACGGGTATTGTTGCGCCTTCGAACGAAGGCTCGGCGTATATTCGTCTTATGGAATGGCCCAACGTGATCCAAAATATCCTTCGGAACCCTATTCTTGGGGTTCCCGCCGGCGTGCAGTGGACGACCTATTACCGTATGCCGCTTTCTGCCGTTTATACAACGCTGGGAACCCATAGCACCTATCTCTATTGGCCGCTGCGAGCCGGGATTCCGGGTTCCATCTGCTTCATTTGGCTCCTGAGCAAATTTTGGAAAAGCGCGCTCATTAATTATCGGCTGCGCAAAACAGAAGAAGATTTCTTTTTTGGACAATGGGGAATTCAGATGCTCATCATGTATCAGGTTGCTTGTTTTTTCGGGCTGATGTATGCTGATATGATGTCCGGGATGCTGGCGGTTATCTTGACGGTCTTTCAGCTCCAGACCAAACACATCACAGGCCGTTATAGCTTGCGGGAAGTGGCGTTCTGGCAAACCATGCGAACCGGGAGATTAGTGTATCAGGAACCTCTGCTCGATAGGATTCGTGCGCTTTTTGTAAAACCAGCATTGGCCAGCCAATGAAGATTTTCATGGGAACATCATTTGGAGATCATTCACGTTTTTTTCTGCCCGCAAGAAAAATTCCGAGCAGCAATAGGAGACTTACGGAACTGATCCACGCGCCGATCCGGAATAAGCGCGGGCGGAATATAAAAGTTACCTTATGCTTCCCGGGTGGTAACAGGATGGCACGCATCGCATAATTCGTTCGATGAATTGTAGTTCCCACGCCATCGACGGTTGCTTCCCAGCCGGGGTAGTAGGTATCGGTCAGAACAAGATAGGACGAATCATGACTGTTAGCAATCATTTCAATCTCGTTTTCCGAGGCGTTAGTGATCGCAACCGAATCGCCGATAGCAGGAAATGTGTGCAGGTTATTTACTTTTTCTTCCAGCGTGAAATAGGCGGCAGGCCAGGGAAACGAATCGATAGACATTCTTTGCAATATGGCAGTATCGTCAGGAAGGATTTCTGCATCATGGGCAAGATACGCTCTCGGGCTGACCCACGGATTTTTATAGATCCAAAGCGAGCCGGAGTCTATGCAAATAAGTGAATCGAATGGAAGCGGCTTTACCCGTGCGAGTGTACCAATATTGAATTTACCGAGGAACTTTGGTGTCACAAGGCCGCGATCGCTCCAATGCAGAATGGCTGTGTAAATATAGAGACAACGCGGCGTCATGCTCGCATATCCCGTTGCTTCCGGTATGCCATAGACGACATTTTCATTATTCATGAACGCGAATTGCTTTTCGGGATCTATTTCGCGGTAGAAATACACGCGAGAGTTCCCAGACGCTGATTCTAAAAGACGCGTTTCTCTTGTTTCGGGATAGATCGGATATTTCGTCTCATCGAGCATCGGAAGCCATAGCCGGATGAAGAGGGTCAATTGAAATACCGTAATACTCCAAATTGTAATTTGAAACATACGTACACTAAATCGATCCCTCCATAAAAGAACGGCAAGCGCGAGAAACGATGAAGCAATGCCGAGGATAAGTTCCGGTCGCGTTAACCGCCAATAATCGAGTGCTTCCGCAAAGCGTTGGCGTACCCAATCGGCATTACCTTCCGCAAAAACAGCGGTTTGTAAAGGAGGTAATAGATGTGCAGCAGCAAAATTTTCGATGAAAGAAGGATTAACCCATCTCACGATAGAAAATCCCGATAAAACAACAACAATTCCAAGCAAGCCATACGCAAATCCTTTCGTCCATGTTCGCAGCCTCGGATTCCATTCCGTGCTTGAAAGAATAGTTTCCAATCCTATTGCACCCGCTCCGCACGCGCCGAGAATGAAGATAATAAAGAAGCGATGATAAATAAAATGAAAAAGCGGCGTAGCAATAGGGAGGGCAAATCCCGCGATCATGAGAATAACGAAGGGACGAATTTCCGGCTTTTGTTTCCAGAGCGCAATGCTTGCCCAAACAGCGATCAGGAGGGGAAGGAACCCGATCGCGCCTTCGAAATCTTGCGAATAGATCCCAATCGCTTGATCGAGCGTGACACCGCGAATCGATCCCGCAAGCTGTGGAATAAAAAAAGTGAATGAAAGGAATACACTCTCGATGCGTTGGAGCAGATCATACGATCGGAGTAAACTTGTAGAAAAAAAAGCGCCGCCATGTGCGGTCTCGTAAAATAATTCGAGCATCGGCAGAATCATGATGGCGCTGAGGCCAACGGCAAATCCTAAAACGAGCGCAAGCGGTCGAAGTAGTGTGCGGAACTTACGAGGAGATCGAAGAAACCAAAGGGAACTCCAATTACAAGTCGCAAGAAAGACGAGGAACCCAACGGTTTGGATATTTCCCGCGAGAAATCCCAGCGCAAGCGAAAGGGATGAATACGCTAAGAATTTGAACTTCGGGATTTGTTCATACTTATGTATAAACAGCAGCACGAACGGCGCGAATGAAAAGGACGCCGGGATAAAATGATTAAGCAGATGCGTGATAAAAAGCGCGTTCAGCATATAGGCCGTTGCGAAAATGCGCGCAATGCCAGCACGCACTTCATATTCGCGCAGCAGAGCGTACATGCCTATGCCCGCAACAAGCAGCGGGAGTAAAAGCAAAAGTGGGAACGCAATAACGAAAGGCAAAAAAAGAACAACATTATACGTCCACATTCCTTCCAGATATTGCGGATAGCCATTCAGAACATGTGGATTCCAAAAAGCGAAATTGCCGTGCTCGTAGGCTTGCTTCGCAAAATATTTTAGTGGGTAGAATTGCTGGGATGCGTCCGTTATGAGGGAATTGTAAGCATGTTGGGAACCGTAATGCTGCGAGAACGGTAACGTCATCGTATCGATCAAGTCCGATGGCAAAAGCGTCCGGCCATTAAAGAGAATCGGATAGAATGCAAGCGCAAGCGTTCCCACCAAAAGCGCAACCGTAAGGGCATATTCTCGAAGGAACTTCATGCTAACAACGATTCCTTCCCACTATGAAAGCACAAGACTTTTCATCAGATGTTCAAGTTCTGCCGCAGGGTCGGTACAAATACCGGAATGCGTTTCAGAAGTTTGTATCATCGTACTTCGTGGCGAAACAAGCCAGTGCCAGCGCTCGTGTTGTGGAAGTTCCCCGATCGGGCCTGCGCCAATACCACCCGCGCAAATGTTCGGGATACGCAAGAGGTGCTGCTCGATCTCAGCAATATCGGCTTCGGGAAAAAGAGATCGTACGCGTTCCAGATCGAGATGCGCGCGCGCATCCAAATACCGAAGCGTTCGCGCAAACACGATCACGCCCGCGTTGATAAACTCCGCGCGCTCGACGCGAGGAACAATACGGATCACCGTATAATCAAACGAGATCAGCTCTGGCACGTATCACCTCCTGTTCAAAAATAGTGGATGATGCAACTCGCTTCAAAAGAAAATCGAGATAGGCTGTGCGATGGTCATTCGCATTCGAAAAAAATGGTTCGCCATGCAGCCAATCATCGGGAACGAGTGCAATAATTGACTGAAGTAAATCTCGATGTAGCAATGGTGTAAATTTCGTTCCTACTTCAACAATTTCGGTAGCAAAACGTAACAGCACATGATCTTTGATCGCAGCGAACGGGCTTTCGAATTTACTTGCTGCTGTTTCCCATTGATGATGAAAAAAAAGCGATGCGCCGTGATCTATTAGATACAATTTCTTGTGCCACATCAGCATATTCGTATTTCGCGCCGTGCGATCGACATTCATAATGAACGCATCGAACCACACGATTTCCGATGCGAGCTGTGCATCAACTTTATTCGCTATCGGATCGAACGTGATCGAGCCGGGAAGAAAATCCATTGCAAAATTAATTCCGGCACTCGATTCGAGCAGCGTTCGTATTTCATAATCCGGTTCGTTGCGTCCGAGCACGGGATCGAGCTGCATAAACGCTAATCTCGGAACAGGCAATCCAAACGCACGACCGATCTCTCCGCCGATAAGTTCGGCGATCAGCGCTTTCGTCCCTTGACCCGCGCCGCGAAATTTCAGGACGTAAAGCCCATCGTCATCCGCCTCGACAAGCGCAGGCAGCGAACCGCCCTCGCGGAAGGGCGTGACATAGCGGGTGGCATGAAGGGTTTCGAGCATCGGCAAAGAAACAACAGGATGGTGGGAGTAGTCTCACGTTATCTCACGTTTTGCCTGCCATTATGCCGAATTTCAAACGCACCCTCATCACCGCCGCGCTGCCGTATGCCAATGGGCCGCTCCATATTGGCCATTTAGCGGGCTGCTATTTGCCAGCCGATCTTTACGCGCGCTATAAACGCCTCGCCGGCGAAGAAGTCCTTTTTATCTGCGGCTCGGACGAGCATGGTGTGCCAATTACCATTTCAGCGGATAAAGAAAAAGTTACACCGCAAGATATTGTCGATCGCTTTCATTATCTGAATAAAGCTTCGTTCGAAAAGTTGGGAATTTCTTTCAATTATTATGCTCGTACAACAAGTCCGGTTCATCGAGAAACGTCACAAGAATTTTTTCTTACGCTTTTTAATGGCGGTTTTCTCGTGCCACGCGAGGAACCACAGCTTTATGATGAAGTCGCAAAAATGTTTCTTCCCGACCGTTATGTCGAGGGAACGTGCCCGGTATGTTCGAACCCAAGCGCGCGCGGTGATCAGTGCGAGAATTGCGGGACGTATCTCAATCAAACAGACCTGATCGATCCGCGCTCGAAAGTATCGGGATCGAAACCTGTTGTGCGTCCGGCAAAGCATTGGTACTTCGCGCTGTCGCGGTTTCAAAAAGAGTTGGAACGATATATCGAATCGCACCGCGATGACTGGAAGGAAAACGTTTTGCAAGCAGCGCGAAGTTGGCTGAAATCCGGTCTGCAAGATCGTCCCATTACGCGCGATCTTACCTGGGGAGTTCCCGTTCCGCTTCCGGATGCCGAAGGTAAAGTTCTCTACGTATGGTTCGATGCACCGATCGGATATATTAGTGCAACTAAAGAAGCATTGAACCCCCTCACCCAGCAGGGAGAGGGGGCAGGGGGAGAGGCGTGGAGGAAATGGTGGCAGGATGATTCAACACAATGGATAACCTTTCTCGGAAAAGATAATATCGTGTTTCATACGATCCTTTTTCCGGCCATGCTGCTCGCGCATAACGAAGCGACCGATAAGCTCCCTCTCCCTCTGGGAGAGGGAGGGGTGAGGGGTCACTATATCCTTCCCGAAAATGTTCCCGCTAACGAATGGATGAATTTGGAAGGCGAAAAGTTCTCGAAATCTCGTGGATTTACTGTCGAGTTGCATGAGATCGCGGAACGGTATCCGGCTGATGTCATTCGTTACGCATTCGCTACGATGATTCCCGAGCAAAAGGACTCCGATTTTCAATGGAAGGAATTTCAAGCGCGCGCCAATAACGAGCTTGCCGATATTTTCGGGAATTTTGCAAATCGCGTGCTTACGTTCGCATCGAAGCATTTCGAGAACAAGGTCATGGGCAATCGGAAAGAGCTGGATGCTGAAGGCCAGGCGCTGCTCGATGGATTCGGCGCTCGTGCAACCGAAATTGCTGATTTCTACAACCGCTTTCGGTTGCGCGATGCAACAGCAGCAACAATGGACCTTGCTCGCTCCGCAAATAAATATTTCAACGACGCTGCGCCGTGGAAACTTATTAAAGAGGATAGGGCGCACGCAGCGCAAGTAATTCGTTCCTGCCTCGAAGCCGTTCGCGCGCTTGCGGTGTATTTTGCGCCGATCACTCCCAATGCAAGCGCCACACTGTTGAAAACACTCGGCGTGAACGCAAGCGAAGAAAATTGGTCGAATGCCCACGAAGCAAAGCTGCACGGACAAACAGAGCTTGGCCCCATCGAAATTTTATTCCCCAAAATAGAAGATGAAACCATGACCGAAGAAATTAAACGACTCAAAACGATGGCAGCTTCCATTGGTAGTGGCGCGGTTCCCGCGCCTCTCAAGCAGGAAAATCCAGCTGCATCCAACCTCATTCCCATCGATGATTTCAAAAAGATAAAACTTCGCACCGCGAAAATTTTGGAAGCAGAACGGGTTCCCAAATCGAAAAAGCTGATAAAGTTACAGATCGTTTTAGGCGAAGAAAAACGCCAGATCGTTGCAGGAATTGGCGAGAAATTCACTCCCGAAGAACTGATCGGCAAAACCATTGTCGTCGTAGCAAATCTCCAACCTGCAAAACTGATGGGCCAGGAATCGAACGGAATGCTGCTGGCAGTGAACGATGAGAGCGGAGCAGTTTCGCTCATCACAAGCGATCGAGAAGCGGCAAGTGGATTAGAAGTGCGATAATTACTTCTTCAAAAATCCCGCAATCCCCTTCTTCGTATCCTCCGTCCCACGCGCAAGGGCATTCATGGATGCGGCATATTCCAAACCTGCTTCGAGGCTCATGCCGTGCTGCGCGGCAAGCAGCGATTTCGTCAGCGCAATAGCCGATGGCGAATTCTTCGAAACCTGCATCGCATATTGCTGAACAGCGGTATCGAGCGAACCACACGGAACCACATACTGTGCAAGCCCCAGCGAATAGGCTTCCTCTGCGCTTATTTTTCTCGCGCTAAGAAGCAGTTCCCGCGCATGTTGCTCGCCAATTTTACGAACAAGAAAGATCGAGACAAGGGCGGGAATGAAACCGATTGCCGTTTCGGTGTAGCCGAATTCAGAATCATCGGCGGCGAAGATGACGTCGCACACAGTGGCGAGTCCACACCCACCGGCCAGCGCCGCGCCGTGTACTTGCGCTATCGTAAATTTCGGAAACGTATAAATTTTCCACAGCAGATCGCGGAGCCTTCGTGAGTCAGCCAGATTTTCTTCCGGGCCATTCTCGGAAATTTTCTGAAGGTAAGATAAATCCGCGCCCGCGCTGAACGTATTGCCCTGACCTTTGAGTATGACGACGCGAACGTCCTCATCATTTTTCAAGTCATCGAATGCTTGCGATAGCTCTTCGATAAGTTCCGGCGAAAGCGCGTTGCGTTTCTCCTCGCGCGTCATGGTGATGGTGGCGAGGGGGTGTGATTTGGAAATCGAAATCAGAGAATCGGTCATTCAAACTTATCGTTGTTGTCGGAGGTGTAGAACGTTTACAATTTCAATTCGATCTCCAGTCACGCGATAGAGAACGCGATACGGATGTTCGATGACTTCGCGCACCTCAATTCGTTCATATTCCGGTACCATTCTTCCGGATTCTGGAAATGCTCGCAATTGCTCAGCACGATCCAGGATTTTTTGAATGACCTTACTGGCATGATCGGGTGAATCCTGTGCAATAAAATCATGGATAGCCGTGAGCCTGTCAATAGAGCGATTTGACCAAATAATGGTCATTTCGGAGGTTGGAAAAGTTTCCTTACATCCTCGTGAAATTTGAAGCGGCCTGCTTCGAGATCATCGAGACCGGACTCGATTTCACGGCGCACATAAATCTCATACATCAAGTCGCTCCAAGTAGAGTTCGATGGCAAGGAGTCGATCAAACGTTTCGCCTCTTCTTTAATAGATGCTGTTTGCATACTATATTTACGTTCAAACGATGAAAATTGTTCCTTATTTAGAAACCTCACCCCGCGAAATTTGTCACCTCTTCGATCAGCGTGGAAACAATATCTTCTTCCTTGATGCGGCGAATCATCACGCCTTTGCGATAAAGAATTCCCACTCCTTTGCCGGCAGCAATGCCAATGTCCGCTTCGGAAGCTTCGCCGGGACCATTCACCACACAGCCAAGCAATGCGACTTTCACCGGCTTTTTGATATGCGCGACGGCTGCTTCCAACTCGCGTGTAACTTTAAATAGATCAATTTCAAGTCGTCCACACGTTGGGCAGGCGATGATCTCGACATTGCGGGATGTAAGCCCAAGCGTCCGCAATATTTCCTTGCCGGTCTCGACTTCCTTTTCCGGCTCATCAGTAAGCGAAACGCGAATGGTATCGCCAATGCCATCGGCAAGCAGCGTTCCAATGCCGACAGCAGATTTGATCGAGCCAACTCTTGTAGTTCCCGCTTCGGTCACGCCAAGATGCAGCGGATAATCCGTTCGTTTTGCGATGAGGCGGTACGCATCGATCATCAATCGGACATCGGTTGATTTCACGCTGATAATGATGTCCTCAAAATTGAAATCCTCGCAAATCTGCACATGGCGCATGGCCGATTCGTACAGCGCTTCGGCGGTTGGATAGCCGTGCTTATCCAAAATATCTTTTTCGAGGGAGCCGGAATTTACGCCGATGCGAATGGGAATGTTTTTCTCTTTCGCTTTTCCTAACACTTCATGGATGCGCTCGATCTTACCGATGTTACCGGGATTGAGCCGCACTTTCGCAACATTCCCTTCGATCGCTTTTAGCGCGAACACATGATTGAAATGAATATCGGCAACAATGGGGATATTCGATTGCTTCACGATCTCGCCGATGGCTTCTGCTGCTTCCCAATCGTTAACGGTCACGCGCGCGATGTCGCAGCCGGCTTCTTCCATGCGCGCGATCTGCGCAACGGTGGCATCAACATCTCCCGTCTTCGTTTTTGTCATGGATTGCACGGAGATCGGCGCGCCATCGCCAACGGGAATGTTACCGATCATCACGCGCCGCGATTTCCGGCGTTGATGTAGCGCTGCGTCCTCATGGACATTTGCCGCATGACCGTTCGTCGTTTGAGTTAGTATTGGAATTTCCATCATTTCTATCTGCCAGCCTGCATTATTCCTAATGCTATTCGTGAAATTTGCTAAATGCTACGCTCAGTTCTTTAGGATTATGGTATTTTACATTCAGCTTTTCAAATCCAAGAACAGCTCCATTGTCACCCTTCATGAGAATGACATCATCTCCGACTTCTTCCGAAATAACTTCCTTATTCGGATCGTCAAACCAGACGGTCAGAGTTTGGCCTGTTTCGTCATAATATACTTTTATTTGGTCCATATCGGTTCTCCGAGCTTAATAGCACTTGTAATGTACGATGTAATGAGAAATCCGGTTCCATTCTCTCTTGTTACGACAGCGCAGAGCCATCTTATATAGCCGACCTCGGTATAAAATAAGAATACAAAAGCATCGGTTTTACTTTGGCGAACAATATCGGGTTCCTTCAAAGTAAATTCTACAACCGGTAGCTTTTCTTTCATGTATCTGTGCTTCACTTCACTAATATGATTCCATTGATTTTCCGTAATTCTGACTCGAAATCCCAAAGGTGTGTTCGTTTCAGAAATGACTTCATCAAATTCAAACATTCTAACTTTTTCTTATTTCTTCTCTTCCATCCTGCGTGATGCCTCAAAAAGAATATCGCGCTCATTTTCGGTCAGATTTTGATAGCCGGTGGCGGCGATCTTATCCAAAATCCGGTCGATCTCTTCCTGTGTAATTACTTTGGCTTGTTTGACATCCTGAATTTTCGTATCCGCAATGCCGCCGCCATGATTATCGAGATCGCGGTAATCGGCATCGACGGTTCTGCCGGGAGAGCGCATCCGCCCGAAAAACCCGCCATTCTTAGGAACCTGCGCTGACCCATTTCCCCATTGCGATTGCACACGGGTTTTACGCGCAGGAAAGATCTTACCGCCCGACATGATCAGCATGTAGATAATGCCCGTCACCGCTCCGCCTAAATGCGCGAGATGCGCCACGCTATCGGAACTCGATGCGTTGTAGGTCGAATAGACTTCGAACGCGATCATCAGTGGCACGAATACTTTTGCCTTGATCGGAAAGGGTATCGGAAAAATGAAAAAACTCATGTCGGGGAACATGATCCCGAATGCCACGAGCACTCCGAAAATCGCTCCCGAAGCTCCAAGCATTGGCCCGCCTCCCATGCCAAAAAATCCGGATAAAAGCAAATGGGCTATCCCTCCGCCCAGCCCGCAGAGGAAGTAATAGATCAGAAATCGTTTCGTGCCCCACGCTTGCTCTACTTGAATGCCCACCCAAAAGAGCAACAGCATATTGAAGAAAATATGCATGAACCCTTCGTGAAGGAACATGTAGGTGAAGAGCTGCCACGGCAGAAAATGACCGGAATTAAGAGGCCAAAGCGCAAAATACTCGACGATAATCGTACTCAAGGACGGCCCGCCGGTCGAATGAAAAATACCAAAAAGAAGTTCGAGCAGAAAAACAGCCACATTGCTTCCGATCAAGAATTTTACTCCCGTCGGAAACATCGAAAAGCCCGACATACGCGGGCGCTGATACTGCTGTTGCTGTTGTGGATTCCAGGCCATTCCGAAGTGCTGCTAAGTGCTAAAGTGCTAAGCCAATAAACTGATAAAGGCGCTACCTTATGAATTCGTTCATCGAATACAAATCATTCGTTTAACGAGATGAGGTGTTGAGAGTTACTTAGCACTTTAGCACTCAGCACTTACCAGCACTTCTATTACCCCATAAAAAGATACGGCTCCCAGTCCTTATCTACGCGGCCTGCGAATTGGCGGAGGAACGTCACATGATTTGGGCGGATGGGCCGCCGCGCCAGCACCATCTGCGCTTCGTCCGGCGTCTGGCTGCCCTTGACATTATTGCACCTCAGGCACGCGCTGACCAAATTTTCCCACGAATCCTCACCGCCCCGGCTTTTCGGCATGATATGATCGACCGTCAGCGTAACGCTTGTCGCACCGCAATACTGGCACCGGTGGCCATCCCGCCTGAGGATATTCTTTCTCGAGAGAATCACCTTCTTAAACGGCACCCGCACATACGCGGAAAGCCGAATCACGCTCGGAAACGGCATCGTTACGGAAGTGGAGCGCACCTCCTTGCCTGTCATACTCGTTACGAGTTCCGCTTTCTCAAGATACAGCAGAATGATCGCCTTTTCGACATTGGTAATAGCCAACGGCTCGTAATTGCCATTCAGGATAAGGACTTTTCCGCCGAGCTTCGAGTGTGCCGGACTAAAATCCTGATCCTCTTCCTCCGCGTTAAATAATCCCAGCGAACGCGGCTGGGATGCGCTAAATTTATGGCGATGCTCCGGAGATCGAGGGCGATGCTCCGCACCAGTCCTCGCTCGACGAGTACCAAAACCGGTGGATCGCTTATATTTGTGTGCTTCGAATGCGGCTGACTCCTCTTTTGCTATAATTGTAATGTTCTCGGCGCAAGGCCAGTTCCCGATGCCGAATTATGCTATTGTTTCGACGTTCTTGCTGAATTCCGATCTCTTCGTTTTCCAGCCTAATTTCATCCGCCACAGCGGATCGCGCGGCTAAAGTCCTGCCATAGAGTACACGACAGCAGGCCATAATTAATTTTCAAAGAACTCCGGCAATCAAGGTCTCCGTAACAATGACCTCAACCCTACATTTTCGGGTCTGTCTCGGGTCGCGATTGGACTATCGGTCTCGGACTTCGTGATTGCCCCCAGGCGCCATTTGATTGCAGTGGCTTGAACGATCATTCGATGATCGGTCTCCATGTGCAGGGGTCGACATACATGTACTTCAGCGGTCGGCATACACTCTCAACGCTCGCGGACGGGTGGGTATCAATAGAAAAGTACCCTCCCACTCTATAGAACAAAGTTTTCAGGCCACTGGTGCCCGTTCAGGCAGATGTTGGCCTTTTGCGCTAATTTCGACAATTTATTTTTGCAGCGTCTGCCCCTGAACTTGCCGAATGGGTTCACCGCATCAACACCACCGGCAGCGTCTCCACGGTGGATGATCGGTCATCCACCTGCCCATTCATCAGGACGAGGCATTCATACGTTCCTTGTAGCGAGCTCCCGTGCTAAGGACTCTATTCCTTCAAAAGGTTTGATGTAAGAGAACCTGCAATAAGAAAATAGATACCCGTTGGTAGAGAACTCACATCAAACTGAACTTCGCCGGAAGACGGAAGAGTTGCGTTCCGCATCTGCCGCCCCAGCATGTCAAGCAAGATCACTTGGCCGCTTTGCCCCGGTGCTGCTATATTTATCGTTTCAGAAGCTGGATTGGGATAGATGATAGGTTGTTGGGAAGGCGCGTAATGGGGAAGAAAATGCTCGACTACTGCGCTTTTTATGGACTGTGAAAGCGAATGCCGCCAAATACCCGAATCAGGCGACCCCGCGTAGAGAACACTGTCTTGCATCGCGAGCGATGTAATCTCTGTACCGCCGACATTCAAACCACTATCAATTTGTTTCCATGTTGTGCCGCGATCCGATGAGAGCAAAATGAAGCCGCTATCTGTACCTGCATATAGATTTCCTTCATTAGCAATTAGCGTAGTAACATCTGAGTCGTTTAAGGCGCTATCGTTTACCTCTATCCAGTCTATGCCGCTGTCGCTCGAAATCCACACACCATCACTGCTTGTTCCAGCATAAATTGAACTGCCAATTATTGCGAGCGCATTGATATTAGAGTAGGATGGCACATCTTGCACATCATTCCAATCTTTTCCACTATCCTGTGAATAGTAAATGGCTCCTTGCGACCCTATAATCAGGCTCTGGCCAATTACTGCGAATGATAATACACGTCCCACCCCGTTGCCTGTGGCATTCCAGCTTATGCCGTTGTTTGTCGAGATGAATACACCTTCTAATGTCCCCGCATAGAGGTTCTCACCGTTTTGCGTTATGGAAGTAATACTCTTATTTGTCAATCCGGATTTGCGGCAGCCCAATTTCTGCCATTGTTAGTGGAAAGGAATACACCGTCGCCAGATGTTCCCGCGAAAAGATTCCCCCCATCTGCAACTACCCCGCTAACGGAAATATTGCCCATTCCATTACTGTCGAGCGTCCAGTTTACACCGCTATCTGTCGTAGAGAATAACCCCATTTGCGTACATGCAAAAAGATTCCCGTCGATTGTATCAAGGCTATTAATAGAAGAATTAATCAAAGTAAGAGGATTATGCACTGTCCAATCCGCACCATTATCGGTGGAGAGAAAAACACCACCTCCGTCTGTTCCCACATAAAGATTTCCGTTGCTTACTAAAAGTGATTCAACATAGGTATTTATCAATCCGTTATTACCGGTTGCATTCCAGTTTGTTCCATTATTTGTGGAAAGATACACTCCGCTACCGAATGTTCCAGCAAAGACATTTTGCCCACTTGCCGCGAGCGCGTAAATGCGCGAACCAGATAGGCCGCTGTTGACGGCAACCCAGCTTCCGCTGTCACCATTTGAAAGGAATATCCCGTTGTCAGTAGCTGCGAAAAGATTCCCGCCAACCACGACGAGCGAGTTGACTGTCATGGGACCGCCGCCAGTCCACGACCAACTTTCGCCCGTGTCTGAAGAAAGGAACACTCCATCTCCCTTGGTTCCCGCATAAAACTTCCCATCCATTGTAGCAAAACTTATGACTAATGGAGGCAAATCGTTACCAACCGGATTCCAATTTACACCATTATCAGTTGAAACGAATGTGCCATTGGATCCCCCGCACGCAACCATAAGAATACTGCCGAAGGCTACAATCGAAGTTACGGAGGAATTAGAAGTATCAAAAGGGACTTGATTCCAATTCGCCCCGCTATCGGACGAAAGAAAAAGGCCACCGTTTGTACCTGCAAATAAATTTCCACTGCTGGCAAGAAGAACCCCCACACCCAAGCCACCCAGCCCTTTGCTGGTCAGAGTCCAAGTTAATCCACTATCGGTTGAAATGATCGCGCCTGAGGACACTCCTGCGAAAAGATCGTTTCCGATTGATGCTATACAATTGCCTTCTCCTCCATACGTGAGAATTTCTTGATGTGGGCCGTTTGTTTCTACCCACTGAGCCTGAGCGGGAGTCTGCAAAAACAGCAAAAAACAAGCAATAATAATGATTCGTGTGATCATTGAGTTAATCTTCATATATAAATAAAGTTAAGACCGTCGAAATGCCAAAAGGTAACAGCAAAAAATAAAAAAAGTTACGAAACGCGGCAAGAAACATTCTCTACCCTCATTGTTCTATGAGGCTTTTCCATCGCCGCGTCCGTCCACCACAATGAAGCGTTTTTTCTTCATAGCCAGTTACTCACGATTTATGTTCTTGGGTTTATGGCATAGAAGATTGGAATCCTTGATGTCCACCAAGCGTATCACAAGGCGGATTAGGTCCTTGGCCAGGTGACCAGTAAAGATATATGTCCTCACCCGGAGTGATACCACAAGTAGTAATCAGGAGAACCCTTCCCTGATTTAAACACCCGGACGTGGCAGTGAATTGAACTTCATTGATGCCTAATGGGCGATATGTCCATGTGCCATGTGATGCACTGTCTACAGCGACACAGCAAGTAGAAAATGGATCCCCGAATTTAGTCATCAGCGTGATAGTGTCAATACACGAGTCACAGAAATTTTCTAAACCCCATGTAATGCACCCGTGGCCGCAACCACCACATAGGTTGTTTGTGTCTGCTAGAACTGGCTGTAGACAATTCCAGCAAGTACATGTATCACATGTTGGTGGCGGTGGTGGTGGCTGAGCATGACTTACTTTTGCATGTCCCAATAATGCGCATGTTAAGAATGCCGCAGCAAAAAGCGCGGCGTATCGGCGTGATTTGATTGTAGTCATAGTATTGTTCAAAAATGATTCGTTTCAGAATCGGTTAACTATTGATTGATGCTTATCCATTTAATTACGTTTGACGCGCATCAAGCCAAAATCGGTTGCGGCAAACAAAGAGCCATCCGATAGCTCTTGTAGTTGCCAATAAAATTGTCCTCCGCAATTCGGAACCTTATTCCAAGTGCGGCCTTCGTCTTGCGAGTACTGCAATGCGATGGTATCTTTGGTTTTCAGCCAACTTCCATATTGCCCTACCCAAATGGTTCTCGGATCGGAAGCATTAACACCAACTCCCCAGATGCCGAATGGACAATTGATTCCCTGCCACGTTATACCACGGTCATCGGAAAGATATATTTTCTTTGGCGTTGAGCGGGGACCGCTCGTAACGCATGCAACAAGTCGATTTCCCCACTTTGTTATAAGAGGCAATTCACGATTTGGATTTTTCATGGTCTCAGTGAAGCACTTTCGCCACGCATTTTCTCCTTCTGACCTGCAATAAATCCTTGCAGGTGTCGAGGCCGAAATGTAAAAAGTTCTTCCTAAAGAGTCATCGCTAACGAGGAGCGAACAAATATCTGCATTCCCGGCTGAATCGACTATGCTTCCTTCCGGCTTCCACGTATATCCACTATCTTCCGAGCGCATAAGCTTGAATGGATTTTCACACGCTACATACAGCGTATGTTTTTCTGAATCGAAGTACGCGCAGTTCCCGGCGCCGGTTGAAGGCAAGCACTCACAATACGTGCGTCCTGAATCCGTACTCAAGTAGGATTCGCCAAAGACACCTCTGGACGCATTAATAAAAATTGTTCCCTTGCTTATGGGAATGATTTGCCGGATGAGCGTAATTTTCGGCAGATCGCCGAGATGCATCCAAGTTTGCCCGAAATCGGAGGAATAATAAAGACGGTTTCGGCTTCCGGCATAAATTTCCCTGCCCACGGAATCCGCAAGGCAGAATCCTTCCACATGATCCCAATAAAGCCTATCAACGCGCGCAACCGGCTGCGGCGTTGAAAATGCCAGAATTAGGCTCAAAAACGATATTATGCTTATAGAAAACATCGTATCTCCAAAGACCTCAATACAAAGATACGACAAAAAAAGGATGATTGCTTGAAATTCAGTCACTTAAAAGTGACCGAAAATCGAAGATATAGCGTGTCCACGCATTATCACTAAATGAACTTGCTCAAAATAATCGGCAAAAACGTCAAATTGTTGCGTGAGGCGCATGGATACACACAGGGTAATCTTGCCCAGGCTTCAGGCTTACAAAGGAGCTACATAGGGGATGTAGAGCGAGGCTCACGTAATCTTACCGTCTCAAGCATATCGCAAATTGCAGACGCATTGGGTGTTCATCCCGGCGTACTGCTTTTTGAGGAAGCCATCAAAAAAAACTCGGTTTTTATCCCAAACTCAAATAAATAGTTCTATCTACTATACGTGACAGAGATGAAGAAGGAGAGAGCGAAAAGCCTCTTCAGGAACATGATAATGAAAAACCGAATGGGAGCCAAAAGTGCCCGCAACCATGATCCTTCGGCAAGCTAAGGACAGGCTTGGGGCGATTTCAGAGATTTTGGAGACGGTTCATTGTCATTCCCGCGTTCGCGGGAATAACATCAAACTAATCAGCGTAATCTCGGTTCAATGCTGCACCACTACCCTCCGCGATTGCACATACGTTCCCGCCGAGAGCCGCACAAAATAAATTCCCGACTTCACGCTCGTGACATCCACCACAATCTGCTCCTCTCCCCCTTGCGGGGAGAGGCTGGGTGAGGGGGTGGTTGCTTTTCGTCCGAGCACATCGTACAGTGCAACCTCCGGCTCCACTTGGCCGGATAGCGTGACCGTGATTTTATCCTGCGCCGGATTCGGCTGAACGCTCACGATCGTAAATGGCGCTTCGGAATCTGCATTCGATTGTAGCTCTACGCCGGCTACCGTAGTGCCAACACCAATAGCGCGGATCGTATCGGTATGATCGGCCTCCCCATCGAACCAATAGATGAAAATACTTCCACGCTCCGTATCGGCAATGGTAGGCTTGAAGGAAAGCGAAAAATTTCGAGGCGCGGTGTTGGGAACGAAGCTCGCCGTGATATTCGTAAATGTAAAATCGGTGAATTGCGTGCTGTCGGCTGCAAAAATGATACTATCGACGATAGATTGCTCGCACCCATGCGCAGTAATTCCAAGCGTTTCATGGATCGTCTCTGCTGCGTTAATTGGTTGCGAACCGAAATCATAGACCGGTGGCGCCGTAAGCACAAGCACGCCGGGATTCGGCTGAATCACAAGCGACATCTGAAACGTGGTGTCGCCATCTAAGAAATCATCGTCAGAATAATGCGCGTGAACGGTAATAGGATACGTGCCGCTCTTGTGCGGATAGACTGTAACGCGCGGCGTGTCCGGAAATTCGTTCCACGGATGATAAATTCCCTCCGAAGCATACGTGGCGATGCTGGAATCGATCCCATCGATCGTGATCGCCGTAAGCCCGCCATAGTGACACGAATCCACCGTATATCTAAACCACAGCCAGAACGAATTGGAATCGCACATTGTCGTTTCCAGCGTGTTATTCGATGGGCCGCCCATTACGGAATGCCACATGGTTATCGTTGGCGGCGGCACTGCGGGTACATACCCATCCGAATTAGTAGCATTTATTTTCCATAGTGCATTCGTATCGTCAACCGCATAAATTACATACCCATAACCTGTTACCGATAGTGTGGGAGTAATTCCTGGGTGGGTAGGCACCAGGGGGTTGTTAGGATTAGAAGTATATTGATCGTAATACTCGCAGCCGTCCCCGGCAATGGAATTAACACCATCAAGGGAAGAATCCAAAATGATGTCTTGGGTATGAGGAATGACATAAGCCTCCTCGGGGTAGCCTTGCCTGTCGACCAAATCCCAATTATCCCATGTCTTGCCTAAATCATAACTACGAATATCCGACTCGATCAAGAGCGAATCACGATTTCCGATAAGGGTTTGGGAACCGTCATAGAGCGGAATCATTGTCCACGTTTTACCCTCGTTGCTCGAATAGCCGCTTGGACAAAAAACGATCCCATTCGATGCATATAGTTGACCGAACTCCGTGTCGGAAGAAATGCGGGTCCAGGTATTACCGCTATCGAAGGTGCTAAAAATCCCAGCCGCAGTATCAGGCAAAAGCTGCTTCGTGGGAAACGTTTGGCCTGCATACTTCACTTCACGGCTCGTGTCAAAAATGGAAGTAACGCCCGGTATCACCGAATCCATTGTGATCGGAGCGGCGCTCATGTATCCGTGCGATGGCGAGACGAAGTACATGCTATAGATCAAACCCCAATGGTTCTTGAGATTGCTGTTTCCGAGATCTATTTTGATCCAGCTCGTGCCGCCATCTGTCGTACGATAAAGAGCCATCGTATCGGTGACGATCTGTAGATAACCAGGATTATATTGAGAAATCTTTCCAGTCGTAAATACGAAGCCGTAATTCTCATTAAGAAAATACGTGCCCACATTTTGCCGGAATGAAGCTACCTTTCCTATTTGTGAGTATTGGTATTGTGCAGTAGCAACGGAGGAACCGAGCACGATCACCGAAAAAAGCAGAGATTTAAGAATGGTACGCATAACATGTTTCTTGCAGAAGGATAAAGATCGAATCTTTCGCAATGAGAGACCCTCCCTATTGTTTAAAACGCACAAGGTCGCTCCGGTTACAAAAATAATTTATGAATTCTTTAAAGATACCGAATTCGAGGTGAATTCGGCAGTTTTTCAAGTATGGATTCGCACTTTCGTGGAAATGACACTGGTAAGTATCATTGCGCGAAGCGCGAAAACGCCCCCGTTCTTGTCATTCCCGCGAAGGCGGGAATCCAGGCCCGGAGCTACGATGATCTATGGATTCCGCGAATGGCGCATGATCGGTCACCCGCTGGGAATCCAGGCATTACCTCACCAGCATCAACTCCCGCGAACGGATATTCTGACCATCCACCAGCATCGTTGACGATGCGCGCAGCATAAGCGGGCCGGTGGGAAGGTTTTCAGGAAGTGCAAGCTGCTGGTCAGTGGTACCGGCTGTGCAGTTTACGTTACCGCTCCAAAGGGTGCGGCCAAGAATATCAGTCAGCGAAAGGTTCACATTCGCAGCTATCGGAGTTTCGATCACAATATGCAACGTGTTATCGCCCAAAATTTCCGCGCGGTCGATCGTAATAGGCTGTTTGAGCAGCGCCTCACGCAACAGCGAATCGCCACATGCGTTCTGTCCGAGGAAGAGCGCGGAAGAATCCGGCGTCACGAACACGACAGGACATGCCGCGTTCGTCCCTGGGAACGAACCGGAAACCGTGATCGGCGAATAGGACGAATCGGCGACGAATGTATTGAACCATATCTGCGCAAGCGTTCCTGGAACAGTTCCGAGCGGAGCAAGCGAGGTGAAATGCAGATCGTCGGTTGAAATTCCCACAGTAGGTGGAGCAGGCAGCGGCCAGGTCGAGGTAAGGGTTCCGGTGAGATCGGTATGGTCGTACTTTAGGAGATCGTGATTGTACGTGATGTAAAGATCGAATTGCAGTACGTTCGCAGTGGCAGGAAGTCCCGATAGGTTCACCACTGCTTCTGCCTGGTTCCCAAGCGTGACGGAAGAGGTCGTAACCGTCAGCATGGCATGACCAGAATCCGCAGCGGGAACGATCGGGAAAATAAGGGTAAAATTGCGGAAGAGCGTGTCGCCGCATTCGAGATACGCAATGCGAAGGAGCATCGTGTCGCTGGTGCTTACAAACTGCGGATCGAAATTGAGCGCGAGCAGGGAATCGCTTCCGGAAAGCGTAGATGGTGCCGGAACGTTTAATTGATAATCGCCGGTAGCTTGACCGCTTTCGTTATAGATCACATTTTTCAGCAACGCGCCGCCTGTGGAACTAATAAAATGTTCCGTAGCCGTATGGAACTGCACTTCAACATTCGCAAGCACGAACGCATCGCTTTGTGTAACGATAGAATCTGTCGTGATGGTAATGGTGAATGGCTGGCACGGATTCGCCGTAGTAAGCGAGATCACAAATTGCCGATCGAGCGAATCGGGGGTTGGCGCAACGGCAAAGGTAACGGGTTGAATGGCGAGGATCTCGGAATCGTCGCCGCAATAGCTTGGGGTTGCATTTTTCCCGACGGTTGTTGCCGTGACCGACCGCCATCCTTCAAAAATTAATTTAAAAAGATTGCTGCCCGTAATGAACGCATCGCCAAAAATGGTTACCGTTACGAAACCCGGCGTGGAGGAATCCACCGAATAATTCCCGCTTGTAAGAATGGCGCCCGGCTGAATGCCCACAAGATGGAGTACCGTAGGATCGTAGGTGATGGGAACTGTCAGTGAGATCATGTATTCGGAATCCTGGGCTGTCGGAGCGAGCGTTGCGCTCACAATAAAATCATCGCAGCTCTGTGCAGAATCGGCCTGAAGGATCACGGTATGCGAAACAGTATCGCGCGGTGGCTCGGGAGCGGTCGTCCCGGCGAGGAACGAATACGAGTCCCCATCATTGAAACCGGCAATCAGCGCATAGAGAGGGTCGGGCGAAATGATCTCGTGAACGCCGGGGCTAATGCCGGGATTGATCGCGCTGAATCTGCTGCCATTGATCACCGAAGAGGGAGTGCCCGTGAGCGAAAGCGGCGTTCCATCGATCGTGGTAGTTCCCAGATCGGCGGTCAGGCACACAATGGGAACGAAGTGCTCGAACGTCTCGCCGGTATTCGGATCGGGCGGAAGATTCGGCGTGTTCCACAGTAAAGTATCGGAGTAATATTGTGTATCGGGCACGCTAACAAGCGTAGGATCGCCGGCAAGATCGTTGAAATCGAAAAAATCGTAGAAATCGCTGCCGCGCGTCAACTGGTGCGCTTCGACGCGAACAGGATTACCTTGCAGATCGAACGTGCGTATCTCCGCTGTGCCGGAAAATTCGGCAGTGATGCGGCCGTTCGTCGAATTCGTAAAGCCATTATCGATCTTCACATAAAAATCCCGATCACTCGTAAGGACGACCTCTACTCCAAGATCGGAATTGCCCATCGGTTGCACGAAAAAATGGGAACCCCACCATTTTTTTCCAATGAGTTCATCCATCAACTCGTTACACGATTGATCCCCGACGGGAACATAACCACAGGTCAATCCCGAAATAACGCTGACGGGTTTCGTCGATTGAATTTTCGATCCCGAAAGCGAGGGATCGGAAGGATGATCTGACGTATCCGCTTTCACGATATAGCATTCCCCGCGATTGAGTTGTACCGTAACCGACGAGCCGCCCGCCAATCCGTTCAGCGTATTGACGGATGGCGTAATAGTTACCAGCGTGGAATCCGTCGCGGCAGTGATGAGAAATTCGTTACAGTTCCGCTCGCCAGGCAAGCCGATCGTGTCCGAGGGATCGTCCCAAATGCCCCATCCGAAGGTTACATAACTGGTGTCGAGCGCGTTATCCGGAAGGATCTGCGAGGCATCGCCGGCATCGAGCACATAATCGTGCAGCACAAGATTAACGGGTTCCGTCGTGTGCACGAGCAAGCCCTTATTTGTTTTCCCAAGATTATGTAAGAGCAGAAGTTCGTACGGAAGATCAATAACCGTTGCCGCACCGGGAATGAATGTGAAATCCTGAATATATCCCGATGGCGATGTAACCACGCCGCAACCGGAGTATTCGCTTACAACGGTCAGTGTAAGCGCGGTTTCCTGCGACGATGCGATGCTATCGCCGATGAGATAATCCGGCCCCTGAATAATTCCAAAGCTAAAATTCTGACCGGCACGCGGAAGCACAGTTTGGGCGCTCGTAGAACGCGGAGAACATAACATGCCCGCGACGAGAAGAAAAAAGCAAAAACGAGACATGAACGATCTGACCATCGGAAGCAGCGTAAAGCTTATTTATACCCAACATTTGAGCATGGGAAAGAAGTGTCCGTTCATTCCACTGAATTCACACGGGCAATTTGCCGTTTAACCTTCATGACCGATCCCGCGCCCACCCCAAACCCACGAATTCAACACGCATTGCGTGCATTATATCGTTGGGCTAACGCACAAAACTTTCTCGGCCACGACCCGCACGATCTTCTCACATCGCCGTTACTGCGTAGTGTAAAGAGTCCCTTCCTGCGGCTTGCGGCAGTGCAGCTTGGTCGTCGTTCGCCGATTAATGTGCATACGCTGCTTCGTGTGCCACGCGCGGAAAATCCGAAAGCGTTGGCGCTGTTTATCATGGGATTGCTCCAAGCGCAGGATGGAATCTCACCCGATTGGAAAAGAGAAGCGGCAACACTTGCGGAACGATTGCTTGCCTCGCAACATAAAAATGGCGGCTGGGGTTACGCATTCCCGTGGCAATCGCGCACGCATTTCCTTCCTGCAAATACGCCGAATATCGTCACAACCTCGTTCGTTGGTGTTGCGCTGATAGCATCCTACAAGGAGTTCCAAACGCCCAAATTATTGGACTCTATTAAGCGCGCGGCTAATTATATTATATCGCTCAAAACAGAATCGCCGGCGTTCGGCTATGCCGAAAATGATCCACAAATTGTCTTCAATGCATCGCTGCTCGGAGCGGAATTTTTATTGAAGGCAGGGAAATTATTGCCTAATGCTGAATATATTGCGTTAGCACGAGTTGCGGCAGAATTTGTCGTCGGGCATCAGCGTGCGGATGGCGGGTGGGATTACGGTTTGGAACCTTCGCAACAATGGGAAGATTCGTTCCATACCGGTTTTGTAATAGTCTCGATGAAAGACATTGCAGATAGGCTTGGAGATGATCGACTTGCAAAATCAGCGCAACGCGGATTCGAGTATTACCGAAGAACTTTTCTCGAACCAGATTATGCCGTTCGCTATTTCCCCCGCAAGCGCTACCCCATCGATGCCCATGCGCTCGGGCAAGCAATGGTAACGTGCAAAACGTTCGACGACTATGAAACGGCGATGAGAATTGCGGAGTGGTCCATCAATAATATGCATTCTCCACAAGGATATTTCTATTATCAGAAACACGGCACTTTTACAAATAAAATTCCGTACCTGCGCTGGTCGAACGCATGGATGTTTTTCGGACTTTCATCAGTATTGAATAATGAGTAACGAGTTATTGCATAAAGAAGGGAACAGAGACGAGCCTCACTCGTTACTCGGTACTCATCCACTCGTTACTGCGAAGCGTGTCTGGATCGATCTCGAAAACTCACCGCACGTTCCGTTCTTTGTGCCGATCATTCTCGAATTGGAACGTGCCGGATGCGAAGTCATTCTCACCGCTCGCGATTTTGCGCAAACGCGGGAACTTGTTGAACGCGCTGGACTGAACGCGCGCATTGTCGGTGGAGAATATGGAAATAATACTATCATAAAAACATTCGGCCTGCTTTCGCGTGCGTTGCGATTGGCATGGATGATGCGTGGGAAACGCATTTCGCTTGCCGTCGGACATGGTTCCCGAGGATTGCTGCTCGCGGCGCGAATGCTGCGCGTTCCTGTGCTTGAACTCTACGATTACGAAGGCGCGAGCGTCCGCGTCTTCAATCGCCTCAGTAATTTTGTTATGACGCCGGAAGCGATTCCATTTTCCAAGCTCGAAAAACTTAGACTACCAAAAGAAAAACATCTTACCTATCCGGGACTCAAAGAAGATGTATATGCCAGCGATTTCAAACCGAACGAAAATATTATTAGCGAACTTGGGCTTGACCCAACGCGCATTATCATCACCATTCGTCCGCCATCGCGCACGGCGCATTACCGGAGTGAGGAATCATTCCGGCTGTTCGATGGGATCATGAAATTGATCGGAGATAGGGATGATGTTCAGATCGTTATACTGCCGAGAGGTCGGGCTGGAAGCGCGGACCCACGCATCGCATCAAATGTTATCATACCGGAACATGCGGTCGATGGCATGAACCTTCTCTATCATTCCGATCTTGTTATTTCCGGCGGCGGCACGATGAACCGCGAAGCCGCCGCGCTCGGCATTTCAACGGTAACTATTTTCAAAGGTCCGATGGGCGCGGTAGATCAATGGCTGATCGATGGAGGCAAAATGATTGCGATCGATAATGCAGAGGAAATTCTGCCGATGTTGAAAAAACGAAAACGAATCGAAGTAACAAATTCACTCGACGCAAAAAAAGTGATCGTCGATGCGATTTTGAAGATTGCAAATGGTAAAGCGGCTTCGTCCCGAAGGGACAAAAGGTAATAGCCGGGGACGTCAGTCCCCGGACGGATTTTACCGGCAGAAAAAGTCCCGAAGGGACGGAAGAGTGGGATTTCTTTCGCCCCTTCGGGGCTTTGAATAATAATATATTTCTCCGGGGGCTGACGCCCCCGGCTATTACCTTCGAGTCCCTTCGGGACTAACTCTATGAATATTCGTTTACTCGCCATTGTTCTTTTAACGCTTTCTACAGGCTGCAAAATGAAAGCCAAGCAAAGCCAAACGAACGCAACCGCCGACACTATTTTAACACACACGAACATGAAGATCACATCGACCGCATTTCAAAACGATTCCACCATACCACAACAATATACCTGTCAGGGCGAGGACATCTCTCCCGCGCTTGCCTGGAGCGGCGCGCCAGAGGGAACTGAGTGCTTCGCGATTCTTCTCGAAGACCCAGACGCGCCCGGCGGAACTTATATTCATTGGGTCATCTATAACATTCCCGCGACTGAGCGCGGACTTGCAGAAAATTTCCCGAAGCGCGATAAGCTCCCTAACGGCACGCGGCAGGGCGTGAACGATTTCAAGCAGATGGGCTACGGCGGCCCGTGTCCGCCGCCGGGGAAGGCGCACCGGTATTATTTCAAACTCTATGCGCTCGACGCGCAGATTAACATTCCCGGCGAAGCCACCCGCGATCAACTGCTGAACGCCATGCACAGCCACATCCTCGCCGAAAGCGAAACGATGGGAACGTATGCGAAGAAATGAGGAATTAGGAATTAAGAATGAGGAAGTCGGGATGAAGCCTCTAATCACGTCATTGCGAGGAGAGAATAAAAGGCGATAGCCTTTTATTCTCGACGAAGCAATCTCTTGGTTGAACATCCGGAGATTGCTTCGTCGAATTCTGCTCTCTTCGGTCGCTGAATTCTCCTCGCAATGACGATAAGAATACCTTATCAGACCCTCCCCCATTCTTCATTCTTCATTATTAATTAACCGTGCCACCTTTTCCTCGCTCATTACTCTTACCTATCGTGGACGCATCATCATCGGATGGACGCCACAACCGCGGTACACTTTACGCATGAACGAAACTGACGAGGCTGGCAGTCTATCTACTATAGATAGATTACCATTGGCTGGGCACATTGGCACAAAACAGCGCGAATTTCTCGCGCTGCTCATGCCTGTGCTCCCAAAACTCTCGCGCTTTTGCCAGGCGATGTGCCGTGGTAAACATGGCCCTGACTGCGAACGCGCGAAGGACCTTGTAAGCGAGACGATCCTTAAAGCCTACGAACACTTCGATAACATTCGGGAACCGAATGCTTTTTTAAGTTACCTCTTCACAGTCGCGACGCGCACCAACCGGCACGAGCGTGTGAGAAGCAAAAAATGGCAGCCGATCTCGGAACTGGAACTCGAAGCATTCGCAGACGAACGCAATGCGCCCGACGCAAATGCCGATGTCGCTCAACTTTATGCGGCGCTCGCAAAACTTCCCACGAAGCAGCGCGAAGCCATCATCCTGAGCGAGATCACGGGATTGAAATTGGAGGAAGTGGCGAGCATTCAAGCATCGTCGCTTTCTGCAGTGAAATCCCGTGTGTCGCGCGGACGCAAAAAGCTCGCAAAACTGCTCGGCGTGTATGAAGAATCAGTTCCCGCACCATCGGTGAGTATTACTGCATCGAGCGGAACGGGTAACGGGCAACGCTTCTATCACACACGGTTCGCATTCGAGGCAAAGGAGAAATTATGAGTAATTTTAATAATAAACCCCTTAACGATCTTTTCGGCTCGGCACAATCCGAAGCGGAGGGGAACGTTATCTCGCAAAGCGAAATCGAGCGGCTCCTTCAGGCGGGCAGGCATAGTGTACCGGTCACACAATCCATCGGGCAGAAGCTCTTCGAGCGGCTGCTCTCCACTCCATTAAAAATAGGAATGACCGTTATGACAACTACCGCTATTATCGCCTTAGGAGTTTTCGCCTTTTGGCCAACGACACAGCAAACAGTAAATAAAGCTCCCATAATGACCCATGCGACTTATGGGTCACAAGCGACGGATGGGGCTACGCAGCATTTTGCAACAGCACCAATTGATAAACCCTCTTTTATTGTAAGCCAGCCAAACGAGGCTACAGCAAAAATTCCCGTACAGCCCATTGCCACTGCCGACAGCCTGCAACCCGTCGAGCTAACGCCAGAGCAGCTTGCGCAGCTTGGCATTGTGCTCGATGATAACGGCGATATTGATTTTTATACGAAATCGAATGCCACTGGTGAAATAACCAAACTTGGACTTCCGCCATCATGGGGGGTAAGAATTTATCTTTCCGAAAAAATTTCGGATTCGGATGTTGCCGGACTACGCATTCCGAAATCTCCGCCACGCCTTGTCACGGAGCCGAACGGTGCTAAGAGGCTTTTCAGCTTCGAGAGTGATACAACTATTATAAAAGGCAATGGAGTTCAAAAACTGTTCATGCAGATGCATAATCAGTTGAGCGTTACGCCTGCGGGCTATGATTCCATTCGGCAGAATTCTAATGATGAACGTGTTATGGTCAGCATTTATGGTGATTCATGCATCTCGAAAAGCAAAGGATTGGCTTTGAATCTCGATTCAAATTTCAATTTCCCAAATGGCGCAAAGAACTTGAGTGCTGACATGAGGATCGTTGTAAACGATGATCAAAATAATATCCAGCACCTTCTCGAAGCAACCCACGATCTCGATAAAGCGGATTCGATGGTTCACCAATTAAAGTTAACGATCAATGAGCTTCATGATTCAGCCGAAACTTCTGACATTGACGCACAAGTCAATATTGCAAACGTTGAACAGGAAAAATTTGTAAAGATCGTGAAGCAGCTTGGCAAAGCTCTGTCACAAAAGAATGCACATGCTGCTGATTCTGAAGACTGGGCTAATAATTTGAATCTAAATGATTTTCTATCGAACTCGATCAATCTTAATGGCCTGGTTCCCATCCGCGTTATCAACAACAAAAATGCCGACCGTCCCAACGAACTCATCTTCTGGTACGAGCCATCGGCGGAGCTAACGGCGGCGATGCCTGCAGCGGTTAATCCGGTTCCCTCTGCGCAGTCGAAGCAGCTTGCGATCTCGGTCTATCCGAACCCGACGATCGGCCCGGCGACCATCCACTATGAACTGGCGGATGCACCGCGCGCTTATTTCAGTGTGCGAAATCTGCTCGGTCAGGAAGTGCTGAACGGCGGCATGACTTCGTCCGCTACCGGCGATGCAAAGCTCGATCTCTCACAATTACCAGCGGGCGTCTATCTCCTCGTCACCACCACCGATAATGACGAGCGCGATGTGGAGCGGGTCGTGGTAACGAAATAGTAAGTCTTTCATGTCATTGCGAGGAGAATCGAACGACCAACGGGAGTTCGATTCGACGAAGCAATCCGTTGAGATCAAGCTGGAATCTCAATGGATTGCTTCGCCGGAATCACTGCGCTTCGCTGCGTGATTCCGACTCGCAATGACGTTTAACTAACAGATGGCTTTTCTTAACTTGCCAACGCTTCCGCCGTTACATCGAAGGAATATTCGAAATCACCCGTCGCGTCGAGAACAGAAGTTCCCTCGGCACGTCGCAAGCCTTTACTGATGCGATGCGCGTGCCGGAGGTCGTTTCCCAGCTCGTACTCCACCAACCGAGCGATGGTATGATGAATATCCTCCATCGAGTCCGAACCATCGATCACATGAATACGGTCGGGATGATCTTTCGCAAGCGCCATGTAGCCATCGGCAACGTGACTGAAAAAAAGTCGGCTTTCGGATTCCATCCGGTCATCGCCCATCCCTTTGCGGCGATGAATCGCAAGATTGATCGGGATGTCGATGAGGAACGTAAGATCGGGAATCATTCCGCCGGTAGCGAGATCGTTGACGCTCGCGATATACGCAAGCGGCAATCCGCGTCCGTAGCCTTGATACGCAACCGTCGAGTCCGTAAAGCGATCGCAGATAACAATGGCGTTACGTTTCAGCGCCGGTTCGATCACTTCCTGCACGAGTTGCGCGCGGCTGGCGGCAAACAGCAGAAGTTCCGCCGCGTGGGACATCGGCATCCCGCGTTTGGCGTCGAGCAGCATGGTTCTGATCTGCTCGGATAGTTCCGTTCCGCCCGGTTCCCGAACGAGCAGCGTTTCAATTCCCTGATCGTGCAGCCGGTCAGCTATCAGTTTCGCCTGCGACGATTTTCCGCAGCCATCGATTCCTTCAAATGTAATGAGCATAAGGTCCTCCTGTGTTGTGAGAAATGCACTAAAAAGAACGACGTTCGCGCGCCATTCATTCTACAATATAACAATTATTTTACAAAAGTCAAGTGGTGTTCGTATGGAACGCTATTCCAAGACAGGTTTCTACCAGAAATGGTTGTCTTATGTGTTGTGCGCGTTTAATACTTCGTTCGAATCCTCGATTCCAAGCTAATTTCGCCCCCTGTCTCTGTGAAATAGGTGCTTTTTGTCGGGGTGTTGGGAACATGTTCATTAACTCACATCAACTTTTCATGAATTTATACAGAGTTCCAAAAAATTCATTTTTTCTCCACTTTTTTAGTGCGCGATCACCACGCTCCGCGACTGCACATACCCGCCCGACGACACCCGCAAAAAATATATTCCAGATGGCACATTCGACACATCTAACGTAAGCCCACTTTGTAGGGACGTGCTGCGCACGTCCTGCCCCCGCCCCAACGCATCGAACATCTCAATGGAAACCGCGTGGTGGTCGCCGACCCCGGCGACACTGACGGTAATCTCATCCTGCGCCGGATTCGGAATGATTCCTGTAATCGTAAACGGCAATGTACCCAGCATCGCATCCTGAATCAGCGGTTCGCCGCAACTAAACAGATACGTAAACGACGCACCAGAATCCACGATGCCTGCGACGCAATTATCGGCAAGCGAAAGCGAGTTCGTAAACGTCACGTTCGAAAGCGTGAGTGGTGTCGATGACGAATCGGTAAGATACACCCGGAACGAAATGCTACCGATGGTATCCACGCCGGTCGCGCTTCCCGCTTGACTCCCGGCAGTAAACTGCAACGCCTGTAGTTGCGCGGTTCCCGCGCTCCCTGTCATGGTGAAGCCGTTCGCGTTTTGATACGAGAGCAGATCGTCATTATGCGTAATATCGAAATCGAGACCGGAGATCGCACCGGCAGGAACGGTTCCTTCGAGCAAAACATAGCATCTTACCATGGAGCCAGCCGTTGTCGTATCCGATGGCGAAAGATCGAGCACTAAATGCGCGGGTGGAATAATGCTTGCGGTAACGGGAATCGTTACCATGCTATCGCCCAGATTCGCATTGCTGAAGAATTCAAGCGTACCTGTCATACCTGCCGAATCAGCCGCAAGCGAAACTTGTACGGTAGCCGATGAATCCGGTGGAATGATGATCGGATAAACCGCATCCGTCGCATACGACCCATTCGTCACACGCCCACTATCGACTACAAGCGTATCGCAGCCCGTGTTGCGCAATGTGATCGTCGTATCCCGCGATTGGCACGCATACAACGCGCCGAAATCGCGGAGCGAACTATCCGCCGAAAGAATGCTGGTGCCACCAAGTCCAAGTCCCGCAAGAGTAATAGTAGTATCATGCCCGGGATCATTCGCGATATTGCGGGAATGAAACGTCAACGCAGCGGATTGTGATCCTTTCACGCGTGGTGTAAACGTAAACTGAAACACGCGAGAAGTTCCAGGAAGCAACAGCGAATCGCCGGGAGCGGAAAAGAGTGAAAATGTTGTATCGCCACTAAAATTGATGTTCGAAATCACCAGCGTATCACAACCGGTGTTCGAGATGGTATCGGTTATTGTCGTATCGCCCGCGCAGAAAGAAAAGCTCCCGGCCTGAATCGACGGCTGTGCAACAGCCAGCACGCCAAAGCCCTGGATAGCGCGTCCTATAAACATTATCGCCGGATTTTCAGTAAGTCCGGTCGAGGTGACATTCAGAAGCATCGTTCCCTGATACGCGCCCGAATCCGGCGGAAGGAACGAAACCGTAATCGAATCGGTATCGCCGGGAAGCACGATAATGGGAGTAGAATCACTCCCACTCGTAAAGCCCGCGCCGATAAGGGTAATAGAGGTAATCGTATCCGGCGCGCAACCGGCATTGGCGAAGCGAAGCATGGTGTCGCGCAAAGCCACGCCCGTGCAGCGAGTGAGCGAACCAAAATCGAGCGCAGAAACGGAGGTAAGATGCGGAGTAGAACCCATTGCTGCATATGTAATAGTAACGATAGTATCAAATGAGATCGTCGTGCCTATATAATTCCCGCTTAATTCGACCTCGGCAGAGCCGGAACCCATAGTGTCAACGGGATCGAACTGAAAAAGAATAGATGAAGGCGAAATGCCTCGAATGGTATCCGGCAGAGAAGTCTGGATGGTTAATCGCTTGCTTCCTAAAACCGTCGCCTTTGTGAGTGTAAGTGCTTGGCATGTATCGAGCAAAACAAGCGCGGAATCTTGCACAATAGCACAGGCCCCCACAAGATTATTCGGCACGATAATCTGAGCAGACGGCGGAGTCATTACAACGATCGTTCGCGTTTCTGCCCAATCCGAACAATGCCAGGAATTTTGGAAATTTAGCGTTACGCTGCTGCTCTCAGAATAATGTTTGGGAGAGAATGAAACCCACGCCGTATCGTGGGAACCGGAATCGAGAACAAAATGCGAGATACCGGTGAGCGAGAATTCACCGGAACTATCGGTAATTGTCACGCTCGAAATCATGCTATCGACAGTACCGAAAATCGGAACCGGAACGGATATTGAACCACATGCAAAAGTATTTTCCGTATCGGGGAAAGCGATGGAATCTCCGTACGATCCATTACCGCCGATATTCAGGAGATATACATCATTATTTCCATCCGCATAAACAACGTAATTACCGATAGGTCCTAAGACCGGGAAATGAAAATAGTTATTACCGGATCCGTTGTCGATAAAAGTTCCAATATTATACAACAAACTCCATGTTTTTCCGTCATCGGTCGAGCGTGAGATTCCACGAGCGTCAGTATAAATCACACCGGCCGCACCTTCGCAATAAAGACTACCTGACCCCACCTCGCCGATGTCCTGCTTTTGCCATGTATTGCCAAAATCGGTGGATCGATATATCAACTCATCCACATTGGTGTCCGTATTGACCGAGTCATCGAAAACGAATATCTTGGTGCAGGTATCGCCGTAACAGCCTAACCCCGCATGTGAATAGATGCCAGCGCCATGCCATGAAACTCCGCCATCGTTAGAAACTTGCACCGGGTTGGCACGGTCAGTCCATAAACAGTGCATTTGATCCACACGCGCAAAGTCACCATAGTAGTTTCCCCTTTGGGGGTATTTAAATGTATTAATGTTTCCCGAAGGGTCGGCATAGACATCCCACGTATCGGGAAGGTTTAATCCGGTGTATGACCAGGAAGCACCCGAATCGGACGAAACGATAATGTCTGGGCCGAAGATAGCCGCATAAAGTTTCCCATTAATGTTTCGAATGGCATTGACCTGCAGAATGCCGGAAGGAAGCGTAGCTAAGTGCCACGTTCGCGTGTCTGAGGTGTAATAAATCTGTTGCTGATGTATCGAACCGGAATCATACCTTGCCGAGATCACTCCATGAAGTGTATCGTAAAAAAAAATGCAGTCGATTGCTTCTCCAGTATCGTCCATTGCTCCTAAATTTTTGCTTGGGGATTGAATCGGTAATGTAAATATTATTTTTCCAATCGGCCAGTTTTGTGCTTTAAGGCCAGCAGAAACTACGGCAAGCAGAATGCATGCCGCTATTAGCTGGAAACACTTATGGGAGCCCGCCGGTATATTAGTGGTCATGAAATAGAAGAAGTGCTGACCCATCACACGAAAAAAGCATCGGACGCATAATATTTCCCTATTGCAAAAACGGTAATGCGGTGAAAAGTTCGGGGTCTGCCAATGAGCGAAGATACCATAAAAAAAGGGCAGGCTTTTCAGCCTGTCCTTCATCGGACGTGCGCGGCACGTCCCTACTGATTCTTCTCGATGGTGAACTCCACACGGCGGTTGAGTTGGCGGCCTTCGGGGAGATCGTTCGGGAACTTCGGATCGTCGATGCCGTGGCCTTGCGCGGTCACGTTGGAGGGCAGCGAGGTCATCGTGCGCAGCGCGGTCACTGCGGCATTGGCGCGCGCATCGGAGAGCGTCTGGTTGTACTCGCGGGTTCCCGTGGAATCGCAGTAGCCATCGATCTTCACGCCCGTTGCTCCGGCGCTGATGCTTTCGCCGATCAAGTCCAGCATTTGGCGCGCTCTGCCATTGATATCGGCTCGATCAAAATCGAACGAGAGCATCGCGTATTTTTCGAGATTATTGTGATCGACCGTTTTCGCTTCGATGCGCGTCAGGCCATCGGCCGTTGCCGTTTTGCCTTTGTCATCGGTGACGGTGAGCGTATAATGAATGGGCTGGCCGACATATTGCTGCGCGTTCGGAATATCCGAAGCCGTGCTGCTGGGCGGCGCTCCGGTTCCCGACATCGGTGTGCCGAGCGGTGTACCATCCTTATCGAGCGCAATCGTCCAGTTCTTATAGGTATGCGTGGAAGGATCGGGCGTGACGGAAATGTCATATCGCACGGTCGTTGCGCCAACGCTGATATTTTTGCGGTTCTCGATCTTTACAGGCGCGGTCAGGTCATCCATGTTGGAAGTGATCTCGACACGGCGGTTTTCCGACATACCGGCTTTGGTTACCGGATTGGTCGGTATCTCCGGCAGATTACGCTGATCGATCGTGATGCGGCTTGGGCTGATACCCCACGTATTTTCGAGATAATTCGCAACCGCCGTCGCGCGCGCTTTGGAAAGTTCGATGTTATTCTTTTCTTCGCGCGTATTCGAGTTCGTTCCCGTCAGCTTGAGGGTCATGGCGGGATTGTTCTTCATGCGGGAACCCATTACGTCGAGGATGGCATGATTCGCTTCCAATGAATTCTTTCCATCTAAAGCAGACTGCTCGCTGAATCCCGTCGCGCCGCTTTGGCCGTAGCGGGAAGGAATTACGGACGATCCCTCGTCGAAGAAGATATACGGCAACAGTGGAACCGAGGAGCGATTATGCGTCGCTTGCTGCGGCGAAACGAGATCGTTCGCGGGCGAGCCATCGGGCATCACGCCGTGCGCGGTGATCGTCGCAGAAATCGGTGTGGGCGGCGGAGGCGGTGGAGGTGCCGGCGCAAGCGCAAACTTCAAGCTCACGCCAAGCGAGATCGTCGCCGGATCGACATCGAAAGGAGTGTTCGTGGCATAACTTGCTAACGGATAGGAGAAGAACGCTTCTGGGGCCAGCCAAATCGTGTTTATGGAATTTAAAGGAATATCGTACCCCACGCCCAATTTTAAAGCGGCAACAATGCCGGCGGAATTTATCAATTTACCAGTACTCCCCCCGTTATTATAACTAACGCCATTGAGCGGTCCCGAAAAATTTACACCGCCCAAAACATGAAAGTTACCGAACGCGTGTTTAACCAGCGCGTCCAGTCCGATATAATCCATCGAGAGCGAAAGTGGAACTGCGGTACTTGGCGCATTAGCGTTCGTCGGAGAGATCGACGATGCGTTGTTCCATTTCAAGCTATAATTATTGTAGGCGAGACGCGGAGCAAACATCCAATTCGTCCACAGCGGGATTTCCGCGAGGATATGGAATTCCGGTCCGATCTGAAGCGCGCTCTTTGTGTAGCCATACTCTCCATACGGCTCCACAGAAGTGCCGGTTCCCGCTGTGCCGGAGATCTGCCAGTTGGCGTTCGCCGCTGCGCCAAAGCCCAGCGTTACGGTATGTGGCCATGTTACGGAACTATCCCCCGACGTGCCGCCCGTTTGCGCGCACGAGTTCCGCGCGGCAAAGAAAAGGGTGAAGAAGGCAAGCGCCACGATGGACGCGGCACGCCGCGATGCCCATCGTCGGGGAATGATTCTGAGTAAACAAGGTTCCATACTATTTCGTATTGCGATTGGTTGTAGAAAAGCTCAACGTGCGATGCCTGCATGAGGAACGGCCCGATGAGAATTAATTATCAAAATTTTACGTGCGGAAAATTAACCCGCTTCTGTCGAACGCTGAACAGTGCTGTGCGCTGAACATTCATGAACAGCAAAACGCGCCCATCGTGCAATGGGTGCTGTATCATATTTTAGAAGCGCCGTTTCTTACCATGCGATGCCGCTTCTCATTACTCGACGGATAGGCGTGAATAGCAACGCGCGTGCCATAGGGACTTATCCATACGAAGTCCGATGGAAACTGTTTCCCAAAATCGAGATTGGTACGCGACGAACGAAGTGCGATGCAATTCAAAAATGCAAGGGTCACAAAGCGATATTTTCGATGCGGATGTTCTGGAACTATATTCGCTGCTGTTTCCAAATTTATGCAGGTCATCTACGAGATCGAGTTTATCTCGTCGCATAAGTCACGGAAATTCCTATGAATCCCGGAATTCTCTGTAAATCTCAGCTCGATCTTCCCTTATTATCACTCAAACCCATTTTGTACAATAATGCGAAAAAATCGGGAAAACGTCCGAAAATGAGACGTTTGACTTTAGTGTGTCGAAGAATGAGAATCGAGCGATTTTTCGTGTTTCTTTTTAGAACGCGCGTACAATTTTGGAAATGGAAAAATGAAGAATTATTGCGATTTTCGAAGATTTTCGGGAATAAATTGAATTTCCCGATGAGAAAATTCGTCTAATACAGTGAAGGGTTTCGCGAACAAAATAAAAGAGCTGATCGCGCGCCTTTCGTTAGTTGCCTCTCAAGCGTGAGGATTATAGTTAAGTTTGCGGTGAGAATTATAGTTAGTTTCAGGCGAGAATTATAGTTTAGTATTGCCTTTAGTTTAGTAACAGCATGAAAACCATCATAGCAGCCATAGCCATCTCGATGGCGTTCGCCGGACTGGCGAGCGCTCAGGGCACTGCGCTCGCGCCTACGATGAGCCTTGCGTATGCTGGAACGCCCGAAGTGCCCGGTTCTGTCAATGATGCTAAGCCCGTAGCGGTTCCTGCCGAGAAGGTTCAAGCGGATGCAAAGCCATCGCAACGTACCCTTATGGCGGATAGCATGGAAGCGGTTACCTCGAAACTCGTTTCTGATCATACAAGCGGCTCGACGGAACTGCTTCGTTCCGGAAGCGTGCTGGAGCTTTCCACCACGATGGGCGGTGTGCATAGCGCGCTGGAACAGCATTCGATCAATGTGCATGTAACCTACGATGCGCGTCCGGTCGGCGGCATCCTGAATATCCGCGTTGAACTCGTGCCCGTCTTTGGAGGAATTGGTTCTGCCGTGCGCCCGACCGTAAGCCGCGAGTTCGCGCAAGCCGTCGATAACTTCGATGACGATTTCATCAGCGACACCATCCTGAAACTCACGAACGACCTCGCCAATGAATTAGTAACGAATCAATAAGTTTATCTCTCCTCACACACCTCTTTAAGGACTACACACTTAAGGAATAGCAAGGCGCGCCATGGTACTCCAGGCGCGTTTTTTATTGATAGTAATTTCTTCCGAAAATTCTATCGTGCTTAAACTGTCATCCTGAGCGGAGTTCTTTTCACCAAGCATCGCCCGCGATGCTTGGTGAAAAGAACGGAGCCGAAGGATCTCATGTAGTTGGGTTCAGTGGTGAATGTCCGGAGATCCTTCGACTCCGCAATTCTCGCTCCGCGAGAATTGCTTCGCTCAGGATGACAGCTAATAATTTTCCTTTTTCGAATCAAATCTTAATGTTTGCTAAGGCACCAAACATTTCCTTCTTCGCTTTGGTAGAACCATGCACCGATATTTCAACGCATCCCTCCACGCCGCCGTATGCGTCCACGCGGCGCTCGCGGCTGTGATCGCCTTTTGTTCCATCTCTATTAGCGCAGCCCAAACGCGAAAGGATATTATCCAGCCCGGCGAGGAACTTGTGTATAAAGCGGAATATGGCTTCGTTAAATTGGGAACTGTGGTGATGCAAACGGGAAATATTTCTGCCGATGGCAATACCGTCAGCGCGCGGATGCACTTTCGAACGGTCGATATTCCGATCCTCCACGCAGAAACTACCGACATCGACCAGTTCTACACGAACGATCTCTCGCTGCACACCTTCGAAGAACACGCGCTCGTTGGCGACGATAAATCCGATAAATACTCCACCTACGACCGCGCAACAAAAACACTGACCTATTCCGATGAAAAGGAATCGAACGTGGTCAAGCATAACATCGAACCGTATGAAGACGCGCTGGGAATTGTTTTCAACATGCGCGCATGGAGCGGCGCGGTCGGGCACAAATATATTTTTTACATTCACACAAAAACCGGCGTTCAGCCGGTTACGGTAAATTTCACCAATGAATTTTTGGATGAAGAAGTCCCGGCGTTAGACGACAAAAAAGTTCACACGCGCATCTTGAAAGGCACAATGAATTTGGGCGATTCCGCGCCGCTCGGAGCCGATGGTTCCTTCACCGCGTATGTTTCCGATGACGATGCCGCCGTGCCCGTCCGCATCGATATGAGCATCGCCATTGGTTCCATCTCGCTCGTGCTCGATAAGATCAAACGTACCGGCTGGGATGCGGGGAAATAAAATATTTAGTTACTTCGGACATTCAACATGTCATTCCCGCGAATGCGGGAATCCAGGCCTTGCATATCACGTCAGATTTTGTTTCTCCGAGAACTGGATTCCCGCGTTCGCGGGAATGACAGTGTTTTTCTTCCTTTTCTAAGAAGGGTCAGTAGGTGATTATTCTTTCACCACAGGCACCGTTACCCGCTCGGCGCCATTCGCAATGGTGATAAGATACGCGCCGCTTGCAAGATCGGAGGTGGAAAGATCGCAGGTTGGGGTTCCCGATGCGTTTACGGAAGCGGTTTTGAGAACGATTCCCAGCGTGTTGGTGAGCGTTATCTGATACACCCCACTCTCTGCTCCGCTAAGACTGAGATGCGCTGCATCCGCAAGCATGGGATTGGGATAGACGGAGCATTGGAGGGTGCTGTTTGGGGAATTTGTGGGCGATACGCTGCTTGGAGCGGCGAATGTTTCGAGAATGGCCTCATGTCCGCCTGTGGATTGCAGCCAAATGTTGCCGTTTGCAGCGAATGCAACATCGTAGTAAGGGTAATAAGGTATATTGTTTTTAGAGATACTATCTATAATTCCCTGATCGTTTGCGATCACTAATGCACCGCTTACTGTGTCCGCACTATTCGGAACCTGCAAAAAATAGCGGTCACCATTTGGAGCCAGCCATACGCGGTTGAATCGTAGTCCTGTGTAAGCAGATTCAACCCATCCTGTACCATCGAAATAATCGATAGATTTTTGCAATAAATTCGTTCCATCATTGTCATTGATAAACGAAACCCAAATGCCACCCTGACGATCTGAATGAATGACCACCGGCCCGATCGAAGTCATATTGGAATCAATACCATCCTTGAGATTGAACGCTTGCCAGCTCTCCGTAAATTTCCAAAGACCTGCCCATGGTTGGCGATGATTATCGAGCGGAGGTGCGCTTCCGGCCCACACGACTCCATTTGGAGCAACATCAATTGCAGAAATGCCTGACCAGAATGAAGGATCCACCGTATCTGGAAATGGAATCGGGAACGGATCCCATGCCGAGCCATCGAATCGAAAAATTTGACCGACAGCAGAATCTAGTTTCGTTCCACCTACGTTGGGAGTTGCAAAACGATACGCAAGCGTTCCAACCCAAACATTCCCGCTCGAATCCGCCGCAATCGCGCCGTAGCTCCGCTTGCCTGTCATGCTATCTTGAATGGTATAACTCTGCCATTTGCCATTCGAGTATTTTGCTATGCCACTATCGCCACTCACCCAAATATCGTCGTTGTGATCTCGGATAATATGGTCGAGATGCCCCGGCAGTAGCCCGTTCTGACCGGCGGCATAATGCGTCCATGTTTGACCGTCGAATTTTCCGACGGAGATCGTATCGGACTCATACTGGCTAACATTGTAAGCATAGAGCACCCAAATATTCCCCGATCTATCAATAGCGATCAAATCCCCTTGGTAATCGGAGGCTCCATCAATGCTCTGCGCTGAGGTATCGACGTATGATTGCCATTGAGCGACCGCGCTCTTCGCTGAAATGGTAATAGCGATTACCACTATGACGAACACTAATGATGTAAAGTTGTAAATCTTTTTCATAGACGTAAAAGTAAATTATATTTTCTTGAAACACATAGAAAACCTAAAAGTTTCGTTAAATACGAAACGCGACCATCCTCGAATGGTCGCGTTTTCTTCAAGGAATTGGATCATCTATTAATGATCCAATTTGTTGTCGTAGAACCGGTCTCAGTCTGAACATGTATGATGTAAGTACCGGGAGGCAACCCATTACCATCAAAGGGGATTGTAACAGATCCTGATGTCATAGGTCCGCTAAACGCGGTCTTTATTATTCTACCGGTTTCGTCATACAGTGTTATGGTTGCGTTTTGAGCATCAACCGGAACTTCAAGGTTTAGTGTTCCAGATCCCGATGAAGGATTCGGTGTTACCGATATGACTCGAGGAATGTTTTGGGAGCTTTTCGCGACTCCGTTATTCATCACACTCACGGTTCCGTCCTTCCAAAAAGTATGACCACCGTTATAGGATACGTACTTCACCCCATTTTTCGTGTAATGAGTTTGTCCAAGATTCTTCATTTTCAAATGATGAATTCCGGAAGGAAGAATTCCCGTACCTTTGACAACTAAACGCCATGTGCGTCCATTGTCGTAAGAGGTATAGACCGTGCCATCCGGCTGCGTGTATTTCACTTGAGTCGGAACCTCGTTATGAAATAAGGGCCCTGTGCCCGGAAGAGATATCTGTGAGGATGCGGATATTGTAGTAATCTGAGTCTGTGAGTTTGCGGTTAAGCAAACCCCGCCGACAAAGACAATTGTCAAAGTTAAAACGAATAAGCGTTGCATTATCATTCTCCTTTCAATCATTCGAGCATCCATTGTTACATGTTGCACTCCAGCTTGATTGGCCCGTGCAATGCCCGATAATTTGTTGGTTAGTAAGCAGGATATCAAGATCTAATGGATCATCTGGATCGCTGCATATACTATAATCGCGTTCACAGCAGGCCGTTCCACAACTGTGCCATGTCCAAACGGTTACTTGACTTCCTGGCGGTGGCCCTGGGGGATTGTCTGGAGGTGTACATGAGACCGGTGGCCCCGGCTCAGTATTATACGTGCATCCTTGCCAGATATAGCAAGAGGTGGTAATGAATTGCACCGATGTGAGATACCCTCCCGCCCCACCGTCGCAGGGTCCAGGGGTGCCGAAGCCAAGGCCACTGGAGAGGCTTCCCATCCAATTCATAATAATAAGGTCGGCGAGTTGCATAAGACTTGAGTCCTTGAAGAACTCACATCCTCCCGGATAGATGTCTGTCTCGGTCAGTCCGCTGTAGTTAATCTCCATTTTCCCACCACAGTTGCGATACTGAACGTCCGCGAAGGAAAACCCGCAGCCGTTGAGGTCGATTGGTGGAGTGTGTGGAAGCGGTATGGGTCCAAGATCGACCCAAGGCCCACACCCAGGCTCACTTTCATCGTAACAATCTGCCTGCGCCCAAGTGATGCAAGGCACAGCCAGCAAAGCAAGTATCACCGAGAGAGCAAATACTCTAATTCGTTTATGGTTCATAAGTATGTAATGGTTTAAGTTGAGTAAAGTTATGTTAGTAATTATGATGAATAGCTACAGAAACTTATTTTGTTGTTTGTTGGGCGGTATTCATGTTCAAGTGAAACTGCTTTTGCATCTCCTTTTTGTCATCAGCGCTATCATTCATGTACCGCAAGTCTATCAGCATTTCAGGATTGATCCGACTATTCGACGGAACAACTACCTTATTAAAGTGATAACCGTATGTTTTGGGTGTGACATAGACTTCAAGGTATGTCATATCGCCAGGCAACAATACTTTTTTCCCGAGGTTAAATCTCCCGATTGCAGGGTCACGAAAATGTGGTTGACCGAATGTAATCGTATCTGCGCCATCATTTGAAATAACGACAGATGTCTTGAACTGAGAGTCAAGTGGCACATTCAGCCTCTCTGGAAAAGATCGCGGCGTACTTGTTAGATCACGGAGGACGTTAGCTTTTAGTTCAATTGTGACCACTGTATCAATGGGATCATTAGTAACGACGTAAATTTCACGTCGCTGATCGCCCGTTCTATCATGCATATCGATCGAAACATCAATGTGCGCCGTATCTCCACGGAGAATAATTTTTTTATCGATCGGAGCCGCCGTGCAGCCGCATGATTCCCGAATTTCCATCACCTCAAGCGTATCAACCCCCGTGTTCGTCACAAGGAAGGTCGTCCGCACGGTTCCCGGCGCGACGTTACCCCAGTCGTGAGCCGCTCCGCCCACGATTTCAATCTTCGGCGCTGTTGCCGTCGGGTCGTTCGCCCACGCCACGCCGCTTATCTGTATTGCGGCAATCCATGCTATTAGAATAATCGATGTTTTTTTCATACGTGTCTTTCTGCCTATATTATCTAATGTCTCTAGCAGGGCCGAGTGTGACACGGTTATAAAAATTTTTCTCTATGCTCTCGTAATGCTCTCATGATTCGGCTGGAGCGGGTGCGGAGTGAAACGGCGGATACTCCTCTTTTTCTGCCTATTTCGGCAATCGAGTTCCCCGACTCGAATCGTTCCAGCAAAAGTTCTCGGTCGTCCTCGGAAAGCACTTCGAGCATGACGTCGATCAGATCGCGTTCTTCAAGGATATGAATCGTTTCATCTTCGATCTCAATTTTCATGGCCTCGGTAATTGGCGCGAGCCGTCGAGCCTTCTTACGATCGTTCAACAAATAATAAAGCGCAGAGACGAAAAGGAAGCCTCGGTAATCATCGAGCTTCGTAAAGGCGTAACATTTTGCGAATAAAAGCTCCACAGCGGCTTCGGTCGCATCTTCGGCGTCCCATTTCGAGGCTGTCGGAATTCGCGCGCGAAGTTTTCTTACGATTCGCTTACGCTCACGTTGCCACGTTTCGTAGTTAATCAGCCTGGCAAACGCCACGCTGGCTTCGGCTGCGGCAGACGAGCCGAAAAGAATCAATTGCTCGGGCATTTTTCATTCCTCCTGAATTTTAAGGAATGCGAACGGCTATGGACGAGAGGGCAAAATGGTTATTAATCCCAGACGTGAATGGTCGAAAGCAAAATATTAAACTATAAAACTAAACTGACCAAAAGCTCTACAATGCAAAAGTACGACATTTTTCGAGGGATGGTTCAAAAACGAAAAATCAACCATAATTCTCTGTTTCTTGACATCGCTCCAACATTGTATTATATTTGTGGTGAATTGATGGGCACCTAAGTCAATTACAAATTAAGAATGACGAATTACGAATGGGGGAAGATGCATACATTCATGAATAGTTGACTTAAAGTAAAATATAGTTCATTAAATGACAATGCAATTGCGTTTAATGGGCACCTATTTCTTTAAGAAGTAAATGGTTAAAATGCCCCGGAATCGAGGGTGATTATGAATTTGAAAAGAACAAACACACGAAAACGTTGTCCGTAAGACATGGATCATATCACGATAATTGGCAAAAGCAGGGCGGGAAAATCCATCGCAAAAGCGATACAAATAAGCGCGGGTATGAAGCTATCGGCGCATATCGCTGCGCGGCTGAAGAAATATCCGCCCATCGACAGCGAAATTATCATCATTGCCGCCAAAGACGATGAGATAGCTGCCGTTTCGAAAAAAGCGATAGCCGTTGCATCGAAAAAACTTCGGCTTATCATTCATCTTGCCGGCTCGCTGCCGAGCACTATTCTCCCGGAACGCGCTGGGGTGTTGCGCATTACGCTGCATCCGATCCAGACGTTCACGAAACCGAGCGGTCATCTTTTGCGCGGCATTTTTTGGATGGCTTCGTCCGACAGCCGCGAAGCCATTCAATGGGCAAGCAAGTTTGCGAAAGCTCTGGGGGGAAACGGCGTGATCGTTCTGCCAGCAGAAGATTTACCGCTCTATCATGCAATGACCGTTTTTGGCTCGAATTTCATCACGCTGCTATTTTCGGGGATCGAAGAAATGGCGTCCGATCTCGGGCAAAATCCTAAGAGAATGAAGGCAGCTATGCGAGCTTTGGCGGAACAATCGCTGGAAAATGTGCTTACGAAGCCAGCAAGATCCGTTCTTTCCGGGCCGATCAGTCGCAAAGATTTCGCCACGATCGAGAAGCATCAGAAGGCTCTGAAACACTCTCATCCGGAGCTAAAAAGATTGTACGACGCCTTTCTTTCATTTGCCGGACAGGATACGAAAATATAAAATCATGGTATTTTCAGACAAGCCGACAAAAAATGTAGTATCTTTGTATTGTATTAGACATTTCGTTGATGTTCCTCGTGTTATCATTACTATTGTACCTTACGATATGAAAAAATTAGTTCCGGCTCTTGTAGTAGTTCTCTGTGCTATTTCGTTGTTATTCACGCAATCATCCTTCGCGCAGGATCAGCAGTCTGTTGGAGTGCCAACCTCTCGTCCTCAAGCGACGCAGACTCAGAACGCGATTTTCATTGAATTAGGCGGGAATGCTGTGCTTTACAGCCTAAATTACGACCGGCTTCTCGGCCAGGATTACGGGTTCCGGGTGGGGTTCGGATATCTTGGCGTTAGCTCAGGCTCACAGAACAATGACGGGACAAGCGCCTCGGCCAGTCTTCTTATTATTCCAGCTACACTCAACTATTTTCTTGCATCGCACTCCGATGGGAAAGTGGGTTCGAGCAAGTTTGAGCTGGGGGCTGGGATAGTCCTTGTCGATCTTTCTGCAAACGTTTCCGGAGGAGGAATCGGCAATGCTTTTTCCAAATCTGGCTTTGGTGGAACGGCAACGATAGGCTATCGGTATCAGCCGTATGACGGGGGCGTTCTTTTCCGTATTGCTTTTACGCCGGTTTTTGGCTCGGTTGGGTTTCTCCCGTGGGCGGGGATCAGCTTTGGATTTACATTCTAAGGCATTGTTTCGTTACGATCGAGAAGCATCAGAAGGCATTGAAAACGCTGGATCCTCGAATTTCGGCCATTTACAAGGCATTTCTGGACTACGGCGTAACACTTGGAACTCCGAAACGTTAACCTAATGCAGGCTGTTAAGCGCAGCCAATTCACGAAACAATCAACATAATCGGGGTACGGCAACATCCGTCAGCCCTAAAAGGAGTAACTATGAAATCAGGAATCCATCCGAATTACCACACGGTCACCGTTCACTGCGCGGGCTGTGGAAACGAGTTTGAAACGCGCTCGACGATCGCGGGCGAATCGCTTCGCGTCGAAATATGCGCGAATTGCCACCCGTTCTTCACCGGCAAGCAAAAGCTCGTCGATACGGCAGGCCGCGTAGAACGCTTCCAGAAGAAATTCGCAAAGCAAATTGCCGAGCGAAAAGAGAAGCAAGCGGCAGCTGTTTAATTACGAATTTCAAATTACGAATTACGAAAGGGGATGCTATGAGCATCCCCTTTTTTTATTCTTCATATTTTTCGGGGATTATTTTGAGCTATTTCCTCTTAATTCTTCATTCTTAATTTTTAATTCTTAATTTCTTGTCAAAGTCTTTCAAAAATATTCTGATCTACGAGGATTCTGAGGCTCGAAGCCGGAAGTTTCTTCCGCTCACGTACACGCGCTCGGTTGCGGAACTTCGTTCCGGCGCGTTCACCGGCATCGAGCGGGTGCAGGCGCGGTTCCCGGATGCGCATATCTATCTTCATGCGCGGCCTGAATTAAAGAATGTTGTTGCCGATCGGTATGCACTCCCGGTGAATGAGGTTCCAAAAGGCAGTACGCTGCTCGTCAATGCCCGCGCAGCGCTGAATTTCGATCCGGATCGCGATGGGAATGTTTACAACACCGTTCCATTCGATGTTTCTGAACGATTGATCGCCGGTGAGCCGATCGAACTGGCAAGTGAGGACGCTCCTGAATCTCTTTGGGATGTTATTCATGCAAATCCCTCCACCATCCAAGCAGATCGGGAACTGTGGGCGAAAGATCACAAAAGAACAGAGAATCCGTCGTTCCCGAATTGCGCGATCGTTAGCCCCGAAAATCTTTTCGTACACCCCACCGCGCGTATCGATAGCGGCGTGGTGCTCGATTGTTCCGAAGGCGCGATCATTATCGAAGAAGGCGTGCGCATCATGCCGCAATCTGCGATCATCGGGCCGACGTTTATTGGAAAGCATTCTGTTGTAAAGATTGGCACCAAAATGTATGGCGGAACTTCCATCGGCCCCATTTCAAAAGTTGGCGGCGAGATCGAGAATTCCATCATACAAGGATTTTCCAATAAACAGCATGATGGCTATCTTGGCCATAGCTATCTCGGCTTATGGGTCAATCTTGGCGCTGGAACCAATACCAGCGATCTGAAAAATGACTATGCACCTGTCCGCACCAAAATAGAAGGAGAAGAATTCAACAGCAATTCGCTGTTTGCCGGGCTGCTCATGGGCGATCATTCTAAAAGCGCCATTGGCACGCAATTCAATACGGGCACAGCGGTTGGTGTAAGCTGTAATATCTTTGGGAACGGATTCCCTCCGAAATGGCTCCCAAATTTTTCATGGGGCGGCTCGGAAGGATTTGTGATCTATCAATTCGAGAAAGCGATCGAAGTAGCGCGAACGGTGATGCTCCGGCGCGACCAGCACCTTACCCCTGCATCCGAAGCGATGCTCCGAAACCTCTTCTATAAAGAAACCCGCATTTCCGGGTAGTATGCTTATGCCTCTTCCAACATCACCGTTCCAAGCCGCGCTAATACTTCCCTGATCTTCTTTTTGCTCTCATATTTCACCGGCACAAGCGGCAGCCGGTAAAATTCCTGAATAATACCGCGCATCGCAAGCGCGGCTTTTACCGGCCCGGGATTCGATTCGATAAAGTTCACTTTCATCAGTTCGAGCAGTTCATAATGAATGGCGCGGGCTTCTTCGAATTTTCCTTCCAATGCAAAGCGAACCATCCGTGAAAATTCGCCGGGAACTACGTTCGAGGACACACTAATAACGCCTTTCGCGCCAAGCGAAATAAGCGGAACCGTGATATTATCTTCGCCCGAAAGCAGATTAAAACGAACCGGCGCATTGCGAATAATTTCCATGCACTGCGAGAAATCCGCGCTGGCTTCTTTGACCGCAACCACGTTTTCGATCTCCGCGCAGCGAAGCGTGGTTTCTGCTGTCATGTTCAACCCCGTGCGTCCGGGAACGTTATACATCACGACCGGCAGTCCCACATCCGCGACGGCGCTAAAATGCGCGAAGAGTCCGTTCGGCGTCGGCTTGTTGTAATAGGGTGTTACGACGAGCGCAGCGTCCGCGCCGAGCGCTTTTGCCTCGCGTGTGTTTTCGATGGAAGTGCGGGTATCGTTCGTTCCGGTTCCCGCAATGATAATGGCGCGATGATCGACATATTCTACGAGCCATCGAAAAATTTCTCTGCGCTCTGGTGCCGTGATCGTCGGATTCTCGCCCGTCGAGCCAAGCGGCACGAGCATTTCGACGCCGCCTTCCAATTGATGATCGACGAGCCGAGCCAACGATTCGTAATCAACCGAGCCATCGGCAGAAAACGGCGTAACGATCGCGGTTCCCGTACCGCGAAGTTTATGATGCATGTTCATGTGCGTTCTAAAATTTGTTTGATATTTTCCTCGAATCTATATAATCCCGAACGACCCACAATCCATTCCGCAGCGTGTACTGCTCCCAACGCGAATCCCCTCCGATTTTTTGCCTGATGCGTTAGTTCAATGGAATCTTCTTCGGAATCGAAACCGACAGTATGCATGCCAGTAATAGCTCCGGCACGAATGGAACTTATAAGAAGCGTGTCGGGAGAGATCGCCTCGCCGCGCGGCAATTCGGTCGCAATTTTCGTTTTCGATTTCATACCCGAAAGCACCGCTTCGCTGATGCGTAATGCTGTCCCGCTTGGAAAATCTTTTTTACCGCGATGATGCGCTTCTACAATATATGCATCGTAACCGGCATCGCTGATCATCCGCGAAGCCTCGCGCACGATCTGCAAAAAAAGATTAACGCCAACCGAAAAATTGGAGCCGATCACGCAGCCGGTTCCGGCATCATCGACCATGCGGCGGACTTTTTCCAATGCGTTATCCCATCCCGTCGTACCGATGACAATGGGAACTCCAGCTTTGGCACAAAGCTCAACATTCCCTTCCACTGCATTCGGCTGACTGAAATCAATAGCGACATTCGCGCCGGAATTACGCAACGCATCCGGAGTGGCGGGGCGATCAATATCGAATGTGGCAACAATGTGGTGTCCCGCAGCCAACGCAGCCGCTTCGATCTCGCGGCCCATCTTGCCATAACCTAAAAGTGCGATGTTCATATTCTACAAAAATACGACAATCGCAGTGGTGTGTCGATTATCGTCTAGCAAGCCCAATGGTAAAACCGCCGGACATACCGCTGCTCACGTAAGAATTACATTGCGTGAGTTCGAAGGTGTTCGAGAGGAGTTCCCGCGCAAGTTCCTGGGCAAGTCCGGGATCGGGAACGCACGAGGCAAGTTCCGGGCCGCTGTGAGCAGGAAAGAGCGTCGGCGTGAGCGCCGGTGAGTCGGAGTAAGAATCGCGGGGTAGGTCGTGACCGTTCATGGTTTCTCCAAATAAGAGCTATTACCGGATTGCAACCCTCAGCCTATCGTGAAAAGTTCGCGGCATTCTGTCTTACAGTGTCAGGAAGAATAACATCACTGCGATGAGCATAACGCCGGTCGCTGCCCAGCCGAGCCAACGCCAAATACGTGAGATCGTGAATGCGCCCATAATGTTTGGACGGGAAGCCATCAGCATAACAACGACCATGATCGGCGCAGAAATGATCCCGTTAATAACTGCCGACCAGAAAAGCGCGCGAATGGGGTTCAAACCCACATAGATGAGCAGCATTCCAAGCAGCGTCGCAAAAATAAGTACGCCGTAAAACCGTTTTGCATGGGAAGGTTTATCTTCCAAGCTTCCATGAAAATCAAGCGCTTCCCCGACTGCAAAAGCGGCCGAACCGGCAAGCACCGGCACGGCCAGCAATCCCGTACCGATAATACCAACGGAAAAAAGCAAAAAACAAAGTGACCCCGCAAGGGGCCGCAAGGCTTCGGCGGCTTGGGAAGCAGTTTCGATATTGGTCAATCCATGGGCATGCAGCGTTACCGCTGCAGCAAGAATGACGAAGTACGCGATGAGATTCGAAAAGCCCATGCCAAGTAACGTATCCCTGCGTATCCACCGGAGCGCTGCCGGAGCCTCTTCGGGGTGCTCCAGAAGAGCATTTTTATCTCGATGCGTGCGGATCTCTTCCACTTCCTGTGAGGATTGCCAAAAAAATAAATAGGGACTGATCGTGGTTCCCAATAGCGCGACGAACGTTGCCATATAGGATTTATTCCACACCATCGTAGGTATGAACGTTGCTTTGAGCACTTCACCCCACTGCACATGCACAAAAAATATAACCCCGATGTAGGCCAGGAGCACGAACGTCAGCCATTTGAGGACATTCGAATATTTGTGATAGGGGATAAAGACCTGAAGCACGATCGAGACGATGGTAAAACAAACAGCATAGATATGTTCGCTTCCGCCGAACAGCAACGTTGCGGCAGAACCCATCGCGCCAATATCCGCACCAAGATTGAAGACATTCGAGATAAGCAACAGTAACACCATGGGCAGCACAACCTTTCTTCCATAAAATTTCCGCATGTTCGCTGCTACGCCGCGCCCGGTTACGCGTCCGATCTGACCGCATATCATCTGAATTGCCGACATGAGCGGCCAGGTGAAGATCATCGTCCACAGAATCGGGTTCCCAAGCTGTGCCCCGGCTTGCGAATAGGTAGCGATGCCGCTTGGGTCGTCATCCGCCGCGCCGGTAACCATACCGGGACCCATCCATAACCATAGCGCGGCGGATTGCCTCCGAAGGAATGATGAGAGTTTTTTATTGGACATACATTATCGCTAACACGCTTTCATCAAAGATATTGCTTGATCGCGCTCACCGAATCCGAAGTAATATCATAAAGGATATTATTTCCATTCATCTCGTCGCTGGCGGCGGCAAGCTGAAATCCCGGACGAAGCGAACGCGCAGCCCACACGCCATCTGCGCGAATGACCATCAGGCCAGCTTGCATATCGTCGGTGAGATGTTTATCTTGCAGAATGCGTGCTATGGCGCGTTCACACGCTTCATCCGGTTCGATTCCTTGACGGATCATTTCGACAATATGGAATGCCGAACATGCTCGCATCATAAGTTCTCCGTTTCCCGTAGCAACAGCGGCGGCAATTTCTCCTGCAACATAAAGTCCTGCGCCGATGATGGGAGAATCGCCCACGCGGCCCTGTAGTTTGAAGGCGAGTCCGCTGGTGGTGCAAGCGCCGGCAAGATGTCCGGCGTTATCCATTGCAAGAATGCCGATGGTATCGTGGGATTCATTTTGTGAGCGACTCACTGCATCACGACTAATTTCAGATTCAGATCCCTCTTCATCCACTTTAACGAAAACGTATTCATGATCGCCTTCTTCTGCACGCCGCAAACGGACGTGCAGTTTATCTGGCTGCGTCATCCATTGTTCCCACAACGCTTTTGCTTTTTCCGTGAGAAGATCAGTTTTAACAAATCCTTCCGATGCTGCAAATCGCTCGGCACCTTCACCGACAAGCATAACATGCGGCGTTTTTTCCATAACCCGCCGCGCGATGGATGCAACGTGCTCGTAATTTCTTACGAATGCAACGGCTCCGCAATTTCCTTGGTGATCCATGATGGAGGCATCGAGCGTCACTTCGCCAACCGCATCCGGCAAGCCGCCACATCCGACGGACATGCAAGTCAGGTCAGCCTCGCAATAGCGCGCACCAAGTTCCACGGCACCGAGCGCGCTCTTGCCGGATTGGATTGCTTCGTACGTAATTCGGTTTGGCTCAAGGCCATGTTTCCAGGTTGAGAGTGCTACGGTCATTCTTAGTTAAAAAGTAAAAGGATTGTTACAAAACTACGAAGCGCAGCATCATGTTACTCTCGATTCTGAAAAGAATGTCAACGAAAAAATCACCTTCCATTTGGAACCGGCTATGGCGCTCGGAGCTTGCGCTTCCGATGATCGTTGGCTTTATCGCGCGCTTGGCGATGTTCCCGTTCGCGCATCTAACGCATCCGCGTTTGCTGGAATATGGCGACATCGCGCGCCTACTCGTGCAAGGCAAGGGATATTCGTACCCGTGGAGCCAGTACATCGGTCATGATTTCATTTTGCCGAGCGCCTACATGCCACCGGGTCAAGTGATGATCCAGGCGCTTGGCTTGCTTCTCTTCGGCGATACGCTTATTGGTCACGCCTTCATTTTTATCGAAGAAGTTGTGATTGGGACGGTCTTTATTTATGCAATGCGGGGAATTCTCTCTATTCTTTTCCGCGATAAGAAAATTATTCGCTTCGGAACCTGGCTGGCTGCAATTTATCCCAGTTTTGTTTTTGCGGTATCTTCGTTTGGCGTGCTTACGGCGGTCATCACGATCAGCGCACTTTTTTTCTGGATGTTACTCGAATGTGGGTTGCGTATTCGTAGTCATAAGTCAACGCAATGGGTTGCCGTTGCCGTTGGTGTGCTTGGCGGACTGCTTACGTTCTTTCGTTCCGAGAGTTATCCGTTGGTTTTTCTGTCTGTTGTTATTGTGATTTGGCCGTATCGCCGTTCGCAGCAGATCGCCCGTTCGTTTCCGATCGTTTGCGGGAGCTTTCTGCTCGTTGTCGCTCCGTGGATCGTTCGGAATGCAGTCACGCTTCACCGTTTCGTTCCCACCAGCACAACCGGCGGATTTAATTTTTGGCGTGGGCATAATATGGACGCCACCGGAAGTTCGTGGGATGCGAACGGAAATCCCATCTGGACGACCGATACGATGTGGAATGAATTCGAACCACTCGGTACTGCCGATTCCGCTATCGAATTCAAACAAGATGCTTATCATTTTCATCGAGCGATGACGTGGATCGCCGCACATCCCGCTATCGAAATAGAACGCACATTCAAAAAAGCGATTCTATTGTGGGGTATCGATTGGTATAGCAAAGATGCGCGCCGTCCGGAATATATTCTCTTGTACGCGATCACGCTTGTCTCGCTCGTCGCAGGCGTTTGGCGTATTCGGCGAGAGCATCTGCGGCGCGATCCTGCTATGCGCGATGCTCTGAATCTTATCGCGCCCTGGTGCATTTTTTATACCGCGATCGCAATGGCATTTTTCTCCGTGCCGAGGCTGCAAATTATGATATTCGCCTTTTGCTTCCCAATTATTGTGTATGGCGCGGATTGGTTTATACAGAAAGCCCGAACATTTATCCATTGATTATTCTTGATGGAATCTAATCGAAGTAGAAGTAGTTATGAGGCAAAATCTTAATAATAATTATTACTAATAAGCCTAACATCCTGAACGCATCATCAACATATCGTCGCTTGACGAGGCAGCGGGCCGCAGTGCTTGCGATCGTTGAGCGACTGCATACGCACCCGAGTGCGGAGGAAGTTTATCGCCTTGTGCGAAAAAAGATCAGCAACGTATCGCTTGCGACGGTCTATCGCAATCTTCATCTCCTGGCCGAAGAGGGAAAAATTCGGGAAGTACAATTCCAGGGCGATAGTATTCGTTACGATGGCATGCTCGAAGCGCATGAACATTTTTATTGCACTGCGTGCGGCACAGTAGAAGACCTTCCATCAAAACTTCCAGCGACCGCGCTCTCAAACCTCGCAAATAAATTAGGCGTAACCATCGAGCGATACGCGCTCGATTATTACGGCCTTTGTAAAAAGTGTAAATCTCGCAAGCGATAAGATGCTTGCAAATCTCCATTCACGAATTCATTTTTCAAATACTACTATGGCAGATCTCAAGAACAGCAAAACATTACATAATCTCAAAGAAGGCTTCGCTGGCGAGTCCCAGGCGAACCGACGTTATCTTTATTTCGCGCGTCAGGCGGATATCGAAGGCCAGCCCGATGTCGCCGGCGTATTTCGCGATACCGCTGAAGGCGAAACAGGACATGCCTTCGGCCACATGGAATACATTTCCGAAGTTGGTGATCCTGCAACGGGCTTGCCTGTCGGCGATACGAAAACGAACCTGCAAGCCGCGATCGCCGGTGAGACCTACGAATACACCGAAATGTATCCAGGCTTCGCCAAGACCGCTCGCGCCGAAGGCTTCGATGAGATCGCTGAATGGTTCGAAACGCTTGCCCGTGCGGAGAAATCGCACGCGGGAAGGTTCCAGAAGGCCAGCGATAGTATTACTGCCTAATTTGCAGAACCAAGGAATGTAAAGGACTCAACGGACAAAAAGCCTTTTGTCTTTTGAGTCCTTTATATCCCTGAGCAACGTATGATTTTTGATTCCCAAGACCCGCAATATTGGAACTCCGCCGATCTTCAGGCGGAGTTCACGCGCGTGCTCGAAGTGTGCCACGGCTGCCGTTTATGCGATGGCATGTGCCCGCCGTTCGTCGATATTTTCGACCGCATCGATGCGGAAGACGATAAGCTCACCGCCGCAGGACGCACGCTCGATAATCCCGTTCTGGAACTAAAAAAAGCGGATTACGATCACACGGTCGATACCTGCTATCAGTGCAAGCTCTGCTATCCGAAGTGCCCGTACACGCCGCCGCACGAATACATGCTGGATTTCCCGCGCCTGCTCCTGCGCGCCGATGCCATCAAGACGAAAGAGCACGGCAAGACCCTCCAACAAAAGTTACGCGATGAAATAACAGGCGATACCGACCGCTCCGGGAAAATTGCTGCGGTAATTCCGGGAATTATGAACTGGGCGGCAAATAATAAGACTGGCCGCAAAGTATTAGAAGCAGTCGCAGGAATTGATCATCGGAAAAAGCTTCCCATTTATCAGAAGGAGACATTTCAATCGTGGTGGCGGAAAAGAACCCCCGCCTTTCTAAGGCGTGGGCAGGGGGTGGTTGAAAGAGTGGCACTTTTTTATACTTGTATGGTCGATCAGAACAAACCCTGGATCGGCGAGCAGTATGTAAAAATTCTGGAGCATTTTGGTGTTGACGTACAGGTTCCTGAACAAGAGTGCTGCGGAATGCCGGAACTGGGAACCGGCAATGTCGAAAAAGTAACGAAAACCGTAGATCGGAATATTGCGCGGCTCTTTCCTTATGCGGATGCGGGAATGAAAATCATTGCCATGAGTCCGAGCTGCTCGATGATGCTCCGGCAGGATTACGCGCACTACGCAACCGATAAAGCTGCCGCCGAGCGCGTCATGGCAGCCGTGATGGATCCGCTGGAATATCTCATGCGTATGCACCGAGAAAAAAAGATCACGCTGGAGTTCCCCATCAGTGTTGGTGAAAAAATCACGTATCACTTGCCGTGCCATTTGCGCGTGCAAAATGTGGGATTTAATTCGCGGGATCTCATGAAGATGATTCCCGGACTGACCGTCACAATGGTGCAGCAATGTTCCGGACACGATGGTTCATGGTCCTCGAAAAAAGAATATTACGAGATCTCGCTCGATGTTGGTAAAAAGCTGTTCAAAGCAATAGGCAAAGATAAGCCCGCGCCTGTGGCCAGCGATTGCTCGCTCGCGCATCTTCATATCGGAGAGGGAACCGGCGAACACGCCCTGCATCCGATCGAAATTCTTTATAAAGCAATGGGACTATGATCACTCTCTCCAATATATTGAATATCACAGAATACGAAAAGCAGCGCCCCGAATACCGCGCGCGCGTGATCGAAGCAAAGCGGCACCGGCGCATTTTGGTTGGGCCTCTCATGACGTTCATCTTCGAGAACCGCGAAACCGTGCTATTCCAAATTCAGGAAATGGTGCGTACCGAACGCCTCGTGCATGATAAAGACATTCAGCATGAGATCGATACCTACAGCAGATTACTTCCCACGCACAACGAACTTTCCGCCACGCTGCTCATCGGAATTACCGAGAAAGAAAAAATTAAATCTACGCTCGATTCGCTGGTGGGATTGACAAAAAGATCGGTTTTTTTCACGATCGGCGAAAAGGAAATCGAAGCTACATTTGATGAAGAGCAGTCTGAAGAAGGCCGTATCTCCGCTGTGCAATACGTTCGCTGGAAATTAAGCGAAGAAGATGTTGAGCGCCTGCACTTTGGTCAAGCAGAAATAAGCATTGTAATCCGGCATCCGAATTATCAGCATTCCACCCAACTCACCAATGAGCAGCGGGAGGGGATTGGGAAGGATTTAATTTCGTAGCGTACCCTCGTAGCCGTACCTTAAAAGGTACGGCTACGAAGTCACGGCTACAAATTTTTACAGCACTCGCAATTCCTTCGGTGAAGTGGTCAGCACTTCGCAGCCTTCGCGGCGGATGACGACGTCATCCTCGATACGCACACCGCCTAAGCCATCTAAATAGATTCCCGGCTCGATCGTCACGACCATGTTGGGTTCCAGTTTGTACCGTTCGCCGCGTTGGGAAACTTTCGGAAGCTCATGCACCTCGATGCCAAGTCCGTGTCCCGTCGAATGACCGAATTTGGAACCGTACCCATGCAGCGTGATATAATCGCGGCAGACGGTATCGAGATCGCGGGCGCTCATGCCGGCCATCACTTTATCAATTCCGCGCTGCTGTGCAGCCCGGACGATCTCATACACTTTTTGAAGTTCCGTCGAAACTTTACCCAGCGAAACCGTGCGTGTCATATCGGAATTAAATCCCTTATAGACACACCCAAAATCGAGCGTGACGAGTTCGCCTTTGCGTAACTTTTTATCGCTGGCCGCTCCATGCGGCAGGGCGGAACGTTCCCCGCTTGCAACGATAATCGTGAAGGCTTCGCGCTCGCCGCCGCAGGCGCGCGTTTGGTAGGCGATCTCGGCGGCAATATCGCGTTCGGCGACGCCCGGCTTTATTTCGGGAATTACTTTATCATACACCATATCTCCGATCTGCGCCGCTTTCCGTATCGCATCGATCTCATCTTCGGATTTTATCATGATGAGCTTTTCGACCACTTCCGTCTGCGGATCGAGCTTGACGTGCCGAAATTTCGTCCGCAGAAAATCGTACATCGAATAGCTGATGTGATTTTTCTCGAACCCAAGATGATCGTAATCCGAAAAAAGCTGCTTTTCGACGAGCGTATCCGGAATGGTGCGGTCGCGGTCAATGATCGAAATTTTAGCGCCGACCACTTCGGTCTTGACTTGCGCTTTGTACCTAAAATCGGTGAAAAAGTGAGGTTTTCCCTGCGCCGGAACGATCAAAAGCCCGTTCGAGCCGGAATAATTGATGAGATATTGTATGTGTGGCAGATGCGTAACCAACAGCGCATCAAGCCCCGTATCCTTAACCGTTTTTTGTAATTTTGCTAAACGAGCCATCATAAGTATCATCGAGTATTTTGAGAACTCGCTATTAACAAAGGCTGAACCAAGAAGGCTTCCTTAAGACAGTAGCTCCATAACTACACAGCAATCCCCATTGCCGAAGGAATTAAATCGAATATGCCAGATGCAAGCCGCTCCTGAGCTATTCCAACGCTATCGGAATCATTATCAAACCCGATGTAATGCCTTCCAGTACTTTTAGCAGCAATTAAGGTCGAACCGCTTCCGCAGAATGGATCAAGCACTGTGTGATCTGGCAACGTTGTGAGTTCGATTAATGCCTTTAGGAGCTTTACGGGTTTTTGAGCGATATGAAGTCCACCCTCGCGCGAAGAAAAACCGGAGCGAAGTACATTATCGGGTACGTGCTCGTAAGTTCGGAATGCCTTCTCGTTAAAAGCCCCTACTCCATAATTCAAAACATTGTCGGCAATTGTGGTACCGATCGGATAGGGTTTTGTAAACCATAATACCGGCTCAAAAGTAGGACGTAAATTACCGATTCGCCATCCTTCCCATTCCATGGCATTATTGTTATCTCCGCGGCGTTCGAACACCACGCTCAGGCGTTGGGCGCGATGTGGTGCAGATTCCCTTAGCCACGCTAAAGAATCCTTTAATGTAAAGCCACAGTTTTCGAAGGCTACAATACATCGATGCGAAAGTCTTCTTCCAGCGAAGAGTATGGCAGAACCACCCGGCTTAAGCACCCTTAGCCACTGATCTGCAAATGATTCACACCACTGTTGGTACTCAAGGGGTATCCGCCTATCGGCCTCCGACCAACCATTAAGAGGTTTCCCACGGCGACGGAACACAGCCCCGGCTTTCACTTGCGCGGGGCTACTACCAAGAAGAGCGGAATTAGAATTGGAATGAAGCACATCCCACTCATCTATACTGATACCGTAAGGAATATCGCTTAAGATAAGATGAACGCTTTCCGATTCGAGTTCCCGAATCGTGGAGATACCATCCGTGCATGTTACTGTGTCTATCAACGTATAATTATTCATTGAGGCATAATATCGAGTAATTGGCCGATTTCAATATTCTCAACAAAGTGAATACGAGAACTAATGCCTGTCGAGCGCACGAGTTCTTGCACTGCTTGCTTGTGGGAAAGACCTAATAATCTATCCAACTCGAATCTAAGATAAGTCAAAGACTCATTCTTTGCGATCTCAAGAGCTTCAAAAGAAGCCATCTTTTCGGAAGTCCAGAGTTCTGTATTCGAACCTAAAGAACTTATTAGAGCTTGATTAATACCTGCCCAGTAACTCGAAGCCGTTTTGCTGGGATGAAGTAATGAAACACTTTTGAGCATTGCGTGAAGCCCTTTCATTCCGAAGCTTGCTTTGCGTCGCATCACGAGTCTCAATAGCGTTGCTAAATGAGTGTAACTTAAAATGCAAACATTCCTCACAATAGCTTGCTGATAAATCTGGCTGGTTGACGCAGGCAACTGATAGATGGGACAAATAACCATCGCAAAGTCAAGGCCGCCTCGCCAGCCGTCCATCGCTTGCACTTTAAAATCTTTCTGGTTTTTCGCTGTTCGGCTCAAACGAAAGGCTTTCGCATCTGCAACGAGAGAAAAATCTGCACAGCGAGCTTGAACGTCTGCCGCATCTGCTCTCGTTAATATAAGGGAACTTGAAAGGCCCATTGCGGATAGTGATTCACTTACAACAGCGTCAGTATATTTAGAATAAAGTTTTTCAGCGGATGAATCATGTCCGTACTGTTCAGGAATTGCACCACACAAATGTAAATGCTGAATTAACGAATCCAGTCCATCCCGAGTTACTTCGCCGCGAAGTTCCTCGACCAGTTTTGTGGAGTCATCGCTAAAGGATCCACTGAGTTTTGCCAACTCTGCGACCCAGTATGCGCGATGTTTTTCAGCTTCAGGATTCATATAGTTCGGTGGTGTTCAGATTATTGAGTGTGAAACTTCACTAACACGCCGCTCTGCAAGAAAGGCTTCGCAATTTTTGGGGGATTTGTTAAATACTTAGTATTTATTATCAGCCCTCTTTAACCATGCTTTCAATCTAAAAAATAGCAAAGTTTCCTTCAACCAACTAATTGACGCCCGTCCGCGGAGCAGTCGATGCGGTGGATGAGCGGCCTGCGTGGCACAACCACGGCCATGCTTTCTGCAAACGATCGGCAAGATCGGCAGGAACTTCATGCGACATTCCCGGAACTGTTTCAAATTCGAACGGTAAATTTCCCGCCTTGCAGGATTGCTCGGCCAGCCTCATCGTCCGAAGAAAGCCCTCCGTTTCGAACTCCCCGCTCACGGCATAGATACGTAGTCCTGCGTTTGCGGAATTGGTAACCATTTCTTTCGGCAGAGGTTGATCGAAAAGTCCTGCTACGGCAATCACACCGCGAACCCGATCCGAATGAACGAAGCCATATTTCATCCCAGTATTAGCTCCTTGCGAGAACCCGGCAATATACATATCCGGTGTATATCCGCAGGTGGCAGCATAGCGATCGAGCAAAGACGTGAGATACTCATCGGAGGTATAATAGGAATCGTCCCAGCTATTATCGTTGGCGGAGTACCGGATGGTGCCCGGTGGGATAAGCACTGCGACATTCAGCGAATCGGCAACCGAGAGCCAATGCAGCGCAAATTCTCGGTACGACGCGTTACCGCCATGCAGCGCGAGAATAAGAGGGCGATGCTTGGAAAGAGAATCGCGCAGTCTTGGCGTAAGCGAATCGAAAGAGATGAGCCGACGCGGAGTTCCAGCTAAAGAAAGCGAAAGGGAATCTTTCGCGAGACAATGCGGCAAAATAAGCAGCGGCGGCTGTGCCTGCCACGACGATGCAGAAAGCTGCCGAAGCGTCTCGTAACACTTCGTCAACGAATCGAGCCAGCCCGGCCCGACCACGTGCTGAAGAACTTCATCGCTACGAATAACATCCGTGCTCCAATAATCGCTTTGGAGCGACGCTAAAATTGCTACGCGAGCTTGCGTGGTATCGGCCAATCGGGCGGAAGTACTGGCGATCCCGTATTCGGCAAAACCGGAATACCAGCGTGTCATCGGGGTATTCTGACCATTGCAATAATAGACGATCTCCTGAAACGTCGCGCGAGCGGAACGAATATCGTGATGCCCATACGCGGCCCCAACCTCATGCAAAAGCTTGGAGAGCTGCTGGAATCGTTGAGGAGCCGGCGATGCTGCCCCATCCGGATTAGAGTACGATGCCGACATCCATATGGATGCCATTAAAAAAAGCAAGATCACGACAGTAATGTCTGCGTTGAACAAATGAATAAAAATGACAGCTGAACCGATCGCCATTTTTTTGAGATCGTCAAAGGAAAACGATATGTCAGAGGAATCTTTAGCTTACCCAAAGGGAGGAAAAGCTAATTGCGAAGAAGTGCTACAAATCCAACACCGAACATTTACCCGTATCACAGAAATTATTTTTTAATCATTCTTGATGGGTACCACTCGATTCTGTGCCATTTTCGACAGTTCGCCCAAAAATATTTTTTTACATATTAATCTTATTTTTCTTTTTCATGAACTCTCACGGAGTTCCGCGAAATTGGAAAAATGTGTAGCAGCTTTAGAGAACGCGTGTAGCACCGGGAATATATTCCCGGTGCTACACGCACCGAAACAACGTACATAGTGAAGGTATAACACCAATTACGAATGAGGGCACACTCGGTTCGCTCATTCGTAATTTGAAATTTGTAATTCGTAATTAATACGGGGCACTATTGTGTTCGTTGTGCTTTTCAAGCACTCATGCTTCGTCTGCGATTAATTCTTTGGTACTCGCTCCTCGTCGTGCTGACGATCGGGGCCATCGGTCTGTTTCAGTATCTGCGGATACGGCAGTCCCTGTTCGGCGCGCTCGACGTTTCGCTGATCGACGATGCGCGTACCACGCTTACGCTCATTTCCACGCTTCCGCCTACCTCGAATCCGCATGAGATGCTGCAACATGGCGAGGCTCATTCGGCGTACTCGCTGCGCGATCTGATCGACCATGCCATCACGGAAGTTCCCGATAGCGTAAAAGGCACGGCGCTCGCCGATAGCATTGTCAGCGAGATCATCGATCAAGTGCTGACGGAACTATCCTTCCAGGATTCTACCGGCAAAACCGCCGACCCGCTCGATGCCATTGTGGCGAAAACAGTTTCCAGCCGCCGGAATAATTTTGTCGAAATCTATGCGGTCACGAAAGACAGCGCCGGTATTCATCATGACGCGCAGTTTTTCCGAACGCCGAATCTTGGCAGCGATACGATGATGCGGCTCGTGCGCGCTGCCCGCGTTCATGCTGAATCGGATACGACCTCAGCGTATCATACGATCCGTATTAAAGATGAACCCGTTCGCGTGGCCCGTGCGCATAACGAGCGTTTCGATGTCTATGTAGGCTATCCCGTTACGGATATTGAAGAAAGCATGACGCGGGTGCGCTCCTCGTTTTATATTGGCATTCCGCTTGCGCTTATGATCTCCATTTTTGGCGGATTGTGGCTTGCGCGGAAGGCGCTTCGTCCGATGGAGCAGATCGCCGATACCGCGCGTGAGATCGGCGCGAAAAATCTCTCGCAGCGCATTGCGCTTCCGGCAAAAACGGATCGGGAACTTGCAACGCTGATCGAAACGCTGAACTCGATGTTCGCGCGTTTGGAAAGTTCCTTCCAACAAGTGACGCAGTTCACTTCCGACGCATCGCACGAGCTGAAAACTCCGCTTGCCATCATGCGTGGCGAGATCGAGCAGGCGTCCCGGCATTTGGAAGCAGCAAATACACTCGCCCCGGAAGAGGCCCGCCAAGTGCTCGAAAGCGCGATGGAAGAAGTTGACCGTATGCAGCGCATTGTCGAAGGATTGCTCCTGCTCTCTCGTGCGGACGATCACCAGCTTCCGCTCGAACTCGAAAATATTGAAATTTATCGTTATCTCGAATCCCTTCGTGAAGATGGCGAAATTCTTGCAGAAGATCGCGGCCTCACGCTCGTCGGTAAATTTGATGAACATGCGCGGTCGAAACGCATCCGTGCCGATACCACGCGGCTGTATCAAGTCGTGATGAACTTGCTCGATAACGCGCTGAAATACACGCCTGCAGGTGGGAACGTTACCCTCTTTTAAATAGCAAAGATCACGAAGTTCATTTTGGCGTGGCCGATACGGGTATCGGAATTTCGAAGGAAGATTTGCCCAAAGTTTTCCGCCGATTTTTCCGTACCGACGAAGCCCGCACCGGCCCACACGGCGATGCCGATCGTTCCCTCGGCTTAGGACTTGCCATCGTAAAATCCATCGTCGAAGCCCACGGCGGCACAATCACAGTTGAAAGCGAAGTGGGGAAGGGCACTCGGTTTACGATTGCGATGCCGATGGTGGATTAAAATCGCCTTATTAATTCGCATTAAGAATCCCAAAAACCGGAATTGTTGAATTCGGGAGCAGGTTATCTAATTGAAATGCTTTTTTCCGCTCACCTTCATTCTTTGATGACCATTTTTATAGCATTACCGTGTTAACCCGGGGATTCATTCATCGTAGTCGATGGCACAACGCTGCTTTGACCTTCGTTTTAGGCGTAGGCTTCTGTTTTGCGGGCAATTCGGTTTTTGAGAGCGCTGTTTCTGCCCAATTTCGTGCAGGCGTATCGCCGACGGTGGGATCGGCTCCCGCTATGAGCGCCGATCAACTTCCAACCCCTACGCAAGGTGTCACGCCGGAAATTCCCGATCAGCACCCAAAACCCGCGCCTACTATCGCTCCCATCGAGCCGAGGGTTGATCCGATTATGCCGAAGATCGATCAGACCACTCGCAACCAAATTGTTGAAAAGCACATCGAGCAATTCAAAAGCGGGAATTGCCCCCGCAAGCTGGAAGAGCGACGCCGTGCGTTGCAGCAACAGCACCGAGGCGGTTCGCGCGGTTCAAGATAGCAGTTTCGCCGATAGCGCATTTGGGGCATTTTTTATGGCATAAAATTTATTGAAATCAAGCGGAACTACGGGAAAGTATTTCCGGTTGTATTTTTCAGAAGACACAAAGTGTGAGACTTATAGATGCAGGAGGGTTCCATTTAGGCCTTTTGTGTTTAAAGTCAAGGTGAGAGAAAAGACACTGTTGGCCTTATTGGAGCAATCCAGTAAGGCCGCAGTGTATTTTAAAGGGTTCGGTTGGGTAAATTGGAGTGGGTAAATAGTCAAAATAAAGTGAATTACGAACGCGTAATCTCACCTGATTTGCAAGTGGTGACCGTCCCTGGTTTCACATCTCTCAAAATTTCCAAGCACTCGGGAATGAGTTCTCGCAGCATTGTTAGCGTGGTTCTTGGTGTGTCGAATACGATGAGAGCGAATGGAAGCCGCGAAATAGGATGTTGATATTGCAAATTCTTATCTACCGTTATCATCCAATCGTTCATTGGTGATTCGTCGAAGCAACTCCCCATTCTTCACTCCACGCCAGCCCATGCCTGCAACCGTCACACACTCATGACCCACAATCTCTCGTGCGAGCTTTTTGGGAACGCACTCATCGAGGAGTATTTTCAATGTGCTTGCTCGTATGACACAACCAATTCTTCCGAAAGCTCCAGCACTTCAAGAACCTGTGCTCGCTCTACCGTCGGAAAATCCGAAAGGAATGATTCGAGGCTTTCCCCGGATTCAAGATAATCGAAAAGATTCTTGACCGGTACGCGCGTACCGGCAAAGCACGGCGTTCCGCTCATGATCTCCGGATCGGAAATAATTAGTGAGTTTTCCATGATTCTTTTGTTCTAAAAGATAGTAACACTCAACTCTTATGAAGTATTCTCTAATCATTCTACTCCTCCTTGCCACGATGGCTCATGCCAAAACCTGGCTCGTCGGTCCGACGCGGCAGTACACCGTTCCGAGCGCCGTGATGAATCTCGTCGCCGATGGCGATACCGTTCTCATCGATTCCGGACTATACACTGGCGATGTCGGCGTGTGGAATAATAACGATCTCGTCCTACGCTGCCCGGATGGCATGGCGCGTTTTAATGCTAACGGAAACATCGCGCAGAAAAAAGGAATTTGGGTGCTGGCTGGAAATAATACGTATGTGGAGGGTTTCGAATTTTACGGCGCAGCGATTGATTCCACCGATGGCGATAACGGCGCGGGCATTCGTGTCGGTGGGAACGGTTTGACGTGCCGCCGATGCTATTTCCACGATAATCAGGAGGGAATTTTAACTGGGAACGACACCACCAACAACGACATCTGGATCGAAGCCTGCAAGTTCGATCATAATGGAGTCGAGAACGGCGGCGCGGCAGGATTCGAGCATAATATCTACGTCGGCTTGTGCAGCACCTGCACGATAAAGTTCTGCTCTTTTACTCGCTCGATCGTTGGCCACGAACTGAAGTGCCGCGCGAACGTGAGTTACATTCTCTATAATTACATTGCCGATGGCGCGACCGGCGATGGCAGCCTTTCCATAGATATTCCGCAGGGAGGGCTGGCGTTCGTCATCGGAAATTCTATCGAGAAAGGACCGATGACCGCAAATTCTACTGTCATTGGTTATGGCGAAGAAGGATTCAAAAATCCCGATACCGATTTTTATTTCATCAATAATACCATTGTTACCGATCGTAATCCAACCACATTTTTCGAGATCGCATCTGGAACGAAAACCGCGCTCATTGCTAATAACATCATCGCCGGGACGGGACATCCCATCGTTGGCTTTACCGATACCGAATCGAATGTGATTAACGCCGATACGTCCTTCTTTCACTTTGCCGATCCTGCAAATTACAATTACAATGTAACCGAAAACTTCCCGGGATTTCAAAATGCAGCTACGCTCGGCAGCGTGGATGGATTTTCTCTTACGCCTGTTAGCGAATATATCGATCCAGAGGATAGTGTGATCAGGCCATTCTTAAATGAAGTCGGGGCTTTTAATAATACCGTGAGCAATACAAATTCAGATACCATCGTAATCATACGGAATTTTCTTTCCTTCACATGTGGAAGCGATACGGAAATACTAACGATCACGAATACGGGCACTGATTCGGCTACTTACCAAGCTTCTATACCAATAAATCCGAACTTCTCAATAATTCCCAATAGAACGACGGTTTTTCCTCCCGGTGGTGTGGATACGATCCGCGTAGTCTATACACCTTCTAAGGATAGTATTAACACGGGAAGTTTAAATATCATAGGCGGTTCTGGCGCTATCGTCATCCCACTTCAAGCAAGCAGCGGGTTTGCAATTATCTCCGGTCACGATACCATTTCTGGTGCAGTTGGATCAACATCTGCTCTATTTTCCGTGACAATTTGTAATACCGGCACATGCCCGTGGACGCCTGGGGTTCCAGCAATTAATGCACAATTTACTTATGTTAGCGGTGGTACGAATCCAATTCCGCCAGGCGACTGCACCCAGCTTTTATTCACTTTTACTCCAACAAAGAGCGGGACTTTTACGTATCCGGTAACCTTTCCAAGCGCAACCGGTACTTCCATCCCACCACCCAATGTTACTATTACGGTAAATGTGAACGGAGCAGGGGTGAGCCAAGCCAGCGCGAAGGATGGTTCTCAATCCGAACGGAATTATCCAAATCCATTTAACGAGACCACTCAAATCATGCTACCTTCCGAGTTTGCTTCTGTCCCGATAACGTTCCTCAACTTGTATGATGCTTCAGGCACGCTTGTCCTTCGGAATGAATACACAAACGCAACTTCCAGCATCGAATTTAGCCGGGAAAATCTTGCATCAGGCGTATATTACTATCGCATCGTTTCGCAAGATGGGAAATTAGAATGTGGCGGAAGTGTTGTTATCGCTCCGTAAGCGAGAGATAGTTGATGCGAAAAAAATTTACCGCTCCTCTAAAAAAACTCGATGATACCGGCAGCGCCAACTTAGGTTGGCGCGTTCTTGACGTTCCCTTCGATGTAAAGAAAGCATTCGGCAAAGGCGGGCGGCTGCCTGTCACCGGCGCCGTGAATGGGTTCCCATTTCGCACGTCGCTTTTCCCGCTCATGAATAAGAACATGCAGCAAGGCGCGAATGCAACTTCGCTGGGAGCTAAAGTTGAAGTATCGCTTGAATTAGATGAGGAAACCAGAACGGTAGAGATACCCGCGCTTCTGAAAAAAGCGATCGAAGAAGATAAAGACCTTCTTGCATACTACAAATCCTTAAGCTATTCGATGCGGAAGTATTTTTTCGATCATGTCACTTCACCCAAAAGCAAGTTAATACAAAAAAAGCGCGTGGAAGAGTTAGCCATTATCCTGATGGAAATGCGCGATGGCGAGCAAACCCCGCCGCCGATGCTCGAAGCAGAATTCGCACGCAATCCGAAAGCGAAAAAGGGATGGGAACGGATGTCGCCCACGCAGCGCAGAGGCCATCTGTGGGGAATCTTTTATTATATCACCCCGGAATCCAAAGCAAAACGATTGGCCAAAGCCGTCGAGGAAATGGTGGAGTATGCGAATAAGAAGAAGATATAACTCAGCACGATCTGATGCCTTGTCATTCCCGCGAAAGCGGGAATCCAGACCCCGAATTCAGAGTACTCTCAAGACCTGGATTCCCGCTTTCGCGGGAATGACATTTTAATATTAGTATTCAACTTCAAGCCGACGGCCCCAAATAATCCGTATTTTTGAGCTTAACATTTCTTTACATTTATGAAACGCAAACATTTTCTTCTCCTTAGCGGGCTTGTCGCATGGATTTTCAGCATCGGGATGATGCTGATGCCGTCTGGTTTTACTTCCGGGATTTCTACGGTTCCACCCACCCCGACGGTCGATGCCTGGGCGCAATTTCTCGGCACCAATCTTTTTGCGATCGGTTTCATCAATATCTTCGCAAGCCGCAGCCCGTGGTCGGGAGCCATCAAAGCGATCTTGTGGGGCAATATCGTATTGCACATTCTCGCTATCGCGGCGAATGCCAATGCGTACATGAACAATATCATAAATTTGCAGGGAATTATGCAGAGCACGGTCGTGCATCTCGTGTTCATCATCGGATTTTGTTATTACACGTTTAAGAAATCGACGCACGATATGAACACAGGGAAGCAAACCGCCGACTCGAAATTGCCGGATGCTGCGTAAAATATTCTCCAAACTTGCGCTTGCGCAGCGCCAAATCCTGCACCGATTTTATATCGGTAAGAAAAAAGAGCGGGAAGTAATTCAGGAGTTCCACAAGCTCTATTATTACTCGAACGTTGCCGGAAAAACGTGGAGCGATACCTGGTGGATGGGCATTCCGGTGCTGAAATGTCCGCTCGATCTTTGGATCTATCAGGAAATAATCGTTCGTGTCAAACCCGATCTCATTATTGAAACGGGAACCTACAAAGGTGGCACCGCGCATTTTTTTGCTTCGATGTGCGACGTAGCCCCCTCGCCCAGCAGGGAGAGGGGGTTGGGGGGTGAGGTCGTAACTATTGACATCGAAGAATATCCCAACCGCCCAACTCATCCGCGAATAACGTATCTTCACGGCTCCTCCACCGATCCAAAAATAGTTCAACAAGTTGCGGAGCGAGCCGCTTCCGTCGCTTCCGTCCTTGTTATCCTTGATTCCGATCACAGCATGGCGCATGTTCGCAAGGAAATGGAACTATACGCCCCAATGGTTACCAAAGGCAGTTACCTGATTGTCGAAGACACGAATATCAATGGGAACCCCGTTCTGCCCGAATCCGGCCCCGGCCCGAACGAAGCCATCGCGGATTATCTAAAAACGCATCCCGAATTTACGATCGATCGTGCGATGGAGAAATTGTTGATGACATTCAATCCGGGAGGGTATTTGCGTCGGATGTAGCGCAAACTTTAGTTTGCGATGCTCGGAGTCGCAAACTGAAGTTTGCGCTACATCATCACGCGCTTTCCAACGATTCCTCCAACAACTGTCGCTTATAAAGATCGTAATACGGCCCTTCGGCAGCCAGAAGTTCCTGGTGCGTGCCACGCTCGACAATGCGGCCATGATCGAGAACTATTATCATATCCGCCTCGCGCGCCGTGGAGGTGCGGTGACTGATGAGAATGGTCGTTCTCGGACGCGCATCGTTACGAAGATTCGAAAGAATGCGGTCTTCCGTAGCCGTATCTACGGCGGACATGGAGTCGTCAAGAACTAAAATTCGCGGATTACGAGCCAGTGCGCGGGCAATGGCGGTGCGCTGCTTTTGTCCGCCGGAAAGCGTAATACCACGCTCACCGATCATGGTCTCGAATTGCTCGGGGAATTCCATCACGTTATCGTAGATGTCTGCGGCATGGGCGGCTTCTTCGGTTCCCAATGGCGAAGGCATCGTAAGTTTTGGAAATCCATTCATTGTGTTTATTCCAAGTGTTCCAAGCAGGCGACGGCTGGAATCGATGCGCTCCGGTTCCTTCGTGCCGAATGCGATATTCTCCGCAATTGTCTCCGAGAACAGGAACGGTTCCTGCGTGACAAAGCCGATCTGCGATCGTAGCACTTCGAGCGGGATCGAACGCAGATCGTGACCATCAACGGTGATAGTTCCATCTGTTGGGTCGAACAGCCGCGCGATGAGATCGACGAGCGACGTTTTTCCCGAACCCGTGCGTCCGATCACGGCAAGCGTCGTGCCCTGTTCGATGCGAAGCGAAATATCCTTCAGCACATCGCCAAGTTCCGGACGATAGCGGAACGAAACATTGTGGAACTCGATCTCGCCGCGCAGCGAAGTGATATGCCAATTGGTGCGCTCGGTGTTTTCGATCTCCGGCTTGGTCTCGAACAATTTCGTGAGCCGCGCCATGCTGGCCGCCCCGCGCTGCACCATGCTCGTCACCCATCCTGATCGCGATGAACGGCCACGTCAGCATTCCCAGATACACCACGAATTGCGTGAGCTGACCAACGGTGAGATGCTTATCGATAATAAGTTTCCCTCCCACAAGCAGCAACACGACAGTGGAAAAACCCATGAATCCAAAAATGATCGGCTGCATCAACCCTTGCGTTCGCGCAAGCCGCATGTTTTTATCGAAGTAACCTTTTGCGAGATTATTGAACACGGATTTTTCGTATGCCTCGCGCACATACGCTCGTACCACGCGAATGCCGGAAATGCTTTCCGTCGTGCGGCCCGTCATCGTGGCAAAATGCGCCTGCACCGCATCGAAGAGCGGATGCACTTTGCGCCCGATAAAATACACCGCGAGCGACATCAGCGGCAACGGGATCACTACGGCAATAGAAAGCGTCGGTGAAATGGCGAGCATGAAGCCAATGGCCGCGAGGAACGTCGCCAACGTATCCAAGCTGTACATGATGGATGGGCCGACGAAGAAACGCACAGCGTCAATGTCATTCGTGGCATACGCCATAAGTTCCCCTTGTGGCGTGTTCTGGAAAAAACGCATCGAAAGCCGCTCGACGTGCGCTAAAAGATCGTTCCGAAGATCGTATTCGATGAGCCGGCTCGCTACAATGATATTTTGCCTGACGCGATAATACAAAAAGCCGCTGATGAACGAAAGCACAACGATAATTCCCGCTTGCACGAGAAGTGTCTGCGTGGTTGCCGTCCCGGCCGTAATGGCATCGATCCCATTTCCGAAAAAACGCGGCCACATCGCTTGCGCCACGCTCGAAAAAACAACGAGCACCGCGCCGCGAAGGAACATCCTCTTGTACCGCTTGAAATAAGGCCAAAGTTGGAGAAGTGATTTCATGTGGAGTGTGTAACAACGATGGAGCGCCTCAAACTCCTGATTAATGCGTGGGACGAAACCCCCACCCCCAAATGTTATCGTTACCGTTTCATAATAATAGATAGAAAATGTCAGATATAAAATCCAAAATTAACGCGCTGGCCGAAAAATACTACCCGGAGATGGTCCGGCTCCGGCGTACCATCCACGAGAATCCCGAACTCGCGTTTGCGGAATTCGCAACGAGCGCGCTTGTGGCTGATACGCTCGAAAAAACAGGATTATCCGTAAAGCGCGGCGTGGCAAGAACGGGAGTGCTCGCGTCCATTCATGGTAAAAATACTGGAAGAGCCGTCGCGCTCAGAAGCGATATGGATGCGCTGCCCATTCAGGAAGCAACCGGACTGCCGTTTGCCTCGAAAAATCCCGGCAAGATGCATGCCTGCGGGCATGATTCCCACACCGCCATCGGTCTCGGCGCAGCGATGATCCTCTCGGAACTAAAAGAGGAGATCGCGGGCGAAGTACGATTTCTCTTTCAGCCGAGCGAGGAGTTAGTTCCCGGCGGCGCGCCGTATATGATCGAAGAAGGCGCGCTCGATGGCGTTTCGAAAGTGTTCGGGCTGCATGTGCTTTCGCAGGCCGATGCGGGAACTGTTGGCTTCTGTCCCGGCGAAATGATGGCAAGCGCGGACGAGCTTTATATTACGATCAAAGGAAAATCCGGACATGGCGCAAGGCCGCACCTTACGATCGACCCCATGGTCGTCACCGCACAAGTAATTCTCGCATTGCAAACGCTCATCTCACGCAATCTCGATCCGTTCGCGCATGGCGTGATCTCCATTTGCAGTATCCATGGCGGGTTTGCTCCGAATATCGTTCCACCGGAAATAAAGCTCATCGGCACACTGCGTTCGATGTCACGGGAGTGGCGCCGGTTCGCGCATGAACGCATTCATGAAATTGTAAACGGAATTTGTTACTCCGCGCGAGCTGAAGCAGAGATAAACATAGCATCTGGTTACCCGGTGTTAATAAATGACGATGCCGAAACAGCCTTTGCCGATTCCTGCGCGAGGGAATTATTCGGCGACGACCGCGTCTTCCGCGCCGAGCGCCTGATGGCTTCCGAGGATTTTGCCTATTATCTCGAAAAAGTCCCCGGAACCTTCTACCGCCTCGGCATTCGCAACGAAGCCCAGGGCATCACCGCCGATATCCACAACGACCACTTCACCATCGACGAATCCTCCATGAAAGCCGGCGCCGCCATGCAAGCGTATCTGGCGATCAGGGGGCTGCAGGGTAACTAAAGTAAACGTTTCTGCTTTCGTCGGTGTATTACATTCATGCAGCTTTCCTATGATGCCAAGCTTTTGGAGAATCTCTGCCAAGCGTACCATGTAAAACGCCTGGCAGTGTTTGGCTCTGTGCTTCATAGTGAAGATACTCCCGAAAGCGATTTAGACCTATTGGTCGAGTTTGAAAGCCCACGCACCTTGGGACTCCGCTTCTTCCGGTTTGAACGCGAGCTATCGGCGCTCTTCGGTCATAAGGTAGATTTAAATACGCCTGGATTTCTCAGTTCTTATTTCCGCGATGAGGTGTTAGTTTCGGCTAAGAATATCTATGCAGGTTAAAGATCGTGCACGTTTAATGCACATGTTCGAAGCGGCGAGAAATGTCGAGCGTTTCACTTCCGGCAAAACGATAGAGAGACTTTACGAAGATGAAATTCTTCGTCTCGCGCTTACCACGTTATTCCAAAACATTGGCGAAGCCGCTCGGAAGATCAGCGATGAATTCAAACTCGTACATCCAGAAATTGAATGGGAAGATATTATAGGCTTTCGCCACCGATTGGTTCACGGATATGACGTCATTGATTTCGATATTATGTGGGGTATCATTCAGAACGATATACCGGAACTCCTTACACAACTCAGAAAATTAGCTCTGATTGATAAATCGTTTTAACTCGAATCAATTTTTAGAAGAAGGTTGTTCCAAATCCCTCATGTTCCAAAGGATTATTTCCAGACCTATTTATCTCGCAGCGATCGTCGCGGTCGTGGCGTTCGTCGTGTATCTGCAAACGCTGGCTCCGAGCGCGGATTTTATTGACGCGGGCGAGCTTGCGACGGTTTGCACCACGCTCGGCATTGCGCACCCGACGGGTTATCCGCTCTTCACGCTCGTCGGCTGGCTCTTCGCGCATCTGCCGATTCCTGGCAGTATCATTTTCCGCTTAAATATCATGGCTGCGTTCTTCACCGCGATGGGAGCGGGCGGGGTTGTATTGCTTACAAACGAGCTTTTGAGTTACTGGATGCCGGAGCGGGTGAAGCGGCCCGCGGGACAAAAAAATAAAGCGCAAAGCATTAAGGGTAAAGGGCAAGGGGTAAAGGGTAAAGGAAAGAATGCGGCGGCAAAAGATTTAAAACACTCCAATCCTGAAACGATCGGTTCTCCAAATCCTTCCCAAAACGTTACCCTTTACCCTTTACCCTCTACCCTCGTAGCTGCGGGAACCGGCCTCATCACCGCATTCAGCGCAACGTGGTGGGCGCAATCGTGTTCGATAGAAGTGTATCCGCTGCATCTTTTTATGGTTCCGTTGGTGCTGACATTCTTTCTAAGAATGCTGCGTAATGAAGAGACGGAAAAATTAGGAAGGGATGGAAAACTCTTTGCCGTTTTGCTGGCGCTCAGCTTCACCAATCACATGACGACGATCTTGCTTGCGCCCGCGTGTCTCTACATGTTTTTTGCACGATATAAATTTTCACCTCTCGCATGGAAACGCATTCTTCGTCTTGCTCCATTTTTTATTGCGGGGTTGCTCCTTTATCTTTACATGCCACTGCGTTCTGCACAGTTCCCATTGATGGATTGGGGTCACACGGCAACGTGGGGTGCGTTCCTGCGGCATGTAACGGCCAAGCAATTTCAGATATGGATGTACACCGGCAGCGGCGCAGCGGCAAAGCAGTGGTCGTACTTTTGGAGTAGGGTGGGTAAAGAGTTCACCATTGTTGGCGCGCTACTTGCGTTACCCGGATTATGGGTGATGTTTAATTCCGCCAGTGTTCGCCGGACGCATATTCTTGCCTTCACGCTGCTGCTATTTTTCGGATGCTTGTTTTATTCGATCAATTACGATATTCACGATATTGATTCGTATTTTCTGCTTGCGTTTCTTGCCGTTGCCATATGGATCGGAGCGGGGATGCAGATGGTCTCGAACTGGATGGCGACATCCTTCTTCAAGCAAATGAAAAAGGAATATGTGCTCGTTGGCGTCGCGGTTATTCTCGGCGTGATCGAGATCGGCGCGAATTTTTCGGATAACAACGAAAGCGGGAATTATATGGTCGAAGACTATACCATGAACATGCTGCGTAATCTTCCGCCGAATGCGATCGTGTTTTCAACGCAATGGGATTTCTGGGTGAGCGGCGCGTTCTATTATCAGTTGGTCGAACATGTGCGCCCGGATGTATTGGTAATAGATAAAGCGATGCTGCGCGACCGTCCGTGGTATTATGCGGAACTCGAAAAACGCGCGCCGGAAGTATTTCGACGCGTGAAAACGGAAGAAGAAGCATTTTTACAACTGCTAAAAAAATTCGATAGCGGGGAACCCGTCGATCCGAGTGCCATCGCGCCGGCGTATGAAGATTTTACGTCCGCGCTGGTAGAACGCAATCTCGACCGGCCTATTTTCATCACACAGGAAATGATGGATCAGAAGGACGATCTTTTCGCGCCCAAGATGAAGGCGGTTCCGGCGGGTGTTGCGTACCGGCTGTTCCCGCACGATACCATGCTCATCGTAACCGCGCCGAACATCATCTGGCGCGATAAAGGTTACCGCCTGCGCGATTATTATACCGACGATTCGCGCCTGCTTCAGGCGCTGCCGATCGCGATGTATGCAGCCGAGCAGTTGAAGCTCGGAGATACGACGTCCGCCAAAAAGTTCTTTGATGCCGCGCTGTTGTTCACGCCCGATCTTGCCGCAAAACTTGATGGCATGAGCGACCGCGACCGTGAGATCGCCGATGCAGCCAACGAAAAGTTCACGCAGATACAGGCGCTTAGAAATCAATTACATTAATGAGCTTTACACACCGAATCAATCCCGACGATCTTCACCGCATCGATAAAAGCGATATGGCGGGACATATTGCTCGCATGGGAACGCATATTCGCGATGCCGTGCAATTATGCGCTACGCTGACCATGCCTATCGGCGGAAAAGAGTGCAATGGAATTATAGTTCTCGGAATGGGCGGCTCCGCCATCGGCGGCGATTTGGCGCGTTCGTATTTACGTTCCTCACTGAACGTCCCTTTGGTCATTAATCGCTCGTACACGCTGCCATCGTGGGCAAACGAAAGCACGCTCATCCTTGCATCGAGCTATTCCGGAAATACGGAGGAAACGCTTTCCGCATTCGAGCAAGGGGTTGCAAAAAAACTGCCCATCCTTTGCATCACGACCGGTGGTACGCTTGCGAAACGCGCAAGCGAGTTAAACCTTCCCATAGTTTTGGTTCCAGCCGGAATGCAGCCTCGCGCTGCGCTGGCATATTCCTTTGTGCCGATCCTTCTTGCCATAGAAAAATTAAATAGTCGGGCTGGAAGCACCGACCCACGCGAAGCGCAAAATCTCGAATACGCGGCATCGCTCCTCGATACGCTTTCGGAACGATATGGAACCCAGCATCTCGATGAAAATAACTTTGCATTCAAACTTGCGGGAAATATCCTGCACCGGGTTCCCGTTATTTATGCTGATTCCGATCACGACACTGTTGCGCTCCGGTGGCGCGGACAAATTCAGGAGAACGGCAAGCATCTCGCCTTCAGTAATGTGCTGCCGGAAATGAATCACAACGAATTAGAAGGCTGGGCAACCCCGGTCGATCTGGTCGATCGGTTTTCCATTCTGCTGCTTCGAACGAAGGACGAAAGCGCGCGCGTCCAAAAGCGATTCGAAGTGATGAAAGAAATTTTTCGCGGCAAGCAAGTGGATGTGTTTGAACTTGCCGCCGAAGGCGAAACCCGACTCGAACAGATCTTCAGCCTTATCGCGCTTGCGGACTGGACGAGCTACTACGTGGCGCTCTTTTCAGGCATCGATCCGACCGCGATAGACGCCATCGAGCTATTCAAGCAGAAAATGGGTTGAGGCATCCGAATCGCGGAATTTGCGGGAGTGCCTAATCTTTTTCGTATTTTCGTAGTGTTAACTGAGGAAAACAGTAGTATTAATAAGAGGAACAGATGAAAAAAATTCTTTACAGCATTGCAATTACGGTCTTTTTAACGGCGAATCTCCACGCGCAGACGGGCACATGGGGGGTGGTACTCACCCCTAACGGGCTGAACGCATCCTACAACGATATGATATTTGTTACCGATACCATAGGCTATGTTTATGGCTTACTCACGCCCTCGACGAATGATATGGAGGTCACTACCGATACCGGAGCCGATTTTAACCCAGTGACCATTCAATCGAAGCTCCGGGCGCCAAACTTTGGGTCGAATATGGCGTGGCCGACGCCTCAGAACGGGTATGTTTTTGCCGATACCGGCCTTTATCCTGCCAATAGCGTTTTCGTACTCAGTACCGCGAACGGCGGCTCCACATGGACTACCTCAGAACTCGAATCGAATTTATCGCTCGGGTCTATTTGCTTCCCGTCGGCGAGTGTCGGGTACGCAACGGGAATCTTAGCGGATGGCAGCGGCGATTTTGTGGCTAAAACTACGAACGCTGGTGTTACCTGGGATAGCATTTATGCAACCACCGATTATGCGTTGGGCAGCATGTATTTTATTAATGATAATAACGGTATGTTCTTCGCTCAAAACGGAGACAACCAACTGCTTATCGGCTATACCACGAACGGCGGAACGTCGTTCAGCTTCCGCCCGGTGTCGGCATTTTCTCAGCCAACCTTTCTTCATTGGAATACGGATAGCTCATGGATCGTCGGCGCCGATAGTGTGTATCGCTCCATTGATTCCGGAAAAAATTGGACATGCGTAATACCGGATGTCGGCGCTGGCCCGGCAACCGTAGGTGCGTTTTATGGCGATACCGGTTTTGTGTTCTCGGGAATCCAGCCAACCGTTTTTATGACCGGCGATGCCGGCGTAACCTGGACTGCAAGCCGCTTGCCTAATGCGGTAAATAAAAGCGCAGCGGATTCTGTCACCCCGCTTTCGGCATCGATGCCTTCGCAGTATGTGTGTTATCTGCTGGCTAACGACAATAATGCAACGGCCGATTTTCTGCTAAAAATATCATTCCCGATACCGACCGGCGGCGGTGGAACAGGTGCAGTTCAAACAGAAACGATCGAAACAACTCCATTTGAAGCCGTGTATGGAACCGATGCAATCACGTTCATCATGGCTCCCGCTCCGGAAGCACGTTCCATCCAAATTTTGGATGTGTTAGGCAGGAATTGCGCTTCCATTGCCGTTACTCCCAATGCCGCGAGCGGACAGCTTCCTACTTCGGCGCTGCGGCCCGGAACCTACTTCGCCAATCTCGGCGGTTCAGTCGTCAAGTTCGCAATACCCTAACGATGTAGCGGCGCGGTGAGCATCGTCGGCGATGCGTCCGCGCCCATTAATGCGATCGTAATTTCGCGATCGCTTCCGTGAGCGTGGGAAGTATTTCAAACGCATCGCCGACGATCCCGTAATCGGCGATGCTGAAAATGGGCGCGTTCTCGTCCTTGTTGATCGCTACGATCGTCTTTGCGCTGGACATTCCCGCCAAATGCTGCACCGCGCCGGAGATCCCAACCGCGACATACAGCGTAGGCGAAACCGTTTTGCCCGTCTGACCTACTTGCTCGGAGTGTGGCCGCCATCCGGCATCGACGACTGCGCGTGAAGCGCCTGTTGCGCCACCAAAGGCTGCGGCTAAATTTTCGATGAGCGCCCAGTTTTCCGGCCCGCGCATTCCGCGTCCGCCGGAAACGATAATATCCGCTTCTGCTACATCGAGCTTGCCTTGCGAGAGCGTGAGCGATTTTGTTTGCTCTGCAAAATCAGCGTCATCGAAATTTACAGTAATGCTATTAACGGCTGGCTCACTTGAAGGAGCATCATTCGTTGCCTTCCATAAATTCGGGCGCGTCGAATAAATTTTTATCGGAGTGGTCACGCGCACATTCATCTGCGCTTTGCCTGCATAGACGGGATGCGTTGCGATGATCTCGCCTGTATCACTCGAAAATGCAGTAACATCCGGCACATAACCGGCTTCGAGCCGAATAGCTACTCGCGGCGCAAGGTCTTTTCCGCGTCCCGTCGCGCCGATGAGAATAACATCTGCCACGGCTTGCTTCGCGACTTCCGCAAGTGCGTGCCCGGTAGCGCGCGAAGAATAATTGGCAAGCCGCCCGTCACTCACGGAATAAACGGCGCTGACGTTGAGTTTTTTCGCCTGCTCGACGAGCGCTGCATCCGCGCTGACGATAGCCGCAATAACATTCCCGCCAAGCGCATGCGCTGCACCGATCGCTTCCAGTGATGGCTTGCGAATGTGTCCGTTACGTTCTTCTAAATAGACTAAGATGTTCATAGTGGGTAAGTGCTAAAGTGCTGAAGTGCTAAAGTGCTGTGTGCTGAAGTATTAAAGGTAGCACTTCAGCACTCAGCACTTTAGCACTTCTTAGATAACTTTTGCTTCTTCATGCAGCAGCCTTGCAAGTTCCTGCGCTATTGCTGGGCCGTTGCCATCGGATTTCAGAATTTTATTCGCGCGTTTCTTTTCCGGTTTCGTCATTTGGATAATTTCCGTCCGAGCAACGCGCATCGTCGGCGATGCAGGAGTTCCTGCTATTTCATGGATCGGCTTTTGCTTGGCCTTCATGATATTCGGCAGCGAAGGATAACGCGGGTCGTTCAAGCCTTTTTGCGCGGCTACGATGCAGGGCATCGTCAGTTCGATCGTTTCGCGTCCGCCTTCGACTTCTTTTTCAACGGTTGCTTTCGTTCCTTCAATCGTTAAGCCGATCGCAACCGTTGCGGCAGGAAGATTTAAAAGTTCCGACAGCATCGGTGCGATCTCCATGCCATCGAAATCAATGGATTGCTTGCCGAGCAAAATAAGATCGGCGTTTAGCGGTCTGATCGCATCCGCAAGCATCGACGCAACCTGAAACGAATCCGTTTTATCGCCTTTAACGAGAATGCCTTTATCCGCGCCCATCGCAAGCGCCTGGCGGATCGCCTCTTTCGCGTTATCCGCGCCAACGGAGATCGCGGTCACTTCGCCTTTATGCGTATCACGCAAACGCAGCGCTTCCTCGACGGCAAATTCGTCGTAAGGATTGAGAATAAATTTCACGCCCGCTGGATCCATTGCTTTGCCATCGGCGGCAACGTTGATGCGCGTGGTGGTGTCCGGTACGTGACTAACGCAAACGAGAATGTTCATGTAATAAAGTGCTAAGGTGCTTAGGTGCTAACGTGCTGGGATCAAGCGTTTTTAGATTTAGAGTTGTCCCATCCTTCGATGCTTTGACGGAGGCGATTAATAAGGCCGCTAACATTAATGCTAAAAATTTTCAGTCGTTCGAATTCTTCCTCGTTAATGTAACCTACGTCAGATGCAACATAAAGATGAGAACGAACCTCTCCGCACGATCCCTTCGCAATAGATAGGAACTGATGAAATTCTGCTCTTCGGCCTCGATCAAATCCTTCTGCGATATTGGCCATTACAGAAACAGCGGCGGCTTGAATTTGACCAGCAAGGCGGTAATCCCTCTCGAACGAGGATGACTTGCTAATACGATATATTTCTTGCATGAGAATACGCGCTTGCTGCCACGCAAACAGATCTTCAAACTGCGAAACTTTAGCCATACTTATTTCCGATTAAATTTCCTGTTCCCAGCAGCACTTTTAGCACTTTAGCACCTAAGCACTTTTTAAGCACTAATTATAAATGACATTGCCTCATCCATGCCCGCATTCATTGCCTCGGCTTCGAGATTGCCGTAAGGAGTGATGAAATGCGGCAGGTCTTTATGAGCGGCGGTCTTAAACACGAGCCGGCGATTCAAAATTTCAAACAAGTCTTTCGAAAGCAAGAGCTTTGCAAGAGGCTTTCCATTTGCATGAAGATCGCGCGCTTGGGCATAGATCGCGTTCTTGATCGTCTCATACGTGAGATCGTCTTCAGAAAGCTTTACGCGAATGAGATCGGCAGTGCTTGGTGGTGAGTCGGTTGGCATGATGTTTAGAACAGCCTTGGTTGAAATCAGTTGCGTTATGCTGGAATTTGTCCCGCATACAGAAGCGTCTTGTAGCGCATGTCTATTTTACCGTTCTTAGTATGCCGATCGAAAATGGTGTGAAGCTGCTCCAGCATTGGTGCATACTGCGCGTCGCCAACATTGGGAACGTAAGATGAGGAAAGCAGCCTTCCCTCGACGCCATCGTAATCGAGACGCTGAATGTTTTCGAATTCCATTTCTATTACATCTGCGCCACGAAAGAACGCTCGAACTTTTTCCGAATCGAAATTTCGGTGATTGATCTCATTATAATCGGTGCCGAATTCTTGAAGCAGCGCTTCATAATCGATGAGGAATGGCGTGGTATCGGTCTCGCGGTCATTCCAAAGAATGACGATCCAGCCGACGGGCTTTAGAATGCGTTTGAATTCTTCATACGCCTCCTCAAACTTGAACCAATGAAATGCTTGCCCCGCAATGATGTAATCCGCGGAGTGATCGGGAAGCGTCGTTACTTCCGCAGTGCCGTCGATGCTTCGAAAATTTTTGTAGGTTGCAAGATAATGCTCGCCGGCCTCGCGCATAGGCGCGTTGGGTTCGATGGCATACACGAAATTTCCGTTTTCGAGAAAAAGCTCGGCGGAAAATCCTGTGCCGGAGCCAACATCGGCAATACTGTAATTCGGTCGAAGTCCTGTTTTTTCTCGAAGCGCATAAATGATCTCTCGTGGATAATGCGGCCTATATTTCAAATAGGCTTCGACGCGAGAAGAAAATCGTTCGGTAGAGAGCATTGACATGCGATAATTTTACGGACAAATAATGTGGTAGTTCCGAGATTATTCGAAGCGGAGCGATCTGTGTCGTAACTTTGCATGAAAATTATTTGATCGGCTACCGAGAATACATTAATCATCTATGGGTTTTTCATCGTTCCTCCGCCGTCTGCTACCGCAGGAAAATCAGTATTTCCGGCTTTTTACGAGCAATATCGCCAATATCCAAGAGGCCGCAACGGATCTTCGGAAATTGCTCGATGCGAAAACAACGTCCGATAGGAAAATCCTCATTGCTCGCATCGAGGATGCTGAACATCGCGGCGATCAGATCACGCACGATATTTTTGCCGATCTTTCTAAAACATTCGTCACGCCGATCGACCGAGAGGATATTCATGCGCTTGCCGGCGAAATTGACGATATTCTCGATCTCATCGAAGATGTCGCAGTGCGTACCAGCCTTTACGATGTAACCGAATTTCCTCCCGAATTCCGCGATCTGACCGACACGCTTGTTCGTGCCGTGGAAGACCTCGCCGTCGCAGTGCCGTTGCTCGGCGATATGAAAAATGTCGCGATCATCCTGCAATCGTGCGAGCACGTCAATACCTGCGAGAACGCCGGTGACGATATTTATCACAATGCCATCGCCCGATTATTCCGGGACATTAAAGACCCGATCGAACTCATCAAGCTGAAAGAAATTCTCTCGGACATAGAAGAAGCCATCGATACGTGCGAGCATGTTGCAAATCTGATCGAAGGTGTAGTTGTAAAATACGCATAAACGCCTGTGACACTTATTATCATCGTCATCTGCATTGCGTTCGTCTTTGATTTTTTCAATGGCTTTCACGATGCTGCAAATTCGATAGCTACGGTCGTTTCAACGCGTGTTCTCACGCCGGGGCAAGCCGTACTTTGGGCTGCGTTCTTTAATTTCGTTGCCGTCTTTGGGTTTGGAACCGCCGTTGCAAAAACAGTCGGTGCAGGGATGGTGGATATTTCCGTTGTCACCACGTATGTCGTGCTTTCGGCGCTTATCGGAGCGATCGTCTGGGATATTATCACTTGGTGGCTTGGGCTTCCGACAAGTTCATCCCACGCGCTCGTTGGCGCGTTTGCAGGTGCTGCTATTGCAAGGGCTGGCTCGTTCGGAGTCATTATCACATCCGGCTGGACGCTGACGCTTATTTTCATTGTCTTAGCGCCGATGGTAGGATCGCTACTCGGTTTTTTCATTTACCTTCTTGTCACTTGGCTTTCGCGCAAGAAATCGCCAATGGCAGTTGACCGGTGGTTTCGGCGAGGACAGCTTCTTTCTGCTGCTGCCTATTCGCTCGGTCATGGCACGAATGACGCCCAAAAAACGATGGGAATTGTTGCGAGCTTGCTGTTTGCTAATCACCTCATTCCGAAATTTGAAATTCCAACGCTTGTCATTATTGGAGCGTATGTATCGATGGGACTTGGCACGCTTTCCGGCGGCTGGCGCATCGTTCGGACGATGGGTATGGGAATTACTCCCCTGAAACCCATCGGCGGATTCGCTGCGGAACTCGCTTCCGCCATAACGCTCTTCGGTTCATCGGCGCTCGGAGTTCCCGTTTCGACGACGCACACCATTACGGGCGCTATCGTTGGCGTGGGTTCCCTTCGCAGGCTTTCAGCCGTGCGCTGGGGCGTTGCCACGCGCATCATTTGGGCGTGGTTGCTGACGATCCCTGCGAGCGGAGGTATCGCCGCGCTGTGTTATTACGCATTACATGCACTTGGCTATGCCCATTAAAGATCATAAAAAAACTGCCGAAGGGGACATCCCCTATTGGAAAACCACCTCAAAAAAAGTGCTCGCCGAAAATCCGTTCCTTGCGCTCGAAGAACATCGCCGCGAAGAAGAGGGAACCCGGCGGCAAGGATACTTCTTCATCATCGACGCGCCCGACTGGGTTAACATCATCGCGATCACCGAAGAGAACGAGGTCGTTCTGATCGAGCAATTTCGTCACGGCAGCGAGGGCATCGAGCTTGAAATTCCGAGTGGCATCATCGAAGAAGGCGAAAAGCCTGCCGACGCCGCACTCAGGGAACTCCTCGAAGAGACCGGCTACGAAAAAAGCGACCGCAGCGAATTTAAAAAGATCGGGGAAGCATTACCGAACCCGGCCTTCATGCGAAATAAATGCTACACCTATCTCTTGACCCACGCCCGACTCACCGGTAAAATAGATCCCGACGAGTTCGAGAGCATTCGCGTTCGCCTTACGCCAAGAAAAGAGGTCGAGCAGTTAATCAAGTCTGGCGAAATTCAACATTCGATCATCATCACCGCACTGTACTGGCTGAAGCTCGCAGGATATTAACGAGTTCCCGGGAAATTTGTTTTTTCGGTGATAGTAAAAAAATGCCTCACCCTCGGGGAAAGCAAGCGTGTTTTCTTCCACCGCGATTAGGATGAGGCTGCGCCCAATCTCTTCATAACGAAGAAATAGGCCGCCTCTATATCACTCGAAAAGAAACAATAAATCCAGAAAAACAGAATTCTATTAGAAAAGCCAAGCGCCTACGCCACAGTAGCTTTTCGAGCGGCGGGAACAGAAATTTCCGGTTTTCGCAAGCCCGCGATTGGGCGATCTCCTTCGATCTCTTTTTTCAGCGCATCCGAAAAAATCAGTTTCTTTTTAATCGCCATTTGTTCGAGCAACGGCACGAGCGGCACAGAATCCAGCTGGCTCGCAGCAAGAATGTCCGCCTCGAATCCAAGCTCGATGAGTCGCTGACCGTGATCGGATTCCCGTAGCGTCCGGTAAATATCTGAACCGTAATGCTGATAGATCGAAAGCGCAGCCCGCGCGCTATCCGATAACCGCTTCGCCGGATGTTCGCGATCGGGAAGCATCTCGCTTACGCCCAACCGCGCCAAAAGCCGCGTGATGAGCATTCCAGCACACGTTGCATCTTCCAACGAAAAATCTCCCTCGCGGCCACTGCATAAAAAGATCACATGCTCGGACGCGATAGATGGTATCGCCGAAAGCGCTTCGATCGTGGCAGAAAGATTTACAAAGCTCGATACCAAGCATTGCCGGGCGTATTTCGCTTTCGTCAGCGCAACCGCGCCATTCGTCGTCGTAAGAATAAGCGATTTTCCTTTAACGGCTTCTTCTGTATATTCAAACGGTGAATTGCCGAGTGTAAAACCTTCGATGCGCTTGCCGCCGCGCTCGCCGCAAAGCAGCGTGGAAGTCGAATGCAGGTTGCCGACGATCTTCATCGCCTGCTCGACCGTCGCGACCGGAATGATCTCCCGCGCACCGGCTCGCATCGCGTAGGTGATCGTCGTCGAAGCGCGCAGCACATCGATCGCAACGACGATCTTATCGCGCAGCTCCAGCTCGTCGAGATGATTCGGAGAAAAGAAAACGGTTATATTCAAAATTGTTTTTAGTAGTGAACGAGTACAAACCCCCAAAGCGCCGGAACGCTCCCCAAGAATTACCGAAACATTACGAGTTCGCATGATTAACTGTTTCGGCCAGTCGAGAACGACCTATTGTCACCAGGAATGCTGCTTTCTTGTTGCGGTGTTGGGAACATGTTCATTAACTTGGAGTTGATTTTTCATTAACTCTATGGTTTTTTCAAGGAAAACTATGGATCGTTTCGCGTTCATCTCAAGGAGAGGATCCTCTCCACCCTATATAACACCGATCGGACCCCAAATGGTGCCCGAAAAAGCACTTTATGGAAAAATTTTCCTACCCCCGCCCCCATTTCTTACTTATTACTTCCTCCTCCTCGTTTCATACTTCATACTTTCCCCATTTCCCGCCCGCCATAAAATTCGGTTTTTCGCGTAGGGCGCCGCCGCGTAGGTCGGTGCTTCCAGCCCGACATCCCCTGCCCGGTGTTGGAGGAGCTTCCGGCTACACGCGCATCCCTAAAAAACCTAGTACTCGCCCTCGTAACGGCTTTCGCTGAATCGCCCGTAGTTTTGTGCCTACGATGTCGCTGGCACAGGAATGACCGATCACTCGCAGGGATGAGCGATCATTCACGAAGGCCGGGACGCATTTTCCATCATTTTCTTACATTCTTATGAAAACGAAACACTTCAACATTCTCGATATGAACAGCTTTTTTATTGCATCCCTTGCGGCGATCTTATTTTGCGTCGTTACCCTTCAAGCCTCAGCGCAGTCTGCTCGGCATTCCGCAAACGCCGTTTTTAGCCCTCTTAACGGAACGGCGCTCGCGTTCGGCGATGTGCCCATCGGTCAGGCTGTGCAGAAAACATTCTCTTTCGCCAACACGGGGAAGGACACGCTCATCATACAATCGCTCGAACTTTCATCCGATAGCGGATTTACCATTCAGTTCGCATCGCTGGTGCTGCCACCGAGCGGGCAAGGGAAGGTCGTCGTGCAATTTGCGCCGACGGACACCCAAACGTACAGCACGACGATCTCCTTCGCCGTAGCGGGCGGCGTAGCATCGCCCACCCTCACGCTTACAGGCAATGGTTCGCGCACACGAGGACAGGAATCATCTGCCAGGGCGTTCGACACCACCGCTATGGCATCGCAACATAGCGGCGGTGCGGAAAGAAAGGAGTTGCGCTAAGGACGGCGTGTTTCCAATTCCGATTCTGGGGAATTATATTGCACATTTGTGAGATCGACCAGCTCGGCTTCAACCGCTGCCAGCGAAGCGTTAAGTTTATTTGAGATTTTTACCTTGCTGAGACCGCTTACCGTGGTCGTATTATCGTCCATGATAACAATAGTAGAAAGGGATGGATTATAAGTGATCCAGAATGGCGTTCCGAGACCCGAATTGGTTACCATCTGCTGCATTTGCCAGCCGCCATTCGGGAGCATACCGGTGAGCTGCGCGATCAAATCGCCGTTAGAATCCAAAAGCAGGACATCGGTAATTGATGCGGGACTATTAGGAGTATTAAATGCAGTGGAAAAAATGTTCCCTGCGCTCGATACACCAATGTTTTCAAAGATGACCGTTCCTCCGACCAGAGAGCCGACCTGAACGGTGCAAGAACCGAGAACCGGCAGTTGCGTGGAGAGAAAAAAAAGTTGATAATTCATACTAAAATGGGAAAAGGTGAATGATTAATAGTTTAAGAAACAAAGCTCCAGTTACGTTAACGATGTCATTGCGAGCAGTGTTCATAAGCCTTAATGGGTGGAACAGGACGAAACGAACACTCCTGAAGCAATTCATTGATTAACTTTGCATGCAAAGATACGAACTATGATCGTACATCCCGAAAAAACCCTAAATTTCCAATGACGCTCAAAAAATGACACTCGAAGAGATCGAACAACTCCACTTTACCCGCGTACCCATTGCGGAACTGTTCTCGGAGATCGAGCGGGTGTATGGTTCCAGCCAACCGGATACCGATGCGCGCGCGAGAGCATCCTATCTGATGGGAGTGTGTTACGAACAACGTGACCGCGAAAAAGCAGTCGATTATTACTCGGACGCTCAACGAATAGCCATAATGCTGAACAATAAGCGACTGATCTCCGATCTGTTGCATTATGAAGCAAATGAAGCATTTCGATCCGGCGATCTTGGCACAGTGAACCGTTTGGAACAACAAGCGCTCGCGCTGGCTATCGAAGTTAATCATCCGCACAGGATATGCTTTGCGTATTACATGCTCGCTATCGTGGCATTACGATATGGCGCGCTTGAAGAAGGGATTGATTATTTAAAACACGGACTCGATGTTTCCGAGAAGCATGGTATTCTCAAGGTGCAAATCAGGCTGCTTTCAAAACTTGCTGAAGTGTACCTTCAGTCTCAAAATCCTGAGATAGGGAAGGAATGTGCCAAAGAAGCTATCCGCGTAGCAAGGGAACTCTCGATGAATAACGAGATACTCGAATCTACTATTCGTTTAGCCACGATCGAGCTTGAACTAAAAAACTATACCGAAGTAACGAAGCTCGTAATGGAAGTGGGGAAGATCTTACCCAAAGAGAACCACCCACTTTGGTTTGGCATCCACTCGCTGATGGGCAAGGTTTATGAGTCAAAGAGAAAATATGATCTGTCCGAAACAGAATTTCGCACTGCACTTTCATTTACAGATTACGCAAATTCAGCGCGAGCACGTGCGAACATACACGCGCATCTGGCGGAACTCTACCTTGTAACGAAGAAGCCTGAGCAGGCACTTGCGGAATCGCGCACAGGGCTTGCGGACGCAGAAAAAGCACAGGACGTATATCTCCGTAAAGAGGCGTTGCGCTATGTCCATGAAAGCTACAAGGCGCTTGGGGATTACAAGCAAGCCTACGATTATCTCGAACAATATAATGCGATGCTCTCTCAAAGCGATACGGAACTATTAAAAAGTAGATTGGAGTACCACGAATTGAAAAACGATTATGAACTCGAAAAAGTGAAGTCCGATACACAATCG
>CAWCCK010000012.1:0-55091 GCA_963794025.1 Ignavibacteriota bacterium
CCGGAAATACGAGCGCGCGAACCACGGCACCACTTCGATCTCGCGGCGGCTGAAGCGCCGCCCGGTGGCGGCCTCGGCGGCGGCGATCGCCTGGGCGATTTCGGTGAAGAACAACACGATGAAAGCGTCGAGCGCCTCGGCATAGTCGATCTTGGGTTCGGCGATCTCGACGACATGGCCGAGCCCGGTCAGCAATTTCGCGGCGTTGGTTTGCGCCGTCACGCATTCGGGATCGATGCTGCGGGCGAACATCGGGCCGGTGAGCGAGGCGATGCGCAACCGTCCGGGATCGTGCCCGGCCGAGGTGAGATAGGGTTCGCGCGGCTCAGGCGCGCCCCACAGAAGGCCGGTATCGCCGCCATGGCTGAGGTCGAGCATCGCGGCGCTGTCGCGCACGCTGCGGCTCATCACATGGTCGCAGACCAGGGCGCCGAGCAGGTCGGGGATCATCACGATACGAAGCTCCTTTGCTTGAGACAATACGACGAGTGTATCTTCCTGATGACCCAGATCAGTTGGAGAAAAGGTAATCCTGATAATTAACGAGTCACCTACACCCAGCGTATCCGGTAATCGGAGGGAGTCGTGGATAAATGCACTATCCGCCGGCAGAAATTCCAGCGACGATATAGTGAGGGTGGTATCACCATCGTTCACTAAAATAAGAGAGAGCGAGGAATCTTTTCCTACCGCGATATTCCCAAATGCGAGCGAATCTAAACTTGCCTCGATTTGAAATGGATATGGCTTTATCTCTGAAAGTGGCTGCGCCAAACTCCACTGCCAGTTCCTGCAAAGAGATACCTACCGCATATCACAAGGGCATAAACCTCAGAGTCCGTCAAGCCAGAATTAACATCCTTCCAGGTTGTGCCATTATTGGTCGAGAGAAAAACTCCCGAACCTCCATTCCCCGAAGTACCTGTAAAAAGATTCGTATCGAACACTGCGATAGCATTGACGAAAGGGACAGTCGGTAAACCGTCACTTACAGTCACCCAACTCGCGCCGCTATCAGTTGAAAGCATAACCCCACTTCCGTAAAACCCAGCGAAAAGATTCGTTCCATTAGCCAAAAGGCATACCGCTCGACCGGCAGGAATGTCAGCATTTTTTTTGTGCGACCAGCTTTTGCCGGAATCAAATGAAACGGAAATGCCGCTATCGCCTGCCTCAAAAAGTGTTGTGCCGGTTACGGCCAAAACCCATGCGCTTCCTGCATCCACCATGCCGGTACTCACCTCATTCCAGCTTGTACCACTATCCGTTGAGACATAAACTTCTCCACTGTCTTCAGCAAAAAGATTTGTCCCGATCACCGCAAAGGAATTCACGAAATTAGCAGGGGCAGCGGGTAAGCCGCTATCAGCCGAAGCCCAGCTCGACCCATTATTTGTGGAACGGAATACGCCGCTATAATTTGCCACAAATAGATTTGTGTCGAGTGCTGCCATAGACCAAACATCATGGTCTGATGCCAATCCGGCGCTTGCCCAACTTGAGCCGCTGTCGGTTGAGAGAAAAACGCCGCTATCATCAGTCCCTGCAAAAATATTTGAACCGATTACCGCGAAGGAGGACGGCGCGTGGCCTGTTATACCGACTTGCACCCACTGCCCCGAAACCTCCGGCGCGGCGGCTAAGGTGAGCAAAACGGTCGAAAATAAGAAAAACAGCTTGCGGCTGAGTGTATTCATGGACTGAATGGGAATTGAATTACTACTTATAACAACCTCGCTCGTGGCAATTTGTTACACCTTACAAGCTTTTTGCGACTCAGAATATCTCAACAAGTGATTCCCCATCGTCCAGCATCGTTTGGGCAGCAGGCATAGCACGCCGGAGCAAGCCACAGAGATGTTCGTTCGAAGTGTTGCCGCATGTGATCCAAATAATGCGCGGCGGCGGCCCGAAGCGTTCGAGGAGATTGCAAAAATCCTGATCTTTCGTCATTACGACGGCATTGGCCTCTCGTGCCTCGATGAATATGTGTTCGTCTTTTGCATCACGAAGTCCGAGGCTACGCAGAGCAATTGCGTTTAGGCCGAGTTCGGATTCGAGAAATTTCGCAATATCAGGCGAGAGTTGTGCGTCAATCCAGATCGTCATGTCTGGTCATGCTGTCAGCATCGGATGATCGATGCGATTGCTTGCGAAGGTTAAACAGGCCTGAAGGTCTTCGGAATCGAGATCGGGCATTTCGGTGAGAATCTGCTGGGCCGAAAGTCCGGCGGCAAAGAGATCGAGGACATCGCTGACTCGAATTCGCATTCCGCGCACACATGGGCGTCCGCCGCATTGTTCGGGATCAATCGTGATTCTTCGGAGAACGGTGGTCATTGAAATAATAGAAGGAATTGCTGGAAAGAATAGTGCCCTTCATGCCGGAGGCAGTACGTTATGAAATCAATCCCAATTCGCCATAGGCACCAATTTCCGGAAGAAACTTTTCACTTATTTTCATCAAACGCTTGCATTCTTCTTTTTTATGTCGTATCTTGTGGTTGCTTTGATGGGCACCTATATCAATTATCAATTATCAATTAAGAATTAAGAATGGGAGATCAGGTAGGAAGTAAGAGTTAAGAAGTAAGAAATGGGGAGGGTGCATCGTTCATTGAAAATTGCGATTCGATTGGCTTTCTCGAAGAAATTAATGAATAATTGACTTAAAGGAAAATATAGTTCATTAAATGACAATTCAATTGCGTTTGATGGGCACCTATTTCATGAGGAACAAATGCCAAATGCGGCTTATTTAGGGCACAGTTCATGAAGCACAAATGCGTTTTTGCAAAAGGCACCTACTTCCTGAAGAATTATAAGGAGGAATCGAACAGCTATCCGTAAATGACAAATTTGAAATGGAGTCGTTTTTGGTATCGTCGCACTCTTTCCACGCGGCGGTAGTTAAAGGGTTTCCACCTATTTATCTATTCGTGAAGCAATACCTCTATTTTCTTATCGCCGGACTTGCCGTTTTCGCGTGTAGCTGCGGGTCGGGCAGTGATGAACTGACGAAAACTCCGCCGCGAACCTCAGCCGATCAGCAATTTGCGGACGGCAAAACGGCGTACGCAAAAGAAGATTATCCCGAAGCTATTCGGCTGTTCGAAGAAGTGCGGCTGCAAGCTCCGGCTTCTTCCATCGCTGCCGAAGCAACGTACATGGAAGCGATGTCGCGGTACAACGAGGAATTGTATGCCGGTTCGGCAGTCGATTTTCGCGCGGTGCGCCGGAACTATCCGAATTCGCCGTATGCTGCCAAAGCGCAGTATATGGTGGGCGAAAGTTATTACCAAATTTCGCCTCGCCCGGAACTCGACCAAACGTACACGCTGCTTGCGCTGTCGGAATTTCAGAATTTTCTTCATGATTTTCCAGCGACGCCCACTTCCCCATCGCCAGCTACGGGAAGTACCACACCCGCCGGTAGCAGCGCGTCGTTGGCAGATAGCGCGCAAATGCGGATCACGGAACTCCGTCAGAAATTGGCACGGAAATATTTTATGTCAGCCAAGCTTTACGATAAGCTCGAAGATTTTAAATCGTCATTGGTGTATTATCAGCGCGTACTCGATAATTATTACGACACGCCGCCGGCGGCAGAATCGGAACTCCGGCTTGCCGAGATCAATGCCAACCGTAATAAGCCGGACGATGCACGTAAAAACTTGGATGCGTTCGATACAAAATATCTAACCGCCGCAACGACCGAAGAACGCCAGCGCGCGCTGAAACTTCACGCAACGCTGGAGAACAATCCATAGCATGGCAACGCAAACCACACCACGCGCAGCAAAAACGCCTTCGAGTTCCGCAGTGGAGATGACGGAACTTGTGCTGCCGAACGACACGAATCAGCTTGGGAACCTGCTCGGCGGTCGGCTGATGCATTGGGTGGATATTGCTGCGGCACTCAGCGCGCAGCGGCACTCGAACCGCATTTCCGTCACAGCCAGCGTGGATGAAATGAGCTTTTTGCTTCCGGTGAAACTGGGGCAAGTGGTGCGATTACGCGCTAGCGTCAACCGCGCGTTTCATACCTCGATGGAGGTTGGCGTACATGTGGATGTGGAGGATTTCCGCACCGGCGATATTCGGCATGTGAGTTCGGCCTATCTTACGTTCGTTGCGATCGATGAGTTCGGGCGTTCGGCGAGAGTTCCTGAACTTCACCCGGAAACCGAAGAAGAAAAACAGAGATTCGAAGAAGCTGAAGCGCGCCGCGCCCATCGGTTGAAAATGCGCGAAGAAAGCGCGAAATTGGAAAAGCGGTGAACGCATGGAACCCGTTACCATTACGCTCGACGGAATCGAGAAAAGGTTTTCGCATCGTGCGGTTTTTAAGCGAGTATCGTTCGAAGCGAAACCATCTGAAATCATTGCGATCACAGGACCAAATGGCGCCGGAAAAAGTACGCTGCTAAAAATAATAGCGAATGTACTTTCGCCAACGAAGGGAACTCATGCGTGGCAAAACGGCAACCAAAAGCTCGATCATGATGGCATCCGTGTGCGAATGGGATTTTCCGCCCCGTATTTGGAACTTTACGATGAACTGACGGCCATTGAGCACGTCCAGTTCGTTGCGACGATGAAAGGCATTCCGCTCGATACCAATGCTACCTTGGAACTACTTGAAGGATTCGGTCTCGATCCAAACATTGCAAGCAGCGACCGTCGGTTACGAGCTTATAGTTCCGGCATGAAGCAGCGGGTTCGCTCTGCAATGGCGTTTGCGGGATCGCCGTCTGCCATTTTGCTGGACGAACCAACCTCGAACTTAGATGAAGTTGGAACTTCTACTCTGTTAACGCAGGCTGTGGAAGCGGCACAGCAAGGGGCTATCGTTTTTATCGCAACGAATGACGAGCGTGAGCAAGCGATTGCACAACGAGTGATTAGGCTGGAACCTGTTTGATATTTCGTGGAATTTAATCTAACAAAAACGGACGCCAGATCGAAGGCGCGAGCTGGCTCGATTCGAACAGCACACGGATTAGTTGAGACACCGGCGTTCATGCCTGTCGGAACCAATGCGACGGTGAAGGCACTCACAGCGCGAGAGGTGTGGGAAACTGGAGCGAGGATGGTGCTGGCAAATGCGTATCATCTGTATCTGAGGCCGGGAACGGAAGTAATTGCAGAGGCCGGTGGTATTCACAAATTTGCGAATTGGGATGGAAGTATTCTGACAGATTCCGGCGGCTATCAAGTATTTTCGCTTACCGATCTCCGCAAGATAACCGACGATGGCGTGCATTTCAAAAGCCATCTTGATGGCTCGGCTCATTTTTTTACCGCAGAAAAAGTTGTTGACATTGAGCGAGCCATCGGGCCGGATATTATGATGGTGCTGGATGAATGTCCGCCATCGAATGCTGCAAGAGAAATCGTCGAGCAAGCTGTCCGCCGAACGGTCGCATGGGCCGGGCGTTCGATGGAACGATTTATTGGAACGAATATACAGCATGGTTATGCTCAATCGCTTTTTCTTATCGTGCAGGGCGGCACACACCGCGATCTTCGAGAATCCTGCGCAAGGGAACTCGTTGCGATGAATGCGGAAGGCTATGCCATCGGCGGGCTTGCCGTTGGTGAACCCAATGAAGTAATGTACGAAGTGACCGATTGGACAACCGACGTTCTGCCAACAGAAAAACCGCGTTATCTTATGGGTGTGGGAACTCCAACGGATTTATTGGAGTCGATCGCGCGTGGAATCGATATGTTCGATTGTGTGCTGCCAACACGCAATGCCCGCAACGGCCAGCTTTTCACGCGCGACGGCAAGATCAACATGCGAAACGCAAAATGGAAAAAAGATTTCAGCATGATCGATCCGGAAACGAATTCTCATGCTTCACAAAATTTTTCGAAAGCGTATCTCGCCCATCTTTTTAATGCCAACGAAATTTTAGGATTGACCTTAGCCACGATGCACAATACCGCATTTTATCAACAGCTTATTCGAGAAGCACGAGAGAAGATCTTGGATGGAACGTTTATGGAATGGAAAGCTGGCGTTCTGAATCGTTTAAACCACGCTCACACGACTTCCGCTTGAAATTGCTGCAACCGCTCGACGCATCGTTCCAGCTCCGTAATCTGCATAAGTTCCGACCGTACTTTCGCGCCGCCATGCAGTTCCCGGAGATAACCGGCATAATGTTTGCGGAATGCAAAGACGCCGCGCTGCTCCCCGCGCACTTCGCAGGAATGCCGCAAGTGCCGGACACAAAGTTCCACACGTTCGGCAATGGAAGGCTGGGCGTAGGTTCCCGTGGCGCGAAGCTCGTTAATCTGCTTAAAAATGAAGGGATTGGTGATGGCTCCTCGCGCGATCATCACGCCATCGCAGCCGGTTTCGCGGAAGGCGCGCTCGGCGTCTTCGGGAGCTTTTACATCGCCGTTCAGAAAAACCGGGATCGAAACCACTTGCTTAATTTTAGGAATCCACGACCAATCCGCTTCGCCATTATGACCTTGCGAACGAGTGCGGCAATGAATCGTCAGCGCCTGCGCGCCGGCTTGTTCCAGCATCGGCGCGATTTCGAGAATGTTGATCGAATCGTGATCCCAACCAATCCGCGTTTTCACGGTGACGGGAAGTTTTACTGCATCGACGACAGCACGAACCATCCGATCCATTCGTGCAGGGTCTTTCAGCAATCCAGCGCCCGCGCCTTTACCGGCCACATTCTTGACCCAGCAGCCACAATTAATATCGATAAAATCTGGAGCAGCTTCTTCCGAAATGATCGCGGCCTCGCGCATGACGTCGGGATCGCCGCCATAAATTTGAATGGCAACAGGCCGTTCTGCGGGCAAAGTAGCCAGCTTTTTCACCGATTTTGCAGCTTGCCGAATCAGCGCCTCGCTCGAAATAAACTCGGTATAAACGGCGCTCGCGCCCAGTTCTCGCATGATCAGCCGGAACGAGACATCCGTCACGTCCTCCATCGGCGCGAGCAAAAGGAGCTTTTCTCCGAGCGTGAGATTTCCGAGTTTGACCATTACGAACGCAATAACCCCGCCGCCCAACTTTAGTTTCACAGTGCTCGTTATACAGCCCTTAATTCTTGGACTTAGAATGGTCTCAAGCGGGCAATTTATTAATTACCAAATTCGAATGCGTCGTTTCTACTTCGTTTTTTCTCTTCTCGTTCATTTCAGTTTCCCCACTTTTCGCTCAATCTGCCGATGTGAGCGATCATCCGCTTTGGATGCGGTACCCGGCCATTTCCCCGGATGGGAACACTATTGCGTTCGAATATCAGGGCGATATTTACACCGTGCCAAGTTCCGGCGGACGCGCAACGGCTATCGTGACGCATGTTGCATACGATTTCAATCCCGTCTGGTCGCCGGATGGAAAATGGATCGCGTATGCCAGCGACCGTAACGGGAATTTCGATGTATTTATCGTTCCAGCGACCGGCGGCATTTCGAAACAACTCACCGTTCATACCGCAAGCGAAGTTCCGACGGGCTTCACGCCGAATGGCGATTCCGTTCTTTTCTCCGCTGTGCGCATGGACGATGCAAAGAATGCACAGTTCCCAGTTGGCGTACTGCCGGAACTCTACGAGGTTTCCATCAACGGCGGAATGCCCCGGCAATTGCTAACCACGCCGGCGCTGAACGCACAAATGGATAAGAGCGGGAACCGTATTCTTTATGAAGATCGAAAGGGCTATGAAAACCCCTGGCGCAAGCATGAGATGGCTTCCATCGCCAGAGATATTTGGGTTTATGACCGGACGACGAAGCATCACACGAAACTGACAACATTTGTGGGGGAAGATCGCAATCCGGTGTGGTCGCCGGATGAATCGAGCGCGTATTATCTATCGGAAAAGAGTGGTTCGTTCAATGTGTGGAAATTACCGATCGCGCATCCGGAGCAGACGGCGCAGATCACGAAATTCGAGAAACATCCCGTTCGGTTTCTAACGATCGCGCAAACGGGAACGCTTGCCTTTGGCTTCAATGGTGAAATTTATATTCTACCTGCCGGCGCCACGGCGCCTGGAAAGGTATCCATTCAAATTGTTCCTACGGAGAAATCCAATACCGATCATTTTACGACGCTCACTTCCGGCGCTACGGAGTTCGCTGTTTCTCCGAATGGGAAGGAATTCGCGTTCGTCGTGCGAGGCGATATTTTTGTGGCTTCGATGGATTACGACATCACCAAACGCATTACGAATACGCCGGAGCAGGAGCGGGACGTAACGTTTTCTCCCGATGGCCGCTCCCTGCTCTATACCAGTGAACGTGGCGATAGCTGGAAAATATATCAATCCACCATCGAGCATAAAGACGAGCCATATTTTTACGCATCAACAACGCTCAAGGAAGAACCGGTCGTTGTGAGTGACAACGAAACGTTCCAGCCGCACTATTCTCCGGACGGAACGGAAGTTGCGTATCTCGAAGAGCGCACGAATCTCAAAGTCATTAATTTGAAGACGAAGGAGATTCGTACTATTATGGATTCGACGCATAATTATTCCTACACCGATGGCGATCAATGGTATCAGTGGTCGCCGGATGGAAAATGGTTCTTAGTAAAGTTCCTTGACCATGACCGATGGTCCGATGCGGTGGGGCTGATCGACGCACAAGGTAAAGGGCCGATTGTCGATCTTACGAACAGCGGGTATGACGATTCCCGCCCCATGTGGTCTGCCGATGGCAAAATGATGTACTGGTTCAGTGATCGGCAGGGGCTGCGTAATCATGGAAATGGCGGAGCCGAGAACGATGTGTTCGGCATGTTCTTTACCCAAGCTGCTTACGATCGTTTCAAGATGACGCGGGAGGAATTCGATCTTGCAAAACACGAGGAAAAAGATACCGCTTCCGATAAAGACGAGGAAAAGAAAAAATCAAAAGATTCCGAGCATGTTGCAAAACCCATTCCACCGATCACGATCGATCTGAAAAATATCGAAGACCGCACGGCGCGGCTTACGATCAATTCCTCGCGCATGTCGGATGCGGTACTTTCCCGCGATGGCGAGCGGTTGTACTATCTTGCGAGTTATGCAAAGGGCGAAGCACTCTGGGTTCACATCTTCCGCGATGACGAAACCAAGATATTGACCAAATTAGAAGCGCCCGGTGGCGCCCTTGTGCAGGAAGAAGACGGCAAGAACCTTTATGTCCTCAACAATGGAAATATCACCAGAGTCGATACCAGTTCCGGAAATGAAAAGCATATTGGTTACCGCGCCGGGATGGAACTGAATAGTCCAGCCGAACGCGCATACATGTTCGAGCATGTGTGGCGACAGGCCTTGAAAAAATTCTACGTGGAAGATCTGAATGGCGTCGATTGGAAATTTTACAAAGCCGCGTACCAGCGTTTCCTTCCCTACATCAATAATAATTACGACTTCGCAGAAATGTTGAGCGAAATGCTCGGTGAACTCGACGCTTCGCATACCGGCTCCGGCTACCGTCCACCAAATCCTGAGCAGAACGCGACCGCTTCGCTTGGCGTGTTCTTCGATCAGGATTATACGGGTAAAGGAATTCGTATTCAGGAAATAATCGAAAAAGGCCCGCTCGATATTGCATCCTCGAAGATCAGGAATGGAACTGTTATTCTGAAAATAGACGATCAAGAGATCACGCCTGCAATCGATTTCGATCTTTATCTTAATCGTAAGGCCGGCAAGCCAACGCTGCTGACGCTATTCAATCCGGAACAAAATTCCACATGGGAAGAAACAGTAAAACCCATTTCGCGCGATGAGGAAAGTGAACTATTGTATCAACGGTGGGTTAAATCGCGGCGATTGGAAGTCGATAGCTTATCGCACGGAAAGATCGGATACGTTCACGTCCGAAGCATGGGCGATGAAAGTTACCGCCATACCTATTCCGAAATCCTCGGACGCGAGTACGATAAAGACGCGATCATTGTCGATACGCGCTTCAATGGCGGCGGCTGGCTTCATGATGAACTTGCCACGCTCCTGAATGGGAAGGAATATGTAAAATTCTTCCCACGCCATCAGTATCTTGGATACGAACCCCAGGAGAAATGGGTAAAGCCATCCGTCGTGCTTGTGAGCGAAAGTAATTATAGCGACGCATCCTTCTTTCCCTTCACCTATCGCGCATTGGGTATCGGAAAGATCGTCGGAATGCCGGTTCCGGGAACCGCAACGGCCGTGTGGTGGGAAACGCTTCAGGATAATTCCCTGTACTTCGGTATTCCGCAAGTTGGAATTCTCGATAAGAATGGGAAATACCTCGAAGGCCAGGAGCTGGAACCGGATTATATCGTCAACAACGATCCGGAGTCTGTTGCCGAAGGCCGCGATCTGCAATTAGAGAAGGCCGTCGAGGTGTTGATGAAAAAGGAGTAGCTTTCAACTTCATGTCATTGCGAGAAGTCCCGGAGTGACGACGAAGCAATCTCTTCTCCAACTGCGAGAGATTGCTTCGTCGAATGAACCTCCCTCCGGTCGGCTCATTCTCCTCGCAATGACAGGTGAAAACACTTTGGCTCAATTCTTTTGTAGCGGGGGAGGGATTCGAACCCACGACCTGCGGATTATGATTCCGACGCTCTAACCGACTGAGCTACCCCGCCAAGGGAAATTATGAAGTATGAGTTATGAAGTATGAAATAAGGAAAACATTTGGATATAAAGCCAAAACCCTCTTACATACCAATATGTTGGACGCGCTGAACGTAATACTGAAGCCGCGTAGTTCCGTACCCCCTCTATGACGCAACCCTCACTTCCATTCCTGGAGCGAATCCCGAAACAGCAATCGGATAACGCTACACCGCTTATTTTCCTTCTGCATGGCCGGGGCGCGGAGGCAAAGACGATTTTTTCCATTCAGGGTCTGCTCGACCCACGGTTTCATGTTATTGCCATAACCGCGCCTTATCCCTCCTCGATCGGGGGATATGAATGGTTTCATCCCAACGCCCGTGCCGGAGATGAGGAGATCGACGACTGTGAACGATTCGATGACGCAGAAAAGATATTGACCGCCGATATTAATCTCCACATCGAACGGCTGAACGCAAAGAACTCGCCATTATTTATTTGGGGTTTCAGTCAAGGCGCGGCGATGTCGCTTATTATTGGATTGCGCGGCAAAATTAAAGTTACCGGCATTATTCCTATGTCGGGATTTCTTCCGAGTCCCATTAGAAAATGGAATCGTTGGAATTCGGATATTCATATTATCCTTTCGCATGGCACGAACGATGAAGTTCTCACGCCGGAAACTTCAAAGCACACACAAGCTTTTTTGGAATCCATTGGCATTCCAGCGGAATATTACGAATACAAAGGCCCGCATAAAATGTCGCTGAATGCGATCGCGCATATCAATAATTGGATCGAACGGCTTTCTGGCTTGGAGACGGAATAACGCATGACTGAAAAGCACGCTTACGATTTTGATCTGCGATTAGACGATCCCGTCAGCACGCACGCGCTGCAATTCAGGATGATTCCCAATGGCGCGCGCGTGCTGGATGTTGGCTGCCACACGGGAATTTTAGGGGAAGCACTACGCATTCGGAAGCAATGTGTCGTGACCGGAATAGATAATGATTCGAACGCACTCGAAGCTGCCGAACAGCGATTAAACTCGACTGCGCTCGTTGATCTCGAAAAGCCGGGATGGACAATTGATCTCATCCGATCAGGCAAAACTGGGTTTGATGTTCTTTTATTTGGCGATGTGATCGAGCATACTCGCGACCCGCTCGCCATTCTGAAAGAGGCGCGGACGCTGCTCACCTCTAATGGGCAAGCCATCATAAGTCTTCCGAATATCGCGAATCTCCGCATTCGACTTGGCTTGCTCCGGGGAAAATTTGACTACGCCGATTCCGGCATTTTGGATAAAACGCATATTCGTTTTTTCACGCTCAAATCTGCTCGGGAACTTGTCCGCGAAGCTGGCTATCAAATAGTTAACGAGACCTATTCTGGCTATTCGATGCCGCGCTGGCTGATTGATCTGTTCCCAAGTCTTTTTGCAGTTAATATTATTATGGCTGTCGTTCCAACCCCAAAAGTGAAGGCTCGGGATTAGGCAGCATTTTTCTCATGGAACGGAGCGTCGTTCGGAGGGATTCATATAATTGGTGAATCCGGCTGAAAACATAGAACCCCGACCAGGGCGAATACGCACAGCGACTCTGCGAATAAAACGCATGGTGCAATTCATTCGCGGGCTGCGCGTGCAATGGATACCAAATGCTCCGCGCCGGTTCCGTGGTTTTATTATTTCCATCGCCATACTCTCCGGACTTGCCGGCGGAGGTGGATGGCTCATGCAGCTTTACGGCCTCGATCAGAATACTACGGTATGGAGCATTCCCGAGGTAGCGATGCAAGCTGGCAACCGCTTGAAAGGGATCGCCACCACGCTTGATACCGCACGCGAACAACTTGCCCGCGACCCGGCGATCGATGCAGCGCTTGCCGGCGGAAATACTGGGAAGCTTTTCTTCCGCCTGAATGAATACGAGACCCAGTTTACTTCCCAACTTCCCGACAGCATCCTATCTCGTAACACGTCCGATGGTCGCCCAGAAACCAACCGGGGATACGCGATCTATTCCGGGGAAGGAAAATTACTCGCATGGAACTCTCCGATCGCAGCGACCTTCGGCCTGGACACGGTGCTTAGCGGTTCCATGCTCCTGCCAAGCCGCGATCAGGCCGTTATGCTCGAAAACGGGCCGATCTATGCTTATCTTCTCTCCATTCGAAAACTTGTCTCGAATGATGGAAGAACGGAGGCATTCATCGCGGCGAAGCAGCAATTAGCAACGAAGGAACCGATCGGCAGCACATCTCCGAGCAGTTTTATAGACGATCTCACATCGCGCGCCGGGCGTGGAGTGAGAATAGCCTTCGGAGGAAAACCCGGATTGACCTCCGATGCAAATTGGGTTCGGCAAAATGTATTGGCCGATCCTTCCGACCCTACGAGCTTTATAGGAACTCTTTCAATAACTCGCACAGAGCAAGCCGGGCCATCCATCACCTATCAGATCGTCCATCAAATTTGGATCTTCTCCTTCACGCTGACCGTCTTCGCGGTCTTACTTTGGTTCCTGATCGCAATCGCGGAAATTCCGCAGGAACAAAAGCCAGTCAAAGTTCGGATCGTGTATGCCCTCATGGCTCTGGGCGCGCTTTTTTTTGCGCGAGTTCTCATCACTGAAATCGGGGCTTTTGCATTACTGTTCGGCACACAATATCAGAATACCGCCGACTTTGCTACCGATTGGAGTTTCGGGATCGCTTCAAATCCACTCGAGCTTTTTATCACAAGTGTGTTTGCGACCGCAGCCGCTGTTATGCTCTGGATCGTCTGGATGCCCAGCGAGCGCCTCGTCCGCGATGAATCGCACGATCGCCATCTCGTAAAAAAACGAAAGGATCATCCCCTTGTTCTGCTCGGTCTTGCAATCGCCTCCGTCATCATATGGGAACTGCTTGTCGATGGCCTAAGCCATACCATCGGAGCGATCATTAGTAATGGTTCCCTTCGTTACTTGGAAGTGCAGCAAGTGCTCCCTTCTCCCGGTATGCTCATGACGATGCTTTCTTTTTTGGGGATTGGAGTTACCTACCTTTTCGTCACGGTATTAGTTCTCACCTTTGGGCTTCGAGCCACTATTCTTCTTACTTCGAGCCATGTGTCAGTCTCCAGAAGAATAACAATTGGTTCCTTCTTGTCGCTGATCTTACTGGGAACCTCTGTTTGGTTTTTCGATTATTTCACGCGTTCAGATACCACCCTACTTACTCGTTCAGCATTGGCGGCGCTTACTTTTTTAGTCAGCGTCTCGATCATCATTATCGATAGCGTGCTTCGTGACCCAACCGAACAAGGCCCCTCGTTCCTGTACAAATTACCGCGTTCGAGCCGATCGATCTTGTTTATTCTCGCAGTAAGCGCCGTCATCCTCAGCCCGATCGTCGCTGATAAACAAATGGTGTCCGATGAAAGAACCGCGCATCGCATTGTTGTAGAAAACGCGGAAGTCGATACTCCTGAATTGCAAAAAGCTGCGGAGCAATTATTGGGAACTGCGCGGGATAATCTATGCGACTGGCAGGCCAGCGGTCACGATACTGCTGCCTTACACGAAAAGGCATTTCTCATCTGGTTCAAAGGCATGAGAGAGCATCCGCTTTGGAACGCAAGCATCGATGTCTATAATGCGGAGGGTTCACTGGAATCGCATTTCGCAACGTTAGGAGCATCGAACGAGATCAACCGTATTCGCCCGAATCTCGATTCGGAATTAATAAGCCTTCGAAATAAAAACGATGTATCCTATACAGATTCTTCTCGATTTGCGATCCGAATACTTCCCTCCTTTACTATATCGGGCGCGCCCGCGATCGTCGGTGGCATTCGATTAGCCGATACCGCACGATCCGTTCCCGCGACCACTTCCAACGGAGATCTCTTTGTCACCATTTCTCTTTGGAGCGAACTCCCGGCGCTCGCAAGCACACGCACGCGCATTTCTATTCTTCCCGGAACGAATCCAACCGTGGACGATCTCTCCGCAATCGAGAGTAACTCCGAAGCGAACGGTGGATTTATTGTTGCGCAGTACCGCCCGAATATGCGCAGGCTTACCAACAGCCCGGCGCTCGATGTTCCTGTAATAGTTCCAACCCCCATCGAGCGTCAACTTATACGATCGAGGAATGTATGGTTCGCCACGATGATGCACGGAGATCGTTACCGAACGCTCTACTATCGTGCAACGGCGAAACCCTCCGTTGGCGAACAACAGGCTGTCGTTGCTGTCAGCATTCCCGAACCGACGTATTCACGCACCCTCGAGTTTGCGCTGCGACTCAATGCCATTGGCCTTCTCTATGGCATTCTCATCGTCATCATCCTGCTCGTTGCGCGACAGGTCGCATTGCGCCGCATGCGTTTTACGCTGCATTTCCGTGATAGAATTTTTCTCATCGTCTTGGTTATCGCGCTTGTACCGCTTGTGGTGGTAACTAATGTTACCCGCAATCTTCTGGCGGAACGAGCGCATGTGGAAGAACAAGATCGGCTTGCGCGTGATGCGACCGTAATTAAAGACCGCATGATACGGACGATGGAACAAGCCGGTTCACCCTCGCTCACTACCGTAACTATTCAGACGGAGGTAAATTATTTGTCGGATGTCATTGGCAGAGATTTTAGTCTCTATGACGCTACGGGCCGGTTAAAAGCCAGCAGCAGGCCGGAACTTTATGAATCGTCCTTGCTTTCCTCGACCCTCAATTCAACCGCAGTACGAGAGGTGATTTATGGCAAGCGTTCGTTCTTTACCGAACCGGTTTCGATCGGTTCCCAGATCTATAATGCCGGATACCAACCCGTCACAAGCGCCGATGGCACAAAGCTGCTCGCCGTTCTTTCGTTGGCTACAATGGACGAAGCGCCGCGTATCGAGGCGGAGATCGCACGAACGACGACCTTCATTTACGGAATCTTTGCCGCGCTCGGCCTCATCCTGCTCGGTATTGGGGCGCTTTTTGCCGCACGCGTGGCCCAGCCGATCATGGAATTAATCCGTGCCACCGAGCGCGTTGCACAAGGCAAACTTACCACGCGAGTTCCCGTTACTCGTGAAGACGAGATCGGCGACCTGATGACCGCCTTCAACACCATGACCCACGAACTGGAACGCAGCCGCGAAATTGTCGCACAAACCGAGCGGGAACTTGCATGGAAAGAAATGGCGCGTCAGGTTGCGCACGAGATCAAGAACCCGCTCACGCCAATGAAGCTTTCTGTGCAGCACTTAGAGCACGCGCACGAAGCCAAAGACCCGAATTTCAATCCTATCTTCCGCCGCGTGATCCGCACCTTGCGAGAACAGATCGATGTTCTTACGCGCATCGCAACCGAGTTCGCGCATTTTGGCGCTATGCCGCGCCGGCGTTGGGGCGCAGTCGATATTCGCAAGGTCGCCGATAGCGCCGTCGCGCTCTTCGACGCCGAGCGAAGCCGCATCCGATTTATTATAGACGTTCCCAAAGATCTGCCCCACATTCATTCTGACGAAGAAGAGCTGCGCCGCGCGTTTGTAAATCTACTGCGCAATGCAGCACAGGCCATTGAAGGCTGGGGCGTGATCGTCATTTCTGGGCGTACCGATCAGGGAATGGTTAACATTCGTGTGCGCGATACGGGATACGGCATGTCCGAAGAAACTTTGAAGCGCGTGTTCGATCCCAATTTCTCCACCAAAACAAGCGGCATGGGCTTGGGGCTTGCCATTGTGAAAAAAACGATCACCGATATGTCTGGAACTATCCGCGTCGATAGCACACCGGGGCGCGGAACTACCTTTTTTATCGATCTTCCGGCGCGCGCGGATTTAGGTGAGGAAGAGTAAGAAGGCCGTGTAGCATCGGGAATATATTCCCGATGCTACACGAGCTATTTCACAATACTTTCAAAAATTTCCGCTTGCCTACTTTGAGTATCGTTCCGCCTATACGACGCGTAAATATCAATTTAATATCTGTCACTTTCTCTCCATCGAGAGAAACGCCGCCGCCTTCGATGAGTCTTCGGGCTTCACTTTTGCTGGCAGCGAGATTGCGATCCACCATAAATTCCACGAGCGGAATCGGACCTAATGGATATACACATTCTTCAATATCATCCGGAACTTCCTTATTAGCATGTACAGCCTTAAATCGATTTGAAGCTTCAAGAGCTGCATCCCACCCATAAAAACTTTGAACAATTTCCTCTCCAAGACGTACTTTTAAATCGCGAGGATTGATCGTGCCTTCTTCTAACACTCGCTTTATCGTTGAAAGATCATCATAGTTCGTCGCAAGTTCGAAATAGCGATAGATCATCGTGTCCGGAATGGACATGGTCTTGCCAAACATCTCATCCGGCGAATCGCTGAAATTTATCGAGTTCCCATAGCTTTTCGACATCTTCCGTTCGCCATCGGTGCCTTCCAAAAGCGGCATGGTGAGAATGCACTGCGGCTCCGCACCGAAATGGCGCTGTAACTCACGTCCCACAAGCAAATTAAATTTCTGATCCGTGCCACCAAGCTCGATGTCGGCCTTGATAGAAACAGAATCCATCCCTTGCGCGAGCGGATAGAGAAATTCGTGGAGCGAGATCGGTTGCTCCGCATTGAACCGCTCGTGAAAATCGTTCCTTTCGAGCATTTGGCTTACGGTGTAACTCGCCGCAAGTTTGATGACATCGGCAAACGTCATCGGATTCAGCCACTGGGAATTATAGAGAACTGTTAACTTTTCGCGATCGAGAATGCGGCTTACTTGCTCGACATACGTTTGCCCATTCTTTGTAACTTCCTCCATCGAAAGGATAGGCCGCGTTTTCTGACGACCGGATGGATCGCCGATCATCGCAGTAAAATCGCCAATGATAAGCGTGGCCTGATGTCCCAACTCCTGAAACGCGCGCAGCTTACGCAATACCACGCCGTGACCGATATGCAGATCGGGCGTGGATGGATCGGCGCCCAGCTTTACGATAAGCGGCTTCGACTGCGCGCGCGACCGTTCGATCTTTTTAGCGAGTTCCTCTTCGCTAATGAGATCGACCGTGCCGCGCCGGATGGCATCCATCTGTTCATTCAGGGGTGGGAAAGTCATAGAGTACCGAGTAACGTGTAACGAGTACCGAGTCATTCCATCCGAAGTTATCGGATTTTTTCAAATTCCTCTTTATCTAATTTTTTCGCGGACTTCTCGTTTTGCGTCGCGCTCTTTTATAGCTTGTCGTTTATCGTACGATTTTTTTCCGCGTGCCAGACCGATCAGCAACTTTACCCTGCTGCCTTTGAAATACATTTTCAACGGAACGAGCGTCACACCGGCATCGCGTAACTTTACTGTCAACTTGTCGATCTCCCGCCGATGCGCAAGTAGTTTTCTGCGGCGTTTTTCTCCCATGTTAAACTGGTTCCCGTGCGAGTACGGGCCAATATGAACATTATCCAACCAGAGTTCCCCGCCAGCGATATGCGCATAGCCATCGGAGAGTTGCACGTTCCCGAGCCGTAGCGATTTCACTTCCGTTCCCGCCAGCGAGACGCCAACCTCTATATCCTCGAGGATCAAATACTCGTGCCTCGCCTTGCGGTTATCCGCTATGGGCTTGACGGATTGCGATTTTGGCTTTCGCTCGAATTCTCTCTGTGCGGGCATAGAAGGTGGAGAACGCAAGAGCAGCCACAAACGTCGCGCCGCCTCTCCCCCAACCCCGCATCGTCGGCGATGCTTCCCTGCTGGTAGAAGGGGTTATTTAAAAAGCCCCGGCGTTAAAAACTTACCGAGGCTTCCAAGAAAAAAGAATCCTAACAAAAATTCTTAGTGAGTGCTGACCGCATCCGCCATAGCCTTATCGGAGGCCGACGTACTAATAGAAGCCGTGCCACTCGCTAACAACCGACGCGCGCCAACATAGTGCGCTGACCAGTATTCGCTTTCGAGCGATGCAACGGTCACACCGCGCGAACACGCTGCATTTGCGAAAAGACCTTCGCCAATATAGATCCCAACATGCGTGATCGGAGCATAACGCGCTGTTTTGAAAAATACGAGATCGCCGAATTGCAATTCATCCTTCTTTACAGGATCGCCAAGCTGCGATTGCTCGTAAGCGGTGCGTGGAAGATCGAGACCGAACGCTTTCTCGAACACCTGCTTGGTAAACGAGGAACAATCAATTCCCGCACGATCTTGACCGCCAAATTCATAGCGTGTCCCGATCCAGTTGATGATCTCCGCCATCACATCCGAACGCTCGGCGGCTCGGTTGGGGTCGTTCTCATCGCTGAGGGTGAAGTCCTGCTCGCGCTCGGCTTCGGCAGCCGGATTGAGCGCATCGGCCATCGCTTGATCGTTCGCAGAGGTCGCTGCAGCATCAGGACGAGCTTTGAAATACTTATCGAGCGAAACGTCAACGTTATCCTCGGCAAGCTCTTCTTTCGCTGCTTCGGCAATTTGCGATTGCACGTCCGGCGAACTCGCTTCGGCAGCGATTACGCTGTCATCCGGAGCGGATTTCGGAGTGCTCGTTTTCGATGGAATGATGGTTGCGACAGGTTCATCCGTTCCGACACTGCTTTTTGCGAGCGTGCGGATCTTCAGGACCATGTCGTCCTTTTCTTTATTCGTTAATGGGCGCTGGGGAGTGTGATGATGGCGGGAGAGCCTCGCAAAGTGTTTGCCGTGATGACGGCGAGCGTTTTGCGCGATTTTCCCATGTCTTCCCTTTTGCCCCGTCTTGTGTTTACGGGCTGCGGACTCGTTCGTCGTGGCTGCGATTAATAGCAGCGCAAACATCACGACCGAAAACATTAGTCCGACACGCCGTATGGTCTTTTGGATCATGCGGTGTTTTCGCATCGTTGCCGATGCGGGATTAATTGTGAATTAACTACACTGCGAGCACAGCGTGGTTTGCTATGCGAACAGCTCTTGATTGTTGAAGACTTTCGAAATTCTTCAAAAAAACGCTGAAATCAGCTATTTTCGTGAGGAGCTTCGAAAATCATCGGCGGATTACTGAACATCCATCTGCAAATATACGAACATTTTAAGCTCGCATTTCCGAAAACCCGATTATACCAACTAAGATTGCAAGAATTTTACTATCTTTCCGTTTTCCAACTCGACCATTACCACTTCGCCGATTTTAAGGTAAATTGCCAAGCCCTATTCTGTCTCCATGAAAACAGGTGCCGTTTTTCTTTCTTGCTGAGTTCCCGACTGCCCTCGAATTTGATCTGATTTCGCTATTTCCAGAAAAAATATTCAGAATTTTCTTTCATAAAGAACTCGTTCCTAATGAAAGCTACTGCTTCCTCGATTTTCAATGAACAATGCACCAAGCATCGCCGACGATGCGCCCTTTCATACTTCATAATTCATACTTGCCCACAAGGTGCCCATCAAACATCACACTAATATACGACATAATTTCACCCGCGCTTGAAAATTGTCTTAACGATGATTTATGAGATTCATCCAATGTAGGAGATTGGATCCTGCTATCGCGAGGATGACAAAGGGTGGAAATCATGGCGCGAAGCGCAAAAAAAACTCCACATACTTCGTGTGTCTGTAAACGGGCCAATGCCATGGGCCCCTACATATCAAAACGGTTTCTGGTAGGGATTAATGTCATTAACCCATCCCCCGCACCCTCACACATTCAAACGCCGCCACGCCGAATGCCACTGCAACATTCAGCGAGTGTTTCGCTCCCAGCATGGGAATTTCTATCGTAAAATCCGAAAGCGCGATGGCTGCATCGCTCACGCCGGTAATTTCATTCCCAATGATAATGGCGAGAGGAAAATCCTCTTCTTTCAATTCAAAAACGGAGCGGCTGTTGGAGGTAATTTCCAGCGCAGCAACCTTAAAACTCCCCCGCCTTTCCAAGGCGGGGGCTGGGGGGTGGTTTGGTGAGCGGGCAGCAAGGATAGCTTCTTCTATCGTTTCAAAATGTTTATGCGGCACCGTCCGCGTAGCGCCGAGCGCGGTTTTATCTATTTCCTTGCGCGGCGGGTGCGGCGTGTAGCCGACGGTATAGATCGCCTCCAAGTGCGCGCCATCCGCCGTCCGGAAGATGGAGCCGACATTATAAAGGCTGCGAATATCTTCGAGAATACCGATGACAGGCAGGCGATGAATGCTCGCGGCAGCGACCTCTTCGGTTAAACGATTTTTTTGTATTTCTTCGTAAGTAAGTTTTTGCATCGTGACACTAAACGCGCTCGACCGTAGGGACGTGCTGCGCACGTCCTTTTGCCTGAAAACGAAACCATTCAGCTTCGAACAAAAAGGACGTGCGCAGCACGTCCCTACGGAGGAATGTCCCACACGTTCGGGGAATGACATTCCATCCCCCACTCGTTACCCGTTACTCATAACTCATTTACTATTTTGGCTCAATCAACACCATCACAGCAATTATTAGAGAAGATCGTATCGCTGGCAAAGCGGCGGGGGTTTATTTTTCAATCGTCCGAAATTTATGGCGGCTTGAACGGCTGCTGGGATTACGGTCCGCTCGGAGTCGAGATGCTGCGCAATCTCAAGGACGCCTGGTGGCGCGCTATGACCCAGCGCGGTGACATCGAGGGTCTCGACGCCTCCATCCTCATGCACCCCAAAGTGTGGGAAGCATCCGGCCATGTGCAGAATTTCTCCGACCCGATGGTCGATTGCCGCGAGTGTAAATCGCGGTATCGCGTGGATCATTTATTTGCGGAAATGTCAGAGAAAAAACTGAAATCCATTACGAAATCGCTCGCACTCGAAACGCGCGATTTTACGAAAGAACAGCTCGCGGAACTCGTGACCGGCATGATCGAGCAAAATGATTCCATCTTCGCAAGTTTAGTCGAGCAAGAACTAATTCCATGCCCAAACTGCGGACGCACGAAGACATTTACCGTTCCACGCAGTTTTAATTTGATGTTCGAAACGTATGTCGGCCCGGTGAAGGACGCAGCGAATGCTGTCTATCTTCGCCCCGAAACGGCGCAGGGAATTTTCGTGAATTTTCTGAATGTGATGCAATCCTCGCGGCAAAAGATTCCATTCGGGATTTGCCAGATCGGGAAATCGTTCCGGAATGAGATCAACACGAAGAATTTTCTCTTCCGCACCCGCGAATTCGAGCAAATGGAGATGCAGTTCTTCTGCAAATCCGGCACGTGATGATGCGTTCTTCGAATCATGGCGGGAAACGCGCTGGAATTGGTGGCGCTCGCTCGGAATGCCGGAGAGCAAGCTGCGATTCCGTCCGCATGAAAAGCTCGCACATTACGCAAAAGCTGCGGGCGACATCGAGTTTGAGTTCCCATTCGGCTTCGGCGAGATCGAAGGCATTCACAACCGCACCAATTTCGATCTCACGCGGCATCAGGAATTTTCCGGGAAGAATTTGCAAGTTCACGATGAAGAAACAAAAGAAAAATACACGCCTTTCGTCGTTGAAACCGCTGCCGGCGCATCGCGCGGATTCATGGCGTTTCTCTGCAATGGATATGAAGAAGAAGAAGTCAATGGGGAGCAACGCGTGGTTCTTCGTTTGCATCCGTTTCTCGCGCCGGTAAAAGTGGCTGTGTTCCCACTTGTGAATAAAGATGGAATGCCGGAACTTGCTTCGGAACTCGAACGCGATCTGCGCAAATCTATGAAATCCTTCTACGATGAATCCGGCGCCGTGGGACGACGCTATCGCCGCATGGATGAAATAGGAACTCCGTTTTGCGTTACAATAGATTCCGATACGCTGATCGACCAAACCGTTACCATACGCGAGCGGGATTCGATGCAGCAGGTAAGAGTGGCGATGGGGCAGGTGAAGGCGTATATTAATGAGAGGCTTTCATCGCCCGTGTGATGACGAAACGCAAACGTAATTTCTACATCGTTCTCGCGGCGCTGCTCGCATTCCTCATCTTCCTGTGGTGGGATATTTCGCGCGGGCTGCCGAGCACGGAGGAACTCGAAACGCCGCATCCGGAGATTGCCACGCGCATTATCTCGACCGATGGCGAGCCGATCGATCAGTTCTTCGTGAAGAACCGGACGAATATCCATCTCAGGAACGTTCCTCCGTTTCTCATCAAGGCGCTGATTGCGACCGAAGACCGGAACTTCTATCACCATTGGGGCATCGATCTGTGGGGGAACCTTCGCGCAATCGTTACCGATGTTTTTAGTCTTCATGCCAAAGAAGGCGCGAGCACCATCACGCAGCAGCTTGCGCGGAACCTTTATTTGAACCAAGATAAAACGCTGATTCGCAAATTGCGCGAAGCCGTGACCGCCGTTCAGATCGAGCGGACGCATACGAAGAACGAAATTCTCGAAATGTATCTCAACGTTACCTATTTCGGGCGCGGAACCTATGGCATCGAGGCTGCAAGCCAAGCATATTTTGGGAAGGATGTCAACAAACTCACGCCCGCGCAGTGTGCGTATCTCGTTGGCATTCTCAAGGGTCCGGAGAATTACGATCCCGACGACGATTACGACAATGCCATCAACCGGCGCAACACGGTCATTGATAATACCGTGAACGCGGGATTCATTCCCGAAGCGGAAGCGGTAAAGATAAAGAAGGACGCGCTGAAGGTAAAAGAGTACGTCGGCTATCAGGGAATCGCGCCGCATTTTGCGGAAATGGTGCGCCAGCAATTACAAAAAATGCCGGAACTGCATGGCTACGATATTTACCGCGATGGCCTCGTCGTTTATACTACGCTGAACGCCACGATGCAGCGCGCCGCAAATCGCGCGGTGCTGGAACACATTGCAGATTATCAAAAAAACGTTGTCGATAAAGGATGGAATTGGGCGCGCCACAAAGGGGTGCTGGATTCTGCGCTGATGAAAGCCGTGCGCAATACGCTCGATTATCGTTCCGCATCATCGAATGAAGAACGAGTAAAGGTTGCTCACAAATTATACGCCGATAAAGATTTTGTCGATAGCGTGAAGGACGAAGAACTTTTATTGCAAGCTGGGTTTGTGTGCATTGATCAATCGACCGGACAAATTCTTGCGATGGTCGGCGCATCGAATTATCAGGATGTTCGATACGGGCTGAATCATGTAACGCAGATCGTGCGACAGCCGGGATCGTCGTTCAAGCCTATTGTCTATGCGTCGGCGTTCGAGCATGGTTCCACGCCAGAGACCGGCATTTCGAACGAACCGGTTCATATTGGCACGTGGTCTCCCCATAATTTTGCGGGTGAAGCGGAAGGCGGAACGGTTCCCATTCGTTATGCTATTCAGCAATCGCTCAATCTCTCGGCGGTTCACGCCATTATGGATTTAACGTCCGTTGGCGATGTCGTGAAAATGGCTTCGCGTCTCGGCATTCGGTCAACAGTTCCGCCGTATCCTTCGATCGCGTTGGGAACTGCCGAAGTGAGTCCGCTCGATCTCACGAGCGCCTATTCGGTGTTTGCGAACGAAGGCGTTCGCGCTACGCCGTATGCGATCATGCGCGTCGAAGATCGCAACGGAAAAATTCTCTATCAACAGAAGCCGCAATTCGAAAACGTGCTGGAACCAAAAATTTGCCATGAAATTACATCGGCGTTAGAGGATGTCGTGCAGCATGGAACCGGACAGCGCGTCCTGAGTTATTTCCGCTATCCTGCTGCGGGAAAAACAGGAACTACGCAGAATTATGCAGACGCATGGTTCGTCGGCTACACACCGGAATATACCGCCGGCGTGTGGGTGGGCTTCGACGACAATCGCATTACTTTTAATAGTTCCAATGGACAAGGCGGACGCGCCGCCGCGCCGATCTGGGGAATGTTTATGAAATACACCTACGATGCCCTGCGTCCAAAGATCGAATATTTCAACACGAATTATCCCGGCGCGCCGGTTCCGGTGGATACCACCAAGCACGATTCACTCTCCGCAGTGCGGCCCATTCCGAAAGTAGATTCAATGCGTAAGCCGGTGGAGTATTGAGCGGAAATTCTTTATTTTTGAAGAATTAACTTCTGCGCATACGATGTCCCATTAATTTCGATTCTGCAAACGTACATGCCATCGGCATGACCGTCTGTAATCCATTCTACGGTGTGTTCTCCGGCTTCCATCCATTGCGGTTGAAGGATGGGGAATTCTTTCCCTGTCACGTCGCTAATTGTTAAAGTTACCATCGAAAGCTTGCGCAATATTGAAGTTGATCGTTGCGCGGTCCGTAGCCGGATTTGGATTTATTGAAATTAAATCGTCGCCGTTTTGGGAATTCGCAAGAACGGTCGCAGCATTTGGGATATTTTCCCGGAAGAGGCCATCTTCTTCCGTAATGGCAAAAGCATATCCATCGACAAAAATAAACGACGAGGGATCTGGGAGAACTTTAAGACTGGGGCTGGTCCAATTTTGACCATGATCGGTAGAAATGTAAGTTCCCTCATAAGATGATATAAAAATATCATCGCCCGACACAGCGATACTCGTATATCGGCCTTGGTCATTATTGGGCCACGCATTAATTGGTGTCCACGTCTTTCCAACATTGGAAGTAACGTATAACCCGTTATAGCTATCGAGAAGATAGAGAAAATTTGAATCAGTGGTCCAAACTCCGCCATGGAAATTCTCGTCAATATTTAGCTGGCTCCATCCGCTGCTTTTACTAATCGATACATAAAAGTAATGTCCGTCTGTCGCTATCAGCTTATCACCCAATACACCAATTTTATCGCCAAGAGCAAGGCCGCCATTGATCGTATCCCATGTATCTCCTTCATCGGAAGAATAAAGAATCCCTCGGGAATAACTTATTGCAAAGAGCGATGGCCCGATCGTAGTGAGATCACTGAAATCTTTGGCAGTGGTATCTTCGAGAGTCCAAGAAACACCGCTATCACGAGAGATGGAAATTCCGGAATCCGTTGAAACCACAAGATCATTTTCGACACTGCCGAAACTATAATCGTCGGTAGGGCTACCCGGCAAATAAAACCAGTTCAAACCGCTATCTATGGACTGATAAACACCGAAGCCATTCGTACAAAATGATTTCTGGGCGAAGGTAATAATGTTTCCAACTTGATAGTAACCGAAACCAGACGACGAGGGTTTCCATGTCACACCCGAATCTTCTGAATACAACTCAAAGTTTTCACATCCAGCAACAAGGGTATTTCCAACCAAACCCAAACATGGCACTTGAATAGTGTTCGGATAGATGGTTGTGTCATAGAGCCAAGTCTTGCCTGTGTCTGACGAACGGAATAATCCAGGGAAATTCCCGGCAGCAATTAGATCATTCCCAACTACTACGATATTATATATACCCAAGTACCAAGGAATAGACGTCCCTTCATTAGACCAAGTTTTTCCGCTATCCGATGATTGATAGATAGACGAATCGTTTGCACCTGCGAACAGGGTTGAACCCATCGACGCAAAACAAAGGACTTCAGCATCCGAATTGATGCCTGTGCTCACGGGAGCCCAGGTGAATCCACTGTCAATGGAACGAAAAACCCCACTATCTGTGCCCGCAAGCAAATAGGCACCATACGAAAACAAAAGATATATTCCCGGCAAATCGGACTCCAGCGTTTTCCATGTTCTGCCGGTATCCGTTGAAAGAAAAAGATTTGTTGTAACCGAATATAGCCCCGTGTCCACCACAGCATAAAGATTGGAACCAATGCTCTGAATCCAACTGCTTGTAAGAGTTGTCGGAAGCTCTGCAACATAATTCCATTGCTCTCCATGATCGCTGGAACTATAAAGGCTTGAACCCGCCGAAGTGAAAAAAATTGAACCCATTGCAGTAATCCCCCCGGTGAAGGAGATAGGGAGGCCCTTGTTGATTGGAAGCCAAGTTCTCCCGCTATCTTTGGAGACGAAAATGCCATCGTCGGTAGAAATGAAAGCCACATCACCGCCAATGGTAAGCTGCTGAGGGTAACCGCCATACCCTCCCTGCACATACGGCCCATTTACCCGAATCCATTGCGCTTCGGAGCTATGCGCCCATAATCCTGCAATGAGGATAGCGAGCAGGGAAATTTTCGGAGAAAAAGTAATTCTCATTTTTAGGCCTCCAAAAAATACTTTTATTAAGTGCTCTACAACACCAATTATACCCAAATAAGTAACAACGCAGCTTCTAACACCGAGATGTCGTATTTTTGTGATAATAATGACTCTGCCGCTTTCCCCACGCCCCAACATCCGCATGATGAGCCTCTTGCTCGTCGTCAATGCGGGTATTCTTGCGGTGGTGTTTCTTATTCCGTTTAATTCCGATCTCGATCTCTATCATTCGATGGGGTTGGATCTGACGCGGGGTCATCTTCCCTATCTCGGTTCGTGGGATAACAATTTTCCCGGCGTTGTGTATTTTCATGCGCTCTCCATCCTGCTATTTGGAAAAGGTTACATCGGTTTTAGGATATTAGATGTGCTCATCCACCTCGGCACGGCAGTATGTATCTTCACCATCGCTGCGCGTTATATGCGCCCCAGGTATGCGATGCTTGGCGCAACGCTGAACAGTATTTATTATGTAGGCGGCTCGTACTGGCTTGTGGGACAAAAAGATGGCTTCGCAACATTTTTTATTGTGTTAGCCGCTCTCCTTTTTCTGCATTCCATGCGGGAACCTAAGCGATCGTTTCGATTCATCCTTTCTTGTGGAATTGCAATGGGTGTTGCAATTTCATTCCGACCCACCTTTCTTCTCTTTGCGCTCTCGGTCGCGGTGTTGCTGCTCATCGAACGAAGGCCGTTGAAAGGAATGCTCCTCTTTTTTGTGGGAATCATGCTGCCGTGGATACTTATTCTCCTGCCCTACCTAATCATTCCCGGCGGCGTGACACAATTTTACGAATCCACGATCGAACTGAATCTCAAGATGTATGGGCCAGTGCGTGCTGCGTACGATTGGTTCGGATTGCTTCGGCAGCCGCTGGTATTTTGCGCGGTCTTCTCGCTTTTGCCGGGACGCGCGAGTGCCGGTCATCAGAAAATTCCTACATTACTGCGATTACTCGTCCTGTTCTTTCTTGTGGGCGCGATCCTAAATATCGCGGTGATGGGGAAGTATTTGGTCTATCATTTCGATCCGTTCTTTGCCATTATTGCCCCGATGGCTGCGCGCGGTATTGAGAATGTGGCGTCGTATTTTAAATTTGCGACGCTGCGCGCAATCGTGGTTGGCGCGGTAGCGCTCGTTCTTTTTCGATTGCTCTATCCGTTCGATGTGCTCCATGATTTTCGGAATGCGATAGAAGCAGGAGATCGCCATCCGATTCATCGTGTGTGGGAAGAAATGAAGAACAGTTCCGATTTCGGATTGGAGAGAGAAGAAGAGATCGCAGATTACATCGAACGCAAGACCGTGGCGTCGGATCGCATCGAAGTGGTGAGCATCATGGCCGCGCTTCGCTGGAGGATCGATCGGCAGGAAGTGTCTCGTTTTACCACCATGTATGCGTACGGCATGTGTCTCCCGGGCCAACATTTTATTCCGTTCGAGCTTGATTGTCAGCGAGAGATATTGGATTCGATCCAACGAATCGTTCCACGTTATCTCTTACTTTCAACAAGACCTCAAGGAATGAACCTGCTGAATTCACAGACTCCGGAAGCATGTTTCAACGCTATTCCGGGTATGGATACACTTGTGAAAACAAATTACACCATCGACACGATCATTGGGCCGTTCAAGATCTTCAAGCGGAACTTTTAAGAGGAGGCTTGGCCGTTCACCATTCGTTCCTTATTGGAATTCATAGACGCGTAGCGTATCGAGCTTTGCAAGATCCGCTAACGTGTAAGGTCGCCCAATATCCGAGAATGAGCCAACACGCTCAAAGATCACTTTCCATTTTGAGGAATCGGGCGGATACATGTGCGTATCAATATCGTCCCAATCTACATCGCGGTGGGCAGCTGCGCAGACAATCGCATAATTGATCTTGGCATTAACCCACACATCTTTACGAGTCATCATACTATCAATCGGCTGAACGTACATAACTGGCGTTATTAGTTCGCAGGAATCATCCATTGCAACACACTCTCCGGGAACCGTTGAGAAAACGCGAACGCTGCCAGCATGGCGCGAATGAATCGCCAATAGTGCATCCGTAACCGCCGTCTTATTCGCGGCTGTAATGGTTTTGCCAACCGTTCCCAATCTGGATGTCTCGCTCTCGTAAGCGTAAAGAGCGAACACGAGGCTTATGGTCAGCGCTGCCGCTATTCCCGATACGAAGGTACGTGGTAACCTTCTTATAAGATAGTCAAATAGAATTAGAAAAGATAACACAACGGTCGGTAGAACGTAGATAAGGTATCGTTCCCAATAGAATTCAAGAAAGATCGAGGACAGGGCGACGATCGCCGCACACGCTATCATTCGCCGTGCTGTGGGTTCCAACTGCGACAATCGAACCTTGTATGTAATTCGGGCCACGATAAGCGCGGCTACTAAAATACAGAATACCCATACTATCGCAGGAGACCATGCGCTTGCAATCGATAGACGGCTCTGAACATTGGCAAGATCCGTCTTTAGATGGATAAGATGCAGGATCGGCATCATACCAGAGCTGCCGCTAAAAGGTCCAAAAAGACTTAGGGAACCAAGCAACGCCCATTGTGAAAATAACAATGCTACAAAACCTCCAACCGCCGCGCCAACCCATTGAAAGGCCGCCCTCATACTTTTAAATCCTCCGGCATCCCAAATTACAAATAAAAGCATCGGCGCGGAAAGAATCAGGACGTGTCCATTCACAAGAAGCGTCAGCGGGATCAGTAACCCAAGGAATAATAGCAGCTTCGAGCGATTAACATTCCCATCCTTAACGAGGAGCGGCAGAGAGCCGGTAAGCATCAAGACAGTAAATCCGATAAGCATATCCGATCGCGCGGAGTGGCTTGCCATAAAAAAGCACACTGTCGAAGCCAAGATCAGACAGCCGAAAGCGCATAGCACCGACCCAACGCGATAGCGCTTGGCAATAATCCAAAGTCCAACAAGCGTTGCGATGGAACATAAGAATGAAATGGTTCTTCCCATTGCGATGGTATCGCCCTTCATAAAAAGCGATGGCAGACCATAGAGCGCCGCCGTCAGATAGGAACTTCCAAATAACAGACCCGAACATTTCGAAAAAGCGGAACCGGGAGCAAGCGGGTTGATATAATGTCCCGTATGAACGAACTGATTACACTGCGCCATCAGCCACGTCTCATCCCCGATCCACCACACCCATGTATTCGCAACAGGAGTGCTGTAAAGATAACGGATATTTATTCCGAGCACCACCGCTGTAACTGCCAACAGCCCCGCAACGACAATCCATGATCGTGCCTTCATCCTAAAATGTGTCTTTATGAGGGAAACGCCGGAATCAGTTCTTGCTTTTTAAGGTGCGGTGCATCACCTTGTCGTATTTTTGTAGCGCGTACGGGAATCGAACCCGTGTACCCGCCTTGAGAGGGCGGTATCCTAGCCGCTAGATGAACGCGCCAGATTGGGCAATTATGAAGTATGAAGTATGAATTATGAAGGAATCGACTGAAAACCCTTTCATCATTCATCATTCATCATTTATCATTTCCCCAGAAGGCTCTCATTACACGGAACGGGATGGCTCGGTTCCGTATTATGATGATATTAGTGCCGCCATTCATTTGTTCATCGAATGACACCACATCAAAAACAGATCGTATTTTTCCTGCTCGCGCTTGCGAGCAACATGTTGTTGCCCAGAGTTTCGTTCGCGCAAGCCGATTCTTCGGCTGTGGCTAAAGCTCCACCCGATAGCATCGGTACGAACAGCATTTCTACCGGTCATAACTACTTCGGGTTCGATCTCGGCCTGACGGGTAGCGATTATATCGGCTCGCAAAATTTTCTGTTCGGCATCGTGACAAGCCGATTGAACGGCAACGGTGTACCTGAGATCGCTACGTATCTTCCTTACAGCAATCTCGGAACGGGAGTGGGGTTTGTGGGCGGCATCAAGGCGGGGCTTGCGGTAAGCCCTTCGTTCGATCTCGAAGCCAAACTTCGTTTTTTAACGAATCATACATCGAACCAGCAATATTCCCCGGCAATTACGCTCGATACCTACCATCCCGGCACACCCAACGCGCCCACAGCGCCTGGGACCAATAATTATTCTCTTACGCTCTCGAACCTCGATCTGGCGATCCTCGCTCATCTTCGGATCTCCGATGCGTGGTATGGGATCGGCGGGTTCAGCCTTTCCACACTTACGGGGAATTCTTTTTCCGCCAGCCAGCAGGTTTCTGCGTCCTATATCAATCTAACGAATCACGGCCAAGCAAACATTTCTCAGCAGCAGATAACCGATTCCTCGTTAACGAATTGGTTCTACGGATTTCGCGGAGATATTCAAGTCGGCGCGGGTTCCGTGTTCCGACTTAGTCCCAATAGTAACGCGCTGATCGATTTTGAACTACTCGTCGGCATTCCGCTTACGCAGTGGTTAACGAAAGTAGCGGATTCCTCAGAAAACGCAACGGCTAACTATTGGAAATTAAATCAGCCAACCATCATCGATCCGCGTCTATGGTATGCCACTTTGACGATCGGTATTCGTCTTCCGTTTCACGAAATTCCGCCACCACCGCCACCGCCCGTACCGCCTGTGCATTATGACGAAACCTCCGGCGTGTGGCCTACGCCACCCAAACCGGTGTTTGCTGCGGGCGTTGCGAATGATTCCGGCGTGATGCTTTCCGGGCATGTTAGCGATGCCAAAACAGGTCTGCCGGTTTCCGCCGATCTGACGGCGGTCGATCTCTCCAATAATCAGATCTTCTCTAAGAGCCACACCGATTCGAGCGGTAACTATTCGGTGCGCGTTAACAGTCCGGGTAGCTATTCTATCACAGCTAACGCTCCGGGACATCTCTTTGGCACAGAGTATTTTCAAGTGGATTCTGAAGGACGTATCTTGAAACAACCTTCGGATATTGCGCTTTCGGGCATTCAGGGCGGAAAAGCACGGATGCTTATTTTCTTCGGTTTCGACAAGGCCGATCTGCAACCTTCATCAATCCCGGAATTAAATCAGGCGCTTCAAATTATGCAGGAGGTTCCCGCAATGAACGTGGAGATCGCCGGGTATTCCGACAGTTTGGGAACGTTAGCTCACAACGTCGATCTCTCGTTCCGGCGCGCAAAAACGGTGCGCGATTATTTGGTCGAGCATGGAATTCCCGTCGAACGGATCACTGCGCATGGCTACGGCCCAATGCCGCCCATCGCGCCCAACAGTACCGACGAAGGCCGCGCCGAAAACCGGCGGGTGGAGTTTGTGGTGAAAGAGAAATAAATTAGCGATTCGAGCAATACATCACTCCGTCGGTTCCTCTTCGAGCGCTGCAAGGTTTGCGCGAATTTGAATGTCGAACGCATCGAAATCCGCAGCGCCGCGCAGCAATGGGAACTCCATTTCATATTGCTTCAGCCGCGCGGGATCGAGCCGAATGGAGATCAGAAGTTCCACAGCAGCATCGAAATCTCGATCGAGCACATACAAGATCTTCGCGCGTCCCAAATGCGGCTCTGACCACGCCGGAGCAAACGACGTGGAGGCATCGTACGCCTGCATGGATTCCGAGTATCGCTTTAATTCGAACAGCGTCTCGGCATAATCGAACCATGCTTCGAAATCGTTGGGCATAAGCTGAAGCACCATGCGGTATGCAATAACGGCGTCCTCATGACGCCCAAGATTATAGAGCGCGTCGGCTTTGGCATACCAGAGTTCGGAGTATTTGCTATCGATGGCTAAGGCCGCGTCATAATCTTCGAGCGCTTTGGCATGTTCATCCAAAGCATCGTAGCACGAGCCGCGCCCGAACAAGCTTTCAGCATGTCTCGGAGCGTATTTCAACGCCTGCGAAAAACACCGCACGGCTTCGCGCCAGCGTTTTAGTTCCTCATACGCATTGGCAAGATTGTGCCACGCGCTGACGTCTTCCGGATGATATTTCAAACATTCCTTGAACGATTCGATGGCGTCCGAAAGCCGACCCAAATTCGCATACGCGTTGCCGCGATTGTACCACGCGGCTGGGAATTCTTCCTTGATCGCAAGCGCCAATTCATAGCTTTCGATGGCCTTGTTGTACATCCCCATCTGCGTTTGGATGATCCCGCGATTATACCAAGCGCTAAAGTTATAGGGGTCGAGATCGAGATTTTTTTCGTAGGAGGCAAGCGCTTTTTCCAGATCCTCGACGCAGTCGTAGCAAAAACCAAGCTCATAATACGCGTCCTTTGCGAATTCTTTTACATCTTTAAGATACAGGAAGATCGCGATGGCATCGGTATAGCGTTCCGCTTTTTCAAAGCAAATGCCTTTGTTGAAGAGCGCTTCATCGTTCGAGGGATTCGTGGCAAGCGTTCGGTTAAAAACTTCCAGCGCTTCTTCGGTGCGTCCCGCGCCATCTAACGCCACGCCATAATTGATGAGCAGTTCGTTATCGGTCGGGTTCAGCGCCAGCGCGCGCTCGTAGGAAAAGATCGCTTTTTCAAATTCCGCGTGATGCGCTTCGAGCATTCCGCGCCGATGCCAGCCATCGCCATTGAACGGCGCGCGCTCGGTTAGTAACAACGCAAAATCGAGCGCTTCTTCAAATTTTTCGTTCTCGATGCAATAATCCACCAACTCTTCGAGAATATCGGGATGAAGGAATTGACGCTCCGGCGCTTGCTCCTCAACGCCATCGCTGAACGTGGTATCGCTGGAAGAAAGCTTACGGCGTTTATCCTCGCGGTGCCGTTTTAGCTCTTCCTCGAAATACTTTCTTCTGCGTTCGCGCCGTTCTTTCGGATCGCCGCCGAATTCTTCATCTCCTTCAAAACCGAAAGGATCAAGATCATCGAATATGTTCATAATATAGCCTAATGAACTCCGTTTGAGGGTGTTTTATGGTAGATGAGCATCGGCAATAATGCTCAGTTTTTGTCCCCGTGCATTAATGGAACATTCCTAATTCTAAGAATGCTTCCCTGTATTCGTAAAATTTTAAGTATTTTTTATGCTGATGCGATAATTGCTTCGTTCGACTCAAATAGGGCATTTCCTTTAGAAACACACAGGCTAATATCAGGTCAAATATAGAAAAATGCCTTTTCGAGGATATTTTTGCTATCTCCTTTGTTGACCCGCTTCCCAAAGAGGAGATATTAGCAAAAAATTAGAAAATCATGAATAAAAAGCAGAAAAGGGTCAACAAGAAACACAAAAGCTCGGTCGAACGAGTGAAACGTAAATTACGCGCAGCTACCGCCGGCTCGAAAACCGCGCGCCGCGCCGTGCCGGTGAGAAAAAAGAAAGCCGAAGCGGAAGTGGCGGCAGCGTAACCTTATGAGTTGAGCGAATGCTCTCCGATCTCCTCGCCAGTCCCGGCCCGATTATCATGGGCATCCTGAACGTCACGCCGGATTCGTTCAGCGATGGCGGCGATTGTACTTCCGTGGGTTTCGCTGTTGCCTACGCGCTCCGCATGGCGAAGGATGGCGCTTCCATTATTGATATTGGCGGCGAATCGACGCGCCCTGCCGGGAATTCGTATGGCGCAGGTTCCCAACCTGTCTCAGCCGAAGAAGAAACTGCGCGCGTCATTCCTGTGATCGAAGCCATCCGCAACGCGAATGAGCAAATTCTGATTTCGATCGATACGCAAAAATCTGAAGTAGCAGCTTCGGCGCTTGAAGCTGGCGCAAATATTATCAATGATGTAAGCGCAGGAACTTTCGACCCACGCATCGTACAGATCGCCGCCGAACGCGCAGTTCCCATTATTCTCATGCACGGTCACGGCCCACATTTCCAAAAACCGAAGATCGAGGATTATGTGTATGAGAATGTGGTTTCAGAAGTCCACGATTATCTCGCCAAACGCATTCTCGCAGCACGCGAAGCTGGCATAGCAATAGTTCTCGCCGATGTTGGCATCGGCTTCGCAAAAGGTTACCGCGACAATCTCAAGCTAATAAAGCACCACGACGCCTTTACGTCGCTGAATGTCCCTTTGGTCCTCGGCGTTTCCAGAAAAAGTTCTATCGGAAAAGCGATGGGCAATAATCCCCCGCCGAAGGAACGATTAATGGGAAGCATTGCCGCAGCCTGCTATGGTGTAGAGCATGGCGCAAACATTATCCGCACACACGATGTGAAGGAAACACGGGAAGCGTTGGCAGTGCTGAATGCCATTGCAAGCGAAAATTAGAATTATCCGACATAAATGAAGCCCATTGTTATTCCCGAACACGCAGCCGAACGAATGCTTTCGCGCGGAGCAACGCTCGATCAAATAGAATCAACGATACGAACCGGAGATCCCTGGCCCGCTCGGAATGGCAGATTCGCTGCACGGAAAACCTTCGTCTATAATTCCATTTCACCCGTTAACCACACATATTACCGAAAGAAAACGCTGGAAGTTGTTTGGGCAAATGAACCACTCGAATTAGTTCTTGTTACAGTAAAAGTATATTATCACGACTAAACCACTATGAAAGTATCTTACGACGCCAAAGTCGATGCGCTTTATATTGAGCTTCATACGCTCGAGCCGGGAACTGCGGAAGCCCGCGATCTGAGTTCGGATATTACCGCCGATTACGGTCCGGATGGCAAGCTCGCAGGAATTGAAATTCTGGACGCATCCCAACTACTCGACCGAAGTGAGTTGCACAAAGTGGTGTTCGAAGTTTCGCCGGTACTTGCGTAATTGTGCGGTGCCAGAGCGAAATGAATTGGATAAAGCCCATCGTCATCTCGCTGTTCGCGGTAATGGTGGCTGTGAACGGCTATCAGGTGTATCGGATTGCGTTCGTGCGGCATGAAGCGGATTTTGTGGCCTGTCTTGCCGGCGCAGAAGATTTTCGGAATGGAACGAATCCCTATCTGCCCACGGCCGTCGCGCCCTACAATACGTTAGAAAATTACCGCCCGTATATCTATCCGCTTTTTTTTGCGTGGCTGTGGGTTCCGTTTACTTTTGTGCCGCCAATTGTTGCAAGTTTTGCGTGGTATTTTCTGAGCGTTGCAATGATGCTCTATGCGATCACGCTCGGCGCAGAATTAGTAGGGCTAACAACGCGGAACGAAAAATGGCTGATCTTCGGAATTATTGGTGTTCTCTTCGCCTCTGTTTTTCAATGGGTGCTGATGTTCGGGCACGAGGATTTATTTATCTTGCTGCTGTTGCTGCTTGCTGCAAAAAATCTGGTGAAAAATAAAAGCCGTTCCGGATGGTTCGTGGGCGCGGCGATCTCCGGAAAATTGATGCCCATTGTCGTATTGCCGATGCTGTTGAAAAATTGGAAAGCAATGGCAATCTGTCTCTTTTCGATAATACTGTTTTGCATTATCATTCCCTATCTTTTTTTAGGGAATGCTGTTTTTCATTTCTACGATTATTGGATTCACGATACGCTTGCAAGCGAAATGTCGAAAGGCGATGAATCGGCACATTCCTTTGCATTATCCGGCGTTGTAGGACAAATAATGGGACTCGTACGCCCCACTTTTATGATAAAAGCTGTTTGCGGACTGTTGCTTATATCGTTCCCGATGTTCTTACTCTTCAAGCAAAGAACGATTCCCGCGCTGTTTCTTTCCTTCATGCTCATTCCGCTCACGTCCACGCGCAGCGAGCCGAATCATCTTACGATGCTCGTTCCAGCAGTCATGCTGCTTGCGTCCATCTTGCTAAAACGCACGATGGTATGGCGTGGGAAGGAAATTACACTCACTTCACGCAATATTGTGATCGGATGGGCACTCCTCCTCACCGTTCAAATGATGATCTTATGGGGATATAACGCCACGGTTCCATTCGATACGATGGGAATGCTGATCGTCTTTGGGATGGTATTTGTGATCGGATTTCGAGCGGAGCAGCCAAAAATTGCGTAACTTTGTTGACACAATTTCACAAACAACTATTTTACCTACTTTACAATGACATTCTTTGCTACTCCGTCAAAACGCGCAGCCTTTTTCGCTGCGACATTTCTGCTTGCAAGCGTTCCTGCGTTCGCGCAGCTCACCATCACCAGTAGTGATTTTGCAAACGGATTTTACCAATATACAACGAATCAAAAAGTTTACGTCGATGCCGGCACGACGGGTTTGCAATCGCTGATCGATCAGACCGGCGCAAGCCAATCGTGGAATTTTCAGGCGCTGCCATTCGTGCTGGATACTTCGGTGATCAATTCCAATGGTTCCGTTGTACCCTATTCATCAAGCTTCCCTGAAGCCGACTCTTTCCCCACTGCGACACACGTCGAGAAATCCATCACCAACGGAATTTCCTCCTATTATTTCTACGAAATAAATCAAACCGGACTTTATCTTCTCGGAATTTCTCAGGATAGTATGGGTCTGAATCCCAAAGTCTATCTAACCTATACACCACCATTTGAAGATTATGCGTTCCCGCTTACCTATCAAACACAATGGTCCAGTACTTCGGTGATCAGCTCTGGAGCTTTCGGCTATACTATGGAGGAGGATAATCTCGTTGACAGCTGGGGAACGTATAGTCTGCCCGACAACAGCCCTATTCAAGCCTTGAGAGTAAGGAGAAGAACTACGGCCATCTATTCTTTCGGTAACGATACCAGCTATTCCTTTGAGTGGTTCAATTTGTCGAATTTTTCTGCTACGATCGACGCGGATGTCGATCAAAACGCAACAAGAGCACAGTATGCTGTTCCCGGATCCACAAATATCGTTTCTGGGGATAATTCGTCGTTGCAGTTTTCCATCGCCATCGCTTCAAACCCCGTAAGTTCCCCAACGAATGTATCCTTCACGCTGCCGAGCGAATCGCAAGTACGCATTTCGTTGATGGATGCGCTGGGCCGCCAATCGCAAGTGCTGATGAACGGCATGGCACACACGGGCGTGAATACACTTTCACTCGATCCCGCCACGCTTATGAATGGAACGTATTTTATACGAATTGAATCGGCTGGGAATTCTGCGATGCAGAAAGTGATCGTCCATCACTAAAGGGATTCCCGCATTCGCGGGATTGACTGCCCTGTCATCCCCGCGAATGCGGGGATCCATTGATTCTTCTTACAACCTTCCCGTCAATTCCGTTTAAACGGTAAGGGCTTGCCACGCTTGACGTTCAGCACCAACGCATTATTTTTTAGCGAGTATTTGCCCGGTAGAATCGTGATCTCGGCATAACCGAGCGCTGCTGCGGCGGCGGCGTCTAATTTCACTTCGTCTTTTTGCGTAAAATCGGTATGCTTGATACTGGCGGGTATCCCCGATCCGGTTGTCGTTCCCGGCGTATTTGCGAAGATCACATTCAGCGAGTTCCCAACGATACGCTGCGAGCGGACGGCCAGCGTGAACGTGTTCGTCCCGCCGGATTTGCAGGTTCCGCAATACGCGATCATCGCACAAATGCAATCGCTGCCGCCATTGCACTGACAGATGAACGGCGACAGCGGGTCGCTATCCTTCGTCCACCCACCCTCCTGAAAGTTAACGCTCGATGCATTCTTGGATTGTGCCGGGCATAGCGTAGAAAACACCGCGCTTAGCACTACCGCATACAGGACAGAAGTAAGTTTTATTCTCATAATAGTTCTCGTTCGAAAAAAGTTAAAAACAACATTGGTAGCATCTCTCTAAAAAAGACAATCCTCGCCAGCGTTTAGTTCACATGGAGTTAAAATCCCGCAATGCTTAGTTCTCTAATGATCGCAGCAATCTGAGGGTGTTTGATAAACTCTTCTTCGTACCAGTCCTCTCCGCCTTGAATATCATTTATCACACGTTGAACGACATCGGGATCGTGGCGCACGATCGCCTTGAGCACGCGATTTTCTTCGTCGTTAAATTTTTTGTCAAACTTTTGTTCAATGGCGCGAAATACCCCTCTCGCCCGCTCTTCATGAAAGGATCTATCTTCATGGGCGGGTATATCCTGAGCGTTGTTGTGATTCGGGTTCATATTTATTATCAAAATCCCATGATCGAGAGTTCCCGCAGGATGGCCGAAATCCCGGGGTGTTTCGCCAGTTCTTCATAGAGCCAGTTCGATTCATGCTTCGTATCGGCCAGGTGTTTTTCTACGCTGGCGCGGTCGCGATTCAGCGCAGCTTCACGAATCTTTTGAACGCGCTCTGCTTCTTTCAAAAATTGGTCTCCAAGTTTTTTTTCCAGCGAGCCAAATGCTCCGTTCACGCGCTCGGCGTGATCGTTATCGTGATGTTCTTCCGTCGAAATTTCTTTTTTGTCGTTCATAATTACTTCCCGTCTTATTCGGAAGAAGTATAACACCGGACACGTCACTTGGGAGCCATCGCAATTATCGCGAAAATTTCCATGCGCCGTTTTCGAGCAGGAGCTGGGTGGAATCCGTTACGTTCACCGGCGGATTCCCCGCAATTTTCAAACGATAGCGAACGGTAGCCGTCGTGTCGTACTTGGTTTCGGAGATGATCTCGAGCTTTGGTTTACGCATCGCCCAGAAGGTAAGCGTTCTGCTGAGTAGCTGCGGGTTCATCGCATACGTATTCCGTCGTGACGAAGTAACTAAATTGATGTACCCCGCAGAATCATGCCGCGCCAGCGCATCGCCGATCTTCAGCACCGTCTCCGATGGCGTGAGCGCAGATGGTGCCGGAGCTTCCTTTTTCGCGCAGCCGATCCATAATAATAGTACTACCGGAATAATGTATTTTTTCATGCTCTGCTTCGAACGTAGGAGGTTTCGAAGAAAGTGCCGCGCGTTATCCGAACAGTTCCCTCACCAACTCTTCCTTCGAAATCTTCCGATTGTTGGCGACATCTGCAATAATGCCGGCACACATTCCGAGCTTAAGAGGGTTGTGAAGCGGAACCACGATGTGATGCTCGTTCGGTGTACGTGCCACCAGCGTAACGTGACTTCCTTTCTGTCGTATTTGCCGATACCCGATCCGCTCCAGCGCGCGAACCAGCTCCTTTCCTGATCCTTCGCGTGGCAGCTTCATGCTGCTAACACTTCTTCTCGCACAAAATGAAGGCGAATGATGTGCGGAGCCTCATCATCGCCATAAAAGCATTCTGTCGCTTCGCGGACGTTCGCTTTCAACTCATCCTCGGTTTCGGCTTGCGTGAAGATCGAAACTCCGAGCGCCCGAGCAGTGTAGCCACCCTCCGGAGCTTCTTCCACTAAAAAAATAAGTTCATTCATCTTTTTCTACAACGAAGATCGGGTTGGTTGGTTCGCGCAGCCGATCCATAATAATAGTAATGCCGGAACAATGTATTTTTTCATGCTCTGCTTCGAACGTGGAAGGTTTCAAAGAAAGTGCCTTGTAAATATCATAAACAGAAAAGAACGCATATCTATTAACACAAAAAAGTGAACGAACTATAACGACGATGTCCTTCTTCGTTTATATTATTTCCAATAAATTTTTTGCGGTCAAGAACGATGCAAGGAACCAACGTGTTTTCAAACAGCCAAATTAATTTATTTTAATTTCTCACTTTTTCTTCAATCATTATGAAAACACACCGTCGAAATCACTCGATATTCTTGCGCTTGTCAGCATTGACGCTGATCGCGTTTTTGTCATTTGCGAATAGAACGAACGCACAACTTCCTGCCACACAACCCCCTGCCGCGCAATGGGCGCTTGGCCTTGGGCTTGGAGGATCCTTCGGCGTTAACGAAGCTGCCACCCGTCCGATCGGGCCAATGGGCCGCATCTACGGACTTTGGGAGCGCGGCTTTGGGAATTACATCTGGCCGGAGATCGGCGTAGGTATAGAAAACAATCAGGGCAATTATGGAAGTGGTGTTTTAGAATATAATACGACGATGATCCCGTTCGATCTTCGCTTGCGGCTTATGCCGATTCCCGATGCGAGCTGGTCGCCATACTTATATGGCGGATTTGGCGGCGTGAATTGGAAAGTCAATACCATTCCCGTTAACGAGGCTTCGAATGCGAAGAATAGCGGGGTCACAGGCTACATTCCGCTTGGCATTGGCCTGTATCACGATATGAACACCACCTGGGCGATCGAGCTTTCTGCCGGTGGCAATATCTCGTTCTCGGACGATCTCAATCCCATTCATGATGGAAAGAATGACGGATGGTGGCACGGGATGCTCGGGTTAGTCTATAAATTCGGCGAAGATCCACACAATATGGATAGCGATGGCGACGGACTCAGCGATTGGGACGAAGTTCACATCTACCACACCGATCCACACAACCCCGATACCGATGGCGATGGGCTTTCCGATGGCGATGAAGTTAATAAATATCATACCGATCCGCTCAAAGCCGATACCGATGGCGATGGACTTTCGGATGGCGATGAAGTCAAGAAATATCACACCGATCCTCTGAAAAAAGATACCGATGGCGATGGGCTTACCGATGGCGACGAAGTCAATATTTACCACACCGATCCGCTCAAAGCCGATACCGATGGCGATGGGCTGAGCGATGGCGATGAAGTCAACGTGTATCACACCGACCCTCTGAAAGCCGATACCGATGGTGACGGCCTTTCGGATGGCGATGAAGTCCGTAAATACCACACCAACCCACTGCTGAAGGATACCGATGGCGGCGGCGTGGATGATGGAACGGAAGTGCGCCGTGGAACGAATCCGCTCGATCCGAGCGACGATATGCCGAAGAAAGTTGTCGCTCCTCCGGCTCCGGTTCCCAATGACGAACTCGATCTCAGCAAAGGCGGCGCGATCACGCTGGAAGGTATTGAATTCGATGTGAGCAAGGCAACCATTCGCCCATCCTCGGAAGTCCCGCTTCAAAAAGCGTTCAAGACACTGCAGAATCATCCGGAACTTACGGTCCAGATCGTTGGCAACACGGATAACTCCGGTAAACGCGCCGTGAACATGAAGCTCTCGCAAGAGCGCGCAGACGCCGTTATGAAATATCTCGTCGATCATGGAATCAGCGCAACCCGTATGACCGCCAAGGGCGTCGGACCGGATAATCCGGTTGCACCGAACGATACGCCGGACAACAAGCAGAAGAACCGCCGCATCGAGTTCATCAAGACGAACTAAGTGCATTTGATCATAGTAGAATTAAAATCGCCTGCGCTTGAGATAAGCGCAGGCGATTTTGTTTTATGTCACAGATTGATAAACCGATCGTTGGATGGCTCGAGCTTTGAAAGCCCGAGCATCGTTAGTCCGAGCGTTTGCTCGATCTGGATCGCTCGTTATCGTCCCGTGCATCGCGGGTGCTCCGGCTCATGGCATCTGTATCCCGGTCACGCGTATTTTGATTCCCTGCCGAACGAGCATTATTAACGCTCGTCGCGCTTTTCTGAGTGCTGCTCGAATTTCCGCTGCTTGAGCTTGCGCTGGCCGAGCGTTCTCGTGCATCGCCCTGAATCGGTGAATCCTGATGCGGTCGCGAATCTGGAGTTGGATCTTCTGATTGATGTATCATATTCTTCTTAATAGTTTTTTTAATGAATGTTATTCATTCACGATAGTGTGTCGTGAACGTATGATCTTTTCACAAAATCTATACCATAAATATTTGGAATGAAACGAAGGGAATTAATAATTATCCCTCAAAATGGGATGTTTTGTGGGAATGTCTTATGGAAACACGCTTATGCTAAAACCGTACCACCGCGAATGCGCGTTCAAACCTTTTTCTCGGTGCCAGTGGCGTGCGCTTAGAACCGTGATCGCTATGGTTACTTGCTGAACTGAAGAATGGATTTCCCATGCGGAAGCTCTCCTAATTGATTCCCTATCAATTGTGCAATAACCACGGTCACGCCAATCGCAATTGCTGCGATGTTAAAATACGCGAACGTACAAACAATCACCCGGGTAATGAGCAGGAATCCTCGGTCGGAATAAAAACGCTTGAGCGCCAGAAATAAATAGATGAGAAACAATGCCAGCGCAGGAAAGAACCAGTAGTTCGAATGAAGAAATAGCGGGCCAATAAGAATGATGAGACTGAACGCGTAGAAATGAAGCGAGAAAACGAGATGCTCCGCATAGAGTATGTGACGTTTCCAGTAAACGATCTTAAGAACCATCGCAAAGATCGGCGTAGAACCAAGCAAGAGAACATAGGGGCCGACCTCAATAATAAATTTTAGGAATGTCTCAGACGTTTGCATCGCCTTTTCCCCTGTTAAGGATCCGAGTGTAAGATGAAACGTCCCGTTCGAAGTAAGATCCTTCTGGAACATATCTGTAAGCAGATTACCAAGATAATAGCCCAGCGCAAAGAATGAGACCAACGCAACAAGAATGTAAAGCCGAGCCGGTGAAAGATAACGCTTACGCCGGCCCGCGATATATTCTCTCGACAAGAACCCCGGTTTGAATAGCAACGCAGGAATCGTGCGGAAAAATTTGGTATCGAATACGGCGAATTCGTGGAACACCTCTTTGATGTAGTGCTTCACGGAAAACAGATGCGTCTCCATGTGCTCGCCGCAATTATGGCAATACTCACCCATGCTCTGCGACCCGCAGTCCGGGCACATGCGCGTTTCGTTTGATTCTGCTACTTCTGTTGAATCAATAGTGGCTTTTTCAGTCATGATGCAAAAATACGAAGAAACTCATTTCACCAACGAACTTCATCCATTATTTCTTCAGGCTCGCGATCTCGCTTTTCGTTAGTTCGCGCCACTCGCCGGGTTCCAGATCCTTCAGCGTAAGATTCCCAATGGCAGTGCGAATAAGCCGCAGCGTGGGATAACCAACGGTAGCCGTCATGCGGCGCACTTGGCGGTTCTTTCCTTCCACAAGCGTAAGTTCGATCCAGGAGGTGGGAATGTTCTTGCGGACACGGATGGGCGGTTCGCGCGGCGGAAGTTCGGGTTCCCGATCCAGCAATCGCGCGCGGGCCGGTAAGGTGTGATAATTCTGTATCGTAACGCCGCGTTCCAGTTCCGCGATACCTTCTGCGGTTGGGATTCCTTCCACTTGCACGAGATAGGTGCGTTCGTGGCCGGTTCCCGGAGCGAGCATTCGTTTGATAAGTGGGCCGTCATTGGTAAGCAGGAGCAGACCCTCCGAATCGGCGTCTAATCTTCCGGCAGCGTAGAGATCCGGTGGAAGATTGAATTCAGAAAGAGTGCGTTGGCCGGGAAGTTCCGGCGTGAATTGGCTTAGGATGCCGTAGGGTTTGTGGAGGAGGAGGTAGCGGTGGGACATACTTTACCAGAGTGATTCATCCAAACTATTACTTCCCAATCCTCTTATTGATCTTTTTCGCAGCGGTCTTGGTGGATGAATAAAATGAATCCCGGTCGAGGCCGGCCTGACGTATCATCGACTGCAAAAGAAACGGATCGAATTCTTTTTCCGCCATATCGACGGTAACTTTTCGGGAATCCTTTTCATATTGTGCGTGGCTTCCTTCGGTCTCTTTTAATTGAAATCCCTGAGCCTTAAGAATCTCGATCACCTCGCGCGGAGTGAGCGGAGGATATTTCTTAGGCAAAATTCAATTGGGACGTAGGAATATCGTACGTAGCCCGAATAGGCCCGCTTAGCAATCGCATCAACCGCACAACATTCCACCGGAACCACCACCGAAGACGATAAGACGCTGGTGCCAGCCGGATATACGCTCCCCGCTGAAGTTCCTCGCCGGTGAATGAACGGAGATACAGCGCCATTGCATCCTTCATTTTCGATTCAAGCTCATCCCACGTCGCAGCGGCGACGGCAATATCCGTATCGAGGCAGATCATCCGCCAACCGTCATGGCGCTCGAAGGCAAGCATTCGGAATGGTAAGGTGGTCTGCATGGTAGCCTAACAGTGTTGCCGCACTTACGGGTTCAGGTAAAATTTGCACTTCAAAATCAAGGGAACACCCGTAACTCCCATCCTGTTTATGCGTAGCACTCGCACGAGATGAGTGCTAACTCACGGCGCCCATTTCTTTGTTTTTCAATCAATTTCAATGAAAAGTACCGAGCGGATGAGTAACGAGTAACGAGTTTTTTGCTCGTTTTTCTACTCGTTACCCGTTACTCGTTACTCATCCACTTAAAAATCTAATCCATACACTATGACATTAAAACCACTACACGACCGCCTTATTGTTCGTCCGGCTGAGGCGGAGGAAGTAACGAAGTCGGGCATTATCATTCCAGATTCGGCCAAAGAGAAGCCTGTGCAGGGCGAAGTACTCGCCGCCGGTCCGGGTAAGCTCGACGACACCGGAAAGCTCGCGCCGATGGGCGTGAAAGTCGGTGACACCGTGCTCTACGGGAAGTATTCGGGAACCGAGGTTTCGCTCGATAACGAAGACGTGCTCATCATGCGCGAAAGCGATGTGTTCGCGATCGTAGAGAAAAAATCAAGTAAGAAGTAAGAGTTAAGAAGTAAGAATGGGGAACTGCGCTTTTTTCCATGTCATCCTGAGCGGAGCAATTCGAAGCGAAGCGGAGAATTGCGGAGTCGAAGGATCTCTTGTGGAACAACAGCGCGGTAGTAATCGAAGAGATCCTTCGACTCCGTTTTTATTCGCTCCGCGAATAAAAACTCCGCTCAGGATGACATTTCAAGATTCTATTTTTAATTCACACAACAATCAATTTTTAACAGAGAACTAAAAAACACTATGGCAAGCAAGACAATCGTTTTTAATACCGACGCTCGCGCGAAGTTAAAGCGTGGCGTCGATCAGTTAGCAGATGCAGTAAAAGTGACGCTCGGACCGAAAGGCCGCAACGTCGTTATCGATAAGAAATTCGGCGCTCCGACGATCACCAAGGACGGCGTGACCGTCGCCAAGGAGATCGAACTCGAAGATCCGATCGAGAACATGGGCGCGCAGATGGTGCGTGAAGTTGCTTCGAAAACTTCCGACGTAGCCGGTGACGGCACGACCACCGCGACCGTGCTGGCACAGGCGATCTTCCGCGAGGGACTTCGCAACGTAACCGCCGGCGCGAATCCGATGGATCTGAAACGCGGTATCGATCTCGCGGTCACGAATGTGATCGAGGAACTTAAGAAACTTTCGCGTCCGATCGAAGGCAAGAAGGAAATCGCGCAAGTCGGTTCCATTTCGGCGAATAACGATCACACCATCGGCGATCTCATTGCGGAAGCGATGGAGAAAGTCGGCAAGGATGGCGTTATCACCGTCGAAGAAGCCAAGGGCATCGAGACGGAACTTACCGTCGTCGAAGGAATGCAGTTCGACCGCGGCTATCTCTCCCCGTACTTCGTGACCGATCCGGACACGATGGAAGCGGTGCTCGAGAATCCCTACATCCTCATTCACGATAAAAAGATTTCGCAGATGAAGGATTTACTTCCGATTCTCGAAAAGGTAGCTCAGGCCGGTCGCCAGATGCTTATCATTTCGGAAGACTTGGAAGGCGAAGCGCTCGCGACGCTCGTTGTGAACAAACTGCGTGGAACTTTGAAGATCGCGGCGGTGAAGGCTCCGGGCTTCGGAGACCGTCGCAAGGCGATGCTCGAAGACGTTGCCGTGCTCACAGGCGGAACGGTCATCTCGGAAGAGAAAGGCTTTAAGCTCGAAAGCGCAACGCTCGGATATTTGGGAACTGCCAGCCGCATCACGATCGACAAGGATAACACCACGATCGTCGAAGGCGCGGGCAAGAGGAGAGGACATCAAACGCCGCATCAACGAGATCAAATCGCAGATCGACAAGACGACGAGCGATTACGACCGCGAAAAATTGCAAGAACGTCTTGCGAAGCTTTCGGGCGGCGTAGCCGTCATCAAGATCGGCGCTTCGACCGAAGTAGAGATGAAGGAAAAGAAGGCCCGCGTCGAAGATGCGCTGCACGCCACGCGCGCAGCCGTCGAAGAGGGAATCGTTCCTGGCGGCGGCGTTGCGCTGCTCCGCTCGATGGCCGGACTTTCGAATGGCTTCTCTGCAAAGCAGACGAACGCCGACATCCGTACCGGTATTGAGATCATTCGCCGCTCGTTAGAAGAGCCGCTGCGTCAGATCGTCAATAATGCCGGATTAGAAGGTTCCGTGATTGTCAACCAAGTGAAGGAAGGCAAGAACGATTACGGTTTCAACGCCGCGACCGAGGTCTATGAGAACCTTTTTGCATCCGGCGTCATCGACCCAACAAAGGTTACGCGTACCGCGCTGCAAAATGCAGCCTGCGTTGCCAGCTTGCTCCTCTCGACCGAAGCAGTGATCGTCGAGAAGAAGGAAGACAAGCCAGCCATGCCACCGATGGGCGGCGGCGGCGGGATGGGGGATATGTATTAATTCTTTCGGAATTAATGTTATGGAAGGGCCATCGAAAGATGGCCCTCCACTTTATCTATGAGCCACAGGAAAACGCTGGATAGCCTGCTAAGCGGCACTTCCGATTACAATATCCGGTTCACAGAATTGACTGGTATGCTGAAAGCGATGGGTTTTCACGAACGCATTCGTGGAAGTCATCACCTCTATTCGCGACAAGGTATTCGTGAACTTATCGACTTGCAGCCCGAAGGTGGAATGGCGAAAGCGTATCAGGTGCGCCAAGTGCGTAAGATTTTTCAAAATTATAATTTGAACGAAGTATGACAAACCGATACGAAATCATCATTTATTGGAGCGAGCCGGATGATCGCTTCATCGCCGAAGTTCCGGAACTTCCCGGCTGCATGGCTGATGGCAAAACGTACGAAGAGACGCTGAAAAATGTCGAAGAAACCATGCGCGAGTGGATCGATTATGCGCGCGAATTAGGCCGCGAAATTCCCGAGCCGAAAGGACGATTAGTGTATGCGTAACCCTTGTGGGAAGAAGGAAGACAAGATAGCGTGTTCCAAAGCTATGCGGTGGGGTAGCCGAAACTTCTATACTCCTTAAGTGTTCTGGAAATAGATGGCTTATTTTAGTATCGACGAATTGCAGGTTGCATCTCCGTGTTCGGCCCCCTGGACGGATATGACGGGAAGCGATACGGTACGCTTGTGTTCGCAGTGTGAGAAGAATGTCTATGATCTTTCGCTGCTAACGCGAGCGGAAGCAGCCCAGCTTATTCGCGAAAAAGAGGGTAAGCTTTGCATCCGGTTCTTTAAACGGGCAGATGGAACCGTTCTGACAGCAGATTGCCCAAAGGGTTTACTCGCGCTTCGCAAAAGTTACTTAAAAACGAGAGCGAAAGTGCTTGCCAGCATGATCGGAATTATAGGAATGCTGACCGGTGCATTGGACTCGTGCAAAACATCCACTTCGTCACAGACAACCACGCTTGCAACGAAGAAGCCCGTAGCAGACTCGATTCTTTCGGTGTTGAAGGACAGCATTACCCCGCATAGAGTCTTTATGGGGGATTATGCTACCAAATTCAACGATAGTGATCTTGCCAAAATGCCCGGCCGTCAGCATATTAAAAAAGATAGTGCCAACGTTCCCTCGAATTTGCAGCATTGATTTTTGCGCGCGTCGGGAACGTTTGAACGGAACGCGCCCCGCGAACAGCACCGGCTTTTAGCCTGCCGGCGGGCTTTGCGGGCGGTGTGAGGAATGTGGGAACTACGTGTAGGACAGGCTTTCCAGCCTGTGTGGAGATGAGACGGATTAAAAGTCCGGGGACAGACTGAAAGTCTGTTCTACACGGGGTTGGGATGCGTGGGATTTTTTCGGGTTGGGGCTTGTTTCTAAAGATGTAATTATTAGGGCTTCACTTACTATGAAATGGCTTCTGCGTTCCGTTCCGCTTTTTGCGCTCGTGTGGGTTGCGTGCAGCACTACGAATAACCCCGTAACTAATATCTATAATGTCGATTCTCTCGCTCCGACGATCACCCGATTCAGCCCTGACACCGTGTGGACCCTTGTTGGGACCCTTACGATCTACGGCACCCATTTCGGGTATGACGAAGGTATGCGCGTCGTTATCGATACCACGCAAGCGCAGGTTTCAACCGCGAACGATACTATTATGACTGTTTATGTGCCGGAGGCTGCCCAGACGGGGCCTATTCACGTCGCCACGATCAACGGGAGCACAACGTCGGCAAAGCAGGTCGTTGTGGAATACACCTTCAATCCGCACACGATCAACGACACGCTTCCCATCGGAGCATCATTTTCCATTCCGGGAACCGGGATGAATCATTACCACGGTCAATTGCATCTCACGGTTGCCGGAATTCCTTATCCTGTCGATTCCGTTTTTCCCGATCGAATTGTTTCTCATGTCGTGGCGGGCGGTTATACCGGTGCCATAAATATGTACGACTCCAGCGGATCTTATAGTGTGGGTGCGCTCACGGTAACTCGCCCATCTGCCTGGAATACGCTCTCCGAAATTTGGGATCATGTGACCGTGACGGAAACACATCATCGCACCGGATATGTCAACGGGCCGACAAATACTATCGATTCGACCTGGGAAATAACCGTTAACTATTCGGGACAGCATGATGTGAATGTATCCGAAGTTCCATTTACGAGAATACAAGCAGGATTACAGTATGCCGTACCTGATCCCTCCTACATATACGTTCCATTGCTCTCAATCACATGGGATACCATTACACAGACTGCACAAGTTAACTACGAACCGTATACGTCTTTAACAACTTCGACGCATACCTTAGATACGGAATGGTATTCTAACAGCGGAAACCTGCCGGCGATGCTTCCCGTCACTAACGCTATCGAGTTCCAAATGCCGGGTTTTAGCTATCAAATCACGGAGGACTCGACGGATACCCAGGGTCTGGTGGATTGGCAGGAAACAACGAATGCTGAGCTCACTTCCGGTTCGTTCGATCTTATACTAAAGCCGTAATTGGGATTTTTTTAGATGGGAAGCTGTTGCAAAGAAAGAGGTAATTATTAGCACTTCAAAATCATGAAATGGCTTCTGCGTTCCGTTCCGCTTTTTGCGCTCCTGTGTGTCGGGTGTACAACGAACACTATTGTCAATAATTACGCCACCGATTCAACTGCGCCGACGATCACCCGATTTACACCGGATACGGTGTGGACATTTGGACCCCTTACCATCTACGGCACGCATTTCGGTTATGATCCAAGCGATTTGTTCGTTACTATTGATAGCATTCAAGCGGGAACCGGAAGTGCGAACGATACTATTATGACTGTTTCTGTGCCGGAAACAGCTCAGACCGGCCTTATTCGCGTCGCCACGATACTTGGAAGCACAACCTCTTCAAAACCGGTGGTTGTAGAATATACTTTCAATCCGCATGCGATCAGTGACACGCTTCCGATCGGAGCTTCCTTTTCTATTCCGGGAACCGGAATGAATCATTCCCACGGCCAATTGCGTCTCACGGTTGCCGATGTTTTGTATCCCATCGATTCCGTTTTTCCCAATAGAATTGTTTCTCATGTTGTCGCCAATGGTTTCTCCGGCACCATCTATCTTTACGACTCCAGTGGAACGTATTATCCGGGAACCCTGATAGTAGCTCGCCCGTCCTCATGGAACACGCTCTCCCAGATTTGGGATAATGTGAGCGTAACGGAAACGCATACGCGCACGGGTTATGTCAATGGGCCGTCAAATACGATCGACTCGACCTGGACAACAACAGCTACGTATCATCAGCAGCACGACGTGAATGTATCCGGAATTCCATTTGAATGGACACAGGCAGGATTGTATTATGCCCTTGCTGTTCCGATCCTCCATATCACATGGGATACCGTTTCGCAAACTGCGTCAATTCTCTACGAACCGAATTCGTCTTCCATGACTTCAACACATACAGTAGATACGGTATGGTTTATGAACGATGGAGGCCTGCCAGCGATGCTTCCCGTCACTAACGCGATCGAATTCGTAATGCCGAATTTTAGTTATAGTATAACGGAGGACTCGACGGATACCCAGGGTCTTGTGAATTGGCAGGAATCAACTTATACATCCCTCGTTTCCGGTTCGTTCGATCTTATACTAAAGCCGTAATGGAAGTGGGATTTTTTAGGATGGGACGCTGTTGCAACTGAAGGAGGTAATTATGCACGGAATAGAAATAGCGGAAAAAGACCACAGGCTTCTGATAACAGTCGATACGGATGTAATTGACCGTACTCGCATCGAACACGCATTGCGCCTGCTCGAAAGTGACGCATTCCTTGACGAGGGACTTGCGCTCGCAATGGTGGAAAGCGCAGACGATGAAGAAGTTGATCTCGAAGAAGCAAAACGCATCGTTGGACACAGATGACCGTCCGGTTCAAGAAAACCTTTTTCAAGGATCGCGATCGGCTCATGCCCGATATGCAGTCTAAAGTGGATGAACTTGTCTTCAACATTTTACCAAATCTGAAACGAATCTCTGATCTACCGAACATCAAAGATATTAAAGGACACAAAGGATATTTCCGAGCGAGGATCGGAACGCATCGTGTCGGTTTCGAAAGTCACGGTGACGAGATCATCGTGCATCGAGTCCTCAATCGTCGTGAGATTTATAGATATTTTCCTTAGACTATATTATGAGCGAATTAAAAATGAACAAACCAACTCCACCCATCCCTCCGCTGATGAAGATCGTTCCGCCGGTGTGGATCGTGATATTTCTTGCGATCGGGTTGTGTACTCATTGGCTTTTTCCATCACGAGGCTTTATGGATTGGCGCTGCGTACCTGCGGCGATCATCTTATTCGTAGTTGGCCTCTTTACCGCTCTTGGGACTGGGAGTCTTTTTCGCAAGCGCGGAACGGAGATGCTTCCCCACTCGCCGGCCAATACGCTTTTGATGACGGATGGTCCCTATAAATTCACTCGGAACCCGATGTATCTCGGCATGACGCTTCTTCTGCTTGGCATTGCATTTTTTGTCGGTACGCTTCCGATGTTTCTTGTACCGGTCGCGTTCTTTTGCCTCATTAATTTTGTGTTCATTCCCTTCGAGGAAGCGAAAATGCTTCGTCAATTTGGCCCGCAGTATTCCGATTACAAACAGAGAGTTCGCAGATGGCTATGAAACTCCACGTAATCATAACCGGCGTGACCGGGATGGTCGGTGAAGGCGTGCTGCACGAGGCGCTGCTGCATCCGGATGTCGAGCGGATTTTAGTTCTCACGCGCAGACCAAGCGGGATGAGCCATCCGAAGCTTTCGGAACTTGTAGTGCGTGATTTTTACGATCTATCGGATATGGAATCCCAACTCATGGGATACAATGCGTGCTTTTTCTGCCTCGGCGTTTCGGTGATCGGCAAAAGCGAAGAGGAATATCGCCATATCATCTACGATCTGACGATGAGCGTGGCGGGAACACTTTCGAAATTAGATCCCAATATGACATTCTGCTATATCTCCGGTAAATCGACAGATAGCACCGAACACGGGCGGTTAATGTGGGCGCGCATAAAAGGAAAAACGGAGAACGATCTGATGAAGCTGCCGTTCAGGCGCGTGTTTGCATTTCGTCCCGGTTATCTTCATCCAACGGCGGGAATGAAAAACACGATCAAATACTATAAGTATATTACGTGGATGTATCCGATCCTTCGCATGATAGCGCCCTCGACCGTTTCTACGTTATCGGAGCTTGGCCTGGCGATGATCCATGTGTCGGAGCGTGGTTATCCCGCATCCATTTTGGAAGTTAAGGATATTATTGCGGCAGCACAGTAAGGCGTAGCTACGCTTCGGTTTTTTGCTTGGGAATGAAACGCCGAAGGTCCCACCATTTTTCCGGCAACGGTGTGTTGGCAGAATACTGATAGTATTGGTAATACTTGTAATAGGAACCATACGAACCGACGGGATTGAAATCGTTCAGCACGACGCCCAGCAAGTTCACGCCGCTGCGCTCGACAGTATCCATCGCGCGGAGCAGCGCATCGATGCGCGAAACGCCCGCGCGGGTGATGATGATCGTAGCGTCCGCGAGATGGCCGAGCAGAAGCGCATCCGTCACAGCGACAACGGGCGGCGTATCGAGCAGTACAAAATCGAATTCTTCGCGCAAACGCTGCACGAGTTGGATCATGCGTTTGGAGCCGATCAGTTCCGATGGATTCGGGGGAATGATTCCACACGGAAGCACGAAGAGATTAGGCACGTCCGTTGCATGAATGGCTTCCTCGAAGGTGGCGCGCTCGAAGAGCAGATTCGTAAGTCCCGGCTCACGCGGAATGCCAAACACCGAGTGCTGCACGGGTCTGCGCAGATCGGCATCGACGAGCAACGTCTTCTTCCCCATCTGTGCCATGACGATCGCAAGATTCGAAGAAGACGTTGATTTTCCTTCCTGCGGCGCGGAACTGGAAAGCGCGAGGACACGAATATCTTTATCCAAGCCGGCAAAGAGGATCGTTGTGCGTAAACTACGGAACGTTTCCGCCACGGACGATCGCGGATCGAGATGCGACGCGCGATGGGGAATGTATTTAGCAGCCGGGTTGGGCGTAATGCCATCCGCGTTGTACGCCAAAGAAGCGGGTACATCCAACGGCTGGGATGCCGGGTTGATGGCGGGAACTGTTGCCAACAGATGAATATTATGTGATTCCACTTCCTCCGGCGTGCGAACACGGGAATCTAAGAGCGAAAGCAGCACCACAATTCCGATCCCAAGTGCAAGCCCGAATAGCGAGCCGGTTAGAATGCTCGATTGGCGGTTCGGGCGAATTGGAGCTGCGTTTAGCGATGCGGGATCTTCAGCGCGGACATTACCGAACACCGATTCTTCCGTCATCCACGCTTCGAGATAGCGATCGTCGAGTTGCTCGTACATTTTTTCCGCGATGGTCTGCGCTCGCTTGAGCGAAGAGGTTTGCATCATTTTATCCGGCATGGCGGCTGCCTGAGAATGTAATTCCGCAAGCATCCCATCGTATTTCTGGAGTAGCGTGGAATCCTCGCCGATGTGGAGCTTGGTGTTCAGAATATCCTGTCGGAGGCTGGTGATGGTATTGATCGAGGTACCTTGCGTCTGATACTGTACGCCTCCGACGCCGTTCGTTTCGGATTGGGGTTCCCCCGCCACAATGACTTGGGAATGAAGATATTTTTCCGTTTCTTCCTTGAGCTTGTCCCGCAGGGTTTCGAGTTTATCTTTTTTGGATTCGATCTCGTCCTTCAGATATTTTTTGGTGCGCGGATCCATGAGATTGTTTGCCATCTCCATGCTTTCGAGATCGAACTGCTCGTCCGTCACTTCTTTTTGCAGCATGTTGACATACGGTTCCACCGTAAGATTATCGTAATAATTCTTCTGCACCGTATCGAGATTCGCGGTATAATCGGCGTACATTTTTTCGCGGAGGCCGAGATCGACTTCGATCAACTGCCGCTTTTTGCTCATGTCCTCATATTGATCGGTAAGGCTTTTTGCAAGATCCTCGACGCTCATGCCGTTCGTGACGCCAAGATAATTCCTGACATCGTTTTCTACGCGGCGCAAGGTGTCGAAACTGCGTTCCTTTTGTGCAAAAAGATAGTTCTTGAGGTCGTCCGAATTTTCGCGCACACGCACCCGGTCATCTTTGACAAAACACGCAATATAGAGATTACACAAAAACGCTGCATCGAGCGGGGTGTACGCTTCGGAACTAACATCGAGATAATCGTTCGATGCTTCGGCGGCAACGTTCACGGCCTGGGACGCACGCTCTTCGAGCGTTGCCGTATCTGGAATGCCGGGGATGGGCTTGAGCTTAGGATTATCCACCATCCGAATAACCGCTAATTGGCGCGGATCCGGCGGCACATCTTTCGTGGAATGGAATGCATCGGTGAACAGCGAATCGATCTCCTGCCAGTTCCCTTGGGCATATTGATGCAGCAATCGCCCGACATGGCTACCCACAATGTGCGATTTAAAGAAGAGCATCTCATTCGCAATGGAATGATCTTCGGACGTAGGGCCGCCAACGATCTGCGCGACCTCCGAGCCGCCCTTTGGCCGGTCGATGAACATACGGGCTGAGGAACCATAAATATACGGCTTCGAATACGTGCTATACACCGTATAGGTAAACGCGATCACGAACGCCGTCAACACGATCCAGCGGCCACGATACATGACCTTTATCAGCTCGGAAAAATTGAGCTTGCGCTCCGCAGGCTTACGCCGTTTGGGCGCTACGGATGCGGGAACCTGTGGCGCGCTCGGACGCGGCTCCGCGCTCGGCGAATCGCTTGCGCCGAACTTCGAGAAACCCCACTGGTTCGGATTCAGCTTATCCTTCCCACCCGATGGCTGATCCTCGCCAGATTGTGACGAATATTTATCGGTAGAGTCCATAGTTAGAATAACACGGAATGCAATGAAATGGCAAACATCCGTAGTGAACTAATCATCCACTACTACTACATAAAAAAGAACCGCTTTCGTTTCACGGTTGGCCCTGTTTTTTTCAGAAGGCGCTGGCCTATCTTAGAAATAGCAGAACTATCAAGTTCGATCTCCGGGAGCGCGCGTCCTTCACACACGGCCTTTGGATTGTTAGTACAAAGATCATCCGCGCTTACGGGAAG
>CAWCCK010000013.1:0-84964 GCA_963794025.1 Ignavibacteriota bacterium
TGCTGGGCGTCGGCGTCAGCCCGTGCGGTCTCGCCCGGCGGGATGGTCCCGGCCAGAGGGTGAACACGACACGCGTGGCTCCGTGCCGGGCCACCAAGGAGCTCCGGGCCGGCGCCGAAGAAAGAGCCGTCGGGCACGGGCATGGAGAAGACGGTGCAGTTGGGTTCGCCGGCCCGCAGGCGGCGCAGGACGGCCGACAAGGAGAGCTGCCCGCGGAGGCGCAGCTCAATCGGCCGCGACAGCACGACCTTGTGCGCAGCGTCGCACCGGGGCTCGGCCATGACCGCGGACAGCGTCGCTGACCATGGCTGCGTAGCCGGCGGCGGTCATCGGCGTGGAGAGGTCGGCCACGCCGGCCTCGGCGCCGTCCGGGAGGTGGGTGTGGTGCCGTACTGCCAGATGCCACCGCGGTCGAAGAGCTCGGCGGTAGCGGGCAGGCCGACGTCGGCCGGCCCGACCGCGGTGGCCCAGCGGTGGGTCACGCCGTCGGCGTCGGGTGACGTGCCCAAAGTGAAGCGCGGCACCACCAGGTGGCCGGCGAAGGTGTCGTGGAACGGGAGCGCGCAAGGGCCACCGGCCCCCAGAACCGAGGCCCCCCACCTCGTCGTCGCACGGGATGGCCGCCAGTGCGTTACGCTAGCAAGGGAGATCCAGAGCCTGGAATCGGTCGTGGGAGCAATTGTTACCCCAACGACTCCCGCAATAGCTCCGCAAATAATTCCAATTATTGCGCGGACAACGAAGAAACCGGGGTCGCGGCGCTTCGTGAGAAACCCCGAGAGAATGCCAAGCGCCGCGCCGATAAGAATGGACCAAAGAAAATTCATAGAATTGGTGCTTAACGAGAAAAGCGCATCGAAAGGCTCCGCCATTAGCGGATGATGAGCAGATTAGCTTCGGCATTGCTGGAAATTTCCTTCAAAAGCTGATCGGACGATATTGCTTTTACCATTCTGCGTTTTTCATCGATAACGGATATTTGGAATCCTGAATTACAGAGCAGGTTCAGCATTTCCTTCGCGCCATTCGGCTGTCGTTCATCGAGGCCACGTGGCCAGAATTCCGTGAATAGAATGAGCGGCGCTTTTCCGGCAAGCAGCGCAGATGCTCCGCGAAGCACATCAAACTCCGCGCCTTGCACATCCATAATGATTGCGTCCGGTAGAGCGTGACCATCCGAAATGAATGCGTCAATAGATAGGACATCCACAACAACATGCTCGCGGGTTGGCACAGATTGAAGTTGGTGATCGCCGGAATTCGTTCGGCTAAGTGAAAGCGTTGCGCTGCCTTTTGCCGCTCCGACGGCGCTTGGGAACAATTCCACGTTGTTAAGTTTGTTTTCAGAAACCGTGCGCGTGAGTAATTCAAAATTTTCCGGCGCAGGCTCGAACGCAAAAACCTTCCCTTCTACGCCAACGCATTCGGAAGTAACGAGCGTATAATACCCAAGATTTGCGCCGATATTATAAACAATCATTCCCGGCTTGAGATATTCCCGCACGAGCTTCGATTCATACGGCTCATATTCTCTATACACGATAAGCTGGTGCGCCACGCCGCCATCTTCCGCACGGACGTACATAAAGCGACCGGACATTCCGGGAACTTGCACTTTCTGAATGCCCGTGATCCCAAATTTCGGCAATAACTTATGCAGTCGATACGATAGCTTATGATGAAGATCGTTCATCCACGCCGCACGGTCGTAGCCGCGTCCGGTGAAAAGGACGAGGACATTTCTTAATAGTGCAAAGATGGCGCGCTGCATTTGCTTTATAACGATCCCATCCTGAGAATCCTTTCCGGGCTACTGCCGTTCTCTTAATTTATGTTAAAACAATTCCGGCTGTTGTTCCCGCTCGCGGCGATGCTGATCGCCGTTGGGTGCAGCCAAGCCGTGGCACCGACGGAATTGAATCCGGGCATTTCTCCAGGTGCTGTAGCGGGTGAATATGGGTATAATATCAATGGAACTATCTTCGATAGCCGCAGTCTTCCAATTACCGGATACATAATTTCTCTTAATCCATATTCTAATCAAGGTACGGGATCGGTAAGACTATCGATCTTTCTATTCTATGATTTTGTTAATCAGCATTCTGGAAGTGTAACTTTTTCTGCTGGGCTTATTCATCCCCAACCTCAGACTTTGCAAATTAGCAGTACGAGCCCCAATTGGGGTTCCTATGCAACATCATTGATTGTGTATGATTCATTTGGGTTCACAAATTATCAGGTTTCTTCCGGCACCCTTACGATCTCAAAATTCGATACGATCAATAATCTCATCTCAGGAGTATTCGAACTTACAGCTTCGCGACCACCCTCTTCGAGTCTTGGCCCAGAAACCACAACAATTACTTCTGGTTTTTTCAACGATATTCCATTTGGTACAGGGGCATACGGTCAAGGGAGTATCACTGCCATGATTCAAGGGAATCCATTTTCCCCCAATAATGCAGGATTTGAAAACATCACAGCTTTAAGAGATAATAATGTTCTAAGTATTTCCGCCGATGGGATAGGTGCTTTTAACGGGCACAGCTTCGAACTTAATAGTATTCCTCTTAAAGTGGGGAATTTTATAATGAACGATTCGGTATCTTCACCAACGTTCATTTATTTTGATAACACTCAGCCGAATCAGGAGGCAAATATATTATCTCTCAATCCAGGTTCGACTGGTCAGATAAACATCACTGAGTGTGATACGGTAGATAGGCGCATTTCGGGCATGTTCCAATTCTCTGGAATCGATAAGTTGGGCGATACGGTAAACATCACCAACGGTGTAATAAACAATGTACAATGGGAGCCATAGTGACTCCTAAAACTCCAGCGCATTCGTAAACGGATTGGCCTTTGCATCCCGCGAAGTAAGCGGTTTCAAACCCCACCGTTTCTCGATGAGCGCGAGAATGCTCACCGTTTCATATTGGGTATGATCGACGAAATGCTTTTTTGCGAACGGCGAAATAACGATCGTTGGCACGCGCGAGCCGGGACCCCATCTATCTATTTTCGGCGGAGCAACATGATCCCAGAATCCGCCGTGCTCGTCGTAGGTAACGACGATAACGCAATCGTTCCAGATGGAACTCTTCTGGATCTTCTGTATCAGGTTTACGAGGTGCGTATCGCCGGTATCGACGTTCCCGTCTCCCGGATGCTCATTATAGAAACCGGATGGCTTGACGAAGGAAACAGCGGGCAGCGTTCCGTTCTTTAGGGCTGCGGCAAAATCATCTTCGTCTTTCAGATGCTCCTTTCTAACGGAATCGGAACCTCCTCCGTACTTCGCAAAGTAATTGAATGGCTGGTGATGGTATTGGAACGATTTTGCGCTATCTTGATGCGTGGCATGTCCCGAAAGGATGAGGTTCCAGCCTTCCGCATACCACGCCCATGAAAGGTGCTTCTCATCGAGCCGGTCTCCGATCGTGGGCATGGTTTGCTCTGGGCACAATGCATCACGAGTGATGTTTTTGTGAGGGTTGTTCATTGGCTGTAGTGTGTTGATCCCATAGTAATCAGGGCTTACAGCTCCATCGAGGATCTCTCCGCTGGGAAGCATTCCCGTCGCAATCATGCTGCCCGGCGCATTCGGAAAAACGGGTGGCGCAGCCGCAATAAGATAAATATGATTGAGGAACGATCCTCCGAACGCGCTATGAAAAAAACGATCGCACAGCGTGTATTCTTTCACAATAGGAAACATAGGAAGATCGGCCGTGTGATAATATCCCATCGAAAGGCCCTTCGCATCGGAATACGCGACGTACTTGTCCATTTTCCCGCCATTGATCTGTGCTTGCTCCTGATAATATCTGTGAACGAGATCCTCCGTCTTTTTGCTTGGAGGGTTGAGCGTATCGATATTAAAATAGATGTCAGGCAGGCTCGTCGGTGGATGGAACGAGGCGTCATTCCAGGGCAGCGTGTCATAAGCGTTCCCAGTCGCAGTGTCGATCTGCGTGTATTCCGATTTCGTGGCATTCCGAATCCCATCGGCGCCTGGGAACTCGCCGTACAGATTATCGAAGCTATGGTTCTCCATATAGATCACAATAATGTGCCCGATCTTTTTAATTCCCTTCGGTGCAGAATGGGTTTTAATATGAACCTTCGGAATAGGTTTGATCGAACCACCCTGCATTCCGATGAAAAAACTTAGGAGAAATAGTAATGTCTGAATCATGTGTCTGTTTACGAAAAACGCCAATTACGTTACCATGTCATTCTGAGCGGAGCAGAACTTCAAGCAGTGAAGTTCGGCGGAGTCGAAGAATCTCATAAAGAACCTCAAAAGATTCATCGACTCCGCAAAACATAGTCCGCTTAGGCGGACCATGTTTTGCTCCGCTCAGAATGACATATTGGGGAATAAACATCGCAACCGTAACGATTGTGCTTTATGAAATCGTTATGAATTTCAGCACATTTTTGTTCGAAGTAAAAAAGAAACTCGTATTTTTGAAGGAATGCCAAACATAGCAATTATCGGATGCGGCCTTATCGGGGAAATTCATGCGAAATGCCTTGCGGAACTTGGCGTGCGTCCGGCGCTCTTCGCAGATGTGGATATTTCGCGCGCGGAACGATTAGCTTTCATGTATTCCGCGCGCGCCACGAACGATCCGATTGAAGCAATACGCGATCCAAGCATTGACGCCGTCTATATCTGCACGTATCATGATACGCACGCGCCTTTCGCGATCGAAGCAGCGCAGCATAGGAAGGATATTTTTCTCGAAAAACCAATGGCGCTTACGGAAAAGGATTGTCGTGCGATTGTTGAGGCCGTTGAAGACCTCTCCCCTACCCCTCTCCTTGGAAAGGAGAGGGGTTCTATTGTTTGCATGACGGGATTTAAACTCCATTATTATTCGCTTGCGCGAAAAGCAAAGGAGCTGATCGGTACGCCGCTTGCGCTTTCCGCGCATGTGATTGATGGGCGTTGGCCGGACGATCATTGGGCGAACGATCCTATCCGAGGCGGAGGGAATGTTCTTTCGCAAGGGTGTCACGCGTTGGAACTTCTCACGTATCTGGCTGGCGCAAAACCTATTCGCATTTTTGCGGAAGGTGGGAATCTTCATCATTCGGGACTCGCCATTATCGACACCATGACAGCGACGATCAGTTATGAAAATGGCGCCGTTGCCACGCTGCTCATCGGCGACGTGGGAGAAATGCCGCACGATGGAAAGTTCTCGTTTCAAGCAATGAATGGACGCGAAACAGTACATATATATAATAGACTAACATCGCTCAGTTATTTCGATGGCGATACGGAGCAGATCTATTCTGGAGAAGAAGATGGGTTCCTGAATGAAAATCGTGAATTCCTCGATGCGATAACAGAGCGACGAACGCCGGTGACAAATGAACGCGATGGAATGCGCGCGGAGATGATCTTGTTGCGCGGGATCGAATCAATGCGAACGCACATACCCCAATCGCTAACCGATCTCCCATGAGTAATTCTACGATTGGAGAATGGCCCGATTACAGGCGTGACGATGCGCGTACGGGTTCCCAACCCCTTGCGCGGAAAAGTGGAAAGATGGAGCAGCGATGGTCTGTTCATCTTGGCGGAAGTTTTCAGGAGATAGAACTTGTGCCGGCGCATGACCGATCATGCGCCGATGGCTCCGGCGATATTTTGATGGCAGATGCCGGTGGGATTCAGCGCGTAAGTTCTGACGGGGAATTTCGTTGGCGCACGAAACCGTTCGGCGTACACTGGATCGCCGGACTGTTCGATCTCGATGGCGACGGTCATTTTGAGATACTTACAAGCAATGGGCGGGAAGTAATTATTCTCTCCGCTGAAACGGGTGCATTTTTGTTCCGAGATACCGTCGGGCCACCCTATTCGTATGGAACGTATGCACCGATGTTTCAAGTGCATTCGTTTTTTGACCACCCCCCAACCCCCTCCTTGAAAAGGAGGGGGAGTGCAGGAATGCAAATTCTCGTTCCGTGCTTTTCTAACAAAGAAGTGTTGATGTACGATTGCTCCAACGGAGCAAAAAACACTCGCATACTGCATCGTTTATGGATGGACGATAGTTACCATCCATCCATAGTAATTGGCGATGTAAACAATGATGGCATCGATGAAATTGTAATTGCAAGATTGGGTGGTGTGTATGTCTTCGAACCACACTCTGGCACGATGATCTCGCAAACGATTTGGAACTCCGATGACGAGCGGCGCAGGAACTATGGTCATTTCGAGCTTGCCGATATTACTGGCAATGGCAATCTCGATGCGATCATTCTGAGCGATAAAGTTACGCGCCACATTGCTGTGCTCCGTAATGATGGAAACGGGAATTTTCATCCGCAGTGGGATCGGCTTATCGAGCATATTTATCCGAACGATACCACCGAGCTTCGCTACACCACCAACTCCATTCGCGATTTCGATGGGGATGGAAAGTTAGAGATCGCAGTCAGCGTTTTCAATGAGCGAAAAGATGAGCGATGGCATACAGAAATTCTCCGCGCCGAAACCGGCGAGTGCCTGCTCGATCTGCCCGATCATTATTTGCGGGGCGTGCAGGATGTAAATGGAGATGGTAATTTGGAACTTTGTCTCAGCGTAGAAAAGACGCGTGGATTACGACCGCATTCGGAGATTTCGATCTATTCTCCACAGGAAGGAAAAACAATGTGGGAATTGGAAGAAGCTTGTTTTGCCGAGCGAGCCGTTCATGCGAATGGGAAGTATTCTGAGTTCAAGCCGGATGTATTTGCAGCACATGAAATTTGGAAGAGTGATGAAGGTATTTATATTCAATCGGCAGAATTGGGACTTTGTGTTTTAAAAAAGAACTTACTATTGGAACCGCTTGGATATAAGTCCGATGATCCTTATCGCGTTGCCTTAGCGGAACAAGGCCGTGTTCTCGTGTCGGAATCCGTCGGGAATCTTATTAAGGTCACGAAGAGCCGCGCGCAACATTTTTTATCTTGCGGATACCATCTTACTACCGAAGCGCATATTGCCGCAAGGCCGGGAAGTATGCCAACGGTAGCACATTGGAATGGTACGCGTTATCTTGCCGTGCCGGATTTTTCCGGAAATATTCACTTATTCAAAAGCGACCTTGAAGGATTCCCAACATTAATCGCAACGATGCGCGGGCGCTCACGGCTTGGCTATGATGGTGTCTTTCATTCCATAAGCATTATCGAAACGCACGATGCCCCGCGCCTCGTCATTGTTGATGATGAAGGATTGCCGCATGCTCGGCTCTCGCTGTATTCGTTGGGTGGCGATAAGATTCGTTCCTTTGAATTCCCTGATATGCCGCCAGGCGTACTCGGGAACCGCATTGGGTGTTACGACTGGCTTTATTTTCAGCACTCACGCGGGGAAGCATTGTTTGCAAGTTTCTATCAATCGCAATCGATGAATAGTGAGTGTTCGCTCGCGTTTTTGTTGGGAACTGGTGAGATTTTGTGGGGCAAAGACCGCCTGGGCATCGGCGATTATGGGCGTGGCGTTGGGCCATGGGGAACAAGTGCGCTTCATAACAACGTGGCCATCTTTTGTGCGAAGGATACGCTCTGCCATCTCGATCTGGAAACCGGCGAATTTATTGGGGAACCCAAAGTGCTTACGGAGTTCACGTCCGATGCGATGAAATCGGCAAATAAATTACCAGAACAAACGCTTTCGACAAGTTCCTCCATCGAAGATCCATTTACCGCGTATGGAACTCCAATCATCAATGGCGGAGATGAAATTATCGGAGGGTGCTTCGGAGGGTTTGGTATTCTCGACAAATCCGGATTGCCCAAATGGTGGCATCGCGCTGCGTTTGGCGATGTGCTTTATCGCTTGCCGGGCATTGGCGATATTGATGGAGATGGAAAATTGGAACTCGGTCAAGGACATGCTGATGGAACCTTTCGAATCTACGATTACGAAACAGGCGCGCTTCGCGCTTCTATTAATTTAAATGCGATTTCGACCGATATTCTAACATTTAATTCAAAATTCGTTACGGGCACGAGTGATGGAAGGCTTATCGTAATTGGTTATCATGGTGAATCGTTTGTTGTTCTCGATGAATTTGAAACTGGATCAGCGATGGGTTCTCCAATCGCGGCGGATTTCGATGGAGATGGTGTGGCGGAAATTTACGTCGTGACGGGAGATGGGAATCTTCTATGTTTCGGATAAAATTATTTCGCTAAACGGATGCCGCTGAATTGCCAGCGTGATTCCGGCGGAAAGAAGTTCCGGTACGTTGCGCGGATATGATCGAGCGGCGTTACGCACGAGCCGCCGCGCAGCACCATTTGATTCGACATAAACTTCCCATTGTATTCCCCGAGCGCGCCTTCTGTAACTTTATATCCGGGATAGGGCAAGTAAGCACTGCGTGTCCACTCCCACGCATCTCCGAACATTTGGTTTAGTATGTCAGGGACGGAATGGACTAAAGGGACGGAATGGAAATTTTCGTTATCGAGAAAATTACCATTAATAGGAACATTTATTGCTGCGAATTCCCATTCGAATTCAGTTGGGAGGCGTGCGCCGTGCCATGTAGCATACGCATCAGCTTCATAGTAGCTGATATGCGTTACGGGTTCCGAATTTTCGACGGGGCGGAAGCCTTGCAATGTCATGGCCCACCATCCGTCATCGTTTAATTCCCAATATTTTGGCGCGTGCCACGCATCAGATTGGCATTTCGCCCAGCCATCGGAGAGCCATAGCGCTGGATTTTTATATCCACTTTCTGCGATGAATTCTTTATACTCGCCATTGGTGATAAGCCGATCTGCAAGCTGGAACGATTCGATATATTGGCGGTGACGCGGGCCTTCGTTGTCGAAATAAAAATCGGGAACCACCCCCTGGCCCCCTCCTTGAAAAGGAGGGGGAAATGCTCCGATCTCGATAAGGCCTTCATCGAACGAGATCCAGTTCAACGGCGGAACTTCTGACTGAAATAATATCCCGCTGCGCGATAGACGGGGCGCAGCGGGTTCATTGCAAGCACGGTCTTGACGTCGGTTATCATCAGTTCCTGATGCTGCTGCTCGTGATTAATTCCCATAACGATGATCGGCGCAAGCTGGCGAAGCAGATCACCGTCGGAATTCAGAATAAATCGTTCCATCGCATGATGAACATGCGCGCGATAGGATAACACTTCCGCGAGCGTCGGGCGCGACATCAGGCCGCGCATATCGCGCGGCGTGCGCTCGCCGATGGTGTTATAGTAGGAATTAAACAGGTAACCAAACTGCGGATGGAACAGACGGTAGCCGCGCGCATGTGGCAGCAAGAATAAACGTCTCGAAGAACCACGTCGTATGTGCAAGCTGCCATTTGACGGGCGAGCACTCGGTGGAGGTTTGCACCACGCAGTCCTCGACGGTCAGCGGCTCGCAGATCCAATCGGTGGTTTCGCGGACGCGAAGAAAGCGGCGCAAAAGTTCCTCGCGCACGATTTCCAGCGCATCGAACGCCGCATGCGGTTTTTTCCGGTGAGTAAGGGTTTCGGTTTCCATAAGTTTAGCTATAGCAACCTTTTTTTTCATATCAAGGTTGCCTTAATTCAAATGTCGAAGGTTTACCGCGTTAGTGAGGCACGTCGCAAGAATATGCAAGCGATTAAGCCCAAAAACTCACTGATGGAGTTAACCCTACGTAAGGCATTATGGAAAGAAGGCCTTCGTTACCGAATTCACGTCCGAAAAGTGTTTGGAAATCCCGATATTGTTTTTCACCGTCATAAGCTCGCAATTTTTTGTGACAGCGAGTTTTGGCACGGATATGATTGGCAACATCGAAAAAAAGACCTAAAAACTAATAAAGAATTTTGGGTAAAAAAAATAGAATCAAATATTAAACGCGATCGCATGGTTAGCAAAGAACTCGCAATGCAAGGCTGGAGGGTATTGCGCTTTTGGGAACTGAGGGTTTAAAGAATACGGAAGCGTGCGTCATAAAAGTGAAGAAGGAGATTAATCGTGATTGATCAAAAGGATTTTTACCACGGAGCAGCACTTCTCCAACTTCTCGGCGGCGAGGAATCATATAATATTCGACGAATAGATCAAGGATTTATTCTGAATGATCGCCTCTTTGCGTACATCAAATATACACGACGTGAAAGACCACCATGGAGATTTTCGATCACACGCGATGAAGTTGAAGTTCTCCAAAAGCACGAAGGAACATTCACGATTGCAATCGGCCTCGTATGTGGTGGCGATGGGATATGTTGCGTATCCGGGCCTGAAGTTTGGAAATTGATATCCCCCGATGGAGGTTGGCTTGCCGCACGAAGAGAATTTAATCGGCAATACGCTGTTTGGGGATCGCATGGAGAGTTAACGACGAAGGTTCCGGTGCTCTCTTGGAAACTTTTAGAAAACAAAAAGGGGAATTAATGCCTGAAACTTTAAGCGCAATCGGAGAGGAAAGGGATGTTATTATCGACGGCGCGAATACGCTATTGGCGCTTGACGTCCTTGCCGGAAGTATACCATCCGAGGCACTTGATTCAATCCGGGCAAAGGCTGCAGAAATAATCAGAAACTCTGTTGATCCAATCGCGGGAAGGCCCGCGCAACGTAGAGACGGCCTTCTTTATGGTTTAATACAAAGCGGTAAAACTAGCATAATTACCATTGCTGCTGCAATGGCTGCCGATAATGGGTTTCGGTGCATTGTAATTCTAACGTCTGATATTAATTTATTATATGATCAGACATTGAGCCGAATTCAGCAAGCACTTCGATCGATCAAAGTTCTAGGTAAGGATGATTGGGGCGATAGAAAAAGTTTCGAACGCCGTCTTCGGAGTGAACCTTTCGTTATGGTTTGCTCGAAAAACAGTGGACATCTTAACGCATTACTTGATGCCTTACGAGTGGCAGGCGCGAGCGGATTACCAGCATTTATTGTCGATGACGAGGCTGATCAGGCTAGCTTAAACACATTCGCCAATAAGAATGCACGTAAACGGACAGAGGATCTTAGTGCAATTAACCGTGCGATCTCGGACCTCCGCTCCTTTTTCGAAGTTAATACGTACCTGCAAGTCACAGCAACACCGCAATCATTAATCTTGCAAAGTCCTGAACATGCATATCATCCTTTATTTTACGTACTTAGCGAACCTGGCCCCGGGTATGTTGGTGGTGACCAATTCTTTGGTGAACATAGCCGCATATTGCGTTCTGTTCTTTTAACTGAGGTCAATCAATTGCTTGTTTCGCGACAGCCAAATCCGCATCAAGAAATGCCTGATGGCCTGCGAAAAGCCCTCTTTTGTTTTCTGGTCGGCGCAACCGCAAAAACTATAGTGAATCCTAGAGGTGCAGATGGATATGCTTTTTTATGCCATGTTAGTGTCGCTCGCCTTGACCATCATTTTATTGCACGTTTAATAGATTCATTTTTAACAAGATCTTCATACGCTTCTCCAATCAGGTGAACCATCAGGAAAATACTCCGAGGTTCGTAGCCAAATTGAGGAAGAATATCAGGATCTTCGCATGTCATGGGAGGGAATTCCACCATTTGAGATAATTTTAGGTGAGTTAATTCGATATCTTCCAGCAGCCACGGTACGTACTATAAATTCCGAACGAGACGATCAGATAAATCTTAACTCTGTCTTTAATATTTTCGTGGGAGGTACCAAACTCGGACGCGGCGTAACTATAGAAAAGCTTCTTGTAAGTTATTATGGCCGAAATCCACAACAACCTAATTCTGACACAATGCTTCAACATGCGCGAATGTATGGCTATCGATTGAATGATATTCAGGTAACGAGACTCTTCTTACCAGATGCGATAAGAGACAATTTCCGGGGAATTCACAGAATGGAGCAGTCACTCCGCGATCTTTTGTCAAGGCATCCATCGGGGAAATTTCAGGGGCTTTTTATTCAAAAACCATTACGGGCTACTCGTACGAACGTTCTAAATCCCAATACGATTCGAATGTACACGGGCGGAGGCTATTGCAACCCAATCTACCCTTTGCGCACTCCGGAAGTTGCAATTATTACAGAGGAGATCAATAAGAAACTTGAGCGATACGATGACAATGTTGGATATTACGAAATGACGATCCCAGAAGTTATCGAACTCATAAAAGCGGGAAAATACGATGAGGTTAATGCTGATCTTTGGCGAGTTCCGATGCTCGAAATTGCACTTCAAAAGTTGGAGTCAATTTTAGAGTCTTCCAAAGCTTATCTTAAAGTCAAAAGAGGTCGAGACGTTTCAACGAATCGACGCGAAACACAAGGATATCATACGAATGGGGAAGACGATGGTATTCCACGAGACGCGCCTCTCCTATTTATGTACCGCATGAACAAAAACAGTCGCGGGGTGGAAGTTTGGTGGCCGGAAATTCGGTGGCCAGAAGGAAACTATGCATTAGCGTTTAGTTTAGAGGAATGACAAAACCTGTTTTATTTACAGCGATCGACTTGTTTTCAGGATGCGGCGGCCTTTCTACGGGCCTTCGTAGAGCTGGCTTTGACGTTATTGCTGCTGTTGAAAACGAAGAGTGGGCCGCTAAAACTTATCGCCTTAATCATCCCGAAACAGAAGTCATAGAAAGAAGCATTCTGGATGTGACATCGAACGAGCTAAAAGCATTGCTTGGGGGACGAGAATTGGATCTCCTGGCTGGTTGTCCCCCCTGCCAAGGTTTTTCTTCAATGAGGAGGCACAATAAACGACGAAGTGTCCAAGATTCTCGCAATAAACTAATACTTCAATTCGTGAGGTTTGCAAGGGAATTGAAACCGAAAACATTGCTGATGGAGAATGTCTCATGGCTTCAATCTTATTATTTATTTAAAAGGCTTAAGCGTGAGCTATCAAGCCTTGGATATAAGATAGATCATGATGTGGTTAACGCAAAGGATTTTGGAGTTCCTCAAAATCGAAAGAGATTGGTTCTTGTGGGTTCGTTGAATTCGGAAATCTCTGTAGCAAAACCGACTATGGAAAGTAAGACAGTGAGGGATGCAATACAATCGCTTCCATCTGTTTCTGCGACTGATGATCGCATTCATAAAATTCTCGCTGGGAATAGAGCGGCAATTAAAGAGATGATCAAACTTATTCCAAAGAATGGCGGAAGTCGTAAAGACTTGCCTGAGGAATATACGCTCGCTTGCCATCGTGTTCATGGCGTCGGTTTTAACGATGTTTATGGGCGCTTGGGGTGGGATGTTGTTGCCGGTACTATCACAGGCGGTTGTTTAAATCCTTCGAAGGGGCGATTCTTACATCCAACCGAAAATCGAGGAATTACTGCCCGTGAAGCTGCTCTACTGCAATCTTTTCCCAAAACATATAAATTTCCCGAAGGAATTTCTAAAACTCGAATTGCTCTCCTAATAGGGAATGCCTTTCCTCCTCAATTGTCATACCACCAAGGGAAGGCAATAATGCAATTGCTTACTCACGGCACGTAAAAGAAATTTTCGTTGTTGCAACAGGTGCTTTTTCGGGCACGATTTGTCCGTGGCCGTTGTTATATAATATGGAGGGGGACTTCTCATAATAGAATGCACGTATATTTCTTAAAGAAAACTAACGAATTCATGAAAATTATAAGCGAGTTAATGAACTTGTTCCCAACACCGACAACATAAAAAGGCCTTGCTTAAAGACAACTGGCTAAATCAGCTTATTTTCAGCACAGTTAAGGATCAAATCGAGTGAGAGTTTCTAAAAATAACAGCATTAGGATTAACTTATCCACAATTTGCATCAAAACGGAACTAAGGAAAGCGGAAGTCGCTTATTGTGCGGCCCAATAGACCAGGATGGTCGGCCAGGTAGGTCGAAGCGATGGTCGGGGATAACCAAATTTTATCGTGGCAACCAAAGATACCAGCGTTTTTCGTACGAGAGCGACCAAGCAGGAAGAGGTCGTCAGGAAGTGGCATTTAGTAGATGCGGACGGCCAGACGGTCGGGCGTTTAGCGACTCGCGTGGCTACGTTGCTTCGCGGCAAGCATAAAGCGACGTTTTCGCATCATGTCGATACCGGCGATTTTGTCGTCGTTGTCAACGCCTCGAAGGTGAAAATGACGGGCAAGCGTATGTCGCAAAAAGAGTATTACCATAATACGCTGTATCCGGGCGGCGCTCGTCACGAGAAATTCAGCGAATTGATGGCGAAGCATCCGGATCGCATCATTACCGAAGCGGTAAAAGGAATGCTTCCGAAAAATTCGCTTGGCAAGAAGACGTTCAAGAAACTGAAAGTTTATGCCGGCGCAGAGCACGAACATGCGGCGCAGAATCCACAGCCGTTTCGCGAATTGGTCAGGTAATATCATCATTCATAATTGCACTAATTGCACCAGAATTGGCAAAGCAAGCAACTATCTACGTCGGTCGCCGCAAGAATGCGGTAGCTCGAGTTTTTCTCACTGCGAGCACGGGCGAATCCGTCATTACGATCAATGGCCGGACGTTCGAGAACTTTTTCCCGAATTCGCTTCATCGCGACGATGTGATTCGTCCGTTTAAAGCGACGAATACGCTGGGCAGCTTTAATGTGCAGGCGAATGTCGATGGCGGCGGCACGACGGGTCAATCCGGCGCAGTGCGCTTGGGAATTGCTCGTGCGCTTGCAGAGATGAACGAAGAGAACCGTCCGCTGCTTCGCAAAGCCGATCTGATGACGCGCGATCCGCGAATGGTCGAGCGTAAGAAACCGGGACAGCCGGGCGCACGGAAGAAGTTCCAGTTCTCGAAACGATAATTTTTTCGTTCCTTCGTCCTCGGTTGTCATTGCGAGGAGTGACGAAGGAACGACGAAGCAATCTCACGCTTGAGATTGCTTCGAAATATGAATCTCCCTCGCATGAGCGATCATGCTGGTCGATTCATATTTCTCGCAATGACATAGAATAAATCCATATACGGATCAAGCCAAATTGCATGGTGTTTGCTTTGCGAATGGTAATTTTGGCTCCGTAGAGACATTAACCAAATCAATACAAATGAAACTTAGCTTAGAAGACCTCCTGGCCTCCGGTGCTCACTTTGGGCATCTCACCCGCCGTTGGAATCCGAAGATGAAACCGTACATCTTCATGGAACGCAACGGAATTCACATTATCGATCTCAAGAAAACGCAAGAGCTTGCTGAAGAAGCGCTTGAAGCGGCGGAGCGATTATCCGCAGAAGGAAAAAAATTCCTGTTCGTAGCGACGAAAAAGCAGCTACGCGCGATGGTCAAAGAGGAAGCAGAACGTTCCGGCCAATTTTTCGCGATCGACCGCTGGTTGGGTGGAATGTTAACCAATTTTGCGACGATCCGCAAATCGCTCAAACGTTTGCAGCAGATCGAAAAGATGGAAGAAGAAGGTTCCATCGAGAATTTCACGAAACGCGAACGTTTGGATTATACTCGCGAAAAGGAAAAGCTCACGGGAACCCTCGGCGGTATCGTCGAGATGCGCGGATTGCCATCGGCGATGCTCATTATAGATATTAAGAAGGAGCATATCGCAGTCGAAGAAGCGCGAAAGCTTGGCATTCCGATCTTCGCATTGGTCGATACGAATGTCGATCCCGATCTCGTAGATTATCCAATTCCTGCGAATGACGATGCGCTGCGTTCGGTGCAGTTGTTCGTTCATGCGTTCGCCGATGCGATCAATAATGGTCGTGCAGCAGCTCGCGCTCGGAAAGTAGATGAAGCCGCCACCGAAGGCCGTCCGGAACTCAATCTCGAACGTCGCGGACGTCGCGTGGAGATCGAAGCAAGCGATTTTATGCCGGCGCAACCGGAACCCGCAACGGCATCATGACCTCTCCCCAACCCCTCTCCTTCGTAAGGAGAGGGGCTTTTAAAAATATAGCACTTCAGCACTGCACTCAGCACTTTAGCACTCGAAACATGGCAATCTCAGCAGAACTCGTAAAACATCTTCGCGATAAAACCGGCGCCGGTATGGCGGACTGCAAAAAAGCGCTCGAAGAAGCGAATGGCGATGAGCAAAAAGCGATCGAAGTCCTTCGCAAGCGAGGCTCGGCTTCTGCTGCGAAACGAGCGGACCGCGAAGCGAAAGAGGGAATTATCGTTGCAAGCGTTTCCGAAGACAATAAACATGGCGTGCTTGCCGAAGTAAATTCCGAGACGGATTTTGTCGCGCGGAATGATTCCTTCGTGAGATTTGCGCAGGATATTGGCGATGCGGCGCTCAAAGCTGCTCCCAATTCCCACGAGGAATTTTTGATGGTGCGTCTTGCCAATGGCGCGACGATCTCCGAAGAAGTCGGCGCGCAAACCGGGACGCTTGGGTGAGAAACTCGAAGCGCGCCGATTCGAAATTCTTCACGAGCGTGGAGGTTTTGTGACGAGCTATATTCATCCAGGCGCAAAGCTTGGGTGTGATGGTAGCGATTGCAGGCGGGACGGAAAATACGGCGCTTGGCCGCGACATTGCGATGCAGATCGCCGCGATGAATCCGATGGCGGTCGATCGTTCCCAAATTTCCACCGAACAGATCGAGAAGGAACTGGAAATTTACAAGACGCAGGCGCGTAACGAAGGCAAGAAGGAAGAAGTCATCGACCGAATTGCGAAAGGCAAACTCGAAAAGTATTATCAGGATTTTTGCCTTATCGAGCAAAGTTTTATCAAGGATGCTGCGAGAACCGTTACTGATCTTCTGAAAGAAGCGGGCGGGTTAAAAGTTACCGGATTTGTCCGTATGCAGCTGGGCGAGATGCATAAGGGCTCGTAAATAAACGAATGGAAGATACGGGGATGTAATTGGCCCTCTGAATATGATATTAGTGCTGTGACGAAAGAATGCTTATTAAAATGATGGCGTCGATAACGCCGCCAACGATCAAGCCGATGGTACCACCGGTCTTCGATCGCTGCATGAAATACGCGTTGGAAAAATCACTATTTGTTAACCGGAATGTCGTGGTGTCGGTAAACCGCAAAATGGCGCGGATGGGAACCGTATTAGAATCGAGCATTCTTTGAGTCGCTCTTAATTCATTTCCATGGCCACTTAGCCCCATATACGTTAAAGCCGAGAGAGATATCGTAGCACGTTTGGAACCATCTAATGTGTAAAACTCGATAGCGCCAGGCATATAGCTATTGAAGAGGAATGTCTGGTAGAAGGAGTTACCCTGATAATCGAATGATATGCTATCGGGGGTTTCAATCGTGTCCCCTATCTTAAAACTTTTGGGTTCTATAGTGAATTCCTTCATAAAAGAATTCGATCGCGCCTGATAAGCAGAGTCACTTTCCGTCTTGAAACCTTCGAATAGCGCGAAACGATTTGTCGAATCCCGATATTGAATTTTCGCAAATTGTCCGGCGTGATCATTCGCATCAAGAAAAATCGGAACGGTGTAGGATGCGGATGTGTCATGAGAATTATTATGGCTATTATCGAATACCGTTCCGATACCGTATCCGATAAGCGTGCAGCCATTGCAAAATACGAGAAGCATCATTAGAAAGAACCCGCAAAAATATCCCATTTTTTCCGACATTTTGATACGTTCGAGAGAAGCCGAGAAATTATAGCAATAAAAAGGAAAATTCTTTCGAATTCGTGCCAGACCCTATTTATGTCGTATTTTTGTATCCAATGTTAGCGAACTCCGAGAACCGTTACTGACCTTCTGAAAGAAGCGGGCGGGTTAAAAGTTACCGGATTTGTTCGTATGCAGCTGGGCGAGATGCGCAAAGGAGCCGAGTAGATAATTCCAGGTATTGTTGATCCATGTCTAACAATGCAAAATCTCGATACAAACGTATCATCCTGAAGCTCTCCGGCGAGGCGCTGATGGGCGAGCGGGAATATGGCATCGATCCCAAAGTGCTTGCGCAATTTGCTGGCGATGTCGTAGAAAGTGCGGCCCTGGGTGTGCAGATCGGGATTGTCGTTGGCGGAGGGAATATTTTTCGCGGAGTTTCCGGTAGCACGGAAGGCATCAGCCGCGTGCAGGGCGACCAGATGGGAATGCTCGCCACAATGATCAACGCGCTTAGCCTTGCAGAATGCGCTGGAATCAACGGGAATTTATAGCCGCCTGATGTCCGCCATTCCGATGACACAATTTGCAGAGCCGTTTATTCGGCGCAAAGCGATTCGGCATCTCGAAAAGAACCGAGTGGTTATCTTCGGCTGCGGTACTGGGAACCCGTTTTTCACGACCGATACTGCTGCTGCACTTCGCGCCGTCGAAATAGATGCTGACGCTGTTTTCAAAGGCACCCGCGTCGATGGCATTTACGATTCCGATCCCGAAAAGAATGCCGATGCTAGGCATATCCCTCGATCAGTTATATGGAAGTGCTGCATCAAGGGCTTCGCATCATGGATCTGACGGCCATCACGCTGTGCCAGGAAAATAATCTGCCCATCGTGGTTTTTAACATGAACCGGCGCGGGAATTTGCAGCGGGTGCTGACCGAAGATGGCGTTGGAAGTATTGTGACCGTGTGAACCTTGATTTTGGTAGAATGTGTTTGATATAAGGATAATTTTAAGCTGTCATTCCCGCGAAAGCGGGAATCCAGACCCCAAATGTTTCGAATATCCGCTCTTGGATTCCCGCTTTCGCGGGAATGACATTATTACCAATAAATAATAGAGATGAATACCATCAAAGAAATTACCGCCGATTGCGAAACGCGCATGGCAAAAGCCGTCGAAAGCGTTCGGCACGAACTAACGAAAATTCGCACAGGTCGCGCGACGACGGCGCTGCTGGATGCCGTAAAAGTAGAAGCCTATGGCAGTGAAACGCCGCTCAATCAGGTTGGGAACCTCAGCGTGAGCGACGCGCATACCATTGCCATTCAGGTGTGGGATAAGGGTTTGATGGGAGCGGTCGAAAAAGCGATTCGCAATGCAAATCTGGGACTCAATCCGATGAACGACGGACAAATGATTCGCGTGCCGATGCCGCCGCTTACCGAAGAACGTCGTATAGAGATTTCGAAGCTCGTCAAGAAATTTGGCGAGGAAGGAAAGATTTCGGTTCGCAATGTCCGCCGCGATGCGATGGAGCATTTGAAGAAAGCTGAAAAAGCGCAACATTTCAGTGAGGACGACCGCAAGCGCGGCGAGGATGAAGTCCAGAAAAAGACCGATCACCAAATAAAAGAGATCGATAATCTCGTCGCGGTCAAAGAAAAAGAAGTGATGGCCGTTTAAATAAAATTGTCATCCTGAGCGGAGCAAATTTTCGTCCGCCCCACGGACGAAAATTTGCGGAGTCGAAGGATCTCATGTAGCTTCGCTGAACAATGACTCCTTCCGACCAAGCTCTTTTCTTCGCTATCAATAATGGCTTGAAATGCAGCTTCAACGATCTCTGGTTGGGTTACGCAACATGGTTAGGGAACGGATGGATTACGTTCCCAATCGCCATTATCCTTCTTCTTGTAATTGATAGGCGTTCGTTCAGGTGGAATTTTATTGCGCTGGCTATTTCCGGAATTGTAGGTGGGATTGCACTCAATCTAATTAAACATGCCTTCCACACGCCGAGACCACTTACCGTGTTTGCTTCCGATATTACAGCCGGGAAGGTTTATATCAACGTCATGTTCGAGAGGCTATATTACAATTCCTTCCCATCAGGCCACACGCAGATCGCATTCACCGTCGCGACGGTTTTGCTATGGGCTTTTGCGCGAGCCGGTAAGCTGAAATGGTGGGGCGTGGTAATTATTCTTGGGGTAGCTTCACTCATTGGAGTTTCCAGAATTTATGTTGGCGCGCATTTTCCATCCGATGTTTTGGGAGGGGCGGTGCTCGGAAGTGGGATGGCGATGGTATGCTGCTATGTGACGGAAAAAATCAAGAGCTAAATGCAATTGCATTTCTCGTCTCACCCAATGTAATGGGTATGCTGTTTTTAGGGTACAAATCATTAGCAACAAGTGTTGCTAATGATAATGAAGAAGTACTATCCCAAAAAGCTCTCTTCGGGAAACAACAATACCGTGATCGCACTATCCGTAGTGGAGTGCGGAAAACTGTTCGCAGGCGATACGCGGTCGGATATTGGCTCGGAGGCAGAGAAAATGAAATTTGCCAATCGAATAAACGATCTCGTCGTGAAATTCCTACGGCTCGATTATTACGAGCCTGCATCCTCCGAAATGATCGTCATGGAGCGGCTCTATCCATTGGATTACCGCAGTTACGAGGTGGAAAAAAGGGAGCTGTTCTTCGATGTCTTTCTGGACGAATTAACCGCGCTCCACGCCGCTGGTTTTGTTCATCACGATATCAAGCGCCCACCGACCGAACGCGGCGAACCGTATGATAATATATTTCTTACCGAGAGAGGACTTCGTCTTATCGACGTTGGGATTTCGGCGCTCAGGCCGCACGTCGGCGATACATTATTCGCCCATTATGTCGCCGAGGAACAGAAAGAATTGATGGAGTTTAGGGAGTATTTTTTGGGGAGATAAAATCCTATAGAATGAGTCCTATAAATATCGCAACGGAAAGATGCGTAATGGCGTTGCGAAAGAATATTCAATATTCGTTATGATTCAAAATCACAAAGGGCCGGAATTTTTGCAATGGTTTGGGCCAGTCATTGATGCGCTGAAAGAAATTGGTGGTTCTGGTAAGGCGAAAGACGTCACCGATTTGGTCGTTAAGCGTCAAAAGGTCTCGACTGAAGAATTGCAGGCTATCACAAAGACTGGCGTCCCTCGTGTTTATAATCAAATTGCGTGGGCTCGGCAATACCTTGTTAATGGCGGTTTTTTAGACGGTTCAAAGCGTGGCGTTTGGGCACTCACTGATAAAGGGCGAACCGCAAAGTTAGATGCCAAAGGTGTCTTCGATGAAGTTCGAAACGGCTTTATGAAGCCTTTGGCTTATCCAGTGCTGCAAGCACTTCAACAACTCGGAGGTTCGGGAAAGCCGCGTGAAGTTTCAGATCTCGTGGCAAAAAATCTAAAAATCCCTGCTGACATCATGGAGATTACCACTCAAGACGGAACGCCACGATTTCATAACCAAGTGGCTTGGACCAGAAACTACTTAGTACAGTCCGGATTTCTTGACTCTTCGAATCGAGGCACATGGGTCTTGACCGAAAAAGGACGAGTGGCACCAATTCCGAAAGAGAATCCACGCGAAACTATTATTAATGAGTTTCAAGATTTCCAAAAGAGTAAGCAGACTAAGAAGACCGAATTAGATCAAGAGACAATAAGTCAATTTCAAGAATCAATTGAGCTACTGGATGAGGAAGAGCAGGAACTGACATTGCTCGAACTTCTTCGCAAGCTTACGCCAAAAGGCTTTGAGGAAATCTGTGGCTTATTACTTCGCGAATCTGGATTTGAAAATGTTGTTGTGAGTGGTAGAAGTAGAGATGGAGGATTCGATGGGTCGGGAAGATTGGCGATTAATCCTTTTGTGTCACTAACAGTAACATTCCAATGTAAACGATACATTGGTACTGTATCACGTGCCGAAGTTGGTGATTTTAGAAATTCAATGTTGGGTCGAGCCGAAAAAGGCATATTCCTAACAACGGGAAGTTTTTCGACCGAGGCCCGAAAAGAAGCGGAACGCGTTGACCCCAAAATTGAACTTGTGGACGGCGAAAAATTAGTCGAAATGTTTCAACAGCACGAGCTTGGCGTTAAACCAAGAACAGTGTTTGATGTTGATACGAAATTTTTTGAACCATTTCTCCCATAGCATCTCGCAACGTGGTAATGATTCCCATTCCCTTGCTTTTTTAGGCTGCTTCCGCCAAATGGCGGGCATGCCAAATTTCATCCGCCGCTAATGGTTCCACAAACGATTCAGGAACGAAAAGAACATCGACGGTCTCGCCGAGGGTGTTGAAAAATTCCAGCGCCAGACCAGGTTCGGGATTTTTCCCCGGTTCGAAATACTCACAAATTGTTGCAACATCCCCTTTTTAAAATTATGTTCCGGAATATCGACCGCTAACGCGACACGAGTATATAATTCATGTTTCATTTCCTTTTTCTCCCTGGATATAATGTAACAAACCGAATTTCGCCAAAATCGTTCCTTTCCCAAACGGTTTTTACTGCTAATTCCCGACCGTTCGGGCACGATAGATAGCCGTTCAAAATAAACTTATCGCCGTATAGGGTTCTTTCCTGAAAAATCCCTTCGCCCGGTAATAATTGTTCCCGCAAATCCTTTGCAAGCCGGACAAAATCGGAACGATGATAACCTCCAAGCAAAAGATATCCCGACTTATCTCCATCGACAAGCGGCTTGAGAAGGTAATCTCTTACCTTCTCAACGGCGATAACAGCATCCGCTGGAATTAACAATTAAATGTAGGGTTCCACGTGAAGTTACACTTCCGCCGTTTCTGGATGATCGCCGGAAGTTGCTTCGTGATGCTCTTCTTCCGGTGGAGCGATGATACCGGCTTCTTTCATCACATCGTCGATGGAGGCGGTGGGCTTGGAAACAGCTTCCTCACCGGCGGTCTTCGATTCGATCGTGAATAGAAGTTCCGCATCGTTCGCGGCAATGTCCACTTTGACAAGGGTTCCATCTTTGACCGTCCCTTTCAGGATCTCCTCGGCAATCGGATCTTCGACGTACTTTTGCATCGCGCGTTTGAGCGGACGAGCGCCATACGTTTTATCGAATCCTTTATCGGCGAGGAAATCGAGCGCGCGGTCAGTAAGCTGCACATCCACGCCCATTTCGTGAACGCGCTTGAGCAGTTTGTTCAGATTGATCTTGATGATAAGCTTGATGTCCGCTTTTTCAAGATGACGGAATACAATGGTATCGTCAATACGATTCAGGAACTCCGGATTGAAGAGCCGTTTCATCGACTCATCCACCTGATCCTTCATCTTCGTGTGCTCATCGCCGGCGGCAGATTCGCCAAAGCCGATGCGAGCCTGCTTCTTAATGTCTTTCGTTCCGACGTTCGATGTCATGATGATGATCGTATTCTTGAAATCGACGCGGCGGCCAAGTGAGTCCGTTAGCTGGCCATCGTCGAGTACTTGCAGCAGGATGTTGAACACATCCGGATGCGCTTTTTCGATCTCATCCAATAGCACGACGGAATATGGTTTGCGGCGTACCTTTTCGGTAAGCTGACCACCCTCTTCATATCCCACATATCCCGGAGGCGCGCCAACAAGGCGGCTCACTGAGAACTTTTCCATGTATTCCGACATGTCGATTCGAATGAGGGAATCGTCCGAATCGAAAAGATAGCGTGCGAGCGTTTTTGCAAGCTCTGTCTTGCCAACGCCGGTCGGGCCTAAGAATACAAAGCTGCCGATCGGACGGTTGGGATCTTTTAATCCGGCGCGAGCGCGACGAATGGCCTTCGAGAGTTTTTCGATGGCTTCATCCTGTCCGACGATGGAGGATGCGAGGGATGACTGCATATTCAGCAGCTTCACCGATTCGCTTTCCGCGACCTTGTTGACCGGAATGCCCGTCATCATGGCTACGACATCAGCGATATCATCCTCACTTACTTCGAAAACTTGCGCGCCGCTTTCGGCTTCCCAATCCGCAATGGCGGATTCGAGATCCTGCTGATATTTCTTTTCGAGATCGCGCAAACGCGCAGCTTCTTCAAAGTTCTGAGTCTTGACGACTAAGTTCTTCTCGCCCTTCACGTCCTCGATCTTCTTTTCGAGTTCCTCGATATTTTTCGGAGCATGAACATTCGCTAAATGTACGCGGGAACCCGCTTCATCGAGCACGTCAATAGCTTTATCGGGAAGGAAACGATCGGTGATGTAACGGTCGGAGAGCTTCACCGCCTGTTCAATGGATTTCTCCGCATAATGGACGCTGTGATGCGCTTCGTATTTCGATTTGATGTTGTTGAGGATGGTAATCGTCTGATCTACCGTTGGTGGATCGACAATAATTTTCTGGAACCTGCGGTCGAGCGCGCCATCTTTTTCGATATATTGGCGGTATTCGTCGAGCGTAGTTGCGCCGATGCACTGGATATCGCCGCGCGAGAGCGCCGGTTTGAACATATTCGAAGCATCAAGTGAGCCACTTGCGCCGCCCGCGCCAACGATAGTATGCAATTCATCAATGAAGAGTATAACATCCTTCGCTTTTTCAAGCTCGTTCATCACTGCTTTCATGCGCTCTTCGAATTGGCCGCGATATTTCGTTCCAGCAACGAGCGCAGCGAGATCGAGCGTGACAACACGCTTCTCGTAGAGAATGCGCGGCACTTTCTTCTGCACGATACGCAGAGCAAGTCCTTCCGCAATGGCGGTCTTGCCAACGCCGGGTTCGCCGATCAAAACGGGATTATTTTTCTTTCTTCGAGATAAAACTTGCGATACGCGTTCGATTTCTTTCTCGCGTCCCACGATGGGATCGAGTTTATCATCGGCGGCCATCTTAGTGAGATCGCGTCCGAAGTTATCGAGCACGGGAGTTTTTGTACGCTCCGGTTTCTTTTCCGATTGCGCGGCTTTGGGTGGCGAAGTCGGTCGGCCCGATATAATGTTATCGAGTTCCGCACGCACGGCATCATACGTCACGCTAAATTGATTGAGAATTTGCGCGGCGATATTATCCTCATCGCGTAACAGCGAGAGAAGCAAATGTTCGGTGCCGATCACATCGCTCTTGTAAAGTTTGGCTTCGAGATAGGTGATCTTCAGCACCTTCTCGGCTTGCTTGGTGAGCGGGATCTGCCCGATGGTAAGCGTGGTGCCGGAAGAGCGCACGGTGTCTTCTATCGCTTTTTTGATCTTATAAAGATCAGCGCCGAGATTGCGGAGAATCTTCACCGCAATGCCTTCGCCTTCGCGAATGATGCCGAGGAGCAAGTGCTCCGTTCCGATATAATCATGACCCAAGCGGATCGCTTCCTCACGCGAGAGGCGGATCACGTCTTGTACTCGATTCGAAAAATTTCCTTCTGTTGGCATAGAGATATTCTGCTTAATTAAAAATTCAACGATTGTGCCATACGAATGTTACAACAAACGTTCGAAAGGAATTGATTACGTCCACCGGCCATTTTAAATAACTTCGACCATCTATTTAAATAACTCCTAAATGAGCGGAAAATTACATCCCTTCGAGTGGAATTAATGCAAATTCACAGCCATTAGGTTAAAACCGCTTTTTTCTGACAGCTTGACAGTGCCGGCACGACAAATCGCCCAAATGCTGACATTCCTGGCGTGCTTTTGCGCTTGGGTGACGGCGCGCGGGCAGCAATCCCAAACATTGCAACTTGCACACCAGCAGGTTAATCTGAGCGGACAGGTCAAGTGCGGAACGCCTGCCATGACGCTATCGAATGAAAAGACTCTGCAATTTACTTATAATTTACCTTCGACGATGACGGACTCGGTTCTTTCGCCATCCGGAAGGTTTATGATCTTTTATGACGCCATAGCAAGCGATACCGATAGCATAACTGCACCGGCCTTTGTGGAAAGCGCACGAAATGAAGTGGACAGCGCGTATGCGTTCGAAATAGATTCCCTCGGTTATACGCCGCCGCAATTTACAGAGGGTACTCATTATAATATCTACATTGCTCCGGTTCATATCAATCCTGATACAAAGCTTGATTACTATGGAGCAACGTACCCGCTCGCAGGCGGGGATCTAACTCCCGGTCCGAGCGGCGTGGATCGAACGCGGACGTTCATCGCTATTGATAATTCATTCAATAGCGTTATTTATGCTACGCACGGACTCAATGCGCTCCGAATTACTATTTTTCACGAGTTCTTTCACATGGTTCAATTTTCCGGATATGCGCATCCGCCCTCTAATGAGATATTCATTCAGGAAATGTCTAGCGTCTGGATGGAATGGCTTTCTACGCCGAACGTAAAAGATTACCTCAATTATGTTTGGCAATATCTCTCTACGCTCAACACCGAGTTCGATTTCTCGCCAAGCACTGGATACGGCCAATACATTTATTTTGCATATCTCACGCACCGTTTTAACGATACGGGTTTCGTAAAACAAATTTGGGAATACTACCGGGATTCTTCCAACGACCCCATGGCCTGTATCGAGCATGTGCTGGAAGAACATGGAACCAATTTTTGCTCGGAATACGAGCGGTTCGGAACGGAATTAATGCAAGCTGGTAGCCATTACAACGGAAGCTCGCTCTTGCCGGACGCGCAATTGCTTCCTACCGATACGATTCAGGTCAATCTGCTGGCGCCGGATGCGTCGCTTGCGTTCGTTACGAATGCGCTCTCGTTGCAATTTGCTGGGATTGGTTCCTGCGATGAAACGTGTATAGAAATCATAGCCCGCGATACCAACCGCGACGAACAAAGCAATGCTACGATCGCATTTACAGGTTTAGGTTCGCCGGCGCTTCTCACGCTCGACGACCCCGCCGCGTATTGCGACACCGAACTGTGCCAATTTTTTCTCGCTTCTACTTCGCCGGGTCTTCAGGTGTTTCCCGACCCATTCGTTTCGAATGGTTCCGACAGCGTTTATATTCTTGCCTCTTCGTGTACTCAGCCTATTGCGGTGGTAATGAATATCATGGATCTTAACATGAACGAAGTTCGATCTACTAAATTTTCTTCAACGACGTTAGCTCCATACAAAGGTTCCTGGAACGCCACCTGGGATGGCCGCGACGATAACGGCAAATTAGTGGCAAGCGGAGAGTATCTCTATTCCCTCCACGTCGATGGCGCGCTGAAGGTGGGGAAGATCGTGGTGGTGCGGAAATAAGAGCGTCACCCGGAGCAGTGTGACCGATTTCTTCATCTGTTCACTGAGTGATCGTAAACGTCACGAATCTTTTCGAAAACGAAGATCTCGCTTGGATAGTAAGCTCCCGAATGTCCGATTCCAGGGCCATAAAGTGTCCTTTTAAATATAATTTAGATTTCATACCCTAATTCTGTTATATTTGGGTCTCTTCGGGGTTACAAAGTTATCTTTTGCTGGTTTTTATCTAATTTTGCATTCAAGGCGGTTTATGAACATGAGTAAAATTCGCAGGTGGTCGCTTTTCCTTATACTCTCGTTTTCGATAATTAGCCCGATTTGGGCCGGCTCTCACTCTGGTGAGGCACTAATGGTACTTCGAAGTTATCCCCTGGCTTCCTCGGTCGAGGCTCCTGTAGGCACGGATATCGGCATTAGCGTGAACGTCCCCGTCGGCCCTTCCGAACCTACTTTTCTTGTAACCGGGTCTCATTCCGGCATTCACGCCGGTACCGTGCGGTATTCCGTGGATCGCACCACCGTTATTTTTCGGCCTACGGTCGCCTTCGACATCAATGAGACGGTGAGCGTTCTTTTCACCGCAATGCCTACGGACGGGAGCCCCGTGCGCGATTCTTTTTCGTTCCAAACCGTTCGTGCTGCGCCGGGCACACAATATGTGGTGTCGCAAGGCTCTGAAATGGCCTCGGGTTCAGGCATATCATCCTCTCACCAAAAATTTTCAAAGGAGCAAACTCTCAGTATCCTCGGCCCAATGATCGATAGCGCTTTCACCCTGGACCCCACTCCCGGGAAAGTTTATATTTCCATTACCGGTGGATCCAACAACGTGGCCGGACTTTCTGTTTTGGATGAGAGTGCAAACGAGCTGAATTTTGTGCCCATCTCAACAGTTCCGGTCTGGGACTTTCTCATGCAGCCAAATGGCGAAATGACCTATTATAGAGGTAATATTGACGAAGGCAAGTTCTATGGTCTTGATTCCTCTTTTAACGTCGTGGATTCTTTCGGGTGCGCAAATGGCTACGCACCGGATGAACACGAGCTTATCGTGAATGTGGATGGTGGCTATACCATCCTTGGAGCAACGTTGTCGTATGCGAATTTGTCATCCGTGGGAGGATCGTCGAATGCGGAAGTTCAGGGAAATGTCATCCAAACCTTCGATCCTCAAGGGAACCTGATATTTCAATGGCGGGGAATCGACTATTATAACCCAACGGACGCAATAGATATCAATTTCAGGACTACTCCCGTTGATTTCGAACACGCGAACTCGATCGATATCGATTCCGAGGGCAATTATCTGCTCTCTAATCGCTACCTGTGCGAAGTAACGAAGATCAACGGCACGACAGGCGCAATTATTTGGAGGCTTGGCGGGAATCACAACGAATTCACGTCGGTCAATGATTCTATTGGTTTTAGTTATCAGCATTGTGCAAGGTATCTCCCGAATGACCATATTATCCTTTTCGACGATGGCAATCTCCACAAGGTTCCGGTAAGCCGAGCCGTGGAATACGCGTTGGACACTTCGAAGAAGACAGACTCGCTCGTCTGGCAATTTCACCACTCTCCGGAAATTTCGACCTCGTCCTGTGGAAGCGTCCAGCGATTATCGAATGGTAATACCTATATCGGGTGGGGAATACAAGCGACCGGCAACTCCACGCCCACGGCAGGTGCGACAGAAGTCCGGTCGGACGGGACCGTGCTCTCGGACTGGTCCTTTCTCCCTCTGGTGTATTCCTACAGAGCTTTGAAGTTCCCAACGCCATCCATTACCATTACGGCTCCGGCTGGAAACGATACACTCATCGCTGGGACAACGCGCTCGATCGCATTTTCTGTGATCGGTCCCGTTAACGAGAGTTCGATGACCGTGCAATATAGCACCGACAACATGGCGACATGGAAACCGATTACCATCCTCACCAATCAAACATCCTATAATTGGCTCATACCCAACATAGAGAGCGCCACAGTCTTCGTGCGTGTAAAGGATGTCAACGGCGTAGTCGGTGTGAGCGGCATGTTTTCAATCCTCGATTCAGGCAGTATCACTGTTATATCTCCGGAGGCGAATGAGTCGCTCCTCGTCGGAACTACACAGTCTATCGCATTTCTCGTGAACGGTCTTATCAACGAGAGTTCGATGGCCCTCGAATACAGCGCCGACAACATGGTGACGTGGAACCCGATTACCACCCTTTCTAATCAAACATCCTATAACTGGCTCATCCCCCCCACACAGAGCGCCACAGCCTTCGTGCGTGTAACGGATGCTAACGGGGTAGTCGGGGTGAGTGGCATGTTTGCAATTCTGGATTCAGGTAGGATTGCCGTTACATCGCCTGCGGCGAACGATACGCTTATCGTCGGCTCAACATACCCGATCACTTTTTCCATGAGCGGTCTCGTCAACGAGAGTTCGATAACTTTGGAATACAGCATCGACGATATGGTGTCATGGAAACCGATCACCGCCCTCTCCAATCAAACATCCTATAATTGGCTCATTCCCAATATGCCGAGCTCGAATGCGTTTGTGCGTGTATCGGATGATAACGGGGTAGTAGGTGTGAGCGGCATGTTCTCGATCCTTGATTCGGGCAGGATCACCATTATATCTCCGAAGGCGAACGATACGCTCCTCGTCGGCTCAACATACCCAATAACTTTTTCCGTGAGCGGCCTCGTCAACGAGAGTTCGATGACCCTCAATTACAGCACCGACAACATGGCCTCATGGAACCCGATTACCACCCTTTCTAATCAAACATCCTATAATTGGCTCATACCCAACGCGCCGAGCACGAACGCCTTCGTGCGTCTAACGGACGCCAACGGGGCAGCCGTTGTGAGCGGCATGTTTGCAATTCTCGATTCGGGCCGGGTAACAAACGTCACCGTCGATAACGCGCCGAGCCTTCCTTCGGGAATACCGGAAACGATTCGGTGGAACGTCACAGGTTATACGGGCGAATCGCTGAATATCGACTTGTTCAATCCCGTTTTTGGAACCTACGGTCCCATCGCGGACGGCCTCAACGCGGGAATTACAAGCTATCAGTGGACGACTGTCCCACTCGCAGCGCAATCGGGCTATATCATTCGCGTGACGTATGCTTCGGGCGCGATGGGAACTTCATCGCCATTTAGCATTGCTGGAAGCGAAAGCGGTGTTACCCCTGACGCGCAAAGCGGGGCAATGTGGCTCGCTCCAAATCCATTTTCCACGAATTCCACGCTCCGATTCCCGTTGGATGCTACTGTGAACGTAACCCTCGTCGTGCTCGATGTGCTCGGGCGCGAAATGATCCGAACTCCGGAAGGAACGTTTGCCGCCGGCACTAATGAAATTACGCTCGATGGATCGAAACTCGCGGCGGGTTCCTATGAATACCAGCTTCTGGCCGGAAACAAGAGTTTCTTCGGCAAACTCACCATCGTGCGATAAGAACCATTAAGGGGAATATCTCTATTCCCTCCACGTCGATGGTGCGCTGAAGGTGGGGAAGATTGTGGTGGTGAGGAAATAAGCCTGCGAACGATCTTAAAGATCGTCCGGAGTCAGCCCGGTATGTTTGGCAATGCGAGCAAGCATTCGTGGCCCAATTTCTTCGCTATCATGGAATGAGAATGTGTAATCGGGAAAGCCTTCGCGTTCAAGAATTTTATGCGAGCCGCCACGCGAGCGTTTTATTTTCCATCCAACACGTAGCAATCCATCTAATACTCTTCGGGCTTTGGTAGCAGGCCAAGATTTCATACGGTTAGAAACGTCACATCTGAAAGCTGGGCCGCAGCTTCCCCGTGTTCCAGACGATCGGCAACGGTATGCAACGCGAGAGCTTTGGCATGGGCCATTGCATCGTCTGGACTATTACCATAAGCCATTACGCCCGGCAATTCAATAATTTCAGCGATCCAACGACCATCTTCTTCTCGCTCGTATTCAATAGTGAACTTCATAGAATTGATAGCAAATAGAGATGTTGTTACGTTCCCATTTAAGTTGAGGGCACACGTAAGACTCCACATGTGTTAGACTCACCCAAATGCCCCGACGTACCGACATAAAAAGCATCCTCATCATTGGCTCCGGCCCGATCGTGATCGGGCAGGCGTGCGAATTCGATTATTCCGGTACGCAAGCCTGCAAAGTCCTGAAAGAGGAGGGATTCCGCGTCATTCTCGTCAATTCGAATCCGGCGACGATAATGACCGACCCAGAATTCGCCGATGCCACCTACATCGAGCCGATCACGCCGGAATATATCGAGGCCATCATCGCAAAAGAGCGTCCCGATGCCATTCTGCCAACGATGGGCGGACAAACGGCGCTGAATAATGCGTTGGCTCTCCACGAACGCGGCATTCTGAAAAAATATAATGTAGAATTAATCGGCGCAAAGCCGGACGCCATCAAGCGCGCCGAGGATCGTGAGGAATTCCTTGGCGTGATGAAATCCATCGGTCTCGAAATGGCGCGGGGAGGTTTTGTAAATACCGTCGAAGAGGCGTTGGAACTTATAGAGCTTGTTGGGTTCCCAACGATCATTCGCCCCAGCTTCACGATGGGCGGTTCCGGCGGCGGGATATGCTGGAACATGCAAGAGTTCCGGGATGTCGTGCAGCATGGGTTGGATGCATCGCCCGTGCACCGTGTACTTGTGGAGGAATCCGTTATTGGTTGGAAGGAATTCGAGCTGGAAGTAATGCGCGACACAGCCGATAACGTCGTCATCATTTGCTCCATCGAAAATTTCGATCCGATGGGAGTGCATACCGGCGATTCGATCACCGTCGCGCCTGCGCAAACGCTTTCGGATAAAGAATATCAGAAGATGCGCGATGCGGCGATCAAGATCATCCGCGCCATTGGCGTAGAGACGGGCGGCTCGAATATCCAGTTCGCGCTGAATCCGAAAGATGGCCGAATGCTCGTGATCGAGATGAACCCGCGTGTATCGCGTTCCTCCGCGCTGGCCTCGAAAGCAACCGGGTTCCCAATCGCAAAAATTGCGGCAAAGCTTGCCATCGGTTACACGCTGGATGAGATCCCCAACGACATCACAAAAATGACCCCAAGCTGCTTCGAGCCGGTCATTGATTATTGCGTGGTAAAAATTCCCCGCTGGGATTTCGAAAAATTCAAAGGATTGGAAGCAAGTTCTTCGCAGCTTGGTGTGCAAATGAAATCCGTTGGCGAAGCAATGGCGTTCGGACGCACCTTCAAAGAGGCATTGCAAAAAGCGCTTCGATCGCTCGAACAAGGCCGCTATGGCCTCGGCGCGGACGGCAAAGATGAATTCGACATTCCGAATATGTCGGAAGCTGAAAAGCGTTACGCCACCGAAACCATCCGCGAACGCCTCGGCCTGCGAAGCTCGGATATGATCTTCAACATTCGCTTTGCATTCCAGCTTGGCCTTTCGCTCGATGAAATTTACGAAGCCACGAAGATCGACCCGTGGTTCTTAGATCAAGTGTGGCAGATCGTGAGAAGGGAACGGGAACTGCGGGAAGCAGCGAAAACGACTGTGTCTAAAAATATAATTGAAGAATTACAAGCCGCATGAAGGCTGTACTTTTCGATCTCTTCGGCACGCTCGTCGATAATCCGACGAATGCTGAAATCGCACAACTCCGTGATGAAATAGCGGCAGTGCTTGGTGTTCCAGCAGAAGAATATGCAAAGGGTTGGAAAGCAACGTTTCACGATCGCGCTCAAGGTAAACATGGATCGGTAGCCAAATCCATTGCGGCGGCGGCATTGAAGTTCAACAAATCATTTAACGAAGTTGGGTTGGAGCGCGCCGTCGAAATACGCTACGAATTTACGCGAAACTGGCTCATGCCACGGCCTGATGCACATAGTACCATTTCACAAATAAAAAATCGCGGCATAAAGATCGGCTTGCTCTCGAACTGCACCGATGAAGTTCCTGAAATTTGGCCATCGCTAACGATCGCGTCTCTGTTCGATGAGCCATTGTTCTCCTCTAAAGAACTATTACGAAAGCCGATGCCGGAATTTTACCATCGCGCGCTCGAACGGTTGAATATCCCTGCTTCAGAATGCCTCTTCGTCGCAGATGGCGATAACGGCGAACTTGCTGCCGCTAAAAAATTAGGAATGCCGGTGGTCATGATTCGTCCATCGGATCTACTAAACGATTACCGCCAAGACCCGGAAGAAGACTGGGATGGGCCAAGGATCGAACGATTATCGGAATTACTTCTAATGGATTTTGAGTTACTAAAATAGAATGAACGCCAGCCAACATATAACCCTCGATCAGGCTCTTGATTCTGTAATGCTCTTGCCTGTAGATCAGCAGGATGTTTTAGTCGATATTGTTCGCCACCGGCGCATGGAAGCTAAGCGCGAGGAGTGGGCGCAGGAGGCCGAGCGAACGCTCGAAGCATACCGGCGCGGCGAAATCAAAGCAATGACTGCGGAAGAAATAATTGCGGAATTGCATAAGGAATTGGAGTCCGGCGAAGATAATGATTGGTAATGACTTCAAAAATCGTTTTAAGCCCTAAATTCCGGCGAGCTTACAGGAAGTTCACGAGAAGGAATCAAGCGTTGCGAAAGTCCGTCGATGACACGATTCTTGCAATGGAACTCGATCCCTTCACTCCGTTTCTTTCCACTCATAAATTATCAGGTAAATACTTTGGAATGCTTGCATGTTCCTGCGGATACGATTGCCGAATCGCCTTCCGAATCGAAAAAGAAGAACCCGGCAACCAGGTAATCATTCTAACCGACATCGGAACCCATGATGATGTTTATTGATGAGCCGAGAATTGAACGATTGTCCGAATTACTTCATTTGGGAATTCTAATATGAATCAAATCAATTCAATTCTCCTTGCTGCAACGATAAGAGTGACCATTCAAGGGTGCGCTCAACGCCAACCCGAGGAAAAGGCTCTGCATGAATCCTTTTACGTTGATAGTGTCCGAAATTTCAGTTTTTGCCCTTTATCTGATATTAGCATCGGTTCAGGTGCCACGTTTTGGAACCCAGGTGGATGGGGAACATTTATTATTAGCGAGAGGGATACTCAAATGTCTCGCGAAGCATACCGCGAGTCTAAACAAGCATCTTTTAAACAGAATGGTATGACAGTAACATTAGATTCAAATCTAACCTTCGACGGGAAGGATGCCATCCTATGGGAATACAGTGGAGTTATCGAAGGGAACGATGATGAGACCATGATGCTAACAATTATATCCGAAAGGAACGTTTTTATGATTGGGGAAACATTACCCCGTACGAAATATTCACAATACGTAGCTGATATTCGAAATTCACTTTTCAACTTCAACATCGATGGTCAAGCTACATCGTCTCAGAATGCGGTGCCGAAGTCTCTATTCGTTGACAGCGTTCAGAAATTTAGATTTCATCCTTCAACCAAAGGTTATTTCGTGGACGATAGCACAGAATTGATAGCTTCGTTTTTTGGTTCAGATACCATCGTCACAGCTATTACTGCAACGAATACACATACTGCCCGGGACCAATGGCGTCAGCACCAAAAAGAACAGATAGAATCGGAGGGCAATGTTGTAACTTTCGATTCAAACTTGACCGTCAATGGGGAAGAAGCAACTTTATTGGGTAACAATGCTCCTTCCCACGGAGAGATGGCCAAGGGATTAGTATTATCTATTATTGGCAAAGAGAGAGTTTATACTCTCTGGGCAGGCGGTTCGAGCGACTGTTTCTCGAAGCACGAAACAGCCATCCGCAATTCTCTTTTGAGTTTCAAGCTATTTTAGAGTTTGCTGTGAACCCCTCTAAGTCCCTCGCCGTTCTCTGCAATTGATGCAAGAATTTCAAATCACCCCCGACCTCCTCTACCGCGCCAAGCGCGATGGCTTCTCCGACCGCCAGCTTGCTGAGATCTTCGGCGTGGGCGAGAACGATGTTCGCGCGCGCCGCAAAGAGCTTGGCATTGTGCCGGTTTTTAAGACTGTCGATACCTGCGCGGCGGAGTTTTCTGCCGAGACGCCGTACCATTATTCGACGTATGAAGAGGAGAATGAATCCACTCGTTCTGGAAAGAAAAAAGTTGTAATTTTAGGTGGAGGGCCGAATCGCATCGGTCAGGGAATCGAGTTCGATTATTGCTGCGTCCATGCTGCGCTTGCGCTCGAAGAAGAGGGCATCGAGACGATCATGCTGAACTGCAATCCCGAAACCGTCTCCACCGATTACGATACCTGCGACAAACTTTACTTCGAGCCGCTCACCTTCGAAGATGTGATGAACGTCATTGATTTCGAAAAGCCCGATGGCGTAATAGTTACCTTCGGCGGGCAAACTCCGCTCAAGCTTGCCAAGCAGCTCGAAGCTGCCGGAGTTCCCATTCTCGGCACATCGCCGGATATGATCGATGTCGCGGAAGACCGCAAACGATTCGGGGAACTCATAGACCGTCTGAAGATAAAATGCCCGCCGTATGGCACAGCATTCGAAACGGATGTTGCTATTCAAGTTGCGGAACGAATTGGTTATCCGGTGCTGGTTCGTCCGAGTTACGTGCTTGGCGGACGTGCAATGGAAATTTGCTATCGGCCCGAAGCTGTTGCAGAATATATGGAGAATGCTCGCGGCGTCAGCCCGAGCCATCCCATCCTCATCGATCACTTTTTGGAAGACGCATACGAATTCGATGTCGATGCGGTGCGCGATAACACGGGAACGGTTATCATCGGCGGCATCATGCAGCATATCGAAGAAGCCGGGATTCATTCGGGCGATTCGTCGTCTGTTATCCCTCCCTATTATATTTCTGACGAGAACTATAAGCAGATCGTTGACTACACGCGCCGTTTGGCAACCGCGCTCGAAGTCGTCGGCCTTATCAACATACAATATGCGCTGAAGGATAGCACCGTTTATGTCCTCGAAGTAAATCCCCGCGCCAGCCGCACCGTGCCATTTGTTTCGAAAGCGACGGGGCGTCCGCTGGCAAAAATTGCTGCCAAAGTGATGATTGGACGAACACTAAAGGATCTTGGCGTGAAAGATTTTAAGAAAGAGACACCATTCGTTGCCATTAAAGAGTCGGTATTTCCCTTCGATAAATTCCCGCGCGTAAGAATGTTCTTAGGGCCGGAAATGCGCTCGACAGGTGAAGTGATGGGCGTTGGCGCAGACTTTGGCGAAGCAATTCTTAAATCTCATATTGGCGCGAACATGAAGCTGCCCGCAGAGGGGACGCTTTTCGTATCCTTGCGCGATCAGGATAAGCGTGCGCGTTCCACCGAAGTGATCCGCGGATTTTACGATCTCGGATTCCAGATCATTGCGACGGCTGGAACCGCAAAGTTCCTGCGCGAGCATGGCATTCCCGCCGAACCGATTCGCAAAGTAAGCGAAGGCCGTCCCAATATCGTTGACGCGATCAAGAACCGCGAAGTGCAGCTTGTCATCAACACTCCAAGCGGAGAGATTTCGCGTATCGCCGAATATCAAATTGGCTGGGCTGCTATCGAGCACAAAGTTCCGTTCATCACGACGCTTTCAGCAGCGGCAAGCGTGGTCAGCGCGATAAGTTCAATGCGAAAAGGCGAGCGGACGGTCAGGAGTGTACAGGAGTTGCATAAGATCCTCGCGGAGGCCGCGTGAGCTACAAAACCATCGACGACATCGACGTTGCGAACAAGCGAGTATTTCTTCGCGTCGATTTCAACGTGCCTCTCACGAAAGAAGCGCCTTATACCATCACGGATAATACACGCATCCGCGCCGCATCGCCGACCATATTAGCATTGTTGAAGCGTGGCGCGAAGCTCATCATCGCAAGCCATCTCGGTCGTCCGAAAGGGAAACCGGAAGAGAAATATTCTTTGGAACCGGTTTATGAGCATTTGAAGACGAAATTAAAAAGTCCCATTTTTTTTGCTAAGGATTGTATTGGTTCCGAAGTGGAACAGCAAGCGAATGCGCTGAAATCTGGCGAAATTCTTCTGCTCGAAAATTTGCGCTTTCACCCGGAAGAAGAGAAGAACGATCCAGTGTTCGCACAAGCACTCGCAAAGCTTGCGGATGTCTATGTCGATGATGCCTTCGGCGCCGCGCACCGCGCACACGCATCTATCGAGGGCATCACGCACTTTGTGAGCGTGAAAGCGGCGGGATATTTGATGGATAAAGAATTGAAATATCTGGGTGGTGTACTCACAAATCCAGCGCATCCTTTCATCGCGATCATTGGTGGAGCAAAAATTTCCGGAAAGATAGACGTCATTCAAAACTTATCGCAAAAAGCAGATAAAGTTCTCATCGGCGGCGGGATGACTTACACGTTCCTTAAGGGGCAAGGGAAGGAAATTGGTAGATCGTTGGTAGAAGAGGATAAAGTTGAACTTGCAAAATCTATCATGGAGCAATCGCAAAGCCGTTTAGTTCTTCCAGTCGATTCGGTCGTTTCAAGAGAATTCAAAAATGATGCGGAATACAAAACGGTAAGCGTCGATCAAATTCCGAGTGATTGGCAAGGCGTGGATATTGGTTCCGAAACGATAAAGCTTTTCACGGACGAGATCGCAAACGCGAAAACCATTGTATGGAATGGCCCGATGGGCGTTTTCGAAATGCCGAATTTCGCGACGGGAACCCTTGCGATAGCTAAAGCCATGGCCCGAGCAACCGCGAACGGCGCTACGACCGTCGTTGGCGGCGGAGATAGCGTTGCGGCATTAGAGCAAGCGCATCTTGCGGACAAAATGTCCCACGTCTCGACTGGCGGCGGTGCAAGTTTGGAATTTTTAGAAGGGAAAGTGCTGCCGGGCGTGAAGGCGCTGGAAGAGTGATTTTATTTGGAATGGAAGGCTCCCAATTCCCGTTTTGAAAAGGAGGATAAAATAATGCAAGAGAACTTTTCCGATCTACCTATTTCCATCAATCCCTTAGTTATGGGAGGAACGCCTGTTTTTGCTGGTACGCGCGTTCCGGTTGCCACGCTGTTTCAATACTTAGAGAAGAATTATTCTCTCGACGAGTTTTTGGATTCTTTTCCTTCCGTATCGAAAGAAGCGGCTATTGCGGTCCTTGTGCAAGCGGAACATAATACGCTCGAACGGATCGCCGCGTGAGAATTCTCATCGACGAGTGTCTGCCTCATCAGATTCGAGGTTGCTTGACCGGCCACGATTCAAGAACCGTGAAGTACGCCGGTTATGGTGGATATGAAAATGGAGAACTTTTAAAAACTGCTGAGGTCGAATACGATCTTTTTATCACCTCTGACAAGAATCTTCGCTATCAACAAAACTTGCAAGGAAGAAAACTTGCCATTCTTCTGCTCTCCACAAATGACCGCGATGACATTCTGAAAAATACGGAGCGTATTTTGGCGACGGTCAATCGAATTAGAGGTTCCGATTTTGTAGAATTGGAACTATGAAGCGCCCGGCGGCGCAAGTTTGGAATTCTTAGAAGGAAAAGTGCTGCCGGGCGTGAAGGCGCTGGAAGAATAATGCAAGAGAACACAACAGTTTCCGATAAATGGGCCGCATGGCTTCTCAAACACCGTCATGGCGGTGACGCCGAGCATCGCCTAAGAGTTATCGAGCACATGAAGCCAGTGCGTGATAAGGTGATTTCGAACGCGAGGCTCCAGAAGGGAGAAATTTTGCTCGATGTCGGAACCGGTGATGGACTTATTGGTTTTGGCGCTATCGAAAAAATTGGAGCCGATGGCAAAGTAATTTTCAGCGACATTTCGGAACCACTTTTGGGTGTTTGCAAATCGTGCGCGACCGAAACGGGCGTCCTCGATCAATGCGAATTCGTGAAAGCCGATGCGATCGATCTTTCCGCCATTGAATCAGAAAGCGTCGATGTCGTAACGACGCGATCCGTCATCATTTATGTAAAAGAAAAGCAACGCGCATTCGAGGAATTCTTTCGTGTGCTGAAAAAGGGTGGACGAGTCTCAATGTTCGAACCGATTGGGAGGCTTGGATGGGAGTTTATTGCGCGCGCGGACTATTATCTGGGGTATAATATCGTTCCGATTAAAGATTTATGGGAGAAGATCAAAGAGGCGCACAAAACGCAACATGATTCGCAAAATACGATGTCAGACTTCGACGAGCGCGATCTCGTTAAAATGCTCGATCAAGCAGGCTTCGGATTTATCCATCTGGAACTGGATGTGACAATAGGTAAGGCTGGATTTATGTCCGGGAATTGGGAAGTGTTTTACAATTCCTCGCCAAATCCTCTTGTGCCAACGCTTCGTGAGCAGGTAGAAGCTACGCTGACTATAGAAGAAGCAGGGCGATTCATCGCTCATCTCAAGCTGCTTGTCGAGAGCAACACCGGCCGCACAGCGCAGTGTCATGCATTCGTCACCGCGATCAAAGAAAAATAGCCCGCTTGTGCTGGCAAACGGGCTTGCGTTGGAAAAGCATTTTTGGTGGGCTAAGTTCCGGCGTTCTAATCTTTATTTCTTCCCATAATGCCCCCGGCATTTGGAGATGAAGATGTCGGAACCTTTAACTTCGTATACAAGCCGATCCTCCTGGCTTATCCGGCGTGACCACGATCCTTTCAATTCATATTTCAGAGGTTCCGGTTTTCCTAATCCTTCGAAGGGATGCTGCTGCATATCCTCGATCAAGTCAAGAATTTTCTCGACCATTTTCGGATCGTCGCGCCGCCACGATAAAAATTCCTCGAAGGCGAGCGGCGAGAACTTAACCGATCTCATCGGTATTTTTTTGGGTCGAATTCCACAAGGCCCTCGCCGTTACGAATCTGTTCGATAGAATTCCGGAGCCGCTGGTAATCGCCAGCGTCGCTCATGAGGAACTCCGTCTCATCCATTTCGGAGTCAGAGACGATCAGATTTATTTGCTGCGTACGAGCGAAAAGCCCTCGCAGTTTTTCGAGGAATGTTTCATCCAGTTCTTCAGGCCGAAGTTTAAATGTTGCCGTCATACCCCTCTATACACGCTTTTAGTGAAAATCATTCAGATATCGCACTCACTTACACTTTTCTGCGTTCATGCGTCGGGAATCGTAAAATTAGTCGTATTTTTGTAACATAGCGTGGCGAAAACGAAGACGAAAAAGCAGACGAAGTACATATTTATTACGGGCGGGGTGGTTTCCTCGCTGGGAAAAGGAATCGTCTCTTCTTCTCTGGGTCTGCTGCTGAAGTCGCGCGGGCTCAGTGTCACGATCCAGAAGTTCGATCCCTATATCAATGTCGATCCGGGCACGATGTCGCCGTATCAGCACGGCGAAGTCTATGTGACCGAGGATGGCGCGGAAACCGATCTCGATCTCGGCCACTACGAGCGCTTTTTGGACGTCAACATGACGCGCGCCAACAACACGACGACGGGACAAGTCTATAACGAAGTCATTCAGCGCGAGCGGCGCGGCGATTACTTAGGCGCGACGGTGCAAGTAGTTCCCCACATCACGGATGAAATTCGCCGGCGGATGACTCAGCTTGAAAAATCCGGCGATTTCGACGTTATCATTAGCGAGATCGGCGGGACGGTCGGCGATATTGAATCGCTCCCGTTCTTGGAAGCGATGCGCCAGCACACGATGAAAGTCGGCAAGAAAAATTCCATCGCCGTTCATCTATCTTACGTTCCCTATATTGCATCCGCCGGGGAATTAAAAACAAAGCCGACGCAGCATTCTGTAAAAACGCTTTTAGAAATTGGAATTCAGCCGGATGTGCTTGTCTGCCGCAGCGAGAAGCCGCTCACGAAATCATTGCGCGAGAAGATCGGATTGTTTTGCAATGTCGAGCCACGCGCTGTTGTCGAAGCATTGGATGCACCAACGATCTACGAAGTTCCACTTACGTTTGCAAAGGAGAATGTCGATACCATTGTATTGGAAAAGCTGGGATTGCCAACGACTGCAAAGCGCGATCTTGGCAAGTGGCGACGATTTGTAGAGCATGTGGAGCATCCGAAAAAATCCGTTCGCATTGCAATGGTCGGGAAGTATATCCAGCTTCAGGATGCGTATAAATCTATTACTGAGGCGTTTGTTCATGCGGGCGCGGAGAACGATGCGAAAGTAGAGGTGGTATGGATCAATTCAGAAGAACTTGAGACGAAACGGAATATCGAATCATATTTTGATGGCATCGATGGCGTGGTGATCGCTCCCGGGTTTGGCTCGCGTGGCGTGGAAGGAAAAATCAAGGCTATTGAATATGTTCGCAAGAAAAAGATTCCGTTCTTCGGAATTTGTCTTGGAATGCAATGTGCGGTGATCGAATATGCCCGTAACGTTTGCAATTTGAAAGATGCGAATTCCAGCGAATTCAAAAAGACGAAGGACAATGTGATCGATCTCATGCCCGACCAAAAAGCAGTGCAAACGAAAGGCGCGACGATGCGACTGGGAAGTTATCCGTGCATTTTACAGCGCGGCTCGCTTGCGAATCGCATTTATCGCGATCAGTTCATAACGGAGCGTCACCGTCATCGATATGAATTGAACAATGCGTATCGCGCGCTGCTTTCGGATAAGGGGATGGTGCTCTCCGGCGTTTCACCGGATGGGAATTTAGTCGAGATCATCGAACTTCCGCGCGAGGTGCATCCATTTTTTATCGGCGTGCAATTCCATCCGGAACTAAAAAGCCGCGCCACGAAAGCGCATCCGATCTTCCGTGAGTTTGTGAAGGCAAGTTTGGGGTATAATACGTTGCGAGGGTTGGAGGGGAGAAAGAATGGAGTGGCGCACGGAAGAGTTGTAAAACCAAAAGCTTCTTCAATTCCTTTGTGAGTTCAGATTTAAAAGGCTAACTATTCTTCCTCTTCTCCTCCTGAAAAATCCGATAAGAATAAACCACCGTCCAAATCACCATCACGATCAGCACACCAAGAGCAATGAAAAGGCTGACGGATTGAAATATCAGCGCAATTACAATTCCCACAAGCGAGCCGCGCACCCAAAGTTTGCCGGCAAAAGCATGGGTGCGGTTCCAGTTGTCTTCGCTTTCGAGCGTCCACGGGAGACGAATGCCGATCATGTAATTCTGCTTTAACTTCGGCATTGCAAATCCGAGTCCGAAGAACAGGCACAGCAATCCGATTGCAATGAGCGGGGTAACATCGAGCATTGGGTTGAACGATGTCGCAAGCGTTACTGCAAAAACGCAGGTGAAAAACGCAGCAATAAAAAGTCGAATCCAGCGATACGCGGGCATAGAGGCATCGATATTGGCTCGTTTTGGATCGAGGCGCGGAATGAAGTAGAGCAGAATAGCCACAAGCACATTTATTCCCGGCAGGATCAAAAGCTCGATAGGACTCCCATATCGGTTCACATTACCATGCGCATCGAAGTGCATGGGTACACGCGCCGGAAGCGATGACCAGACAATAGCAAGCGCAATAAACGGCAGAATGAGCAGCGCGATAAGCGGTAATTCGCGGAGAAAACCCGGACTGGGATTTGTGTGATTTGACGGAGGATTCATAGGAATTAAGATTGAAAGTGTGTTATCTTGCAAGCTCTAAAACATCTCAAAGCAGCTCATTAATCCCAATTCAGGCGGGGAAGTGAACTTTCGCCGCAAAAAATGGATTAGGTAATTTCCACGCTCGAAAACACGCGCCCAGCCTATTATTCATACATGAATCTATCTTTTTTAACCCATACGTGGTATGGGCCTGTAATTTTTGTTGTCCTGACCGGCCATCTGACGATCATGTGTACCTCGGTTTATATGCACCGGGCGATGGCGCACACCAGCATTACGCTTCACCCGGCGGTTAGCATGGCGATGCGTTGGTGGCTGTGGATCGTCACGGGAATGAGTACCCGCGAGTGGGTCGCGGTTCACCGCAAGCATCATGCGTTCGTGGAAACCGAAGATGATCCTCATTCACCGGTCATTCATGGCTGGCTGCAGATTCTCTTTTTTGGCGTCAATTATTACCGTAAATCGTATAACGACCCTGAAGTTATTGCGAAATACTCGAAAGGCTGCCCTGACGATTGGGTCGAGCGCAAGATTTTTATTCCTCACAAAGTGATCGGGCTTGTGTTTCTGCTCGCCATCGATGTTCTCATCTTTGGATTTATCGCCGGCCCGCTCGTGTGGGGTGGACAGGTATTGTGGGTTCCATTCTGGGCTGCTGGAATTGTGAATGGCATCGGTCACACGTTTGGCTATCGGAATTACAAAGTGAAAGACGCCAGCCGCAATATCATTCCGGTCGGCATGTTGCTTTCGGGCGAAGAGCTTCACAACAATCATCATAAATTCCCGTCGAGCGCGCGGTTTTCACAGCGTTGGTTCGAGATCGATATGGGGTGGTGGTATATTCAGACGCTTAAGCTATTTGGATTGGCTAAAGTGGAAATGGTGCAGCACGCAGTTCCCAACTTTAAGCAGGCTGCATTAGCCGCGAAAGAAACCGCGATTGAGCGTGTGCATGAAGCCACCGTTGCAGCGAAAGAAGCTGCGGCTCAGGCGAAGACGGCAGTGAAGGTTATTGCTAACGGGCCGCTGGGATCGGAGTATTAAAAGAGAATCTGGATGCGTCTTACTGATCCAGATTCCACATATACGCCCAAGTTCTTTTCGATGAACTCGCAGTGTCGATTGGGATTATTTCCTTTCCAATTCGCGCACATGAAGTATCGAGTTACCTGAAAATGACCTGATGTCTTTGCTCTCAAGTGTAAGTACGCCGATAGTTCTACCACCATTTGGTCTGAAACTCGACTTCAAATGCCTTTTGATCCGAATAAATCCCAACAACGGTGCCTATGTCATCCCGAATCAGGCCAAGTTCTTCAATATCGCGTTCCAAAACAACAAGGTCATGCTCTTCTATCGTTTTCATCTTTCGCTTTCTTGCTCTCGTACCTAAACCAATATGTCATTTACACATCCAAATTCCTGACGTATGTCGCGTTCTTTTCAATGAACTCGCGGCGCGGTTCGACGGCATCGCCCATGAGGGTTTCGAACATGTTCGCGGCGGCGTAGGCGTCCTCGATACGGACTTGTAACAATGTGCGCGTTTCGGGATTCATTGTGGTTGACCAGAGCTGTTCGGGATTCATTTCTCCCAATCCTTTGAAACGGCTTATCAACGCGCCTTTGACGGGCACGCCTTCGGCATCGACGGGAACGTCGGCCATATCGCCATCGGCAATTTCCGCCACTTCTTCTTCTTCGACTTGTTTGCCTTTCTTATCCGAGTTCCCAAATGCTTTCACTTTCATGCGCTTCAGGATCTCGTCGCGCTCTTCGTCGTTGTACGCATAAAATTCCTGCTTGCCTTTTTTGACTTTGTAGAGCGGCGGCTGCGCGATATAAATATGTCCTGCTTCGATCAAGTCCTTCATGTGATTGTAGAATAGCGTAAGGATCAGCGTGCGAATGTGCGCGCCATCGACATCCGCATCGGCCATCAGGATAACCTTGCCATATCGCAGCTTTGTCAAGTCCTGCTGTTCGCCAATTCCCACGCCGAGCGCGGTGAAGATATTTCTGATCTCTTCATTTTCCAGCATCTTATGCAAACGGGCTTTTTGTACATTCAGAATTTTTCCTTTTAAGGGAAGGATTGCCTGGAACCTTCTGTCGCGGCCTTGCTTGGCAGAACCGCCGGCGCTATCGCCCTCGACCAAATAAATTTCGCAGTGCTCCGGATCGTTGATGGAGCAATCGGCCAGCTTGCCGGGAAGCGTAGAGTTTTCCAGTGCATTCTTGCGGCGCACGATGTCGCGGGCTTTGCGCGCAGCTTCGCGCGCTTCTGCTGCGCGGAGAACTTTTTCGATGATGCGCTTGCCGATCGGAGGATTTTCTTCCAAGAACTGTGCAAGCTGCTCGTTCATGATGCTCTCAACGATTCCTTTCACTTCGGAATTGCCGAGCTTCGTTTTTGTTTGTCCTTCGAACTGCGGCTCCGGAACTTTGACGGAAATAATGACCGTCAATCCCTCACGAAAATCATCGCCGGTGAGCGAAATTTTATCGGATTTTACGAGATTATTCTTCGTCGCGTAATTATTCATCGTGCGCGTGAGCGCGGCTTTGAACCCCGCGACATGCGAGCCGCCTTCGTGCGTGTTGATGTTGTTGACGTACGAAAAAAGGTTCTCGTTGAAGCCATCGTTATATTCGAACGCAATTTCGACGGGCGTTGCGTCTTTTTCGCCTTCGATATAGACAGGCTTGTGCAGCGAAATACGTGTGCGGTCAACGTGCTTCACAAAATCCCGGATCCCGCCTTTCGCATGGAACGTTTCTTCCTCGTTCGACCGCTCATCTTTCAGCGTGATCGTCACTTGCGGATTGAGGAACGAAAGTTCGAGCATACGTTCGCGCAGTACGTCCATTCGCATGACGATGGACTGCTTAAAAATATCGGCGTCCGGTTTCCAGCGAATAGTCGTGCCGGTATCTTTTGCTTTACCAATCACTTTTACTTCGTCCAACGGTTCCCCGATCTTATATTTCTGAAAAAAGATCTTGCCATCCTGATGCACCTCGGCTTCGAGCCATTCCGATAGCGCATTGACGACCGAAGCGCCAACGCCATGCAAACCGCCGGAAACTTTGTACGCGCCCTTATCGAACTTGCCACCCGCGTGCAGCACGGTCATAACGACCTGCAACGCGCTCACGCCTTCGCCTTTGTGCATGCCCGTCGGAATGCCGCGGCCGTTATCGGCGACCTCGATCGAGCCATCAGCTTTCAGGACGATGTTGATCTCGCTCGCATGTCCGGCGAGCACCTCATCGATCGAATTATCGACGATCTCATAGACGAGATGGTGCAAGCCGCGCGCGGAAACATCGCCAATGTACATCGCCGGACGGCGGCGCACCGCCTCCAGCCCTTTAAGTACTTGAATATCTTCTGCGCCGTATTCGGATGATTGCTCATCCACCTGATGTTCAGCCATTTAAAAAAGTGCTAAGTGCTAAAGTGCTGAGTGCTAAAGTAGTTAGCTCTCAGCGTCACATGAAAGGTTAAAAATTCCCCGAAATTCATCTCAGCGTAGGGGCGTTTCCGAGATGCGTTGTTTGATGGCCAAAAACGCTCTAAATCCTTGTAAAATCAGCAGTTTTTGGCTTTTTTTAGAACACAAAAATGGCGGTGAAGAGTCCCGAAAATCGGATCGAATTTCCACGAAAGTTATTATAGATAATAATCCCTCATTTCAGCCTCAGCTTGTTTCTTCACACTAAGCATATCATTGCTTGCATCAATCCATGAGATTAAATTTTCTTTCGCTGGTAGAAGTTTTTCACATAATAATCGGATATTGATTATACTCCAATCCTGAAGAATGTATTTACCGTCCCTGAAATTCGGGAATCGGAATGCTTCTCCCGTAGGGTCAATTTCAATGAAGCATTTTACTACTTCGTCAACGGTGGATAATTCTAATACTTCAACTCCCAGTTTTTTGAGGCGGGTATTAATTGACTGCCAATTATTTTCAAGCTTATGATCATATTTGAAGGTTGATTCTTCATCGAAATATTCCCCCAAAACTTTAGTTAAATGTTTGAAAGCGAGTTCTAAACCATGCCTAAAATTAAATAGTGTAGGATAGACGAGTACATCCATTGCCCAGTGCTTTTCCATTAAGCTTTGAAGTAATACTTCCGTCGACTCAAGAAAACCCAAAGCAAACGCTCCGTTGCTATATGGCCCTCCATTTAATCCGACGGTAGCATTTAAACGGAAGTCTTTCCCCGGAGCAAAAACCGAGTTGATCTTTGTATCAAATCCAATTTTCTTCATAATTCAAGAAATACTGTGTCATTCGGATTAAATCGTTTCTTAGACGAAATTTATTTCGGCATCGCCTGAAGAAGCGACCGCAAGGCGCGCTTGACATCATCCGGCGTTCGGAACACTTCCGAAAGTTTTTTATCTAACATCACGAACGTATTTTCTTTCGCCTGCTTTGCGAAGCGGTTAGGGCGGGATTTTGAATAATCCACATCGTAATGCGGAAGAAGATCGTCATCAATTTCCGTCCATTTTTTCGCGGTCTTCATACTACTTAGAAACATTCAATCTATGCCGGAGCGTTCGGGTTCGGAATGGGCGATAACCACAAAGAAGTCCGCAATCTAATCCTCCGCCACGGCTGGAACAGCGCCTTCTTTCTGTTTTTTCTGTAAAAGACCCCATGTATAGTATGAGTTTCCGATGGAATACTATTATTATTAATAAAAATGCAAAATAGCTATAAATATGTGAAACATTTGCTTTTTTATGCGTATAAGGCCGATTGCGAGCGTTGAGAGTGTAAACAGACCGCTGCCAGTACAGGCATGTCTGATCCCTGCACATGGATGAGATTCGCTTTTTTGCGATGATTGGCTTACGCGATGATCTCTGATCCACTGAAATCTATTGGTGCACTGGGGGCGATCGAAAAGTCCTGGGCGGGACTACCCTTAGCTTGGAAGACATCGATTGCCGTTGTTCTTTGAAAAATTATTGTGGCCTGTTGTAGTGTACTATACGCAGGACTAAAATGATCGGAACCGACTTTTATTTTTATGCTTGAAGAGAAAATCTCTATTTTTCTTTCCTGTTCCTGCGTTTATCTTATGTGACGAATGAATGGCAACAGGTTCGCGATCTCATCCTCCGCTACGGCTGGAACAGTACCTGCTATCAACTGCTGAATCCGGGATTTCGGTATTGGATCAGCAAGGATGGCGATGCCGTCGTTGGCTACGTGGAATATGCGGGAACCCGAATCGCTGCCGGTTCGCCGGTGTGCGCGTTCGAGCGGTTGCCGGATGTGGTCGATGAATTCGAAAAAGATTCCGACGCACTTGGACTTCATGTCTGCTATTTTGCAAGCGAGGCGCGGCTTGAAAGCGTCATTGCACAGCGCACCGGTTATGCTATCACTCAACTCGGCGCGCAGCCGGTTTGGAACCCGAAATCGCTTGTCGAAAAGATGGTGGCGAAATCTTCGCTGCGCGGTCAACTTAATCGCGCGTTCCATAAAGGATTGATCGTCGAAGAATGGAATGCTGATAAAGCAACCGGAAATCCGGCATTGAAAACTGTGCTCGACGATTGGCTTTCCACGCGCGGCTTGCCGAGTCTTCATTTTCTTGTGGAACCCGAAACGCTTTCGAGTCTGGAAGATCGGAGAATGTTCGTTGCGCTACAGGGTGCAGAAGCCGTCGGATTTCTGAATGCTTCGCCGATACCTGGACGCAACGGCTGGCTTATCGAGCAATTCGTGCGCGGGCGCGGCGCGCCGAACGGGACTGTGGAACTAATGCTCAATCGCGCGGCGGAAGTATTTGCCGAGGAGGGCTATGAATATCTGACGATGGGGCTTTCGCCGCTTACGCAACAAGCGCAATCGGAACTTCCTAAGACATCACCGGTCATCAAGTTCTTACTTCGATGGGCGCGCGCGCATGGCAAACGGTTCTACGATTTCGAGGGGCTGGAATTCTTCAAAACAAAATTCGAACCGGAATATTGGGAACCGATCTACGCCATTTCGAACGAGCCGAAGTTTTCCTTGCGCGCGCTGTATGCGATCGCATGTGCTTTTACAAAAGGCCATCCGATACGCACGGTTATCTTAGGCGTCGGCAAAGCGATTCGACAGGAAGCGAAGTGGTTTTTTCGTTGAGAGTAATTTCAGCTAAGAAGTTTTTCGCCTGCCGATGCTGTTCTTCGTCGCAATGGACATTGCCTCACTTCCTTACTTCACCCCGCTTGTTAAAGATTACCTGACGCGCTTTGCCGGCGCGCCCGTTCGGGAATTCTTTCCTATCGCACCGGATGCGCCGCAAGAGCAGATGGAGGGTATTCTCGATGCGCGGCTTGTGCGAGAACGCTCGCTTCATCCAACGCATCGGGCTACGGTCGTTAAGTCGATTCGTGCGTATCATGAATCGCTTGGTTCTGTGAGTGAAGCAGCGGCTAAGAATCTCAAGCTGCTCGAATCTCCAGATACACTTGCCATTGTGACAGGTCAGCAAGCGGGAATGTTATGCGGCCCGCTCTATACTTTCTATAAGGCATTCACTGCCATCGAATTAGCAAAATCACTTCGGGAGCGATTTCCTGATCTTTCTTTCGTTCCTATCTTTTGGTTAGAGACGGAAGATCACGATCTCGAAGAAATTTTACCGGTTCATGTGCTGAATGCCGAGGGTAAACTCGACACTATTCGCTACGCACCGACGCCGTTTGCAGCAAATCCTGAAACCCCGTGGCGCAAACAAGCCGGGCCAACGCTCCTCGAAGAAGCGCCGCTTGCTGAATTCTTCGAAAAACTTCGAAGCACGCTGCAGCCGACGGATTTCTCAGCCGAAGTTTTTGAATTAATGCAACGATGTTATGCACCGGGCAAGTCATTCGCGCAGGCATTGGCTTCACTTCTTCTGCATTATTTTGGCGAGGATGGTTTGCTTATCATGGATGCAAATTCGAAAGAATTGAAATCGTTAACGTCGGATCTTTTCCGGCGCGAGATCGAAACATCGCCAGCGCTTTCGGAAAAGATAGTGCTTCGATCGGTCCAAGTGGAAGAAAGGTATCACGCACAGATCAAGCCGCGTGCGCTTAATCTTTTTTATGTCGATGAAGCCGGCGATCGACTTCCGATCGTCGAACGAGAAAAATCGTCCGGTGCGCAACGGGAATTCTTTCTTCAGGGAACTCGCAAAACGTTCACGCATTCTGAATTGCTCGCCACGCTCGATGAGCATCCTGAACGATTCAGTCCCAATGTTGTGACGCGGCCCTTATATCAGGATAGCCTGTTGCCGACTGTTGCCTATGTTGCCGGGCCGGGAGAAATTGCTTATTTCGCGCAACTTACTCCGGCGTATGAATGGGCGGGGCTTCCGATGCCGCTCATTCATCCGCGTGTAACGGCTACGCTTATCGAAGAGCGGCTCGAACGCATCTTTACGAAATTCCATATCACGCCGGAAGATATTCTCTCCGATGCACATGGAAAAAATACTGCACTTTTCGATGCCATGATCGAGTCGGAACTTATTCCGCGCTTTGAAACGGTGCTTGCGGAAATAGATGCTTCGCTTGAATCGCTGCGCGAAAAAGTGAACCAAGCCGACCCGACCTTAGATGGCGCGCTTACGTCGCTCAAAGGAAAAGTTCTCACCGCCGTACGCGATTTCGAAAGCAAAACCCTCGCCGCCGAACGCAAACGTCACGCTACTACGAAGGCCCAGCTCGATAAACTGCTGGCAGCTCTTTTGCCATCCGGAGAGCTGCAGGAGCGCGAGCTTAATCTCGTTTATTTTCTCAACAAATACGGCCCGAAATATTTCGAGGTAGTAAAGCGGCTTCTTGCTCCCGTTGCGCTTGATTTCAATGAACATCACGTTCTGCACCTGAACGATATACCACCGAGTCACATTTAGGCAAAGAATCCAGAGAACTTCCCCTGCGTCAATGCCGTTATCGGCCACACAATTACAAATTAGTAGTAAAAAACTGCGAATTAAGCCGAAAATTATTAATTCTTAATTTTTAATTGTCATAAGCACCCGTAGCTCAATTGGATAGAGCATCTGACTACGGATCAGAAGGTTTGGGGTTCGAATCCCTACGGGTGCACAATGGGCAAACATGAATTATGAAAGATGAAAAAGGTATATGAATTTTCATCTTTCATCTTTCATAATTCATATTTCATATTTGCCCCAAAGCGCCTGTAGCTCAACTGGATAGAGCATCAGCCTTCGAAGCTGAGGGTTCGCGGTTCGAATCCGTGCAGGCGCACGATCCCGCTTGTATCGAATCTCTGCCAGGTGTCGATAAAAATTTCTCCTTACGGTTTAACATAGATCCCACCTCTGTTGCCAATTTCGATACTACCAAATTTCTCCGAAAATACTTCCGGCAGCGCCCTATCGCCGGGAACGCTAAGCCACAAGCGCAGCAAGTGACGTTTTTCCGCCGCATCCGGCCAATCCTCGAAACCGGTTCGATCATGCAACAACGTATGATTATAAACAAATTGCATATCGCCTTTTTCCAATGCCATCGAAAAATTAAGTTCCGGGCTGTTCGCAAGCGCATCGAACGCATTCAAGGCTTCGACGTGCGCGGGCGTAAGGCGCGGCGCATTCGGGAATCGCTGCGCCGAATCGATATACTGTCGCTGATAGATAGCCGTCAACGCGCCCTCGTAATAATTAAAAACCGGAATCAGATAATAGGGAAGCATTCCCTCCGGGATCTCGCCGCGCCGGTCGGTCGCAACGGGTTCCATGAGCAAGCGAAGCAGATCGGGCCGCCGCTTACGCATCTCGTTAAAAATGGTGGTAGAACTCACCAACTGCGATAGCCCGCCCGTTTTTGCCGTATTCAGGCACAGCAAACCAACGACGTCCGTTGAATCCGTGTGGAACGTTTGCCGTTCCTTCGTCTGATAAATACGAACGTTCGGGTCGCTGCTCGTCATGCCCAGATCGCGGACGTGACCGAGCAGATGCCCCTGCGCATTCTGCGGTCGCGATAGCCCAAGATGGGAACCCAGACCGCAAAAAATAATCGCCGCTTCCCGCTCCGTATAACGAGCAGTCGGCAAGCCTCGCAGCAGTGCAAAACCGCGACCGTGAATGAGTTCCTCGTGCAGTTCCAAAAGCTTTGGGCCGAGCGTCGGCAGCGGGAAATCGCGTACCACGATGGTCTCGATATTCCCTGTTTTATTCAACGCATCCCACTGCGCTCCGGCGGCTTCGAGTTCCGCAATTTCGCTTGCAGAAAAAACGCCCAGCCAGTCGGACTCCCGAGCAGCCCAATACGGCCCGTACCATGCTGCGGCAGTATGCTGTTCCGGCGGTAAAATTATTTCCATATAAATCAAAATTAAATGCCTCGATTAAACTACGCGCAGGATCGCTCTGGTTCAACGCCATGCAAGCGCCTACCCCAAATATTTTTTTTTGAATTCGGAGTTCATGAACTCTGGCTAAACCAGCTCAGATTCGCTATTTAGCAAAATAGTTATCCACAACATCCTGCCGCAAAGAAAACTGCTGGCGCCTGATTGTCAATGAACAAAGACATGATCGCTATTCTTAAAGACACAGGTGCCTATCATAGCACGCCCTAATATACGGCGATTTTTTTACCTCTCGATAAATTCAGAAATTTCCCATCCTTTCTTAATCCTGAATATCCTGAGTATCCTGATCAATGCTGAACCACCACGCTCCGCGACTGAACATACCCTCCTGACGACACCCGCAGAAAATAAATCCCTGATGGAACGTTCGACACATCTAACGTAAGCCCACTTTGTAGGGACGTGCTGCGCACGTCCTGCCCCCGCCCCAACGCATCGAACATCTCAATGGAAACCGCGTGGTGGTCGCCGACCCCGGCGACACTGACGGTAATCTCATCCTGCGCCGGATTCGGAATGATTCCTGTAATCGTAAACGGCAATGTACCCAGCATCGCATCCTGAATCAGCGGTTCGCCGCAACTAAACAGATACGTAAACGACGCACCAGAATCCACGATGCCTGCGACGCAATTATCGGCAAGCGAAAGCGAGTTCGTAAACGTCACGTTCGAAAGCGTGAGTGGTGTCGATGACGAATCGGTAAGATACACCCGGAACGAAATGCTACCGATAGTATCCACGCCGGTCGCGCTTCCCGCTTGACTCCCGGCAGTAAACTGCAACACCTGTAGTTGCACGGTTCCCGCGCTCCCCGTCATGGTGAAGCCGTTCGCGTTTTGATACGAGAGCAGATCGTCATTATGCGTAATATCGAAACCGAGACCGGAGATCGCGTTCGCAGGAACGGTTCCTTCTAAAAGCACATAGCAAGTCACAGCCGAGCCAGCCGCTGAAGTGTCCGATGGCGAAAGATCGAGCACTAAATGCGCGGGTGGAATAATGCTTGCGGTAACGGGAATCGTTACCATGCTGGTGCCCTCGTTTGCATCGCTGAAGAATTCGAGCATGCCATTCGTATTGCCGGGATTCATAGAAAGCAAAACCTGCACCGTCGAGGAATCGCCAGGTGGAAGTATTATCGGATAGACAGCATTCGTTGCATACGACCCATTCGTCACATGCCCGCTATCAATCGTGAGTGTATCGCATCCCGTGTTGTGGAGCGTGATCGTCGTATCCCGCGATTGGCACGCATACAACGCGCCAAAATCGCGGAGCGAGGTATCGGCAGAAAAAACTTTCGTTCCGCCGAGGCCAAGTCCAGCAAGAGTGATGGTAGTATCGTGACCGGGATCGTTCACAATATTGCGGGAATGAAATGTTAGCGCAGCCGACTCAGCGCCTTTCACGCGTGGCGCAAACGTAAACTGAAACACGCGAGAAGTTCCAGGAAGCAACAGCGAATCGCCGGGAGCGGAAAAGAGCGAAAATGTTGTATCGCCACTAAAATTGATGTTCGAAATCACCAGCGTATCACAACCGGTGTTCGAGATGGTATCGGTTATTGTCGTATCGCCCGCGCAGAAGGAAAAGCTCCCCGCTTGCAGTCCGACGCTGCTGACATCCAACAATCCAAACCCCTGCACACCTTGACCCGACAAACTAACCGACGGGGTTTCCTTCAATCCCATCGAAACCACATTCAGGTTCACTTGCCCGATAAACATTCCCGAATCCGGCGGAGAAAAACGATACGGGAACGTTACCGAGCTATCCGGCAGCACAACGATCGGCAGAGAATCATGAACTCCCGTAAAACCAGCGCCGGTAAGCGTGAGGCTCGTAATCGTATCCGTAGCGCAGCCAGTGTTCGAGAAAGTGATAGAGGTATCGCGTGGAGTAAAACCGGAGCATAACGCGAGCGTACCAAAATTAAGCGAAGATTGCGACGCCACAAGTTCCGGTTGATTTGGAACGGCGGATACATGAATTTGCAGTGTCGTATCGAAGGAAATCGTGGTTCCCAAATAAAATCCTTGGAGTGTAACGCTGGCAATGCCATCGGCAGTTGTATCGCGCGGGTTGAATTGAAATGGCAGCATCGTATGCCGTCTATTACTAATCGTATCCGGAAGCGAGGATTGAAAAAGCAGCCGATTCGTAACCGGAGCTGCAACCGAGACGCTCGTAAGCACCAACGACTGGCAGGAATCTATTTGCAGGAAACCGGAATCGCTCACAACCTCGCACCCTCCCGAAAGCGGAGGCGGAGCAACGGCTAACGCCGAGGGCGGAGTGGTAACTATAATAGTTCGCGTTTCCGTCCAATCCGAACAATGCCATGAATTCTGGAAATTTAATGTGAGTATGCTTGTGGCTGGGGAATTATGTGGAGAATATTGCACCCACATGGTATCGTTCACATAGCTCCGAAGAATAACGTTGTTCGAATCAAGAATAGAAAACTCATGAAGGCTGTCTGTGACGATAGAGGCTTGAACGAGGGTGCCGTCAGCAGCCTGAGCAAGCATGGGAATCGCAATACGAGTTCCATTACATGATGTAGTTAATTGCCGAGTACTATCTACAGAAAGAACAGGGTCTCTCAGCGTTCCATCGCCACCCGATGTCATCAGATAGATTTCATTCTCAGAAGAATAAACAAGAAAATTCCCTATTGGTCCGAAAACGGGGAAATGATGACGTACAGCATCTCCTCCTTCTATTAATCCCCAATCAGTTGGAGTACCCCAAGTTTTTCCATCGTCGGTAGATCGAGTCGCGCCCTTTATACTCACATATACAACGCCGGACGAACCTTCCATAAACGAGGGGCCACCGAGGCTATCAATAGTGTCACTTTTCCATGTTACGCCATAATCCGTCGAGCGACAGATGATTGCTTCGCCGATAGAATCTGAAGCGTCGAACAGGAAAACTTTCGTGCATGTATCTCCATAACAGCCAAAACCATCGTGCGTAGAGATGCCTATACTATACCAATTAATTCCGCCATCATCCGATATTTTAACCGAGCCTAAAGAACATGTCCATAAACAGTGCAACGGATCCACACGAGCGAAAACGTCCCCGTAGATGCCAGGATATGTTTGAAGGATTCGAATTTTACCAGTAGGATCTGCATAAACATCCGACGCATTACCAAGCCCCAACCCCGATAAATTCCATGTCGCGCCGGAATCGGTTGAGACGAGTACATCCGTTCCAAAACAGGCTGCGTAAAGTTTCCCGTTAATAAACCGTATCGCGTTTATTTGCGTAACGCCATTCGGCAAAATAGCAGGGTTCCACGTTCTTGTGTTTGATGTATAAAAAATGTGCTCGGCGTCAGATACCCCGGAATCAGCATGGTATGAAACGATTCCGTGAAGCGTGTCGAAAAAAAATATGTTGTCGATCATGCCAGTGGTATCAGGTCCATCATTATTAATCCCATGATAGATTGGTTCACTGGGAAAAGGAAGCGTACCGATCTGCTCACCCACAGGCCACGTTTGAGCATGAAGCTGAATCGCTAAAAGCATTAGCGATCCAATAAAAATGAAAATTCTCCGCCGCTGTCTCATTGCATTGAAAAAATGAATGCCGTGCGAGGAAGTTCCTCGCACGGTATTCATTGAAGTTATTTTACGACAAGCATTGTCTTACTCGCGATAATTACTCCTTGTGGGAATTCAATCGTGTAGTAATAAGTGCCCGAAGGCAAGTCCGTTGCAGTGAAGTAGAAGAAGTTTGTACTCATTACACGAAACACGAAAAAAGCATCGGACGCATGGTATTTACCCATTGCAAAAGCGGTAATGCGGGGAAAAGTTCGGGTAGCAAGTAGGCCGGTTGCTGCTTTTCGCTTTACTTCACCAATTCCGGAAAATCCCTTCGGAATGTTACACCTCGCAGGAAATACAGACATAATATCCACCCTGAAACTTTCCATCCCATAAAATGCTTTGATTAGAGCGATTTTTTAACCTGTAGTCATCAAACATGACGTGTCCACATTGTAATGCTTCTGTATCGGAAAAATCGAAGTTCTGCCCGGAGTGCGGAAAGTCGATAGGGATTCGCTGCTCCGAATGCGGCGCAGAAAACAGCCTCCACTCAAAATTTTGCGCCGATTGCGGCAAGCCGCTATCGGCGGCTTCATCATCGACAGCAAAAAGTGCAGCGGTAAAAAGTAGTTCCGCGCCGGAACCACATCCATCGCACTCGGAACCAAAGCAACGCTCCGGCGAGCGGCGTCAGCTTACGGTGATGTTCTGCGATGTGGTCAACTCGATGGCGCTCGCCGAAGCAGTGGATCCCGAAGAATTGCGCGACATCATGCGCTTGTATCATGAGTCCTGCTCGAAAGTCATTAAGCGGTTCGATGGCTACATTGCAAAATATCTTGGCGATGGCTTGTTGGTGCATTTCGGGTATCCGGTTGCGCACGAAGACGATGCACAGCGCGCCGTTCGCGCAGGTCTTGGAATGTTAGAGGCTGTTAAGTTCACAGACTTTCGCGGTTCGAAAGGGCTTCCGGTTCCCATTGAGATTCGTATTGGCATTCACACCGGCCTTGTCGTCATCGATGAAATTGGTTCCGACGCGGAACGAAAAATGGACATCATCGGCGAGACGCCAAACATCGCCGCGCGTCTGATGTCGCTCGCGGAACCAAACGCGCTCGTCGTCAGCGCGAATACATACCGTCTTGTCGCGGGATTTTTTGAAGAGCAGGATCTTGGGCCGCAAGTGGTGCGCGGCATTTCGCAGCCCATCGAGATCTATCGCATCCTTCACGAAAGCACCGCGCGTACCCGCCTTGAAGCACGCGGACTCGATGGCCTCACACCGCTCATCGGTAGGGAACCCGAAATGGGAAGATTGCACGCGCTGTGGAATAGCGTCGTCGAGGGTGAAGGGCAGGTCGTGTTGGTTTCCGGCGAGGGCGGAATTGGAAAATCGCGTATCACGGGCGCGCTGAAACTTCACATCGCGAAAGAGCATAATGCGTGGCTCACCGAAACGGAGTGCTCGCCCTATCATCAGAATACGGCGTTCCATCCAGTCTCGCTCTTGCTGCAGCGAACGGTGCTTTCGTTCCAGCCGGAGGATTCTCCCGAAACCCGCTATGCAAAGCTGGAAGGATTTCTCGTGCAGAACGGGTTCGATCTCGCAGAAAACGTTCCCTTATTAGCTCCCATCCTTTCGCTGCCGGCGAATGCGAAATATCAGCCGCTCGACCCCTTGGCGATGAGCACGCGCCAGAAGACGCTCACGCTCTTGCTCAATCTCCTCATGCACCGCGCTAATGTGCAGCCAACCTTATTTATTCTCGAAGATCTGCATTGGGCCGATCCCTCCACGCTGGAACTTGCGGGAATGATTATCCAGCAAGCGCCGAGCGCGCGCCTCATGGCGTTCCTCACGTTCCGGCCTGAATTCAAGCCGCCCTGGACTGCGCTCCCGAACGTACAGCTTATGGCGCTCAATCGGCTGGCGCAGACCCAGACGCGAGAAATGGTCGATTTCCTTGTTAATCACAAGAAAATTCCCGAACATGTTGCCGAACAAATTCTTCGTAAGACCGATGGCGTCCCGCTCTTTATTGAAGAGTTGACGAAGACGGTACTCGAAGGCGATAATTTCGTGCTCGTCGGCGGCGACCGGTATGAGATCGAAGGCAAAATGGAAGAGTTCGAAATTCCAGCAACGCTGAAAGATTCCCTCATGGCGCGCCTCGATCGGCTTTCGACGAGCAAGATCATCGCGCAAACCGCCGCGACGATCGGGCGCGAGTTCAGCCATTCACTGCTCGCAGCCGTCGTCGAATTAGAAGAGCCAATATTGAAGTACGAACTTTCGCAACTCACGGATGCCGGGCTTATTTTTCAGCGCGGGTTTGCGCCGAACGCCACCTATATTTTCAAACATGCGCTGGTGCAGGATGCGGCGTATGAATCGCAGTTGAAATCGCGGCGGCAGGAAATGCACCGTAAGATCAACGAGGTTATTGTGAAGGGTTTTCCGGCGATCGTCGAAAGCCAGCCGGAAACGCTGGCGATCCATTACACGGAAGCGGGAATGATTCCAGAAGCGATCGCCGAATGGCTTCGTGCTGGTCAGCAAGCCGATAAGCGTTATGCCGCGCAGGAAGCTATTGCGGATTATCAACACGGTCTCGATCTGCTGGCTACGCTCCCGAAGGATTCTCCTGCGCGGGCGTATGAGCTTCCACTTCAACTCTTTCAGGGTATTGCGCTGCTGATGTCGCGTGGATATTCCGCGCCGGAGGTAGCCGGGCCGCTATCGCGCGCACGGGAACTCTGCGCGCTGGCGCCGAACGCCCCGCAACTGCCGATCATCCTGTGGCTCTTGTGGGCCTATTATGTAGTGCGCGCCGACCATAAAGAATCATTCCCTCTCGCGGAAGAACAATGGCGCATCGCGCAGGAACGAAATGAAGAAGGACTTATCATCGAGGCGTCGTTCCCGCTTGGTTTCGAATACTTTTTACGCTTTGGCGAGTTCCGCCGCTCGGCTGCGGAAATGCACCGTGTGCGCGAGCTGTATGTCGTCGAAAAACATAGCGCACCCGTAACAGGTTATGTGCAGGACGTGCTGGCCTGCGCGCTTTCGTGGGAAGGATGGGCGGAATTTATTCTCGGACATCCCGGAAATGCGCGCGCCATCATGCACCAGAACATGGAGCATCATCGCACGCTGGGACATCCTTATAGTTCCGCGTATGCCGGCGTCTGTTTAGGCGCATTGGCCGTGCTGATGGAAGATGTGGAACGCGCCGAAGCCTTTGGCACGGAAGCGATGAAAGTTTCGATCGATAATGGTTACCCATTCTTCTTAGGCATCGCATCCTACGTGATGGGATGGGTCAAGGGCCGTCAGGGCGATCTGACCGGTAGTATGCAGATGTTCGATCAAGGCATTACTGTGTGGAACGCGATGGGTTCCAAAGTCTGGCGCAGCCTGCCGTACAGCTGGAAGGTCGAAGTTCATCTTATGCACTCCGATTATGCCGGAGCCTCCGCTGCGCTTGATGCCGCGTATCGTGAAGCCGAGCAAACGGAGGAACTGTTCATGACGCAAGTGTTCAAACGATTGGAAGGCGATATTGTGCTTGGCCTTGCTCAATCGGCGGGAACGAATGGCTCTGCTCAAGCAGGGATTTCGGCGGAAGTCCATGCAGAGGAACTATACCGCGAGGCGGTTGCTATTGCTCGTGAGCGTGAGGCGAAGAGCTTCGAACTTCAGGCGCTTCTTCGGTTGTACGATCTGCTTCAGCTTTCGCCGCGCGGCGAGGACGTGCTGAACGATATTCGCACAGTCTATGATACGTACCCGGACGGGCACGACCTGCCGCTTCTCAAACGCGCAAAAATGATATTGGACTCAAAACGAGGCGAGGTATCACGCCATGCCTATATCTTGCACGAGCCTGTTCTAAAATAAAGTTCTCTACAGTAATGTTCCCGAAAGTTATGTTCCCATCAGACTGCGATGCTATTGACGCAGCCTGATCTATCCATAGTAAAACAACACGAGATGACAACGAAGACCCAACAGTCCATTTTAGATCATCATGTCGTAACTGCGACGACCGGCGTTACGGCCCCGTATTTCGAGGCTAACTGGCCCGCCGAATACTTGGAACCATTCATGAAGCAGGCCGACCCGCTGGCCGATAAGATCATACAGCTATTGTATGCCGAAGGACGGCGGATGGCGGAACGCACTGGGAACCCTGCCGATCGTCCCGGCCCTGCGTTCCTCTTTCTGAACTTGCTCATCAATCGGATGACGATTCCCGATCCCGATGCCGAGCATCCTTTCGCCGATGAAGGTTCCGACTACACGTTTGCTCCGGAAGTAGCCGATGCCCTGCGCACATTCATCAACGAAGCAAAAAACCTTCCCGACTGGGCCGATCCCGACCTCATGCGCGAGGCCCAACGGCTTTTTTCGGATAACCCACTCTTGGCCTATCCACTGCTCGCGTTTCTTTCGCTGCCGGTGCTTTATACCTGCGGGCGCGGAGCCACGCAATCGCTGCTGCTCACCGATCAGATCAATACAAAAGTCCGTCGCCGCATCGTCGAAACCGGGTCGCTCATTATGCAAGTGATGCAGCAAGATGCCTTTACCAAGTTCCCTGATCCGCCGACGCTGACGCACCCGGTTCCCATCGGCATCGAAGCGATCCTTCGCGTTCGACTGCTCCATGCCGCTTCGCGCACGATCATCTATGAGTTCTGGCAAGACGGCCTTCGAGACCGCGCCACCGATCCAAGCAGTGTGCGCGTCTATCAAAACAAACCTGCCGATCAAATTTGGAAAGCAGAATGGGGCCTTCCCATTAGCCAGCAGTATTTAGCGGGAACGCTTATGTCCTTTTCCTATCTCGATCTGTTCGGCCTCGAACAGCTTGGTGTGATTGTAACAGATGACGATAAAAAAGCGTACATGCACTTCTGGAACGTTTTTGGGCATGTGCTTGGTATCGATAAAGAACTATTATTGCGTCTCGATTTTCCTCGAACGGGGACTGCGGTCTATGCAGGCGGGAAGCCGGTTCACGATGCAACTGCCGAAGAGATGATGGCTGTGGGCCGCGCGCTCTATGCACGAGTCATGCTGCTGAACCGCGCTACCGATCAGCAAGGTATGAACGACGGACGCACGCTTACGAAAGCGATCACCGATTATATGGCCGATGTGCTCGTGCGAAGAGTTCCCGCCGGGAAATGGCTGCGCGTCAGTCATCTGCCGCATCTCATGATGGCCATGCTGCTCTCGAAAGATGACCGCGCGCTGCTTGGCGTCAAAGTGAATGTGATCGACCGGCTCTTTTTTCCGATCGTGATGTTCGTGCTGCACCTGCGCGGTGCTCTGGCAAAAACTGTGGGACTACCCGCAACGGCGCTCGCCAATCTTTTCTTTCATTATATGCAAGAAGAGAATAACGCGGTCTATGACGAACTTGCACAAAAAGGCGGAGTTCGTTACACGGGGGTTCCCTCGGAATTTCAAGAAAAATGGGGGGAAACGTGAGTTCCCATTATTCTTAACTCTTCATTCTTACTTCTTAATTGAATACGCATCACTCCGTGTCCCGCCGTGTGTTTTACCGGTGGCTCGTCCCGACCCTTCTCGAATGGGTGGTGATCGTTGCGCTTTTTTGGATCGGATTTACGGCGCATTATTGGCTCGTATGGGTGTTGGTTGTAATTATACTTGGCAGCCGTCAGCAAGCGCTTGGATTGTTGGGCCATGATGGTGCGCATTATACTGCCGCTAAAAATAAGCGTTTGAATGATGCTTCCTCCGCGCTGCTCTGCTTTTGGCCAATGCTTACCACGCTTGCCGACTATCGCGGGTTCCATTTGCGTCATCATCGGCTGTTGAATACCGAGGAAGACCCAGAAATAATTTTTAAAACGCAGATGAGTCCCAAGCAATGGAACGTTCCGGTTTCACGCGCGCGAATTCTGGCTTATTTTCTTTTCGATCTCTTAGGATTTAGCGTTCCCGAAATTTGGAAAGCGCGCAAGCTGCTTCGGATGTGCCGAACGGAAGGTACTACCAAATGGGGCGAGATCTGGCCATTCGCAATGTTCATAGTGGTGAGCGCGATACTTTTTTTAACCGGCTATGGGTTTGCGATCGTAATTTGGTTCACAGCACTCGCAACTTCATTCTGGGCGTTCCTGCGCTTGCGCACCTGGACGGAACATGTGGGAACGTCCTCCACGCATTTTGTGCGGATGACATGGTGGCAGCGCGTTCTCATCGCGCCACATGCGTCGTGGTCGCATTCCGAGCATCATGCACATCCGGGAATTCCATTTTGGGCGCGCCATAAGATCTGCGAGCCAAACGTTCGCACCCAAAGCTTGTGGGAACTGCTTGGCTCTTTTAGCCGAGGATCATCAGAAGATCAAATAGGATTTGTGTCCTTGATCTCAGCCGGACCGAACGCAAGCGCTGTTGATCGTTCAGTTGTAATGGAACCATGGACCAGATCTGTAGCGGCCTGCGATGACGAAGGAGATTTCTTCTCTTCACTTCGTTCCGTTCCCTCAATCGCTTGCAACAGTTCTGCACGGGAAGCATTGGTAAGATCGGAACCGCCGAATGCAGTTTGCGCGCTCCAATATCCCAAACGGCGGTAACTTTCGAATTGATCTTCCGAGAACCATTGATTGGCCGTCGATTGCTGCGGAAAATCTGCATACTCCAGTCCATATTGCAGCACATCCACCGGCTCATCGCCCAGCAGGACGGGCTTGAGCACCAAGATCGATCCCGTGCGGTATTTCAATCGTTCCTCCGGCGAAAGACCTTCATCCCACTTCTCGCCCCACAGTGTTCGAAGATGTGCTTCGCTAAATTTTACAGTTCCCCGCAGCCAATGCGCTTTACCTTTTTCTTTAGCATTACCTTCCGTGGTTGGCCCACCAAGGCTCGTCATTTCTTTTAACCCATCGAGCACAAACTCCGCGCCGAAATCGATACGGCACCGGCGAAGCGCGTTCCCAAGATCTTTGTAATGCAGGTCGGGATCGGCGCCGTTATCGCAAAGCACAATGTATCTACACCCGCGCTCGATGAGCGGATAGAGTCCGGTGTTATCGAAATGTCCACCATCGGTCAGATAGCAAAATGCGCCGAAGCCTGTGGTTTGACTAAGCGATTCCTTCAACAAATAATACGGCCAGAGCGCAGGTTGTGCCTCGCGCCAGCGCCTGCGTCCCGGATTCGCTGCCCAATAGCCCAGCCGGATATTGAGCAAGCTCATCAGCATCGTCGTTGCGCCTGACACTTGATTACTTCCCATGTTCGGACTGGCTGCCGCGCCGGAAATGGCAACGGCAGTTCCCAGCGTCATCGTGCTGGACATATATTCATCCGTTGGTCGGAATCCTGTCGTGACGGAGCCACAGTATCGCTTCGAAAAAATGAAGTTCGAGGCATTGCGCTGCGCCGTTTCGAGAGATTTGGTTCCAAGGAGATTGAGCGTCGTGTTAATAAGGTGATACGGTGCGCCTTGCTCGCAGTTGGCAAGTTTCGTCAATGGAATATCGTCTTCCGGGTTAACTACACTCACCGACGAACGTTCTCGGAACCAATTTGAAGCGCCGAGATACGCGCGAACAATGCGGTTGCGATAGAAAGAATGGATCGAAAGCGCATTCGGATCCACGCGCCACCCGACGAAGATGACAAGTCCGATCGCCAGTGCGATCAGAATTTCCAGTACATGCGTTACGCCCCAATGCGGATCTTCTGAAAGCGGCGGGATGATCAGAAACAGCGTGTACAGCGTGACATTAATTCCCAGAAGCAGCCGTGCCTCATGATTGCCCCGCCGCCCATCTTCGGGCGCGCGAATACCCCAGAGTATATCAAGCAGTAAGACGAGCACCGTTGCGCCCAGCGCGACAAGGAAGAGATGGTCGATCGGCAATTCTGCCACTTCCACGAAGGCTGATATTAGAATGAACAAGAACGCAGAAAAGCTCAGGATGAGAAACGCCATAACACCCGAACGACCAACACTACGAATCCGGGAACCGAACGTAACGGTTTTTTCTATAAACGATTCATCGCTCGCCAAGTTCGAAGCGTCGGAAACGGCATTGGGTTTTGCGGGCTGGGTATTTTTCTGATCTCTCGCATATTTCCATACTACAATGGCCCATACTGCAAGCGGCAACGCGATCCAAAAGATCGGGAACCGATAGCTTTGCGAAGGGTAGGCAATGGCAGTGACCATCATTGCAACCTGGATGAAAAGAATAGCTACAAGCAATAATCGGCTAAACTGCCGCACTGGAATTGTGGGCGGTACGTGCGCATTCCTGTTCGCTTTGCGTCTGCGGAAGTGAAGGTCATACACCGCATAATACAACGAAAGGAAACCGAATAGCCACATCGAAAAAATGAGAACGATATAGTGCTGATCCATGGAGCGCCCCGTTCGGAAAACAAGATCTTGCAACACCCAATGACTTGCCCACGAAATTCCGCATAACAGAAGCAACAGAATAAGTGGGGGAGCAAGGCCGATCAGCATACTTTTTATTTTGCCGGGCGGGTTTGGGTTCCCGCGTCCGGTGCGAGCTGCTTCGCTGGCGGCGCGAGTCGCGTTCCCTGCTGCAAAGCCCGTTCCGGCTAAGGCGCTGAATATCACCGCAATACCCGCACATCGCGCGACCCATTGCCACAGATCCCAGGAACTGTTTGAACGATAAAAGAAAAGATAATTGATCGCCTCATGGCCGAAGCCGCCAAAACAAAGCAGAACCGTAGCAACAACAGCCCCCAACAGCAGCCGTTGATGATACGTGACGATGCGCGCTCGCCGAACATCGAGCAGTTTCATCAACTGCTGCATCGCATCGTCATCCATAGATTTGCGGTGCTTTTTCCAGAACGAATGTGCCGTATCCCACAAAATAAGATTCAGCAGCACCAGCGCAACCGCTGCCCAAGTAAATTGGAGCAGCGCGGAACCTAAATCTGTTCCCGGCGGCTCGATCGCTCCGACGAGATGGGGAACAAGCCACTGCAATCCGTTAAATGCGATAAGTCCGCCGATAAAGGCGTAGGAACCTTGCAGCACATTGCCGCCAAACATCCGGTTCCCACTATTGATCATCCACAGGCATATCATCACGACGATCCAACCGAGCATCATAATAGGAAGGTGGCTCATCCAAACGATGCGATTCGCAAGATAGCTGAGGTGCGTATCGTTGAAGAGCCAGTTGTCACGAACTTGCTCGCGGTGTGCGATGAGATCGCGTTCAAGTTTAATAAGTCGCACTTGTACGGAATCGACATCGGGATCGAGTATTCTCTCGTAGGCTTTGTCAAGGCTGTCTTTCTCCTCCTGGATCGCCGCAGCTCGTGTCGGTAAAGGTTCCGAGTGGAACGCTCGATCGGCGCGAAAAAAGGAGTCCACGACGCGCCACTGGAGAACGTGTGCTTCGATGCGGTTCAATTCACTTTGAAGCATTGGGAAGGATTTCATGTCGCCAAGATCCACATCGGCGGTACTATCGAGTCTGCGAAGAGAATCGATGTCAAGGGCGATAAGAGCAAGGGGATCCCGATGAGCGGCGATTTTCTTCTCCGTTTCCGGTTCCCCTAATTTTCGCAACGCTCGAATGGGCGCGAGCGAAGTTGTTCCCGTGCCGCCATGCACCACACTATCTAAGCGTCTCGCAACCCTCAACTCGAAATCAATACCCTGGGTGCGGGCATTGTCGCTGGCGAAGTGAGAATAGGGATATAGGAACTCCATTTCCGAATTAGGCTGCACCGTAAAATAGGATTGCGCCAGTAACACGGCTGCGAAGATCATGGGAATTAATACAAGCCATGTCAACGCAAGGTTTCTCGAGATCACGGCGTTGGCGCGCCAAGTATCGGCGGACATCATTCCCTTCATCGGCGTCAGATAATTGCTGAATAACCTCAGGTGATGCACAGGATCTGTCGCCTTATACTGAGCCGCATTGTGTGCATTTGGAGAAACGCCGCTTTTGTCACCGGAAACACGATCCGCAGCAACCATGCGGTCGCGTTCCGGCTGCGTGCGCTCCGGCGGAGGGAAAAACTTTTCTTCTTTGCTTGCGTCCGGCGTAAAGTTTCGCGACGTCCATGCGCTCCACCACGACCCGGCAAAGCCGCCGCCGGAAACCGTCGAAAGGTAATCGAAGGCAGAAAGCACCCCGAGCTTTTTCAGCGCCTGAAGCACGCCAAGCGCCGATGTCGCCGCGCGAATGCCGCCGCCCGAGAGCGCGATACCCGCAAGCTCCTTGCGATCCACCGATTCACCATTCGGCTTTTCCTGACGTTTTGCGATCTCCTCTAATTCGGCGGAGAAAACATCTTCGAATCTATTGGGGGAAAATTCATCCTGATTCATAGTATTGGGAATTAATACTTCGGCGCGGATAGCACCCGCGACGATGTGAACACAAAGTGATGCATCAAACAGAAAATGACTTCGGGAACGTGCCCGAAGTATGATCCTATCGGCATAAGGGACCGATTACATATTGGTTCTCATAGTAAACTCCAACTCTTCCTGAAATCGCTCGGGACGGAAACTGCGTCTATGTTCGGGGCACGGGCCGTGCTCTTCGAGTGCGCGGAGGTGCAAGGGAACTCCGTACCCTTTGTTGGATGCAAAATGATAGGCAGGATATTTCTCGTGAAGTTCCACCATAATGCGATCCCTGGTAACTTTTGCGATGACAGATGCTGCGGCGATCAGCGGCGAGATCGCATCGCCGCCCTTCACCGTCTGAAATGGATAGTGCAGCGAAGTCCGAAAATAATTACCATCGACAAGCAGCAATTCCGGAGCACATTTTTCTGCCGCCTGCTCAACTGCGATCGTCATTGCTTTCATCGTAGCTTGTAGAATGTTGATTCGGTCGATTTCTTCGCGCGATACAATGCCGATGCCCCAACTTTGGGAACGCTCCATTATTACTGTGTAAAAGCGATCGCGTTCTTCTTCGGTAAGTTTTTTGGAATCATTCAGATCGCGCAAGGATTTCGGGAACTTGCGGCAGGTGTCGTGATCGAAATAGACCGCCGCCGCTACAACAGGCCCGGCCAGCGGCCCACGACCCGCTTCATCTACCCCCATAATGGAATAGATCCCACGCTTCCAATGCGCGCGCTCCGTTTTCCAGGAAAGTCGTTCCACTGCTTAAAACTGCTTTACTAATCCAAATGCAAAAATTGCTTGCGAAACCGGTTCTCCATGAGCAAGCCCAATAGAAACCGCAATAATTCCCAGAGGACTTTCTAATTGTGCGCCCAGCCCATAACTGATAGGATATTGCGGCTGTTCCGCTGCCGAGGAAACCGTCGAATCCTTCACTAAATATCCACCATCGACAAAAAAATTAAAGAACGATAAGTCCGACATCATAAATCTAAGTTCCAGATTGGCGTAGGCGTAACGCGAAGCGATTAGTTCCGCATCGCGGTATCCGCGAATAGTAAAAATCCCGCCAATACGGAAGAGATCGCTTGCGTCCAACAGCCCACCCGTCGCAGTGATGCTGCGCGCATGAAGCCCGATCACGCCAACAATTTTTTGAGAAAAAAGCGTGTGATAACCGCTTGCATCGAGTGAAACGGTGCTCAGTCCAATGGAAGAAGGCGTGGAAGAATCGATATATTGCGCGGGGCCGTAAATAGCTTTAATTCCATAACTCGCGCCCAGCAAACCAACCACACCGCTGCGTGGCGCAATGGAATTATCTCGTGTGTCGATGCTCGCGCTAAGTCCGGTCGTGATGGTACGGCTATCGTAGGTCGTGAAAACGGAACTATCCTCATCGCTCGGGATCACACGCTCATACGAAAGCGTGCCGATGATGCGAATATCCTGCGTAAGTGCGAGTGAAAGATTCCCCAAAGCAGTGGTTTGGGTATAGGTGGAATCTTGCTGGGTTTGTGCGAATCCTCCATTGAAATTTATCGGGTAACCGAAAAGCCAGGGTTCCAGATATGTGACTTCGAGCGTTTGCGTCGAAGCGGTGGTGCGGTCATAATGCAGCGTGGCGTTGCGGCCCGTGCCGGAAATATCGCGCAAGCTGAGATCGATGAGGCCGCTCAAATAACCAGATTCCGATGCATTAGCCGGAGGGTTATACCCCAGCACACCATCGATCGCGCTGGTGCTTGCTTCTTTTACTCGAAGCAGAATGATGACGGTAGAATCGTGATCGAGGTATAGTTCCGGCTCCGATACCGATTCGAAAAATCCGAGCCGTTCGACGCGCGCGCGCGCAGCGGTTAGTTCTTCTGCATTATAATAAGCGCCGGGTTGCAATGCCAATTCGCGCATGATCACATTCTCGTTCGTCGTTTCATTCCCGACAATAACGATCTTTCCAATCCTCGCTCGCGGTCCTTCTGTTAATCGTAAATAGATAGCAAGCATGCCCTTATTCGTTCCACTGTCATAGCGTGGAATGATAGCATCGATCGTAATTTTTGCAAGTGGGTAACCATATTGCTCATACAGAGCAAGGAGTTTAGCTATGTCGTCCTGAAGCGTCGCTTCGTTCAGGATTTGCCCCGGGACGGTCGTCATTTTAGCGGTTAACTCGCGTTCAGTAAGGATAGTGCTGCCACGAATAGCGATTGAGCCTACAGAATACTGCGTTCCCTCAAAAATAAAAAAATCAAGTTGAAATCCTTGCGTGGAATCGTTGGGAACCGCAAGATCAACATGAAAGGAATCGATCCGCGCGTACAGATAGCCTGCGCTGGAATATCTCCGTTGAATAGATTGCTTTGCTTCCTCGACGAGTAACAGCGATTCCGATCTATTTGCGATGTTGCGTTTTAAAATATTTTCGCCAACCGCATCGAGCAACTGCGCGCTTGAAATTTGCGCGTTGCCGTGAAAACGGATGTTTGAAATTGGGAACGCCCGCGAAAGAGAAGGGCATAGTAGTAGCACGAGAAATGCGTAAAGTGTTCTCATGGTGTTCCTCATGCTCACCATAGAATGAAAGTGAACCGCCTTTTGCTCCCTTCGGTCACTAAAACTTTTTCGCAGTCGCGTATTACGTGGCCCGGTGCATCGCTCCGGATTGCGAGGGAGGTCCGGCATTGGAAAATCTGCCAACAATAGGTTTCGTCAGATCGTCGGGGACAGAAAGGTCGAGTTTTTTATAGACTTCGCTTACATGCACTCGAAACAGCTCATCGAAAATATTTTTTTGCGCGCTGAAATTATCGCTCCCATACCACCAATTCCAATCACTCCCTTCAGCGATCATCAACTCATCATGAGCAGCTTCGAGATTTCCTTCTTGCGTTGTGCGGGCGTGATCGAGCGCAGTCTTTGCTGCATAAAGCGCGTCCCATGCGGCATTGTCTTCCTGCTCTCCGATCCATATTTCGAAATTCCCCTGAATCCAGGAACCGGCAGTAATTTTTTTAAGCTGCGGAAGTGCATCACTTCGAGAACCGGAGATTGCTTCGCTGAACGTAACAGGTCGGATTTCCGGCGTCGCCGTAAGCGCAGAATAAAGCTTATCGAGAAATTCGAATCCGTTATTGTAGTAATATTCCCAACAATTTTCGCCATCGAGAATAACCGAGATACATGCTTCATGCAAAACATCTTCGCCGTAATTGTTCACCAATGTGGAACGAATGTTTAGGATGTCGTCGATAAAATGGTTAACGGCGTCATCGGCGTTCCAGGATTGGTAGGTAAAGCCAATGTTATCCGAAAGCCCGTGATCGCGGAAGAAAACGGTGATCTCGCCCTCTGCTGTCGTTGCTCGCCACGGGAAATATTTTGCGTGCTCCGGCTTGATGGCACTGTTCCCAGCTTGTGTGGTTGCGCCAGCGATGGAGTTACCAAGTACAGCTTCATCGGTCGCAGTCCACGCAAATCCGTTCTTGCGAATAAGCGTGAGCGCGTCCCACGAAACGCTGCCTTCGCTCGGCCACATTCCGCGCGGCTCGATCTCCACGGTGCTTTTGAAAAATTCCCTTCCGCGCTTTATTTGCTCGTTCGCTTCTTCTGGAAATTGAAAACGATGTTGCGGTAGTTGTACATCCGGCATAGCGTCACGCGCACAATCTGTATCGATAAGAAGCGGAAGAATGGGATGGTAAAACGGGGAAGTGGTAAGCTCGATCTGTCCTTTCTTTGCAAGTTCCGGGTGCAATGGAACGATCTTTTTTACATTTTCTAATTGCGCCTTTGCAAGTGCTTGTTTATCTTGCTCGGAATATCCGCGTTCTTTTTCAACGAGCGATTTGAACGGCTCCTGGCGGCGCGCGATCTCGCCCGTCCATGCAAGCGAAAAATGAACTGCAAGATCGCGGTAATCCTGAATATCAAAATGCTGTTCGCGATCGGGGCCGTGCGCTTTATCGAATAATTCCCGATAGCGAGGGGATTGGTCTATTCGCCGCTGACTGGCAGAAAAAAAATTATCGAGTAGGAAGGCTTGGTCACCAGCCCACAACGTTCCCGCATCTTTCGTCATCAGATCGAGCACGCGGTCGTGTGCAGTACCTGCAACGTACTCACCAATTTGTTTGAGAAGCGAGGGCACAAGATTGATCGTGCCGCGCATGTTCGGATGCCGCTCGAAATGCTCGGCCATTTCGAGATAATCTTTCGTGGCATGCAGCCACGCCCACGGCATCCGAAATTCATTCCCGGTGCGGTAATACGGCTGGTGCTGGTGCCAGAGAATAGCAAGACGGATCGGGTTCATGCCACAGTGATTTGTGGAAAGTGTAGCATCGGGAATATATTCCCGATGCTACACTTGAGTTTATTCCTCTTCGGCCACCTTATGCTTTGCCGATTCCTTCACCACTTTGTCGGCGAACTCTCGCGGGGCTTCTTCGTAATGGCTGAAGGATTGCTTATGCGTAGCGCGTCCTTGCGTAAGGGAGCGCAGGCGTGTGGAATAATGATATAGTTCTGCAAGCGGCACTTGCGCGCGAACGATCTCGAATCCATTGCGGGAATCCATTCCGGTGATCTTGCCGCGTCGCGAGGAAATATCTCCCAGCACATCGCCCATGTGATCGCCGGGAACTGCAATTTCCAAATCGTAGATCGGCTCGAGCAGGATCGGTTTCGCCGATAAGAATGCTTCCTTGAACGCCATTTTACCGGCAGTCTTGAACGCATTTTCGTTGGAATCGACGGGATGTTCCTTCCCATCGTACAGCGTAACGGCAACATCCACGACGGGATAACCGGCCAGTGGCCCGACCGTCAGGAAATCGTGAATGCCTTTATCGACGGCAGGAATATGCTTGTTCGAAACCACGCCGCCGACGATGGCGTCGATAAATTCATATCCTTCGCCGCGACGTCTTGGAGCCAGTTTAATAGCCACTTCGCCAAATTGTCCCGCGCCGCCGGATTGCTTTTTGTGGCGATAGCGCGTGTCCGCATTGGATTTAATAGTCTCTCGAAACGCGATGCGCGGCTCGACGATTTCGACATCCACCTTATATCGTTCCTTCAACCGTCGGATACCAATATCTAAATGCAGTTCCCCTTGTCCTTCGATCAGAATTTGATGCACCTCCGGGTCGTGGCGAACAAGGAATGTTGGGTCTTCTTCGTGAAGCGAATGCAGTCCAATCGCCATTTTTTCGTCATCGCCCTTATTCTTTACAGCGACGGCGCTCGTAATGATCGGCGCAGGAAATTCAATGGGATGTAATACAACGGGAAAACTGCGCGAGGATAGTGTGTTATTGGTGTGCGTATCTTTTAATTTTACGGCTGCCGCAATATCGCCACAGGCTACGGAGGATGCTTCCTTGCGATTCTTTCCAGTCATTACGAATAACTGTGCGATGCGTTCGCTCTTGCCGTTAGATTCGTTGACTAAATCGCTGCCCGGATGAAGCTCGCCATGGAATACTCGGAAAAACGAGAGATCGCCAAGATGCGGCTCGCTGACGGTTTTGAATACAAAGAGCGTCGTCGCGTCTTTCGGCGCGGCGTTCAGGCTAACTTCTTTCTTCGTATCAGGATTCGTTCCCTTTACATCGGCAAGATGGTCTTCGGGCGCGGGAGCGTTCGTCACGAGAAATTCCATGATGCGTCGCGCGCCGATATTTTTCTCGGCAGAAGCACACAGCACAGGAAAGAGCTTTCGATGCGCGAGCGATTCGTGAATACCGCCGGCAAAATGCAATTCATCGAGCTGGCCATCGTTTGCAAAAAATTCATCCATCAGCGTATCGTCGCTTTCGGCAACGATCTCGACTAATTCCCGGTGCAATTCATCTGCTTTGGCGCGGACGTTTTCGGGAATTTCTTCTTCCGTATATTTTCCATCGGGGGTAAAGCGCATGAGCTTCATCTTCATCACATCGACGATGGCATTAAATCCTTCGCCCTCGTTCAGCGGAAATTGCACGATGGCAACTTCATGCGCGAAACGGCTTTTTGCATTTTCGACGACGGAATCGAAATTGGATTCGGCATGATCGAGCTTGTTCACGATAAAGATCACGGAATTCTGATCGTGCTCGCAAAATTCCCACGCCTGTGCGGTTCCCGATTCGACGCCATGCGGCGAATCAATGACGATCATCGCGGTATCGGCTACATGCAGCGCCGCGCGAACTTCGCCGGTGAAATCGGCGTAGCCGGGTGTATCGAGAATGTTAAGTTTGGTATTCTGGGAATTTAATGAGATGAGGGACGTATTGATCGAGTGTTTTCGGGCGGTCTCGTCTGGATGGTAATCGGAGATCGTGTTCGATTCCTGAATGGTGCCGCGGCGGTTGATAGCGCCTGCGGCGAATGCAATGCCTTCGGCTAACGTGGTTTTGCCGGAACCGGCGTGTCCGGCCAGCGCGAGATTTCTGATCTGCGTACTCATAGCAGTGTTTTCCTTTCGTTAAATCAAGGTTAAGGATTAGTTGAAAGAATACTAACCCGTCCGAGGGCAATTCGGGTTCGTGTGTTTTAGAAAAGCAAAATCCTTAAAACGCCTGCCCGATCCCAAAATGGAGACTGCTGGTATTGCCGATGGAAAAAAACTTTTGCTTGAACAACCAGCCACCTGTCATACCCGGCGTGATCGCAGATGGCGATTCGCTGAATTCGCCGGATGGGTCATAGAGCTTGAACCCCCAGTCTATGCGCAGCGCGCCGAAAAACAAATTATAGCGAATTCCAAAACCGATCGTTTGGGCCATCATTTTGAAGGCAAGCGCTGAACCAGGATTCGTCCACGCGACATTATCCCATACGTTTCCCATATCGTAAAAAAGCACGATGCGGAATGGCGAGGATAATTGCTGCCACGTGGTAAATGCGCCGGGATATTGAAACGGAGCGTAACGTAATTCGAGATTGAATTCGAGATCGTTGTATCCGCCTAACGTGGCAGTATCCGACGCTGATTTGGAGACCAACAGGGATTGCTCACCCCACCCCCGGTTCGACGTTGCGCCGCCGCCATAAAAACGGCGGTCGAGCGAGGGTTCGCGCGCGGTATCACTCGTCAGAAGATACGTTGCGCCCGCGCGCAACCGGGTTGCAAGCACGGCAGTACCGTTGCCGGAAAGATCGAAGAAATATTTTACTTGTGGAACGAACTTCAAATACGCCGAGCTTGGCGAGAGTGAAACAAAAGGGAGCCTGGAAGGAATGCCTACTTCAAGAGAAGCAGAATGAAAATATCCTGTAGTTGGATTAATGATGTCGTTGGTGCGGTCGTTCTGATAACCAATAGAAGGAATGAGATTGACCTGCGCGGGTGGCGCAGTGGCCTTAATGATGGAGTCTTTGGTGTCTGTGTTCACGTAGGCAACAAGAAAATCAGGAATGATCAGCGATTTATTATCCGTGTCGCTAAGGAAATAATTTGAACCGATATGCGCGGAATAAGAGATGAACGTATAGGCTGGCGAATCAAGCTCGATTTGATGGCTATAACCGAGACCGGTCACGAGCGGGAAATGTGAGATCCCAATATCGGGCCGAATATAATCGAGGGTTGCGCTAATGCGAGTTAAAGTTGTCGGAAATGGTTGTCCGGATACTTGAAGGCTGAGGTTATCCGCATTTTGCGTAAGGTTCTTGTCTGTAAGACCAACGCTCCCTCCAACCACAATACCCTGGACACTTTGGCCGCCAAAGATGCTGACCGAAATATCTGCGCGATGTTTCATTCGAAGAAAAACATTGATCGGCACTGCAGCGGAATCGCGTTTGGAATAGGGAAGCTGATTAATATAATCGGTATCGAGCGAGATGCTAAAGAGGTCGAACACGCCAAGCTTACTCAGAGCAGCCTCGCTGCGCTGGATGTCTGTGAGCTTGTACCATTGCCCGCTATCCATATAAAGTTGCGAAAGAATTACCTTGCTCGATACAATAGATTTTTCCGGGGATGTCGTGTCATATTTAATATGGATCGGTCCGAAACGATAGCGGTTTCCGGGCCGAAAATAGAGCAGAACGTTAACATCGTGACGCCCCGCTATGTGTTGCACCGGGATGGTATCGGAGCGGACTCCTGGGTAGCCATTCTCGACCAAAATTTTAGTCAGCCGCTGTGCTTCATTGGTTACTGCCGCGCTCGACCATCGCTCGCCGCTTTTGATGGTAACTTTTTCAGTAATTTCTGGCTGAAATTCTTGCGGAAGCGATTCAAGCCCTTTGATCGCCACATGAGAAATGGTATAGGGAGCGCCTTCGCGTATGGTAAAGACAACGGTATCCCGAACTTCCGGCAACGGCGCACCTTTTACGCCGGAATTTTGCGTGAGCCGTTCCCGCCGAATTTGCTCATAAAGATTATGGAGATCGTCTCGGTTTTGCAGAACCGTATAACTGCTGCGAGCATCGATGAAGCCGTGATCCTGATAATATCTATTGAGCACAGCAGTATCGTGTGTGAGCGATGCCTGCGAAACCGATTGATAACCCGAGCCGAGGGAGGAGATGAATGCAATCGGAATCCCATGAATAGTGCGGCTTATCCAATCGGTGGCTTTCGTATTGATTATACTCGATAGCTCGTCAGTCGAAAGAGATTTGTTGCCCTGGAACTCGACAGCAACAACTTGGCCCGCTGTGATATTTTGGTCTTGTTCCTCAGACCCGGGACCGGGTGTTTGAGCTTTGACCATTCCGGCCAATCCCAAAAGCATTAGTGAAACAAGCCACAAGCCATAAGGTGCGATAAAGCGCCGTGGCGGAATCCTTAAAGAAGGGGAGTTTATCGCGTTCACTCGTAAGTCCTTTGTAGATCGCATTCGGTATGCGATACACGGTACCGTGATGTTCCGCAAGCGATCGCCGCGCGGATGGGGCACTTCTCATGAACGATCATGCGATCATCCTGCATGAGTCATCATGCAGCGATCAATACTCGTTCAATTCGTCGTCGTAGTAGAACTCGTCGTCTTCCGGAGAGTAATCGGGCCATACTTCGCCGATGGACTCGAATTGCTCGTCTTCATCTTCGAGTTCTTCCAAATTCCTGACGACCGCCGGCGGTGCGCCGATGCGTTCGCAATAATCGATGAGTTCAGCCTTATTGGCCGGCCAGGGGGCATCTTGAAGGTATTCTGCTAATTCCGAGGTCCAAAGCATGAGGAAAAATTAGTATGTCAGTTAAGGAGGAATGAGCGGGGTTCGGCAGATATGCCGATGCGATTCGACGCCTCGTAAGTAGGCGTTGTACGCTCCGTCCTAAAATTACTGATGAGTAATTCCATTTTGAGGGGTGTTTGGTTCCGCTAACCCTGAAATTAACAAAAAAAATCGAATAAGCAACGAAAAATTAATCTTTTAAGCGGAAAGAAAATTAGTCACGCAAGCGAGGATCGAGCGCATCACGAAGCCCATCGCCCACTAAGTTATACGCCACGACCGCTAAAAAGATTGCAAATCCTGGAAATACTGCAAGCCACCATGCGTGAATGTCGTTCCGGGCATCGTTCAGAACGCTGCCCCATGTCACGACAGTCGGCGGTACGCCAAAACCTAAGAATGATAGCCCTGCTTCGATCAGAATGGCTCCTGCAATACCAAACGCGGCAGAAACGAGCACTGGCGATAGTGAATTCGGCAGCACATGCCGAAGGATAATTCGAGAATTCTTAAAGCCGAGCGCCGAGGCCGCGGAAACGAATTCCATATTCCGAATGCGTAAAAACTCACCCCGTGTATATCGCGCAATGCTCGGCCAGCTTGTAAGGCCGATAAGGATCATTATCAGCCAAACCGAGCCTTGCTGCACCATCGCTACGATCGTAATGATCAGGAAGAACGTCGGCAGCGTAAGCACGACTTCGATCAGGCGAGAGATGATGTTATCTACCCACCCCCCATAAAATCCGGCAAACGCTCCTAAGATCACTCCGATAATGATCGCAAACGACATCGATACAAACCCGATAGAAAGCGCAATACGAGAGCCGTGTATCATTCCTGCCAGCACATCACGCCCAATGCCATCCGTGCCAAGCCAGTGTGCGCTCGATGGCGGCGAAAGCGTATTTGCAAGGTCTTCATCGGACTCCGAATACCGGATCGGAGGCCATACGGCGGTTTTCACATCGCCGGATTTCTGCAAGTCGCCCCAATCGGCCATTACGAGATCCGATGACCATCGGCTGATTCCAAGATCGGCCAGATATTGCTTGAAAACAGGGAAATAGACCGTGCCTTTATACACTGCGAAAAGCGGCTTATCGTTGGCAAGCACATCGGCTAAAATAGCAATGCCAAAAAGAAAATACACGACATACATCGCATAAACAGCGATGCGGTTTTTCTTATACTGATGCCGGACAAGCGACCAAAAGGTCTGTGTGACCAATTTTCGGTTTGCCTCGCGCTTTTCTTGCGCGGCGGTCTCCATAAGCGATGGAATAACTTCGGGTATCGGAGCAGGCTGCGAAGTTTGCTGACCGATCAGGTATTCATTCTGCACCGGTACACGATCGAGAACGCCGACCGTCTCCGCAGAAGTCTTTTCGACTTCGAGAGAGCCTGTATTTCGAAATTCGTTACGTTCGTCCATCAAAATTTTTATCTTAATTACTATGCCGATTTTTTGGTAAACGCAATTCTCGGATCGACAAGAGAATAGAGAATATCACTTAACAGAATGCCGACGAGCGTCAATACGGCTGAAATAGTAAAGACGGCGAGGATTACCGGGTAATCGCGTCCGGTCAGCGCGTTGAATTCCAGCAAGCCCAAGCCCGGAATAGTAAAGATCGTTTCAATGATGATCGAGCCGCCAATAAGCGCAGGAAGCAAGCCTCCGACGATCGTGACGATCGGAATGAGCGAATTGCGGAGCGCATGTTTATATACGACAACTTTTTCCGAAAGCCCTTTCGCGCGTGCTGTGCGGATATAATCCTGCCGAATTACTTCAAGCATGGACCCGCGCATCTGCCGGGAAAGAAATGCAAGCGAGGCATACGTGTAGCAAAAGATCGGGAGCACGACATGCCAAAGAAGATCGCCCGTATTTTGCAGCCAGGTGGAATACGGATAGTCGTTACCATGCAAGCCGTTGTTTGGGAACCATGATAGAAAATCCCCGCCACCAAAGAAAATGATAAGCATTGTGGCGATCCAGAAATCGGGCAGTGAGTAAAGAATGAAGAGCGTGGTCGATACGCCTTTATCGAGTTTGCTGTCTTGCCGCGATTTCATTGCGGAATAAATTCCGATGGGAATTGCAATGAGAAAGGCAAGCAAGATGGCGGTTGTCGCGAGAAACGCGGTGATCGGCAGACGCTCCAAAATTTTATCCATCACAGGCCGCTGATCTTGAAACGATACGCCGAAATCGCCGCGAAGCAAATCGGACATCCAGAGATGATACTGGTTGTTCGTGCCATTCCATTTGAATGTTACGCGATCGGAAATCGGCTTGAGTTCGCCATCGGCATTTTTTTCATCGGAAAAAATAGTCCAATACCAAACGGGTTTATCGAGATGCCATTGCGCGCGGATCTGATTGATGATCTGCTCGTTAAGCTGCTGATTGCCGCGCTGTGCGCCCTCCGAGCCGACGCCAGCCTTCAGCTCCGCCGGGTCGCCCGGAGCCATGCGCGAAATCCCGAACGAGATCACCGTTATGAGAAACAGCGTCGGTAAAAAAAGCAGAACCCTGCGAACGATGTACTGGAACAATTAAGAATTAGGAATTATGAATTAAGACATTTTTCTTGTCATTGCGAGGAGAATCAAACGACCGGAGGGAGTTCGATTCGACGAAGCAATCTCCGGCAGTCAACTAACCCACGGGGAGCACAACACAATTCCCCCAATCGAATTCCAGTAAAATTCTTTTTAATCCACCGGCATCCCTAATTCCTTGCGGAGAAAGAACGAAGTGTAGCTTCCGGTCTTGCTAAAACGTCGTGCAAGCTCTTCCGGTGTACCTTCATCTACAATGCGTCCGCCCCCGGAACCGCCGTCCGGGCCAAGATCGACAAGCCAATCTGCCATTTTAATGACATCGAGATTATGCTCGATCACAACGACGGTATTTCCGCGCTCACGCAGTTTCAGAAGCACGTTCATGAGGTGCTTGATGTCCTCGAAATGAAGTCCGGTGGTTGGCTCATCCAAAATATAAAGTGTTTTTCCGGTTGCGACTTTCGAAAGCTCCGTTGCAAGCTTCACGCGTTGCGCTTCGCCGCCGGAAAGCGTCGGCGCTTGCTGACCGAGGCGAATATATCCCATCCCAACGGAAGAAAGCGCACGCAATTTCCGCATGATGCGAGGAATTTCTGAAAAGAATTCCTCCGCATCGGTTACGCTCATCGAAAGTACGTCGGCAATGGATTTTCCTTTGTAATGCACTTCGAGCGTTTCGCGATTGTAGCGTTTGCCTCGGCAGACATCGCATGTTACATAGACATCGGGAAGGAAATTCATCTCGATCTTTTTCACGCCATCGCCTTCACACGCTTCGCACCGTCCGCTTTTTACGTTAAAAGAAAATCGCCCAATTTTATATCCACGAATATTCGATTCTGGCAGCGATGCAAAAAAATCGCGGATGTAGGTGAAAAGTCCGGTGTACGTCGCTGGATTCGAGCGCGGCGTTCTGCCGATCGGCGTTTGATCTATTTCAATTACTTTATCGATGGCATCTAATCCCTCGATCTTCTTAAATGGCAACGGGACAACATGCGAAGCATAAAAATGCCGCTGCAAAATAGGAGCCAGCGTTTCATTGATAAGCGTGGATTTTCCGGAACCCGATACGCCCGTGATGCACGTGAACGTGCCGATGGGAATGCGAAGCGACACATCCTGCAAATTATTTCCCGTCGCGCCTTCAAGCAGAATGGCTTTATTCTTTTTAGGCTTTACGCGCTCTTTAGGAATTTCCAGCGAGGACTCGCCGGATAAATAACGGGCTGTCGGTGAATCATTCCCAATAAAATACCCATTCGCCGAATTCGGTTTATGTACCGCTTCGTTAAACAAAGCCGGTGGCCCATACGCCACAAGATTCCCGCCATGCTCGCCGGCACGCGGGCCAATATCGATGAGCATATCGGCGGATTCCATCATCTCGCGGTCATGCTCGACGACGATAACAGTATTTCCAAGATCGCGCAACTGTTCCAAAGAATGAATGAGCCTTCGGTTATCGCGCTGATGCAAACCAATGCTCGGCTCATCCAAAATGTAAAGTACGCCGACGAGCTGTGTGCCAATTTGAGTGGCAAGCCGAATACGTTGCGACTCGCCACCCGAAAGCGATTGCGCCGAACGGTCGAGCGAAAGATACCCAAGCCCAACCTGTAAGAGAAAATCAATGCGCGGAATGATTTCGCGCACAACGGGTTCCGCGATCGTTTGTTTAATGCCTTCGAACGAAAGCGTGCGAAAAAACTCTATCGTATCGCTAAGCGAGAGCGTTACGATCTCATGCACATTTTTTCCGGCGACGCGAATGGCGAGATTTTCGGGTTTTAATCTGCCGCCATTGCAAGCAGTGCAAAGATTCGCCGCCATAAATTCCCCAGCCCAGCCGCGCTGCGCTTCGGAACCCGATTCATTGTACCAATACCGAAGCGTTTCCATCACGCCCGGCCACTTGACCTGATATTTCGTCGCGCGTCCCGCGCCAGAAGTATAGAGCGCCGAGAACTTTTGCTTGCCAGAACCATGCATCAACACTTCGAAGAACGCTTCGGGAAGCGAAGCGAGCGGCGTAGAAAGCGGAATGTCATAATGTTCAAACAAACCTTCTACCTGTGCCCAAAGCCAAATCTTACTTTGCTTCCCAAATGGAACCACGCCGCCATCCTGAACGGAAATAGTTTTATCTGGAATAATGAGACCGAGCACAAAATTTCGCTGCACGCCAAGTCCGTGGCATTCCGGACACGCATTGGCTGGGGAATTAAAGGAAAACGTATTCGGCTGCGGCTCTTCATACGACCGACCGCAATTCGGGCAGCTATATTTTTCGCTGAAGAGGATATTTTCTTTTTGCTTACCGCGTTCGATCTCCGCACTGATCGTTCCCTTGCTCATCTTGAGCGCCGTTTCAACGGAAGCGACAAGCCGTTCACGAATTCCTTCCCTAAGCACCAAGCGGTCAATGACGATCTCGATGGTATGCGCTTTATAGCGATCAAGTTCTAAATTCTCGCTGATCTCTTGCGGCTGATCGTCAATGCGCGCGCGCGTAAATCCTTGCCGCACCACATCGCGGAACAGTTCCTTGAACTGCCCCTTCCTACCGCGAACAACGGGCGCGTGGATCGTTATTTTCGTTCCATCCGGATTTTTCAGCAGTGCAGAGATGATCTGATCGACCGTCTGCTTTTCAACCGGTAAATTGCAATCGACGCAGAATTGCGTTCCCGTTCGCGCAAAAAGCAAGCGAATGAAATCGTACACTTCCGTTACCGTACCGACGGTCGAGCGCGGCGTGGAACCAATCGTTTTTTGTTCGATGGAAATAGCAGGAGAAAGTCCTTCGATATAATCAACATCGGGCCGCTCCATCATATCCAAAAACTGCCGCGCATAAGGCGAAAGCGATTCCACATAGCGCCGCTGGCCTTCCGCATAAATGGTATCGAACGCCAGCGAAGATTTTCCCGAACCGGAAATTCCCGTGATAACGACGAGCTTTTCGCGCGGAATATCCACATCCACGCCGCGCAAATTATGAACGCGCGCGCCGCGAACGATGACGGAATCGTTCGGATTGCTTACCGGCAGTACTGTTGCCTCTATGTTATTTTTTGTTGCGCGCTTTGCCAATATCGGGTGTTTTTTAGTCCATTTTTCGAGACCGATAGGGCAAAACAGATATGCAAAACGGATGGTTGCTTTTTCCTGAAATATTACGGAACTTAGGGCTACTTAAATGCTTTAGGAAATCGTCTGAATTCCATAAATTGCCTTTTATGAGTATTTACGAGGATCGTTTCAAAGAAGCAGAGAGCCTCGAGCCACTCGTCGAAAAAGCACTTGCGCGAAGGTTCAGGAGTATTCCGAGGGAAGAAATTTCTATCGCCATGACTGAGGCTATTAGCTCTTTTTGCGAAGCGTTGTCGAAAGACGCGATTGAAAATGATAATCCCGCAGGATACTTGTGGGGAGCAGCGGTTAAGGTCCTCAATAAATATCTCCTTCATCACCGACGTGAAGTTCCAATGTTCGATAGTGTTTACAATTACGATGCGAATGACCAAGCTGCTCTATACTTCGAAGCGCATGAAACGTTAATCGTAATTCTTTCTCTAATCAGGAATGAACGTTACCGCGAGATGCTCAAGCTTCATTGGTTAGAAGGACTTTCTTTTGAGGAGATTGCTGCAAAGCAAAAAAAATCAATAAAAGCTGTCTATAACTGTCATGAGCGGGCTATGGTACATGCGCAAAAAATCGCGGCATCGCTCGGTTTACGAATCCCCCCCCCCAGCAATAGTCATGCCAAACGACCTAAAAAATAATTCGAGAAAAATTGAAATATGGTGGGGAAAAAATCGGGGAAACGGTACTTATTACTTACATGGATGGGGTCTGCGACTGGCACTTCTAAGCGTCGAGACTCCCTTCCATACACAAATTAAAACCAACAAAAAATATGCCATCACCTAATTTTAACAACGCGGGTTTTACTACCTACATTAATTCACTTTCTTCGACAGACTGGTCTACTTTTGCATCTGACATGACTACGAGTTTCGTAGGGGCGTTCAGCAGCAGGTTCGCCTTGACAGCAAGAGACTCTAGCGCTCTTGGTCAAGTCCCAAGCTCAATGCAAAGTAAAATGATAGACTGCGCAAACTGGTGTTCGTCAGCTCTGAGCGGCGGCAACCTTCTCAATGTCGAAGCTTCTGCCTTCGACTATAATCCAACAGGGCCATCAACCGTAGCGGGGACACTCGGCATTGGTATCGAGTTCGACATCCACATTGGAATCATTCCACCTTCCGTTTCATTCACAGCGAGAATTGTAATTACTTATAGTTAAGGCATCTTGGATTATGTATGATAATAGGAAAAAGAAGAATGGGATTTCGATTCAGAACCTTTTGTCTTATGCTTTTTGCATTACTCACTTTCAATCTTGGCGTTAGGGCTCAGCCCAGCGCCTCGATTGACAGTGTAAAGCAAGCTATTAATAGTTCTTCAAATTCTGGAGATTATGTTACCGCTTTTCGATTAATAAAGCGTTTAATCTTCTTGGGCGTGACAGACAGTTCAACCTACTTTTCTGCAGCATTGGTTCTCGCGCTCGAAGGGGACAAGGAGTCTGGTCTAAAGTACCTTGACACAGCAGTAATAAAAGGTTGGGCAGATGCCGACGGATGGCCAGCATTGACCCAGGCTGTCGGCTTCGAAAAAAGCGAGCAACTCCAAAAACTGTACGATCAAGTAAAGAGAAACGCTCAGGGTTCATCTGTAACCTCAACCCAACAGAGACAGATTCATTCTTTGTACTTAAATGATCAGAATGATCGATTGGAGTTATTCCAACACTGGCCACTTTCGGCTTCACAGCTTGCGGCTTTGCAAACTCGGGACAGCACACGAAGATCGCAGGTATACCTCCTATTGAATAATGGAAAAATATTGAAAGCACTCGATTTCCTTGAAGCAAGCACCATCATGCTGCATGGCGAAGATACTTCTGATTATGCAACAGCCCACAAGCTAGCTGATATTGCTGTAGCAATGGGAAGTGATCAAGCAAAATTCATAGTCGCCGCTTCGATTGATCGCTACTTAATTGCACAAGGAAAGGATCAAGAATATGGTACACAGGCCCATCTTGATCCGAAGACTGGCAAATTTGTATTATATCCGGTTTCGAATTCGGTCACGGATGCTGATCGCAAAGCCCTGAATGTTCCTCCTCTTCGGGATGCATTGAAACAATATGATCCTACTAAGTGAAATTATCTCTCCTTCGGTATGCCAAAATGCTGATGATGAAAATTGACTCTCGCATTCGGTTTGTTCCCAAATCCACGTAAGACTCGCGTTGAGGGAACAATCTTTGTCAAAATTCACTTTGCTACGCGCAGTGAGGCAAGATCTTCTCTCCACCGAGCATCTGCCAGTCGATACAGCGCTCCGCTTACTCGACCGAAGCGATCATTATTTAGAATTTCTCAAACATCCCGGCCCATTCAACAAATCGAAGCTGCTCGAAGGCAGGACGGTTGCAAATCTCTTTTTCGAAGCATCCACGCGGACACGCACTTCGTTCGAGCTTGCCGAACGACGCTTAGGCGCGGATGTGGTTACGCTAACGCCAGCCGTCAGCAGCCTAAGCAAAGGTGAATCGCTTTTAGATACCGTGCATGTGCTCGAAGCGATGAAGGTCGATGCCTTTGTTGTTCGGCATAATGTTTCCGGCGTACCGCAATTTTTATCGGAGCGGTTGCCGGATCATGTGCATGTGATTAACGGCGGCGATGGCGTTCACGAGCATCCCACTCAAGCGCTGCTCGATGCTGCGGAAATGCGCGCGGCGATGGGCGATCTTACGGGAAAGCACATTGTGATCGTTGGCGATATTTTGCACTCCCGCGTGGCGCGCTCGAATGCATGGCTGCTGAAAAAACTTGGCGCGCGTGTTACGTTCGTTGCGCCGGATACACTGATGCCGCGCAATGCTGCGGAAGTATTTGGAATCCAGACTACGCACGATCTCGATGATGTTCTGCACTCTGCCGATGCCATTATGATGCTCCGCATTCAATTGGAACGTCAGGCTCGCGGATTTTTCCCCAGCCTCGAAGAATATCGTGAGCAGTATGGAATGACGCCGGAACGCATGGCAAAATTCCACTGCGCTTATTCTGCATCCCGGCCCGATCAATCACGGAATCGAGCTTGAAAGCGAAATGGTATATGGTGACGCTCGCTGGTGCTGCGGCAGGTAAAGCGCGGAGTGGCAATGCGGATGGCGGTGTTAGAATGGCTGTTCAGCAAAAACTTTTTCGATATAGTCATTTAGGTCGCTTGGGTCATTTCAGGGACTTAAAGGACATAAGAACTCAAAAGACCATAATGAATCTTCTTCTACAAAATACCCGGCTGATAGATCCCTCCCAGAAGCTCGATGATTCTGGCATTGACATCGAGATCCGCGATGGCATTATCACGCGCATCGGGCGTGATCTAAAATCGGATGGCGAAGTACGCGATCTTGCGGGAGCTATTGTTGCGCCGGGATTTTTCGATATGCACGTCCACTTACGGGAACCGGGGCAGGAATATAAAGAGACGATCGAAACGGGATTGAATGCAGCGATGGCCGGCGGCTTTACCGGCGTGTGCTGTATGCCTAATACCGAACCACCGATTTCCGATCCGTTCGTTGTAAGCTATATTAAAGAAAAAGCGGCGGGTCATCTCGTCGATCTCGCAATTTGCGGCACCATGACGAAAGATCGCAAAGGCGAAGAGCTTGCTCCGATGGCTGCACTCGTAAAAGCGGGTGTGAGGATGATCTCAGACGATGGCGCAGCCGTGCGAAGCGCGGAAGTCATGCGGCGCGTTTTTGAATATGCGAAAATGTTCGATCTGCTTGTTACCCAGCATTGCGAAGAACATTCAATGACCGTTGGCGCGGCGATGAACGAAGGAAAAACTTCCACAAAACTCGGACTTCCCGGATGGCCAAGCGTGGCAGAAGAAATAATCATTGCGCGCGATATTTTACTTGCGGAGTATGTAGGAGGGAGGCGATAGGTGCGTTATCATGTCGCGCATGTAAGCACGAAAGGCGGAGTCCGTCTTATTCGCGAAGCAAAAGCGCGCGGACTTGCGGTTTCCTGCGAAGTGACTCCGCACCATTTCACGCTTACGGATGAAGCAGTCGAGCATCACGGCACAATGGCGAAAATGTGTCCGCCGCTGCGAACGCAAGAAGATGTGGACGCCATCATCGAAGGATTACGTGATGGGACGATCGATTGCATCGCCACCGATCACGCGCCCCATGCCACGCACGAAAAAGAAACCGATATGGTAAGCGCCGCGATGGGAATTATTGGATTAGAAACCGCGATCCCGCTTGGCCTAACGCATCTCGTAAACGCCGGACATCTCACCATCGCGCAGTATATCGAATGCTGCTCGACGAATCCGCGCACACTGCTCGGGCTTCCGCAAATTCAAATTAAAGAAGGTGAACGCG
>CAWCCK010000014.1:0-74336 GCA_963794025.1 Ignavibacteriota bacterium
CCAGCGTCTTGCCGTCGTCACGGACGTAGCCCATGTCCGACACCACGTCGGCCCAGTTCCAGCCGTGGTACAGGGTTTCCCATTCGCGCTTGCCGATGAGCTGACCCATGTTCGGCGTCTCGCGGCCCTGGTAGGTGGGCCGGAAGGCGACCGTGTCGGTCCAGCGGCAGGCCTCGTGGCAGTAGGTGCGCATCTGCCCGTCGACCTCGGCCATGACCATGTCCTCACGGACCAGGCAGGGGACCATGCAGACCCAGCACCGCGCCGGGTAGACGTAGTCGACGTCCTCGAGCGCGATCGGGTTGTGCCCGTTCGCGACCGACAGGCGCGAGTAGTTCTCCCACCAGGCGCCGTACTTGTCGTACCAGCCCGGGTACTTGTACTCGAACCACTCGAAGTCCTTGTCGGTCATCGGGTCGATCCGCCAGTAATTGGCCAGCCAGCCGGTGGCGAAGAACTGGGCGACTTCGTGCACGTAGCCCTTGTTCCAGATCTGGTTCCAGGCCTCTTCGATGAGGTCGTGCGGAATGACCAGTCCGTACTTCTCGAGCGGCACCAGGTAGCTGCGGTAGTAGTCGTCGTAGATCCAGCGCCGCCACATCTCGGCGTAGCTCTCGCGGTCCTTGCGGCGGTCCTTCGTGCCGTACTCGATGAACGTGCCGATGGCGGCATCGACCACGCGGTGGTTGTTCCACCACGCGTAGCGCAGGTCACGTTCGAGCAACTGGTGGTTGCCCTCGTCGGCCAGCGCCATCAGCAAGGTGGCGTAGCCGTTGCTGATGTGCCGCGACTCGTCGGATTGCACCGAGTGGAACACCGTCGGCAGCAGGTAGTCGCCGTTGGCGGCCGCCTCGGCCGGCATGGCCACGAACAAGGTATTGGTGAATGCGGTCTCGGCCACGATCGTCAGATAGATGCTGGCGGCCGTGATCGCGTCACCGGTGATGAATCCTTCGGCGAATTGACGACCGATGGTGCCGCAGTAGTCGTTCTGGAAGTTCCGCAGGCTCGAGTTGAAGCCGGCCGGGTCGATGTAGTTGTTCATGTAGAGCCGCTTGAGGTTCTGCTGAATCGTCGAGTGCCGAACCTCGTCGATCATCTGGATCGCCTGGCCGTTGTGCAGTTCCGGGTTGGGCACCGTGTGGAACAGCAGCGGCATCGCGCGGGCGGCCGAGATCTCGGGCAACGGGATGATCGACAGGAATAGCTTCTGCCATTCCAGCCAGCGCTCTTGAACCTGGCGGAACATGTTGCCGCGGATCGCGCCGTCCGAGGCGCCGTAGACGCGGTGGTCTTTTTCTTCCTGCATCGGGAAGTAGGAGCGCAGCACCTGCTTCAGTGGGTCTTTCTTCTGCGCCTTCTGGAACGTGTAGTCCGTTCCGTACTGAGTAACGGGCGTGTGGTACAGCGGCTCCCAAGCCAGTTCTTGGATCTTGTCGTGAGCCTTGGCCACGCTTTGACGAGTCATGGTCACACTCCTTGGTTCGAGTTGTGGTCGAGTCGGTCGAGTGGTGGTCGATTCGCGCAACGGTGTCGCGATCGATAAACGCCGGTGCTGGGCGTCGTAGTTGGAATGAAACCCTCGCGACCGACCGGTTTCGGTCTCAGAATGAGACGAGGACTTGTCAGCCGCGCAGCTGGCCGTTGTCGTCGAAGACGGTCTCTCGAATCTCGGCGAGATGCGCGTACACGTTGAGCCGGATCTGACGATTGCCTTCCGCGGCCGGGCTGATTCCCAACGCCAGCAGCAGGTCGCGCGCAGCCGCGCCCGGGTCTCCGTGCTCGCCCAACTCGGGATGAAGTCCCTGTTCGGCGAGGTGATGGAAGACGAGATTGACGACGGTCCACGGGTTGTACGTCTCGTCGGCGCCGGGTTCGTCGATCACTGAACTCACCTGATTCTGTTAACCGGCTCTTCGCGGACAAGCTGTAAAACTGCTCTCAGCGCACAGTCCGGTATAGCCAAAGAGCAAGCTTGCCCACCGTCTCAATATGAGACGGCACGGTGAGCCGGCTCGCATATGGTTGACAAGCTGACGCGCGAGCGCCTCGGGGTGTTTGCGTGTCGGCGACAATGGACGATCCAGAATCCGAGACCCAGTCGGCGCGGCGAAGGGTGGCGGTGATGACCCCAACTTCAAAGGCAAAGCTGCTGGCGCTCGCGGAACCGCGACCGCGGGCAGCGCCGGCTGACAGCGCCGAACTCGCCGCAAGTCGGGTCAAATTCCTCACTGCAGACGAACCGGCGCCGGTGCGGGTGCGCACCGAGATTCTCGCTTCGTGGCGTCGATCGCGCGATCTGCACGTCGCGGCCGAGAAGATCGAACTGCCCTACATCCGCGATCCGGAGCTGGACAATCCGCTGACCCGAAGCGCCGAGCCGGTACTGCGGCGGTTGCGCGATCAGTTGGACGGGCAGCCGGTGAGCATCATCGTCACCGATCAGACCGGACTTGGTGCTGAGCCGCCGGACCGGTGATGCCGCGCTCGAACGGCACCTTGATTCGGTGCGACTGGCGCCCGGCTTCAGCTACGCCGAGGAGTTCGCGGGGACGAACGGAGCAATACGCTGAGTCGAGGCGTACCGGCGGCTACGTATTGCTGGGCGGCGACGTGCTTCACCCGGACAACTCTTGGGCCGGTGCCGCGGCTGGCGCAGCAGGCCATGCGCCTGCATGTAGCGGCGGACCGTGGCATACGAGCGTGCCGTTCCCAGCGCCGGCTCGGCCTTGAGCCGCGCCACCAGGTTGTCGTAGTGCAACTGGTAGCTCCAGTGCGGGTGCTCGTGATACTGGCGGCGTAGCTGTTCTTGCGCCACCGGCACGTAACTGAACGAAGTACAGTACCGCGCACCTTCCTCGCTATCTCGATCGGGATCTTGCGGACGGCCTCCTCGGTTATCCCGGACGCGAGCACGTCGACGTAGGCGATGCCGAGGAAGTCGCCCCAGATGTGGCAGGCGTCCTCCTTGAGGAGGAGCTTCTGGTCGATCAGCGCCTGGAGCAGGTCGAGCGGGGAGGCGTGCTTCTCCGCGAGCGCGTCCAGCTTGGCGCCGAAGTCGAAGCCGGCGCGGCTGCGCAGCAGGTCGACGAAGTCACCCTTCTCTTGTTCTTGACGCACGGAGTGAGTTGTTCTGCTCGAAAAGCCGGCTGATGGTGTCCTGGTCGAGCTTCTCCATCGAGAACAGGCTCGTGGAGCGGTCGAGCTTCACGTCGCGCAGCAGCTCGGGAAGCGAGTACTTGACCTCCGCGAAGGGCGACGACGAGTCCGACTCGGGGGCCGGCGGTTCCTCCGGCGGCCTCATGGCGAGTCGGGCTGCGCCTCCACCTCGCCGAAGCACGAGTCGACGATCTTCCTGAGGCGGATGAGCATGTCGTCCGGGGGGTTGTCCTTGCGCAGGTAGGCCACGGCGCCCAGGTGCAGGCATTCCTCCGAGCAAGACAACGTACCCTGAACCAAGTGCGCGGCAGCGGCGAATGCGCCTTACGTATTGCTCATTTGTGCAATTAACTTGCTCAACCATAAAAAAACGATTTGCTTCTAATCCTCAATTTGTGAGTTACACTTTTGAAAAATGGAAGGAACGAAAACCTTCGGTCAAAATCATTTCGGAATCTCATGATAGCACTATTGCTTATGTTACGTATCAACTGAAAACAATAGGAAAGAACCCCATTGACACAACGATAACAACCCAGCTTTATCTTGAGGATGGGGCATGGAAATTCGGACTCTGAGATAATCATCATGTTAGCATTCACCATTCGCCGCCTCATCTATTCCATCCTCGTGATATTCGGGGTAGTGACGGTCGTCTTTTTTATTATGAATTTGCTTCCTGACCCTGCGCGCATGATGCAGGGCCAGCGAGCCGATCTTGCTACGCAAACCGCGATTCGCCACGAGCTTGGCCTCGATCTTCCGGTGTGGCAAAGATATGCGCGTTTTATCGGGAACGTTGCACAAGGCGATCTGGGACGGTCGTTCACATCGAACCGCCCCGTCCTCAGCAGCATTTGGGATCGATTTGGCGCAACGGCTACGCTTGCAATCAGCGCCATGCTGATCGCTTCCGTGCTTGGCGTTGGAATTGGGGTCGTCAGCGCGATTCGTTCCTACAGTCTTTTCGATAATGCTTCGATGCTCTTCGCGCTCATCGGAATTTCCGTTCCCGCATTTGTTATGGGGTTGCTGGCGATGCTCGTCTTCGGTTCCTGGCTCGACTGGCTTCCCGTTTCCGGATATATGTGGGAAGGCGGCGAATTGCATATCGAATATCTTATTTTGCCAATGCTGGTACTCGCCTTCCGTCCCGTTTCCGTTATTGCCCGCGTTACTCGGTCGAGCATGCTGGAAGTCATGTCCAGCGATTACATCCGCACGGCGAAAGCCAAAGGCGCACCCTGGAAATCGGTCGTGTATAAACATGCGCTCAGAAATGCGCTGAATCCTGTCGTGACAACCGTTAGCGCATGGCTTGCCGGATTGCTCGTCGGCACTTATTTTATCGAATACATTTTTAACTGGCCGGGAATTGGATTGCAAGCCGTCGATGCCATCACCCGAAGCGATTTCCCGATCATTCAAGGAACCGTAATTTTCTCGGCGGTTATTTTCGTCGTAGTGAATTTTATCGTCGATCTTATTTATGCCAGACTTGATCCGAGGGTGAAACTGGGATAATAATACATGGGCTTATATCCGGATATACTGTTTCATTTCACAAAATCATTCGATTCTTTGAAGGGAATTCTTAAAGATTCCTTCAAGCCCTGCTACGCGCAAGAGAAGGTAACGCTTGACCCAGAAGCGGGGCCTAAGATCATACGCGACTTTGGCGTCCCGATGGTCTCTTTCTGCGATTTAAGAGTATCAGAGCTTAGAGACCACATCGAAAGCTATGGCAAGTTTGGTATAGGCCTATCTAAGGATTGGGCTTTTAGAACGAAGCTACACCCTGTCTTCTACATTAACGAAAAGAGCGACCTGATACCTCAGTTCTTGGGAGCGCTTCAAGCTCACTTCGCGCGTACAACTGCAAGTGCAGTATCGGCACAATACCGCGAATATCGTGATTTCTTTAGAATACAATCCTATCTTAAACATTATCAAGGCCGACTTGAACGAAACAATGGAACGGTAGACGATGACTATCGTTTTGCGAACGAGCGGGAATGGCGCTATGTCCCTGATTTTGTTGGTCCTGATTTCGATTATCAATTTCTTGGAGCCGAACAGATGAGCGTTCCCGACTGGAAGCAATACTGGAATATTCGGATATCTCGACGTTATCGTCTCCATTTTGATGCAGATGATATTAAGTATTTGATTGTAGATAATGAAGCCACTGCTAAGGAACTTATCCTTTTCCTCAAATCGAGAAGAGCAGTTCAAGTTAGCTACGATGACGAAATTATCACTTGGCTTACAAGCAAAATTCTGACTTACGATCAGATCATTAATGACATTTGATTCGTCGCGGCCTTCTATACGATTGAGTTGCTTTTAGTTCGATTACATCTGCCACAGAGAATCTGAACATTTTCCGGAGTGCTCGATCCCCCTAAGGAAACGGGGATAATATGATCGAACTGTAGCTCAACAGATGTTCCGCATTTAACACACTTGCCTCGATCTCTTTGCCAGACAATAAGCTTCACATCATCCGGAATTGCTTTACGAGAACTGGTTCCCACAAATGCGTTAGGAGATGCTGAAAGAACCTTCGCACGTTCAATCCGAGAACGCTGCTGCTTGGTACGTGTGATAAGTAATGCGGCAACCTCATTAGCAGATAATCCATCACTATCCTTATAAAGGCGTCCTTCAAACAGCCAGTAGTCTTTGCCACCGGCGCGGAAAGAAATGGGGCTGCCATTGCTATCTGATATGAGCTGATTTAGTTCGTCGATGGTGTACCGTAAGCTCTTCCATTCCCACCGTCGTTTGCCTATGGTTAAGCTCAGATGTCCTCGGCTAGAAAAGAAATGCGGGACGACTCCAATAGAAAAATTTTCAATTCGAGATAACATTTTGTTCGTATGTCACTACTTTCAGATGTTCAAATTCCCGCAATACAAATTCCAAACATGCAAATCTTTATCGCAGTTCAGCTTACGCAACCTCTCCCCGCTCGACCCTCTCAAATGTATATTGCCCACGCTCATTATGATCGACACGCACGGTATCCCCTTGCATAATTTCCCCGCCCAATAATTTCAGCGAAAGCGGATCGACAATCGCTTTTTGAATCACGCGCTTGAGCGGACGCGCGCCATAAATGGGATCGAAACCGCTTTTTGCGAGCCAATCGCGGGCATCAACAGAAATTTCTAGATGGATGCCGTTCTTTTCTGTCATATCTATCACGCGGAGTAATTGAATATCGACGATCTTGCGAAGATCGGCTTCCGAGATCGGCTGGAACATCACAATTTCGTCGATGCGATTCAGGAACTCCGGGCGGATCGTTTTTCGAAGTTCCGCCATGAGCAGTGTTCGCAAAAGTGCAAGAATTCGGTCTGCATTATCGGCTTTCATTTTCTGCATTTCGGCGGTAATGATGTGGGAACCGATATTCGAGGTCATAATGATAATCGTATTCTTAAAATCCACCGTTCGTCCTTGCGAATCCGTCAGTCGGCCATCATCGAGGACTTGCAGCAGAATGTTAAATACATCCGGATGCGCTTTCTCAATTTCATCGAGCAACAGCACGCTATATGGTCGGCGCCGAACCGCTTCCGTAAGCTGACCACCCTCTTCATACCCCACATATCCCGGCGGCGCGCCAACCAAACGCGAGACCGAAAATTTCTCCATGTATTCCGACATATCGATGCGAACCATTGCATGTTCATCGTCGAACAAAAATTCTGCGAGCGCGCGGGCAAGCTCCGTTTTGCCAACGCCCGTCGAGCCAAGAAAAATAAAGCTCCCAATCGGTTTGTTTCTATCTTGCATTCCCGCGCGGGAACGGCGTATGGCATTCGAAACCGCCGTAACAGCCTCATCCTGCCCAATGACGCGCTCGTGCAAACGATCTTCCATTTTTAGCAGCTTTTCACGCTCGCTTTCGAGCATACGCGAGACTGGAATGCCTGTCCACTTCGCAACCACTTCCGCAATATCTTCTGGACCAACAACTTCTTTGAGCATCTGATGATCCTTCTGAAGTTTTTCGAGTTCGGTCTGTTTCTTTGCAAGATCGAATTCGGTCTTGGGAATCGTTCCATAACGAATCTCTGCAACTTTACCGAGGTCCCCCTGACGTTCCAGCTGTTCGGCCTGACTGCGCAAAGATTCTATCTCTTCACGCTCGCCGCGAATATCTTTGATGAGCCGCTTTTCGTGCTCCCAATGGGAACGAAGTTGCGTGCGTCTTTCCTGAAGCTCCGCAAGTTCTTTTTCTATTTCTGTAAGGCGGAGGGTTGTGGGGTGGTTTGCTACTGCCATAATATTAAAATACATGTCATCCTGAGCGGAGCAAAAACGGAGCGATAGCGGAGTTTTTTCGTAGTCGAAGGATCTCATGGAGTTTCCCTCACAGGTAAATCATGTGAGATCCTTCGACTCCGTTTTTCTCTCCTTCGTCGAGAAAAACTCCGCTCAGGATGACAGGAAAACAGAAGTTGCATTCAAAATGAGCCTTTCGGAAGCGATACTTAGCGAATAGCTGTTACGCACGCCTAACTTAATTCTATCAACAATGTGGTTCGATAATATGGTCGCGATCGTCGTGCGGTGCACGGTGGTTTATCTCGTTATTCTCGCCGGATTTCGTCTGGCGGGCAAGCGGCATATATCGCAGCTTTCGCTCATTGATTTTGCGCTCATTCTGCTGGTTTCGAATGCCGTTCAAAATGCAATGGTTGGCGACGATAATTCACTGCTCGGCGGCATTGTCGCGGCGGCAACGCTCATTCTCATCAATGTAATTTTGACGAAAGTTCTCTTTCGAGATACAAAACTTGGAAAATTTATTACCGGCGAACCGCGATTACTCATTCGCAACGGAAAATTTGTAATGTCGAATTTGCTGAAAGAATCTATCCGCGAGGAAGAACTCGAAGAGCAAATCCGCGAGCATGGCATTAACGATATTTCCGAAGTGCAATCGGCTATTCTTGAAATAGATGGTTCCATTTCCGTGCTTCCCTACGATAAAGATGGTACACACGGAGAGCGCAAGATGCCGTTTGTCCGCCACCGTCATCGTACACGGCGAGGATTGCAGCCATGATGAATGACCACATGTCATTCCCGCGAAAGCGGGAATCCAGTTATAGGTTATCACACACACGAATTATGGATTCCCGCTTTCGCGGGAATGACAATATAGGACGTTAAGGAATAATTATATATTCGTAATTTGAAATTCGTAATTCGTAATTAAATTTGATAGCATTAGAACATCTCTCCATGCAGTTCGGCGGAAAATTCCTTTTCCGCGATGTAACTGCCACCATTCGCCCCGGCGACCGCATGGGTCTTGTCGGCCCAAACGGCGCAGGTAAAACGACGCTCCTCAGAATTATTGCCGGAGTATATGAAGCAGAATCCGGCAGCGTAAACATGCCGACGAACTATCAAGTCGGGTATTTGCCGCAGGAGCCAACACTCGATGCAGCAGCGCAACAGCGAACGCTGATCGCCGAAGCCATGCGCGCGCGCGAAGACCTCATTGAGACCGAAGAAGCGCTCGCAGAAGTGCAACTCGCGATGGAAGATCCTGAGCAAGACCACATGAGTGAGGAGTATCTAAAAGTGATCGAACGTTTCGGAACTTTACATCATCAGTTCGAAGATTTAGGCGGATTCGAACTCGAAAGCGATGCGAAAAAAATCTTAGCCGGACTCGGATTTCGAGAAAGAGATTTTACGCAACCACTCTCCACGTTTTCCGGCGGATGGCAAATGCGCCTCATGCTTGCAAAGCTGCTCATCGCGCGAAACGATGCGCTCCTGCTCGATGAACCGACGAACCATCTCGATCTTGAAAGTATGCTCTGGCTTGAGAACTTTCTCAAAGCGTTCGAGGGAACGATCATCATGGTGTCGCACGATCGCGCGTTTTTGAATCTCGTTTGTAATCGAACCGCAGAGATCGAGCAAGGGAAGATTGAAGTGTATCCCGGCAATTACGAATACTACGAGCGCACCAAAGCCGAACGCGAAGCCCAGCTTGCCGCAGCCAGCGCCAATATCGAAGCGCGTCGTAAAGAATTAGAGAGTTTTGTCGCCCGGTTTCGTTACAGCGCAACGAAAGCGAAGCAAGCGCAATCGCGCGTGAAAATGCTCGATAGGATGCAACGTATCGAGCTTGGCTCACATGGTAAATCGGTGCATTTTAGTTTCCCGCCCGCGCCGCCATCGGGAAGAATGGTGTTCGAGATCGAAGGCGGCGCGAAATCCTACGATGGCATCCGCGATATTTTTAGTGGCGTAGATTTACGTATTGAGCGCGAGGATCGCATTGCATTTTTGGGGCGTAATGGCGAAGGCAAAACCACGATGGGTAAGATCCTCGCCGGTCAGGAGCCATTGACGGGCGGCACGCTCACCTACGGACATAACGTAACACTCGGCTATTACGCACAGCATCAGGCCGAAGCGTTGAAGCCGGAACTAACGGTGCTTGAAACGCTGGAGTCCGTAACACGCGCACAGTTATTTCATGGACAGAATGCCGGAACTTCTTCAAAAAGCGCGCCGCGTTCCCAGGCGCAGATACGCACATTACTCGGCGCATTTCTATTTCAGGGAGATGATGTCTATAAACCTGTTCGCGTGCTTTCGGGTGGAGAAAAATCTCGTCTCGCATTAGCAAAAATGCTTCTGGAACCCGTTAACACGCTTATTCTCGACGAGCCAACTAATCACTTGGATGTTCAATCGAAAGAGGTTGTGAAAGAAGCATTGCTTCAATTCGACGGAACCGTCATCGTTATTTCTCACGACCGCGATTTTTTGGAAGACCTCACCAGCCGCCTCATTACATTTGGCGATGGGGATGTTAAAGAATATCCAAAGCCAATTGAAATTTATCTTGAAGAGCTGAGATCGACGGAACTTGCTACCATCCGCGCAAAACGGGCCGCACCAGCAGCGCCAAAACAGGAATCGAAAGAAAAGAAGCACGTTCCACCTGAATCAAATAAGAATGAAGAGAACCGCAAGCGCAACGAGGAAAACAGAAGGCGTACCGAAGCGGAGGAACGAAATAAAAAGTACAAGCAGGAAAAACCGTTACGCGATAAAATATCGAAAATCGAAAAACAGATCGAAAAGTTAGAAAAAGAAAAACTTACGATCGAAGATGGAATGTACGATCCCGGTTATTATTCCGATGCGGAGCGCGTGAAATCAAACGCAGCTCGGTTGGAATCCATAAAAAGCGAACTCGAAAAACTTATGTTTGATTGGGCGGGTATGAATGAGACGCTAGGATCGCAATTGGTTTCGAAGCCGGAATAGATTCCATTGCGATCTTGATCATCGAAGTGATCGGCACGGAAAGCACCATCCCCCACGGCCCCCAGACCCATCCCCAGAATATCAACGAGATCAGAACAACTAATGGACTAAGATCGAGACTGGAACCCATAATGCGCGGGGTTATAATACTTCCCCACAGGAACTGAACGGCAATAAGAGTTCCAGCAACTGCAATAGGAGTTGAAATAGCGTCGAACTGAAGAAATGCTGCCACGATCGGAAGCGACATCGCAATAATGGAACCGATCGTTGGAATAAAGCAGACAATAAACGTTACAAGACCCCACAAGAGAGCAAGATCGACTCCGAATGCGGATAAAATGATCGTGGAGATGATTCCGCTCACGATATTTATCAGGGTTACAGTGATGAAATAGCGTTCGGTTTTTTTATCGATGCGCTCGATGACTGCGATGATCTCTTCTGCTCACGATGGATATGCTGCCCGAATTTTACGCTCGAATAATCCATTGCCTTCTAAAATAAAAAGCATGAAAAGTAAGATGAGTCCGAGGCCGCTCATGACTGATACGAACCCTCCCGCACCGGCATAGATCAAACCAAAGATGGATGACATTTGCACCAAGTTCGACCATTGCAATGACTTGATCTGTTCCTGAATCGATGCCGGTGCAGCGGCCAGCAGGTTTTCGATACCGGGAAGTAAGCTGTTATTCCATCTGGCCTCATAACGTGGCATTGCCGCCATCAGCGAGTTTACACTCGAAACTGCAACGACCGAAACCCCAAAGAGCACCGCGCCCACCAGCACTAATACCAATAGCAAAATAATGGCTATTGGAACGCGCTTCGTTCGAAGATAGACCACGAGCGGACGGAAGATATTTGATAAAAACAGCGCGACCACGAATGGCAGCAGAACCGGCTGCATGGCATGAAGCGCAGCGCCTCCCACCACGAGAGCGAGGATTGCAAGGGGAAAAGTAATCGAGCGCGGAACTGACATCGTTACAAAAATACAACTATTACGTTACCTTTAGACAGAACCGTCCTTTTTCATAAGGAATTATTCATGCTCGAAATGGAATGACACTCGGTATGAAACGGTTAACTTTATTGTTATGAAACGCGCAGTTTTTAGTATTTTTAGCATCGTCGGAATCCTCATCGTTTTCACGCAGGGATGCGGTGGTATTTCAAATGCAGATCAGATCGTTTTTCCGGCAACCGGCGTGAGCTACTCGCAACAAGTCGAGCCGCTTTTCACGCTTGCTTGTAACGTTCCCGGCTGCCATGATGCCATCGATGCAGCCGGCGGAGTAGATCTTTCGAATTGGTATGCGATTCGCAGCTATTATCCCGGCCTTGTTGATGTGAACACTACAAATCCTAATCTCGATACATCCTGCATCCTGATCAGGACATTGTTTGCTGAGGAACTTCATGCCGCCCCACTCAACGTCAATCAAAATCAGCGCGATGGAATTAAACAATGGATCTTCGAAGGTGCACAGAATAATTAAAAGATGAAACGCGCTCTGATTGGTATCTTTGGCATTATCGTAATCCTTAGCTTTTTCACGCTGGGATGCGGCGGTATTTCAAATGCGAATCAGATCGTTTTTCCTGATACGGGAGTTAGCTATTCCCAGCAGGTCGAGCCGCTTTTTACGCTTGCTTGCAATAGCGGCAACTGCCATAACTCGACCGACGTGGCAGGCAATGTTGATCTTTCCACGTATTCTTCTATAATCAGCGGTCTAAACGGGAGCCTTGTAGATGTAAATAAACAGAATCCTCAGTACGACACATCATCGATCCTCCTCCTAACTTTGTTTGACGAGGTGCCTCATGCTGCTGCTGCTCTTGATGTGAACGAAAATCAGCGCGATGGTATTAAGACATGGATCATGGAAGGAGCACTTCTCAATTGAAAACGACCGTATTAAAATATTTAACTATCGCGATCGCTATTGCAGCATTTGCAAAGGGCGCTTCGGCACAGTGGCATTCACACGATTCGCGGATGTATTTCGATTACGGCGATCCGATCATGACGAGCGTGGTGCAATCGCCGGATGGCCGCACGGCGGACGTTCGCCTCACCACATCGAGTTCCATGTTTTCTTTTCTTCGCTCAAAAAATCCCGATCACGGAGCATATTATGCACTGCGAGAAGTAACGATCGAAGTGCTGGAACAAGGAAATGCACAGCCTGTTCTCACCCGGAACATTATCGACACGATCTACGCAAATACTTTCGACGAAACGGTTTCAAAAACGAATTGGCACGCTATGATGGAGCGCGTTTCCTTCCCATCGTTCGATACCGATAAACGATACTCGCTTCAAGTCGAAGTGCGCGATAACATCGACCGCATGGTCATGCGTCCGGAAATTTTCGATCTGCATTCGATCAAGGACGCGCATCCGCAATACATTACCGGCGGGAAGGGAAATATATCTATTGGAGATATTTCGCTTATCGATAGCATGAAAGGTACTACGGCCTTTGTCAGCGCGCGCGGAAATAGTTACATGTTCAGTCGCAATGTGGTTGGCACGGTGGCATTTCGAATGCCGGATACGCTTGATGCGCTGCCAAGCCTCGATGTAACTGTTCGGCAGGTGAAAAACTTTATCGATCCTGCCGATACCGGCGAGCGTTATCATTCCCAGATCGATCTTGGAGATATGCATCAAAAATCCGCGCTGCACTTTGTATCGGCGGATAGTATTTTGAAATATGAACTTCGTCCCGATAGCGATGGGCAACTGTGGACTGCGATCTTTAACGTTCCCGGCGAAAAATTCGAGCAAGGTAAATACCAGTTTTTAGTTCACATCAAATCCGGGAACGTTGAACGCACGCAAACGAACGATTTCTCGCTCGTGTGGCAGAACATGCCACTCTCGCTCGGCGACCCGATCGACGCCATCGAACCGCTCGAAATCATCATGAAGTCCGACGATTATTCTACGCTCAACTCCGGTTCCGATAAGGAAAAAATGAAAAAGGTCTATGCCTTCTGGCGTCCGCAAGACCCCACGCCAGCAACTGCATACAACGAGCGCATGGCAACCTTTTACCAGCGCGTGGATTTTGCAGATTTTAATTATGCGACCGGAAGAATGCTCGATGGTTCCAACACCGATCGTGGTAAAGTGTATATTCTCTATGGCCCGCCGACGAAGATCGAGCGCACTTTCATTCCCGGCGATGCACCAACGGAAACCTGGACCTACACCAATAACGTAGCCAAAATTTTTCACTTCGAAGAACATGGTTCCGTGTATAAGCTTTCCGATATTCAGCAGATCGCCGCTAAAGCAAATAATTAATGCCCCGCATAGGCCACATCATTCTGAACGTCTCTAACTTCGAACGTTCCGAAGCATTTTACGACCGCATTCTTCTGAAAATCGGGTTCCAATCCGATCACCGCGAGCAGACAAGCGATTTTGCCACCAAATCCTACCGGCTGAACGAACATAATCTCTGGATCAGATGGGATGCGAGCACAACGCACCAGCCGTTCGTGCGCGATGTAGGACTCGATCACATTGCATTTTTTGTGGATTCCAAACAAGAGGTTGATGAAATGTACGAAGAACTTAAATCCGCGAACGCGCGGATAACCCGCCCGCCCGCACATTACCCCGAATACTCACCAGAGTATTACGCCTTTTACTTCCGCGACCCGGATGAGGTGCGGCTGGAGATAGGGGTTGGATAAAAGCTCCCAGCTACACCATCGTTCCCACCCCCAGCGTCTCTTCCCTTCCAGCACCGACGGAGATAATTTCGAGCGGGCATTCCACTTCGCGTTCGAGCGCGTCTAAATAGCGCTGCGTCGTGGCGGGCAGATCCTCGCGGCTTGCCGCGCCTTCCAAAGATTCCTTCGACCATCCTTCAAACGATTCATACACCGGACGAATATCCGCAAGCAATCGCAGATCGTTCGTGAAATGCGCGATGGCGCGTCCGTCACTCTTGCGTTCGTAGCGGGTGCAGAGCTTCACTTCCGGGAACCCGGAGAGCACATCGAGCTTCGTCAGCGCCAGGCTCGATACGCCGTTGATCATATTGGTATATCGCACCGCCACGGCATCGAACCATCCGCAGCGGCGCGGGCGTCCGGTGGTAGCGCCGTATTCGTGTCCGGCTTCGCGGAGCTTTTCTCCGGTTTCATCCAAAAGTTCCGTCGGGAACGGGCCGTTGCCAACGCGCGTGGTGTAGGCCTTTGCCACACCGATCACCCGGTCGATCGCCATCGGCGGAATGCCAAGCCCGGTGCATGCACCACCGGCTGTTGGATTGCTCGAAGTGACGAACGGATAGGTTCCAAAATCAATATCGAGTAGCGCGGCCTGCGCGCCTTCGAGCAAGAGGGATTTCCCTGCTGCAATTTCTCGGTTCAATAAAAGCGCGGTATCCGTAATATAAGGATCGATCTCCCGATCAAAAATTTCATAATCAGCAATAAGTTGATCGACATCGCACCGCTCGGTCACTCCGTAAAATTTATCGAGCAATTCGTTCTTCTCTGCGATATTATTTCTGAGTTTTTCTCGGAGCGATTCACGATCTAATAAATCGACGATGCGAATTCCCTTTCGCGCAAATTTATCTTCATACGCCGGACCGATTCCTCGTCCCGTAGTTCCCACGGCGCTGCCATCTTTACCGATCAACCGCTGCTCGGCTGCCGCATCGAGCATCTTATGATAGGGCATGATAAGATGCGCGTTATGCGAAATAAAAAGCCTGCCGCGCACCTTAATTCCCTGCTCTTCCACCATTTTGATCTCATCCAACAGCGCAACCGGATCGATAACAACGCCATTGCCGATGACGCACATGACGTCAGCATGAAAAATTCCGCTGGGAATTAAATGAAGTACGAACTGGCGACCATCCGGAAGTAAAATGGTATGACCGGCATTCGCTCCGCCCTGATAACGGGCGACAATATCGACATTCTGAGCTAAAAGATCGACGATCTTTCCTTTGCCCTCGTCACCCCATTGGGTTCCGAGAACGATCGTGCAGGAGGGTTTTGTCATGGGTAAAAAAAAAAGCAACCAAAAAGTTGGCCGTTTTTCTTACCCTTCGTGCGGGCGGATATTACAACGAATCTTACGCCGGTAAGTTTCGAAAATCCTTAGCCGTTTTTTTCTATTCCTTCACATGCCCTTGCGAGAAGCAATCTCAGGCGAAACAACACCGTGAAAAACTGCCTGAGATCGCTTCCTCGCAATGACTGGATAAGAACTTTTTCTCTAAAACATCATGGCCTTCCGATTCGCACCCGGCCCGATACGATAAATAATTTTCCTAATCGTATCAATCTGCAAATACGGATACACCGCTTGCAGTTTAGCCAGCGCCTCGCAACTTTTCAGTTCCTGCTGCTCGCGCATCGTCTTGAACGCTTTGCGAATAATGTGATCGCGTATTCCCTTCTCGCTGATGAGATCGTGCGCCCGCAAAATTTCATAGAACTCGTCCGGGATCAGATCCGGAACCGGATTATTCGCCGGCATGGAACCCAGCGAACCATCATTTGCAGGATACGGACTATCCTGAAGATCGACAAACGCAGCAAGCTCGTGGCTGCCGTGCGATGACCGTAATGTGGCAGAAGCAGCATGAGCCTGGCTAAATCCAGCGCGGTTCATGCGAGAGGGAGAAGGAATCGTGGTTAATGACATAGTCTTTCAGAAGTTAGATTGATTAAAAGACTCCGTCTAAACGAAGAGCTAAAAAATGGAAGTTTGCCGCTTGGAGCTTCGTATTCTCGCCGCGAAACCAGTCCGGTGCGCAGAAAATACGTCTCGATTATTACCCTGCTAACGCTGGCAGCCTTAGCTGCATTAGCGTTCGCAGGGTACCGCTCAAAAAGCGGCAAATCCATTACGAAACGATCTCTCGTCTCTTATAGCCTCTCCGAAAAACAGCGTTTCGTTGCCAAAAACGCCGTTTTCAGACAGAGAACAGTATCAAATGTCCTTCTGAAAGTATGTTTTATATTCCACTAAGGGATGCTGAATTACATCCTCTATAACAAAGACCCGCGAAAACCGAAAAGGTTACAATTTATTTAAAGTATTTTTTTGTGACCTGCCATTTCCGGCACCATTTCGACTTCGCGGTACAAAAATAATACAATTTTTAGCCGAAATCGCAAAATTCGAAATTTGATCTCCCATTTCTTACTTCTTAACTCTTACTTCCTACTTCTTACCCCATCCTTCCCTAATCCTGATAATCCGGTGAATCGTGGTCTATCGGGGTCATGCTTTGCTCCAAGAAATAGTTTTCATTGATGTTGTGCGCGTTTAATACTTCCTACGATCGTCGTTTCCCAGCCAATTCCGCCATTTGCTTCTTAAAGAAATAGGTGCCCATCAAACGCAATTGAATTGTCATTTAATGAACTCATCTCAACTTTTCATGAACTTATGCAATTTGTTTCTTCCTGAAAAATAGGTGCCTATTACAATACCTTCAATATAACATATCCCAAACCCAAAAGCAACGAAATCCACAATTATTTTTGAAAAATCCGATAAACGTAGGGACGTGCTGCGCACGTCCGCTTTGCGCGACCACACATTTCAGATTTCGGATAATCTCAATATCTGTGACATGCCGGCACGGATGTGGCAGCACCTCCTTACGGTTCTACACGTTACCTAATACGCCCGTAAAAAAATGTCGTATTTTTGCGTTCAAATATGCCAGAAAAAAAGCCCACCCATTCGAACCCGATCTCTGCGGAAGAAATTCTTGCGATGTACGACACCGTCCTGCCATTGCTTTACCATGAACAGGAGGGGCTCGATGCTACCGAACAGATTAGGAAGCACGCGCGCACCTTCATCCCATTCGATTACTTTCACTATGATATAGAAATTGCTTTGATCGATGAGGATGATCGTGGACTGGAGATACGGTTAAACAAGTTGGAGCGGCTCGATCACGCTAAACCAGAATTGTTACCCAAGGAGACATTCGAAGAAATGCTTGAGCGTGATTATCAGGCCTGCGTGGAGGAATTTCACGAGAAATATGGCGATCAGCAAAAGTTTGACTATTATCGCATTCTTTCCAACGAAAATCCAAAGATTGCCATCGGATTATTCCGCCGAACGGATAATGCCGGATCCAATTGTTTTACGAAGCATGACCAGCAATTACTTGATCGCTTGGCCCCGCATCTCTTTCTGATGTATAGGATCATTATGCTTCATACCTATCATTCAGAGAACATACAATATTTTCGCATATTTACAAGGCTTGCCTCGAAGATGGTTAATGACCATCTGTTGTCAGACTCCGAAGTCAAGCTTGTCCCCGATATTCTCTTCGGTTACTCGAACGAAGAAATCGCCGAACGGCATTTTGTTTCGCCGGCAACGATCAAAACGCATATCAATCATATCTTTAAGAAGACCGATACGAAGAGCCGGGTGGAATTCATAACAAAGTTCTTCACCTCGCCGGAACACGTCCAGTTATAGCCTCTCAACCTGCAGGTTGATTTTTAAAATAGTTGGGAATTTCGGGCATGGAATGCGCTCCGATAATAGTTAGTATTATCGGAGGGCATTATTATGAAATTGCGAAAATTAGTTCTCTTTCTTTTGGTTCCGTTCACCGTATCGAATCCGTCCGTCCATGCGCAGATGAATCGCTGGGAAGAAATTGGTCAGTTAGGACTGGGAATTCAATGCGGTTATTTTTGGAATCGTGACAACGGCGTTATCGCGACAGGCGATGGGCAGTATTATTACATGAAAAATGGTGGGGGATGGAAAGCCGGGCAAAAGTTACCGAAAGGAGCGCTCGTCAATTCCATTCGTTGCTTTGATGGATCAACCTTATATTCACCTGTCCTTGGGTATGCCAATACGAGCGAGTATGAGCTTTGGCGCTCGACGGATAGCGGCGTAACCTGGAACCAACTTTCTGCAGGTATTGTGACCAATGGCCCAGGCGACAATGGACCTGACGTGTATTGGAATTATAGATTAAATGGCCCCGTACTGAGAGGTTCAACCGATGTTCGACTTGACAGCCTTGACATCATATCCACATGGGACTATACCGGACAAGGCCCGCCAACCTCTTCCCTGGATGGCGGACTGACATGGGGAACCGGCACTCTAACAAAAGCGTCCATTTATTATAATTATTATTCCGGATGCGGTGGGTGCGCGGATCAGATCAACAAATTATACTATGCTACTGCGGAAGCAGGGTATCCGGGAATGTTCCGATCCAGCGACTCCGGAAGATCGTGGACATGTCTAACTTCTTTGCCTCAAAATCTATTTATGATGGATGATGTAGAAGGTCTCTACGACAAAACTTTTATTCAAACATCTCAAGGAATGTATGAGACAACCGATAGTGGTAATACCTGGAATGCCATCGGCGGCCCATCGCGCGCGAATTCAGATGACTCGCGTTTCTTCGTCTTCGGCTGTACTGGTCAGGCCGTAGTTGCCTTTGACGATCAAGGCGGAATCTGGATTATGAACGGATGGGATGCGCCCGATCCGGAGCAACTTCAGTCAACATTCTCCGCGACCGCGCAAGAATGCGATACTACAACGATTCTCGTCACGGTCGCTGCGGATTTTATGTTCGGACGACTGCTCGTCAAAATTGATGGCGATACCAGCATATTTACCCTGCTTAGTCCTGATACCATCAATGTCGATTCGAGTTCGCAACAGATCGTTATTCGTTTTGTTGCACACGATCTTGTACAGCACAACGCTGAGATCTCGCTTACACCTATCGACTTTGGCGGTTGCGCGATCACACACCCCATTATCGGGCAGGCACATCTTGCTCCGCTTGCCTTTAATTCTCCGATTCAGGTCTTAGGGTGCGCGCCGGTCGGAGGTGAGATTCTTATCAAAAATCCGAATTGTGAGCTTCTACAGATCATAGGCGATAGTTCCAAATCTCCGGGGCTCGTGCTTTTGCCGCTCGTTCCCATCAGTTCCGATACGGCTGCCATACCATTTACCTGCCTCTCGCTGCCTAAGAATGGCGAGAGTATAGACACCGTAGAGATTCGGGGATTCTTTCAGCCATCTAATACGAACCCGTTCGATACTACGGTCATCGTAAAGATCATTTACCAATATATTCCTTCCACGCTCGCGGCCTCAGAAACGAATTACGATCTTGGAACGATAACACAGTGCCTCAGCGCCGACAGCTCGTTCGTGCTTCAGAATACGGGCTGCGATACGCTGTATATTCCACTCTCTCAATACGGCCTTGCAACAGGCTGGACGCTCACGCCCGCCACCGATACGCTGGAATTATTGCCGGGGCAATTCGATACGATCCATATTCATTTTTCGTCTTTAATTCCCGGCGTACACAACCAAGTTCTAACATACAACTATTTCGGAGCACATTCCGGAGTTGTTTCCATTAGCATGAGTGCATCGGTAACAGCCGTTGTTCCTGCTGTTACGCTCTCCGATACAGCAATCGATCTGGGAACCCGCACCATCTGCGCGAACGATACTACGATCGATATTTCTTTTACCGACCTTGGCTGCGATTCGATAAGCTTCACGAATTTCCAGCTTGGTTCTGGAACTCCGTTCCAGCTTGTGAACGCAGATGACACGATCGTTCCGCCGAATGGTATCGTACATAAAAACATTATCTACCATGGCGCGCAGGATGGTTCCGAGTCCCAAACGCTGACCGTTCATATCAGCCGCACCGATGGAAGTTTTGGGCGCGATACTTCCATTCATTTCAGCGTGAATGTTACAGGGCAGCTTGCTACGCTTCAGACGCAAACGAGCGCTATCGACGTGGGGCAAACCTATATTTGCGAGGAACGCGATACGTCGGTCGTGATACAAAATATCGGCTGCGATACCGTGTGCATAACAGGCGTTTCTGTGGTTCCCACGAACTTCATCGTTACAAGCGCCGACGCTTTTTGCATCGCTCCTGGCGAACAGGATACCATCGCATTACTAACACAGATCGACACCACGGGCGGCACACTAGCGAACCATGCCACGCTCACATTCACGAGCAGTCCGCTGACTTCGCTGGGAACCATCGCTCTTTCACGGGAGATCGTGTATCCCGTTACATGGGGATTGCATTTATCCCCTCCCGATTCCGCGATCGCCGGCGCGGATGTAACCTTCCAAGTCATTCAATCCGGATCGCTGCCACCGGACATTACCGCTCTCGATCTTACGCTCGCGTATGAGGACGATCTCCTGGGCTTCGTGCGCGCAGAGGAGCCATCGGTCTCACCCGGCGCTTATGTGCGAACGGCAACTGGACTTGCTAATCAAAACTTTCAGATCGCTCCGGTTGGTAACGATTCCATACTCGCAACGCTGCATTTCTTTCCGTATCTCACCGTCAGTTCCCAAACGGCTATCGACATAGAAAATCTCAGCTTGGTTTCCTCGCTTGGCCGCTCGCAAGATTGCATCGCGAGTGTTGCTACCGGCCAGACCGAATTTACGTTGCGATCGGAGTGCGGCTACGGCGAGATCCAGGGTTTTCTCGATAGCGGCAGAGTGTTCATCGATGCTATCGTTCCCAATCCCTCAACTGATGTAGTGCAAATTAGCTTTATCAATCCCACCTCATCGGCAATTTCATATCAACTCTTCGATGCGCTTGGTCAAACGCGAATGAGCGGTGTAACGGCAAGCAATGCGTTATCCCTCGATGTATCTTCACTTCCGGAAGGCATCTATTTCTTCCGCGCCACGAACGGAAGCAGCTTCTCGGCTTCAAACAAGCTGGCGATCGTAAGATAACGACCCCTCACCCAACCTCTCCCCCACGGGGGAGAAGAGTTTGTTCTTATCCCTTCCTCATTCGTAATTCGTAATTTGAAATTCGCAATTTAATACAGCCCCTTCACCTCGTCGTTGCGGCGTCGCACTTCTGCGCGGATGACAGCAAGGGATCGGCGCACCCAATCGTAGGTTTCTTTATCGGGACGCTCGCCATTTAGGAACCGCACCATCGCGGATTCGCTGGAAAGCACATCGTCAATGCTGTTTACTCCAGGTCCTTTCGAGGTGTCCTTTCGCATGATCAGATCCTCGAAATTCGCACCCATGGCATCGGCAATTTTTTTGAGGGTATGATCGGTCACGCCGGACTCGTCGTTTTCGATACGGCTTAAATGCGCCTGCGTGATTTTCGCTTCGCGGGCAACGTGGCCCTGCTTCATACCATGCTCTTCGCGCGCTCTTCGAATTCGTTCACCTTGAGTTTCAGCCATATTTTTAAGCGGTTCTGTATGTTTTTGTTGTGAAATAAGTAAGATAAACAATTTCTTATCAAAGAACAGTTCGTTTTTAAATTTTTATGTGGAACGATGGTTATACATAGCAAGTTACGTGCTTTTATGTTCATTTAAAATAAAAACCCCCTGGCGCTTGAGGTGCCAAGGGGTCTTAGGTGAGAGTGCGGGTGGTTAGCCCACATCGGATGTGCGACCATCCGTTTTATTTTGCGAAGCGCGCTCATCATTTGCGCGCCTTGGTTGCGAAACTCTGGTGCGAAGGGGTCTTGAGAACCCCCTGCGCACATGAGGGGAGAGAAAAGCCGGATGAATTATCCGGTGGTTGCGATTTTATCTATTCTTTTGCGAAATAGAGAAAAATTTAACAGACGATTGCCGAGCGAGCAGCTTTGTTAAAGCCCCAGCGCTGCAAGTTGCGAACCGCGATATGCGGCGAACCCGTGATATAGAATCGATACCCGTCAAAGCTGACTTCGTCGGACAACATGAGCACGCCGCTCGCTCTTGCCGAACAAACGGTATCGGCAAATTCAAATTCGTTCAGATCAGCGATCGCCGAAACTCCGAGCGATACCATACGTCCGGTAAAATCTGTTCCTTCAAAAAGATGCGCTTTCGAGCTCCAGCCTGATCGATCGATCGTGAGCCGTTGTGCCGATGCATTCTTATCGGACTCGAGCTGTGTATTAGAAATAACGGTGACACCGGCATCCGAACCCTCGCTATAATTTTGATAGCGGTAAAGACGAACGAGTTCTTCCGATCTCGCGAATGATTCGGCGTAGATCGTTCGCTGGCTCCATGCCTCGAACGCATCGCGCGAATCGAAGAGATGTACTAAGTTTTGCTCTTCCGTAGCCGAACCTGCCACGATGACCGGCTCGCGGGTATTGATCAAAAAGTACTCGAATTGACGATGTGTGAGCACATGACCATCAAAATAGAAGTGCGGTCCACCATCCGTCGCCGGCGGCGGACGGTATGCTTTCCGATTCATTTCTTCTAAGATGAGCGAGTGCTCTTCTAATACTAATGCTTGGGGCATCATAATTTACCTCGTAATTTTCTAATTGACGGGCCAAAGGCCCCATTCTTCAAGAATACTAATTCGGGCATCGAATCATCTTCTTGATGGGGTTTCCGTAGGAATCCTAAAAGCCTTAGGATTTCGCAGGTTTTACCCCGTCATTAGTTTCGCTTACAAAAATACGGTGGTACAGGGGTAAGACACTAATCACATCATTACATTTTTTCACCGCATTTTAGCGGCTAATGAAAACACTTTTAGGCCACCCTGTAACTTCGGGTGGCCTACTAAATAGACGCTAAATTATTACGCAACCGATTGCAATTCATCCACTTACGGACGAACTCGCTTTCCATTCCTCACCACAAGGAACGGATTAAAACATGGAAATTCTTCCTCGATTTCCACCGAAATCTCACGCCAAAAGCATGTTTTAGCGTGAAATTTCTTACAAAATTTTCAAACCTAAACCTAATCGTTGCCGATTTTCAGCTAACCTCATCGGTATCGACCCATGAACCCAGCACGCCGCAAGGCGTTCCGCCGCCCATTTGCCACACCATCTGAATGGTACCGCCCGTCGGGCATTGCATAACAGCGTTCGCACCGGCAGGATCGTATTGACCGAAATAAGAAATTCCAACGACCTGATCGCCATTAAGCTGAGTAGGAATGTTTTGCCCCGGAGGAATGACTACCGGTATTTGAGCACCCGATTGCATGTTCAACGTGATCGTCAATAGCGTCGAACCCTGGTTCGCGCTATTGAATGTCATGTTAGTGGCATAGATCGAAAAAATGCCGATGACGATAGCCGCGAGAACTGCTGAAAACTTTTTGTTACGTGTCATAAGTGGTGTGTCGGATGCTGATGAAAAAAATAGCGTAGAAAATCCCTCTCCCGCTTGGTACAACTAAGCACCAGCGGAATAAAATACTGAAAAAATTGTTTACCTCTTCAAGCAACGCTTTAGCGCGCACTTTGCAAAATCGCTCGCAATAGCGCGGGCTTCGCAAAAATTCTATCCAATGCACTCGCCTACCATAATAAACCGTTGGCAGACAATACTAACATTGGCTTAAGGTCATGTCGTCAAACGCAGCAGTATATAAATGTTGCTGGTATATTTTCGTGCCTTACTTTCATTTGCTAAGGTCGTTTTAAGCCTTTTACCGTTTTAAATAGAAGGCTAACAGTTCAGAGAGCGGTACCTTTTTATAAGCAACGCCCCCTTATTTAAACGAAACTCGAAGGTCGAAAATCATGGGCGAAGACAAGAAAAATGAAGAAACATGAATTTATTTTCAACTACCTTCCTATGAGAAACTATGATTACATGTTAACAAAATTAAAATAGGCAAAATTTAGTTGAATTCATCGTTTATAGATAATATTACTATCTGACTATTTTAATATACAGCTATGTGGTATTCCTATAGAAACTCTCAGTCGTCTCAGGAACGCAATGGTCAGTCTATCGGGTCTAAAAGCTTTAGAACGATAGCAACAACGCTTTCTTTAAGATAACTGCTTCTTCCAGGATCTTTGAAATCTTATTTCTCATGCCGGATTTTACATAATGATCTTGCCGCTATGAAAAGCGGCCCGTTTATAGGAAATTTGTTGTTATCAAATTTTAAGCTCTTTTATAGAGTGCCTATTTCTAATGGCAAAGCTTAATCGTAACCATGAAGTATTTCCCTGAGATCATCCGAATCCTCGAAAAATTCCGAGAACGGCGAACCGATACCGTCGATACCGATTTTCGCGCCCAAACGGAAAATAAGGAATTCCTGCTTTATGATGGAATCCGTACCGGCAAATTTCCGAACGATAATGAAGCTGCCGATGAGCTGTATGAAGTTTCGCCAACTGACACCCGTTATAGCTCGATGAAAAATCGGCTCAAAGTCCGAATGTTAAATTCAATTTTTCATCTGAATCTGAGACGAGCAGGTTATTCCGAAGCAGCTCAAGCATTATATGCAGCACAACGGCTCGCTCTTATTGTGCAAATCATGACAATACTTGGTGCTCGGAGAGCGGCAAAACATCTCGCTGAAAGGACTCTTCACATTGCAGAAAAATTTGCGATTTCGGATGTAGCCCTCGCAATGGCTATTCGGCTCAGGAAAGACGCAGGAATTACTGCACGTCCCAATGAATTTGAACGCTATGACAAACTTGTAAAAAAACTTTTTCGAGCTTATGAGTCGGAACTGCTCTCTACAGAATATTTTGACCGAATAGGAATTATTTTTCAGCGATATTCGGGTGATGTTGCTAAACATGCAGAACAAATTGAAGCATTCGAAACGGAACTCCGTCCTTTATTAAATCAGGACAGCACCTACACGTTCCGTTTAAATTACTACCGCGTGTTAGTAGTATCGCTTAATGCCTCTAATCGCCATTCGGAACTTATCAAAGGAGCTGGTGAGGGAATTGCCTTTCTCGAATCGTTTCCAAAATTGCTTCAGAAGCAGCAGTTGGCGGAATTTTGGTTCTATCAGCTTAACAGCTATATTGGTATCCGTAATTTCGAAGGGGCCGATGAAGCGGTGAAAGAATGCGCTGCGTTGTACAATAAAGGTTCCAATAATTGGTTCTCGTTCTCGGAACAATATTTTTATCTGCTCATGACGACCCTCCGGTTCCATGAAGCCGATGCACTTTATACCGAAGTGACGACACATACACGCTTTGGCGCGCAGGGCGATATTCTGCAAGAACATTTCGAGATCTTTAAGTTTTACCTCACCTTCGCGCTAAAAACGCTGCCGGACTATAAACCTGCTGCGCAACCCGCCAAATTTAATTTCGAAGCCATGGTGCGCCGAGCCGATGACGCCAAACGCGATAAGCCCGGCATGAACATGGCGCTTCGTTTCGCGCAGATCATACATTTGTTCGATATTCAGGCCTACGATAAAATTGACGATCTCATCGAGCCGATCCAAAATTATCGCACGCGCCATATCAAAGCAAGCTACACCGAGCAAAGCACCCTCTTTTTCCGTTTGATAAAAATCATGGTGAAGTATTCGTTCGAATACAAACGATGCCTTCGCGTGGGATCGAAACTTCACGAGCAACTGAAGAACGGTTCGTTCCTGAACGTCGATCCAAATCAGGAAATACAAATCCTTCCCTACGCCTGGCTTTGGGATTGGATGCTCGAACGCATGAAAGAACGCTCTCCCGCAAGTCAGAGGTAAGAAGTAAGAGTTTATAAAACATTGATTAATCAATATGTCATCCTGAGCGGAGTTTGTTTCGACGAAGGAGAAACAAACGGAGTCGAAGGATCTTTTGCATTACCAGAGATTCTTCGACTTCGCAACACTCCGCTTCGCGGAGTGTTGCTTCGCTCAGAATGACAATCCTTCTTCATCGCAGAGCCCTTAAATACTGAAAACCGATCTATGTCAGAACTACACTACCCACTCCGAACGCGCGCAGAGGAATTCTTCCGAAGCATGCAGGAGGAGATCAGCTCCGCGCTTGAAATCCTCGATGGAGCAGAAAAATTTTTTCAGGAAACGTGGGAGCGTCCCGGAGGTGGTGGCGGACGAACGCGCATTCTTACCGAAGGAGAAATTTTTGAAAAAGCAGGCGTGAATTTCTCATCCGTGCATGGCGATGCACTCGAATCGACTGCCGAAAATAAAATTACTTTTTTTGCAACCGGCGTTTCATTAGTGCTGCATCCACGATCGCCAAAGATTCCCACGGTTCATGCGAATTTCCGATATTTCGAGCAATCCAATGGCATGGCGTGGTTCGGCGGCGGAATGGATCTCACGCCCTACTATCTCGATGAAGAAGACGCATTCCATTTTCATCATACGCTCAAGATGGCATGTGACAAGCACGATCTAAATTATTACCCACGTTTCAAAAAGTGGTGTGACGAATACTTTTACATCAAGCACCGCGAAGAAACACGCGGCATCGGCGGGATCTTTTTCGATAATCTTTCTGCAACCGATACGCACGAGCGTGAAAAGATATTCGCGTTCGTGCAGGACGCGGCACTATCGTTCCTGCCGGCTTACATTCCCATCGTCGAAAAGCACAAGGATGAACATTTCACAGAAGACGAAAAACATTGGCAGCTTCTTCGGCGTGGACGCTATGTGGAGTTCAATCTCGTCTATGATCGTGGCACCCGTTTTGGACTCGAAACAAATGGCCGCATCGAGAGTATTCTTATGAGCCTTCCGACCCTCGCACGATGGGAATACGATGTCCATCCCACAGTCGGTTCACCGGAGGCCAAGCTCGAAGCCGTGCTGAAACACCCGCGCGAGTGGGCGATCTGAGGTGCAAACTATCATTATTAAATTCTTTCACATGCGAATATTTTTCGTTCTCGCCATCGGAATTTTATTTCAAAATGTGTGCTCTGCACAATCCGCCGAATTTCAAGATTCCATTCACGAACGTTACCTAAAAAATGGCGCGTGGCGTCACTCCATTTTTTCGAAAGAATACGGTGAGTGTATCGATAGCGCGTTGTCCGCTTCTCCGCACGATGCGTATCTCTGGCAGCAGCGTGGGATGCCCTATTTCAAGCAAATGAAATATCAGGAAGGAATGCCGTACATCGATAGCGCCGTAAAATATGACACGACCGAATACCTTCCCTACCGCGCATTTCTAAAGTGCATTTTTCAGAAAGATTACCTCGGAGCGATTGCGGATTTCACCATTTTGCAGCACGATCATCCAAACGCCGGTGTAATGGATCACGAATTTAATTTTTATCTCGGTCTTTGCTATCTGCAACTCAGCAATTATGAGCGTGCCGACAATCTCTTTTCCTCGTGTCTTTCAAACGATCGCGCGCTCGGTGGAAACTGGGTGCATCCGCTCCATCTTTTCTATCTCGGCGTTGCTCGGTATGAAGAAGGCGAATATACACAGGCCATTATCAGCTTCGATAGTGCGCTTGATATCTACCCGCATTTCTCTGATGCTGAATACTATAAGGCGTCGTGTCTCGCGGCCACGGATCGGCATGAAGCCTCCATCGCATTGCGAAATGTAGCGGAGGATGATTTTATGGCAGGCTATACCATCAACGAGGATAACGCCGTGTATGAACGCTATCCCTATCAGTTAGAGAGGAAATGGTTCAATAGCGTGCCAAATACGTCGAGGAATTAACCTGGATGATGTTCAATGCGCTATCATCACCTTCCGCACGATAGTTCCATCTGAAATCTCCGCTTTTACGAGGTAAACGCCGCTTGGCACACTCGCCACACTCGCGGATAGCATCGTGCTGTGTGCCGATGGAATTTTAATCAACGAACGCCCCGTCACATCGAACATCTCCGCAGATTGAATCTCATCGGACGATGTGATCGTCAGCACATTGTTCGTTACCGAGACATCCAGATCGCCGGATGGCGATGGTTGCTTGGCGACGAATGCGCTTGCGGAGATGAAGCGGTAAAGGCCTACATTGGTATATCTGGTTGTACCTATTGTTGTCATCGTCGTGGCACCAAAAATATTCCCAAATGAATCAATTGCTATCATCGCACCAGTCTGATCGACAAAATTTGTAAAAAACAATGAATCTGGCTCACTACAGAGGGTATCGAGGATGTCCCCCGATTTTGATTCTCTAATAAAAGTTTCAGGCTGAAACTGATAAAACGGAATATTAATTTGAAGCATGGTGCCATCCGGATTCTCTGCAAACGCTCCATTGGGTTGCAGCCAGCCCGAATCTGGGCTTTCGCCAGGGCTGAGTAGGTGTATCCCTTCACCATCGCTGAGAACTATTGCCGAATTTCCGCTTCCGCCTGTAATCCCATTTATCGGAAAATTTGGCGTATCGACCCGCCATGTTGCACCATCGTCGCTGGTGAAATGAATAGCGGCCAGCGTAGCAAACCATAGATTTTGTCCACGCTGTACCATCCCCCATGTCTCGCCAGAATCAAGATGCCAATAGGCCGGGGCCGGGTCGGTGAAATGAACAAAATCGGCCCAGGTCGATCCACTATCGGTCGAGCGCATGAAACGCTCGCTGCCATAGGTAAGCCATAGTATTCCATTAGGGCTTGCATAGATTCCCGCTCTTCCCACTCCCGGAGGCACATTCAGTTGCTTATATGTCGCCCCACCATCATACGAAACGTAATTGATATAATTGGTGGAATCACTAAAAGGACTATGTGCATAGTAGTTCCCATCTTCCATCAATTGACCTTGAATCTCATTTCGATTCATTCTTCGCCGCCATGTTGCACCGTGATCACTCGATGACCAAATCCCGCCGATCCCATCGAACGCTTGAATCGTTCCTGTTGGATCGACAGCTACTTCATCGATTTCGAGATTGTTCGAAAGTGGCAGAATGTATTGGACCATTCTTCCACTGTCATACGAAACGGCCACGGCAGCACCGTTATTCTGGAAGCCGATAAATCCATAACTGGCCGCTTCCCAAAGGTCAACCTTGTTTGAACTGCCGAACGATTTCCACGTAGCACCGCTATCTATCGATACTTCCGGGGATGACCCATCGAGCGCATACAGTCGGCCGATCGAATCGACACTAATGGAGAGTTGATCAAGCTTCGTTATCACATATCCATTCATCAACCACGAGGCAGTGCCACTTCTTCCGCCGTCGAGAATGATGTCGTTCCACGGAGTTCGAAGAAGCCGAGTACCTGTGATATCCCACCATATATTATTCGAGGAAAAGGTCGAATCGAAACGGTACAATTTATCATAGCTCACGAGCAATCGATTGTTATTGTCGAATATCATGGCATTCACACCGGGCATAAGCGTCGGCGTCACCACTTGCTGCCACGCTCCGGCATTGTTTCTCCGATAAATTCCCGCGCCCATTGTTCCGGCGTATGGCACACAATTAGTGTCGAATGCAAAAGCGGAAACGGTCGCGCCCGGGAAATTGGATAAAATCTGTCCATCGCCGCTCCATGTGGTTCCGTCATTTGAAAAAAAGATGTCGCCGAGATTGTCCAATGCCAACAAATCCCCATTCGGCCCAAGTGCAAGCATGGTAATATCGAGATCGCCATTCAGTCCCGTATTAATCTGCGTCCAATTTTCTCCTTCGTCGGTGGATTTGAAGACGCCCTTATCCGAGGTAGCCATATAGACGAGGCTGCCCGGCCCGGCAACGATCTGCGTTACGCTGTCCGGAAATGGATCGCCCTGAATGAGCTGCCAGTGCCCCGCAGCAGCGGATTGGCTGAAGCAGGTTTTTGGCTGGGTCGAAGTAATGCAAACAAAAAATGCAAGGAGCAAACTGGCTTTTTTCATAGATTTTGGCACTTATTAAACTAACGAGAACTAATATACGACATTTTATCACCAAAACCAAATGCTTCTGACGGAACCGCCATGAAGCCGTATCAGTTTTCACCCCGCTTATCAAAGCGGGAGTGGCGAAATGGCAGACGCACTACTTTGAGGTGGTAGCGCCGCGAGGCATGGGGGTTCAAGTCCCCCCTCCCGCACTTTTGGAAATTATGAAGTATGAAGTATGAAGTATGAAGTATGAATTTTTTTCGTGATTCATACGGAATTGTTATAGAAATTCTAGCGCGAAGCTCAAAAAAAGACACATCGTGTCATTCCCGCGAATGCGGGAATCCAGGCTTGGGAATGAATCTCAGTTCCCATAACTCTATTGTCTTCAAATCTTCGCGCATTTTCCTCTCTGCGATCTTTTTCGTTTTCCTCCTACTTGCTCTTCCGAATAAAACGAGTCCCTTTGCATCACGTCCGAAGCTGGATGTCCTTGTGCTCGATGCGGGACATGGTGGGAAGGATTCCGGAGCTATCGGTACGAATGGCTATATGGAAAAGCAGGCTACGCTTGCGATCATCCTAAAACTTGGCAAGCTCATCGAAAAAGAACTGCCGGGAGTGAAAGTGGTTTATACTCGTCACGACGATCATTTTGTAGAACTCTATCGCCGTGGTGAAATAGCTAACGAAGCGCATGGGAAGTTATTTATCAGCGTTCATTGCAATTCCACTCCGCAAAAGCCATCGAACGCAACAGGTTTCACCACCTATTTTTTACGTCCGGGAAAAACAGAAGCGGCCATTCACGTTGCTACGCGAGAGAATGCAGTAATAAAATACGAAACCGGTCATCATAAATATGAGAGCTTATCGGATGTCGATTATATTCTTACTTCGATGTCGCGCAATCAGGATGTGAAGTTCAGCGAGAAATTTGCATCGCTGGTGCAGCAGGAACTTGGGAGGAAAGTTCACATTCCAGACAATGGCGTTTCGCAAGCCGGATTCCTCGTGCTCATCGGCGCTTCCATGCCGAATGTGTTGATCGAAACGGGATTCATCAGCAATCCAAAGGAAGAATCGCTGCTCAAAAGCGATGCCGGACAAACGAATTACGCGCGCGGAATTTTTGAAGCAATTAAAAAATATAAAGCGATCTATGAGCGGTCGTAATATGTGGTCACTATTGTAAGAACTGTCATTGCGAGGAGAATCGAACGACCGGAGGGAGTTCGATTCGACGAAGCAATCTCATGCGTTGAACCAAGAGATTGCTTCGTCGAAATTGACATTGTTGGATTTAGAAGTGGAGCAATTTCCTCAACAATTCGTTCCGTCGCACCCTGATTTTCCTCAACAAAATGTGAAGCCTTTTCGCCTGCTGATCGGCGAAGATCCTCTGACTGCACAAGCCGCCAGAACGCAAAATCAAATTCTGCTTTGCTCGTTACCTCGAACGCGGCGAGGCGATCGATCAACTCCTGCACTTCGCGGGATTTTTTATGCTTTGGCCCCACAATGGTTGGGATACCCCAAACAGCCGCTTCGAGAATGTTGTGCAACCCCGCTCCAAATCCCCCTCCGATCATTGCTACATCTGCACAGCGATAAAATGAAAATAATTTGCCGATCGAATCGACTATTATGACAGGTTCCTCTTGCCACTCTCCAATTTCGGAAAATCGAATAGCCTTGCCGGGAAATAGCGCGAGCACTGCACGCACATGCTGCTCGGTGGGTTCATGTGGCGCAATAACAGTCAAGATATTATCCCCGCGCTCGACGCTTTTTTTGAGCGTATCTGCATAAATTGCTTCGTCGCTCTCCCAGGAACTTCCTATCACCAAAATAAGAGTTCCCTGCTCTGTAACGCTTGCGCGAATTCGTTCCGGCAGCAGTTGTTCTCCAGCTTGAGCCAATGCATCTCGACGCATCAACACCTGATCGAAGCGCGTATCGCCCGCAACGATCACATTGTTTGAATCAACGCCAACTTTCTCGAAACGCATTTTATCTTCATCGGAAATGGTGAGAATTTTCGTCAGGCTGCGGAACACATTTTTGTATAGTGTACTCACGACCGGCAGCGTTCGGCCAGAACGTTCCGAAGCGGTCGCGGCAAAAAGGATAGATGGGATTTTTCTTCGTTTGAGTTCCTCGGCCATATTCGGCCACACGTCATAGCGGGTAAAAAGCGCGAGATCGGGCTTTGCATTATCGAGAAATGAAGCAACCTCACTTTGGCGATCGATCGGTGCATACGAAATGAAATCGGCATCAGGATATTTCCCGATCACATTCTCGTACCCACTCGGCGAGAAAAAGGTAAGATGAATATGAGCGTTGGGAAACCTTTTTTTAATCTCTGCAATAACCGGTTTGGCTTGTTCGAGTTCCCCGAACGATGCAGCGTGAATAAGGATGCGATGCCCAATAATCTTCGCATGTTTATAATGATTGCGTGTATCTTCGAGAAGCGTTTTTCTCCCCAAAAAAGCGCGCCGAAGTTTGGGATTGAACAGCGCAATGAACCGCACAACCGGAAGCAGCAGCGTAATCAGAACATTGTATAGCGCAAGCATTGCAGGACGGAGATGGATGATGAAATTCTCAAACTTTCATCATTCATCATTCATAATTCATCATTGTCAAACGTGCCGCTCCGCATGATAGGAACTACGCACGAGCGGCCCGGCCTCGACGATACGAAATCCCATTTCGATCCCAATATCGTGAAGTTCCCGAAATTCATCCGGATGCACGAAGCGATGCACCGGCAAATGTTCCTTCGATGGTTGCAGATATTGCCCGAGCGTGAGAATATCTACTTTGAGTCCAGAAAGATCGCTCATCACCCGAAGAAGCTCCTCGCGCGGCTCGCCCAAACCAAGCATGATGCCCGTCTTGGTATTAAAACCCGCTTCCTTCGCACGGCGCAATACTTTGAGCGACCATTCATATTTCGCTTGCGGACGCACAGTGCGATACAAGCTGGGAACCGTCTCGGTATTGTGATTGAGAATATCCGGTTTAGCATCTAAGATTCTATCGAGCGATTCGTCTTTGCCTTTGAAATCAGGAATCAGCACTTCGATCGTAGTTCCCGGATTTTGCCGACGCACTTCGCGGATGGTTTCCGCAAAAATCGTGGAACCGCCATCTTTCAGTTCATCGCGATTCACGCTGGTGATGACGGCGTGCTTCACGCCCATATCGCGCACCGCTTCGGCAACGTGCAGCGGTTCATCCAGATCGAGCACGGTTGGCCGACCCGTTTTTACCGCGCAAAACCCACACGAGCGCGTGCAGGTATCGCCCAAGATCATGAAGGTTGCGGTTCCCGCGTTCCAGCATTCGGCCATGTTCGGGCACCGCGCTTCTTCGCAGACGGTGTGCAGGCTCTTCGAGCGCATGAGCTGTTTCAAATGATGAAACGTCTCGCCCGTCGGGATTTTCACCTTCAGCCAGTCGGGTCGCGGCTCGCGGATGGGCCGCGCCGCTTCGGTTATGGGGAGTTCCAAAAGCATTGTGGCCGGTAAACAAATGCGAGGCAGATTACGTTTGGTTATTCAATCTATGTGACAATGAAGGGCAACCTTGTCAAAGTATGCTAAAATTGCTGATTTTCCTTTGCTTCTTGATTACTCTACCGAGTAGTGGTTTCGCGCAATTTCGGGATTCAACTTCAAAAGTGGGAATAATTCATTCGATGCCTCACGAAGATTCAATTTTCGGCAAAGACGGTTCCATCCCTCATGCAGGTGACATTGGTCTGCAGTTCCTTGCGGGCGAAGCGGCATTCAATATAACTTCGTTCAGTCTCTGGGGAAATGATCTATACAAGCCTTCAAGTGATAATGAATTAGGAGTGATAGGGCTTTTAGCTTCTACTATGACAGTTCCATTAGCGATTTACTTTAGTTCCGAATTATTAGGGTTAAACGATGGGTCAATGGTATATTCGATTGCAGGCGCAGCATTCGGTTTGTTGGTTGCAAGCCCTGCGCTCCTTCTAAGTGGCATAATTCCAAAAACGTATCTTGGTGCCTATTTGGGATTTTCACTACCCATTATCGCATTTGCGCAATTGTTGTACGATTTCTCAATCAAATAAGAGGTGCATTTTTCGTGCGCGTGATTAATGACCGCCGTAAGTTCCCTACTGCTTCACGATCGTAAACTCGACCCTCCGGTTTTGCTGGCGGTTGGCTTCGGTATCGTTCGCGGCAACGGGTTTTGATTCCCCAAAGCCTTTTGTACGAAGCCGCGTATTAGTAATTCCTTTGCTAATGAGATAGCTTTGCACCGCCAACGCGCGTGCGGCAGAAAGCTGCATATTCCCGGCAGGAGTTCCCACGTTATCCGTATGTCCTTCGATCATTATTTCCATGTTGGGATTATCCTTCAACATGGTGACGACCCGGTCAAGCTCGGTGAAAGATTCCGGCCTGAGATCGGCTTTTGCGGTTTCGAAGAAGATATTATTCAGCCGAACGGTCTCGCCCTTTTCTAATGGAATGAGGGTCAGATCGCGCTCTAACTCCTGATAGGTATCGGCTTTTGTTAGATCGAGATTTTGGCTCACGGGAACATAACCCGGCGCTTCGGCGCGGTAACCATAATTTTCGCCGGCGGGCAGCGTGATCTTATACGCTCCGGTTCCCGGACTGGTTCGCGCGCTGCCAATTTCCTTCCCAGATTCCAGATTTTCATATTTGATCTCCGCCATGACCGGTTTGCCGGTTTTCGCATCGAGCACATTACCGCTCACGAGCACCACCGGCGCAGGCCGCAGCGATTCGGGAAGTTTTACGCGAAAAATATCGCCTTGCCCAAGCGAGTTTTCTGTCGATACAAAATAGGCATACTCGCCGGAAGCCGGCACGGTATAATACGCATCCCATCCCGGCGTGTTAAGTTGCGGGCCGAGATTTTCCGGTTCGCTCCAATGCTGCCAGGTGGAATCCAACCGGCGCGTGATATACATATCCATCGAGCCATATCCGGCAAAACCATCGGAAGCAAAATACAGCGTCTTTCCATCGGATGCGAGAAATGGCGTAGCCTCATCAGCTGCGGAGTTCACATCCGGACCAAGATTTTTCGGAGCCGACCACGTTCCATCCGGCTGAAGAAAGCTCACATACAAATCCTTCCCACCGTGGGAATCTCTTCTGTCTAAACTCAAAATGATCGTTCGGCCATCGTTCGAAAGACAAAATTCCACATACGCGGCGTTGGTATAGTAGTCATTGACGACCACTTTCTCCGGATAGCTCCATCCATCGGTGATGCGATGGGTAAGCCACAGCCCAAATTCACCGGCGATTTCATTACCCTTTGGCTCATATCTGCCACCAAGCAGCAGCGTATTCCCATCCGGCGTAACGCTGGCTGCGAACGAGCCTAGCCCATTATTCAACATCGGCCCGATATTTTTCAGCGACATCCAGTTCCCATCGGCGTCCTGCGTAGAATACCAGATGTTATCGACATTATTGGGATCGAGCCGCGCACCGGGTTTCCGGTAATTTTGCGGATGATTTTTACGATCGACATACAGCGTTTTACCATCCGGCGAAATGACGGGCAACACTTCATCATAGATAGAATTGATGTTCGGCCCAAGGCTTTCGCGCGGCCCGACGGTCACATTTTTTGCTACGTTGATCTCCGCCTCTATCTTTTCGTGAGAATCGGAGATCGCGATCGCGTCAATTTCATTCTGCCCCGGCAATAGTCCCGGCTGCGTCACGATCTCGACTGCGCTTACCGCATACGCTGTGCGAGTAGCAAAAATCCAATGCGATACTTTTGCATCGATGATATCATAGTGAGGATGATAGACAGCAGAATCGCGCCTGCGATCCTCATTATCGAACAGGATAATTTTTTCAATAGCACCTGGATAAAAATTTTCTGCGACAGCCACTTGCTGGATCTTCATCGGCTCATCGAAGCTAACTTTGATCCATTCTTCATGCGGCCCTTCGTTCGGCGGCGTCATGGGAACCCACGCGCACGGACTATCGCCCGTCGCCGGACATTTATTGGGAACCCCAAGCGCCTGCTCGGCGCTGTATTGTTTTGCGCTGCGTTGCGAGGAATAATCCAATACCTGATCCGCCCACTCGACATGCTGCGCGAACAACGGAGTTTGTAGAAGGACAAGCAACAGCGGACTCCGCCGAATCCATCGCGGAAGTGTTACCTTGCGTGTGCAAAAAAGCATCAATAAACGAAAGAAACTATGAGTCTTTAAAAGAAACTATGGGAGGTCTTTAAATTGTGCGTCGCGAGCGCTTGTGCGGTCGAGCTTAGATTGCGAATGGGCTTCGCGTTGCTTGTGCTCGCGCCGCTCGCGATCTCGCTCGTCATACCCGCGCTGGATCGGAGCGACAATGCGCCGAAATGCGAGATAAAGAATAAATGCTGCTATGAACAGTTCGAAAAAACGCGCCATTTGTTTCAGAACAAATAGCCGAGGAAAAACGTCAACACGAGGATGAAATTACTCGGCAGCTCCCGGCGTGAACATCGGCACAGGCCGCGGCGACGTCATATACTCGACGGGCGGAGCGGGGTCGCGATAAATGGCTTCGAGCAAGAGTTCGACTAATTCCGGATGGATCTTATAATCCACTTGCTCAGTATCGATCACGATAAGCCGCGAAGCGCGATAGTGGAAAAAATAGTCGTTGTAGGTTTGAACGACGTCCGATAGATATTCGGGAGAGATATGTCCTTCAAAAATACGGCCTCGATCTTGGATCGCGTCCATCAGCTTGGGAACGCTTCCCTGAAGATAAATAACGACGTCCGGAACAGGAATCTTTTTTCCAAGCGTCCGCTCGATCTCATCGTAGAGATGAAGTTCTTCATCGCTAAGATTGATCGAAGCGAACATCCGATCCTTCGCAAAAAGATAATCGCTGACGACGTTTTCGTAAAACAGATCGGTTTGCAAGAGCGCCTGCTGTTGCCGAAACCGCGAAAGCAGAAAAAAGAGCTGCGTCTGAAACGCATAGCGCTTCCGGTCGGCGTAAAATTCTGCGAGGAACGGATTTTCCTCGTATTCTTCAAGCAAAAGTTTCGCTCCCAGCCGCTCAGCGAGCAGCACGGCAAGCGTAGTCTTTCCTGCTCCGATCGGCCCTTCGATAGTGATGTAGCTCACGAATTCCTGATTGACAATTTTAAGTTACAAAGTATAGGCAGTTGTTCTCACGCCGGTCGTATCGACGCCGAGAAGCAGTTCTGAAACACTTTTTTTTAAGACTGGGTGCATAAAATTTGGAGCGATCTCGGACATCGGCACCAAAACGAATGCCCGGCGATGAAGCTCCGCATGAGGGATAGTTAGCGTGAGGCTATCAAGTACAAGATCACCGTAAAAAAGCAGATCGAGATCGATCTCCCGTTCATGCCAGCGCGGGCGTTCTTTCCTTCCCACCGTTCTTTCTAATTTTTTTAGGATATGAAATAATTCAAGCGGATCAATCTCGGTTTGCAATTCAACAACAGCATTCAAATAATCGGATTGAGGAGTATCGCCGACAGGATCCGTTTCATAAATGGAACTTACGCGAACAATTTCTCCCATCTCGCGCAAACCCTTCATCGCAGCTTTCAGATATTCCAAACGCGGCTCCAGATTTGAGCCAAGTCCGATAAATACGCTTGCGGCTTCAGAACTAATACGCTCATTCATGTTAGTTCTTTGTTTTCCGGCATTCGATCTCGACCGTGTCTAAAATAGCTCCCAATGCCGCGCCGGGTTTTCGCACACGAACGATTACTTCTCTAACTGGGAATTTAACAAGCAATGCGGTTGCAATGCTATCGGCAAGCGTTTCAACCAAATGAAAGCGACTCGAAGTAGCGACCGCAGTTACCTCCTGCTGGACACTGACATAATCAATGGTATCGGAAAGCTCATCGCTTTTTATAGCGGTATCCAGCGCGGCATCTAATTCCACATCGATCTCGAATCGCGTACCACGCTCGCGCTCGTAATCGTGAACGCCGTGGTATGCATAGACTTGGATATTTTTTAATCGGATCCACATTGGGCGATGATGAATTATGAATGATAAATTATGAAATTTGAATTCACTCTTTTGTAATTATGCTTTGATATTAAAACCCAAATTCTCCCCATCTTGAATCTACTCTTTTAATAATTTCTTCCGACATGATGCACGGATTCGGATAACCCGGTTTCCACGTTGCGTCGATCCCCATAATTCCTTCATAGATCGGTGAGATATTTGCTAACGTCGAGCGCGTGAACATCACATCTCGCGCGGCATCGAAGCGTGTGAAAATTCCCCAAATAGTTTCCATCTCGCTGGAAAGATCGACGTCCTCGCTGACAGCGGCAACAATCTTAACGCCTTTGGGTAATTTTTCTATATTTGTATTGGCTATTAATTGTTCGATGACTTCCCTTCCAATAGTCTTTTCCTGAGCGTCACCGATTGCAGAATTTGTAGTGGCAGCAATTTTTACAACAAGTAAAACATCCTCCAATACCTTCCATTCTTGAATTCTATAATTCAGATTTTTCGGATCTTCAGGCGTTTTACCGGTTCGCGCAAAACAATCACTCGGTTTTCGTTCCGGATATTTTCCTCCGCTCGATGTTGCAGAAAGTTTTTCTGTGGCATCGAGCAGCATTTTGCTTCCCATGTTCATTGTGTAGCTTGTAAAATCAAGCGTATCCATGGCGGTGTTAGAGAGCAGTAGAAAATCATAGCGCGGATCGAAGTGATCGCGAATAGCGCGAAGCAGCGCCCGAAAACTGCGCGTCTCGACATTATTGCTCACCACAATCGAGCATTTGGTGAGAGAAAGCTGCCCATCGGACATAGTTCCGAGCGCGGCTTTCATGGCCTCTTTTGCATAGCGCTCCTTAGCTCGAATGCCAAGTAAATTGTGGAACCCCGCTTCGTAAAAAGCCCAAACCGATTCTATATCGGGATGAATAAGCCGTGCAAGTGGGCCGAGGATTTGCTGGTTCGCATCGCCAAGCCATTTGTCTTCCATCGGTGGCTTGCCAACCACCGTTGCAGCGAAAACAGGTTTTGCTAAATGCGTGATCGCGCAAATATGGAACACGGGAAACATTCCCGCATGAGAATAATGTCCGAAATGATCGCCAAACGGCCCCTCTAATCGCCGGTCGATGGGTGGAACGATTCCTTCTATGATAAATTCTGCATGTGCCGGAACATCAATAGAAATAGAAGTTCCCCTTTGCATTGATGTTGGGCGTCCTCGCAAGAAGCCCGCGAACATTACTTCGTCAATCCCCTCTGGCAACGGGGCTATCGTTGCAAGTAGCAGCGCAGGGTCGGTTCCCACTGCAACAGCCACTTCGAGCGGCACACCCATCGCTTCCGCTTGATGGTAATGAAACCCGCCACCCTTCTGAATTTGCCAGTGCATTCCCGCTTCCGATGCGGCATATATTTGCATGCGATACATTCCCAGATTCCGTTTTCCGGTTTTAGGATCATAGGTAAACACTTGCGGCAACGTGATAAACTTCCCGGCATCCTCTGGCCACGTTTGAAGGATTGGGAGTTTTGTAAGATCAGGTTCCATTGTTTGCCTTTGAATTTCAGACCCAGATTTTCTCATGCGAGCAGCAAGTAAGCGAGAAAAGATCGGCTTCCCGGCATTCCATATAGTTCGCGGTTTGGGCGGAAGCACCTGCTCTGCAAAATGAACGAGCGATTCACCTAAATGTTCCGGATGCGTTCCCAGCGCAAGTTCTATCCGACGGTCGCTGGATAGTACATTCATCGCTAATGGGAACCGAGAACCTTTTATGTTCTCAAACAGCAATGCTTTCGACTTTCCTTCCCGCATAGCACGAACTGCAATTTCCGGCCCTTCAAGGAACGGGTCAACTTCCGCGGTGATGCGATGCAGTTCACCCTCGCGCTCTAAGCGCGTCAAGAATTGCGAGAGCGTGTCGAAGCCGCGTTCCTGTGAAGCCATGTTATTCTAATTCCTCCGAGCGCCATCCTTTGCCGGATTCGACGCCAACTGCATTGAGAACTTTATCTACAAAACCCTGAACGTATTCTTCCACCGTCGCGGGAACAAAATAAAGCGGCGGCGAAATGGGCATTATTATCACGCCATCGGCAGAAAGCTCGGCGCATTGACGAAGTGTGACAGTTGAAAGCGGCGTTTCCCGAACGCAAAGAATCAGCTTTCTCCGTTCTTTCAAGCACACTGCTGCTGCGCGCGTGATAAGAGTATCTCCAATGCCGGACGCGATCTTGCCGATCGTGCTTGTGGAGGCGGGAATGATTACCAGCGCATCGATGTGGTTCGTTCCCGAAGCAAGTGGTGCGGTAAGATCGGAATCAGAGAATATTTTCTTGCAAAATGGCACGACCGCAGCAACGGGGTCGGCTAAGGCAAGTTCATCTTTCATCACCGCTTTACCCCATTTCGAAAACACAACATATTTATCGAGCGGGCACCGTTTTAAAAAGTCCATAGCATACACGGCGCCGCTCGATCCGGTAATGCCGATAGCAATTCTTCTCGGACGTTCGTTCATGCCTGCCATATTCCAACAATCACAAATAAAAGCACGACAAAACCCAGAACGGCATTGATCTTAAAAAATGCCAGATCGACATCCGAGGATTTTTTTTGTTCGAGGTACAGCAGCGCCCCCGAAATAACAAGCAGCGCAGCAGCAATGAGGCTTCCGCGAAACGCTATAATATAAACGCCTGCTAATACAAAGAACGAGATCGCATGAATAACGCTAGACCATTGTAACGCACGACGAGACCCAAATTTTGCAGGGAATGAAAATAATCCTTCCCTCTTATCGAACGCTTCGTCCGAAGTGGAATAAATAATGTCGAACCCTGAGGCCCATAACCATGTAAAAAGACTTAGCAAGGCAGCTGGAAGAACGCATGAAATAGATGGGTGTACTGCAAAAAAAGCTCCCAAAGGTCCGAGCGCCAGCGAGGCTCCAATTCCGAAATGCGAGAGCGATGTAAATCGCTTCATAAATGGATAAATGCTAAACACCACAAGCGGTATCGGCGAAAGCACAACGCAAAGCGAGTTCAGCGAAAAGGCACAACACTCATACAGCACCAGCGCCAATGCAAGAATGCCAAGCGCCTGCCCCATCGTCATTTTTCCAGATGGGAGTTCCCGTCCTGCGGTGCGTGGATTTTTTGCGTCGATCTGTCGATCTACTATTCGGTTTACCGCAAAACCAACGGTTCGAGCGCCGGTGGCAGCGCCAAGAATGAGGAACGCTTTTCCCACGATCTCAGCAGGTGATAGCATAGTTCCATCCACCCAATTGGCATCTAAGCCGAGCGCCATGCCCGCATAGACCATCGGGAGCGAAAAAAGGGTATGCTCAATCTTGACAAAGGAAAAATATTTCTTCATCGTATTAGGGTGTGGGAATTATTGACCGGCATCGGCAAGCAGCCGAAGCGCATTGATATATCCTTGCGGTCCGCGTCCCATAATGATGCGGACGTTCGTAAGTCCCTCAAACACACTATGCCGCCTAAATTCTTCCCGCTGCGTGAGATCGCTCAAATGCACTTCGATCATCGGCTTGCCCACGGCGACTACCGCATCTCTGAGCGACCAGGAATAATGCGCCAGCGCGCCGGGATTCATAATAATGGCGTCATACCATGTTCTCTCTTCATGTAAACAATCTATAAGAGTTCCTTCATGATTCGATTGGAAACATTTTAATTCGACGTGAAACTTCCTCGCTTCTGTTTCGATCATCTGGTTGAGATCATCGAGAGTTCCGCGCCCATAGATCTCCGGCTCGCGTTCGCCGAGCAAGTTCAGATTAGGCCCATGTAATACAAGTATTTTCATGCAAATGTAAGCATCTTATCGATCGCCCGGGGTGCATCCACCTCGGATATTTCAGTAACAAATGCCTCACCGATCGAGCGCAGAAGGATAACGCGGTTCATCCCTTTTTTGTCGCGCTGGAATGCGGTAAGAACACGCTCTGTGTTTGTTTCGATTGTTCTGCGAATGGGAATCTTTGCGAGGGTGGATTCAATTTCCGTCCACTGCTCTGTGCTAAGATACCCAAGTTGGCTCGATAGCCACGCTGCCGCGCGCATTCCGTGTAACACTGCTTCGCCATGTAGTAGTGCTTCAAAATTGGTTGCCGCTTCCAGCGCGTGACCAAAAGTATGACCGAAATTCAAAAGCGCGCGCATACCATCGGCATGCTCGAACTCATCGGCTTCCACATAACGAAGCTTTTCTTTTATAGCATCGAAAATGAGGGGTTCATACCCTGCATTCATGCTGCGGGTCAGACGATCTAATTGCTTGGTAACTTTATCCCACAGTTCCAGGTTCCCGATTAGGGCATACTTCAACACTTCGGCTAAACCCGATAACAGTTCTCGTTGCGGGAGCGTCCGAAGATAGAGCGGATCAACAAGCACAAGCTTCGGTGGATAAAATGTGCCGATCTGATTTTTACTTCCCACATAATTGATGCCCGTTTTCCCGCCGATCGCAGCATCTGCTTGTGCGATAAGTGTGGTTGGAATATGCAGAAGAGGAAGGCCACGGTGGTATAGGCTTGCCGCAAGGCCCGCTATATCCGTTACCACTCCCCCTCCAAATGCAACAATTAATGTGGTGCGACGCGAGGAATTAAAAGCATGAAGCTGCTCAAGAATTATCTGTAGGGTTCCCACATCCTTATGCGGCTCCCCCGCTGGAACTGTTACGTTTTGAAGTATCGCTTTTGCTCCAATAATATTTACGAACGCTTTATGAAATTCCTTCCCGTGTAATTCACCGATATTTTCATCCGTCACAAGTATAACGTGCGAATATCCTTGTTCGACAACAAAATGTCCCAATTCACGCATTGCTGTTCCACTACCTACAAACACGGGATACGACCCGAGAGCGCTCTTAGCAATGAGTGTGCGATGAGGCGGCTTCAGTGCCACGCTGAGCGACATCTGATCGAGCGCGGTGAGAAGTTCCTGCGCTAATTCTTTGGGATCTCGTTCATCTCCTCGGATACTTCGAGTAACAAAATGCAGGACAGCTTGTTCATACCACGCCCGGCGATCTTTCAGGAGTTCGGCAAGCGTTTTGTTAAGTTCCTCAGCAGAAGAATCCTTAAAACGTGGACGCACAAGCCCGTGCAGCATATCATTTTGGATGTTCTTTGCAGCCTCACGCACGGTCACATCGATCCATATCGGAATTCCTGAACCACGTATGATGGCTCGATTCAGGGCACTCAATACAACACCACCTCCTGTTGCAATCACGCTGGGTTTGCCGGTCTTTGAGGCCACACGTAGCAATGCTGCTGTTTCCATTTCGCGGAACCTACTTTCGCCTTCGCCTGCAAATATCTCTGCAACCGTTTTACCGCAACTCGCCTCGATCTCCGCATCGAGATCGACAAATACAAACCGGTCGAGCAGCTTAGCTAATTCACGTCCGATAGCAGATTTCCCTGCACCTGGAAGCCCGATGAGATAAAGGTTGCGGTTGCGCCAGGTCATTTCGTTCCTATTTGAAGAGCGTATCGTCGAATTGCAATCCGCTCTTTTAGTTCCGCTATGGTATCTCCGCCAAACGTATTAAAAAGCTCGCTTGCAATGGTTAACGCCACAACTTGCTCGACAATAACGGCAAGCGCGGGAACCGCGCAAACGTCGCTTCGCTCGATGTGCGCTTCGGTCGCTTCGCCTGTTGCAAGATCGACCGATCCCAGCGGGCGCATCAGCGTAGAAATCGGCTTCATGTGTGCGCGGATGGCAATCGGTTCCCCGTTCGACATTCCTCCCTCGATGCCACCCGCATTGTTGCTTCCGCGCCCGATTATTCCTTCCTGAATTCCAATACTATCATGCACTTCGGAACCAAAACTGCGAGCAGCATGAACACCCGCTCCTATTTCTACCGCCTTTACCGCCTGAATGCTCATGATAGCTTGTGATAAAAGACCATCGAGCTTTCGATCCCAATGAACATGGCTTCCAATTCCCGGCGGCACGTTCCGAACGATGCACTCGACCGTACCACCAAGCGTATCTCCGTTTGCTTTTGCTTCATCTATTTTCGCAATTACTTGTTCCTCAATGGAACGGTTTAACATTCGAACCAAACTGGAACCACATTTCTTGCGAGCTTTAAATACTTCCTCGATCGTCTCTGCTTCGGCAACGATACCTCCGATCGCGGAAACATAACAGGCTGATTCAAAACCTAATTCTCTCAATAGCGCGCTAGCAATCGCGCCGATCGCACACCGCATAGCAGTCTCGCGTGCGCTGGCGCGTTCGAAGACATTGCGAAGATCGGTATGGCCGTATTTCATTGCGCCCGCAAGATCGGCATGGCCGGGGCGTGGAACCGTAACAGGGGATAGTTCTTTATCTGAAAGAACGATCGGCATTCGTTCCCGCCAATGTTCCCAATCTTTGTTTTGGATGAGCAGGGCGATCGGCGCGCCCGTTGTTACGCCATTTCTTACGCCGGAAACAATACGCACAGAATCGTTCTCAATTTTTTGGCGTCGTCCACGACCGTAACCCTTTTGCCGTTCTTGAAGAATGGGATCAATATCGCGCTCAGCGACAAGCGAAAGCCCAGCGGGCATTCCTTCCAGAATGCCAACAAGCATTTCGCCATGCGATTCACCGGCGGTCAGGTAGCGAAGTGTTCCCATCGTGGAATTAATAATTTAGAAAGGGAATCATAGATCAAGCGGTATTCTTCATTATTCAATAACGTATGATCTGTCTCTGTACCGGTCATCCAACAATACTGCGAAAGCGCGGCTTGTTCAATGAGCATTCCAAGGCCGTCCACAATTTTCGCTCCCATGCTTGCTGCATAATCTAAAAATCTAGTTCGAAGCGGATTGTAAACCAGATCCACTGCGATGTCGCCATTCCTCCATTCGAAATTTTCTAACAGTGATTCATTCGAACGCTGCCCTACCGGCGTTGCTTGAACAATAAATTGATGCGCTGCGTCCCGCGAAATTTCATCGAGTGAAGGGACAACGACTGATCCGTATGACGGTGCAGCCTGGTTTGCTTTTTGTATTGAACGTGCTGCAATAGTAATCTTTTTCCATCCGAGTTCCCTCACTGCATGGAGCACTGCACGCGCTGCGCCGCCTGCGCCGAGAATCGTTAGCTCATACTGTTCGTAAGCAAGTTTTGGATGATTTTTCTCCATCGCAAAACGAAATCCATTCCCATCCGTTGAGATACTGCGTGGAATAGCATCACAAAGAATCACGTTGGCAGAATGAATTTCCTTCACAAGAGGCGAGGGTTCTTCACCGATATTTGAGGCAGCAAACTTATAGGGAAATGTCACATTGAATCCTTGATAACCATCTTTCCTGCCCCCTTCAACATGAGATAAAAATCCCTGCTCATCTGAGCATTCAATTTTGGAATAATCGAGCGAATCATAGTCGCTTTCGCATTTGGCACGAACAATATTGAAGAGCGCGCAATGCACGTCCGGCGAAATGCTATGACCGAGGGAACGTCCGAGCAGGGCGGCTTTTAAGATCTTCATGCTTCACTAATTCCCACATGAGCGGTTCCGCAGAGCTGCTGCAGTTGAAGAAAAAATTCGGGGTATGAAACGCTTGCTGCATCGGCATCTTCTATCTCGCTTGGCGATTCGCAAAAAAGCGCAGCGATAGAAAACGCCATCAGCAAACGGTGATCTCCTCCATGCAGGATGTGTGCATTCGAAAGTGTACGATCTGGTATCCCCTGTATCGTAATTCCATCCGGGGTTTCATCTGTTTCTACTCCGAACGCTTGGAATTGTTTTGCTGTAAGCCCGAGCCGGTCGCTTTCTTTCACGCGAAGTTCCGATGCGCCGCAGATGGAACTATCTCCATCGGCAAACATGGCAAGAACCATGAGGATCGGTAGCTCGTCAATCAGAAGTGGCACATCATCGGAGTCAATTTCAAATGGGGTGATCGGCTCGGTTCGCAGATCGCCATACATGGTTATGTTCCCGCGCGGTTCATTCCATGCTTCCGTGATATTACTTGCCTCCACTTCAATTCCCATGAGCGAAAGTATTTCAAGAAAGCGTGTGCGGCTTGGGTTCAGCGATGCGCCTTCTATCACAAGCCGTTTTTTCAATAGCACTGCGGCAGCAATAAGAAACGCAGCGCAAGAAAAATCACCGGGAACTTCATAGACAATCTCATCGGCAAGTTCCGGCATCCCTTCTGGGAAAACCACAATATCTTCCTCTTGTTCAATGCCAAATCCGAATGCGGACATCATTCGCTCGGTGTGATCGCGGGATGGTGCTGGTTCCCGAATGGTTGTCGGGCCATCGGCGAACAATCCTGCCAGCATCATAGCGGATTTCATTTGCGCGGATGCAACGGGAAGCATAATTTCTGCCCCCTGCAATTTCTGTCCTGCGATCTCTAACGGAAGCGTTCCCTTTGAATCGGTGGCTATAATGGCATTCATTTCTGAAAGCAAATTCGCAAGCCGTTTCATAGGCCGGGTGGATAGCGATGCGTCACCAATAAGCGTACTATTAAATGGCTGCCCTGCCAATAACCCCATGAGCAAACGGGCCGTAGTTCCCGAGTTTGCGCAATGGATCGCGTGGGATGGCGCACGATACCCTCGCCGGCCTACGCCGTGCAATGCAATTTGCTTCTCTTCCACATCTACAGGAACCCCAAGCGATTCTAATGCAAGCACCGTAGCGATCACATCGTCCGAAATCGAACCGGGTGACGCAATAGGAATATGAATAGCGGATGTTGTAAGGGAACCAATAAAAAGAACGCGATGAAGGATCGATTTATCCGGTGGCATCCGGAGCGTAACGGCTTCTGATCGCTCCGTGCTCAGAGTTCCAACGGGATTTATTCGCGCAACCATGCTCTAAACGTTATCCCCTGCTATCGTATCGATCGGGAGCGTCAGTTTGGGAAGCACTCCGAGCATTCCAAGCGCCTCACGCGCGGCATTTTGTTCGGCTTCTTTTTTCGAGCGACCGTTCCCGGAACCATGTCGAAGGCCGCTTACCATTACATCGACAGCAAAAACGCGCTCGTGGTTCGGCCCATCCTCGCTCACCGTGACATATTTAGGCGAAGATAATTTTTTCGATTGCACAAACTCCAGCAGCATCGACTTGTAATTGTTATCCGCAAGCATTAGTTCATCCCGACGCGTATGCGTGATGATATTCCGATAAATAAAATCCCGCGCGGCCGTCATTCCGCCATCGAGATAGATCGCGGCAATGAGCGCTTCGTACGCATCGGCAAGGAGCGTGGCGGAGCCGCGTTTGAGGGCCGCGTCCGCAGAGGACGAAAGCAGCAGGAACTGCTGGAGATTGATATCCATCGCGTGATGCACGAGCGCCGCGCCAGAAACAAGACGGGAACGAAGTTTGGTGAGGTCGCCTTCGGGCAGTGCATCGAACTCGTTATACAGATATTCTGCTATGACGAGATTGAGAATGGAATCGCCAAGAAATTCCAGGCGCTCGTTCGATTTCAGCGTAGGATATTGCGCGAACTGCAAGTAGGAACGATGCGTCAGCGCCTGTAAAAAATAACCGCGATGCTTGATGGTGTAACCAATGCGGCGTTCGAGATCGTCGAAATCCTGTGCAACGAGCACCGCCCGCGCGGTGCCAGGAACTACTTCGAAGAGTGGCGCTGCGGGCGAGGATGGTGTTTCTTTTTCGCGGATCTTTTCTTCGATGCGCGTTCGCCGCGCGCGCCCGAGTTCCCGATACCGGTCGATACGCCCGCGCAGCCGTTCGATGATGCTGCGCTCTTCCGGCGGCTGCTTGTCTCTGCGCTTCGGAGGTGTAAAAAAATTAGTCGCGCTCAAGAAATAGGAATTAGAGAGTACGTTGGAGGAGTGGGAGGCAAAGAATCACGCATCGTAGCGCCGAAAAATAAGCGTGGCATTATGACCGCCAAAGCCGAACCCGTTGCTCATCGCCGTCTCGATCTTCATGGGCCGCGCGACATTGGGAACGTAATCCAGATCGCATGCCGGATCGGGGAATTCGTAATTGATCGTCGGCGGCGCTATCTGATCGCGGATCGCCAAAACCGTTGCGATCGCTTCGATAGCGCCTGCCGCGCCAAGCAAATGACCCGTCATAGATTTCGTCGAGCTGATGGCTACTTTTCGCGCATGATCGCCAAAGGTAACTTTGATCGCGTCGGACTCAGAAATATCGCCGATCGGTGTCGAAGTGCCATGCACATTGATATAATCAATGTCTTCCGGAACTAAATTTGCCGGATTCGATGGCCATTCGCATTGAGCGAACGGCACCTTCCCCACCGGGCGCGGGCTGCGTGATGTGATAGGCATCGGCGGAAAGACCGAAACCAGCAAACTCTGCATAGATCTTCGCGCCACGCCGTTTCGCGTGTTCGAGTTCTTCTAAAATGATCGTTGCCGCGCCCTCGCCGATCACAAAGCCGTCGCGTTCTTTATCGAACGGACGGCTGGCTTTCTCCGGCGCATCGTTGCGTGTGGAGAGCGCTTTCATCGCGTTGAATCCACCAACGCCCATCGGCGAGATCACGGCTTCCGAACCTCCGGCAACCATGATGTCCGAAGTTCCCCGCTCGATGAGCATCACCGCGTCGATGATCGCATTGTTGCCGGTAGCGCAGGCGCTCGTCGTCGCGTAGTTCGGGCCTTTCAGTCCGTGACGCATCGAGATATATCCCGCGCAAATATCGCTGATGAGCATGGGAACGAAAAACGGCGAAATGCGATGCGGCCCTCCGGTTTCGAAGAGCGTTTCCTGCTGCTTGAGGTACGTCCACATTCCGCCGATACCGGAGCCGAAGATCACGCCGAACCGATTTCGATCTACTTTTTCAAGATCGAATCCAGCATCTTTAATTGCCATATCCGACGATGCGACACCGAACTGCGTGAACAAGTCCATGCGGTTCGTCATCTTACGATCGATGAAATTGAGCGGATCGAAGTTTTTCACTTCACATCCAAATTTCGTATCGTAATTCGAAGCATCGAAGCGCGTGATCGGGGCAGCGCCGGAACGGCCTTGCAACAAACCTTCCCAAAAAGAAGGCACATCGAGGCCGAGCGGAGTCACCGCGCCCATGCCCGTTACAACGATCCTGCGGCGACCTTCCGGTTTGTGGAGTTCCGGCATCGGGAATTACTTTTTCGAAGTGATGTAGGTAATTGCGTCGCCGACGGTCTGGATTTTCTCCGCGTCTTCGTCAGGAATTTGAAGATTGAATGCTTTTTCGAATTCCATAACGAGTTCGACGGTATCGAGCGAATCCGCGCCGAGATCGTTGGTGAACGACGCCGTATTCGTGATCTGCGAATCCTCGACGCCAAGTTTGCTGACGATAATTTCTTTGACTTTCGATTCTACGTTTTGATCTGCCATTGTGTTTGGTAAAAGTGTATGTTAAGTATTAAAAAATTGTGCTGTCATTGCGAGGAGGGAATTACGAAGCGAAGCGCGCATGACCGATCATGCGCGGGAGTAATTCCCGACGAAGCAATCTCAAGCTTGAGATTGCTTCGTCGCGCTTGGCTCCCTCCGGTCGCCAAACGCTCCTCGCAATGACGAAAAAAAATATTTTCTTTCATCAACTAAAAATTTACATGACCATCCCGCCATCGACGACGAGCACCTGGCCGGTTACATAATCCGCCGCCTCGGAAGCCAGAAAACCAACGACGCGCGCCACGTCAACGGGCTTTCCGGCGCGTTTCAGAGGAACGGTCGTAAGCATTGCTTCGCGTTGAGCGTCGTTTAGTTTTGCGGTCATTTCTGTTTCGATAAAGCCCGGCGCAACGGCGTTAACCGTGATATTCCGCGAGGCCACTTCCTTCGCAATCGACTTGGTAAAACCGATTACACCGGCCTTCGAAGCCGAATAATTCGCCTGCCCCGCATTGCCGGTTATACCTACAACACTGGCAACGTTAATTATCTTCCCCTGTTTTTGGGACATCATCGTTCGGAGCACCACTTTCGTCATATTGAACACGCCTTTCAGGTTAATATCGAGCACGAAATCCCAGTCGGCCTCCGACATTCGCATCAATAATCCGTCCTTTGTGACTCCGGCGTTGTTCACCAAAATATCGATTCGGCCATGCTCTGCAACGACGCCATCGATGTAGGCTTGCGTAACGGCTGGGTCGCGGACATCGATAATAGCGTGCTGAACTTTCAGTTTATCGGGCGTAAGGCTTTGCTTCGTCAGCGTTTCGGCCATTTCGCTTCCGGCAGGATCGTTCGATGCTGCAGCTATCGAATAGCCTCTAAAAAAAAGCTCTTCGACAATAGCGCGCCCGATCCCACGCGACCCTCCGGTCACGACAGCGACTTTCTTCTCTCCGATACCTATAAGAGGTGGCATGAATGAATATTATTGATTATAATTTCACTTGAACAAAACTTGCCTTTAAACGCTCCGCTTCAAATCGATCTCGGTTGGCATCGTAGTACGCTCGGAGCTTTACAAATTCCGCGTCTCCTAAAAAATGCTGCAATTCTTCCTGCATGGCTTCGAATACGGAATGCACATAATTGCTCGTTCCTGCCGGGCCGCAATAAATAAGATCCTCGGAATGGTCATCGTCATAGGTTAAAATTCCATTGACGACGGTAACAGGAAAGAGAATGCAATAATCCGGTTTCCATGCCCAGCGATGAAGTCCGGCATTGGCCGCCGCAACTTGAATAGAACAAAAATGCCGTTTATCTAAAAAAACACAGCCTTCGGTAAATCCGGAAATCCCGCCATCGCGATCATGCACATCGGTGCCGATAGCTTTGCCGGAAGGGAAATCCGTGTCTTCAATCACGATGCCATCGAACCAGGTTTCGGTATCGGTATCTTGCGTTTCGTCCATCGCCGCACCAATCTCGGCGGCGTGTTCGAGGATGCGATCGTGCTCGCCCATATCGGCATACACGCCGGAGTGACAGCAGCCGCCGCCGCATTTTCCGATGTCGCAATAATGCACGAAACCATGCGTAAAAAGAATTTCATCCACGCGGTATCCCGCCACCGTGATCGGCGCGATGCGCGTGGCGGGAATTTCGTCTTCCGCCGCGAGTATCTCTTTAATATGGCTTTCTGACATTATGATTCTTACAAAGTTTTCTAATTTTTTCTATCTGTCATCCCGAGCGGAGCAATTCGACCGAAGGGAGAATTGCGGAGCCGAGGGATCTCATGCAGTTTTCCAGCGCGGTGAACTTCCAGAGATTCCTCGACTCCGCAAACCATCCGCGCATGACCGACCATGCGCGCTCCGCGATGGTTTGCTTCGCTCGGAATGACAATTTTAAACATTGTTGTATAATAATCTACGCTGTTACTACTTTGGGTTTCTCTACTCCGCTTACTTTTACATTGTTAAGAGTTCGAGAAATTAATCCCTGCAATACTTTACTCGGCCCGTACTCGATAAATTCCGTTATTCCAAAATCATACATATTTTTTACCGATTCTTCCCACCGAACGGGCGTTGTAAGCTGCTGCACGAGCAAGGAACGAATTTCTTCGGGATCGCCGACCGGCTCGCTTGTTACGTTTGTAAAAACAGGAATGGATGGTGCAGAAATCTTGGTGGATTCCAACGCTTCACGCAACCCATCTGCTGCATATTGCATGAGTGGCGAATGAAACGCACCGGAAACGGGAAGTTCCTTAGCGATCCGAACACCCGATGCTTTCGCACGACGCATTACTTCCTGCACGCCAAAATTCGATCCCGAAATAACAATTTGCCCCGGCGAATTAAAATTTGCGGGGCGCACAATGCTTCCCGTCTCTTTTTCGACCTCTTCGCACAGCGCAGTCAGCACTTTAGCATCCATTCCGATAATCGCGGCCATCGTTCCAGAAGAACGCCTGCCTGCTTCGGCCATCAAAGTTCCGCGAAGATGAACAAGTTGAAGGGCATCTTTGAATTGCAACGAACCGGCAGATGTAAGCGCAGTATATTCTCCTAAAGAATGTCCCGCAACCGCTTGCGGCGCAGCATATTCATCGTCATTTTTCAGCGCGATCATGGAATGAAGAAAGATGGCGGGCTGCGTAAATTCCGTTTGACGCAAAACATCTTCCGGGCCTTCGAGCATCGTTTTCGAAAGATGAATATGCAGGAGATCGTCGGCTTCCTGCATCATCGCTTTCGCATTTGGGAATGCTTCCGCAAACTCCCGCGCCATGCCGGGATATTGCGAACCTTGCCCTGGAAATACGTGTGCGTTCATCTTAATAAGCCCAGCGAACAAGAATGGAACCCCAAGTGTAACCCGCGCCAAAGCTCGAAAGCACGAGATGATCGCCTTTTTTTATTTTACCGTCGGCCCACCATTCGCTCAGGCACATGGGGATGGTAGCATCGGTGGTGTTGCCGTAACGATCGATGTTTATCATGACTTTCTCTTTTTCGAGACCCATGCGTTCACGAGCGGCATCCAAAATGCGAAGATTGGCTTGATGCGGCACCAGGAACGAAATATCTTTCGCCGTAAGCCCGTTGCGTTCCATGATATTTGCAGAAGATTCTGCCATATCGACAACCGCGCGCTTAAACACCGCCTTGCCATCCTGATAAATATAGTGCCAGCCGTTTCGCAACCGTTTCAGCCGTCGCGGGATTCAAACTTCCGCCGCCTTTCATATACAAAAATTCCCGGCCTGTACCATCGACGCGAAGCGTGGAATCGAGAATGCCAACGTCATCCGCGACCGGTTCGATAATGACTGCGCCGGCGGCATCGCCAAATAGAACGCAAGTATTCCGATCATTATAGTTCACGATGGAACTCATTTTATCGGCGCCGATAACAAGCACGCGGTCGTACCCACCGGATTCCACCATGCGGGAGGCCGTTTCCAATCCAAATAAAAATCCCGAACAGGCGGCATTAATATCGAACGCCCAGCAATTTTTCGCGCCGAGCTTATCTTGAATGATGCAGGCGGTTGGTGGGAATGGCATGTCGGGCGTAACGGTGCAACAAATGATAAGCTGAATATCATCTGGCTTCATACCGCGTCGTTCGAGCGCAATTTTTGCGGCATTCACGGCCATATCGCTCGTTCCGCCGGTGCGGAGAATACGGCGCTCGCGGATGCCGGTGCGCGTCATAATCCATTCATCGCTCGTATCGAGATACGAAGCGAAATAATTGTTATCGAGCACATCCGGCGGCGCATAATGCGCAACGGCTGTGATCCCGGCATGACGAATTCCGCTTCGTTTGGTTTTAACTTCCACTATCTAATAATAATACTCTTTTGAAACCTCTGTTTGGGTGAAGATGTCATCCTGAGCGGAGTTTTTCTCGACGCGCATCGTAGGCGATGCTGGGAGAGAAAAACGGAGTCGAAGGATCTCTGGTAGTGCATGAGATTCTTCGACTCCGCAACACTCCGCTATCGCGGAGTGTTGCTCCGCTCAGAATGACATTCTTAAATAATCAGGATGAAGTTGTACTCGCTTTCACCGATTCCGTAATTTTTTCGACGACACGCTTGCGTACCATCTCTTCGGCTTTTAAGATCATGTTGCGGATGGCTTTCGGCGTGGAGCGGCCATGCCCGATGATCGTCACGCCCCGCACACCTAAGAGCGGCACGCCGCCATGCTCCTGATAATCGAAATCCTTTAGCGATTCCCGTAAAACTGACGCGGTGATACCCGCTTTTATTTTATTCAAAATTCCGCGCTCCGAGTATTTCTTAATGCGCGCTCTAATTGCCGGAACCACGCTTTCTGCAAATTTCAGAATAACATTGCCTACGAAACCATCGCAAACAATAACATCGCAGGTTGATTTAAGCACATCGCGCCCCTCGACATTACCGATAAAATTTACGCCGGATTGCTCCAAAAGCGGCGTGGCCTCGAACACAAGCTCGTTGCCTTTCGAGCGTTCTTCGCCCACGCTCATGAGTCCGACGGATGGACGAATGACGCCAAAAATTTGCTCGGCATAGATCGAACCCATGATCGCATACTCCCGCAAATGGATCGCTTTGGAATCGACGGTCGAGCCGACATCGAATACTAATGTAAACCCACCATCGGGACGCGGGAATTGCGAACCGATCGTTGGGCGGCTTACGCCGGGGATTCTACCTAAGAGCAGGGTCGCTCCGCTCATCACCGCGCCGGTATTTCCGGCACTCACAAATGCGGATGCCGCGCCATCGCGTACCAAGTCAAAACCTTTTACGATAGATGAGTCCTTTTTCTGGCGCAAACCGGCAACCGGCTCATCCTCCATCCCTATTACTTGTGAGGCTTGCGCTATTTCTATTAAAGGATTGCTTGAAGCGTTGAGACGCTCTAATTCTTTCACAATTTCCTCGCGATTTCCAACCAGAACTACGCGAAAACGGCCATTCGATAACCTGATGGCTTCGAGCGCTCCCTCGACCTCATTTCGCGGCGAGAAATCTCCGCCCATTGCATCGAGCACGATGCTGATTATGGCTGAATCCGGCGATACGGGAGGAGTCAATTCAATATAGACTATGCGGGCGATACGCTTCGGAAAAAGCTATCGCCCGGAATGTCGAAATGTGACGAAAAACAACCGAGATTATGCTTCGGCCTTCGGCTGCATGATGGAGCGGCCTTTGTAAAAGCCACAGCTCGCGCAGGCGGTATGAAGCAGCTTCGGGGAGCCGCAATTCGGGCAGGTGCCGAATGACGGCTTTTCCAGCTTGTAATGAGTGCGGCGCTTATCGCGGCGCGTTCGAGAATTTCTATGTGTTGGATTTGGCATTAGTAGCTCCTAAGCTTTCTTTAAAATTAGTGCTTATTTTCTTCGGCCCGCAAACGCTCCTGAAGCCGGTTCAGTGCCGACCATGTTTCCGATGGCTCCGATTCTTCCTGATGGACGTGCGGCTCGCGGTTCAAATTCTTCCCACAGACGGCGCAAATTCCCTTGCAATCCGGTCGGCATAAATGCACCATTGGGATGGCAAGAATAAGCGCATCGCGCACGTCCGGCAGAATGTCTATATCCGATGCAGAAAGCGGATCATAGACATGCACATCCGGGTCGCCATCGTTTGGCTCTAAGTGCGGCGGCACAAAATGGAGCGCAAGCGGGGCGGTGACCGTATCGTGAAATGTATCGGCGCAACGGGTGCATTCGAATTCGCCTTCGGCAGATGCGCTTGCAAGAAGATCGAGACGGTCGCCTTCACGCTTTAGAATTCCAATAACCGTTGCCTTACCTGCAAAAGCAGGATAGTCCAGCAAGCTCGCGTCAAATTCCAGTGAAACCGGATTTTCTCCTTGAGCGAGTCCGCGTACCTTAATCGTTATGGCGTGTAGCAAATGATTATTCTTCAAAAAATAAGGCCCTCCTGAATCGGAGGGCCTTAAACAGACAAGCAAAAGAGGGAGTGCCTGAACTTCTACATAGCAAAAATTAGATCATAGCGGCTTAGAAATGCCAGCCTAATTCCAAAGCCGGGCCGACGAATCCAGCAGTTTCGCTTTTAAGCGCCGATGAGGAAAGCGGCAAGGTATGCTGCTGGTAACCATTCTCCACTTCAGCAATAGCGCCATCGAGACGATGTGCATAAAGCAAGCCTTCAAATCCGGCAGAGACCTCGAGCATCTGCCAGGGTTCGAAATGGGCCATCAAGCTCGCACGTCCATAGACGGGAGAATATTCGGAAGAACCGTTTCCGGACCATAAGAACCCAACTAATGCATCAACCGGAATTCCGATCGGGTCGAGCGTAACGCCCGTCTCTAATCCGATGACCGTCGTATTCGTTGGCGATGAGGACTCCGGTGTAATAATTTGACCGGTGGATGGCCCCGATGTCGCCACTTGCGCAACACGTTCATAAGAACTCAAGTACCCAATGGAAGCGCGCCATAAAACATAGTTCCATGTCGTCATACCAAAGCGGAATTCGTTCAAAGAACTCACGGGCGCATTCGTGTTCTGCGGCGATTCGCCAGCGCCATAGCGCATACTTATCGTTCCACGCTCATCGGCAAGCGGCGTTGGAATAGCGCTCGGCACGATCGGCGGCGGGCCGTTCAGGAGGCGCATCGCGTCGGTTGTCATGCTATAGGTTTGCTGCTTCGGCGCAGTGTAACCAATGGGAGCGGCGTTGTCATTATCGCTGCTGCTTGCAGAGGGAATTAAATTGCTATTATCCGAAATTCCCGAATTCTGTGTGGGGCCTATGTGACTCATAAGTCCGATGGGCAAGCTGCCAACGACGCTGGCATTGCTCACGTGATAATTGTTTGCTGCGAATGAATTAGCATGTGTGCTTTTTACAATTCCGCTGGAAGCATTCCCAGAAACGGGCGTTGCTTCCGTAGCATTATTTTGCAGAGCGGCATATTGCGAGGCCAGACCCGGAGAAACATGATGCATTGATGAATGCTGAAGCGCAGCCAATTCCTGCGAGTGGGTTCGGAGGCCAAGCTCGGAACCAAACACATAATATGCGCCCGCGCCAAGTACGAAGGACATCACGGAAGCTGTAAGCAGCCCGATCATGCCAAACCGCCAGCCGGAGCTAATTGCCGTTGCAACAGTTCCTGCGCCGAGGGCCGTTGCGGCGCCCGCATAGCGCATGGAAGCGGCTTCCGGCGCGCGCAGTAAGATCGATTCCGGCGTGATGGGAGGCGTAAAGCCCGCTTCTTCTAACCGATTGAACAGCTGTGTCGTCACGCTTTCGGGAACCGAAAAACGGTCCTGCCGCGCGATGGTGCTCGTAAGCTCGCGGAGCTTCATGTGCTCGCGCATCAACTGCCGACGCTCCGGTGAAACGGCGAGCGTATGCAGAAGCTCTTCCTCGTCCAGCGTGGCAAGCCGCCCGTCGAGAAAATCGAGAATTCGGTCTTCGCTTAAATTAATCATAACATCTCCTTAACGCTGATGCAGTTGGAAGAACGAACGGGAACGGTTGGCGACGAGATCGCCCCCATTCGTAATTCGTTATTCGTCATTCTTAATTGATTACGCTGCATCTGCTATTCCTGAAATATCGAAATCGCGAGCGAGGTCCTCGCGAATGACCCTTCTGGCACGGAAAAGCCGTACCTTTACATTTTGTTTGCTGACTCCAAGCGTTTCCGCTATTTGATCGAGTCCCAAAGCATTAAACTCCGAAAGAATAAAAACTTCACGCAGTAAGATCGGGAGATTCTCGACCGATTTCATCACATGCGCCATGATCGCCTCGGAATTCGGCTGATCGAACGCTTCCTGCACTGCCGGTGTGGTGAACCCTTCGATGAGATCCGTATCCACGTTCAGATCTTCGATAGAAATTGCTGGCTTTCTGCGAAGCTGGCTGACGGCCATATTGTGCGCCAACCGGAAGATCCATGCTGAAACAGCGCCCGGAGCTGACGCCTCAAATGAATCCCTGCTTTTGAAAAGCTGAAGCCACGCATCCTGGAAAATATCATCGAGATGTTGGCGAGAGCCGGACATCAATAGTTTGAGGTAACTATAGACGCGATCCGAATATCGGCCATACAGCATCGTGAACGCTGCGTCCTCCCTATTTTGGAACGCGCGCCACAAATCCTCGTCCGTAATGCCATCGATAGCCACGGGCGCGGTGTATGTTTCAGCTTTCGGCTTAAACCTAATGTTCATCGGATTCTGCCATTTCACGAATGATATAACATCCGCTATTAGTAAAACGCTCTACCCCCCCTCCGGTTACAAAAAAAAAGTGAAGAATTAATCTAAATCGTACTTTTCATGAAAGTCTTAAAGAAAACCCCCTTATTCCATTGAGGTTAAGGGGGTTGTCAACGCACTCAATAATTAATTCAAAACCGATCATCTCAAAAACATGAGCTGTTTCGATGAGGTCGCGGATAGCCCGCCGGAACCAACTTCGGTTACACGCACAATGTATGCGCCATCCGCAACGAATGCGCCGGCTGACGTTTCGCCATTCCATACGAACGTACTGCTCGCCTGCCTGCTCATAATTAGATTCCCAAGCACATCGTAAATCTGGACGGTCGAGGAAATACCCGTGGGAACTGAGATGGTTACGTTCCCGCGCGCCGGGTTCGGCATGAGCGAGAAATCGAGCGTTGGCATCGCACTCGTGCCGACGGCATCGGTTCCCGGCGGTACGCGATGCACCACGACATGATAGGAATAGCTCTCGAGCGAACTGATCTGCAATTTGTGAGACGTGCTCGGAACGATATACGTCAGATTCAGGGCAATATCATACGTGCCCGTATCCGGAGCGTCGAGCGTCAGGTATTGATTATTCCAGGTATCCGAATCGCCGGCGGGGATCGAGTCATTCAGGGTAATGGATTCATTCCCAACTACGTTGAAGTACGCTTCGCCGGTCGTATCTTGGATCTGAAGCACTTCTGGCTCGATAACGACATCCGTATCATTTTTGATAAGTATCTTATAGCGCGAGAGCGGCTGATACGTCGAAATGCTGAACGTGCTTGCTCCGCCCGGAGGCGCAAGGAGCGTGATCGTACCTTGTACCGGAACGGTCGCTTGGCCGGAGAGCGACCCCGACATGCTGGAGCAAGCAATTCCTGCGTTGCTGGTTCCAGAGGCGAAGATCATAATGCTGACGGAGTAGGACTGACCATCCGCCGCAGTGCTCGGCACGAAGAACGATGCACGGAACGTTCCGCTCGCTCCCGGTTGCAACGTGATCGGGAACTGTGTGCTCGCGATCTGGAACTGGCCGACGTCACCGCCTTCGATCACGATCGAATCGATGATAGCCACGCTATCCGTTGTGTTCGTAACGCTGACTCCCGCGCTGCCGGTGTCGCCATCGGAAATCGAACCGAAATAATTATTCGAAAGCGTGATGCAACTACTATCGAGCGGCACCGAATAACCCATGATGGAGTAAAGAGCGGAATCTACACCGCTGAAACCGGCCGTATCGAACGAATACACGGCATGGATCGCCCCTCCGGCTCCCGTCGAATCCGAGCCGGTGCCGGACGCGGTAACGCAGGCTTCGAACGATACGCTCGATTCCTCGCCAAGCGTGAACGGCAGCGATGGCTCACCCGTGATCTCGCCCGTGCAGCCCGTCATATCAACCGAAAGGCTGGTGATCGTTACTCCGAACGTATTCGGATTATGGAGCGTCACGCTATCGCATACCTGCACGCCCGGATAAAGCGTTCCCAAATCCTGCGATCCTGAAAACGACAGATTTTGGTGATCGATCGGCGAACCGATCAGCACGATATTTACCTCATTGCTATTGCCCTGCACATGAAGCACAGCCACAGCGCCTGTCAGGCTCGATGGCGTGTAAGTCACGTTCACGAACGTTTGAAACTGAAAGCTGAGGATGGTATCCGAGATCGTGAAATCGCCGCTGCCGGTGATCCAGGCTTCCGCCGTCACCTGCAAGCCGGACGTCGAATCCGCGTCCATAATATAGGTTCCACCGTTGGAACTTACACCGACTGGACTCGAAAACCGCAGCGTATCCTGCTGCGCCACCAGATCCGATGCGTAGGACCTGGCCGAAAGAACCGTCAATGCTGCGAACGCGAAGGCTCGAAGCATGTTTTTATCAAATGGTCTCATAGTTGTATTTTGTTAAGAATGAATAACGAATGTTTGGGAATTATGTAACCTCTCATACTGGCAAAACACACCGCGAACCCGTTCGTTACCAACCTTGACTACTCAATTTATACTCAGATTCTCAGAGAAAAGCATGGGTTTCCGGGGAAATTAGGAATGATGAATTAGGAATGATGAATGGAATTCCTTCCCCTAACCCTATTAAAAATTGTCTATCATCCCTTCGACAAGCTCAGGGCAGGCTCTGAGCAGAGTAGCGGCGCGGTTCCCGCGCCATCCCCGGTCGTTATAGAGATACCTTTTTCGTTTCATCGAAATGGTAGGCTGGGGAACCCAGCCACTACAATGATTAGGATCAAACTGACCCCGCAACCCTGATTTATTGTATTGCGTATTTTTTCGTTGTATATTGTACTACAAATGATAGGCACCATTTGGAGAAAAGATGAATCAACCGTAGGGACGTGCTGCGCACGTCCTGCCGTGTGGAACCGTAACGTGTTCTGGCACACCACCCCCGGACGTGCGCAGCACGTCCCTACGCTAAATCCGATGCCGGGAACCGAACGAGCGCGGTTCCCGGATCTGACGCTAGGATGCTCCACGTTCAAGCGCGCGGCTGCGGAGGACATTGGGGCGGAACAACAGAAATTATTATAAATCCATAGGAGCGTTATAATATGAACTGGCAAGCTATTGAAGCAATTGGAACGTGGGTCGTTGCAGCTATTGCAATATTACTTGCTTTGCGAACAGACTCAAAATTGCAAAGACAAAAATTATCAGAGAAGTGGTGTCGAATATCACTATCTCTTGAAGAAATGAAATTGCACTTAAGCCTTGCGGCAAACGTGGAGGGTATGTTAGAAAAACTGTGGACTTCAGGTAATCAGAATGATCCTAATGAAGGAAGATGGATAAAAATGGTTGAATCTTCACTCCACATGGCGCGAGAAAGTCGAACCCAAATCATCAACGCTCTCATTGGAGAGAAGAAAATTTCGTTCGACGAAAAAAGCAAAATAATCAGCGCTATCAGTTTAGATTATGTTCCATCATCCCAATCAGCAGATCACGCGACTCATTCAAAAATTATCGAAGAACTGAATCTTAGATTTGTTTTGCCAAAGGCAGATACTGAGCTTTATAAAATTGTGTCGTCCCTCCGGGACTCTGGCTCTTAAAAAATCCGCAAACCCCGCGCTTACGCACGGGGCTACAAATATGCCGCCGCTCTGCGGCTGAGAAAGTAGTCGCGGAACGACGGAGTACTCGCAGCCCAGCATGGAGCAAGCATCGCCCACGATGCGAAGCGCCCGCCGCGGCGGGTGGGTTAGCGTTCGTTTTCGGTTCCCATAGTCCGTACACGCCGTAGGCGTGGCCCGTTTGTAGAAATCGTTATCGAAGAAAGTCCCAAGCTCCGTGAGGAGCGACGTACTGGCCGCTCCTAACGGAGCTTGTTCGATCTAAAAAATAATCCTTTTCTACAAACGGGCCATCCCTAACGGGACTTGGGGAGTCGGGCTGGCTCCATCGCCCACGATGGAAGCACCGACCTACGCGTGCGGATTGTGTCATCAGCCTCATTTTCGCCATAGGCACCTATTTCTGAAAGAAATTTTGATATTTTTGATATTTCCGTGAACTCTTTGTCCCGAATGGTGCTTTTATGTGCTCGGTACATAAAAAAGCACTATACATTATGAGCAATCAGACATACACCAGTAGTTTTAATCTTGAACTGTTGTTCGGGTTGCCGGAGCAGCCGGCATCCGAGCAAATCTTTAATTATAAAGCATCGGAAATGGAGATCCCGGTGCAAACGGATTCTTTTACGATCGTGCTTTCGCGCGATGTTCGGCGGAATACCTTCATGGCTGCGGAAGTTGCCTTCCATGCCGCGCATGGCGACCTTACCAAAGACGTGTGGTATGTGAATACCTACGCCGGTGTGAACTTCCTGAAAGAATGCTTCCGAAAATTATTCGATGCAGCGGGCATGGAACTGCCGCCACCCCCGCCGCCCGTCATCGTTCCAGACGAAGAACCCGAACTTCCTGCAATAGACGAATATGCTCCGCCTCCCGAACCTGCCTACGATTCGCTACCACCACATCCCAGTACCTTCGCATTGGCACCGGGGACGCCGGAACCACCAGATGGAACCAAGAAATTCCTTGCGGATGGAACGATGTACTCGTTCGGGCATGGTCATATGTATTGGAAGTTCGAGACCGAGGAAGACCGCATGGCGAAAGCGGCACTCCGCATCGAGGCTAACAGACTGGCGATCAATCCACCGAAGCTGCCACCACTACGCGGAGGAGAGCTTGACCCAAGCCATCTGCTTCCTAACCTGCGTGTTTTTCATGTTCCCATCGGCCAGTGGAGCACGCTTCGCCTCAAGAAAGATATTCGGGAGTTCGCCCGGATGGGCTGCCGCCAGATCGTCATCATAAATTCCTTCGAATATGCGCCGCTCACACGCGGACGAAAGGAGCGCATGGCACGAGAGCTTATCCAGCTTTGTGACAAGTTTCATCTCTCTATTGTTCTCTTTTCCCACGAAATGAAAAAGGACGTTGAAGCGGGACTTCCCGGCCGTGGTCCGATAGGTATTATAGCAGCGAAGGCGAGCACGGTCTCGCGCTTCCCCGATCCTTTCGAAAAATTTTATGGGACGAGAGATGCGTCAAAACGTCCTTAAAACTCTACGGTTTATGAAAAACAAATGCGTTTGCGCGATTTCATCCGTTGAAACTACCCTCTTCTAATTTCGTTTTATCGGTATGGCAAATTATGGAAATTCTGTTTATTCGTTCACGCCCGATGCGTTGCAATTAGTTGGCACAGCGCGGCTGGCATATATTCGCACCGTGTATTCGTATTTTCTGATCGCAGTGGCAAGCGCTATTGCGGGCGCACTGATCGCGATGAATACCGATCTCGGGTTTTCGTTCGCGCGGTCGCCGTTTATCGGGATCGTCGTATTTTTCGGGTCGTTTTGGTTTGCGTCGAGGAGCGCGAATAATCCTTCCCGCGCCGTGCCGACGCTTTCCATCGCGACATTCGTGAGCGGCCTGTTCGTCGCGCCGATGCTGTATGCGATCGCGCACGGTTACATTCGCGGCACGAGCACCGGAACCATCTACGATGCGCTGATCCTATCCGGCTCCATTTTCGCGGGACTAACGGCCTATACGTTCATCTCGAAAAAAGATTTTTCCTACATGGGCGCCAGCCTGACGATCGGGCTTTTCATGATCATCGGCCTGATGTTTGTGAACTTCTTCGTACAATCGACGACGCTCGATCTTGGGCTTTCGATCATCGGCGTTATCATTTTTTCGGGATTTATATTGGTCGATACGTCGCGCATTTTAAAGAGGGCGCATGAAATACCGCCAAGTTTAGCGGCGCTCAATCTTTATCTCGATTTTTTGAACCTGTTCCTCATGCTTCTCCGTTTGCTGAGCGGACGCAGCCGGGATTAATTATAAAGACTCTTAAAAAATTAAAAATGTCATTCTGAGCGTAGCCGGACGTAGCGGAGCGGAGTCCGGCGAAGCGAAGAATCTGTGTGCCGTCCGGAGATCCTTCGACTCCGTTTGTCCCTCCTTCGTCGGGACAAACTCCGCTCAGGATGACAAAGGAGACGGGCCCTTAGCTCAGTTGGTTAGAGCAGTCGACTCATAATCGATTGGTCGCAGGTTCAAGTCCTGCAGGGCCCACTTTTTCAATTACGAATTTCAAATTACGAATTACGAATTATGGGGAACTGGAATAAGGCAGCGTTGCCGCGAAGGAATTCTTCGGTTGACATGGCGCGCTTTCCTTCGCGTTGGAGTTCCGTGATTTCTATTGCTTCGGTTGCAGTACCGATGAACAATCGTTTGTGATCGAGCGAGATCTGGGCTTCGCCGGGATTAATTCCCGCAGGTGCGATCGCTGGAATTAAACTTCGAAGCAGTTTTAGGCGATGACCGCTGAGTTCAAAAACAGCGGCGGGATAGGGAGAAAGTCCACGAATACAATTGTGAACTTTTTCGCGTGGTTCATTGAAATTTATAATGCAATCTTTGGGAAATATCTTTGGTGCATTCGTAGCGAGATCGGATGGCTGATCGGTGGGATGCAGCGTTCCGGAAGCAAGTCCATGCAGGGTTTCGAGCGAAACTTCGGCACCAAGCAGCATCAGACGGTCATGCAATTCACCAGCCGTTTCATCGGAACCAATTGGGATGGATTTTGCGAGCAGTGTCTTGCCGGTATCGACTTTTTCATCGAGGAGGAATGTGGTAATTCCCGTTTCCTGCTCGCCGCGAATGATCGCCCAATTGATCGGCGCTGCGCCGCGATATTTCGGTAGCAGCGAAGCATGGATATTGAATGCTCCAAGTTTCGGAATGGTAAAAACTTCTTTAGGAAGTATTTTGTAAGCCACGACGACAAAAATATCGGCATTCAGCGATCGCAAACTTTCTAAAAAAACGGGATCGCGATGTTTTTCGGGAGTAAGAACTGGAATTCCAAGTTCCATCGCCGCTGTTTTTAGAGCGCTTGGATGCAGAATCATTCCCCTTCCCTGCGGCTTATCGGGTGTGGTGACGGTAGCAATAATCTGCTCGCCATTTTGCACGAGGTCGCGCAGAATATGCGCCGCAAATTCGGGCGTACCAAAAAAAACGATGCGAAGTCCGGATGCCATGATCTTACTTTAGCAACACCATTTTTCGGGTAATTATCGCGGCGCCGGTTTTGATCTTATAGAAATAAATTCCTTGCGGCCAGTTCGCTGCATCGAGATCGTAAGCATGGCGACCGGCATCGAGCCGCGTATCCACGAGCACAGCGACTTCCCTGCCGATCATATCGAAAATTGAAAGCTGAACGGTTTCCGGTTTTGTCAGACGAAATGCAATGGAAGTCGTAGCATTAAACGGGTTCGGCTCGTTTTGCTCGACGAAAATATCGCGGTTCGGAGCGTATTCCAATTTTACGGGATAGGTATAGATCGGCGGTTCTTTTTCGCCAAAACCGATGAGCGCAACGCGGTAGTATAGATCGATGTCGCCATTCAATTTTGGTAATTCTTCAGAGGCATGATAGCTTGCAATCGAAGCAATGGGCTGACCACGTTTGGGAGTTTTTATTCCATGCTTTGCATCGATGGCGAGCACTTTTTCGAATGGGCCATACGGCCCGACGCGGCGCTCCAATACATATTGCTTTATGCCAAGTTCCGAGGACGTGTGCCACGCGATCGCGACGCGAGTGGGTGAAAGAAGTTCCGCCGTTAGTGTGGCGGGTTCCGCTTCGACCGGCGAAGTGGTTTCTCGAATATTCACGCTGCTATCGAGCGAAAAATACATCGGCGCTGTTTCGGTAACGCTGGATTTGGCAATAGTAGAAAAATCATCGAAATGGAAAATAGCGAACGCGCGATGAGCAGTATCGTGATAGGCCATTATCATTCCCCGCTCGAATTCCGCAGCATCACGATACGAGTTTTTCAATAATTGTAATTCATCTATACTGAAATCCTTGTTTGACTTCGAAGAATCACCAATCGCCAAATTTATAATATCACCAAACATCGGTAACGCAACATGTGTGGACACCGGCGGTTGTGCATCGATAAATAACCGAACCGTTCCAAGCGAATCGTTCGATAGGACAAGATCGTGCCACACGCCATCGTTTACGATAGCGTGTGAGGCAACAATAATGTGATTCTTCGAGCCAGATAATTCCAGCGTTGCTTGGCCAAGTACGCCGATCGTGAGGCACACCTCGCTGCTATCTTCGGATTGCATTCTCAACAGGTTTTGCTCGAACCCATTCGTTCGGAACCAACATTGAATGGAAAACGGATGCTGAAAATAGTTACGTAGAAGTTCCGGGCTTGTATGAAGATTTGCAAGCGCATATTTTGTACCATTCATCACAAGCGCGCGCGAAGCCCGTGGAGTTCGATTAATTGCTATCGAGGCCGCGAGTCGTTTAGTCGTTATCTCGTTGAATGAAAAATCGTATCTCGATGGGTACGTCATTCGCCAGTCGTGATTGACGGGAATGCGTTTTTTTGTTTTGGGATCTATTTCCGGCGGTGCATCGGGATCTATTCGCTCGATAAGCGCAGCTTTTACAACGGCGGTTGCGCTAAAAGCCTTACCCACGATTGGCGAAGGAGTAAAGACAATGAAGTAAGCAATTCCTGCTGCATCGGGATCGAAATCGTCAGAGTAATCGGCAAGCGCGATCACGGTATGGCCCGGTTCTGCCGAGAGCAGCGTGGTAACTTCCGAAAATGGCGCAAGATTTATTGCATGATCGCTCCCAGCCTCCACCCGCCAAGCGTGTTTAAATTTCCAACCGGTGGGATATTCAATCGCAAGCGTTCGGTCAATATCCGTTTCACGCGCAGAAGCGGAAACAACGATGGTAACATCATCGCCTTCGGGAATTTCTTCCGGCGCGCGAACTAATGCAATTTCTCCGGAAGCAAAAACTCGCTGCGATTGGCAAACAATGATTCCATATAAAAGTATGAAGTATAAAGTATGAAGTATGAATCGAATCACATTCATTCTTCTAAATTCCCCCATCCTTTATCGTCATCGTCCTTTGTGAATAATTTAACTCAGCATCTTCTTTTTTTCCTTTGGGAGCGAGGAAAAGACCAATTTATAGGAATCGTCAATCCACTGCTTGATAAGAGTCTTACCAATGCTGCCATCGAAGGTAACGGTATTCCAATGTTTCTTATTCATGTGGTAACCCGGCATAACCGCCGAATAACGCTCTCGTTGTTCCATGGCTATTTCAGGATCAGCCTTGATATTGATCGAAAGTGGAGTTTCATCTATTCCTGTTGCCAAAAACATTTTACCTCCGACCTTAAAAACAAGTGTACTTTCGCCAAATGGAAAAGATTCCTCCACCCCAGGTTTCGATAAACAATATTCTCTCAATACTTCGAGATCCATAACAGGAGATCGGTAAAATGTGCCGATTTTAATTTCGCATTTTCGCAAGGTAATCGAGGCGATCTTTAAGCTGCGCTTTCGGTGTAAGCAGCTTGTCTTTGCCAAAAATTCCCTCGGAGGGATCGCGGAAGGCGAGTTCGTAATCTTTGCTCATGATGATCGCTTCTTCGGGACACACTTCTTCGCAATAGCCGCAAAAAATGCAGCGCAGCATATTGATCTCGAACACCACGGGATAGCGTTCCTTCAAAAGTTCCGTCTCGCTGGCGCGCACTTCGATCGCAAGCGGCGGGCACACACGCGAGCACAGCCCGCACGCCACGCAGCGTTCGACGCCATTATCCTCCACCACCAGCACAGGCCGTCCGCGAAATGACGCGGGCGGATCCCAACGCTCTTCGGGATATTGCCGGGTAAATTTCGGACGAAACAGATGCTTGAACGTCGTGTACAAGCCGCGAATAATTTCGGGAAGATACAGCTTTTCCCAAAGCGTAAGTTTTCGCTGCGAGGCAGGGTTGTTATATTTTGTTGGCGTTGGCATTACAATTCCATTTTATTTCATCAAATACATTTTTTCAAGTGCGGTCAACAGGATATTGACGATACCGAGCGGTAGCAGCACTTTCCAGCCGAGATCCATAAGCTGATCGTAACGAAAGCGCGGAATCGACCAGCGTACCCAGATAAAAACGAACAGAAGTCCGAGCACTTTCAGCACAAAAGCAAGCACGCCGATGATCGTCATCGCAAGGCTCGGCAAACCAAGCGTATCGACAAATGGAAGTTGCCATCCACCTAAGAATAAGACCGTTATCACTGCGCTGGCTGTGATGATGTTTGCATATTCGGCAAGAAAAAACAGCGCGAATTTCATGGAACTGTATTCGGTGTGATAACCGCCAACAAGTTCCGGCTCGGCTTCGGGTAGATCGAATGGAAGACGATTCGTTTCCGCAAATGATGAGACAAAAAAGAGCAGAAAACCGATAGGAGCACGAATGATATTCCATAAGCCGCCCGCTTGCCCAGCAATAATAGTATTGAGATCGAGCGAACCAGACAACATGACTACGCTCAGAAGTCCAAGCCCAAGCGTGAGTTCATAGCTAATCATCTGCGCGCTAGAACGAATACCGCCAAGCAGTGAATACTTCGATCCGCTGGACCACCCCGCCAGCGTTATGCCATACACGCCGAGCGATGTCAGCGCCACAATGAACAGCACTCCGATATTGATGTGGGATGCGATCGTTAATGGAATAATCGTGCTGCCGATCGTAAGCGAGTTCCCAAACGGAATAACGGCAAGTACGCTGAAGGCCACGGCAATCGAGATCACCGGCGCGACCCAATGGAACCAGGACTGCGCCATCAATGGCTCGATGTCCTCTTTGAGCAGCAGTTTTAGCACATCGGCAAGCGGTTGGAGCAAGCCGAACGGCCCCACGCGGTTCGGCCCGATGCGATCCTGTATCCACGCGCTGACCCACCGTTCGAGCAGTACGAGGTAGGACACCGCCGTCAGCACGACGAATAAAACGATCACAATTTTTATGAGTGCTTCAATGATCATCCGGGAAAATTATAAATGATGAATTATGAATGATGAAGAGGTCACGCATCCTTGCCTGCCTCTCACCAGGGTAAAGAACAACTGAAATGGAATGAGGATTCAATCCATTGCAATAAAAATTCGGTTATTGGGGTGAAGAACCGGCTAAGATCTTTCTTTCAAGCGGAACAGAACGTGGTTCAAACCGAATTTCAAGATCGTGCTTCTTGCTATTTGCAAAAACCATCAGCGTGCCCACCGTGTCCATACCTTCGCCATCTATGCGGAATGGCGTCTTCAGCGGTATAAAAAAAGATTGCGGAGCATGGGTTACATGCAATGTGATCTGTGATGAATCCTGAACTTCCTCCAATGTAATGGCCGAGCATTTCATGCTATAAGAGATTTCCGAAGTATAGGTTATTCCCGGAAGAATGCTCATCGATGCTGCGTGAGGTATGCTATTAATTTTGTTGGGAATTGAATTCGCATTAGTCGTTGAATTCACAATAATAGTTGGCGGAATGGAAGAAGACGGAACGACCACTGCTTCACTATCTTTCGTTGCAGAGGGAGCGGTAACATCCGGAGTTGTGCGAACCATACGAGATGAGACAGAAGCACCGCCATCGTTATCAAAAACTCCTAACGCTCCGAGGCCAAACAAAATACCTGCAAGCACTAATACTCCAAGCACAGCCTTCGGCCAAATGGGTCGGGAATTAGTTTTCGAATCGGTTGTGATGAGTGCTTGAAGTGGAGGTGGGATCTCGATCTGCTCCTCATCCGGCTTGCTTTCCAAATTGGTGCGTTCGATGGCAAGCACGTTCAGAACATCTTCACATCGAAGCATCGCTTGATGGTGCTGAACAAGCTCCTCTTTGACGCTACGGATGCGTTCCTCATTCTCTTTCAGCAATCGGTCACGATCGGTATTCACTGTTCAAAGTTTTCTCACAATAATGCTTCCATCGGTTTCGATCTGCTCCGACTAAGCTGCGGTGCGTGAAGTTCTCCTGAGCGGTCGATGAATCAGAGCGCGACGTACTGCCGGAATTTTCGATGGCGGTTGAAGACTGAAATTCGATTTACGCATGATGTCCATTAAAATGTGGACTTCGTTCTTGCGTGTGGGGAGATTACAGCCCTTCGCTTCATTAAGCTGGCGAAGCGCAAGTTGCGCATACTCCACCGATTCGCAACCGAGAGCCTCATTCACGTAATCCGCAATTGCTTCGGTCGATTTGAGATGTTTACGGAGCATGTCAACGTGTGTCAGATTTTCCATTCGATTTTCCCTTTCTTTTTCACTGCTTTCCCTTTCTTTTCACTTCGCGCATTTCTTCTAATAGCATTCTTGCTTTCAAAATAGTTCGGCTCTAGTAGCGCTTTTCAGAACCTGCCAACACCACAACGACCCTGCCCTCATAATAAGTAAAATACGTACGTAATGTGACTTTCCCTATTCGAATTTTCAGTTTCTGCAAGCCTTCGCGCAGCGAGCGAGTAGAGCCTAAACCTACTTGGAGTTTGCCTACCTCGAACGCGATCTTAAGAGCTACTTTTTCCGAAAGTGTATCCAGCCATCGGTCAAAATGATTTATTCCGTGTACATCGGTGTAATACTCAAGATCGAGATGCTTGGATTCCTCCATTTACATTACAATAACACGCTTCCCACGCTTTCGATCTGCTCCGATTCCGATTGATAGACTTCCCGATAGATCGGCTGCTTCACCGCTGCTTTGTTGCTTGCGATCGGCTGGCCGAGATCGCCGATGGAATCGTATGACATGCTATTAAATTCTGGAATCAATTTAGCGATCTCATCGAAAATTTCTTCGGTGTGCTGATATTTCCAATTTGCGCCAAGCGCGTTTGCTACCATTTGGACGAAACGCCATGCTTCGCGTGCGTCGCGTTTGTTCGAACGTGCCCATTTATCATAAGGCGAACCAAAGCGGTCGAGGCGTGACATGTGCAACTGATCCATTCCGCGCTGATAGTATTTCGTTGTAACAGCGGGACGAAGCTGCTGCGCCCAGCCTTCAAAATTCACGAGAACGCCATCGCGCTCCGCCCATTGTGCGATGCTGAACACGACATCCGCGCGTCTGGTCGTAATGCTTTCGTTGGAAGCACAAACTGCAAAAAATTCCACATTCTCGAATGCTTCAAGCAGCGCGGGATCGGCAAGCACATTTCCAGCAATGGAAAAGACAGCTTTGATCTTTCGAGAATGCAACAATTCGATGATCGTTTTTTCCGCTTCTTTTTCACCGTGGATATGCTGATAATGTCCATCGGCCACGCTTCCGACGAGCGTAGCGCCCATGGCATTTGGTAACTTATCGGCACGAAGAAGCAACCGCTCGTCCTCGCCAACGATATGCGGAATGAACGGAACAAAATGCCGTCCGAATTTTTCTTTGGCAAGTTTCAGGAAAAGGTAACTATCTTCGATCGGCTGACGAGCAGAACCGAGCAGGAGCACTTCGTCCGGTTTATATTTTGCAAGCTCTTCGACTACGCGCCGAACGGCAGCTTCGTTATCTGTTGGCTGATGAATGCCATTCGCATCTTTCATGCGCGGGCCGTCAATGCGCTCATCGTTGACGCCATGATAGGTATTTAAACGACCGTGATCGCACATCCAATATCCATTGACGTTTGGATTATTGCGCGGCTCCAAACGCAGAATTTCGTTATCGCGAACGCCAACACGAATGCTGCATCCACGCGAGCATCCATGACAGACGGAATCCGTGAACGACATATCCCACACACGCGCCTTGAAACGGAAATCACGGCTGGTAAGCGCACCGACGGGACAAATATCTATCACGTTCATGGACATATTATTATCGAAGCCTTCTTCGGGATTCGACACAATAGTTACATGGTCGCCGCGATTGACGAAGGTTAGAACCGGCTGCTCGGCAATCTCATCTGCAAAGCGAATACAGCGCGAGCACGAAATGCAACGCTCGGCATCGAACAAAACTTGCGGCCCAAGCGCGACACGTTTTTCCTTGTGAACTTTTTCCTCGACGAACCGTGAAACGCCGCGCGAATGATCGAACGCATAATCTTGCAGCTTGCATTGGCCGGCTTCATCGCAGATCGGGCAATCGAGCGGATGATTGATGAGCAGGAATTCCATGATGTCCTCGCGGCCTTCGACGGCTTTTTCGGAGATCGTCTTCACGACCATCCCCTCAGCGATCGGCGTGGCGCATGCAATTTGCAGCTTGCCCATTTTTTCCACTTCGACCAAGCACATGCGGCAATTACCCGCAACCGTCAGCGCCGGATGCCAGCAAAAATGCGGGATGTCCATCCCCTGTTCCAGCGCAACCTGAATGATCGTCTGGCCCTGCTGGCCTTCGTATTCGTTTCCGTCGATAGTAAGTTTTGGCATGATGTAGATTTCGTTGGGACTTGAAACAGAGGTAAGGGAAAAATCCATCCCCGTGTTTTCGATTGTTTATGGAGGGCACTTATGAATGAGAGGATTAGTTCAATTTTATTATGTTCAGAGAAACGGATCGTGTAATTGAAGAGGCATTGGAGCTTCCACCAGCGGATCGCCTTCGCGTCGCTGAACGCCTGCTCGAAAGCGTACCGGAAGACGAAATTATGGAAGCGTGGCTCGATGAAGCCGAACGCAGGCAAGCTGAGTGGGACGCCGGACTCGTTCAAGGTTTTGATCTTGAAGATGTTCTGAAAGAGGCTCGCGCACGAATTTCAAAATGAAGGTTACACTGCACCCCGAAGCGAGATCCGAATTTTTCGAAGCAGTGGAATTTTATGCTAATGAAAGTACTTCGCTTGCCGAACGATTTATTTCAGAATTCGAAGCGGCCACCGAAGAAATTAGCTTGCACCCCAATAGATACCGCAAAACTCGCCGTCGCTCTCGCCTAAAAGAATTTCGAATATTCCCGTATTACTTAGTCTATCGAGTTTTGGACGATATAATTAAGATCGATGCTGTCGCGCACGACAAGCGAAAGCCGGGATATTGGAAAAAGCGAATTTAAGTATTTATTCGTGTCTCTTTTTCATTCCTTCCTTTTCCTTAACTTTTCTCCTCCACCTCCGGCACGACGCTCACAAGCATCAGCGCACTTTCGTCCTCGAATAATCGGGCGGCTTCGTCGCGGACTTCCTCCAGGGTAAGTCGCGCGATTTTCTCCACATCGCGCTCGATCGGATGATAGCCGCCGAAGTACAGCTCATTTTGCGCAGAACGCATCATCCGATTCGTTACGGATTCCATCGGCAGCACCAGTCCACCGATAAGCTGCTCTTTGGCGCGTTCCAGTTCCGCATTTGAAATCGGTTTTGCGACAAGATTTTTTGCGCAGCGCCGCATTTCGCGGATGGTGCGTTCGCGGTTATCTATTGCGGTTGCAATATAAAATCCCACCGCGCCTGCATCTTCGAACGCAGAATAAAATGCCATCGCATCGTAGGCAAGTCCGAGTTCCTCGCGCAAACGGAGATTAAGTCGGCTGCTCATGCCCACTCCGGCAATCGTGATAAGCGCATTAATAGCAAGATGTCGCTTCGCATGAATTCCCGGCGCGCGACGTCCCAAAATAATATGCGCTTGCTGTCCTGAAGCGCGCGTGATATTATGCTTCGCTCCATTGGTGCGCGGGAATTTTGGCATCGTAACAGCGCGCCGTGAAACCTGCGGCGAAACATGACGAACCGCTCTATCAACCGCACGAAAAAGATCCTCATGCGAATGGGAACCGCTTGCCACGATCACAATATCGCTCGCGCCATAATGCTTACGGTGAAATGCTGCCAGTACTTTTGGAATTAAAACTATTTACAGTTCCCGCCGTGCCGATGATCGGTTTTGCGATCGGATGCTTACCAAAGATCTCGCGCTCGAAGAGATCGAATACCAATTCATCCGGCTCATCTTCTAATCCGTTGATTTCTTCAATGACGACGGCTTTTTCGCTTTCAATATCACGCGCAGAAAATTTTGGTCGCGTGGCAAGATCGAAAAGAACCGAGACGGATTCATCGAGATGCGTGGTGCGGGTCCATGTATAAAAACACGTATGCTCTTTCGTGGTAAAGGCATTCAGGAAACCACCGCGCGATTCGATGGAGCGCATGATCTCCCGCATGGTGCGGCCCGCAGTTCCTTTAAAAACAACATGCTCGATAAAGTGGGCGATACCATTATTTCGCAAATTTTCATCCCGCGAACCAACTTTTACCCACAGCCCCACGGCAAGCGAAGAAGCACCCGTCACGCGCTCACTCACAACCCGCAAGCCATTCGGATACACCTTGATGCTTACATCGACGGGAGCGATCTCTTCGGGTCGCAGATACCGTGCAACATCCGGCGAGAGCGCTTTGCGCCTTGCCGGGAGTGATAACTGTTCGTCGATGGAGAGGATGGATTGTCTTTTCTTAGATTTCAAAAGGATTTTACTTAGATTTGAAGTAATGGCGAGGATCAATGCTAACAAAAATACGGGTATTATTTAGGGAACGCTTTCAATCCCAATAATCAATATGGGAAGTAAAGTCGGGTTATGGTAACATTTATTAATATACATATAACGTAACCGTATTCTCTTTTTGCCACTCACCTATAGTAATCGTTGTTTAATCAGCAAGCCCCCCCTCTTGAAAATTTATGCGAATTGCACATCTTTCGGATTGCCATATTAATCTCAAGTACCATCCCCAGCATTTGCCACGACTGCGGAGGGCGCTGGAAAACGCCCTTGAGCAAAACGGTGCCGATCACATTATCATTACCGGCGATCTGACGAGCAATGCCGATGCTCGCGATCTGTTGACGGTGCGGCGGCTGTTCGAATCGTTTGGGATCTTAAAGAGCAGCAAGCTTACCGTCATCGTTGGGAACCACGATATTTTTGGTGGACCGCATTTAGCCGACGATCTGCTTTCTTTCCCTGACCGCTGCCGTAAGTTGGA
>CAWCCK010000015.1:0-28980 GCA_963794025.1 Ignavibacteriota bacterium
GACAGAAGCGACAAGTTGGCTATGGGTAGGCAGTGCCGTTAAGCAAGCATTGAATACGGAATCGAAATCCGCTAAAATCAGCGTAATCCAAGTTACAACCCCACATTCACCGTGGCGATACCACCCCAGCCGGTGATCGGCGCAACGCCGTTGGATTCCCCAATGTAATTCACTCCGATCCCGAGCGTGAGCACCTCCGGCACGATCTCGAATTGATACTGCGCCTGCGCATCGTACGCGAGTGAGCTATAGGACGAAATGCTCGTAGAGATCGCATTCGGTATCGTCGGCGGCTGAGACGTTGTCGCGCCAAAACCCACCGCAGCGGAAACCATCACATGGAATAAGGTAAAATCCCCGCCACCCAAAATTCCGTTTTCGCGCACGAAGGCATCGCTCTTGCCCCAGTCCACATGCCGGTATTCGAGGAAGAAGGTCATGAACGAGCCGCGCACCGCGAAGAAATCGTTCGTGCCAAATCCAACGTCACCGATACCCGTAAGGCTGGACGTTTGCCCGCCCCCGATGGCGCTTACGCTAAACACAGAACCCGGCACCTGCGCGCGGGCTGTATCGCTAAATGTTATGCTAAGGCATAATCCAAGAATCGCAATAATAGGTAGGAATAAGTGTTTTTTCATAATGATCGGTTTTTATTATATCCTATCTTACGCGACAAGATGCGTGCCGATTCACTGTTTCGTAAACGGTTTCGTGACAAATTGTTCAGATTTCCCTTTTGGGATAGAAAGCGTTTTCCACTCTGCGCCCTTCAAGTGCTTGCCAATATACACTATTTGTCCGACGTGATACGCGTAATGGCTGATTTGCCGGAGGATTGCTTCCATTACCGTGTGGGACTCACCGCGAATAAATACTTCCCGATCGAGATCGTCTTGCGTAAGCGGACGCATAGCGGCAAAAACACAATCCCAGCCGATGTCCCATCGCTTCTGCAATTCATTAAGCGAAAGTTTCTGCTCGATAAATTCCATATCGCGGTTGCGGTTTGGTTTTTCACCATCACTCGTCAGGAAATCGGTGAACCGCGAAAGCATGTTGCCATACAAATGCTGCACGATCACCGCAATGGAATTCGATTCCGCGTCCGGCGACCAATGGATCTGCTCGTCGTTTAATTGCTCCAATGTTTTCGTTCCCAGCGAACGTAGCTGCTCGAAGCGATCGAGCGAGAGGGATAGGAATGTTTTTTCGTTCATGATCACTATAATAATTATTATGAAAAACTTCCCACGTCCCAATCCTTTTCCGGTAATTCGCCGCGAAAATGCTGAACGTACATCATGTAATTGCTTGATCCATCTATAACCATCTGTCGCTCGTCCGGCGTGAGCGGACGCAGCACTTTCTGCTGGAATTCCGGCAACAAGCATTCCCGGCGGCACAACCGTCCCGCCCAGCACAACGGCCCCTGCTGCCACTAATGATTCCTCGCCAATTACTGCGCGATCCAGCACCACGGCATTCATGCCAATAAGCGCGCGATCTTTTATAGTACATCCATGCAGCACCGCACCGTGACCAATAGTTACCGCTTCGCCGATCCACGTCGGGTTTGCAAAATGCGTAACATGGATGGTCACGTTATCCTGAATGTTTGTAGCGGGTCCAATGCGAACGCGCTCGACATCCCCGCGAATAACGGTATTGAACCACACGCTGACGTTTTCTCCAAGTTCCACATCGCCGATCACACGGGAACCCGCAGCAAGAAATACGCTTTCGTGTACGCTCGGCGTTTTCCCATCGAACGCATACAGCTTGCCGGTCTCGACGGAAGATTCGATTGGAAGAAGTTCTGTTTCGCGCATGATAAAGGATGAACAATCGGAAATAGTGTGCCCGTTCAGCCGCTATTCGTGATTATTATAAAAATAATCTCACTTCGGAAACTAACAGCCTCGTTTTGCGTTTTAAGAAGTGACACTCATCGAGAACAGCCGAGGGATCAGGCCCGAAGACGCTGTAGCAACCGTTGAGACCCCGCGCTTCTTTTCACTTAGAAGCACGGACTCAAGCCAAGGTGCTAACTCCTGCTGATGCCATCGCAAGATGCATTGGGAAGATGAGCCGAATCGGATGAACCATCATTTCTGGTGACAGATTCATCCGGCTTATTCGATGATCCGCAGAAGGCGGATCCTCCGGAGGGATGGTAGATCATCCGCGGAGAACATCGCACAAGGCCTATTCGGCGTAGTATCATTTATGATACTCTCTTTCCGAATAGGGCTTTTTATTTTAAAGCGTTTTATTCGGAAGAGCGATCTTAGTTCACCGAAACCTTCCGGTTTTGGCGTGGCGCGAGGCGTACTGTAAAAATTATGCCTGCGATTCTCGTGAGTGTTCGACATTTTTTTACGATACACTCATGAAACAAGAAACACGCACCATCCTCGCTACCACGCACACCGATTCCGAATACGGCTCGATCGGAACGCCGCTCTACCAAACCTCCAACTTTCGCTTTCGGGAACCCGGTAAGTCCACCGGCTACGATTATACCCGCAGCGGGAACCCCACGCGCCACACGCTCGAAGAAGTTCTTGCCAATCTGGAAGGCGGAGCAAGCATCGCCCACGATGCGCGAGCTGTTGCTGTAAGTACTGGCATGGCTGCTATCTCAACGGTACTCGCGCATTTCGAGCACGGCGCGCATATCATCTGTACGCACGATTGCTATGGCGGAACCGCGCGTCTGCTAAAACTTTTCGAAGCACAGGGGAAGCTGGAAGTTTCCTTCGTCGATCTTGGGAATTTAGCTGCCGTTCGGGCAGAGATCAAACCGAACACCGCGTGCCTTTGGATCGAAACGCCGAGCAATCCGCTCTTGCAAGTCGTCGATGTTGCGGCGCTTGCCAAACTTGCGAAAGTCTATGGGCTGTTAGTTGCGGTCGATAACACCTTCATGTCCCCGTTCTTTTTTCGTCCGTTCGATAGCGGCGCGGATGTCGTCGTGCATTCCACCACAAAATGGCTGAACGGCCACTCCGACGTGGTCGGTGGCGCGATCGTTTCGCGCACAGCCGAACTCGGCGAGCGATTTCAGTTCCTCGCCAATGCGCTGGGAACTACGACAGGCTCGTTCGATTCCTGGCTCGTATTGCGCGGCATAAAAACGCTTGCCGTCCGTATGAAACAGCATGAAGCGAATGCGATAGCGATTGCAAAATTTCTTTTTGAACATCCGAATGTAACCGAAGTCTATTATCCCGGCTTGGAATCCCATCCTACGCACGAACTTGCAAAAGCGCAGTTTTCAGGATTCGGCGGTGTGATTAGTTTTCGAGTTACTGGAGATGTTCGGGAAGTTTTGCGATCTACGCAGATATTTTCCTTAGCAGAATCGCTGGGCGGAGTAGAATCCCTTATCGAGCATCCGGCAACGATGAGCCACGCCTCGATGTCGCAGGAACTTCGTGAACGCGCGGGTATTACCGGCGATCTCATTCGCATTTCCGTCGGCATCGAGCATGTGGACGATCTCATCGCAGATCTTGCGAATGCCTTAAATGCTATATCGCAAAATGTCATTCCGAGCGAAGTCTTCCTGAGCGAAGCTCAGGAAGACGGAGTCGAGGAATCTCCGGAGATTCCTCGACTCCGCACACCATCGCTCCGCGATGGTGTGCTACGCTCGGAATGACCTGGTTAAATAATTAATGTAATAACCTAAGATGTTAATTCCCAAAAATAATTCAATCGTTCTCGATGCTCCTTTCAAATTGGAGAGCGGAGTTTCGCTCCCGGAGATCGAAGTGGCATTCAATACTTATGGCGCGCTAAATAACGATCGTTCGAACGCTGTCATCGTGCTTCACGCGCTCACGGGAACGCCGGATGCACATGAATGGTGGAGCGGACTTATCGGCGCGGGCACGCTGCTCAATCCGGAGAACCATTTCATCATCGTTCCCAATCTGTTAGGAAGCTGTTATGGCACGACCGGCCCGGAATCTATCGACCCCACCAAAGGCAAACCGTATCTCGCGTCGTTCCCAACTATCACGGTGCGCGATATGGCGCGCGTGAATCTTGCGTTGTTGGATGCGCTTGGAATTGATACCGTTCATCTTGCCATCGGCGGTTCGCTCGGCGGAATGGTCGTGCTGGAGATGGCTGCGATTGCTTCCCACCGGTTTCGCGTAATCGCTCCGATCGCCGTGAGCGGTTCCCATTCCGCGTGGAGGATCGCATTCAGTTCGTTCATTCGCAAAACAATTATTGCGTTCGATCCCACGCTTCAGAACCGCGCAAAGCTGCTCGAAGGATTGCGCCTTGCGCGGCAAGCGGCGACGATTAGTTACCGTTCGTCATCCGAATTCGATTCGCGTTTTGCACGCGAAAAGAATGGGTTGACCTTCGAAGTAGAACATTATCTCGAACATCAGGGCGAAAAGATCGCAGAGCGGTTCTCGCCCTATTCCTATCTAACGCTCACGCGCGCAATGGAACTTTACGATCTCTCCGAAAAGCGTGGTTCCTTGAAAAGCGTAGCGTCTTCGATAGAATGCGAAGCATTCTTCGTCGGCATTTCGTCGGATCTGCTATACGCTCCGAAGGAGATCGAAGCCTTTGCCGCGCTCTTTCCGAATGGCCGTTACCAAACGCTTCACGCTACGCATGGGCACGATTCGTTCCTTGTCGATGCAACAGCGCTTGCCAAATTGCTGGCACCGTGGCTTCGTGGAATAGATTCCCACCACCATTATTCAACGATAGAAAGCACCCTCGAGGAGGAAGTTATCGCATGAGCATAGATATTTTAGAAAACACTTCTACGATTAGTGTGAAAAAGAACACGCGACATCTTCGCATTGCATTATTCGGGTTCGGCGTAGTGGGAACCGGAGTGTGGGAAGTGTTAGAAGCCAAACGCCGTGAATTCAAGAAACAATTTTCTACGGAGATCGAAATTGCGGGCATTTGCGTCCGCGATGTAGAAAAACCACGCATCACTACTGCGCCGCACTCGCTTATCACGAACGATCCGGAACGATTATTGGAACGAGAGGACATCGATATTGTCATCGAACTCATCGGCGGACGTTATGAAGCAGTGAACGTGATCGAACGCGCGCTGCATAGCCGCAAGCATGTTATCACCGCAAATAAATTAGTGCTTGCCCATGAACTGCCGCGCCTCGCTGCGCTGGCCGAACGGCAGGGTGTGGAACTTCTCTATTCTGCCTCCGTCTGTGGAAGCGTTCCAGTACTTGCCGCGCTCGATGAACTTCACACCCGCGATACCATTCAAAAAATATCCGGTATCGTCAATGGCTCGACCAATTTTATTCTCACGATGATGGGCGAAGAGAATGTAAATTTAGATCGTGCCATTAATGAAGCTCGTCGGCGCGGGTTCCTGGAAGCCGATGCTTCGCTCGATCTTTCGGGGGCCGATGCAGCGCAGAAACTTTCCGTGCTTACTTATCACGCCTTTGGCGAGCATGTGCGTCCGCACGAGATAAATACGACGGGAATCGAACAAATTACTATCGAGGATATTCGAAATGCGCGTGAAGCGGGCTATGCAATAAAGCTGATCGCTTCGGCTGCGCGAAATTCCGTGAGTGGAACGATAGAAGCGACCGTAAAACCGGAGCGGGTGGACATTTCGCATGTCTTCGCGCACACGCGCGATGAATTCAACGCGCTCGAAATACAAACCCTCCATGCCGGACCGCAAGTGCTCTATGGCAAAGGCGCAGGAAGTTTACCAACGGCCAGCGCCGTCGTTAGTGATCTGGTGTCGCTGTTGAAGGCGGAGTAGAGCCTGCATTATCCTTCAACAGCGTAGCGTTCGATTCATCCAACGTGACGATAGAATGGACGGCAAGCGTATCGATGAACGATGGTGCCGAGGAAATGGAAACTCCGGCAGGAATCGTCATATCGAGCGTGCGCTTAATGACGCATCCGGAAAACAGATCGAGCACAGTGGTGTCTTCTCCGACGATGGGGCCGGACGCTTTTGTGGTAACTTTTGTATCGGTATTCGTTTGAAATCCGGAAAACGTTCCTGAATCGGTCGCGGTAATAATGGCGAAATACCGCCCGTTGGTATCGAGCAGCCGCGCGAGATGATACGTGTGCGAAACATCGTACCGATATTCGCCGGAGGTCACGCCGGTGTTGATCGTATCATGCACGGGAACGGTATCGATGCGGTGCTCGCTCCAGGCGTCGCCATACGTGATCGGGCGTTCCGGCAGCGGAATAAGCATGCGTGGCGGCTCGAAAAAATACGCGTTGGTCTGCGCCTCGGCGTTCAGCAATTTCAACGTATCTCTCACAACCTTGCTCATTTCCTGTCCTTGCATGTCGTAGGTAAGATCGGTAATTCTATTGACGGCCCAACTTTCATTCAGCATGATGGAATCGTTCAAAAGATCGTGACCGGCAATATCGAATTTGGTAAAATATTCCTCGAACGCCCACACACCGTTCTTGTAATCGATGGAGAGATTATGAAACGCAAGCTGCGCCTCGCTTCGAAGCACACCATGGAACTGATTGGCATCCGAACGCACGGACTGATCGATCTGCGTGTGAATGTTATAGAGCAGAGTTCCCGCTTGCGGCTTGTAGCGCAGGGTCAGCATATCGGCTTTGATCTGCGGTGTGTGCGGCTTCGGCGGCGGTTTATGATGTGTTTGCGCGGAAGCCGATCGGGTTATTGCGGCACAGAGAAAGAAGGCCAAAACGACCTTTCCGACCACGCCCATCCATCGTGACGTTCCCATTTTCTCGTGCATGATCGTTGAAGCCACTATTATCTGACAATAGCCACGCGGCTCTGACCGATGAGTTGGTTCCCGTCGAAAAGCTGCACAAGATACGCGCCCGGCGAAAGGCTGCTTGCCGGCGAAATACCATACGAGCCATCGGAATTATTCTTGAGACTCGCAGCAAACGTAACTCCGCTGGATTCTTCGATGATGCTGCACCCGGTGATCGGCAAATCGTTCCCAGTTGCACGGACGGAGAACGATTCCGTTCCACTCGCGGGGTTCGGGAAAATAGTGATCTGCGGCGAAGCAATTTCAACCTCCGTTTGCACGCTCGATGGAGCCGCTTGCAGGCTGCCGATGTCCAACGCCCACAGCGAACGCCCATACGCCGATGCGACGAGCATGTTCTTATACTGTTTAAGATCGGTGACGATCACATGCGGCAGGCCGATCCCAAGCTGCGACCACTGAAGACCGCCATTCGTCGTCACATACACGCCGACATCCGTTCCCGCGATGATGCACTGATTTTTCAGGAGTGGGTTCCCATTCTCTGCAAGCGAATCGATCACGATAGCGCTCACGGGCGATTGAGGAAGATTCCCGGAGATGTTCGTCCATTTTGTGCCACCATTCGTGGTTACCATAACACGCGCGACGTTCGATGCCGCCGAGGTACAGAGGAATGCTGTAAGCGAATCGCTGCGATCCGGAACGATCTGCGCGACGTTAGCCACAGGAACTCCACCCCGCTTCGATACCCAATTCGGCGCTACGGTATCGACGCGGTTCGGATTGACGTACGTTCGCCACACTTCCGGAATACCCGACGAGCTATACCCGCCTGCCCATAACATTGGGTTCCCAGCCGCATCGCGCACACCAAGCGCGATCGTTTCAATATCGCCGTAATACCAAATGGAGTCATCTCCGCCATCGCCAGCCAGTATCGGCGACCAGGTGTACCATCTCGTATTTTCCAGATCGTTCCAATCGAGCACCGCATGATAGACATGGCACCGGCCCGTATAAAGATCAGTGGGGCGCTCGTTATCCAGCGCGATCGGGATAACAAAACTGGCGGACTCATTCGTATCGGTCTTCCGGTCGGAACCATAAAGCAAACGGTACGAAAGCGTATGCCAACGGGGAAGCGTGTCGTGTGTGGTATCGTGCCCACCAAGCGGGTTTGGAACTAATGAATCCAACGTGTTGCGCGCAAAAATAGCTCCGATGGCCGCAGAAGTGATAAGTTTGTTCGAATCGGTGGGAAGGAATGCACATACACCTCCATCGCCCGAATTGATCCATGCAAAATCGGAATCGGTTGCGAAGGATTGGTAATTGCTTGTCAGCCCGTGCGCGTCGGTTCCGTTATCCTGCGTGCCACCGAGCACTTTAAGATCGGTTGCAGAAATGGTCGCGGGCGTGTTCACCATGCCGGGTTCCCATGGATCGACGGTATAGAACATGGTGATGGGAAGGCCTTTCGTCTGGCTCCAGGTCGTTCCGTAATCGCGCGTATTAAACACGCCGCCATCGGAAACGACGATCATATCGGTTCCCGATGCCGCAGCAGAGAACGCCAGCCCGTGCTGGTCGGAATGCTGCTCCCGATTGTCTTTCACATAATACTGACTGTAGGCATCGGTAATATCCGAGAACGAAAGCCCAAAATCGGACGACCGAAAAATATCGATGCCGCCTATATATACTTCGTTTGGATGCGCGGGATTTCCGGCAAGAAAAAAATCATATCCGCCCTGGGCGTTCGTAATGTTCGCGCTATCCTTGTTTTGAATGCCGCCCATCGGAATCTTTATTGTGGAATCGAGCACCTTCACCCACGTCACACCTTCATCGGTGGAACGATACAGTCCTTCGAAATTCTCATCCTCTAAAAGATGGGTAACGATATTCGTATCCGTTCGAATGAATCCCGCGAAAAGATACGTCTTTGCGCTGTCAAAAGTCCAAAGGAGCGCGCCGCGCCCGAGCACTTTGTATTGTTTGCAGTTCGGCAGACCGGATGATGCAACGGTATCGATCCGCGCCCACGTGTGACCTGTATCGATGGAACGATAGACGCCGCTGTTCGGCCCGCACGGTCCGCCGGGACACCAGGTGGAACCAATCGCCAACGAATGATCCCACGCGATTGCAACGATCTCGCCGGAGTTCAGCGGGTTCATCGCAATGTCAATAAATCCTGCGCGGAGGGTATCGCTTCCACAGGTGTTCGTGATCGTGACGCCGCCAGAAAGTGAGCGCGACCAGCTTGCTCCGCCATTCGTCGATTGATAAATTCCCCGATTCGTATCGGCGTAACTATTCGGTCCCGGGATTGCAACAAAAAGATGCTGATCGTTGCGCGGATCGATGAGAACTTTTGCAATATATTGCGCGGCGGCAAATCCAATGTACTGCCAGGAGTTCCCGCCATCGGTCGATTTCCACAGTCCATCGCCGGGATAGGAATCGCCGCTTTCGTTACACTCGCCAAGACCGAGATAGATCGTTTCCGGCGCAGTGGGATCGAGCGTTACGCAGCCGATGGATAAGCTGCCGAAGGTATCCGTCACGCATGTCCAGTCGGAACCGTGATCGGTGGTTTTCCAAAGTCCGCCGGACGCCGCGCCGACATAGAATGTGTTGGAATCTGTCGGGTGCGTAGCAATGCACGTTACGCGCCCATCGATAGAATTCGGACCGATGCTTTGCCATTGCATAACGGAAAGCGTTCCCTCTTTTCCAAAGGAATTTGCATACATCGGCATCTTCGCCGCTTGCGCGAGCGCATTGGGATAAAACGCGGGATCGATCGTCTGGTTGGGCCACGCGCGGCGACGGTAGAACCAATTGTCTCGCACTTCGCCACCCGCTCCGGGATGCGGCACATGGAGCTTCATCGGAGCATGAAGCTTTTGCGCTGTCGGATGCTGAACCGGAGCCTGCTTTTTCGCAAGGTGCAAAGATTTTCTGCGATGCCGCGCATGTCTCTTATGATGAGAGATATACTTTTGCTTAACTACAGGCAGCGTTGTAACAGATGAAGACTGCGCGAAACTCACCCCCTGAATGAGGATAAGTAACGCGAACAAAAACCACCATTTGGAATGCTTCGAGGCGCGCCGACAGGAATCGTGAAATACCATATACTACAAACCGGACAAACAGGGGTAAAAGTTTGTTAGGAAAACTAATTCATGAAGTTATACACCTACGAAATAAGACCGAGCCGAGCAGTCACCCTGCTCGCAGCATTTGCTGCCCTTTTCATACTTCATAGTTCATACTTCATACGTTTGGCAAACGCTCAAGCTGGCTTCCAAAAACTTCCGCTTTCGATCAACACGCCCAACCAGAGCGAATTACTTCCCGTCATTTCTGCGGATGGGAAAACGCTGTACTTCACGCGTACTCGGCTTGGGATCGATTCCAGCACCGTCTTCGATGTTTGGGTAAGCCATATCACGAAGGATTCCGTTTTTTCACCGCCGGAATTTATCGGCGGGAACCTTGCGAGTGGGTTTGGGATCGCGGTAAGTTCCATCGCTCCGGATAACAACACGCTCTATCTCATCGGTAAAATGCACAGCGATTCGCCGCCCGACGGACGCGTGTATGTCACCCACAAAACGGTGAAGGGGTGGTCAGTGCCGGAACCAATCAGAATACAAAATCTTCGTCTGCAAGGAACCTATACCGATTACAGTTTCGGCCCCGATCAGCGCACGCTTCTCATGGCGCTCGATCGCGATTCCTCGCTCGGCAACCGCGATCTGTACGTGAGTTTCTTCGACGATGCTTCGCGTTCGTGGGATACACCGCTGTGGCTTGGCTCGGATATTAACAGTCGTTACGCCGAGATGACGCCCTATCTTGCATCGGATAATAAAACGCTATATTTTTCGAGTGACCGTCCCGGCGGCATTGGCGATGTGGATGTCTATCGTTCCCGCCGTTTGGACGATACGTGGCAGCATTGGTCGAAGCCGGAAAATGTGGGATCGAATGTCAACCGCGCGGGCCGCACAACCTATTATACAGAAGATGCCGAAGGTAAATACGCGTATCTTGCATGGCGCCGAAGCGAAGGAAGCCAGAGCGCAATTTACCGCAGTCGCGTTGAGCGGGAACGCGCCGTCGCGCTCGTGTATGGTGTTGTGACCGATAACAACGGCACGTCGCTTGCCGCTACAATTCGTTACGAACGCCTTCGAGATGGCGCGCTTTTGGGAACCGCACGATCCGATCCAACGACCGGCGCATTTCAGATCTCCTTAGCTGCCGGCGAGAACTATTCTCTGCACGCCGAACGCAATGAATATTTCCCAACCAGTGAGAATATCGATCTCACCGATCTTGTGAGCTTTCAATCCATCGAACGTAATCTGCGTCTGAACAAGATCGAAAGCGGCGTGGCAATTACGATGAAAAATGTTTTTTTCGAGACTGATAAAGCAATCCTGCTACCAGCTTCGTTCGTGGAACTTGATCGCGTAAAAGCATTGCTTGCCACGCATCCGGAATTTAATCTTCAGATCGCCGGCCACACCGATAGCACGGGTTCCGAAGCGCACAATCGTAAGCTTTCCAACGACCGCGCCGAAGCGGTTGCGGCGTATCTCACCATGCACGGCGCTCAACCCGAAGGGCTTACGACGGTTGGATATGGTTCCTCAAAACCTATCGCCACAAACACGACCGAGGAAGGCCGCGCGCAAAACCGCAGAGTGGAATTTATTTTGGCGAAGAAATAAAGCGATCCGGAACCATCAGAAAATAACTTTGAACGATAGCAACTTAATTGCGAATGGCTGGTTTATAGTTACCTATGGAAACGATCGAAGGCTATTATGACGGAGCGCGTATTTTGCCGTTAACCAAAATTCAGGATCATCGGCACCGCCGTGTGAAAATAACACTCTTGGAAGAACTTACAGAGGAAGAAGAAATACGCCTTGTTGCATCCCATTCGGATGCCTTTGAATTCTGGGAAGACCCGCGTGAAGACCTGTATCAGGATTATCTCAAAGGCTGATGAAAACCGGCCAAATTATTCTGATCCCATTTCCATTTGCGGAATTAACAAATGTGAAAGCTCGCCCTTCGATCATTATAGCTGAAACTGATGATCGCTTTAAAGACATCATTGTCGCAGCTATTTCTTCCGTCGTTCCAGAGAGAATCAGCAAGAATGAATTCATACTTGAACCATCACCCACCAATGGTCTTAGGGTTCAATCTGTCGTGAAAGTGGACAGGTTTGTGACAACGAAGCGGAAAAATATTATTAAAGAGCTGGGCTTCCTTACCACCCCACAAATTGAAAAGCTCCTCTCCATCTTTCGAGCGTTGCCGCGAGGAGATTAGAATAATAATCCCTGCCCTTTCATAATTCCCTACAAAAATTCCGTCATCTGTCGTCGCTTGAGATAATCCACCACCTCGCGGATATTTTGCGATTGATCGCGGCGCGTGATGAGAATGGCATCGCCCGTATTAATGACAATGGCGTCCGTCAATCCATACGTGAGCACTAATTGATCGTTGCGGGAAATGACGAGACATCCGCGAGAATTCCTTGCGACAACATGGCTGCCGATGAGCACATTGTTCTCCAGATCTTTCTCGCTCAGGCGATACACTTCGTCCCAGCTTCCAACGTCGCTCCAGCCAAGCGCTCCGGCGCGTAAGACATGTACATTCGCCGCTTGTTCCATCACACCGTAATCAATGGAAACGCCGCGCACGGTGCTATAGACTTCGCGCAGCTTTGCATCGAAATCAGCGCCTGCATGATGCGGCAGCGAATCCATCTGCTCCATGATCTCCGGCGTGTATTGGCGCAGCGCCTGCTCGATCGAATCCACGCGCCAGATGAACATGCCGCTATTCCATAGAAAATCACCGCTTTCGACAAAACGCCGCGCCGTTGCTACGTCCGGTTTTTCTGCAAACCGTTTTACGTTAAAAATATCGCGCAGTTCGAATTCTGAAAAATTTGGAAGCTCTTTCTGCGATGGCAAATGCTCGTCATCAAGCTGAATATACCCGAATCCGGTTTCCGCGCGCGTCGGATGAATTCCAACCGTGATGAGTCCGCGCGTATCGTGCGCAAGCCGCGCGGCAAGCTTCATCAGCCGCGCAAATTCGTGATCGTTGCGAATAACGTGGTCAGCAGGGAGCACGATCATCACGGATTCTCCGTCACTCCGCTCGCGTATCATTCTTGCGCCGAGCGCGATGCAGGGCGCGGTGTTGCGTCCCATCGGCTCGGAGATGATATTCGCGCTTGGAAGATCCGGAAGCTGCCGCTGCAATTCTTCGCGCTGCGCTTCGTTCGTGACGATGAGCGTGTCCGCAATATCCGCAAAAAGCAGCGTCCGAGCAACCGTCGCCTGAATGAGCGATGTGCCCGGCGTGATGACATCGAGTAATTGTTTGGGCTTTTTGGCACGGCTTTCCGGCCAAAACCGTGAGCCGACCCCGCCCGCCATGATGAGTACGCTTATTCGCATGGCGCAAAATTACGGCAGATACGGCAACATGTTGCAAAAGACACTATTAAGTCTTTAATCCGGGCATTATTTCGGATGGATTAGCATTATTACCCCGCTTTTAAATCATCGTCCTAATATCATGTTGTGGACCACCCGTCATATTTTGTTCGCTTTTCTCTGCTTCGGCTTGATCTCACAAGCCGGAAGCGCGTTCGCGCAATCAAAGCAGATCAATGAATTCTCTCCGTACGCGCAGGCACAAAACCTGAGCACATCGAGCGGCTTAAAATTTATCCCGAACTTAGGCCAGCTTTCCGATCAGCATGGAAAGGCGATGCCCGAAGTGCTCTACACGCTCGATGGCTATGGGATGAAAACGTATTTCACCAAAGGCACAATGCACTATGTGTTTTCGAAGCTTGCGGGATCAAAGACAGGTTCCGTGCCGAAAGGCATGAGAGAACTGGAGGCAAGGATGCGGGGGCTTATTGTCGATACGCTCTCGCTATACCGTGTGGATGTAACATTCATAGGATCAAATCCCAATGCCGAAATAATCGCGAGCGATCCCACGGAGGATTATACCAATTATTACCTCACCAATTGCCCGAATGGTATCACGCATGTTCCGGGATACCGAACGATCACCTATAAAAATATTTACCCACAGATCGATCTCGTGTTATACACGAATAGTAATAACGATCCCCCAAATCCCGATCAAAATCCCCAAAACCCCAGCCTGGAATACGATTTCGTGGTGCATCCCGGCGGTGATCCGAGCGTGATCCAGATGAGTTACGACCACGCGAGTTCCCTTTCTCTCGATGAAGACGGCGCATTCCATCTGACATCGCCTTTCGGGAACGTAGAGGAAACAAAGCCGAATGGGTATCAGCATGGGCAAGAAACGAATAAAGCAGTTCCCTGCGGCTTTAATCTAAACGACAATACCGTGACGTTCCAAACGGGCGCTTACGACAGCACACGAGATCTCTATATCGATCCCCAACGGATATGGGGAACGTATTATGGATGGCTCGATACCAATAATGCAACGTACCTGACCGATCTTGCCGTGGATCGCTCAGGCAACGCCGATGTAGTCGGATGTACGAATGGTACAGCCAATATTGCGACGACCGGCACTTATCAGGCCACGTATGGCGGCGGTTTCTACGATTGTTTCGTTGCAAAGTTCGGATCTGGAGGAAATCTGTTGTGGGCAACTTATTACGGAGGGAAGGGCGACGATTATTCCAGCGCCATTACGTGCGATTCTTCACGCGGCGTAGTTATTACGGGTCAAACGAGGAGCACGAATGCCATTGCTTCTTCCGGTGCTTTTCAGACGGGATTCAAAGGGGCGGAGGATGCATTCCTTGCTTCGTTCGACAGTACTGGTGCGCGCAGGTGGGGCACGTATTTCAGCGGAAACGGAGTTGCACCGGGTAAATTGAACCCTCCATCCATTACCATAGGAATCGGCGTCTCGGTTGATAGCAGCACCAATATAATCCTAACCGGATCGACAGAATCTACGGGTGGCATTGCGACGACCGGAGCGTATCAAACTACGTTAGCAGGATTTGAGAATGTTTTTATCGCAAAATTTTCATCGTCAGGTTCACAGCTTTGGAGCACGTACTTTGGCGGTATTAATAATGTGGATAGTGATAATACTGGATCGGGAGTGGTATGCACCGATGCAAACAGCAATGTTTATATCGCAGCAAGCACAACAAGTACATCGGGGCTTGCAACGTCGGGAGCCTTCCAGACCACGTATGGTCCGGCATGTCTCGCAAAGTTTTCATCCTCGGGCGCCATCGATTGGGCAACCTATTATATGAATTCCAGCCTTCCCTATGGAATCAAGCCTTTGATCTATGCGCTTGCGGCAAGCCGTTCTGGGAACTTGTATTTTGTAGGTACCACCATGGATAAGGGGCTTGCAACAGCGGGAGCGTATCAGACCACGAATGCCGGAGATTCGGATGCCATCCTCGGGAAATTTAGTACCGGTGGTAAGCCACTATGGGTAACCTATTATGGGGGTTCGCTCAACGATGGATTGTATAGCATCACGCTTGACACTGCCGAAAACATTTTTGCTGCCGGACAAACGTACAGTTCCAGCGGTATTGCTACTTCCGGAGAATTCCAGACGAGCTTGCTCGGGCCGTACAATCCGTTCGTCATCAAATTCGATAGTGGCGGCCATCGGAAGTGGGGAACCTATTACGGACGCAGAGGGTGGGGCTACGGTATTGGAGTCGATCCCATCGGGCATGTCTTCGTCGGTGGAATAACGGAAACCGGCACGGATGAATATGCCACTCCCACCGCCTACGATGGAACGCCCTACGGTGAGGATAATGGTTTCATTGTTAAATTTTGCGATCCGTTGGAGATGACGATCACGAGTAACACGGCGGACACGGTATGCCCCAACACTGCGGTAACATTAACCACGAAGGCGGGGCTGGCGTCCTATCAATGGTTCCTGAACGGGAGCGCGATCAATGGCGCAAATTCAAATCCCTATACCTTTCTTCCGCCCGCTATTTCGCGGGCGTACTACACGGTCGATGGCGTCGGCACCGATCTGTGCTCGACGGTTTCGGACACGTTCAAACTGGTCATTCGCGCGGTTCCGCAGATTGCCACTCCGGCATCGGACTATATGTGTCCGGGTTCCTCGATCAAGCTCACGCCGACGATCGGCGGCTGGAACGGCCCGCTAAAGTACGCATGGACGCCCGCTGCCACGCTCGATCATCCCGACTCGCTGCAACCCACCGCCTCGCCCACGCAACCGACCACGTACACGCTTGCCGTCACGGACTCAAACGGCTGCGTAACGAGCGCAAAGCTGATCGTCTCGTTTTACAGCCAGCCCAAAATAAGTTTGCCGGTAAATCTGGCGGTTTGTTCCGGTTCCCCGATCACGATCGCGGCTTCGGTCACGAACGGATTGCCGGGATATACCTACGCGTGGTCGCCCTCGGCAGGTTTGGATCGAACGGATACAAGCACGATCATCGCAACCATTACGAAAAACACCACCTATCATCTGACGGTAACGGACGCGCACGGATGCACGACCGAAGATTCCGTTCTGCTCGTGGTAACGCTCGCTCCGAAAATAGCTCCCGGCCCACCGCTTTCGGTGTGTACAGGTTCCTCGATCACCATCGGCGCGAACGTGAGCGGTGGAACCCGGCCCTACACGTATCTCTGGAGTCCCACGGCAGGACTGAGCGATACCGCGATCCTTCAGCCCGTCGCGACACCAACAACGACGACGCTCTACACGATCATGGTTACGGATAAGAATGGCTGCACGTCGTTCGATTCGGTATTGGTAACGGTTTCGGACTCGCTCACGCCCGCCATTACCCCGAACGGGCCGGTGACGATCTGCGCGGGCGATACGGCGCATCTCTCGGCGGGAACCGGGTATGCGAGCTATGTGTGGTCGGATGGAGAAACAACCTCGGACATCTCGGTCACCAAGACTGGGAATTATACCGTGCATGTAACGGGCGGCGCGGGCTGTGCGGGAACTTCAAGCCCGGTGCAGGTAACGGTACTGCCGGATAGCGTGCCGCATCCCGTCATTACCGCAACGAAGAACGTGATTTGCGCTGGCAGTTCCACGCAAATACGTTCCACTGAAAGCTATGCAAGCTATCTGTGGTCCACGGGCGATACCACGCCCACGATCTCCGTCTCGAGTACCGATACCGTAACGCTCACGGCCACGAACGTCGGCGGCTGTTCGGGAACCAGCGCGCCGCTCATCATTACCGTGGAACCGAAACCTATTGCCACCCTCACCGCGAATGGTTCCGACACGCTGTGCGGCAGCGACAGCCTTCTGCTCACCGCTGCGAGCGGATATGCCAAATACCAATGGAGCAATGGCGATAGTGCTTCATCCATCATAGTAAAAACGAGTGGGATCTATTCTGTCACGGTAACGAATGCCGGAGGGTGCAGCGCAACGAGCGTTCCGGATACAGTTATGGTGAACCCGACACCCGAACTTTTTATCAACGGCCCCGCCGCGATCTGTCCCAACGCCACCGCGACCTACACCGATAGTTCCAACACCAACAATGCGAATGATGCATTCACATGGGCGATCGTGCCACCGAGCGCTGGTAACCTTTCCATCAACGGCCCGGGCAGCATTACGGTACAATGGGGCGCGGCGGGAACCGCAGTGCTGACGTTGACGGAGACCACGCCAAGCGGCTGCTCGGCCACGGACTCGATCACGGTCACGATCAGTTCCAATCTCACGCCGATCGTTACGGCAAGAGGGCCGGTCGCATTCTGTCCCGGCGATTCGGTCACGCTCGATGCGGGCGCGGGCTATGCAAGCTATCAGTGGTCGATGGGCGGACAGCAGATCGCGGGCGCGACGAGCGAGCGGATCACAATAAATCAATCCGGCGCATATACGGTATTCGTAACGAGCGCGGGCGGGTGTTCAGGAACCTCCGCAGCAGAGAATGTTATCGTATATCCGATGCCCGCCACGCCCGTTATCACGCGGAACGGTTCCGAGATCAGTTCCAGCCCGTCATCGGAATATCAATGGTATGCAAATGGCTCACTGCTGCTCGACTCTACGCAACAAACAATAGCTCCCAATGCGAACGGTAGTTACACCGTGACGATCATCGATGCGAACGGATGCCAGAGCACGAGCAGTCCCTATGCTTTTTCCGATACCGTGATCCTCAAAGCGCAGGTTTCGGTGCATGGAGGATTAGGCAAGCCGGGCGCGACGATCTCGATCCCACTGATGCTCGATTCAGGAACGAATTTATCCAAAAGCGGAGCCGCCACGTATGCTGCCAGCATCACGTTAGATGGCAGAATGCTGAAACCCATCAATCCTGTTGGAACGCCCGTTGGGAACAATTGGATCGTTCAACTGAACGGCAACACGCCGAACGCGCCCGGTGTGCTGCAAACCATCACTGCGATGGCCGTGGACTCTGCGCTGTGCTCCGACATTACAATAGACACGTTCTACTTCCCCGGCGCGCCGATTGTAGTGACGGCCATCGGTGGAACCTTCTGCGATACGGGAACCTGCACCACCATCCTCACCGATGATGCGTCGGCGTTCATGATCGGGAAGGTCTATCCCAATCCCTCCGAATCCGCGTTCACGGTCGAGTACCATCTCGCACAGGATGGGCCGCTTACGATCTCGATCGAAGATTATCTCGGACGAACGGTAACCATTCTAAAAGACGAGTGGACGACAGCCGGTTACACGAATGAAATGTATTCCACGCAAAGCATTTCCTCCGGCGTGTATCGCCTCATCTTACGTTCAGGAGCGAATGTGGCGAGCACGGTGCTCATCATCGCTAAGTGAACCTGGATTACGCTCATGATCGGTCATGCGCGGCGGATTGGATGGAGTACGCGGATAACAGTTGATGGAATGTATCTTTGCTATATCGCATTATTAATAGACAATGCGAATAGAATATTCCACATGGAAGCCCAACGAAAGCTCGACCGCCGAAGACCGGCTGAAGCAATTGCTCGGCCTGTTCAGCCAGTTGCTGCTGACGACTTCGGGCGATGTTGACGAGACCTTCGAATGGATGCGTTATCTGAACGAGCAGTACAATATCTTCGGCCCGGATATGACGCTCGATATGTTCGTCGATCAATTAAAAGAGCTTGGATTCGTCGAAGAGGACGAGAATGCGCTACTAAAGCCCACGAACAAAGCTATCCAGAATATCCGGCGCGATGCGCTCCTGGAGATGTTTCGTTCCCTCCGTAAATCGCCGAACGGTTCCCACGATACTCCGCATACCGGTCAGGGTATCGAGCGAACGCAAAATACGAAGAACTATACCTTCGGCGATACGGCATCGAATATTGATTTTACGCAAACATTTCTCAACGCACAAAAAAGATCACTAAGGGAAGGAATTGAAGAGAGTGAACTTAGCGCGGCAGATCTGAATCTACAAGAAGAAGATATCGAGATCTACGAAACAGAGCACCTTACCAGTTGCGCGACGGTGCTCATGATCGACATCTCGCATTCGATGATCCTCTATGGCGAGGATCGTATTACGCCCGCGAAAAAAGTGGCGCTGGCGCTTTCGGAACTTATCAAAACGAAATTCCCGAAGGATCAACTGTATGTGGTTACCTTTGGCGATGAGGCGAAGCTCATTACCGTGAGCGAATTACCATTCTTAGAAGTCGGGCCGTTCCATACGAACACGCGCGCCGGATTGCGATTGGCGCGGCAGTTGCTCAAACGGTCTGGGAACGTTAACAAGCAGGTCTTTATGGTAACGGATGGTAAACCCTCCGCGATGTTCGAGGATTCGGGAAGGCTGTACAAAAATTCCTTCGGACTCGATCCGAAAATAGTCAACAAAACGCTCGACGAAGCGCTCGCCTGCCGCAGGGAGAAAATCACGATCTCGACGTTTATGGTTGCGCGCGATCCGTATCTGATCGGTTTTGTCGAAGAGATGACGAAATCCAACAAAGGCCGCGCGTATTATTCGGGATTGAACGATCTCGGCCAGTTCGTTTTTGTCGATTATGTCAGGAACCGAAAGAAGAAATATCCGGGAACGCGGGATTAGGAATGGCGGAATCTTCTTCCTGAGTATTTTGTGTATTTGTGAGCTTGATTTAAATATTCATGATCGCTATGAACCTTAAGAGCTTCGCCATTTTTCTTGTGGTAACTTTCTCCGTCAGCATCGGTCACACGCAATGGGTGCAAACCTCGGGGCCAAGCGGCGGAACGATCACGGCTCTTGCCGTACTTGGCGGCGATGTCTTCGCGGGCACCGCAAGCGGAGCGTTTCGTTCCACCGACGGCGGCGCAAGCTGGAGGATGGTAACATCGGGTTTGCAGAATGCTTCCATTCTGGCGCTCACGGTGCTCGATACCGACCTCTTCGCTGCCACCACGACCGGCATTCTACGCTCGACGAACAAGGGCGCGACCTGGACCCAACCCGATCCGGGATTTACGGAATATTTTACTAACTTGTCTGCGTTGGGATCGGAACTGTTCTTGGCGTCCGGGTATGACTCCGTCTATCGTTCGAGCGATCTCGGAGTAACGTGGAATTCCATCCCGACTCTGGCTGATTCGGAGATAACCTGTTTTGCGGCGATCGGCGGAATGTTTTTTGCCGGAACCGGAGTCAATGGCGTTGTTTTTTCTACCGATAACGGCGTGAGCTGGGCCGCTGCCGCAGGCGCGGGCCTTCCGGGAATGTATTATTCCGATATTAGCTCCTTAGCGGTCATCGGAACGAATCTGTTCGCTGCGACCGATACCGCTATTTTTCTTTCTACCGATTCCGGAGCAACCTGGAACGCTCTCAACACCAGGTTTCGAAGTTTCGAGAATGGAGCAAGCATACTCACGGTTATTGGTTCTAAACTTTTTGTCGGTACGAGCTTCGGAGGATTGTATTTCTCGACCGATACGGGAAAATCGTGGGGCACGGCAGGAATTAGCAGCCTTAGTGTGCTCGCGATCGCTGCGCTCGGCAATACCATTTTTGTCGGCACACAAAGCGCGGGAATGTTTAGCTCCACCGATGGAGGCTTCAACTGGAATGCGGACGATAGCGGTATCGTTATTTCGGACATTAGCGGTTTTGCCACGCTTGGGCCTGACCTCTTTGCGAATTGCTTCCAGGAATACTACGCCAATACCGGGATCTTCTTCCGTACCAATAATGATGGGAACGATTGGACGGATATTACTTCCACCTTGAGCGGTTCTTATCAAGTTACCGCCATCGCCGCTTCGGGAGGAGAACTATTTGCGGCAACCGATAATCCCCCCGTGTCTGTTTCGCTCGATAGCGGCATGACCTGGATCTCTTCTTCGAACGCGGGCTATCTGAATATCACCGCGCTCTTTGCGACATCCGGTAACCTTTTTGCTGCTACGAGCATCGGATTGTTCCAATCGCCGGATGGAGGTACAACCTGGTTAAGCGCCAGTTCGGGGATCGCAGCCAACGACATCGATATCCTTTCTTTTGCACGAGGACCTGCGGGGCTGTATTGCGGAAGCATGGACGGGGCTATTTATACCTCCAGCGATGGCGGCGAAATATGGAATGATATTTCGCCTGCGGGTTCGCTCGACAGTATAGAAGCCATTACAACGGGCGGCGGGAATCTTATTGCCGGAGGCGCGGAGGGTTTATTCGTCTCTTCCGATAATGGAATAAATTGGAATGACGCATTTATACAGAATTTCGAAATCACATGCTTGCTTACGGTGGGTCCCGACGTGTTCGCGGGAACCACGGGCGGAATTTTTGTTTCCACCGACGCCGGTGTTACCTGGAAAGAAGAAAATCAAGGCCTTACAAGTCCCTCCATTACGGCGCTTATTGTAAATGGCGCCGATCTTTATGCCGGGCACAGCGAATGCAGGCGTTTGGATACGTCCGCTTGGGCAGATGATAAATTTCAACGCCGTACAAACGAATCCCATCGCGACTTCCGCAGAGCAAAATTACCCCAATCCCTTCTCGCAACAAACGACCATTCCATTCTCGCTAACACAAACCGAGCATGTGACGGTAAACATTTTCAACATGCTCGGTGAGCAGATCGCTGCGCTTGCCGATCAGGAGTACGATGCGGGCGAGCATGGAGTGGTATGGAATGCGGGAACTGCGCCATCCGGCACGTATGTATGCCGCATCGCAACTTCGGAGGGTGTGCAGAATGAAACCCTCGTTCTCGAAGCGAGCGGTTTACGATAGAGTTCGCCGCAACAGAAATTAGTGCGGATTCAGATCGAACATATACGAAAACCCGAGTTGCAGCGTAGCGAGCGGACCGCTGTTATCGGTTTTGTTGATGGAATTATCATTGGGCTTCAGAGGACTCGATACGATCTGCGAGAACGCATACGAACCCGAAATGAGAAAACGTAATTCATTCCCGTTCGACGATTGAACAACGGGAACCGACGCCCCGATGCGGCCTTCGATAAGCAGATTCATGGCGCTCGCTCCTAATGATGGCGGAGTGTTTTGCTGGGTAGCCGTAGCAGCCGTGCTCGCGGTGGAACTGGCACCGACAGGAATTCCGATCCCGAGGCCGATAACAAAATCTCCTATCAGAAATTCTGGACGCAGGGAAAAATAGCTGAACGTGTAAGCGACTGAAGTATCGCCGTTCGTCTGATCGTGGAACTGAACGCTGCGATTATCATAGCTAAGCCCGAACTGAAATCCGGCACTGGGACTAAAGGGAAAATCGGCGACCGCTCCTAATGCCCACGAAAAATTAGCAGTATTAGTTTTAGTTCCGTTTGCAACGGAACCGGCGTTTGCCGAGATCCCGGGCATGAACATCAGGCCGACCTTAATGTCTTTCCATGTGTTTTCCCCCGTCACCGCATCGGTTTGCGCGTGTGCCGTGGAAATAAGACCGAAGAGTAAAGCAACGAGAAGTATGGTGTTTTTCATGTTTTTTGGGAAAAAATAATACAAATATACAACAAAAATCGGAGCGAGCAATTAAATACTTAATGAATGAGATCGAATTGATAACTAATTCCCGCTTGGATCGTCGGGAGCGGGCCTTTTCCGGTCTGGGAATTATTGGAAAACCGCCCTCCCGGATTTGCCGCCGTTCCGATCCCGCTCGTCACCGTATATCCCGTGGTGTCGTAGCCGGCAGTGGATTTTATCGTTTTCGAAAGCGGATAACTTCCGCTCACGAGAAAGTGCAGGTACGCATCGTCGGTTTCGAGAATAGGAATAGAGATCGTTGCGCGAACTTCCGTAAGCCCTTGAAGATCGCCTGTCGGCACGTTGACGTTTTCGTTATAACTATTCGTCTTCGGCTGATCGCCGCTCGGACGATAATAGGAAGAAAGCGTTTCGATGGCGCTGCCGCTCATCGGAATGTCGAACGAAAACCCGAGCAGCAGCCAAAAGAACCGAATGGAGGGCTGGAACGAAAGATACCCAAGATTCACATCGATACTTTCGCCGGTGGAATCGGTGTAGAGATCGCGGGAATCATAAAGCGCGGAAAAATCGAGGCCAAGCCATTGGTTGTAGAAAAAATCTATCGTTCCACCGATGGCGTAAGAAAAGCGCGGCAGCGACTGCCAACCGTCCGGCAGATTCTCGTTCTGGCGCGCAATGCCGGCTGTAAAATACGGCCCGGCGCTGACGTCCTTAAAGATCCAGAACGTGGAAGTATCTTTCGGTGCTGCCGGCAGGATGAACGTCTTGCGGAGCTGTGCCGAAGCTACATCGAAGAACGAAAAAAGAATTATAAAGGAAATCAGTACGATTCGCGCATGACCGATCATGCGTTCGTAATTCGTAATTCGCAATTTTTTAAACATATTCCACTTTGACGGTTCCAGTTTCTTCATCGAATACTAATGTTCCTTCTTCGCCGCGAAGGACAGTTCCTTCGAGCGATAAGTTCCGAATCCGCTCGCCCTCCTGCGTGAAATTTACTGTGACAAACTCCCCGCTTTGCGTGAGCAAACGTATGGGCAGATCTGTGATACGCCCGGTCATCCGCGCTACCATAGCGGAACTCATGCAGCCGGTTCCGCAGGCGAGGGTTTCGCCTTCCACGCCGCGCTCGAAGGTGCGAATGCGAAGATAGGTTCCCGCGCCGTCTTCACATACTTCGATGAAATTGGCATTCGCCCCACTCGGCGCGAACGCCGGATGCCAGCGTAACAGCGCGCCGAAATGCGCGACGTCGAAATCCTCGATATTCGACTCCCCCGACTTTTTAAGGCGGGGGTTGGGGGGTGGTTCTTGAATGGGATCACCACCCCCTGCCCCCTCCTTAAAAAGGAGTGGGAACAATAGTACCACATGCTGGGAACCCAGATCGACGTAACTGACCGTGATGTTCTTCTCTTCGATCGGTATCTCGAAATTCAGTCGAATGACCGTCGGGTCTTGAAAATAAACGCGCACTGCGCTATTGGGAAGGAATTCTGCGGTGTTGATCGCGCCCAACACTTCAAAGTTTACGGTATTCGTGGTGGCATATCCATACTGCCGCGCGGCTAAAGCAGCACAGCGCGCGCCGTTGCCGCAGAGCATTCCCGTGGTGCCATCGGGATTGTAAAAATCCATGCGAAACGCGACCGCCTCTCCCCCCGCCCCTCTCCCTGCTGGGAGAGGGGAGTTTTTAAAACTATTCTCCTCTCCCCGCCTCGGGGAGAGGTTGGGTGAGTGGCCCGGTTGATTAATGAGAATCATTCCATCCGCACCCGCGCCGGTTTGGTAATCGCACGCGGCGCGCACCAACTCCCGCATTTCCTCGCGCGAAAGCGAGAGCGGGTGTTCCCACGTATTCATCACAAGGAAGGTGTTGCCTGCAGCGGTGTAGCGATCGTAGGGGTGGGTCATCAATATATGAACAACACAAAGGGCAACCGCGTCCCCGGTGCTTCAGGCGTTCGCTATCGCAGCGAACCGCTCATCGAGCAAAACACCTTCGTTCGCATTGCACGTCCGTTGGATCTCGCGCGTGAACAGTTGCATCGTATCGCATACACGCAGCGTCATCGCTTCCTTGTATGCCAGGGGTTTACGGTTTTATAATAGGGTTCCCGAGGATCATTCTTCATGCGTTCTTCGATGCGTTCGGCCAGCCATTGATTATATTCGGCTAAATAAGGGTCGGGAATCTTTATGCGACTGTCTTCGAAGAACGGCTTAAACTTGTTCCAGGTGTTCGATACGAAGTCCCCCAGCGTTTTATCAATCAGATCGAGATCGATGTAGCGTTCATAGACGAGCATCCCGATGGACTCCATCTGCTGACCGATGTGAATGAGTTTTATTTGCTGATCCGAGGGCAATGCGATAAAATCTTCTCTTGTTACTGGAACTTCAATGTTATTCACGAAATTAATAAGTTCCGCAAACTCGCGGGTACTGAATGCCCGCAATGTTTCGAGCGTGAGGCGTTCGCGCCGGTCGCGTTCGGCCGCTTTTACTTGTGCAATTCCGAAGATAAGCGCGATGACGACCGAAAGCGCAAGCGCAATGTTGGCGATTATTCCGATGGTGTCAGCCATATTATTGTTTAGTGTAGAGAGGCGGCAGTGCCTTAATCAGCGGGGATAACGATCTTCTTCTCCGATCCTTCCAACAAGATTGAACTGCCAGGACAAGCCCACTTGAATGGTTCCGATCGGCCCGAGCGTTCCGCCGGCGGTCGTGACGGGTTCGCGCGAGCCAGGAGGGTGAAGAATAAATAGTTTCTGCGTGACGAGCGAAGATACTTGATACGATCCGGAGATCATCGCCAGTAGTTCGTTCCCGTCGTTCTGCGCGACTGGGAACAGGACATCGGCGGCGATCTGCACCAGCATCGACATATCGGAAGCGGCTAAACTCGAACTGGTATCCGCAAGCTGGCTTCCATACGTCCTAAAATTCCCTGTCAACGGAGTTCCGATATCGAGTCCGAGTTCGAACCATTTGTATTCTATCGCAGGACCCAAAAAGAAATAACTTCCGCCGAACTCATAATCGTAATTCGTGGCCGCCCACTGAATATCCAAATGGCGAAACGAGGCGTTGAGACGCAGCGCAATGTTGGAACTAAAAGGATAGTAGGCGCGTGCGCCAACCTCATACGTTGTGATCGGTTGAAGATTCGACCGCTCCGGATATGCCGATCCCACAAAAAATTCCGGGCCAAGCGAAAGAACGCGATTCGTATCCTGCGCCTGAGTTTTTGCCGAAATCATGAGCAGGAAGAGAACCGTCGCCATTCTCAAAAGGGAATGCAGTCGCATCATAATGTTTGGAACGAATCAAATCTCAATCCGGCTCCCCATCTTCGTCTTCATCGGTTGGGATGCCGCGCATTTGTCGGAGAATGCGCGCGGCGCGGCGCTGAATATACGCCGAGGGATGCGACGCGCTCCATCGCTCCGGGTTCGGAAGCACGGCGGCCATCTGCGCCGCTTGCTGCTGGCTTAGCTGCGCGGCGTGACGCTTGAAATGGAACTCCGCGCCGGCTTCCGCGCCATACACGTTCGGCGCGAACTGTGCAATGTTCGCGTACATTTGCAGAATGCGTTCCTTCGGCCATATTAGTTCCATTAGCACCGTGTAGTACGCTTCGACTCCTTTGCGAATAAAACTATGCCACGGCGGCAGGAAAAGATTTTTCGCTACTTGCTGCGAGATCGTGCTTGCGCCGCGCTCCGGTCGTTTCGGATGACGCGCATGGGCGCGCATGGCTTGCTCGATCTCCGTTTCATCGAATCCGTGATGCGTGAAGAACCGTTGATCCTCGCCAGCGATAACCGCAGAATAAAGATACGGCGAAATTTCCTTTTGGCTAAGATTCGTATGCGACCACGCGATTTTTTCACCAGAAAAAAGATGATCGACCATCTGGCACAGCATCATCGTACTCACCGGCGGATTGATAAATCGAAGAATCGCAACTTGCAAAATGGGAACCGCAGCGAGGATGACCGCTATTCTCCATAGCCATTTTAGCCAATGACGAATGTTGAATGATGAATGAGGAATGGGAATTTCATTCACCTCAATTACTGTCGATGGTTCTGCGATTTGTTCTGGCTCGTCCATTATTTATCTGCTTTATAATAATAAATGAGGACGAACACATCGTGTTCATTGTATTGCTTGGCTTCGAGCGTAAGTTTTACTCCATCGTATTGCCAGACTTCTTGTTTTACGATGTCTTCTGTTTCCGATGTTGGCGGGCCATACGTTTTCTTTAGCCATTGGAAGGCGCAGTCACGGGCATCCGTACTGCGATCGGGAATTGTTTTGTAGGTGAGACCGATGGCGGTCAGTGTTCCCGTAGAATCGAAACCGAGGGAACGTTTCATGCGAAGCTCGCAATCGGAAACGGTAAGCGTATCCGTAATAACGCGCTGACCGGAATGCGGTTTTACACGCTCCAACGCGTCCGGCTTTTTGCCGATAATCGGAAGCGCGCTTGTTGCTTTCACTCCCACGCGAAGCCCGAGAAATCCCGGCTGTGGAGCGGGGTTCCCCAAGAACGCAAGCGTATAGGCAAGAAATAATGTTACTACCGTCATTCAAAGATAAAACCGGTGATGATGAATAAACGTGGGAAGCATTCCTCAGGCGAATGCTGCTTCGTCGATGTCCGCGTTGGAAAAAACGTTCTGCACATCGTCGTTCTCTTCGAGCGCTTCGATGAGCTTGACGAGCTTCGTCGCGTTATCGCCTGAGATCGCAACCATATTCGCAGGGATCATCGCAATTTTCGCATCTTCGATCGCGATATTCGCATTCACTAAGGTATCGCGCACGTGCTCGAAATCTTCCGGCGAGGTTCGCACTTCGAAAAATTCCGGATCGTCGGTACGGAGATCGTCCGCACCCGCTTCGAGAATAAGATCGAGTAATCGTTCCTCCGTGATCGCAGCGCGAGGAATAACGATCGTTCCCGCCTTTGTGAACATCCAGCTCACGGAACCGGATTCGCCAAGGTTCCCGCCATATTTACTCAGCGAATGCCGTATCTCGCCGACAGTGCGGTTCTTATTATCCGTCGCCGTTTCCACGATAATTGCAACGCCTGCGGGACCGTAAATTTCATAGCTTCCTTCGACGAGAGCCTCCGCGCCCTCGCCGCCGGCGCCGCGAGCAACGGCGCGCTTGATATTATCCGCCGGCATGGAATTTTTCCGCGCCTGCTCGATCGCAAAACGCAAACGCGGATTGCCCTCCGGGTCGCCGCCGCCCAAGCGCGCCGCGATCTGGATTTCCCGTATAAACCGCGTGAACAGCCGCCCACGGTTCCTATCCGTGACCGCTTTTTTCCGCTTAATCTGCGACCATTTGGAGTGTCCGCTCATCTACGATGTTCTCTCATGTTGATATAGTGAGGCGCACAACACCAAAAGACGGGTGAGGGAATCCCGATGTCACGCTGTTGTTCTGCGTGAATTGACTCGTTTGGGCCGTTGGGTGTGATTTGATTTGCCCTGCTTATTCATTGCTGCTTTTGCTGTAGTCACGCCACCCTCTGCTTCATATTTTTCCGCTTTCGCACGCCAATAGCTGGAACCAAGCTTGTGCTGGTTAGCCGCAACGACATCCACATGAGCAGCATAACCAAGCTCCTTCAGAATTGCAGTACAATCTTCCCAGGTGAGGCCGAATGCGCGAACATCGGCGAGGCCAATTCGTCCAACCACTTGAGCGAGGGCGTGCGAATTGTTTCCTCCGAATTCACCATCCATAATCGCATTTTCCGCCCAATCCACCAATTTGGATAGTGCGATTCGATGATGTAAATAGGCGGATAGCTTCGATGCAACAGCTTGATTCGTAATTTTCATACCTTGACTTTCTGATGCCCGGTATCGACCGGATACTTTTGATGTACTTCTACTACTCATTTTCCTCATTGTAAATTTCCTGACGGAACAGGAGCGTCTCTTCATCCTTATCGACTTCTTTAATGTATCGCGCACTCCAACCGGGACGCAGTCCCGGCACGAAAAGACGATAGCGTCTTCCGCCCGTTGACAGTTCATCACATTCCTTGAATTTCTTCTCGTTCTTTTGGCGCGGGGTCATTTATAAAGTCCGCTCATAGTGGTGGCGCACAACACCGAAAGGCGGGTGAGGGAATCCCGCTATAAAGCT
>CAWCCK010000016.1:0-76467 GCA_963794025.1 Ignavibacteriota bacterium
AAGCTCCATGCGCCGGACTCATTGGTGGAAGATGGAACAGAGGAAGTTGACGTGACCGCCGAAATCGCCACACCCGTATCGGACGCCAAAAGATTACCCATCGGGTCATACAGCATGACCTTCCCGGAAAGCACGCCCGTCTGCAATGGCGCCGTACCGATGTCGGCGATCGCATGACATCCTGCAACCGCAAGCAGAGCGCAGCCAAATGACAGAATTATAACGCGACGAATGTTTGGACTATTGTGAAATGACAGATTGACCATGACCAGATAACTATTTCAACAAATGAAAAGATTCTGCGAATTGAGGAATATCTGATCGAACGAAGCGTTATCCTGATCGAATATTTTTGAAGCTCTCTTGAGACTACTTGTGTTACAAGCGCGTTCAAAAAAATTATCGCAATAACCTGTATTTTAATGCCAAACATTGGAGGGAATGTTACCAAATCATTTCCCATATTTTTATGTATCGTTTTGTTAAGCGGGATGGGAATGATCGCTTATTCCACGAACGCGCGCGCGCAAGGCGGCCCGCCGATGATCACCGATGACCCCGGTACGCCTGGAACCGGACATTGGGAAAATAATTTCGCATTCACGCTCGATAACACGCCCACCGAGCATTTGTATGAAACGCCGATCGCCGATATTAATTACGGCTGGGGTCCGAACATACAATTGAAGTTAGAACTTCCGTTGGTTGTCGTAAAAACGCCCAATGCTTCTGCTGTAACCGGACTTGCCAATGCGAATCTTGGCGTAAAAATTAGATTTTTAGATGAAGATTCGTCAGGAATTAATTTTTCCACCTATCCGCAGTACCGCTTGAATTATACGGGCGTTTCTACCATTTTATTTGGTAACCAATTTTTTCTTCCACTCGAAGCCATGCGCACCTTTGGCAATCTGGAGTTAGATGGCGAGGTCGGTTACGATTTCCTTAAAGCCCAACCCGGCGAGTGGGAATATGGCGTTGTTGCAGGATATAATACTTCCGAATCCTTCGAAATGTTAGTGGAACTTCATGCGACTTCGGCCACGAATATGGCAACGGAACTTATTGCAAACGTCGGCGGCAAATACAAACTTGCCGATGCGTTTAATCTGCTCGGCTCCGTTGGAAGGAATCTAACGCCTGCGGGTTACAACGAATATCTCGCGTTCGTGGGATTGCAATGGTTAGTGCAATAACATGGGTGAGTCAAGAGCGATTTATTCGCTCCCACAAACGTTTGCTTCCATAAGCAAATTTTTTATTTATGACCGATCTCAACACAAAAGCGTTTGGCGGATTGCTTCGGCTCATCGTCACGCTGATGATCTTTCTTTTCGTTCCGGCATGGACGTTCGATTATTGGCAGGCGTGGGTGTATCTTGCGGTGTTTTCTGTGTCCGTGCTGTTTATCAGCGTGTATCTGATGAAAAAAGATCCGAAGCTATTAGAACGCCGCGTCAACGCAGGGCCGCGCGCTGAAAAAGAGAAAAGCCAGAAGATCATTCAATCGTTTGCGTCGATCGCGTTTTCGCTCACTATTATTGTTCCCGCGCTTGATCGGCGTTTTGGATGGTCGGTAATGCCTGCGTCGGTGAGCGTGGCGGGCGATGCTATCGTTGCGCTCGGGCTGCTCCTCGTTTTTTTCGTTTTTAAAAGAAAACACGTTCACTTCCGGAACGATCCAAGTTTATGACGAACAGAAAGTGATTTCATCCGGGCCATACGCGCTCGTGCGGCATCCGATGTACGTGGGCGGCATTATTATGCTCATTGGTGTGCCGATCGCGCTTGGCTCGTGGTGGGGAATTTTTACTGACCTGCCGATCACCATCGTGATCGTGCTCCGGCTCTTAGACGAAGAGAAATTGCTCCTAAAAAGTCTGCCCGGCTACGCAGACTATCGGAATAAAGTACGCTACCGTTTGCTGCCATTTATTTGGTAAACATATCAATCATGAAAACCCGCAAAGAACTAAAAGACGAATACAAACAGGCGACACACCGCATGGGGATTTTTACGATTCGCAATATTCAGAATGGTAAAATGTACATTGCGCGGGCCACAAACTTGGACCTAATATGGAACGGTGAACAATTTAAACTCAATGCAAAGGGACATCCAAACCACGCCTTGCAGCAGGATTGGAATGATTCCGGCGAAGAAAATTTCACCTTCGAAATCCTGCACGAACTAAAACCATCCGACGATCCCGCCACGAATGCCCGAAATGAACTCCTCGCGCTCGAACAATTAGTGCTCGAAGACATGCAGCCATTTGGGGAACGGGGGTATAATAAAGCGAAATAACCGCCGGGATGTATGTGTTGCACGGGATGTTCGAGATAACCCCAATATATTTTATCTTAAATAATGTCACCAATACCTTTCGCGGATATTACCGTAGGCATGGGAACCATGTCCTTATGCATCACAGCGGATCGGCCAAGCCAGAGCGAATCCATTCGGATGATGGGAGAACTCATCGAGCAGAACGAACTGACGTTCATCGACACAGCAAATGTGTATTGCTTAAACGATACGGAATTGGGCTATGGCGAAGAGATCGTTAAACCGTTCGTTCATCGCGCTGGAGTAACGGTTGCCACGAAGGGCGGAATGACGCGCACCGGAACCAAATGGGGCAGCCGCGGCGATCCGGCTTTTTTGCGAAGCGAGTGCGAGGACAGCCTCGAACGGCTCGGAACGAATTGCATCGATCTCTATCAATTTCACACGCCGGATGAGAACGTCCCTTACGCGGAAAGCCTCGGCGCACTCGTGCGCTTGTGTGACGAAGGCAAGATAAAAAATATCGGTGTTTCGAATGTCAGTCTGGAGGAACTTACGCTTGCGAAAGAAATTGCAGATGTTTGCTCGGTGCAGAATCCACTTTCGATCCTCTATTACGATCCCAAAGACCACGACGAAATTGACCAAATGCTTCGGTATTGCGAATTGAACGATATTGCATTTATCGCTTATGCGCCGCTCGGTGGATTCCGAAATCCCTACATCATGCCGACGGTCTCGGAGGGAATGAATCAGTTAGCCGCAAGTCTTGGAATGACGATCTATCAATTAGGTTTGCTCACACTTTGCGCACTCTCGCCATCAATCATTCCCATCCCCGGCTCGAAATCAAAAGCGCATGTTATGGAGAATCTCGCTATTGCAAAACTTCAGCTTTCTGCCGAAACGCTTCGTAAAATTGCCGCGATCATGGAAGTTCCGGAAAGTTCGTTTATGAGCGAGAACTATAGAAAATAAGAACATTATTTGGAAATCGTCGGCAAAAGTAGTATATTTGTCCTTTGCTTTTCATTTAACAGGAGAACATTATGCATCCTACCATGACAATCGATACCGGAAATACCGGATTTATGCTGCTCTGCACGAGCCTTGTAATGCTGATGACGCCGGGTTTGGCGTTCTTTTACGGGGGCCTCGTCGGGCGAAAAAATGTGCTGGCGATCATGATGCAATCGTTCGTCAGCATGGGCTGGACGACGGTGCTGTGGTTCGCGTTCGGGTATTCGCTCTGCTTTTCGGGGGATGTCGGCGGCATCATTGGGAACCTGAATATGGCGTTCCTGCATGGCGTGGATCTGATGAGTCCTTCGCCGATCAATCCATCGATCCCGATGATCGTTTTTATCGCGTATCAGATGATGTTTGCGATCATCACACCGGCACTCATCACCGGCGCGTTCGCCAATCGGGTTACGTTCAAATCGTACATGATCTTTCTGACGGGCTGGCTGCTCTTAGTTTACTTCCCATTCGTTCACATGATCTGGGGCGGTGGAATTTTAGCGCAATGGGGCGTGCTGGATTTCGCGGGAGGAATCGTAGTGCATAACATCGCAGGCATGGCGGCGTTAGCTTCGGTGCTGTTTGTCGGACGGCGTAAGGTGAAAGATTCCGGGCCACATTCGATCCCGCTTGTCGCGCTGGGAACCGGATTGCTGTGGTTTGGATGGTATGGCTTCAATGCCGGCAGCGAGTTCCGCGTCGATGGCGTAACAGCCAGCGCATTCCTGAATACCGATCTCGCCGCCAGCTTTGCCGCAATGACCTGGCTCTTCATCGAATGGACTTCCGCGAAAAAACCGAAATTCTTAGGATTGCTAACGGGTGCGGTTGCCGGACTTGCAACGATCACACCGGCAGCGGGCTACGTTTCACCAATGTCCGCCGTAGCGATAGGAATTATCGCAGGACTCGTCTGCTATTGGGCCGTAATGTTGAAGAACAAGCTGAAATGGGACGATGCGTTAGACGTGTGGGGCGTTCACGGTGTCGGTGGCGCGCTGGGAATCGTTCTTCTCGGAATTTTAGCGAATGAGAACTATAATCCTGCTGTCCATACAAACGGACTTCTGATGGGGAACCCAAGTTTCTTCTTCAAGCAATTAGCAGCGATAGCAATTTCTTCTGTATGGGCGTTTGCGTTCACGTATGGAATGCTGTGGCTTATCAATAAGATCACTCCGGTAAAAGTAACGGAACAACACGAAGTCGTGGGACTCGACATGGTATTGCATGGCGAGATCGCGTATTTAGAAAATGTGAACTGAAGTTTTATTTTGTTATCCTGAGCGGAGTTTTTCTCGACGCGCATCGCCCACGATGCTTGGAGAGAAAAACGGAGTCGAAGGATCTCTGGTAGTACATGAGATTCTTCGACTTCGCAAATCTCGGCTATCGCCGAGATTTGCTACGCTCAGAATGACATTTTAAACTTCTCACTATCAACTACTAAAGCTCCCCGCGGAATGATTCCATGTACTGCTTCACCCGTTCGGTGAACTGAACAGCGTAAAGCCCATCGATCAGGCGATGATCGTGGGAAAGACCTAAGAACATCATGGAACGAATGGCGATGTAATCGTTGCCTTCTTCGTCGGTTTTTACGACGGCACGCTTTACAATAGCGCCGGTTGTCATGATGGCAAGGTTCGGCTGATTAATGATCGGAGTGGAAAGGATATTACCGAACATACCGGGATTCGTCAGCGTAAAGGTTCCACCGGAAATATCGTCGGGAGTCAGCTTTTTGGTGCGAGCTTTATTTCCTAACTCTCCAACAGCGGAGGCAAGCCCAGCAAGCGAGAGGCGATCTGCATGTTTGATGACAGGCACGATAAGTGCAGGCGGCAACGGTGAATTTTCCTGCTGTGGCATCGCAACCGCGATGCCAAAATTGATCTCATTACGCACGATGACATTCGTTCCTTCGATCGAAGCATTGATGAACGGGAACTCGCGCAACGCTTTTATCATGCACTCCACAAAGATCGGAGTCAGCGTAAGTTTCACGCCGTAACGCTGTTGGAAACTTTCCTTATTCTTCTTTTGGTAATTGACGATATTTGTCACATCCACTTCGCTGATGCTCGTCACATGCGGACTCGTCTGCACGGAACGCACCATGTGCTCCGCGATCTTCTGCCGGATATTATCCATTGGGATAATCGTGGTAGGCTGACCGCTTGCCGCAAAGATATTCGTTGCCATCGGCTGTGGTGCAGATGTAGCAAAAGATGGAGAACTCACAGATTGTGCGCTCTGCGTCGCACGGGGAATGCTTCCCGATTTCCGAGCTTCGACATACTTCAGCATGTCGTTCTTATTAACACGCCCGCCTAAACCGCTGCCCGCAATAGACGAAAGATCCTGCGGAGCAATGCCCTCCGTTTTTGCGATATTTTTTACGAGCGGCGAATAGAAACGATCGTCCTGCACCGGTGTGGCCCATGCTTTAGCTTGGGTCTGCGGTGCCGGAGCGGCTTGCTGTGAAACCGGCGCAGCTTGCGCTTGTGTCGTTTCTGTCCTTTGCGTCGTTACTGGCGCAGCAGGCGCGGGAACCGCAGCGTTACCACCCGAAATAAACGCTATCGTCGCGCCAACCAAAACGGTTTCTTTTTCCTGCGCGACAATCTTCAGAAGCGTCCCCGCAAATGGCGCGGGAACTTCTGTATCTACTTTATCGGTAGAAATTTCAAGGATCGGCTCGTCCTTCTCAACTTTATCTCCTTCTTTTTTCAGCCAGCGAAGCACAGTTCCCTCCGCAATAGACTCCCCCATCTTCGGCATTACAACCGCTTGACCAGAACCGGCTTGTCCGTTCGATTGCGCGGGAGCTGGTTGTTGCAGAGCTTGGGCTACCGCCTCTTGTTTTGGCACATCGGGTTTTGTCATTTCTGTTTTTTGCGTCACTTTACTCGGCGCAGCAGCAGCGGCTTCCCCGTTGGCACCGATAGATGCGATAGGTTCGCCGACGGAAATTGTCTGCTTTTCCTGCGCTAAAATTTTCAGCAGGATACCATCAAACGGCGATGGCACCTCGGTATCGACCTTATCGGTCGATATTTCAAGGATGGGTTCATCTTTCTGCACAGCATCGCCCTCTTTTTTGAGCCAGCGGAGAATGGTGCCTTCTGTTATCGATTCGCCCATTTTGGGCATTACTACGTTTGTCGCCATGTAATAAAATTTTGATTGAAGCCACGTAAACACATTTTCGGCACAAAGGCTTCCTTAGGAATCTGGCTTAATGACTTCTGCTATCCTGTCATCCTTCGATTCCGTAATTTAGCATTAGGTTTAACTGCAAGAGATTCTTCGACTCCGCAAAATGGATCGAAGCATCGTGGGCAATGCTTCGATCTATTTTGCTCCGCTCAGAATGACATATTTAAGAAAAGTATAGATGGGTGTAAAAATTCGTAATTCTTAATTCGTCATTGATTTAGGATTCCAGAAATGCTTCTCCATATCCACCAACTCGCCTTTAAATGTAACTCCTTCGCGTTTGAGGATTCCGCGCAGCTTGTCGTAGCCGCCGAAGTGGTGCGCAGCAGATAGCGCGCCGATTCTATTAATGACGCGCTGCGCAGGAACGTCCGAACCCTCCGGCAACGCGCTGAGCGCTTGACCTATCATTCTCGACGACCCTTTCATGCCAAGCACTTCGGCGATAGCGCCGTAGGTCGTGACCTTTCCTTCGGGGATTTGTTCTACGATCTCATAAACGCGGTCGTAGAAGCTCGGACGAGATTTTTTATGAACGACTTGGCCTACCACTACCAGTTTCTCTAAAGAATCTTTAGGTCGATTTAGTCCTTTGCGTCTTTTGGGCGGCATAAAAATTTGCAAGAAAATTCAAAAATAGCGATTATCGGCGCCGGGGTTAGCGGGCTTGCTTCGGCGGTTCGGCTGATGGAGCGCGGCTTCTCCAATCTAACGATTTTCGAAGCCCGCAATACCGCCGGCGGCAGAACGCGTTCTTACATCGATCCCACCACCGGCGACGTACTCGATAACGGTCAGCATTTACTGTTAGGTTGCTATCGCTCGACGCTCACGTATCTGAAAAGTATTGGTTCCGATCATCTTTTGCATCGCACTCCCCTGCTCATTCACTACCACGAAGCAGGGCGAAAAACTCCGGCGATCTTTCGAATTTCACCAAAACCTAAGCCACCTGTTAACCTGCTTGGCGGGCTATGGAGTGGTACGCTGCTCACGAAAAGAGAAAAACTTGCAGCAACATGGCTCGGCCTTTCTGTCGATGCATTCTTCACAAAAAGTGCAGAAGGATTGACGTGCGAAGCATTGTTTCGGAAACTCCACCAACCCGCAGGACTCGTAAAAAAGTTTTGGGAACCTATGGTGCTTGCAACGATCAATGCTCCCATTGAAAAAGCAAGCGCCGTGCTGTTCATCAATGTGTTGCGGGAAGCATTCTTGTCAGAACGCGAGGCGAGTGATCTTTTAATTCCCACCGTCGGCCTATCGGAATTGCTGATCGATCCGGCGATCTCGTTTTTGGAAAAAAATGGCGTGATGTTCAGGCATTCAACGCCGGTTCGAGCTATTGAAAAGCGAGATGCCGATTTAGGAATTATCACGGACAGCGCCGATGAAGCGTTCGGTGCCGTGATCTACTGCGGGCAATCCTCCGAGCCATTGCCGCCGGAAGTGCAGTCGGCTATTCCAGCATTTGAATACTCCCCTATCGTCAATGCGTATTTTTGGTTAGATCAAGAGATTTTTTCTACGCCGGTTCATTCCTTTATCGGAACGACATTGCAGTGGGCATTTCCTAAGCCGTCCGAACGTTTTCCTCAGCGGCTTGCACTGACGGTAAGCGCAGCAGATCGGCTTGTTGAACATACGAACGAAGAGATCCGGCATATTCTTTGGACGGATCTTTGCGCTGCAATTCCTGCCGCGCGGCTTGCTCGGCTCTTGCATTTCCAGATCATTCGGGAAAAACGGGCTACGCCGCTATTGACCCCATCCGTGCAAAGCAACCGACCGGGAACTGCTACCGGCATTCCGGGACTGTGGCTGGCCGGCGACATTACGCAAAACGGGCTTCCCGCAACTATCGAAGGCGCGGTGCGTAATGGGCAGGCTGCTGCTCAGGCAGTCATGGCTCCGTGAATATTTTTTATCAAACTTAATTGTTGCTTTTGGCACTTTACTCTTTACACATCCTTCAATAGTACCACAAAATAATTTTTTATGGCTGAAACGAATACTGCTGCATCGCCTCAAACCCCACAAACTTCGCCCCAGGCGCCACCGAAAGAAGCGATGAAAAAAGTCACGCTTGGGCGCAAGAAACGTAAGTTTGGCCCGCTCTATACCACACTGGGTCTGCTGGCTTTAGGTTTCGCATTTTGGTATTTCTTTATTCGCACCCCACCTACGCCGGCGCTCATCATTCGGTATTCCGCTATCGATACCGGCTCCATCACGCGCAGCGTAACCGCAACCGGGACGCTTCAAGCTACGACGACCGTGCAAGTCGGCAGTCAGGTTTCTGGACTCGTCAAAACGATCTATGTGGATTTCAATGCCAAAGTAAAAGCCGGACAGCTCCTTGCTGCTTTAGATACCGCGCCGTATGTTGCATCGCTCACACAAGCGGCGGCAACGGTTATCAAGGCGAGATCCGACCTTCTGTTGGCCATTCAAAACGAATCGAGAGAACGGGAACTGCTCGCGCAGCATCTTGTCGCGCAATCCGATTATGACGCATCCATTAATGCCTTGAAAGATGCCAAAGCAACGCTCGATGTGGACTCCGCACAATATGAGCAGGCAAAGGTGAATCTTGGCTATTGCTTCATTCGCTCGCCAGTTGCGGGAGTCGTGCAGGCACGTGATGTCGATAGCGGGCAAACCGTTGCGGCAGGTCTGAACGTCACGGTATGTTATGTGATCGCGCAGGATCTCACGAAAATGCAAGTTGCTGCCGATGTTGATGAAGCGGACATCGGACAAGTCACCGATTCACAAGAAGTGGTATTCACGGTTGAAAGCTATCCCGGAGTGAAATTCACCGGCAGGGTGTGGCAGGTTCAAATCAATCCTACGGTAACCACCAATGTGGTGACCTATAATGTTATTATTCGAACCGATAACCCCGATGGAAAACTATTGCCGGGCATGACCGCAACGGTCAATATCATTAACGCAAGCCGCGAAGGCGCAATGCGCGTACCTGTCAGCGCGACACGTTTCGTGCCGCCAGATGATCTGATCAGCCAGTTAGCACCCCAAGTGCGGGACTCCCTGCGAAAGCGCCGAAGCCAAGCAGGCAGTATGCAAAAATCACCGGGAGATTCCTCGCATCATGGCGGCGGCGGAGGTCACAGAATGGAAGCGATAGGCACTGGCCCGGGAGCGGTTCAGCCAGCCTTTGCTACCATATATGTCAAAACTAATGCAGCCAATGGAGGATCGGAGATCAAGCCCGTTCGCGTCGTAACCGGGCTTCAGGATGCAAATTATGCAGAGATATTGCATAGCAATCCACAACTAAATGCGGGTGATAGCGTGATCGTTGCTGCCTTTTCATTGGCTCCAACGTCATCGTCATCCTCGTCTCCACTTAGTCAGCCGCGGCCCGGCGGCGGTAGTCGCGGCGGTGGTCGGTAATTTTTTAGTACATTTCGTATGATTACTCAACTTTCGAATAGCGTCATCATGGCGTTTCAATCGCTCGTTAGCAACAAGGTGCGAGCGATCTTAACCATGCTTGGCATCATCATTGGCGTGGGTGCCGTCATTACCATGACGGCGATCGGGCAGGGCGCATCCCAGGCGGTCGCCAGCCAGATCAACGCGATGGGAACCAACGTGCTGCTCATTTTTCCGGGCGCGACGAATTTGGGTGGCATTTCATCCGGTGCCGGTGGAAGCGTACATTTAACAGAAAGCGATGCCAATGCCCTCAGAAAATCGACATGGTTAAGTTATGTCGCGCCGGTCGTCTCAACGGGCGCACAGGCTATTTCGGGCAATCAGAATTGGGCCACGCGCATCTATGGTTCCACGCCGGATTATCTGCTGGTTCGGAATTGGCCGATCGTCAGCGGAAGTAATTTCACCGATGCCGACGCCAGAACAGGAACGAAGGTATGTCTGCTCGGCAAGACCGTTGCCACGAATCTCTTTGGCGAGGGCGTCGATCCCGTCGGCCAAAGCGTCCGCATTAAGCAAGAGCCGTTCAACGTCATCGGCCTATTGCAAGAAAAAGGATCGAACTCCTACGGTCAGGATCAGGATGATCTTATCGTCGCGCCGTTTGCGACCGTGCAGCATAAGCTCATGGGCATTACGTGGGTCAATAATATCATGGCAAGTTCGATCACCGCCGAAGCAACCGATCCTGCTACGCAAGATGTGACGGACATTCTGCGGCAGCAGCATAAACTGGTGCCATCCGACGACAACGATTTTCAGATCCGTTCCCAAGTCGAGATCGCACAGGCCGCCGAGCAAAGCACCGCAACAATGACCAATCTTCTCCAGGCCGCTGCGATCATTTCGCTGCTCGTCGGTGGGATCGGCATTATGAACATCATGCTTGTCAGCGTAACCGAGCGCACGCGCGAGATCGGTATTCGCAAGTCCATCGGCGCGAAGCAAGCGAATATCATGTTCCAGTTCCTAACCGAAGCCATCACGCTTAGCTTGGTCGGCGGAATTATCGGAGTGGTACTCGGATATGTCGCTTCCTCCTTCGTATCGAAGGCCAATGGCTGGACGCTTTTGATCTCTCCGCAAGCGGTAGGTATTTCGTTCGCCGCAGCATCGCTCGTAGGAATTTTCTTCGGCTGGTACCCCGCCCGCAAAGCCGCCCGTTTGAACCCGATCGAAGCGTTGCGGTATGAATAATTCGAGAGCCTTTTAAGTTTTTTATTAATATTAGGCAAAAGCTGTTACCTTTTGCCTTCTTGCTGGTCTTCTTAATAGTGAGTTTATCACTATTTCTCCATGAATATTAGACTTCGCTGCTTTTTTCTTTCTTTAGGCCTATTACTAACCGTTGCGACTAACGCATCGGGGCAGTGGGTCGCAGCCAGTGGGCAAGGCGGGCAAACTGTCTATTCATTCGCTGTTAGTGGCACCGCGCTCCTGGCCGGAACGAGTAATGGAATTATTCGCTCGACCGACAGCGGTGTAACCTGGATTACTATAGATTCCGGCTCCACGTATAACTCTGACGTGAGTGCCCTTGCAGTCATTGGCACGAATATCTTTGCAGGGACTGGTTATCAGGGAAACCTTGAAGGAAACTTTCGCTCCACTGACAACGGCGCAAGTTGGGCCGTAGATACGGACTTCGGTTCTGCCATCGCCTTCGCGGTTTCCGAGACGAATCTCTTTGCGGGAACTGGCAACGGTGTTTTTCGATCGACAGACAGTGGCTCAAGCTGGTTCTCGGTGAGCAGCGGGCTGGGGAACGCTGAAATATTCTCCCTTGCGCTGAATGGAACGAATCTCTTTGCGGGAACGGATGCAGGAGTGTTTCGTTCGACCGATAGTGGCTCGATCTGGACTCCAGAGACCCTGATGAACACTGCCGTTTGGTCCTTTGCAGTGATCGGCACGAATCTATTTGCGGGGACTTCCGGTGGCATTTTCCGTTCGACGGACAGCGGCGCAAGTTGGACTATATGTGGGCTGATTGACACCAACGTATTCCGCATCGCCAATATCGGAACGGTGCTTTTCGCAGCAACCAGGAATGGAGGAACTTCCAACGACGTTTTTCGCTCGACTGATAGTGGAAAAAGCTGGAGCGTAGCTTATGCGGGCTTGACCTATCCATATATCAATTCCTTTGCAGTCATCGGTACAAATCTTTTTGCAGGGACATACGGTGGCATTTTCAGTTCGACGGACAGCGGCACAAGCTGGTCATCTGTTAATGCCGGCATGACGGATGCCGATATCACATCAATGGTGTGCATTGGCACGAGTCTTTTTGCAGGGACTTATAATGGCGTTTTTCGAACGACCGATAATGGCACAAAATGGACGGCAGGCGGCTTGAACGCTCAGGTTAATGCCCTCGCGGTAACGGACACCAATCATCTCTTTGCAGGAACGGAGCGAGGAGTATTTAGTACAACCAACAACGGCATAACCTGGACTCAAGTGAATAAGGGTTTGCCGGCAAACGCTCGGGTGAGTCCTATGGCTGTGATCGGTACGAGTCTATATGCAGGGACATTTGTAGGAACAATGTACGACAGCGTTTTTCGTTCCACCGACAATGGCGCAAGCTGGGAATGGGCGGGAAGCGGCTTAACGGACTCTTCTGTATTGGCAACCCTTGTAGCCGTTGGAACCAATGTCTTTGCTGGAACCGATGACCGTGGCGTTTATCGTTCGACCGACAGTGGCGCAAGCTGGATACCATCGAACGCCGGTTTGACCAGCCCTCAAATTTCGTCGCTTACATGTAACGGTACTTATCTTTTTGCCGGAACTGAAGGAAGTGGCGTTTTTCTCTCGACCGACAACGGCACAAGCTGGCACGAGGTCGATACAGGATTGGAGAATAATAGTAGTGTTGGTCCCCTTGCTTTTATTGATGCAACCCTTTTTGCTGGGACTTCTACCGGCATTTTCCTTTCAACAAATGACGGCACAAACTGGCACGATGTGAGTGACGACTTTACAAGCTTTAGCGTCTCCTCCTTTGCAGCGCTTGACACGGATATCTTTGCAGGAACGGACGGTTACGGCGTTTGGCGCCGTCCGCTTTCCGAGATGATTGGCTCAAGCTCCATTACAGTGCCTCAATCGATCTCTCAAGAAATACAAAGCTACCCAAACCCCTTCTCTCAATCCACTACAATCAACTTCTCATCCTCAGAGAACGGCCCTGCGCAAATCACCATTGTCAATCTCCTCGGTCAGCAAGTTGCGCAGCTTTTCGATGGCGAGTTGGATGCGGGCGAGCATTCCTTCACATGGGATGCCAAGGATATACCAGAAGGAACGTATTTCTGCGTTGTTCGAATGAACGGTAAAGTTGAGCAAGTTCCGATGGTGTTGGCCCGTTAAAAATGCTGCGGAGCGCAACCATCCTGCACAATGTTGTTTGTGTGTGACTCACACCTCCCTCTTTACCCCGCCGCAATATCCTGCCGTTAATACTGCTTCGGACGATCCGCGTCTTGCAAGCCTCATTCAAGCTGCAACGGAATCCACCATCGCCGAAGCGGATGTTATTCTCTTCGGCATTCCCACCGACGAAGGCATTCGCCGCAATGGCGGACGCTTCGGCGCAAGCGAAGCGCCGAATGCTATTCGTGAGTGGCTTGGAAAATTAACGCCGTATGCCGGGCCGCATTTCAATCGGCATGTGAATGATCTTCGCATCGTCGATCTGGGCGATATTCCAAAAGGCGATCTCGAAACGATGCACGAAGCCACCGCCATCATCGCGAAAGAAATGATCGCGGCGGGAAAAATTGTGATTGCGCTTGGGGGTGGGCATGATGTTACCTATCCGTTGGTGCGCGGATTTCGAAACGGATCGATTTCCGAAAATGTCGGACTCATAAATATAGATGCCCATCTCGATGTGCGCGAAAAAAAGAACGGCTTGCACCATTCGGGTTGCAGTTTTCGATTATTGCTCGAAGAGGGAATTATAAAAGGCCCGCATTTTGCAGAAATTGGGATTCAATCGTTTGCGGCATCCGAAAAGCATTTCGATTGGGTCATTCAGCAAGGTGCGCGCGTTCTAACATTCGAAGATGCGACCACTGCGCATCTTCCGAATGCGTTCGAAGAATGCGAAGTTGCCATCACGCGCGGCGATCCAGAGTTCCCAGTCTATCTTTCGTTCGATATGGATTGCGTTCGCGCAAGCGATGCGCCCGGCGTAAGCGCGCCCGCGCCGATAGGATTTCTCGCAGAAGAAGCGTATGAACTTTCCGTTGCCGCCGGGCTTTCGAAAAATGTTCGCATGTTCGATATTGTAGAAGTCAGTCCCCCGCACGATCTCGATAGCCGCACCGCACGATTAGCCGCAAGAATGATCGCGGGATTCTTAGCTGGTGTAGCAAACCGCTCAATCCATTAAGTCCATTATGTCACTTGAGTCCTTTTGCACTAATAATACAAAAAAAATGTTCAGCAACTAATGAACACAAACGGTCATTCAACTAACGGCGCGGCACCCAAGCGCGGCACCGAGCTTGTAAAACGCGCATTTCCTCAAATGCTGAAAGGCGGCGTCATTATGGATGTCGTCAATGCCGAGCAAGCTAAAATTGCGGAAGACGCAGGCGCGGTTGCCGTCATGGCGCTGGAACGGGTTCCCGCCGATATTCGTGCCGATGGCGGCGTAGCCCGTATGTCCGATCCAGAACTTATTTTGCAGATCATCGAGGCAGTTTCCATCCCTGTGATGGCGAAAGCGCGCATCGGACATTTTGTGGAAGCGCAGATATTGCAATCGCTTGGAGTCGATTGCATTGACGAAAGTGAAGTGCTCACGATGGCCGATGAAGAAAACCATATCGACAAAACGAAGTTTGAGATTCCGTTCGTCTGCGGCGCGCGCAATCTTGGCGAAGCGCTTCGCCGCATTGCCGAAGGAGCGGCAATGATCCGCACCAAAGGCGAGGCCGGAACCGGCGATGTCGTCGAAGCGGTGCGCCATGCGCGATCTATCTTCGGAGAAATTCGACGGCTAACTTCGCTTTCGAAAGAGGAGCGTTACTCCTACGCAAAAAATCTCGCCGCGCCGCTCGATCTTGTCAATGAAGTTGCCGATACCGGAAAACTTCCTGTCGTGAATTTTGCTGCCGGTGGACTTGCTACGCCAGCCGACGCCGCATTGCTGATGCAGCTTGGCGTGGATGGCGTATTTGTTGGCTCTGGCATCTTCAAATCCGGCGATCCTGCAAAACGCGCCGCCGCAATCGTAAAAGCTACAACCTATTTCAACGATCCCGATGTGCTTGCTCAAGTGAGCCGCGGACTTGGCGAACCGATGGTGGGAAGAACGGTTTCGTCGCTTGCTGAGAGAGAACTATTAGCTGTTCGTGGAATCTAATAGGGCAAAGGGTAAGGGGCAAAGGGTAAAGGGCGATCCATCTGCGATACCCTTTACCTCTAACCCTTTACCCTCGTCCAATCCCCGGATAATTGGAGTTTTAGGGCTTCAAGGAGATTTTCGTGAACACATCGAAAAACTTCGATCGCTTGGTGCGAAAACCAGAGATGTTCGTCACCTTTCCGATCTGGATGGCATCGATGCGCTTATCATTCCCGGCGGCGAATCGACAGCAGTTGCCATCGTTGAAAAATCCGATACCGCTCATGGCATCTTCGAAAAGATTACAGAGCTTTCCAACAAGGGACTTCCAATTTGGGGTACATGCATGGGATCGATCTTGCTTGCAAAAAATATCGAGGGTTCTACGCAGGGCCGGTTAGGAGTCATGGATATTACCGTTCGCCGCAATGCTTTTGGGCCGCAACGATTCAGTGCAGAAATTCCCATTCCTATTCCCGCGATCGGTGATGAATCATTCCCAGGAGTATTCATTCGCGCTCCAATTATTACAGAAGTCGGAAAGAACGTGGAAGTGTTAGGAAAATTGGAGCAAGGAATCGTTATAGCTCGCGAAAAGAATTTACTCGCAACGGTATTCCATCCCGAAGTTGTTAACGATACGCGTGTACATGAATATTTTCTTTCGATGATCGTGTAACTTCGCACCAACATCCTCCTTCATCATTTTGTGTGAATGTTTTTTAGTAAATATTCCGTTTACTGAAATCTAATCTTCCAAATCTTTAAAAACTTATAATATCAAGATTCAGAATCATGCACACACTTACAGCAATCTTTCGAGCGCCGGAGAATAAAGAAGAATTCGATAAGCATTATCGCGAAGTTCACACGCCACTCATTCAGGAAATGGATGGCCTGCTGAAGATGGAAGTGGCGTGGGTGGAAAAAATGCTAACACCCGCGAATGAAACGCTTACGGCTGCTCCGCATATTATTTGCACGATGTATTTCCGAGATGCCGATGCACTGAAGGCGGGAATGAAATCACCGGGCGGCGTTGCGGGAGCGAAAGATCTGATGGCTTTCGCAGGCCCGCTTGTTTCGATGGTCACAGCGAAAGTAGAAATGCCCTGGATCGGTAATGGATGGACGAGTAAAGAAACTAATATTTAATCATGTCAAAAAAATCATCGCCGGAACTTAGTCCGTATCAGGAAAAACGCAATCTGCAATTCTCGCACATTCTTTATGAGAAGAACGATTACGTTGCCACGCTGACGATCAATCGCCCGGAAGTATTGAATTGCCTCAATCTCACAACGATGCGCGAGATGATGATCGCGATCGAAGATGCCGCATGGGATGACGATATTGCCGTGCTTGTTATTACCGGTGCGGGCGATGTTGCGTTCTCCACCGGCGCCGATCTCGGTGAGCAAGAGGAATTTTTCCTCGGCAATCCGGACGATTACTATAAATGGATGCGCGTGTTCATCGAGCTGCACGAGCGCTTGCGAAATATGGGCAAACCAACCGTTGCGCGACTGAACGGGATGGTCGTCGGCGGCGGGAATGAAATTAATCTTTCGTGCGATCTTGCGATTGCGGCAGATCATATCATTATAAAGCAAGTGGGCGCTGCGCGTGGGAGCGTAGCGGCTGCAGGCGCAACACAATGGTTACCGCTCATGGTTGGCGAACGTCGTGCACGGGAAATTCTTTTTCTCTGCGAAGATATTCCAGCCGAAAAAGCTTTGCAATGGGGACTTGTGAACGAAGTAGTTCCAAAAGAAGACCTCGACCGCGCCGTTGCGCGGCTATGCGAAAAATTGTATAATAAACTTCCAGAATGCCTGCGTTACACGAAGCAAAATCTCAATTTCTGGAAAGATTTTTCCTGGCACATGACGATCGGCCACGCGCGCGATTGGCTTTCGATCCACAATCTTTCACCAGAAGTAGCGGAGGGTATCAATGCATTCACGGAAAAACGTCCGGTGAACTATAAGAAAATCAGGAAGAAGGGTTAAAACTTTTGTATTTTTGTATCCTATGAAAAAGACTCGCATTCATCATTTCGCTGCTTCTTCTGCTTCCGCCGCTCATGCGCAGCAGACGGAAGCGCTCTCCTATTATCTACAATCGGGGGCCACATCCTCTCCTGCACTTTCCTCGATACCATTTTCAGGGCACCGATACCGTCCCGCTCTCCGGACTTGCTGAGCGATTCACTTCGCCGTTCGGAACGACCTATCTCGATTCACTGGAACTCGCCTACAGCTTGCCGCATTTCCTTGACGTTCCCCAAAATAATTATGTCGTCTATGTAATGGGCTCGACCTACGATTCTTCGGGTGAGTATCTTATTGCGGATACCTCGAATATTTTATTCCAGTATGAGCATCACCCCAGCGGTTCGGAGATTAGCAAGGGCGTGTGGCTGCAGCTTCACGTTCCACATATTTTTGTCGATACGGCATTCTTCGTTGTGTTTGAAATTACCGATACAAACAACTCAGATATCGAATTCGGAATTGGGATCGATAGCGTAGCCTACGATGCGCCAGTACCGTTCGACGATAATAGCATGCGCTGCCGGGAATATGGGCCTGGGGATAAACAATTGTATGTCGCGGGTCTTCACTTTACCGATCTTAATGGCTCGCTCTATTGGTACTCCAACGCGATGTTTATCGCGCATGTCAGTAACACCGCATCCGGTGTCGCCGAGCTGACCCCAAGCGGCTTCTCGCTTCAGCCGCCATTTCCCGATCCTGCGCTCCAAAGCATAACATTTAGTTACACGCTGCCCAGTCACGGAACCCGTCGCGATCCAGATCTTCGATGAAGCGGGACGATTGATACAGGCAGCAATGGATGAAGTGCAATCGAACGGCGCGCATGTTCAACCGATTGATATTTCTTCGATCCTGGCTGGCTCTTATCACTACCGGATCGTTGCAGGACACGATAATCTTTCGGGAACATTTGATGTAGTTCATTAGGAACTTCTGAAACTAGATTACGTGGATTGGATGGATTATTTGGATTGATTCGAGTAGATAACTGGCAGTAATTTTCTGATTGGCTGGCAGTTCCTGTGACATTTTGACATCCATCCGTCACATTAATTATCCGAAATCGTCAAATTTCATTGATTTAAGAATTTGGCACGATCCTTCTTATGGGGAAGATCGAATTTGATTTTATCACTTTTAATGTTAACCATTTTTTAAGGAGAACAATACTATGACAGTCTATCGATGGGAGCCGAGGCGCGATTATGAAATGGCCTCGAAAAAGCTCCGCAGATTATTTAACGATGTCGAAGGCGCCGTGACGAACGGATTGCAGAACGGCATTCATGTCGAGCTGGGAACATTCACGCCGCGCGTCGATATTTCGGAATCGAAGGAGAACGTGCTCGTTCGCGCAGAACTTCCGGGAATGAAAGCGGAAGACGTGAAGATCACGCTTTCCGATTCCACGCTCACGCTTCGCGGAGAGAAAAAGCGTTCGGAAGAATCCAAGACCGAGGATTTTCATCGCATCGAGCGGTCGCATGGGGAATTCGTGCGGCAATTCGCGCTGCCGGTGAATCTGAACGAGGATGCCGTCGAAGCGAATTTCGTGGATGGCGTACTTGAAGTGAAGATTCCCAAACGCGAGCCGGAAAAACCGCGTGAGCGCGAGATTCCGATCAATAAATAATTATTAAAAGGGACGCGCGAATAGCTCGTCCTTTTTTATTTCCTGATTACATTAACCTGTCATTCTGAGCGTAGTAAATCTCGGCGATAGCCGAGATTTGCGAAGTCGAAGAATCTCCGGTCATTCACCACTGAGCCATGCTACACGAGATCCTTCGACTCCGTTCTTTTCTCCTTCGTCGAAAAGAACTGCGCTCAGGATGACATTTTAATTAAATCGGATAAACCTTAAAACTCATTACCGTTTTTCCGTGTATTGATACTTCTAATTTTCAACTAACAAACATACCTTTATGAACATGATCAAAGATTCACTCCTCAAAAGCAGCCTTCAGGAACTCAGCAACTGTCAGCATCTCGCAACCAAGTTCGACGCAAGTCAGGCCGATTGGCGTCCGCGCGAGAACATGCGCTCCACCGTCGAACTGATGCAATATCTTGCCTACATCGGCGGGACGATGACGTCGCATTTCATCAACCCTCCGGTCGATCACGAAGAAGCGCGTAATAACTATCGCGCCAATGCAAAGAATACAACCGAAAACGTGACGTTCGCAAATTTCTCCGAATGGATCGAGCGCGAAAAAGAAACCATCACCAAGGCATTCGCATCGATCACCGATGCCGATCTTTCGCGCATGACGTATCACATGTGGAGTGGCGATGAAACCACGCTCTTCGAATCATTGCTCACCGTAAATCAATATCTCTGTGCGTATCGCATGCAGCTTTTCCTTTACGCGAAAATGTGCGGCGCGCAGATCAGCACACCGAATAACTGGTATGGAAGAGACCCACAGCCAGCGCCGGTGAAGCAGGCGGAAGCTGTTGCGTAAAGCATTCGGCTACACGACAAATGGATAAGCCTTTGAGGGTTCTGTATCTCGCACACGACCTTTCTAATGCTAATGTTGCAAAGCGCGTTGCAATGCTTGTCGATGGTGGTGCAACCGTCAGCCTTGCCGGATTTCGTAGGACGACAGACCCTGTAACTCACGTTGCAGGGTCTCCTGCCGTTAATTTTGGGCAGACCTTCAATGCGGGATTCATTCATCGCATATTGTCCGTGCTCAAAGTAATAGTATTTCTTGGGAAGTATAAAAAACTATTTGCCGAGACCGATGTTATTCTGGCGCGCAATCTCGAGATGCTGGCGATTGCCGTTCGCGTCCGAAAAATGCTCAGGAATGCTATTCCTGTTGTCTATGAGTCTATTGACATGCACCGCCTCTTACTGAGGAATGATCTTGCCGGAAAAAGTTTACGAGCATTGGAGGGTTGGCTCTCACGCCGTGCCTCCGCGCTCATTACAAGTTCTCCTGCATTCATCACAGAATATTTTAATAAACGCTCCGATGTGCGATTGCCCGCCCGATTGGTCGAGAACAAGTTGTATCCCGTGCCTGCAATCATTGAAATGCCAGCTCGAACACCAGGCCCACCATGGAAGATAGGATGGTTCGGCGTTATTCGCTGCCGCAAGAGCTTGGAGATCCTCTCGGAACTTGTGAAGCGCGCTTCCGGCAATGTTGAAGTCATTATCCGCGGATTACCGGCGCTCGATCAGTTCGATGATTTTCATAAAAGTACTACTTCGGTTCCCGGTCTGCAATTCGAAGGGGCGTATAAGAACCCGGACGATTTTTCCGCAATTTATCACGAAGTACATTTTGCCTGGGCTATCGACATGTTCGAGGAAGGGCTTAATTCTTCCTGGCTGTTGCCGAACCGAATTTATGAGGGAGGATTGTTCGGCACAGTTCCCATTGCGCTCACCACCGTTGAAACAGGCCGCACGTTGGACCGCATGGGAATAGGCGTCACGCTCGACACCCTCGATGTGGATACTCTCGTATCGTTCTTTAATCAGTTAACCGCCTCCAGTTATCTCGCGCTTGAGGAAAAAGTCAGAGCCATGCCCATTTCTGCATGGACCTTTAGCAAGCAGGATTGCGAGGGGCTTGTGCAGTATCTTGCTTCTTTTACTTAGTCTAATCCTATCGTAGAGTACACTACAACAGGACTCAAATTTTCAATGAACTCTGGCTATCGATGTCCCCTAAGCTAAGGGTAGTCCCGCCCAGAACTTTTCGATCGCCCCCAGTGCGCCAATAGATTTCAGTGGATGAGGGATCATCGCGTAAGCCAATCATCGCATTTTAAGCGAATCTCATCCATGTGCAGGGATCAGACATGCCTGTACTGGCAGCGGTCTGCGTACACTCTCAACGCTCGCAGTGGGTATTATACGTGGAAAAATATAAATGTTTCACGTATTTATAATAATTATGTTTTTTTATTGAAAATTTATTATTCTGCACAAAAGTATGATCCATTGTTGTGTTAGCTCTGCCACTTTGTCATACCTATTCTCTCCACATTGCAAAAAAACCGCTTATTTTAAGCGTTTTTAGACTGGCACAATCTTTACTATAATAAAACCGCCGGTGTGTCCGCCGCGGCGGATTTAGCTTGCGTCAGTTTTGGGACAAGCTAAAGCATGTGCCACACCACGACGCGGCCCAGCCCGCGGCGGCGGGCGCTTCGCTACATGCTGGGCTGCGAGTACAACGCCGCGAGGGGGATAAAAAATGGCATTTAAAAGTACGAAAATAAAAAATAAAGTTAAAAAAGAACCATGTATCTGGTGTGGGTGGATTGCGGGTAGCAGACACGTTGCTCACATTATCGACGGAAAAGACTGGAAAACCCATAAAAAAGTAAAAGACGGAGAAGCAGATTGGAATGCATTACCGCTTTGTCCCAATTGCGCAACAATCTTCGATGATGTTGTTCGACCGAAGCTGTATCGAGCGCTGAAGGAATTTGGATGCAAAAATTTGCCGGGTTCGTGGAAGCAGAGTAATAAGATTTATCAGACAGTTGACAAGAAAATTTAATAGAAATCTTTTATAGAAGAATGATGACAGAACTTGAAAAGCTTGCATTGGTGAATCTCAACGGAGATTATCGGCCGTTTTACAAATACCGAAATTTTCGAAACGAGTACCATGTGCCATCACTCGCTCAGACGAAGCTCTGGTTTGCGGGGCCGCTGTCATTCAATGATCCATTCGATTGCCAAATTCCTGCGGAATATATCTCTAAAGATCAAGACGCACATAGAAAATACATCGAATACCTTGTCCGAAAAAAAGGCTGTCCTGAGTCGCAGGTGGCACAGGTTGTAGAGGAGGGCATGAATGATCCCGAGACAAATCCAAGAAATGAATCAAAAAGATGGGAAATGAACTATGGAGTTCAGCGAGAGGTGCTTGAACGAGTAGTAAGTATTTTTTCGGTGACACGGAACGTAAAATCTGTATTGATGTGGTCTCACTATGCTGATAATCATAGGGGGTTCGTTATTGGCTATCATGCGGAAAATCTGATCAACGCCATCGGTGATGCTACACAAACAAGTTTGATTATGAAACCGGTAAGCTACACTTTAGCTATGCCAACACCCGTTAATCGCGAAGACTTTGTTTCCATTGCAGGAATACTCGCGGCGAAGAATGAAGATTGGAAATATGAAGAAGAGTATCGTTTCATCCATTTTCGCGAAGATAGTGTGATTCCTGGAGTCGAGATAACAATTCCTACTTCCGTTATTGAGTCAATCACATTTGGGCTCGACACCCTGCAAAAAGATGAAACGCAACTCCGAGAAAGCATAAGCCACTGGTCAGAGCAGCCGAAGTTTTATAAGATGAAACGTCGGCCATATAGTTTTGAACTTGAAACTGAAACTGCTTAAACCATAAAAACTTTTTTAACACATTTTTAGAAAACAAAACAACAATGAGTAAAATAATCGGTATCGACTTAGGAACTACAAATAGCTGCGTGGCGGTCATGGAAGGCACGCAGCCGACGGTCATTGCGAATTCGGAGGGCGCGCGGACGACGCCTTCGATCGTCGCATTCACGAAGTCCGGCGAGCGGCTCGTCGGTCAGGCAGCCAAGCGGCAGGCTGTGACGAATCCGCAGAACACGGTTTTCTCCATCAAGCGCTTCATGGGCCGCAAGTTCGGCGAAGTGAACGAGGAGATGAAACTCGTTCCCTACAAGGTCATTCGCGGCGATAGCGACAATGTGCGCGTCGAGATCAATGGAACCATTTATTCGCCGCCCGAAATTTCGGCGATGATCCTCACCAAAATGAAGCAAACTGCCGAGGATTATCTCGGACAGAAAGTGACCGAGGCCGTTATTACGGTTCCCGCATACTTTAATGACACCCAGCGCCAAGCTACGAAAGACGCCGGCGAGATCGCGGGACTGCAAGTGCGCCGCATCATCAACGAGCCGACGGCGGCCGCGCTCGCGTATGGCCTCGATAAAAAAGGCAAGAACGAGAAGATCGCCGTCTATGATTTTGGCGGTGGAACGTTTGATGTTTCCATTCTGGAACTCGGCGAAGGCGTGTTCGAAGTTAAATCCACCGATGGCGATACGCATCTTGGCGGCGATAATATCGATGCGCGTCTCGTAGATTTTCTTGCGGATGAATTTAAGTCTGCGGAAAATATCGACTTGCGCAAAGATCCGATGGCGCTCCAGCGCCTGAAAGAAGCTGCGGAAAAAGCGAAGATGGAACTTTCGACTGCCATGCAGACCGATGTGAACCTTCCCTTCATCACCGCAACGGCGGATGGTCCGAAGCACATGAATATCTCGCTCACGCGCACGAAGTTCGAGCAGTTGGTGAATGATATTCTGCAAAAGACGGTGGAGCCATGCAAACGCGCGCTCGCTAATGCGAAAGTTACCCCGAACGACATTGATGAAGTAATTCTCGTCGGCGGTTCGACGCGCATTCCGAAAGTGCAGGAAATCGTGCGTCAGCTTTTCGGTAAGGAACCGCATAAAGGCGTGAATCCGGATGAAGTCGTTGCGATCGGCGCGGCAATTCAGGGCGCAGTGCTCACCGGCGAAGTGACGGACGTGCTGCTCTTGGACGTTACGCCGCTCACGCTTTCCATCGAAACGATGGGCAGCGTTGCTACGCCAATGATTCCCGCGAACACAACAATTCCCACGCGCAAATCGGAAACGTTCTCGACGGCGAGTGATTCGCAGCCGTCAGTGGAGATTCACATTCTGCAAGGCGAGCGTCCGATGGCGATCGATAATAAATCCCTCGGAAAGTTCCACTTGGATGGAATTCCACCTGCGCCGCGGGGAGTTCCGCAAGTCGAAGTAACATTCGATATTGACGCGAACGGAATTCTCCACGTTTCCGCAAAAGACAAAGCGACGAACAAGGAGCAGTCGATCCGCATCACATCATCGAGCGGACTTTCGAAAGAAGAGATCGAAAAAATGAAGCGCGACGCCGAGGCGCACAAAGCCGAGGACACGCAGCGCAAGGAGCAGGTCGAAACCCGCAATCAGGGCGATCAGATGGTCTTCCAGTCCAAGAAGCAAGTCGAGGAACTGAAAGACAAGATGACGCCCGAAGGCCAGGGCAAGATAAATTCCGCCATCGCCGATCTCGAAACTGCGCTGAAAGGCACCGACGCTGCCGCGATAAAAGCCGCCGTCGAATCGCTGAACCGCGCCTGGAGCGAAGTCTCCACGCAAATGTATCAGCAAGCTCCGCCTCCCGGCGCGGATGGCGCGCAGCCTCCGCCTTCGGACGGCCAGCAACAGTCCGGCCCCAAAGTCGAGAATGCCGATTTTGAGGTAGTGGATGAGGATGGGAAGAAGTAACTGAATCACTGCGAGTGGGCGCTTGCTGTCCACTCGCATTTTTATTGTCATAATATGAACAAACCAGATAATAATAAGGCCACATTGGAGTTTCTCGAAAATTCGTTCGGAGAAACTCTCAAGGCAATAGAGATTTGCCTGAATCATAAAAAGGATGACGAAGGCGACGTATTAGGAGTTCCCGCAGCAATATTAATGATGAGTCTCGTGGATTCTCTCGGGAAGAATCTGGCGGCGCAACAATGATGGAGGGAAAGACGCGGATAATTTCAAAGTTCTAAACTCAGAATTCTTCGAGCTTAATATTAAAACTATGGAGATTGAAGCTATATACGACGACGCGCGCTCTCTTATGGTTCATAACGGACTAATAAGGAAAAATATGAGTTTGGTCTTACAGGATGGAAATCCGTTTATTTTTGCTAAACCAAATCAACAGAAGTCGGCTCTCCGAACTATTAATCTTATAGGACTTCAAAAATGTTGTGAAAAAGCTGTCAATTACTTCAAAGATCATCCGGAGCATTTCAATGGAAGTAAGTTAGAGGGTGAGGATCGAGCAAAGCTAAAGACTCCTGCAAGCGTGGATATGAACGTTCCCACAACCGCGCACAACGAATACATCACCTCAGTTCGAGTTTAGAGAATGTCTCACAGGGTAATTATCCCCGCTGCCAGCCAACATGAACACGCGCAGGTTTTGGATTTTCAAGCGTGAGAACGGAAAGAGGCCATTTGCCACTTTGCTGCTGACCATTCATGTCAAGCCAATAGCACGTTGCCGTATCGCCTTCGATCTTACCCACAGTCATTCTCGTGGAACTATGATCGCTCTTTAAGAATACGACTGCTCCTTCGATGATTTTTTCCATTTAAATTAAATTTATGCGAATGCTTTCAGGCTGGGTCGGTGGGTTAGGGTTATCAATAGTCAAGACCGAAAGAGGAAATTGTCCTTGTGCATGGTTCCCCTTGATATCGAGCCAATAGCACATCGCGAAATCATTCTCGATTGCTCCTACGGTCATTCTACGCGAATTCATGTCGCTTTTTAGGAATACTACTGAACCTACTTCGATCATATTAAAAGACCCACTTATTTCTTTCCTCTGGAGGATTCACTACTGCAAATGCTGGCGGGTTCGGGTTATCGAAAGTCAAGACCGAAAGCGGAAATTCACCTTGAGTATGGCTTCCTTTCTTGTCGAGCCAATAGCACATCGCCATTCCGTCCTTTATTGCACCGACAGCCATCCGTGTGGACGAGTTATCTCCTTTTAGATAAACCGTTGAACCTTCTTGAATTTCCATGAAAAACGAACACCTCTTCAATAAACATCGTTTCTATTTTTAATTATGGCTGAGAAACCACTTTTTGATTTTAGTGAAGAAGAACTGAAAGAAGCTGTTAGGATGAAGCAAAACTTCATATCCTACAATGTCACTGATTATCAGCGCGAGCTTGATCGAAGGACAGACAGGCACCGAACGAATCGCTCTTTCTTAATTTCACTTTTGAGCACTGCGACGGCTATTATTGCCTTGATTATTTCCTTGATCAAAGGGTGTTCATCACCCTCCGATGTTACTCAAACGGCAAAACAAAACCATCCGCCTCCACGAGCAGTCAGTGACTCGGTTCCTACGCGTCATTAATTTTACTTCAATTCAAAATTTGTGCGGTTCTGAATCGGCGCAGTCCATTCAATGGTATCGGCCAAAAAACGAATTTCTTCAGCACGAACCATTGCGATTTGTAGAATGCCATCATGCTTGATGAAAAATTCTTGGTGTGATAATTTGTTTCCATGACTTGAAACAAGCATGGCGAAAAAATATCCAGCGATCACAATTTTGTATGCATTCTGATCTTCGATTCGGGAGAAAAAGGGCGTTGTAATCGTTTGTTCTCTACCGGGCTTATCACGCTCGATTGCGGACACAATGCATCCGTATTCATACGGCGAACCGGGAGTTTTTTCAAGTATCATCCGGCGCATTCTCTCCTCGTGACGGCCGAGTTTAACAATTTCGAAAAAAGGATGTTTTGCAACTCCCATTCTCCAAAACATTGAGATTCAGGAAAAAGCTTAAATTTCTCGTAATTAATTCCGCCGAAGAAAAATCGATGTGGTTCCTCAATTACAGTGAGAGGTTCATCGCCAAAAAGAACGTTGCGAGCATAAGTTTCATACTCACGGTTAAGAAAGTTCTCACATTCATCGCAAAGAAGTCTCTCTTTAATGCCGTCAGAAACCGGATCGACTCTTCCACCATATTTGGAAGAGAATCGAGCCATGCGGTGCCCTTCGCTGTATAGTGGGTCGTAAAAGAATGACGGAATGATATGGGACATCCTCAACTCGCGCTCGTTGAGGCATAGTCGGCATATCCCTATTTTTTCGTCCATTTGTCCCATGATACTATCTTAAAAAAGTAATTAGCCAATTGGTTCAATTTTCTTGAAATCCCCCTCGTCTTGCGCTGGCGGCACGATGTTTTCGGGCCGGTGGTTAAGGGTAATTATGAGACACGTCGAAATAGCAGAGACATCGGACGCTTTTGTTATCCTTGTTGACAAGGAGGACTTTGACCGCTCGCGTATCGAGCAAGCAGTGGAATTTCTGGAGGGAGATGATTTCGCGCACATCCCGTATGTCGATGACGAAGAGCAGGCAGAGATTGCTCGCGGCCTTGCTTCTATGACGGAAGAAGACCGCCGATTCACGCTCGTCCGCGAATCGAAATAATGCCGATCCGCTTTATTTATTCGGATCAGGCGGAGAAATTCGTCCGGAAAAATTCCGATAGTTTGAGTTTTGAAAAAGTCGAAGAAGCCGTTCGCCTTTCACTAAACAAAATACTACGTCGAGAGCGAAACATCGCAGATATTAAGAAACTCAAAGCTGAGTGGAAAGGATATTGGCGCGTTCGGATCGGCAGTATTCGTGTCATCTTCCGCTATGAGAATGGCGAGCCGATCATCACGTACATCACGAGAATCGAGTTCCGCGGCAGCGTCTATTGAGTTGCCCCCTCGTCTTGCGCTGGCGGCACGATGTTTTCGGGCCGGTGGTTAAGCCGTGGGCACGGAATTATCTCAAGCATGGTTCCAATAACATAATGCCAGTACAAGGTTATTCTCACATATCCTCCGATCCAGAGATCTGCGGGGGCGCGCCGTGTATCTCTGGTTCGCGCATTCCCGTGCGAACCATCGGCGCGTATGCCCAGATGGGTATTACTCCCACCGAGTTAGCCGAGGAATATTATCCTTGGCTTACCCTACCCGAAATTTATGGCGCGCTGACCTATTACTACGATCATCTACCTCAGGTCGAGTCTGACCGGGCAGCCATCGCTGCATAACTTGTGGAAGATTCCCACCGTCTTCTACTCGACGAGAACGTATCGTATCCAATTCTCCGTGCATTGCGTCAGAGAGGGTGGGATGTCGTTCATGTGAAGGATATTGGAATGCGAACGGCAAGTGATCCGAGCATACTGGATGCAGCCGTTAACTCCGGTCGTATTATTCTGACAAGCGATTTCAGCGACTACAAAGCATTAGATTCGGCATTTCGCGCTGAGGGCCGAGAACATCCTGGAATTATATTGTTGCCCGAAAAACCTATTGGTGAAGTTCTGCGCAGTCTGGAAGCATTCGATTTCGATCAAATACGTTCGACGATCCGATTCTTATAGGTCTTGCGCTGGCGGCACGATGTTTTCGGGCCGGTGGTTAAGATAATATGAGCCATAATTATGAAGAGGTGCTTACGGAAGCGCTGGCGCTGGACCGGGAGAGCAAGGCCCAATTAGCCGACCGATTGGCGATCGATCTGGCCAATGACAACGAGCATCTCCGCGCATGGGTCGAGGAGAGTAACCGCCGTTTCGATGCATACAAACGCGGAGAAATCGAGGCACACGATGCCAAGGAAGTGCTGGCACGCATTCGGGCTTCCCTTTCGAAATGAACGTCCGCTTTCTTTCCCCCGCTGAGGATGAAATTGCAGAATCGGTCGCGTTTTATTACGGCGAAAGTCCACAGGCGACATTCGCTTTTTTAGAAGAGATCGATGATGCGGTGGAGGCAATTGGCCTCACTCCCTATTTGTACCCTGTTTACCTTGATGAAGTCCGTGTTCGGCAACTCGATCGGTTTCCATTCTCAATTTTTTATCGCATCGATAACGATGAAGCAATCATCCAAAGTGTAGCGCATAATTCCCGCAAGCCTAATTACTGGCAGCGCCGATGAGCATGCCCCTCGTCTTGCGCTGGTGGCACGATGTTTTCGGGCCGGTGGTTTTAGTATTAGTGGTGCTATCACCCTTGTTTAAAATTTCTTGAAAACGGGGAACTCGGGTTTAGCTATTCATGAAAACTCGGAGCGAGTTAATGAACATGTTCCCAACACAACGACAAAAAAGCACCCATTTTCCAATACAACAGCCAAAATTCGCCTAAAACGCCACATTATAGTTGTCGGCACGATGTTTTCGGGCCGGTGGTGTGGCGCATTCTTTTAATTCTACACCGGCGGTTTTGTGACAGAATCTTTCTTAATCACGGGAGCAGCAGGAATGGAATCGTTGAGAAAGAAATTCGGATCGCACTCCTGCGGGATCTTCGGATGCTTCTTTGGGATGAGCCATTGGAGGAGCCTCGTATAATCGAAATAATAAATGACACCCGATGCGGGCGCCGGAGTTGGCCCAAGAACTTTATTCAAATCTCCGAGATTTTGATTTGTCGGTGGCTGTTGCGGCGCGGTAACTTCTGCGGGCTTGAATGGCGCGATGGTCTGCGCCGGTTGCGCGTCCGCTTGCTTCGCGAGCAATACCAACATTATAGCAATGAGATTCGATTTCATATTAAGGAGTCAGCACAGGTGTAAAACTCTGGGAAATAGTTTAGTGCCCTCTCAGAGAGTGTGGCACATCCTTTAGGTTGTGTCAATGTACCTGACGCAAGCTAAAGCATGCGCCACACCTCTTGCGGCACGATGTTTTCGAGCCGGTGGTTAAACGATTCGACTCATGGAAACCGCAACGCTTTCTCCTCAACTTACTCAACTCATTTCAGAATTCTCGTCGGCGACGGAGCGTGTCGCTAAAATGCAGCGAGATTATTCTGAAGTGCAGTGGCAGCAAAAACCCGGACCGGAGCGGTGGTCAGCGATCGAGTGTATATGGCATCTGAACCGCTCGAGCGAAGAAATGCTGCCGCGCATCCGCGAGTCAATGGCTGGCCTTGCCGGGAAGCCGAAGTATCATGACCATTATCGTCTCGATTTTATCGGCTGGTTTTTGGTCAAGGGTCTCGCATCGAAAGGGCGGTTCACTAAATTCAAGACCCACGCTTCATTCGTGCCGAAGCAGGAACTGAATGTCCAGAGCGTTCTTGATCAATTTCAATCGCTGCAACGAGAGATGCTTCTTGCAATACAGGATGCCGAGGGACTTCCGCTGGGCAATGGCAGAGTGCAATCGGCATTCAACGCGCGCGTGAATTATAGCACCTATTCCGCGTTCAAGATATTAGCGGTGCATCAGCATCGGCATCTCGACCAAGCGGAACGCGCCGCGCAAATGCAATAATTTTATGAAAGAACTTGCAGAATTATTTGAGAATAATCGGCGGTGGTTAGAAGAGATCACGGCCAAGCAGCCCGATTTTTTCGAGCAGCTTGCCATTCAACAGTCGCCGGAATATCTATGGATCGGCTGCTCGGATAGTCGGGTTCCCGCTAATGAGATCGTCGGCTTGCTTCCGGGTGAGCTGTTCGTGCATCGCAATGTGGCGAATGTCGTCTCGCACACCGATCTGAATTGCCTTTCCGTGCTGCAATTTGCTGTCGATGTGCTTAAAGTGAAGCATGTAATAGTTACCGGACACTATGGCTGCGGCGGTATCACGGCTGCGCTCGAAGGCAAGCGATTGGGACTCATCGATAACTGGCTGCGGCATGTGCAGGATGTATATCAGAAACACGAACGAGAAATAAATGCGATTGCAACAATGGAAGCGCGCGCCGACCGATTGTGTGAACTAAATGTGATCGAGCAAGTGGTGAATGTCTGCCAGACCACCGTCATTCAAGATGCCTGGATGCGCGGCGAGAAAGTTACTGTGCATGGATGGATCTATGCACTCAAGGACGGTAAACTTCGCGATCTTAAAATGACCATTTCCTCTCCGGATGAGATGCGGAGTGCGTATCAGAATGCTGCGGGAACCGTTCGTTAGAACGTTATTTCTTTTTCGTCGGCTTCGGTTTCAGCGATGCAACGTAGTTGTAACTTGCGGCAAAATGCTTTTTCAGTTCCGCAGTTTTTTTGAAAAGCGAATCCGGAACCATTACATACTCTTTTTGAACAATTCCATACGCTTCGCAGAGTTTGGTTTTGTACTTTGTGAGAAATGGCTCTATCGCATCGTTCGGAAGCCGAAGTGCAAGCGCGCCATCCTTTGTGAGATAAGAGAACATGTGCCCGTTCAGGGAAGTGTAGGGAACCGTATCGCCTTTGCGTTCGACGCCCTTCACGGTGTTGATGAGCTTGTCGTATAATGCAATTGTAGCCGCTGGTATGGTGCTTTCCTTTTTTGTAGCCATTAGTTCTCAAAATTGATTCGATTCAAGATTACGACGTTTTTTCATCCACATCAAGAAAAATCCCGAAATCCCTGCAAACACAAACAGCGATAACGTCTCGACCCACGCTGTGCTTATCATTTGGATCGTTGCGGCAAGAATGAGAATCGCTGGAAGCACGGAGATGAGAACAACAGTTCCAAGTCCGCCGCGAATGCGAAAGGGTCGTACAAGCTCAGGATTTCGTCGGCGTAGCTGAATGAGAGCAAAAAATTCCAGCAACAGCGCAGCAGAATATAATAGCACATCAACTTCCGCAAGCTGTTCGAATGAAAAGCCACTTAGGATAACATAAATTACTGCACTCGTAATAATTGCACGAGAGGGCGTTGCATATTTCTTATGCAGTTTTGTGAACGCTTGCGGCAAATATCCATCCGCAGAAAGAACAAATGGAATGCGCGAGGCCGCGAGCAGTCCCGCAACGAAAAGCCCTGCCGCGCTAAGCAAACCGCCGATGCCAACTGCAATGCCAAGCGACTTCCCGCCAACGGCAGCAGCGATCGTTGGCCAACTGCCTTCCGTCCATTTTGAAATATCGGGAACTGCATTCAAGCCGACAAAAACAGGAAGGAAATAGAACAGGATCACAAGAGGCAATCCGATCATGAGTGCTTTCGGAAAAATTCTCGGCGCATCTTTCATTTCGCGCGAGATTGTCGAGATCGAATCCCAGCCAAGATAATTCCACATGATAACGAAAAGTCCCGTTGCTATTGCAGCAGTAGTAGAAATTCCCGGCGAAGTTAGCGGTGAAATAATATGTCCGAAATGCTCAGCAGATGGAACAATTCCCATTGCAAGCATGACTACGAAAGGTACAAGCAATGTAAGTGCGAATAGCAACGCAGCATTTCCCGTACTGACCGCGCCTCTTATATTCAGCCACGTTAGTGGCACAACCATCGCAACCCGGACAGTGATATTTGCGATGGGATCGGAAAGATCAAAGCCAAGCGCGCCCAGGTATTTTACAAAGAGCACCGGATAAATTGCGACATCCACGCAGCTATAAAGATAGGTCAGCCATGCGCAGGAAAATCCGGCGCGCGGGCCGATCCCTCGCTTCACCCATTCGTAATATCCGCCTTCTTCTGGAATTGCGGAACCAAGTTCTGCGCTCAACAGCGCGATCGGCAGCGCCCAAATAATTCCAACGACAACAATAAGCGCGAGCGCCATCCCCTTGCCGGACTGCACAATAGTTTCGAGTCCATACGGCCCGCCGCTGACGCAGAAAAAGATCGTCATCACCAGCGGCCAAAGCGCGAGCTTCTTTTTGTCTCCGATCTTATGAATGAAGGATGATGGGCGGCTTATCACGATATTAATAACACGAAATGAAGCCGGTATTACAGTTGCTATCAATTCCGCGTTCCCTGTGTTTATGTATTCAATGGCTTACACGTTAATTCAAAAGTACGACCCATCGGCTGTCGATGTGTTTCGTTCGCTCCGAGGCAAGAGCGGACTGTTCGAACAAGGACTTTTCATTGCCGAAAGTGAAAAGGTCGCGAAAAAGGTTCTCGAAAGTTCCACCGAGATTGCTTCCGCCTATATGACCGAAGAACATTTTGAATCTCTTCGACCACTCTTTAATAATAGATCCGATGCTACGGATGTCTTTCTTGCTTCTAAAGAAGAGATGGGAAAAGTCGTTGGCTACCCTTTGCATCAGGGAATTATGTTGGCGTGCCGCATCCCGGAGAATCGTCCGCTCCTAACTGCGGCACAAGAATGGAAATCGCCATGGATGACCGTTGCACTCGATGCCATTGCCGACGCCGAGAATATGGGAGCGATCATTCGTAACGCCGCGGCCTTCGGTGCAAGCGCCGTTATTGTGGACGATCAATCTTGCAATCCGTATCTTCGCCGCTCCGTGCGCGTTTCGATGGGAACGATCGTGGATATGGAGATCCTTCGCGTTCAGGGTCTTGCGGAGTCGCTTCGGGAGCTAAAAAGTGCTCAGAATGTCCGAGTTATTGGCGCGGCATTGCGAGAGGATTCTTACAATCTTTCAGAAGTAAATACGTCCTGTAATACCATTCTGGTTTTTGGCTCGGAAGGATGGGGGTTGCGGGAATCCGTCATCCAGGAATGCGATATGCTTGCTCAAATTCCGATGGCTCCGGGAATTGACTCGCTGAATGTCGCAATCGCCAGCGGGATTTTTATGTATCAAATACAAAGTGCTCGCGCGGAGTTTTAGCCGCTTCAGATTTGACCTTTCTCACCTATTTTTGCGTTCTATCTTGGCTTTTTAGGTCAGAGGCTAAAATTAGCCTATATTCGCCATATTTAAGAGTTTTTTAAGGTTTATTTCGATTCATGCTCAAGTATTTAGAGAAAATTTTTGGCTCCAAGCGGGAGAAGGACGTCGAGCTGCTGCTACCGCTCGTCGATGAGATCAATGAGATCTACGAGACGCTGGCAGAGCTTTCGGACGATGAACTGCGCGCGAAAACCGTGGAATTTCGCGCGCACATCCATGAGGTGACCGGCGCGCTGGAAGACGAGGAACGCGAACTGCGGGAGCGCCTGAAAGAGGACGTTCCGCACGACGAACGCGAGCAAATTCTCGACCGCTTGCCTGAGCTTCGCACAGAGATCGATGAACTGACGAAGGCTACGCTCGACGAATTACTTCCCGAAGCGTTTGCCGTCGTGAAAGATGCGTGCCGAAGGCTCGTCGGGCAAACGTTTACCGTCGCCGGTCAGCAGATCAAGTGGGATATGATTCCCTTCGATGTACAATTGATCGGTGGTGCGGTTCTCCATCAAGGTAAGATCGCGGAGATGGCTACGGGCGAAGGAAAAACGCTCGTCGCAACGATGCCCGTTTATCTCAATGCGCTTCCGGGACGCGGCGTTCATCTTGTTACCGTCAACGATTATCTTGCTCTGCGCGATTCGCAATGGATGGGTAAGATCTATGAGTTCCTGGGCTTGACGGTTGGCGTTATTCTTCAAACCATGCAACCGTGGGAACGTAAACCGGCGTATAATGCCGACATCACTTACGGAACCAATAACGAGTTCGGCTTCGACTACCTGCGCGATAACATGGTGCAGAATGCCGAGGAGATGGTGCAGCGTCCGCATTTTTATGCCGTTGTCGATGAAGTAGATTCCGTGCTGATCGACGAAGCACGCACGCCGCTTATCATTTCCGGTCCGGTTGAAAGTTCCGATCATAAGTTCGATGAAATGAAGCCGCTTGTCGATCGGGTCGTGAACGCGCAGAAATCGCTGTGCGCCACCTTCATGACCGAAGCGGAGGAACTTCTTAAATCCGGCGACGATGTAAAGAGAAAGCAAGCCGGCGAACAATTAGTGCGCGTCAATCATGGGATGCCGAAGAACAAGCGCCTGCTCAAGTTGCTTTCCGATGGTGACATGCTGAAGCTCATGCAGCAAACGGAGTTGGAGTTCATGCGCGATCAATCGCGCAATATGCACCTCATCGACGATTCGCTTTATTTTAACGTCGAAGAAAAAAATCACAACATCGATCTCACCGATAAAGGCCGGGAATTTCTTGCCGCCGGCGGAGATAAAGATCTGTTTATCCTTCCCGATATTGCAACCGAACTTTCCCTGCTCGAAGATCTTTCCGAAGAAGAAAAGCGCGCGAAGAAAGATGCGATCCATCTCGTCTATGCCGATCGTTCGGATCGTTTGCATACCATCTCTCAACTATTGCGAGCCTACACCCTGTATGAGAAGGATGTCGATTATGTGGTGCAGGAAGGAAAAGTTCTCATCGTCGATGAGTTCACGGGCCGTATTCTTGCGGGCCGCAGATATTCCGAGGGCTTGCATCAGGCGATCGAAGCGAAGGAAAGCGTAACCGTCGAGCGCGATACGCAAACGCTTGCGACGATCACGCTGCAAAATTATTTCCGGCTGTATAAAAAGCTCGCCGGCATGACGGGAACTGCCGAGACCGAAGCCGGAGAATTCTTCTCGATCTACAAGCTCGATGTGGTGGTCATCCCGACGAACGTTCCCATAACGCGCGAGGATCGGGATGACATGGTTTATCGCACGAAACGCGAAAAACTGAATGCCGTCATCGAGGAAATTCAGGAACTTCACAAATTAGGACGTCCCGTGCTTGTTGGCACCACCAGCGTAGAGGTTTCGGAAACTATTTCGAAGCTGCTCAAGCGCACCGGTGTTCCCCATAACGTTCTGAATGCAAAGCAACATGCTCGCGAGGCGGAGATCGTTTCCCATGCCGGTCTTTCCGGCGGCGTAACGATCGCCACGAATATGGCAGGCCGCGGCACGGACATCAAACTTGGCCCGAATGTTCGCGAAGCCGGAGGGTTGCATATTTTGGGAACCGAGCGGCATGAATCGCGCCGCATCGACCGTCAGTTGCGTGGACGCGCCGGACGCCAGGGCGATCCCGGCTCTACGCAGTTCTATCTTTCACTCGAAGACGATCTCATGCGGCTTTTTGGTTCCGATCGCATTGCGGGCATCATGCAGAAGCTCGGGTTGCAGGAAGGCGAGGTCATCAAGCACTCGATGATCACAAAATCCGTCGAGCGCGCGCAGAAAAAAGTCGAAGAGAATAATTTCGCCACGCGCAAACGCTTGCTGGAATATGACGACGTCATGAATTCGCAGCGCGAAGTTATTTACGAGCGCCGCCGTGAAGCACTCTACGGATTGCGCCTGAAAGATGAAATTTTCGAATATCTCGAAGAAGCCATCAACGAACTTACAGCAACGTATTACAACACCGGCGAGATGGAGAAGCTGCAGGACGAAGTCCGCACGCGCTTTATGGTCGATGGGCAGATCACGCGCGAGGAATTCGCGCAGATCGGCGAGGATGGCGTTGCTGCGAAGCTCATCGATGAAGCGATCTCATTCTACAATCGCAAAGAGGAGCAACTTGGCTCCGAGCACATGGCGTCGCTCGAACGCTTTGCATCGCTCCGCGTGATCGACGACAAATGGCGCGATCATCTGCGCGAGATGGATGAATTGAAAGAAGGTATCGGACTTCGCGCGTATGGGCAGAAAGATCCGCTCGTCGAATACAAGCAGGAAGGTTACCGAATGTTTCAGGAACTCCTCGTGCTCATCCGCGATGGCGTGCTGGAACTTGCATTCAAGCTTTACCCGATGGTGCAAGATCCCCGCACGGGACAGATGGTTCCTGCGCAGCCCGGCGGACGCAGAATGCTTCCCAATCAAGCTCCGCAACGGGGACGCGCGGTTGCCTCCAAAGCGGCCGTCGGTTCAAGCATACAAGGCAATGCCGATGCGGAGATTCCCGCAGCGCGCGCCGTGCCGCAAACCGTTCGCACCGGCCCCAAAGTTGGCCGCAACGATCCCTGCCCTTGCGGCAGTGGGAAGAAGTATAAGAATTGTCATGGGGCGGGGCAATAGACCCGTTAGAAAGGGAGCATTCGAAGGCGAACTTTGAACTCATCTATTACGATCAGCACTCCTTCTTCGAGAGCTTCGGAATAATTAGTTAGAAGCTCAAATAACGTGAACTGAAACCGATCAGGATCCACATCTTCTCTTCGAATTTGAATCACACTGGGGCCATTCGAGTGCGTTAATGCAAGCATGGTTCCGAAATCCAAATCGAGGGTGATAACGATATAGCCGTTCATGCGAGCCCATTCGAAAATAACTCTATCGTCTGCGTTTCTCGAACCAATCTCGCTCCAGTGCTTTGCATCATAACCCGCACTTTTCAGAATTTCCGCCCATACCGGCGAAAGATTCATATCAATCACAAATTTCATACCGCGTGAAGAGGAAGTTCCATCTCCTGAGCACGAAGCGTGGCGTATTCAAGAGCCGCAGTAATATCTTCGTCTTCGAGATAAGGGTATAATTCTAAAATCCGATCCCGTGAATGCCCCGATGCAAGCATTCCCAGCACCATTCCGGCTGTAACCCTCATTCCGCGAATACATGGCTTCCCACCCATGACATTCGGATCAAAAGTAATGCGCCCTATTTCTGACATATTTCTGCAACAGCAAAAAGGCACCATCGCGTTCAAAAGAAAGAGATACAATAAAAAAGGGGCAGCATTGCTGCCGCCCCTTGGTAAATAAAGCTTAAAAAGCTTACCAGCGTTTTCCGCCGCCGCCACCGCCGCCGCGACGATCTCCGCCGCCACCGCCGCCGTAGCCGCCACGACCACCGCCGCCGCCACGTCGGTCACCGCCGCCGCCACCGGAGCGCTGCTCCATCGGGCGCGCTTCGTTGACTGTGATGGTGCGTCCGCCGAGTTCGGCTTCATGCAATTCCGCGATCGCCTTTTGGGCGCTCGCGTCGTCTGCCATTTCGACGAAACCAAATCCCTTGCTACGTCCGGAATCGCGATCGGTGATTACTTTCGCGCTTGCGATTTCGCCGTAGCTGGAAAAGATTTGCTGGAGTTGGTCGTCATCCGTTTGATACGGAAGGCCACCTACAAAGATTTTTGTCATTAAGAATATAAAGAATAGGTTAACGCACGATTCGCATCGTTGCCGATGCTTCACATACGCTTAAAACGCTTTCAAGAGAGTACGCCCGGGAAATGTCAAGGAAAGCAGAAGAAAGAGCAAAGCGAGGTGGAAAACACCAAAACGCAAGGGCTATGACGCTGTTTACTAAGACCAAAAATCTCTGAACTACAAGACCGAAAGCTGTGAATGTACGAGCATGATCGCTCATGCTTGCATGATGAGCATCGTCGCCGATGCGGCTCATGCTCCCAGGATTCATCATGTTAACAATGTCCCCCGGAGAGACTTATTGCTAAATCTCGGAACCCACAACATGGATTCCCACAATAAGTTCACGGAATATTCATTAAATTACTGTCAACTTTTGGTAACCGCATTATCGCTCGATCGTGAGCTTGGCGCGGGAAACGCCGCTAGGAGTCGTAAGTTGAATAAAATAATCGCCATTTGATAACCCTCCGATAGGGCAAGTGATCGAATGAGCGCCGGGAGCTAATACTTCATTCACTATACTGCGAATCAAATCTCCGCGCGAATCATACATAGCAAGCGAGCAATTCATCGGCGAAGGTAATGCAAAATTAACGCTTGCGCTTCCTTCTGCTGGATTGGGAACCACAGTCAGCGCAGCGTTCGAGTTAGCGCTTACCATTTGCTGTACCGCATCGCTTGCATTCAGCGCGGACGTTGCAAAATAGATCTTGAGGAACCCCGATCGCGTATCTGCCCATGCTGCAAAAAGCGTATCGTTGGAAATGGCTCCCGTCAAAAAATCGTTACCACCTCTGAGCAGCGCAGGATTGTACGGTGCAGTAGAATCGCTTAACCGCACATTCTTCGACCAATGAATTCCTCCATCCGGCGACGATGAACAATACGTATCGCTGGCCGATGCGTAGCCCGGCGAGGAACCGTTCCTGCGGTCGCGCCACACGATAGCGAGCGAGCCATCTCTGCCAAACATAGGCCACACCATATCCTGAACCACGCCGTTGCCTATGGGATCGTCGTTCACGCGCACCGGCGTGGACCACGAAACGCCATCATCCATAGAAGAGGATGCAAACACATCGTAATCGCCATCGCGCGCATCCGGCCACGCAAAGACGAGATGGTTCGTATCCTTCGGGTCGGCAATGAGATGGAACCCGCCTTTGATGGAATCTTTTTCTTTCACGTCTTCGGTCGGAGTCAGAAGTAACGATCGTGCAAAGCTTCCGCCTCCATCGTGCGACTGCGCTAATGTAAAACCGGCGTTTAACAAGGTAGTATAGAAAGGATACGCGACCGAAAGCGTACCATTGTTTGCAACGGTCGGCGCGCCCATCGGCGCATCGACAAGCGTTGCCGGAAAGTTCGACGAATCCAAAACCATTTCATGCATCCATGTGAAACCGCCATCCGTCGAGCGCGTGAAAAAAGTATGATTCGGTGTTGGATGCCACGGAGCTGGCTTCGTGCAAATGTAAAGATAACCCTTCGTAGAATCCTGCGAATTATCGACAACGATCCACGGGCGATCCAGCGAAACGTCCGTGTCTTCCGTCGCATCGACGGATTGTACCGGCAGAGAAAACGACCTGCCTCCATCCGTGGAACTTACTACATAGTCCCCGCCATTGGTATTGGAACTATCTAAATAGTCGATGTAACTAATATACAGCGTACCGCTGCCGCTCCATGCCATCGAAACATCCGCCGATTGCCACGCCGCATTCCGGTGCGGAAGCGAGAGCGTATCGCTCCACGTTGCGCCGCCATTCGTCGTGTAACGTGTTTCGATCGTGACCGGATTACCTATAAGATGAAACGACATCCACGCAAGAACCATATTATCCGGATTCGTCGGATTCATCGCCAAATATGGCTCGCCTTCGAAGATGAGTCCCTTCGAAATTTCCATATTAGCGGGCTGCGAAAAAGCCGCAACCGGAAAAAGGAATAATAGAAGAAAAAGGCTGCTTTTCATAGTTGGTTAGAATGCGCCCGAAAAACAAAGTTTAATCCAAACAAATTTTTGACATCTCAGCCCCCCATTCATACTTCATACTTCATACTTCATAATTTCCCCAAGGGTGCCTTTTGCAAAAAAGCATTTGTGCTTCATAAACTGTGCCGATTTTCGTTTGGATTCGCCAGTTATTCTCCCGGAAATGGTTTTCATGATTGTGGTGTGCGTTTAATGTTCATTTCCTTTTCATTAATTTCAAAAAGAAATCTATCTGCAAATTTTCAATGAACAATGCACTATCATTCTTTCCCCTTGAAATGGTGCCTATCAGAACACTCTCAATATACGGCGGGGATTTCCGGAAGTCAAGCGATTCCTGAAAATAATTGAAATATAATCTTCTTAGTCCCGGTAGGGACGGCCCGTTTGTAGAATATCGGTTTTATTTTTATGGATCAAGCTCCGTCAGGAGCGACCTGAAAAAGGTCGCTCCTGACGGAGCTTGGGATTTTATTCGATAACGGTTTCTACAAACGGGCCACGCCTACGGCGTTGTCATGCCCCTCCACATTCATCCCCGCACACATTATCGCGCAAACACGATCGCCGCTTGCTGCCGAGTTCCCGCACCCGATCTGATCTCGCAAAAATAGGTTCCCGCCAATGCGTCCTTCGCATCCCACACAAAAGAATGCTCGCCCGCATCCAACGCGCCATCGAAAAGTAACGCGACTTGTTCGCCGAGCACATTCACCACGCCAACCTGCACCGGGCCTTGCTTTGTTGTTGTGACTTGAATGGTGGTAGATTGCGAGAAAGGGTTCGGATAACATTGTAGCGATTCTGCCGATACGATCGCCCCCGCAACATCGGCGTTCTCAATTCCAACGCCGCTTAACGGGATTTTCAAGGACAAAATCACAAGCGTATCGAATTGAGCGCCTAAAACGGTAGGAGCGAATGTAACATCGAAGGTTACTGTGTCGCCCGGTTGGAGAATTACAGGCAGTGTAAATCCATCCAACGTAAACGCCTCGCCTGCTGGAACGAAATCTATGGATGTAATAGTGATCGCTGTGTTTCCGGAATTTTTCACGCTACATGGAAGCGTGGAATCCTTCCCTATAACGATATTCCCAAACACGAGCGAATCCGAAAGAGAGACGAGTGTATTCGGCAATACCATTTCAGAGATCGGTCTCATCCAAATGCCGCCATCCGCCGCCGCAAAGAGTAACGGCGAGGATGTATTCCCGCCGATTATGGCAAAGGAATTAACAATAGTGTTCGGTGGCAATCCAGCATTCACCGCCATCCAGGTTGCGCCGCCATTGGTCGAGAGAAAAATCCCGCTATCTTCGGTTCCAGCACATAGTATCGGCGACGATCCATTCCCATTGCACACGGCAAGCGTAAGCACGTTACGATCCGTCAAGCCCGAATTTGTCGCGCTCCAGCTTGCCCCATCAAAGGAGGAGAAGATACCCTCGTCCGTTGCAGCAAAGAACGTGGAGCCGATCACGGCGAAGTCAGTAACATCGGCTATCAACCCTGTGCTCGCCGAAGCCCAAGAGGTACCGTTGTTGATAGATCGATACACTCCATTTCCAGGAATTCCTACAAAAATCTCGTTCCCGATTGCCATGATGGCTGTAACATTGCTCTGCAATGGCAAGCCGTTACTGCGAGCCATCCACGTTATTCCACTGTCAGTCGAAAGAAAAAAACCGCCGTTCTCTTCCGTTCCCGCATAAAGTTTAGAGCCTCTGACGACCAGAACATTTACATCCGGTGCATCAACCACCGTATCGATCGTATTTTGAACGGTATCGAAAGAGGTATAAAATATGGTCTTCGCATTCCAGCGTGTGCCGTTATTGGTCGAGAGAAATACGTTGGTGTCGTCACTATTCTCCAGATTGATAAAAATCAATGGGAATGAATCATTCCCCGCGATCGGATCAACTGCACTAATGGCCAACGCATTGACGTACGGATCGGACGATAATCCGGAATCGACGGCCCGCCACGTAGTACCGCTATCCTTCGAGATAAAGATCCCACCGTTCGAACCAACGAAAAGATTCCCGCCGCTCGCACCAAAACAGTTAACAACCCCGCCATCCGGCGCATTGGTTTGAACCCATTGCCCCGACGCATTCTGCTGGGCGGTTACGAACAGAGCTACACTAAGGAAAAAACAGCCGATCCTACTATTCATCGATAAATTATTATAACTTCAACATCATGAAACGAGCAAGAACACAAAAGAGTACACCCGTCACACCCAATCTCAAAAAAACGTGCGGAGAGGGAGAGATTCGAACTCTCGATAGCTATTACTAACTATGACGGTTTAGCAAACCGTTGCCTTCAGCCACTCGGCCACCTCTCCAAATTCGATTCGCGTCCCTCTCCGAATAACAGAGAAGCCTCTCAGATTTCAGAACCGCGTAGTGCCGGACGCGGGAAAATCCCTCTAAGAGGCTTCTAAAACGCAAAAAAAGATTCAGTTGGCACTGACCGGGAACCCGGCTTCTTCTCAAATTTAAGGATTCGAATCTTAAAACACTCAATGCTCAGGAGCCGTTTCCTCTCGCTTCAAATCCCGGAAAGTGTTTGTCCTTTGTTAGTCCTAAGCTGTTGAATGCGATTACGCAGCTTTTCTGCCTCCTGGGTTCGAGGGTCGTTAGCTCTTAGCTGTTGCGCCACTACTTCGATCACACGCGCAGGTGATAGTGTTCGAATGAGAAGTGGCAGCATTTTTTCGTAGGATTCTTTTGTCTGTTTCCGTTCCCACATTTTCTGAACAAGTTCGATAGCAAGCTGAGCCTTTTCCTCATATTTTACTTCTTCCATCCTCTTTTTTAGGATGTATGTCTCAATCGCACTTTTGTATCTTTTGCACAACTTCCTTGCGTTCTGTTCGTACTCTTTTGAGAGCATACCTGGGAATGTTTCCGCTTGCCAGCAAAGGAACCAAATGTGCTTTATCGCTATCATTTGAAACCGTCGTATCTTCTTTTCGATCTCTGGGCGGCGAATTGATTCCCGCCAGTTGAATCCCTGCTTACCAGAACGCAAACCCTTTTCACCAGTAATTTGAATTTGAGTTTTCACGTACTCTCTGAATTTTATGGCAGCGATACTAAGTTCCAAATGAATCAAATCTGAGCCTGAGCGAACCCATACCTTTACGAAAGGCAAGCGTGGCTCAGGAAGTGGTTTGATTCCTCTTTTTTTCGCGTCCGGCATGTGCCGGTAACAGGACTATTGGTTCGAGAATTTCCGTTTCGATTTTGTAGCCTTCCGTTGCCGCTCCCGAAATAGTCTCACACGCTCCGCGCTCGTTAGTGCAGGTGTGTCACTCTTTGGCCTTCCGGCTTCCCGGCGAACATACCTTTCGAGCACGGCAAGCACTTCGATCTTAGGAGCCTTTTTCAAACGCTCAAATTCTTCCGGTTCCAATAGCTCCCGTTCACTTCTTGCCATTATCGTCTTACGTTCAAAAAATGTTAGGTTTTGTTAGGTTCTTGAACCTCTTCTTCCCCTGCTAAGTATCGTCGGTCACGTTCGGCCTGTTCCTGAGTTACCCCTGAGTCTAATTCAGCGCGTAGGGCCGCGATACGTGCGTTCTGAGACGATTGCCGTAGCTCCCGCACGTCTTTCCTACGCCGAAGCCTTTCCAGCGCACTCCTGAGCATCCTACGGAGCAAGTTCATTTCAAAATACGGGCAACGCCGTTCGTTTTGTAAACCATGTTATACACCCTACAAAGCCAGTTCATTATTTCAGGATTCGAACAATTTGAGTGAGTTGCCAGCCATTGCCGTTGCGCGTAGTGACCGAATCGGCGTTCAGCCTTACGACGATCTGACGTAGTGACATTCCATCGGCCCTAAGCGATTGCACAAGGGCAATAATCCGTTGCTCCCTTTCGCTTTCGATCAAATGAATTCCATCCTCAGAGAGACGATAACCGTAAGGGATAGCACCAACGCGCTCCGCTTTCGATTTCTTCACCTGCAACGCGGAGCGTGTCCGGGTTCGTATCGTCTCACGTTCTACCTGAGCAAACAGGTCAGTCATGGTTCGAAGGATTAGGCCCGTCACGCCTTCCGAATCAGAGCCTTCACCTGCTACGCTCAGGAGCCGCGCTCCGCGCTTCGAAACAACCTTTTCCACCGTGAGGGTAACAAGCATGTCACGCGCAATTCGGTCACGTTTAGCGACGATCAAAACGTCCCCCTTTTTCAGCGCGGCAAGGGCTTCCGTGAGTGCCGGACGATCTTCAATTCCTTTCGAGCCGGAAATTCCAGCGTCCGTGAACAGGAGCGTTTCTGAGGCTCCTATCGTCCCGGCGAGTGTCCGGCAAGCCGATTCCTGAGCTTCTAAGCCCAAACCGGACTGAGATTGCTCTTCTGTTGAAACGCGGGTGTAAATGATAGCTTTCATAGTGTGCAATTGAATGTAACGCTAATATAACTACTATTTACGTTTCACCGTTCCCGTAAGTTTCGATTATTTTTTAGGCCCGGTTGTACACACACCGAACCCCGTGTGTACGGCGTTCAGAGAGTCCGGGACGATCAAAACTCAAACAGTCCGGCCATTTTTGTCGTATTTTCGTAGTGACTTATGATGAAAAAGGTGTACAAGGGCCGTTCGGTGAAAGCACACGCGGGATTCGCGCTCCTGTTGTTTGCATTCCCGTTCGTGCTTCACGCTCAGTGTGGCAGTGATCTTGCCCGTTGGAATGCAAAGACTCTGAACGACGGGTCACAACTAACAACGGTTGCCATTCACACTACTATTGCTGAACAGGACTCGCTCCCGCGTCCTCCAAAGTGGCAAGCTCAACCACGTTACCCAAACGAAAGGGTGCTTCTCACATTAGAGGGGGATATTGTAATGGCAGGGGAAGAGGCCAATGATAACGATTTTCATTTGGTGTTCACTGACGGCAATAATTCCATGATAATAGAAATTCCTTCACCTGACGATTGCCAGGAAATTACAACGCACCAAACAGAATACGAACTGGCACGAAAAAAAGCTGAATCGCTCTTCGGCACTATAACCGGGACAGCGGTTCATCCCGTCACTCCGAAGCATGTTAAAGTTACAGGCTATGGTTTTTACGATAAGATTGCTCACGGGGATGGACACGCACCAAATGGCAGAGAAATTCATCCCGTGTTGAGCATTCAATAACTTATTACAGAAAGAGACATACTATGAAATACTTACTTGCATTACTCACTTTGGCATTTGTGCTTTCAACTTCGAACGTGGAAGCAACACGCGGTCACTCGCATTCATCGTCACATTCCCGGAGTAGTTCATCCACACACAAATCGAAATCTTCTCGAAAAAAGACGGAGCATGTAAGTGGATACACAACAAAGACAGGCAAGCATGTGAAGGCATACAAGCGAAGACCAGCAAGCCGATAACATTTTTTACACATTCAAATTAGGAGAAAATATAATGAAGCATATCGTTCTAATTCTCGCATTGATTCTTAGCGACCCCGTCGCTTGCACAAAAGACGGCTCCGAAAGGGGACAATACTGAAAGTTCCAAAATTTCCGCCACACTTGCAAAACGTGGTTCTGTAATAACGAAAGACTATTTCGCTGGAGGAACGGTTGACGGAAATTACGGTACAAGCGTAAGTATCGAAGGGGTAGTAATCACACTTGGAACGGCGGGAACCGAAAAAGTGAAAGGGATACGCCTAACCGTCAAAAAAGGAGACGATGAAGGTTCAGCATTTCTTGACTTCGAGGACTTGCAGAGCTTTTCAGCTGCGCTTTCCTATCTCGCTTCGAAGGCTTCCGAAATGGCGACAGGAAACCGTGAGTACACTGAGGTTATTTACCGGGGAAAGGACGATTTTGAGGCGGGATTCTATCAGCAAGGTTCCAAACAAGCGGGATATTTGACAGTGAAATCAATCCCTGAACTGAATTGCTTTTTCGATTCACCGCAAGACTTGCTGAAATTAAAAACGGCGGTTGATGCAGCCGGAACAAATGTTGAATCAAAATAATAGGAAAAATGTAAATGACCACAGACATCAAATTCGAAAGCGTGACGATGAAACTATCGTCCGGCAAAATCAAAGAACAAAAAGCGAATGAACTCATTCTCAACAATGCCGCTCAGGGTTGGGAACTCGTTACGGCAATGCCGATAGTGTCCGGCCTGCTTTTTAAGCGGGAACGGCTCCTAATGATTTTCAGGAAGGGTTAAGTATGACAACCGCTGAATGGCTTCCTCTATTGCGCTCAGACTGGAAGGGTTATTCTCGTCGAGTCAAAATCCTGTTCGTATTGTTCTGGCCTGTTACGTTATTCTGGCACATCGCAAAATCGAATAGAACGAGTAGCGGAGCACCAATCCACGATTCGAATTATACGATCTATCGGAAGAAAGACGGAACAACCGTTTTACGGAAGAAGCATAATACAAAACGACACCACTAATCTGAAACCGCTTAATCTCTTCACTCCAAAATTTAGGGCCGCGTCTAATGGGAACCGCCTTAGCACCTGAAATTCAGGTAGGATTGCCGTGCCGTTCGGTTCGGGACGATAGCTAACCCTTCGTATTCCATTCGTTTGAGCTTCTTATCGTCCCCGCAACTCCTTATTTCCTTCACGCGCGCGGGCGCGTACTGGTGCAGAAACTCGCAGTGTGTACCATGCTGCACACTTTGTATAACATGTTGCACAATTCTCAGAGAGCCGCTTTCTTCGCTTCTAACCATGACTTCATCGGAATGTATAACATGGTTTACATTTTTAGAGGGGATTTTGTATCGCATGTTACACATTTTCAGTATGGTTTGTTCGTTCCAAACTTCCTTTTTGCGGCAACCATATTTGCGCGGGATTCGTCGGTGCTCCGTTCGGCGCACTCGATTTCGTTCCACCCTTCCGCCGATTGTTGTCTGGAATGTATATTACGACGTTTGGCTCGGAACCGTTCGGCCCGCTAATTTCATTTGAAACCCGTTCACGGAATTTCGCTGGTTTGTGTCCCTTCAAAAGTAAGCACATAAGAGTGTCGCTATACTCCCGAATGCTACCAACTTTTTTACCGCACTGAAAGACAGGACGTTCGGAACCCTCAACGGCTCGCCGCCACGCTTCCGCTTCCAACCGATCCGCGCCCTCTTCCATAGCATCATCCCATGCAGCAGCGAACTCAGGATTGTTTACACGGCGCTCGTATGCAGTCTGTCGCGCTATCTTAACTTCTTGACAGGCAAGCGTAACGTTTGCCTTCAATCGAATTGATTGAAGAAAGCCTTTTATCCAAAACGGCTCACGCGCGCGCGTTGAGGTGTCATGTTTCGTAAGGTTTACGGATTCTTTCTTTCGTGGCATAGTACTTTCATTCCCAGCATGTATCAACGTTGAGGACGGGATTCACGTCCCTGAAATACCCTTTAACTCTTAGACCTTCGCGCAAGTGTTGCGGTTTTTGCAAGCGCATTTCGAAGTTCGAGACATTCCGGGTTGGCCTTCCTTCCGATCTCTGCTTTAAATTCATTCCTTACCTGCTTACGACTTGTACCTCTCAACTTTTGAAACCGTTCAGCCAGTTCTATTCGTTCCCATAACGCTTCCATCAAATTCGATTCTCTCACGCACTGATTGACTGCCGCTTCTCGAAAGGATTTTAGCCCTGTTATCAGTTGTGTGCTCAGATTATCGGAAGGTTTCAGGACGAAATTTAAGCTGTGCTTTTTCCATCGTCCTACGCATTGGTTCCAAACGAGTGGGTCACAAAGGTGTTCAACACGAAGCGGGCCTGGCAATTCGAGACGTTGTGCAACGTGACCGACGATTCTCCATTCTACCCTGAGTATGTTACCCGGTACGTTTGATTCGAGCGACTTAGAATAAATCCTCAATCTTTCCGTTCGCTTCTTTTGGGATTCAGTTTGTATGTACACCGTATTATCATACCGATTTTTTCGATACAGTCCCTTTGCCTCAAAAAGCAAAGTATAGATAGCAGGATCGTTCTGCATCGAAATGGAAGACGATAATTCGAGGGAGTACACAATGGCACTGCTGAAATCAATCCCAGTTTCTTGTCTCAACTTCGTAAGGACTAATGGAATTTCATCGAACGGTGCAGGAATTATATTATTCCCATGAAGGTAAGTAGTTAAACTCCCGGTCACCGAAATGCTGCTATCAGTTACGACGAACGACAGATTCCTAATTTTGAATTCATATCGCACCCGCTCTATGATTTCACCCGTGCTTTTGCTAATACGTTCCCCCGTAATAGTTTTGAGGAATCGAACTAAAGGCTGGTATCGTAACGCGCCAGCCTTGTTCGTAAATAGAACTATTGTTACGGCATCAAGACCGAACGCTCTCAATTTCTTCTCTGTCATTTGGCACTGACGATAGTTCTTCTAATTGTGAGTATGATTCGCGCTCGATCTTTGGAAGCGCGTTGAGAATGCTGAGTGATGCTTCGAAGTCACTATCCCTGAGCCGCGCGTATCGCTCAGTCACGCGAACGCTGGAATGTCCCATTGCTTTTTGGATCTCTTGCAACGGGACTCGCTTTTCTGCCAAAAGGGAACCGTAGCTATGCCTGAGCGAATGGAAATGAATTCCGGGACGGCCTGGAAATACTTCGTTAGCAAGCTCCCGGAAATGGCGGCTTACGTAATTTTTATTTAGCACCTTGCCATCGTCGTTCGGAAAGAGATAAGACGATTCCCGCACCCGCTCACTGCGGCTTTGCATGTTCAGTGCGCCCTGCCTCTTAATAGCTTCTCTTGCTTCGTCCGGCAATGGTACGATGCGGGACTTCCTGCTTTTCGTCTTAAAAGTTTTCGATTGCTGAACGACGATCCTTGCATTGCTCCACTCAATTTGAGTGTGCTGCAAATTCAAAATTTCGTTCAATCGTAACCCGGTGTAGAACGCGACGATTACAATGTTCCGAAAGCGTTGTTCAGCGTAAGAGTCATTCAAAATACTGTCAACGAATCTTCGTAATTCGGATTGAGTAAGATACTCAGGTGTTTCTTCCTCAACACGCGGCTTCTTACACTTACGAAATGGATTGCTTTCGACGAGTTCCCATGTAACGGCTGTTTCAAAGCAAGCCCTCAGATTTTGAAAGTGTTTTTTAGCGGAATAAATAGACTTCCATCCTTCCTCTCTCCACCCTTGCGAAATAAATAACTGGCAATCCTGCACGGTAACTTTATGTAGCGGCTTATCACCGATCGCTCGCATGAAAAGACGAAGAGATGCGGCTAATTCCTTTAATTGAGACACCGAAATTCCTTCACCCTTCCGGGAAGGAAGATACTCACTTGCAAAGACTGAAAGCCGGTATTGGTTGCGCCGTGCTGAGTGGTGTGCGCCCGAAAGATTTAGCAAATGTTCACGGTAAATCCTCTCGGCTTCACGCTTATTTTTGGTGCGGGTGGAGAATTGCTTTCGCTTTCCATCCGTACCAAAATACCATCCATAAAAAACGCCGCCCTTACGATGGTTCGGAAAAATATAGCTTGGCACTGTCGCAACATTAGATGCTGCGTTTGCACTGCTATTCGTCCAAATATCGTTCCAACGTGTGAACACGCCGCGAATACACGCGGCGAGTACGTCTCAGTTCATGCCATGCGATTACTCCATCTTCGATCACAAAAGGCTGTACCCTAAAAGAATTAGCTATCGTCGTTTACTTTTAGTGTACAATTCAGTCTGTACACTAAAAGGAGCATAGTTAGCACTTGAAAATTTGGGTACAATTTTATCGGAATAAATTCCACTAAGTTCCCGGAATTAGCAGGTGCAAACGCCGGGTTGCATGAACTAAGATTTTTTGCGTTGCGGAAAATGTTTGTGAGATGGGACACGAACCGAACGAGAGAGTGAAAGGACGGGAGCTTGTTAGTCCTTTGTTTGTCCTAATGGAAAAAACGAGCATTAGGACTCGCTTTAAGGCGTTTGTAGCGGTTTAGCAAACCGTTGCCTTAAGCCACTCGGCCACCTCTCCGGGGGAAAATATGAATTATGAAGGATGAATTATGAATGTTGCGGATTGCCAAACTTTCGGAGTGCTGCTCCCGTTCCTAAAGACCCTTCAGCAGCATTCAAAATATGCCGAACCGTGGGTTTTCAAGCGAAATACCTTAAAATAAGATACCACAAATGAAGTATTGTTCTTTCCTCGGTCTATATATCGCGTTATTATGCGTGGCAGGGTGCGGCGTTACGGTGAATTCGCTGAACCGAGCGCCGCTGCCGAAAGAAGGCGATTTTCGTTCCGTGCTGATGCTTAGCGATGGCAAAGGACACCAGGCGACGGGCTTCGTGCTTATTCGGAATGGGAGGCAGTATATTGTTACCGCAAAGCATTTCGCAAAATACATGACGGGCCGGGATTCCGCCGATATTTTTGTGAACGGAGGATGGATTCGCTCGCCAACGCGACTCGTCGGGCATGGTAAAGGTGAGCTGGACATTTCCGTTTTCACTTTTGCCAAACCCACCATTGCAAAATCGTTCGATCTCACGCCGATCGTTTCATCTGGCGATACGATCAGCGCCGGATGTGAAGTATGGACGCTTGGGTTCCCACTTGGATATATGTTCGACGATCCCTCGCGGAACTATCCCTATCCCCTGCTCAAGCACGGCTATCTCTCGACAGAAAATGGCGACCCGATCCTTTATTATTTCGATGGCTTTTGCAATCCCGGTTTTTCCGGCGGACCGGTGTATGCGTTCAATACACAAGGCAGCTTGCGGCTCGTCGGCGTGGTGTCCTCGCGTCTTCGAGAAACCAACGACCCGAATATCGAAACAAATTCGGGAATTTTCCTCGCCTACTCCGCGCGATATGCAGAGGTTCTCATCGACGAAAACCCCATCGGCGCACCGCTTGATTAAACCAACGCACCCCGCGCCATCGAGACTCTCGGCTGCGCTTGCAGATCGCGCTCACCGAGATTTATTCCGCCAAAGAATCGCGGGCGGTTGAAGCTATCCAAGTTCTTATTGCAGACGATCTGGAAGCAGGTCGAGTTACCCTGCTTGGCAATATCCACCGACCACGCGAGAAAAACTTCCCAGCATCGGAACCACCACTCGCTATACGCTTTGATGATGATCTCTTTGTTCGACTGCCAGTTATTGTACCACAACTGGATGGTTCGCGAATAATGAATTCCCACATTTTCGACGCTATGAATTTCAAATCCCGCGCCTTCCAATCGCTTTACGACAAAACTAAGCGGCATACTTGCATCCGCACCGGGGAAAATATACTCTGACATGAAACCGCCCCAAATCAGGGATTCTTTATGAATGCCAGCGCGAAGTCCCGCGATCTGAAGATAGAAAAGTCCGTCATCTTTTAGCAAACCGGCGATCTGCTTCATGAATCGTTGGAAGTATTTTACGCCGACGTGCTCGGCCATTTCAAGGCAGGAAATTTTGTCGTACTTCGCTTGCGGGATGGAACGATAATCCATGCGAAGAATCCTTGCATGGTCAGCTACGCCCCATCGTTTGATCTGATCGTTCCCATAATCCGCGCCCTTTTGCGCGATGGTGATGCCGGTCGAATCCGTGCCATAATACTTCGCGGAATGCGCTGCAAGCGTGCCCCATCCGCAGCCGATGTCGAGCAATTTTTCGCCTTGCTTCAACTGAAGTTTATTGCACACGAGATCGAGCTTTTGATCTTGCGCGGTTTCCAAATCTTCTAAACCTGTCTTGAAAAAAGCGGATGTGTAGATCATCCGGTCGCCCAAAAATCCGCCGAAGAAATCGTTACCGCGATCGTAATGGCTGCGAATAACGCGCTCGTCCTGCTTGGCAGAGTGAATGGTCACTTCGGGAATAAATCGCGAGAACAAAAACTTCAAATGATGACCCACCCACGCATACTTAAAGAAAAGCGTCCGGTTGCGAATCAGCTCCTGGAAATCGCAGGCGACGTCCACCCGGCCATTCATGTAGTCCTCAATGAAATCGGTAATAGCTTTCTTCTCGCCATTCTTATAGGCGGAATCCACGCTTTTATCGCGGATAATGACGACGTCTCGGATGTTTTTGGATTGAATGGAGGTATCGGACATGTAAAATGAATAGTTGTTGGAACAGAAGTATGTGAATTAAAAACGAAGAACACCAATAACGGAATCTCTGCAAGATAATTCAATCCTAATAGAAAAGTAAGCTGTAATTAAGTCAATCGATCCCCACATTCGCGGGGATGCCAGCGTTAAGAATCACAGCGCGAAGCACAAAAACGCCACATTCCTGTCATTCCCGCGAAGGCGGGAATCCACATTTTGTACTTAAAAATCAATATCCCGGAAATTCTTCGAAGCGGATATTGTCTTCATCTACGTTGGCTGCGACAAGCATTTTTCGCATCGCACCGACAAATCCCTCCGGCCCGGCAATGTAATAGATCGGCGCGGAAAGATCGCTCACATAACGCGCGATCATATTTTTATCTATAGAACTGCGCTCGCCATTCCACGAGCTTGATGATTTATCCATATTTGTCATTGCAGGAATGAAATGGAATTTAGGATTTTTCTTTGCAAGTTCCGAAAGCTCCTTATGGAACGGCGCATCTTCCGGTGTGTGATTGGAATGAAAAAGATATATCTCGTGAGTAAGTTTATTATGCTCGGCGTTTTTTATCATGCTCATAAAGGGCGTAATGCCGATGCCACCGGCGAGAAAGACTGCCGGTTTCGCGGCATTTTTATGCAGAAGGAACGAGCCATACGGCCCATCCCACGTTAGCTCGAAGCCGGGTTCCGCGTTTTTTAGAATGCGCTTGAAAGCGGTATCGCGCATCCGAGTGGCAAATTCCAACTCCGCTTCATGCGGCGCGCTGACGAGTGAGAATGTGCGAATCGGACCTTCGGCATCCATCTCCTTCGGGTCGATGAGATAAAGATCGATCGTCTGCCCGGATTCATATTCGAAACCTTCGGGCTTCGATAAATGAAAGGCGCGCGTGCCCGATGCGATTTCTTCGCTGCGTAAGATTTTTAGTTTTTTGTCTGCCATGATTTTGTTATTTAAACGTCATTGCGAGGAGAACGTGAAAGGCGATAGCCTTTCGCGTTCGACGAAGCAATCTCTTGCGAATATCTCCTGAGATTGCTTCGTCGCGTTCGGCTCCCTCCGGTCGCCGAACGCTCCTCGCAATGACAGTCCTCCCCATGTTCGCAATGACAGTATGAATAATGTTCGCAATGACAGTATCATTAATTATCGTATCTTTGTACAAAAATACAACCAATGCAAGAAGCCCTGACAAAACAGACACTTTTAGCCGCCCCATTAATACGCGACGTCCCCGATTTTCCACGTCCCGGAATTATGTTTAAGGACATCACCCCCGTGCTTTCGAATCCGAAAGCCATGCGGCAAATCATCGACCGATTTATCGAATATGCTATTCCGAAAAAACCGGATATTATCGTCGGTATCGAATCGCGCGGGTTTGTTTTCGGAACTCCGCTGGCGCTGGAGATGAATTTGCCGTTCGTGCCCGTGCGTAAGCTTGGCAAGCTGCCATACAAGACCATCCACGAAGAATACGAATTGGAATATGGAACGAATACCGTCGAGATGCACCAAGATGCCATTGCGCCCGGGAACCGCGTAATTATTGTAGATGATCTGCTTGCAACGGGGGGAACTGCCGCAGCAGCGAAACGGCTCGTCAACCGGCTCGGCGGGACGGTGGAAGGATTCGCGTTTTTGATCGAGCTATCGTTCCTGCACGGTCGGCTCGCGTTGGCAGGTGACGATGTGCTGGCGTTGATCTCAGTGGAATGAAAACTTTTTTCGATATGTTGGTTTGGTCGTTGATTTATAACAGCGAAAGGAACAGCAATGCGTACATCTTTTTTCCTGACTCTTGTAATGGTTGCACTTGCAGGATGTAGCACTACTTCGGAACCCACGGGCCAGCCGATGTCGGCAACAGTGAATGGCAATGCGTGGTCTGCTACGCCGGGCATTCCTGGAAGTAATACCGTTTCTCGAAGTCGTCCAAATCTCGTAACGGTGACCGGCAAGGCATCGGATAGTACTCAAATTACATTCTTTTTATTGAATCCGAAAGTGGGAACCGATTCGTTAGGCGTCAACTCGGTTGATTATGGAACTTACTCTGTAGGCGCACCGGATACATCCACAGCCTACATTACGAATGCGACAGTCAATCGTCCTTATTCCGGCTCTGTAACCATCACCTCATTCGATTCAGTTAGCTTGCATGTTAGCGGGCAATTTAATTTCGTGGCTCATAAAGCAAACAATCTATCGGATAGCGTAATAGTCTCGAACGGCTCGTTTATTTACTGAAATAACAACCGTATCACTTCTTCTCAAACCCCAGCGACGAGGAGTTGATGCAATAGCGAAGTCCCGTATGCGTGGGGGATCTCTTTTTCAGCACATGTCGGTTAAATTTGTCGTATATTTGTGAGTTGGTTTAACGTAAATTTGGAGGTTTTATGCGTACATCGTTCTTCCTGATCCTCTTCTGCGCTATCGTGATGGCGGGTTGTCATCAAACTACCGCTCCGCAATCCTCGCATACCGGCACCGTTTCGAATGCGTTACGAGCAGGGGTTTACTACCTCTTGCAGCATACTACAATGGATTCCACCGGTAAGGTGCTCGAGATCGATACCACGAAAGATATGATCGTTGCAACGGGTGTAACTGCATACGGCGTTTCGAATTTGGCCGTGATATTGGATAGCAGTTCGGGTGGATGGGCTCCCGATAGCGCCTACTTTCAATATCTACCCGATGGCGATGTAAGCTCTTTAGTCCCCGATGTGATAAGCGATCCCGTTGTTGGTTGGTCCACGTATCCTTTTGCTACGCAGAAATCTGCAACCTGGTACGCTGTTGACACCACGGAGTCCGGTGTCACCACGCAAGATAGCGAATGGGTCGTTGGCGAAGGTCTGGCGAACGTCGCCGATTCGTTAGGTTCAACTCCCTTCACCTACATGAACACGGAAACGATCACTGTTTTTAGAAACACCACTCGTTCCGCCGGAGGCATTGGTTATACAGAAAGCTGGGCTGAGACGTACTATTACGTTCCGGGCCTGTATTACTCGGTCGAAACGAACCTGACACACTACCGCGTGCAAGGAGTGTTGCAGCCATCCCAACGCACTCTTCTTATCGCTACCAATCTATAATTCCATCGCATAGCATCGTAATTATCGTACTTTTTTCTATGCTTTTTTTATCGTAATCTCATGGACTTATGCGTACATCATTTTTTCTAATAGTTCTTTGTATCGTTGTGATCGCTGGCTGCAAAAGCACGACAACCTCGCCAAATGCCAGCACATTCTCACGTGGCCCGGCGGTGGGAACCTACTTCATCCTTCAGGATACCTACACGGATTCCACCGGTAACGTGATCTCCACCGACACCACGAAAGAATTGGTGGTTGCAACCGGCGTGACGATCTACGGAGAATCGGATGTGGATGAAATAGCCGATAGCAGCTCGGCAGGATGGTCCAAGGATACTGCTTACTTTCGCTATCTCACAGATGGGGACGTAAGCACTTACATCCATTCAAGCACCGCCGACCCCAGCGGCTGGTTTACCTATCCTTTTGCGACGCAGACCGCTGCGAACTGGTTTTCAGTTGATACCACGCTTCCTGGTATCATAATTAATGATACCGCACAGGTCGTTGGCGGAGGATTTGCCAACATCACCGATACAGTAAATGGGAACGTATTCACGTACACCGATGCGGAACAGGTTACTCTTTCTGAAAGCCTCAATCATTCCTCCGGAGGAATTCTTTATTCGGAAAGCTGGTCGGAGGCTTTCTATTACTGGCCCAGTGGGCTCTATATCCTTGAAACGTATCTGCCAGGGTTCCGATTGCTGGGAATTATGCAGCCATCCCAACGCACGCGTGTGATCGCTTCTCATGATGGTTAGAAAAACTTTTTTATTCGCCTATTTTTTCTCAAACCCCAGCGAAGCGGAGTTGATGCAATAACGCAAACCCGTTGGCCCGGGGCCATCGTCGAAGACGTGGCCTAAATGCGCGCCGCAGTTAGCGCAGGTTACTTCGGTGCGCGCTCTCCACATGGAGCGATCATCGTGCTCCTCGATGTTTTTGTTGTTGAGTGGCGCATAGAAGCTGGGCCATCCGCAGCCGGCATCGAATTTGGTATCGCTTTCGAAAAGCGGCGCGCCACAGGCTCCGCATTTATAGATGCCCTCGTCCCAAAAGGCTTCGTACTCGCCGGAATACGGACGTTCGGTTCCCTTCTCGCGCATCACGCGATATTGTTCGGGAGTAAGCTCACGCTTCCATTCTTGTTCAGTCTTAGTGATATTCGGCATAATGAGTTTGTTTATTAGTCATTGCGAGGAAGTCCCGGAGGGACGACGAAGCAATCCACTGAGGTTGCGATTAAACGGAACGGATTGCTTCGTCGCATTCGGCTCCCGCTGGTCGCCGAACGCTCCTCGCAATGACGGTCTTAACATTAGTTTAATGTACGAGAATTGCTTCTTTGAGATTCAAAGTGGCACAAAGATTGTTCTTGAACATACAGCATGTATCCGTCCATGCTGTAATTACGTATCCCCGTTTTGGGTAGCGTATTCTCACTTATCACTGACAGTTCAGATGAATTTTCAAAATCCATCCTGCGTAATCCTTTCCATCTTGTAAATCGTGGTCTAAATCCTGGTTCATGCTTGGCTCATTCATATTTATTCTTCACACGCACCTTCCTTACGTGCTGCGCCACGGCAAATGGCCGCACGGCTCCGATTGGCTATCGGAAGCCGTAGCGGAATGCTACATCCCGATCTTAGGAACCCTTGAACGCTTGCAGGCGGAGGGTCTCGCGCCCAAAATTTCGATGGATTTTTCGCCCATCAATCTCGAGCAATTAACCGATCCGGAATTTAAAGGCGTTTTCATTGCCTACTGCGCCGAAAAGATATTAGCGGCAGAAGAAGATTACGTGTATTTCGCGCAGAACGGCGAGCACCACCTTCAGCCATTGGCAGAATATTGGCGGGAATTTTATTCGAATGCCCGGACGCAGTTCCTTGAAAAATATCATGGCGATATTGTCGGCGGGTTCCGTCAGCTTTCCGATGACGGCGTGCTCGATGCCATGACCTGCGGCGCCACGCACGGATATTTCCCACTGCTCTTGCACGACGATAACATTCGCGGGCAAATTAACTGCGCCATCGCAACACACGAGAAGCATTTCGGCAAACGCCCGCGCGGGATCTGGCTGCCGGAGTGCGGTTACCGCCCGCGATATAACTGGTCGCCAACGGTTGGACCGGAATCATTCCGGAAGCAGAGCGAAGACCGCGCCGGTATCGAAGAGCTTGTAGCCGAAGCAGGATTAGAATACTTTGTCGTCGATGGCGCGCTCACGCAAGGCGGCAGAACCGTTCCACCGTATCAGCCATTTGCAAAAGCATTGCACGAAAAATATCTTGCAGAAGTCGGCGCGAATGGAGAACCGCCATTTGGTTCCGATCCCAACCGATCGTTGACCGATATTTATTGGGTCGATTCGTCCAAACCTTCAAAAGTTCCAGGCAAAAGATCGCCAGCTATTTTTTCGAGAGACCCGAAAAGCGCTTCACGCGTGTGGTCGGCGGAATTGGGTTATCCCGGCGCTGGCGTGTATCTCGATTTTCATAAAAAGCATCATAATTCCGGATTGCGCTATTGGAAGATCACCGGCGTAAGCGCCGATCTTGCCTATAAACAGCCGTATCTGCACGATCAAACCGAGTGGCAGTTGGATCTCGATGCCGACGATTTCGTTTCGCTCGTGAAGCGGGAACTGGAAGATCATGCAAGCGCGCACAGCTATCCCGGCGTGCTCGCCGCGCCGTTCGATACGGAACTATTCGGGCACTGGTGGTTCGAAGGGCCACGATTTCTGGAAAAAGTCATGCGGCGATTAACGACCCCTCACCCTTCCGAGAACGAAAAAATTGTTCTAACCGATTGCGCCGAAGCGCTCGATAGTTATTCCGCGCCACGCACGACCATTTCATTGCCGGAAGGCTCGTGGGGCGAGGGTGGTCATCATTTTGTATGGACGAACCACGAAGTAGCGTGGATGTGGGACACGATCTATCCGCTGGAAGATAGGTTCATAAAGATGATTCACGGTATATCTCAGAATCGGGTTGATGAAACGCTTCGTACCATTCTCGAACAAGCGGCGCGTGAACTTTTGCTGCTCGAAGCCAGCGATTGGGAATTCGTGATCTCCACGCAAGGCGCGATCGAGTATTCTAAAACCCGCTTCGCGGAACACGCCGGATTCCTTACGCGCCTGCTCGATATGGCAGAACATCATGTTGCCACTACCGGACTTTCCGTAGAGGATTCCGATTTTCTTAAAGCTGCCAACGCCAAAGATGGGCCATTTCAGAAGATCGATCTTGGGTGGTGGGATACGCCGGGAGCGGAAACGCTCGGAATGTAGTTCTCATGGTAGCGGTTCGTTAATCGTCTCGTAAGGATCGCGTATTTTTGCGATGAGGGTGTAACAATTCCGGTTCGCGTGGATTGTTTAAATTAGATACCCTTCTTCACAAAAATTTTGAACGTATTGCTTTGGAGAACCTCATATCTGCTACAAAACTATGAAACCTGCACGTATTTTCCCACTACTTCTTCTAACCCTCGCCCTCCTTGCGCCACGCATGGCCAGTGCGCAAGTTGTTATCGATTCCTTTTGGATCGTTAACGATTGCGGCACCGATCCTGGATTTGACTGGGGTTTTGTCAATAATCACTCGCCATTCGTAAATCAATTTCTTCTTATCATCACGCCGGCCTCCGCGGATGCCGGCTTTTCCTTCCAAATTGGCACGACCGCGGAAGATGGCACTTTTGATCAGAACCACTGGGCCGACAGCGTCACCATAACTGGTGACACCGCCAATTATTACCCGCTAAATACCGGGACGGGCGACGCAACGGGAATTAAAGACTCTGCGCACTTTTTTCTCTTGGGCGGGCCGGGCGGTTCCCAGTTCCCCGATAGCTTATTCAATAAACCGGTTACCATCGAATGGATATCGATCGCAGGCGGGACGATTGTCAGCTCAGGTATGAAAACGCTCATTCCCACAATTTATCAAGGCCATTGTACGTTCGATAGCGTGAGCACTTCTGCTACCAACGTTGGCTGCTACCCAACTTTTAATTTCCATGTTTTCAATCACAACGGCCCGCAAGCAGCCCTCACACAAATGCAATTCCAGCTTCAAGGGTTTACGGCAGGCTCGGTACTTCCATCGGGCGTTCAGGCGCCAACCGGATGGGTCGTCGATTCCGTATCGGAGTTCAATGCGTATTTTTCTACGGATTGTGAAGGCCAATTCCAACTCAGCACTGGAGCGAATCTCAGCGGATTTATCGTTCCCATCTTAGCCAATACTGGGGTGAGCGACTTCACTTGGACCTGGACTGCCTTTAGTTGCGGTGATCTCGTCGATGCCGGTAATATATTGAGCGTTCCCGTCACGCCACCATCGTGCTCTGAGACTCCAAATTCCGATAGCCTGACCATCCAAAACGTCGGCGAATGTAGTTTTCAGATCAATGCAAAAAATTACCACAATGACGTTGACACCGTATCGCCGATCACAAGCTGGACGCTGACGATCGCAAGTCCGGACAGCGCAACCTGGTCTTCGGCTATTCTTCCGCCGCAGGTATTAGGACAAACTTGGCAATATGCCATATCCAATTCGGGAAAAACGCTTAATTTTCATGAGTTGGCGAAATGGATGCCTGTCTATGGGCAACCCGGCGGTACTATCTGGACGCCAAGAGCTTCTATCGACAATCCCAATACCAGCCAACCGATCATCATCCAATGGAGCGATTCCGACGCCACGACCTTCCTATCGAGCGGAGTGGACACCACTTCCTGTGAAAGTGGATTCCCCGATACTGCGTGGGTTGTAACCGGCCCCGGCTGCGATTATACGCTTATCGTCGAGAACAAGCATACAAACCCTACTTCGGGCATTAACGACATTACAATGACCATCCCTGCTTCGGCTGGTACGTTTCCTCTGAGTTGTTTATCGTCGAGCAATAAATGGACTCCGAGTGCGTTCGGACAATCCGCCCGCCTTTCGAATATTTCCGGCGCAAACGGTCTCCTCAAAACCGGGAGTTTCGATACCATTCATTTCTGCATTGATCCCGCGCAGACGAATTCCTCCTGGAGTCTTACCTGGCAAACGATCGATGCGAATGGTAATAACCTATTTTCAAATGTCATTACCGTGCCAGGCTGCACACCGCCGCTCGTGTGCGATTCCATTCGCCACGTCTCGGATACCGGCTTGTGCTCTGAAACGATCACGGTTCTGAATCTGCGTCAGGGCGGCGCAGAAGTCGATAGCATTATCGTTACGCCAACCGCTCCCTGGACCATCGAAACCGCTACGGTACCCCCGCTTTGGGTCTCAACTATATCACCGGACAAGAGCAGTGTGCTGTTTACGGGCACTCTCACTGCGGGAGATTCACGGCAGTTCGTCGTTTCCTATAACAACGGCAGTTCCCTTTCTTCCAACGTTCAGGTTGCAACTACTTCGAACGGCGCTGTGTGTACGAATACTGTACCGATAACGTGCGCGCTCGACGCCGTATCGCCATCGAGCGTGCCACAAACGCTCGCTGTTTCCGTCGTGCCGAATCCGATGAATCAGGAAGCAGATATTATGCTAACGACTGCCACATTCGACCGTGTGCAAATGACGCTCCTCGATGTGCTCGGACGTACCTCGAAAACGGTTCTGAACTCAACCATCGCAGCCGGCGATCACGATTACACGGTGGATGTCAGCCAGCTCCCGCCGGGAACGTACTATCTCCGCATCGTAGCCAGCGGCGCTACGCTGACGAAGAAATTGGTGGTGGAACATTAATGGTGTAATGTCATTGCGAGGAGCATTTGGCGACCCGCATGATCGGTCATGCTGAAGGGAGCCAAATGCGACGAAGCAATCTCATGCAGTTAAAACATGAGGTTGCTTCCCTCGAATCATTGGAAATCTCCTGAGATTCTTCGACTCCGCAATCCGATGCTCCGCATCGAATTGCTCCGCTCAGGATGACAAGAAATAAAAATAGAGTAAACAAAAAGGGCGTTCGCAATTGCGAACGCCCTCTTTTCTTAATCCTGTTTTTAATCCAGAAAATCCTGTATATCGTGGTTCGGATTACGCCATATGAGGACGTAACTTCGCCAGGATCTTCTCTTTTCCCGTTGCGCCGATAATTTGATCGACGACTTGCCCGCCCTTGAAAATGAGCAGCGTGGGAACCGAGCGAATTCCGAAATTCATGGAAGTTTCCGGGTTTTCGTCAACATCTAATTTGCCGATCGTCGCTTTGCCATCGTATTCGTTGGCAAGCTCTTCGATGATCGGCGCGATCATGCGGCAGGGGCCACACCAGGTCGCTGTAAAATCGACAAGCACCGGCTTATCGTTCTTTAAAACGTCTTTATCGAAGGTTGCATCCGTTAAGTGGAGTGGTCCTGTTCCTGTCATTGTAGCTGTCATAATATCACCTATCGTCTATCTCGTAAATAACAATCTGTTCGTTCCGAATATCTCGCCGAATTCCCTCACGAGTTCATCGTTTGGCTCGATGCGATATTTTTCGGGCAGCTTATATTTACGGCTAACCCCGGCTGCTGTTTCAACAGATATAAATGTGGTGCAATTGCCCTTAAACTTGGCGCATATCTGCTCGATCCGCTGCACGGATTGCCGCGCATCCTCGCCATCGAAGAGCCGCACCAGCACTCCGCGCGTCATACGCTTACGCATGGCGGGTATCTCGTATGCTTCCTCGACGATCACCGTTGGCGCTTCGTCCGGGCCGTTCTTGCGGATTTTTCCGCGAATAAAAAGCGGCTTTTCATCCACCACAAATTGCTGGAACTGCCGAAATGCTTCGCTCCAGAATACGCATTCGATCTTACCCGTAAAATCTTCTAACTTTACGATGGCGAACGCATTTCCGTTTCTATCGAGCTTGCGGTTCAAACCAACGATCACGCCGCCAATGAGCACGACGTCGTTTTGCTTCGTATTCGTAATATCGATCGCTTTGTGGGTGACGAAACTCGTAACATCCGTGCGATAAGGTTCCAACGGGTGGCCGCTCACGTAATACCCGACAGCCTTTTTCTCGTGCGAGAGCATTTCGAGTTCCGTCCAACGATGCACGGCATCGGTGATGGGGGGCGGAGTAAGCACATGCGGCGTATCGTCGCCACCGAAGAGCGAATCTTGCGGGGATTTTGCTTCATCGCGGACTTTCTGCCCGTATTGCAACGCGCGCTCGACGTTCTCGAACAGATCGGAGCGAAACGCCGGGGTCACGCGCTTATCCTCGTTGCAGGAATCGAACGCGCCAGATTCGACTAATGCTTCGATCGCGCGTTTATTCACAAGTCGCGTATCCAAACGGGAAGTAAAATCGAATATGGTTGTAAAAGGCCCGTTCTTTGCGCGATCGCTGACGATCTCATCCACCGCTTTTTCGCCCACGCTTTTAATTCCTGCCAGACAAAAACGAATGCCTTCCGGCGTAGCGGTGAAATAAGAATAACTCAGGTTCACATCCGGCGGCAGCGTGCGAATGTTATATTTCTTCGCCTCGTCAATAAGCTGAACGACGTAATCGGCGTCGTTCATTTCGTGCGTCATGTTCGCGGCGAGAAACTCGGCGGTGTAATTTGCTTTCAGCCACGCTGTCTGATAACTAATAAGCGAATACGCAAGGCTGTGGGATTTATTAAAACCATAGGACGCAAATTTTGCAAGCCGGTCGAATAATTCTTTTGCAATTTTTTCTGGAACATCATTCCCAACGCATCCTTTGATAAAGGCTTCCTTCATCGCCTCCATTTTATGGAGATCTTTCTTGCCCATCGCGCGGCGCATTTCATCCGCTTTGGCGAGGGAAAATCCTGCAAGATCGCTCGCAATGCGCATCACTTGCTCCTGCACAACGACCACGCCATACGTCTCTGCCAAAATTGGTTCCAGCTTGGGATGCAGATATTCTACTTTTTTTCTTCCATGCTTGCGCTCGATGAATTCGGGAATGAATTCCATCGGGCCGGGACGGTACAGCGCGTTCATAGAAGAAAGATCCTCCATGTTCTCCGGCTTCAGCGCGCGCATGTAATTCTGCATCGGCGGCGAATCGAACTGGAACACGCCAATGGTGTCTCCGCGTCCGAATAGCTCATACGTCTTTATATCATCGAGCGGAATTTCGTCGATGTCGATCTTCACGCCATGATTTTGCTCGATGAGCGCAAGCGCAGTGTCAATAATAGAGAGTGTGCGAAGACCGAGAAAATCCATCTTGAGGAGACCGGCTTCCTCGACATCCTTCATGTTGAACTGCGTGACCGCATCGTCGAGCGAAGGCGTTTTGTAGAGCGGTACGTAATTCGAAATATCGCTCGGCGCGATCACCACGCCCGCAGCATGTTTCGAAGCCGAACGCGCAAAGCCTTCTAAGATCAGCGAATACTCGATGAGCTTCGCAACGAGTGGATCGCCTTTTGAAAGAATCGCTTTCACTTCCGGCAATTCAATGGCCTCCGCAAGCGGCGTAACGCGGCCCATGATGACGGGAATGTTTTTCGTCAGTTCGTTTATCGTTCCAAGCGGAACGCCCAGCACACGGCCAACATCTTTCAATACGGCGCGCGCGGAAAGCGTGGAGAACGTAATGATCTGCGCGACGGATGAACGTCCGTATTTCTCACGCACATATTCGATAACTTTCTCGCGCTTGTCATCCGAGAAATCAATATCTATATCGGGCATCGAAACGCGCTCCGGATTCAGGAATCGCTCGAAGAGCAGATTGTACTTTATCGGATCGACATTCGTAATGCCCAGCGCATACGCGACAAGGGAACCCGCAACGGAACCGCGTCCCGGCCCAACGCTCACGCCCATTTTGCGCGCGGCAGCAATAAAATCCTGCACGATCAGGAAATATCCCGCGAAACCCATTTTGTTAATAACGCCAAGCTCGAACGTGGTGCGATCTTCGATCTCGCGCGTCATCTTACCATCGAATCTTCGTTCGAGTCCGCTCTTCGTCAGATGATCGAGATATTCTTCCAGCGTCGCCGCGCCGGAACCCGCAGGAATTGGGAACGCGGGCATTTTGAAATCTTTCGAAAGCGTGATATTGCATTTCTCTTCGATCTCTAATGTCGTTTCGATCGCTTCCGGCCACTCGGCGAAGAGCTTGTGCATCTCTTTCGCGTTGCGGAAATAGTTCTGGTCGGTGCCGTATTTTAATTTATTGACGTCCGGCGTTTCCTTCCCACCCGCGTCACGAATATGCAAGAGCACGTTGTGCGCGACGGCATGACGCTGATCGATGTAATGGCAATCGTTGGTAGCGACAAGTTTAATCGCAAGTTCCCGTGCAAGCTTCGGCGCGGCTTCACGCACTTTTACTTCCGGCGCAAGCCCGTGATCCTGAATCTCAATATAAAAATCTTCCTCGAACAGATTTTTGAACTTCGTGGCGATGCGTTTGGCCTTATCGTAATCGCCAGAAATAAGATGCGGGCTGATAATGCCACCGGCGCAGGCCGTCATCGCGATGAGGCCATCGTGATGCTCCTGAAGCATCTCGAAATCGATGCGCGGCTTATAGTAAAATCCCTCGGTATGCCCACGCGTGACGAGCTTCATCAGATTCTGATAGCCGACTTCGTTCTTTGCGAGCAAGATCAGATGATTATACGCCTTGTTCTTGCCTTCCGCATCCTGAAAGCGCTCGCGCTCGGTCGCGGAGCCATCGTTCACATAATATACTTCACACCCGATGATCGGTTTAATTCCATTGGCCTTCGCCGTCTTGTAAAACTCGAACGCGCCGAAGAGCACACCGTGATCGGTGAGCGCGACAGACTTCATCCCATTCTTTTTCGCGGCCTCGACGAGCGCCGTGATGCTGCACGCGCCGTCTAACAGCGAGTAATACGTGTGGTTATGGAGATGGATGAATTCCGGCATGGCCCGATGAATTACGAATTACGAATGACAAATTACGAATGAAGAACCACAAAAGACCAACTCTTAATTCTTAATTCGTAAAATTTTTCTCACATTTTTCAAACGTCAACCGAGTTCATGAATTCGCCGCTTCATCCGTGAACCAAACAAGCTCTCCACGAGGGCTGATGCGCGCCGCGGGATATTTCGAATCGGGTTTTCCTTCATCTGCCAGCACTGATTTCAAAATTTCTTTTTTGCTAACGCCCGCAACAAGAAAAAAAACATTGCGAGCATTGTTTATCACTTTGAGGGTGAGAGAAACCCGCTCGAACGGGGCGACTGGCGAACGGGTGGGGATCACAATACCATCGCTCATTTCTTGCTGAGACATTCCCGGAAATAGCGACGCCGTGTGACCATCGTTCCCAAGCCCAAGCAGGATGAGATCGAATTCCGGAATGCCCTGCCCGAAAATATCTTGAAGAACAGCAGCATAACGAATGGCGACCGCTGCCGCAGTGTCCTCCATGAGAATTGGAACCGCATGAACATTTTCCAGAGGAATATCGGTGCGGTCGAGCAGGGATTCTTTCACCATTCGGAAATTGCTTTCTATATCGCTATGCGGAACATTCCGTTCGTCGCCCCAAAAGAGATGAACATGTTTCCAATCGATGACCGATGCGTAATCTCTCGCCAGCAATTCATACAATGCGCGCGGGGTGTTGCCGCCGGAAAGCGCGATGGTAAATCGGCTTCGTTCTGTTATGGCTGTCGCTGCAAGTTCCACAATAGCATTGGCGGCAGCTGCATTAAGGGACGCAATGGACGAAAAAGACCGAAGAGACATAGTCTTTAGTAATATGAATTTGGTTGCATGAGATAATTCCTTGCGTAATCGCGGACGGAATCTTCTAATGACTGAAACGGCTTCGTGTATCCCGCGCTTCGCAGCTTCTGCATTTCCGCTTCCGTGAAATACTGATATTGCTTTTGGATATTTTCCGGCATGTCGATATAAATGATGTTTAACGGAATATCCATTGCATTGAACATCGTGGCAGCGAGGTCATTCCATGAGCGCGCGTGGCCCGTGCCGAGATTAAAGATCCCATTCACCTTCGGATGATCGAGCGCCCACATCAGAACTTGGGCGGCATCCATCACATAAATAAAATCCCGCTTGAACTCGCCATCTTTGTAACGCGCGTCGGCGGATTTGAAGAGACGAATCGCCCCGGTTTCCAAAATTTGATTATATGCTTTGAATACCAAGCTTGCCATCGCGCCTTTGTGGTATTCATTCGGGCCGAAGACGTTGAAGAATTTGAAACCGCATGCTTGCGTATCATTTCCCTTCTGGATCAGCCACGCATCGAACGCGCGCTTCGATTCGCCGTAGAGATTGAGTGGTTTCAAGCGCACGGTCATTTCATTGGCATCCGAAAAACCGAGCGTGCCATCGCCATACGTTGCCGCGCTGGAGGCATAGATGAATCGGGTTCCGTATGCAACACACCACTCTGCAAGCTGTTTGCTGTATTCGAAATTATATTTGTCGAGAAGCGCCTTATCGGTCTCCGTAGTAGAAGTGATCGCGCCAATATGAAGGACGGCTTCGACGTCCGACGACTTCACAGTTTTTAGGAACTGAAATAACGCATCTCGCTCAAGAAACCGATACTGTTTCCCGCGCAAATTCTGGGAATCTTCCATCGCCGCCGTATCGACCACGAGCACATCCTTGTGCCCAGCTTCATTCAGCTTGCCGAGCAATACGCTGCCGATAAATCCGGCTCCGCCGGTGAGAATAATCATTACTAAGCGAGCACTTCCGCAAAATTCAGCGCCAGCTTACGCGCTTCGCGCTGTTTCCAGTTGCCTTTATGATACGCATAGCTTGCAAGCAATGGTAATGCTACCGTTGCTTCGCAATACACCATCTGCTCATACGAAGTAGAAACCTTCCCCCATGAGGAAGCCTCGCGTAGCGTCGAGCCGGAAAGCGCGCCATCGCGTTCATCGGCAACAGTGACTTGAATCGCGTATTTGTGCATCGGCGCTTCTTCGCCAAGAAGTTCCGCGGCGACGACAATATCCTGCGCGAAATTTTTCGGCACTCCCCCGCCGATCATGAGCAAGCCGGTTTCTTTGCTCGCAAGTTTCAGGCGCGTGAGTTCCAAGAAATCTTTTGCGCTGTCGAGCGAAACGTGCGAGTCAGGATGCGCGGTTTGGTGCATCACGAGACCGAAGCCCGCGCTGCAATCGCTGAAGGCGGGAACGAAGATGGGAACATCGTTCCGGAATGCCGAAAGCACGATGGAATTTGCTTCGGGATGACGCTCATCCAAAAAGCGGCCCATCTCACTAATAAATTCCCTCGAAGAATACGGGCGATGTTCGAGTGAATCCGCGATCTCGCCGATGGTATGATCGCAGATGCGAAGTTCATCTTCATCGATCAGCGTATCATAAATGCGGTCGATAGAGAGATCGCGCAAGGTGTTATCATCGAGATACTGTGAGCCTTGATAATGACGAAAACCCAGCGCCTCGAAAAAATCCTGATCGACGATATTCGCGCCCGTCGAAACGATAGCATCGATCATACGATTTTCGATGAGATCGATAATGACTTGCTTCAAACCCGCGCTGATGAGCGAGCCGGCAAGGCACATAATGATCGAACAGCCGTCCTCTTCGATCATCATATTAAAAATTTGCGCAGCGCGATTGAGATTGCGCGCCTGAAACGCCATCTGTCCCATGGCTTCGACCATCGGGACGGCATTCATCTTTTTTATGTCGATATGCTCGACCGTTTTGGAAAATAATTCTTGCTTTTTCATCGTGTGGATATAGGATTAGTTTGTGAGCAAGTGCCAAACGGCAAAAACCCGTTTGGCGTTCAATTTCTCCGGGCACTTAGCCAAGTGATAATAAGTTGGTAATTTTATGGGCAGAGCACGAGAAGCAATACGAGAGGATATATTCCAACTTGACTACCACGAACAGGCATTGCTCGCCGAGGAGATCGCCGAAAATCTTGCTAAGGACGAAAATATGCAACTGTGGCTCGAAGAAGCCAAGCGACGATTAGAAGAGCATCGGCGCGGCGAAGGAACCTCTTCTAACCACGAAGAAGTGATGGCAAAAGCAAGAAAAATGGTTGAGGATGCAAAATGAGCGGGGCAATGACAATTCGAAGCGGCGTTACTGCCTAACTCCGTGCCACGGATTGCCGTCCGGCCCATAGCAATCGAAGGTTCCCTGAACCGTATCGAAGCAAGCATCCCAAGTAGCGTTAGTGTAGTACCATTGGGAATCGTACCATTTGGAATTCGTATCGTCAGGAACGTATGCTAAGGTCACTTCGATAGAGTGTTCGGGATAGCCCCCCATCCACGTTCCAGCCCCCTTCGTACCAGCGAGAATCGCTCCGGGCGGAATCACATTCGCCCCCGTATCGGGCAGCGTGTCTATAATCGCCGGGAAGCCATTACGCGCAGGAGCGGAGGTATCGAAAGTAATAAGCGGAATCATTCGCCCGGCATAGGTGGCTTCAAGAGTACCGTTCGGGAATAGTGTGATCTTCGGATTTATGGTTATCTGGTAGTTACACGCCTCCCCACTTGCAATATACGTACCATTTATCCCATCGGAAGCTCCCCCGGAACTATTCGAAGCGATGGAATGAGAGCAAGAACAGAATGCCGCTACGACAAGAAATAATGCTAAAAGTTTCATGGCTCTAAACGATTTTTATGTTGTGGAAATTATAAATTCTTACGTTAGGCATTCTCGGATAATCCAAACTATGATGTATTGCTTTTCGTGAATACATTATAGGAAATAACTTTTCAGGATAGGATCGGTACCTATCTTTTTGCAGTCATTGCAAAAAGCAACATATGTACTTGCTCCAGGGACTACGTGGGATACATCTACGAACATACTGCATCTGACCGCGTGAAAAGCATTTACCGGACATTTGATTTTAGCGAACTCTTCAACTATTTCAGATGGTACAATCGGTGTTGCTGTTGTCATATTTTTGAATAATAAAATTTATTAAAGTTTTACACAAGAATGAAACGCAAATCATGGGAAACGGTTCCCCATTTAAAGAGATTATTTCAACTCTTTATTCCCATGTTCTGCATTGAAACGAAACGCAATGAGTTCCTCAATTGAGTATGGAGGTACGTGCAGGTGTGCAACTGCGTGACAGTTAGGGCAAAGGGGAGACATATCATTTACCGGGTCAGAAACAATTTCACCAGAAAAAGCTAAAGGATTGTGATGATGAACGTGTATATATTCATTGGCCACGCCACCAAACACTTGACCGAAGTCGAAACTGCACACACGACATTTATATCCCCAGTGATTTAAGCAGTCTTTACGATTTTTAGGATTGCGTTCAGCCCGAGTTACTATCACGCTTCGAAGCCCTCCTTCTTGTCCACCTATCGCGGTCGACGCTTCTGGATTGTTCGATTCAATCAAGCTCTCTTTCTCGGACATTGAATCTATCGTGTTTGCAGTTGACCCATGATCTTCTTGACCATTCGCTAAGATTTTCCAAAATTTATCTCGATAAGCCACTGGAACTCTCATGCTTTGTTGCGGAGGAGTGAAATGCCAATCACCGAATTCGAATAAGGAATAATGTAATGGTTCTGGTAAAACCAGTAAATCCTCTATCATAGCCATAAACTGATCAGGCCAGTTCGGATCAGTACTCCGATAAGATTCCCCTCTCACTCGCCCATAAGCAACGAAACTGCTTATAGGACGCTTAATATAAAATGCTGCAATATCGCCGTCCTTTGCTTTTGAATTAATCGTCCACTCAATAGCCTTGTTGCCGTCGGCATGTCTTTGAAGCTCCTCTATGTGCCCGCTTTTTTCATTACCCAGACAAACGTGAATAGAGCGAGTCTGAATCGTCTTTTGTGGTTCCATTTCTTTATCGAGTTCAAATTAATCTAATCTTTCAATTCCTCGGCTTCTTTCGGACCCCAGGAACCGGCGGAATAGGGATGCACCGAGCGGTGCGCGTTGAGCACCGGGGTATATAGTTTCCAGGATGCAAGCGTTTCGTCGGCGGAAACGAAAAGCGATTGATCGCCGAGCATCACATCGCGCAACAATGTATAGTAAGCGTCCGGAATAGGGCCGAACGCATCGGCATAGGAGAAGCGCATCCATTCAGATTGTACCGCTATTTCGGAACCCGGCTTTTTGACTTGAAAAGAAATGCGAAATCCTTCATTGGGCTGGATCGAAATGATGAGCACGTTGGAATGCGCTTCGCGTCCATCGGAGGATTTGAACAGCGCGACCGGCGGAACTCGGAACGTGACAATGATCTCGGACTTTCGTTCCTTCAATCGCTTGCCCGTCGTGAGATAGAACGGTACGCCATGCCATCGCCAATTTTCAATTCGCATTTTAAGCGCTGCAAATGTCGGCGTTTTGGAATCGCTGCGAACGCCTTCTTCCTGGCGGTATCCGCGCACGCCGTTGCCCTCAAGTTCCCCTTCGGTGTATTGCCCCAAGATCACATCCTCCGCACGAATGGGCGCAATAGATCGGAGCACTTTTACTTTCTCGAAACGCAGATCCTCGGCTTTGAACGCAAGCGGAATTTCCATTGCGGCAAGCGTAAGAAGCTGCGTCAAGTGGTTTTGCACCATATCGCGCAATGCGCCGCTTTGCTCGTAATAATCCGCGCGGGATTCGATGCCCAGCTCTTCGGCTACGATAATTTCTACTTTCTCGATCTTCTCGCGGTTCCAAACAGATTCAAACAACGAGTTCCCGAATCGAAAGGCCAATACATTTTGAACGGTCTCCTTGCCGAGATAATGGTCGATGCGATAAATTTGTTCTTCCTTAAAAAATTGGTATATCAGAGTGTTTAACGCAACCGCCGTTTTGTAATCGCGGCCAAATGGTTTTTCGATGACCAATCGCGTCCAGCCGTTCGAAGCATGTAGCCCAGAAACGCCCAGCGCCTTTACCGTCGGGCCAAAACCTTCGGGTGGAATAGCAAGATGAAAGATACGGTTCCCAGTCAGCTTGTGCTTTTTTTCGAGGCTTGCAATTTTTGTGCGCAGCTTCACATAATCTTCGCGTGTGCCTTTGCCAATGCCCTGATAAAAAATTCGTGATTCACACCACGCTTCGATCTCCTCAAAATCTTTGCCCATGGATTTTTGAATGGACAGATGCACATCCTGCCGAAACGTCTCGTCGGTCTTATTTTTATTGCGTCCGATGCCGAGAATGATCGTTTGTTCCGGTAACTCACCGGCGACAGACATTTCATACAGCGCGGGAAGTATTTTGCGGTGCGAGAGATCGCCCGTCGCGCCAAAAATGGAAAGAATGCAGGGTTCCGGTTTATTCGGCATAGTATTATTCTTTTGTTATCGCGTGACCGCCAAATTCATTTCTCATGGCAGCCAGCAACTTATCGCTGAATGAATCCTTCTCTCTGGAACGAATGCGCTCCATCAGCGCGAGCGTGATGACAGGCGCGGGCACATCGTTATCGATCGCTTCGAAGACCGTCCATCGGCCTTCGCCGGTATCGGCAACGAACGGCGCGATGCCATCGAGATTGGGATTTTTTTCGAGCGCATCTGCCGTCAGATCGAGCAGCCAGGAACGAATGACCGTGCCATAGCGCCACATCTCGGCAACCTGATGCGTATCGATATTGAAATCTTTTTTATGCTTGATGATGGAGAGACCTTCGGCATACGCTTGCATCAAACCGTACTCGATGCCATTGTGAACCATTTTCACAAAATGTCCTGCGCCGCACGGCCCGACACGTCCCCATCCTTTATCTTTCGCAGGCGCAAGCGTTTCGAAAATAGGTTGAAGCGATGCTACGATGCTTTCCTCGCCACCGATCATCATGCCGTATCCTTCTTTCAGACCCCAAATGCCGCCGCTCGTCCCGCAATCGACGTAGGCAATGCCATTTTTTTTCAGCGCATCGGCACGGCGCATGGTGTCTTTATAAAAAGAATTCCCGCCGTCGATCAGAATATCGCCGCTCGTCATCATTGGCGTGAGCGCGGCAATGGTTGCATCCACTGGCGTGCCGGAGGGAACCATCATCCAAAAGATTTTGGGCTTTGCAAGCTCGCCAGCAAGGGACTGAAGTGAGGGAAAAGATGGAACACCCGTTTGCTCCGCGAGTTTTCTGGCATCTTCGCTTGGGTCATATCCTATTACAGAATGCCCGCCGCGCACGAGGCGTTCGGCCATGTTCGCGCCCATGCGGCCTAAACCGATCATTGCTAATTTCATTGTACGATAATGATACGAATATTATTTTTAATTTGTGTTATGTTAATGACAAGTTACTATTCTTACTGTGGAATCGTCAATTGAAAGACCCCAACACTCGAATTGGTATTACTACCGTTCATGAGCTGAGCGCACGCAACCCAGTCATGTAAGGGGGAAATGACCGGCTTCACAATATTGGTAGCATTGGGAACTAACGCCGTATGCAAGTTTGCCAGATTGACTGCATAGAGCGTTCCATACGTTAGTGTGGACAGGCTCGATGTGTAAACAAGCACGGTTCCATCGCTCGAGGCATCCATGCTGTCGATACTATCGGCAACGATGGCTGTTCTCACTTTAGTCGTTAAATTAATACGGTCGATGCCCTGTGAAGTCGTTTCGACGAACAGATCGTTGGAACCCGGAGCATACGCCGAGTTGGAAAATTCAACGGTGGCATTAGGAATGGTCATCACGGTATCGCCGCCGATATTATAGATCGCCACGTAGTAACTATTAGAATCGGCAACGGTGAGCGCGTAGTCGTCGTTATTGAGCCACAACACGCGATTACTTGCGAGGCCGGGTATATTCGTTGTCGAAGATTGCGTGGGAGCATTTCCCGATAGATCATAAATACTGAGGTATTTCGTGGAACCTCCCGAAACACTTGCACAAGTGGCCGCATATTTTCCGTCGAGCGAAACGCCAAAAAGCCCGGTATTTTTAATAAGGTCGGTCGCATTTCCGTTCCCAAGCGCAATGCTGTAAATATCCGTTCCAAATTGCGAGATGGCGGTGCTTCCGTCCGCGGAAACATACACGACCATCAGCGCATTCAAGTAATTCCCAACCGCCGGATCATTGTTGGGATTGAGTGCCGCACCGATCGAGCCGCTCGTGTTCACGCGGTAAAGATTATCGGACGTGTCAAACGTATTCGAGGAATTCTCGATGAGCTGATCCTGATAGGCAAGCATCCCATTGGCTTCGTTCGGCAGCCAGGCGATATTCCAGATCTGCTGCGAGTTCCCAGACGTGCTCGTTGGTGACGAGCAGCCCGGTATGCCTATCGCAAACGCCGCCGCGACGGATAAAAAAAGTAATGACCGAAAAAATGCGTTTCTCATTTAGGAAGGAATCAACAATGATCGAAAAAATCTACAATGTTACATTAAAGAATACGGAGAAAGCAATAGAAGAAAAAAGAGCGAGCAGATGATCTATTGTTTTTATGGAGGAGTGATCAAACTATAGACCTGTATATCGGAATCGCTCTCATCCTGGTAATTAACGCAGGCTACGTGATCGTGTTGTGGCGAGATCCTCGGTATAATTACGTTCGAAGCGAACATTTTCTTATTCATATCCGATAAATTGACCGCATAAGCCGGAAGTGTTCCATTGGTGCTGCCCGCGCTGGAACTATACACGAGCACCGTACCGTCGGCAGAGGCATCCATGCTATACACCGTATCGTTCGTAACGACGGGAGTGCGAACGTGGGTATTCAGATTAATGCGGTCGATACCCATCGCAGGCGTTCGCACAAAAAGATCGTTCGTGCCGGATGCAAACGCTCCGGCGGAAAAAGAAACATCTCCGTTGGCAATGGTATCGAGGAGATCCCCGCTTGCATCGTAAATGGTAACATGGCTATAGACGAGAGAATCGATTCCGACCGAATCGAGCACGGTCATTGCGTAGTCATCGTTGTTCAGCCACAACACGCGATTGCTTATCACGCTGGGGCGCGTTACCTGAGTTCCCAAAATGGGTGAAGAAGATGTGAGAAGGTAGGGATAGACGATAATGTATCCATAACCCGCGGGCGTTGGCGTTGTTATCGCATATTTTCCATCGGGAGAAACGCCGAAGAGCGCTGTGGCTTGAATTAGATCGTTCACATTACCGCCGGAGATGGGAAGGCTAAAAATATCCGACCCAAATTGCGTGATCGCTGTTTTTCCATCGGAGGAAACATACACGATGGGGCCATTCCTGTAACCCGTCGATGGCGTGGTACTGTTGGCATTCATCGCGTTACCGATCGTGCCGCCACCGTTAACTTGATACAGATTTTGGCCCTCGCTTTGATTGCCATACGCATCTTCGGTGACCTGATCGACATACGCCACCATGCCGGATTCATTCGGCAGCCAGACCACATTTTCCACCTCTTGCGAGAGCGTATTCGTGCTCGTTGCGCTGCATCCGTTCACGAGTAACGCGACAAGCACGGAAAGCGATAACATGCGGAATGACCCGCTTCGTAGGTTTGGCATAATTAGGATAAACCAATTTGTCTTGCTCGACTTTCGTTCACTAAAAAGAATAAATCTTCAGAATGAGTGTCTTATACTTCGAAAAGGGTTTTGCGAAAAACCTCTTCGTCTTTTGATCTATTCACGTAGCTGAGGATTGCCTTAGCAACATATTCAGCTAACTTGACCGGAACGGCGTTTCCAATCATTTGCTCCACATCGACCTTCGAGCCAATGAATTTAAAGTTTTTTGGAAAGGTTTGAATTCTCGCTCGCTCCGTGCTTGTTAGTGGACGAACCTTACTAAAATCGGTTGTCGCGTCCGCAGGATGTCCGGGATAGCCAGAAGGAATCGGGCGGCTAACTCCCCGAATGGTCGGGCTTGGTTCATCAATGCTATAAACAGCGCGCCTCGCATAATTGCGTGGGTGACGGTAATAATACTCCACGTCTAAATCGCGTTTGAAAAATTGTCGGACAGTCATGGGCTTCGGAGCAAGTCTATTCTCAAGATGGCTCTCAAGTGCTCCGTCAACTCCTCCAAGTTCACCAAAAACAAAATATCGTTTTCGCTTTTGAGGAACTCCACAAAAGCTCGCATCTAGTAATTTGATGGTTATCCCATATCCTGCTTTTTTCCATAGTCGATAAGCTCTTTTGAACTTATCCGTACCTGTAAGGCGATCAACGTTCTCCATCAAAAAATATTTCGGACGAACTGAATCTATGATTTGAGCGAATGAAATTGTTAAATCACCACGGCCCTGATTTTCGTCCCTCTTTCCAGCATGTGAAAAGTCCTGACACGGTGGTCCTCCGGCAATCATATCGGGATTGAGTTCGGTTATCAATTCAACCGCACCTTCAACGTCAGAAAGATCGAAAAGTACCGTGTGGTGCGAGAGATTGGCTTCGTACGTTTTTAACGCAGTCTGCCAGTTGTCGATGCTGGCAACAACTTCAAATCCAGCGTTCGAAAAGCCGAGCGCCAGTCCACCGCAACCGGAAAAAAGATCCACGACTTTCATACTATTCAAATAGCCTCGGTGTATTTACAATAACGGCATCAAATCTCCGTTCAGGGCTCAAAAATTTTTCTCCGCCCCCTAAAATTATATTCTTAATTTCGCCCCTCTTTATTCGCGGTTTTGACAGGATTGGCCCTTTCATATATTTCCACGTTTGTAGTCCATTAACAGAGAATGATTTATCTGGTTTTGTATTATACGTTAGGTCCTCGAACACGGTTACGAAATCGATTTGACCTGTCACAGCGAAGTCAAAGAGCATTTTTGCAAGCCATAGAACGGTTCGCATTTGTCGCGTCATTTTATTGCTACCGGCAGCTATGTCAACCCGCACACTATCTACAAATAGGCGAGTAAAAGCTATATCACTCCATACAAAAATATCAAGACAATCCTCATGCAAAACGGAACTTTTACCATCCGTTTTCCATATCGGTTGCATCAATACGGGTCTTTGGCTACGTATTAGTTTCTTCACGATTGCATCAATAGAATCACATGCCGATGCGATGTAGGGCAACACATCTCGTTCGTCTCCCCAATCACCTTTAATCTTGTGAAGTGTCGAAAGGTAGGGGAGCAATTCTTGATGTGCCTTCCTGAAATTGAGCGCGATGCTCAATGCCATATAAAGAATTGTTGAAGGGCGAATAACCAGTTCACATCCATACCCGTCAGCTTTCCGCCTGTGCGTAGATTCGTCGGGAAGCGCGGTCAACTTTATTTCTAAGGGGCTTATTGGTTCTGTTAGGACATCGACCTCCTTCATAACGACTAAATCAATTCGCAAGATTGAATTAACGGCAATAGCTTGAT
>CAWCCK010000017.1:0-39312 GCA_963794025.1 Ignavibacteriota bacterium
CGCAAATTCTAAAATTTCTTCCATGCGTGGTTGAATCACTCGCGCAAGCACAGACTTGTTGATCTCTCGCGGCTTGCGCCCTGCAAGACCGGGTAGTTGTATCACTTCGTCGCGTAAAATGTGAGAGACGACCGCACAGCCAAATTCGCGTTTCAGCCGCTCCGCCTGATCGCCCAAAATGCCGAGACCTTTGCGAACGTCGTCGGTAACTTTTTGTCCAGCGATACCAATAACGGCGGTGTGACGAATAGTTCTCTCTTCAAAAACGGCAATGTCCGTCGTGCCGCCGCCAATATCTACAAGCGCAACGCCCACTTCTTTTTCTTCATCGTCGAGCACGGCGTAGCTCGATGCAAGCGGTTCGAGCACAATGTCGCGCACACGAATTCCCGCGCGCTCCACACAATTATGGATGTTCTGCACTGCGGTCACGAGGCCGTTGATGATGTGTACGCTGGCTTCTAAACGCACCCCCGACATACCGATCGGCTCGTAAATCCCATCCTGACCATCCACGATATATTCCTGCGGAATGACGTGGAGAATTTTACGGTCGGCAGGAAGGTGAACTTTTTTCGTGTCATCGATCAATCGCTGCACGTCATCTTCGGAGATCGTTCGCTCGGCATTTGAGATCGTGACCACGCCGCGCGATTGGAACGATTGAATATGATCGCCCGCAATTCCGACGACGACCTCGCGTATCTTTACGCCGGATTGCGCTTCGGCTTCCGCGATGGCGCGTTCGATGGAGCGAACCGTCTTTTCGATGTTGGTTACCACGCCGCGTGAAAGGCCGTCCGCAGGCGCATGTCCTACGCCGAGTATGGTCATCGTGCGCGGTTCCCGCAGCGAGAGCGCCGCGACGATCGCGCAGACTTTTGTGGTGCCGACATCCAAGCCGACAATAATGCGGCCCGGATCGAGGGAACTCGGCACGCCGATCATGGGCGCGGAGTTCATAGGACTGGTATAGGTAGGATCAGTTTGGGGTTCGCTTATTCGCGTTCGTTGCATAGTGCGGTTGGTTGGGTTCTGACTGAAGGATAGCTTGGGAACTCGGCGTTCCCGCGCTTGTCCATTGTTGGAATTTATGTTTTAAAATTATTTGCCCGCTGAATCGCGCATCGATGTAGAGCGCATGTCCGGCGCGGATCTCGTTCTGCAAGTTCGGTTTCCAAACTGTTGCGAGAAGTTGAATTTGGCGATAAAAAAGCGGGGTTTCGTGCGTTGGCCTGATCGAATCTCGTTGCTCTTCCAGCGCGGTATGGAACTCCCGATCGAACGGAGAGCCGAGAAAGATAGGCGTTTGCGTTTCAGAAGTATAGATCACATACGCGCCCGTTGGCGTTCGGCGTAGTTCCCCGATCGCGCTGCGCAACGATCGCCGAATCCATCCCCGCGATCAACGCGACGAGTTTTGCCATTGCTTGAAATGCGGCGGTATCGTGCGCGCTCACGCCGGAGAGAAGCGGAACCTGCAAGAGTTTTGCTGGGTCCCGAAGTCCTGCGATAAGTTTTGGGCGCAATAAAAGCCCATCGCGGTCGATGATAAAGGTTTCGCCAGCGGAAGCGCCACTCGTCGAATCGGCTTTCAGTAACGCAACCGGCTGGCGTTCTTCGATAGAGAGCACGAGCGTCGCGGGATCGAGTTCCCGCCGGACATGCGCTGCGCGAATGAGCGAATGGGTGAGCAATCGTTGCTCGATGGCCTTCAAATTAATGCTGTAAAATGGTTTTGAACGATCGACAGCCGCAAGCGTGAGCACTTCTTCGTTCGAAAGAAGCGAGGCCCCTTCGATCTTTATATTTGCCAGCCTAAGTCCGTTATCAGAACGCGAAGCGAGATACCATATTGCGCCGAGCATCACAAGTGCGGTTATAAAAAGCACGGCGGGCCACCGGGAATGCTTCCAAGATGCCTCATGCTCAAGCTCGGTTCCGTCAGATTCTTCCGCATCATTATCCGAAAGAAATTCCCCGAGCAGATCCCGCGAACCAATTTCTTCATCGGACTCGATGTCCAGAGAGCGAGGTTCGGTGGGAACGGATTGGCCAAGCATCGCGCGCTCCGGAACCGCTTCCTGCGAGCGTGCCTCTTGCGAACCTGCTTCCTGCGAGCGAAGGATACGCGGAAGATCATCCGGCTCCCGTTCGGGGAGATGGACGTATTCTTTCCGTTCCGATGAATGGATAATGAGTTTCATACTAAATTCCTACTCGCCGCAAAAAATCACGGCAAGCTCCGCTCTCAGCTTGGAAAGCTGTGCGCTGAAAAATGAAATGTAGTGAGGAATTTTGTCGCGGAGCTAATCACTCCAACCACAAACGCATGGTTCGGAAATCGAGTGTTGTGGCGCTAAACTGTTTTGTGGCGTCGAGGCCAAGGTTACCATAGAAAAATTCTGCTGTTTCGTTCACGCGATCGGTAACAGCCTTCACGGAATCGAAGGAGATCGTTTTTCCGCCGAGTTGAAGCTGAAGATTGCGGAGTTTATATGCCTTTGCATCCACGAGCTGCCCGCCTGCGCCGCTGAATTTATGTGTGGAAGTATCTGCATTCAAAACCACGTTGGGAAATTTCCGGAGGAACGGGGGATAGAACATCGTTGCGTCTGTCCCTGTGTCAAAGTGTAACGGGAACCGTTGATTGGAGTATGCAGCCTCGATAACAAGGTTCAATCCATCGAGCGCAAGATTCGGTCGTAGCTTTGAATCGGGTTTCGAATCGTTAATCGTCACTTTGATATGGCCGGTATTTGTAAAAGTTACCGTTCCGAGCGCTTCAATGACAGGAAAACCGATGGCGCCTGTGACATGATAATGAATGGAAGGAAAGCTTAGATCGGCATCCTGAAAAACAAGCACGACGGCGTTTTTCACAGAGATCGCTCCCAAGTCTAAGGTATCAATAACGCCAACATGTGCTGTGGTAAGATTGCCGGTGAGACTTCCCACGGAGATGGTTCCATTAAGCAGTTTGATGTGGCAGTGCGCAGCGGTCGTGGAATCCAGAATGGAAAAATTAGCGCCCGTATCGAAAAAAAGATCGGAATCTACTTTCTCATTATTGATCGTTACACTGATTTGATGCTTACCTGCTTTGCTCGGAAGAAGTTGAGTTCCCGAAGCGCCGCGCATAACAAATTGAGCCGGCGTATCGCCTAATATCTCGCCCAATCTGGCAGAGTTCTGAAAATCCATTTGTTGGCTCGAATCGATCCCGTCGCCGAGCCGATGAATCGCCTCACGATACGTCTTAGCAGCATCGGCGTAGCGGAAGAGCCGAAAGTAGTTTGTGCCGAGCATGTCGAAAGCGTTGCATTGCCGCGATATAGAATCTGCGTTTGTTGCATTGCCAAGATAGGCTGTGAAATCGTCAACAGCTTTCGTTGGCTGGTTGAATATCGATTCGGCAAGACCTCGAAAATACCGATGTTCAAGATCGGGCGATGCATTCCAATCCAGAACCGAATCTCGGAACTCGAAGAATTGCTTGGTTTGATAGAGCGAATCGCAGATGCGGGTTTGGTTCGATTCCTGTGCCCTCACATTCTGATTAATTAAGAATAGTAGGATAATAAAAATTCCGGCGCGTTTCATGGCGATTATGATTCACTCGTTGTGGCGTTCTGTTCAAGCAGCTCTTCTTCCACGGTGTTGACTCTATCATCGTTCCCATTCAGATGCACGCGGTAATTCATGCCATACGTCCAGCCTTCGAGCAACACTTGTGGGTCGTGATACATCGTGGGGCTATAATAGCGAATGGGAAATCGGTTGCGAAGCAAACGCTGTTCGGTTTTCAGAATTCCCAAAAGCGTGAGAAGCGTATGTTGTGCCTTAGTATTTTTTGCCGCGCTTTTCTGAATCTCGTCAGGAATATGCCAGCCCACGTCCTCATAATTTGCAAGCAGTGTTCTGAGCGCTTCGGGTTCCAGTCGTTTTCCTTCGGTAAAAAGCCATGGAAGCGTTTCCACGATGGTAAGTTTTTTCAGTTCCATCATGGGCCAGATGGAAAGATCGTCGCGGCCCGCTTCGAGGAGTTGGCTCAGCATCGCCATGCCGAGCAGCGCGTCTTTGCCACGGCTGTTGCCGTTAAATTCATAGCGTTCGGTCAGGCGGTTGTAGCCGATTTGAATGGTGCTCATCGTATTCCTTCCCGCGAGCGGAAGCAGTGGAAGATCGGTTCGGCGAAATCGCTCGGCAAGCGATTGCTGCTCGTGTGCTTCAAGTGTTTTTGGATGAATATTGGATTGCTGAGAGAGCCATCCCCGATCGTTAGGGCGCCGCGATGGCCGTGCAGGAGTTCTCGGCGTTTCCGGATCGAGATAAGATTCCCGGTAACGTCCCAACCGCTCTACCCATAGCCGTGCGCCATCATCGACATTCTTTTTGAGATCTTCACGAATCGTTTTAACCATGCTCTGCCAATCGGTAATACGTTCTGTGGCAGCAAGCATTGTTAAAAATTCGGCAGGATAACTAAAATTAAAATCCAGCGCGACGAGCGCGGAATCTAATTCCAATATACGTTCTAAAATTTCTTTTCGTGTTCGGACTTTTTCCAGCTTTTCAACAACGACCCATTCGCCTTCGATCACGGCTTCGGCCCACAGTAATTCGCTCGCCGGTTCCCGTTCGGCAGACCATGCGATAAAAACGACGCGCCGAAAAATGCCTCCCCTACGCGCAATAACCGGGCGCGAAGGACTTCTACCGCCCTTCCTGCCATTCCGCGATGCCCCGTTCTGTTTTGACGGCTTGCCATTGCGCTTCAATGGAACGATCTCGTTCACCGTTTCCACTGCGATCAATTTTTGTTCGACCGCTTCGGGAACCGCAATAGCTTCGGGAACTGCCACATCTTCCTCGTACCGCATCGCTTCTTCGTTCTGTTCTATGTCATTCATTGTAGTAAAATTTCTTATGCCGCAACAGGCTCAAGCGTTTGGCGTTCCATTATTTCATGCAGGATGACGGGCGCTGCTTCGGTGATCGTTCCCGCCCCGATGGTGAGCACGACATCGCCTTCGCGGAGTACATCCGCCAGCAGTGCGGGAAGTGTATTCGGCCCGGTGGCAGAATAAATGTCCAGCAATCCCGCATTGGTTGCGGCCTCTTTGATGAGTGTACTTGTCACGCCGGAAATCGGCGTTTCTCGTGCGGGATAAATATCGAGAAGAACAAGCGCATCGGCATTGGCAGCGAACGCTTCGCCAAATCCTTCCGCAAAATCGCGCGTACGCGTAAACGTATGCGGCTGGAAACATGCAACGATCCTTCGTCCGGGAAACATTTGCCGCGCGGTCGTCAGCGTGGCGCGAACTTCCGTGGGGTGGTGCGCGTAATCGTCGATGACGAGAATGCCATTCGCCTCTCCAATTATTTCAAATCTCCGTTCGGCTCCCGAAAATCGTTTCAGTGCGCGAAGCGTAAGATCGAGTGGGATCGAAAGTACATCCGACGTTGCAATAGCGGCGAGCGCATTGAGCATATTATGCTTGCCCGGCACATGCAGTTCGATCTCACCCGCAGTTTCACCGGAACGCACGAGCGTGGCGCGCGCGCGTTGTGCCGTTTGCAAAAGATCGCTTGCACGATATTTTGTTTCGGGCGAATCGATCCCGTAGCTGACGATGCGTTTTCGAAGGCGAGGCGTAATTTCGCGGAGCATCGGTTCGTCGATCGAAACGATGACAAATCCATTTTGCGATGCTTGATGGCCGTTCCTCATCACGTCGGGTCCGGAGGTATGTTGAGATAGTAGATGGTTCCTGATTTGCAAATTGAACAAACGCATCTTTGAGCGATTCCACATTGCCGTACGTATCGAGATGTTCGGCTTCGAGCGAAGTCATGACGGCAATATACGATCCTCCGAGCGCAAGAAAGCTGCGGTCATATTCGTCGGCTTCAATCAATGCGATCTTTCCGGCTCCTGCGCGGGAATTTTTACCGCCTAACTCCTTCACGCTCGCGCCCACGAGCACGAGCGGATCGAGACCTGCTTCGATAAGAACCGAAGCGATCATACTTGTTACGGTCGTTTTGCCGTGCGTACCTGCCACGGCGATGACGATATGATCGCGCACGATCTCACCGAGAAAATCGGCACGGCGCACGCTGCGAATCCCGCGCCGTTCCGCTTCGATACGTTCGGTATTGTGTTCGTCGATCGCGGAGGAATAAACGACAGTGTCGGCATCGCTCAGATTCATTGCATCGTGCCCGATCGAGATCGTTGCGCCAAGAGATGCGAGTTCTCGCGTTTTTTTATTTCGCGCGGCATCACTGCCACTGACGACAATCCCGCGCATCAGCAACAGCTCCGCCAGCCCGCTCATGCCGGCTCCGCCGATACCAATAAAATGGACGTGATGCAATGGAAAATAATTACGATCGAGGTGAGCGGCTCCGAGATGAAGCAACAAGTGGGCCAGCCCATTCGCGAAGATCGCCCAAAAGTTTGCGGCTATGCTGGAAATTCGAAAGGCGAATACGAATGGGCCGACGCTGAGTTTTCAGTTTGATGCGCACCCATCGAACACGTTTCATTCCCACTCTCGATGGATTGATGCGGATAGAAGCTACCTCAGTACGCACAATATGGCGGCTGCGCGCAAGGCTGGAAAAATGGATCCCATCGCGCGTAATTTCGATCTGACGGCGCATGATGAGATTATACACGAGCGCCAACACGCCAAGCAGCGTGATCGCCGAAAGCAACAGCAAGAGCGGGTCTTGCCAGAGCGTCGGGAACACTTGCCAATCCGCGACCGAGCGGATGACAAGATACAGCACCAGCGTCGCCGCATACACGGCGATGGACTGGTATAGAAAATCCAGCCGCGCGCGATAAATTCGTTTCTCGTCGTCCATATTAATAGTTCACGCGTTATGTACAAGCCATTCCGCAACGACGTTCGCTGCTTCCGGATGATCTCGATGTCGCATAGCCTCGGTCATCGAACGAAGCGTGCTCGGATCGTTCAAGAGCGTCACTATCGTGTGTGCTAATGTACTTTTCACTTCGGTGTCCGTTAGCACGATCGCGGCGCCATCGCGTTCGAACGCTCGTGCATTTGGTTCCTGATGGTTATCCATGGCGCCAGACCAGGGAACCAGCACTGCCGGTTTTCCGAGTCGCGCTAATTCTGCAAGCGAGGACGCTCCCGCGCGGCAGACGACTAAGTCCGCTGCGCGATAGGCTTCATCCATATTGTAAATGTACTCTGCGATGCGAACGTTCGGCAGATGTGAAAATTCCGCTTGAAGCGCTTGTACATTTGCGCTGCGTCCGGTCTGCCATAGAAGATTATATCCCGCTCCTTCTAACGATCGAGCGCAATCACGCATGGCCTCATTGATCGTCCGCGCGCCGAGCGAACCGCCGAACACAAGGATGGTCGTCCGCGTCGGATCGAGACCGAATGCTTGCCGCGCGTCTGATTGCGTTTCCGTAGTATCGGCGAGATCCGCGCGGATAGGAGTTCCGCAGATCGTTGCGGTTCCTGAAACACGTTTTGGAAATTGCTCGGCTGATTCCGGATACGCAAGAAACAATTTTTTTGCGAAACGCGCAAGCAATTTGTTCGCGCTTCCCGGAATGGAATTAATTTCCAGAAGCGCGATCGGTACATGCGAAAGCCACGCCGCAATTCCGACCGGTACGCTCAAGATAGGCTCCAGCGCCAAGCATGGCGGAGGGTTTTTCTTTTCTGATGAGTGACAGGCAATCTAATATCGCTTTCGAGAACTTCCACGGAAAGGAGAGAAGCGACGAAAAGGATTTTCTCGGAGCTTGAATGTCGATCGGATGAAAGGGAAATCCTACTCTCGGAACTTCCTTTGCTTCGATACGATCGCGCGTACCCACAAAAATTATTTTTATCTCGGGATATTCGTTCCGAATTTCTTCCGCGACCGCAATGGCCGGATAGAGATGTCCGCCCGTTCCGCCTGCCGCGATGATAATAGTTTTGTTAGGCAAGAGCTTCTTCCTGGGGTGGTTTTAGAATACGTGAAATCCGTTCTCCGAACGAGATCTTCGGTGGTTTTGGAAGCGTCACCGCGTATTTCGAAATGTTCAGTAACATTCCTATCGCTGCGGCGCTAAAGATCATGCTCGTGCCGCCATAGCTGACGAACGGCATCGGCAAACCCGTTACCGGCATCAGGCCGACGTTGACGAAGGCATTTATTAATGCGTAGATCGCGATGGTCAGCGTAATTCCGAACGCGGTATATCGGCCAAACGCATCGGGCGCATGTTTTGCAATTTGAATGCCGCGCACGATGATGAATCCAAAAACGACGAGCAAGAGCGCCGCGCCGATAAAACCATATTCTTCGCCGATGACAGAATAAATAAAATCCCCGTAGGACTCGGGAAGGAAAAACATGCTCTGGCGCGATTGCCCGATGCCCACCCCAAAAATTCCGCCATTGCCAAAAGCAAGCAGCGCCTGATCGGTTTGATACGCCACTTGTGATGTATGCGTGGTATGATGCCCGACAAATGCTAACATGCGCTGCACGCGATAACTTGCAGTGAGTGCGAAAATTCCTCCACCAAACAGCGCAAGTACGCCGCTACTTATCATATACTTGAGTGGAACTTGTGCCACATACATAATTCCGAAGGTGATGAGAAGCAGTACGCTGGCGGTTGACATATTCGGTTGCTTCGCAATAAGCGCCGCAGCAGCCACGGCCCAGAATACGATGGGAAGGAATGCCTTCTTAAAATCACCGATAATTTCTTGCTTCGCTGCACAGAGCGCCGCAACATGCAACACTAATGCAAATTTTGCAAACTCTGCTGGCTGAAAACTGAGCGGACCAAGCGCAAGCCATCGCCGCGCGCCAAGTTCCCGAGTGCCGATAAAGAGAACGGCGACCAGCAGCAGCAAGGAAGAGAGCATGATCCATTTTGTCTGCTTTTCGAACTTGTGATAATCTATTTTGGTGAACACGATCATCGCCACGAAGGAAAGAAATACTTTCTTCGCATGATTGAAGAGCATCGATTCCGACGCGCCCATTTTTACCGCGCTGAACGACGCGCTCGCCGTATAAACGAATGCCAGCGAAGCAAGCAAAAGACCGGTGACGGTCAGAAACAGGCTCAGGTCGGCAGTACGTTTGGGTTTCATTGATAAATGAATTGTTTGGCATCGAGAATATATTCCAGATGCTCATGCGTCTAATTTAATTGGTTAACTAATTCCTTAAACACCCTCCCGCGCTGTTCGTAATTATCGAACATATCGAAACTGGCGCAGGCGGGGGAGAGCAGCACGATGTCGCCGGGCGCGGCAGCTTCGCGCGCTAATTTCACGGCTTCTTCCATCGACATTCCGGCGGGATGAATCGGCTTCATTTCCTTAAAAAATTTCTCGATCTGAGCCGCGCCTTTGCCGATGGTAACGATGGCTTTTACATGCTCCTTAACTGAGTCCGCAATTTTCGAATAATCATTCCCTTTATCTTTGCCGCCGGCAATGAGAATGATTGGTTCCTCAAAACTTCCGAGCGCGTAATAAACAGAATCGACATTCGTGGCTTTCGAATCGTTGTAATATTTTACGCCATTCAGTTCACGCACGAATTCGATGCGGTGCTCTACGCCTTTGAATGCGCGTAGCGTTTCGCGGATGGCATCGAATTCTACACCCATCGTGCGCGTCATTAGCGCGGCGGCCATCGCGTTCATCAGGTTGTGCGGGCCGGGAATGCCGATCTCGTTGCGGTCAATGAGAACTTCTTTTTCGCGTCCAATGCGAAGCACGACGTCATCACCTGCAAGAAATGCGCCTTGTTTCAGTTCTTCTTTCAGCGAAAAGCCAAGGGTGCGGATATTCACGGTGTCCGCGCAGTTGCGGGCATGATCGTCATCGTGATTATAGACGAACACATCGTAACCTTTTTGATTTTCGACGATGCGGTACTTCGATTGAATATACGCCTCGTAATTTTTGTAACGATCAAGATGATCGGGTGTGATATTCAATAGCGCAGATACTTTCGGGCGAAACGTGTCGATGGCATCGAGCTGAAAGCTCGATATTTCGAGCACGACGATAGCTTTCTCACCTTTTGCTTGGTCAACAATTTCAGAAAATGCTATTCCGATATTGCCTGCGACAAACGTATTCCATCCCGCGCGCTTGAATATCTCGCCGACAAGCGTCGTCGTTGTCGTCTTGCCATTCGTTCCTGTAATCGCAACGATGGGTGCTTCGCATTGATCGAACGCAATTTCGATCTCGCTTAAAATTTTTATTTGTTTTTCGCGCGCCAGTTTTACAATCGGTGCATCGATAGGAACGCCAGGGCTGAGCACCACGTAATCCGCATCGAGCACGCGGTGGGTATTATCGCCAAATTCGTATTCTACTCCGATCTCATCCAATTCCCGCGCGGCATCTTCGAATTTATTTTTTTTACCTTTCTCGGAAAGAAATACTTTCGCGCGCCGGGTTTTGAGCAAACGCGCGACGGCAAGGCCCGATTTTCCGGCGCCTAAGATCGAAAAGCGTTTACCTCGAACTAACATTTGTGACTGTAGGACGTGCTGCGCACGCCCGAGAATATTGAAAATACAAAAACATTTCTTCTTCGATAAAGCAGGACGCGCGCAGCACGTCCCTACAAATTCAGCGTACTTTAAAGGTAGTCAGTGCAAGAATGGCAAGAATGATCGCAGCGATATATGCGCGGGTAACGATCTTCGATTCCTTCCATCCGAGCAGTTGAAAATGGTGATGGATGGGAGCCATTTTGAAAATTCTGCGGCCCTCCCCATATCGCCTTCGTGAATACTTAAAATATCCCGTCTGCAAAATAACGGAGATGGATTCTAAGAAAAAGATTCCACCCACGATGGGCAGCACGAGTTCTTTCTTACATAAAACCATTAGCGTTCCCATCGCGCCGCCGAGCGCCAGCGAGCCGGTATCACCCATGATCACTTGCGCCGGGAGCGCGTTGTACCATAAAAACCCGAGCACCGCGCCAACCAGCGCGGAGCAAAAAACGGTCAGCTCACCCGCGCCGCGCAAATAGGGAATGTTTAAGTAATCGCTTAATTGAAGATTCCCGGAAAAATAAGCGATGGCACCGATGGGGATGAATGCGATCGCTACAGTTCCCGCGCTCAGGCCATCGAGACCATCTGTTAGATTAACGGCGTTCGAGGTCGCGGTAATGATAAAGATAACGAATAGCACATACAGAATTGGCCCGAATTCGAAAACAAGATTTTTGAAAAATGGTACCGTTGTTGCCGTTCGAATATCGACTCCTGCATATTTGAATAAACTTGGTTCGAGCAGGATCGTAAGCGCGATCATAAGTCCTACAAAAACCTGCCCGGCGAGTTTATATCTGCCGATGAGTCCTTTTTTCTTTTTCTTCACGACTTTAAGATAATCATCGAGGAACCCGACGCCTCCCAAAAGGATCGTCGCGGCAAGCACAAGCAGGATAAACAGATTACTCAATTCTGCCCATAACAGCGTGGGAATGATAACGGCGATCAGAATAATGATCCCGCCCATCGTTGGAGTTCCCGCCTTAGCGAGATGTTCTTTTGGTGCTTCGGTCTTGCCGGTATCGCCGATCTGAAGCTGCTGTAGGCGTGCAATGATCTTCGGCCCGCTCCACAGGCTGAGTGCGAGCGCCGTCATTGCTGCGAGCGCGCTGCGAAACGTCAGGTAACGAAACAGGTCGCCTCCTGGCGGGTTGAAGGCGCGGTTGATCCAGTTAAATAAATAGTAGAACAAGTAATAATTAAGAATTAAAAATTAAGAAAGAGGCTCATCGTTTTTCCGAGTCGATTTGATGATCGAACTGAGGATCTTGCATAGCTCTTCACATTCTTTAATGAACGAATCAGCAAGCTTTCGGTCGATCTTATTCGATTCACGCAAAAGCCTTAGCCAATAACGAGTTTCGCGCGCTTCTTTATACGCAATCGCGTTCTTCGAAATAAACTCTTTTCGCGATACCGCAGCCGTAGCTTCTTCCGCATTAGCTCCGATGCCAGTGCCTGATCGCAATACTTGATCCGCAAGTACAAATGCTCGACGCTCAACGAGTAGATCGCTCAACTTGATTATTCTCAACCCGAAATCGAAACTCTTGGTCAGAATGGCGCTTTCTTTCATTGCCTCCCCAATTCTTAATTTTTAATTCTTAATTATTACTTACGATCATCTTTTTGTAACAAATCAATGAATTCCTCCATTTTCATTCCACGCGAGCCTTTAATGAGGATGGCATCGCCGGGCCGTAAGGCAGCGCGCAGTGCGGCCGCGAGTTTTTCCTTCTCTGCAAAGTAGGAATTTTTTGCAGAGCCATTCGAGGCTTCTGCGGCGGCTTTGTAGGAATGCTTTGCATCCTTACCGGTAAAATACACATGATGGAACTTGAATTCTGCCACCTTATGCCCGAGCGCGCGATGTTCGCGCCCGGAAGTGGAACCAAGTTCGAACATATCTCCAAGCACCGCAAAACGCCGGCCTTCAGTTGGGAATTCTTTCAGTGTTCGGAACGCCGATTCCATCGAATCGGGATTGGCATTATAGACGTCGTTGAGTACGGTGAATCCATCCACATGAATGACTTCGAGCCGGTTAGTATGTGCTCGGAAAAATTCGATCTGCGGTTTGATCTCCACGCGGCGTATATGAAAATGCAGCCCAACGGCCACAGCGGATGCGATCAGATTCGGTGCGTAATCGGCGAAAAGATGCGTTCGCATGCGAGACGATTTTCCTTCACTCATCACTTGCAGTTCCACGCGGCCATCTTTCGCGTAACCGATTTTCTCCGCTTGTACGAACGGCACATCGGTATCGGGGATGGAGCCGTAGGTCATGGCTTGGTTCCCAAATTTTTTCAGCGCGGGTTTCAGGAACGGGTCATCCATGTTGATGAATGCAAAACCATTGTTATTGCATACGTAATCGAACGCTGTTTTTTCTTCCTTTGCTACGCCTTTCAGATCTTTAAAAAATTCCAGATGCTCTCTGCCGATATTCGTGATGAGCGCATGGGTCGGCTGCGCAACGTCGCAGAGCCATGCGATCTCGCCCGGATGGTTCGTGCCGATCTCAAGCACGGCTACTTCATGTCCATCGCGAAGTTGGAACAGCGTGTGCGGCACGCCGATCTGATTGTTGTAATTCGCTTCCGTCTTTAGTACATCGAAGGAACCGGAAAGCACGTAAGCGATCAGTTCTTTCGTCGTCGTCTTGCCATTCGATCCGGCGATGACAAGCACGGGAATGTTAAATTTCTTGCGATAAAGTTTTGCCAGTTCCCCAAACGCATCGAGTGTATTATTTACGACGAGCAGTGGCAAAGGATGTTGTTTGGCTTTTTGCTTTACATACCACTCATTACTCACGACCGCTGCGACTGCGCCTTCGCTTGCCACTTGCGTCAGGTAACGATGTCCATCGAAATGCTCGCCGTGCAAAGCGAAGAAGAGATCGTCGCGCTTTAGCGTGCGCGAATCCGTCGAGACATCCCGTATCGTGCGCGAAAGTCCTAACGCACGCACACCGATTTCGTGGATGGACTCGATGCTGACAAGATCGTGAATCGTAAGTTTCAATGTAAATCTTATGTATGACCCAGAATGAAACGTTATGCTGCGCGAATGGGGGTCGGGTGCAACCGATGTAATGAAAAGCCAAATAGAACGTATCGTAACAGCGATCACAGGCCGTTGCGCTCCCATCTCGGCTTTTATTTTAGCGGGCGAAACCGGATTTCATCACTTCTTCACGATCATCGAAATGCTTTCGCTCATCGGCAATAATTTGGTAATTTTCGTGGCCTTTTCCTGCGATTAGCACAATATCGCCCGGTTTTGCTAAAGAAAGGCCAAGAATGATAGCGCTTGCCCTATCTGGCTCGATTTCGATAGAATTTCGCTCTGATTGCGGGATTCCAGCCAAAATATCATCTATTATAGTAAGCGGGTTTTCGGAGCGCGGGTTATCGCTTGTGATAATAACGTGATCGGATAATTTCGAAGCAATTTTGCCCATGATTGGGCGTTTGCCCTTGTCGCGTTCGCCGCCGCAGCCGAAAATTGTGATAATTTTGGATGATGAAGAAATGATGCTTCGGAGGGTCTCGATCACATTTTGCAGCGCATCCGGGGTGTGAGCGTAATCTATAATTGCATAAGTGCCATTCGATAGTGCAACGCGCTCGAAGCGTCCCCGAACCGGTTGGATGCGTGGAATCAATCCCGCCAGCACTTCGAGTGAAAACCCTTCGATGCCAAAATAAAGCGCGCTCGCAGCAGCAAGCACATTTTCTACATTGATCTTTCCGGCAAGCGGAGATTCGAATATCGCGCGCTCATCAGAATAGCGTTTCTCGATTCGGAACGTTGTGCCTTCGGTGGAGTATGCCACATCGTAAGCCATGAGATCGGCATGAGCAGATTTGCCTTCTTTACGAACGCCATAGCTATGCGCGTTCGCTACCGTATTTGCAATAATTTCGAGGCCGTGAGAATCGTCTGCGTTCGTAATTGCAACTGCGGTATCTTTCAATCCATCGAATAATTTTTGCTTGGCAGAAAAATATGCTTCCATTGTTTTATGGAAATCGAGATGGTCATGAGTAAGGTTTGTAAAAATAGCTATATCGAAATCGAGCGCCGCTACGCGGTCGAGCGCAAGCGCGTGGGAGCTGACTTCCATTATGCACGTCGTTATGTTTTCGGCAATCATCCGTGCCAGCAATTCGGATAGATCGCGCGATTCGGGCGTGGTATGTGTGGCGGGAATTTCTTCTTCGCCAATAAAAATCCCAACGGTGCCGATCATCCCCACTTTTTCGCCGTGTAGCATTAGTAGCTGACGAATAATATTCGCAACCGTTGTTTTTCCGTTCGTGCCGGTCACGCCGATCATGCGTAGCGTGGCGCTTGGGTTACCGAATGCCCATTCGGAAACGAATGCCAGCGCGTGACGTGAATTTTTCACCAACAGACGCGAGACATTCGCTCGCATCGCATCTTCACGCGTGAATGCGGAATCTTCTTCTAAGACGATAACGCTCGCGCCATTCGTGATGGCCTTTGCGATGAATTGGTGTCCATCGGTTTCATAGCCGCGAATAGCGAAGAAAGTATCGCCAGGCTGAACGCTGCGCGAATCGTATTGCGGCCGCGAGAGATCGGCCTCCCCGACTTCATAGAAGTCGAGAAGGCCGATCTCGTCAAGCAGCCACGCATGAGCATCGTCGCCGATGCTCATGCTATTTTGCTCACTAAATTTCATTTTTCAACGAACGCCGCCTAACTTAGGAGCGATCACAGGTCAATATAAATTATAAAAAAGGAATAATGATAAAAGGAAACAAATCCATTTCATCATTCATCATTCATAATTCATTATTGCCCTATTGTTCTTCTCCAAAGAGCGTAAGCGTCGGACTTCCCGTTGCTACATTTGCGCTAAGCCGTGCGCCGGCGTCCGGGAATTGTTTTGCAACAGAACCGGAACCAGCCGTCTTTACGCGAAAGCCATCGGCAGAAGCAAGTTTGATCGCGCGCGCCATCGGCAGCCCCACAAGATTGGGTGCTGTCTCGGCTGTATCTTGCGTATCGCCATCTTCTGTTTTTGGCTTTGCCAATGCAAAGCGAACGGTATCTCCTCCACACTTTATGACATCGTCAATGATGCTGGTTGGCTCCGCGACGCCTTCTTTTGACAAGCTCACGACAAATCCCTGACTCGCTAATAACGAGCGGCCTTGCTCTGCGGTCATTCCGCGCACATCCCATACGGGGCGGGAATCTTTATCGTTCTGCGGAACCGGTATGCCATCAATATCTGCAACTCCTTCGGTAATGAGCGGCACCTCTGCCGGCTTTTGTGCGCCACGGGCTTCCGGCGGGAGCTTGCCATTCATCTCTAAAATATTCATTGCGATCTCGCGGAAGATCGGGCCGCTTACTACGCCGCCGTAGTATCCATTTTTTGGCGAGCGTAGAATGACGCTGATAAGATATTCCGGCTTCTCGGCAGGGAAAAACCCCGTGAAGCTCGACGTATAATGTTCTTTCGACCAATGTCCGCCGACAAGCTGCTGCGCGGTTCCCGTCTTGCCGGCGATGCGTACTCCCGGAATGCGTACTAATGTTCCGGTTCCGGAATCGACCACGCCTTCCATGATATTGATGAGCGTCTTGCAGGTTTGCTCGCTGACCACACGGCGGATTTCCTGCGGTTCGGTTACGGTGGTTCCGTTCGATCCTTCGCGTTTTGCGACGATATAGGGTTTCATCAAAATTCCCATGTTGGCAACGGCAGCGTAAGCGGTTGCCATTTGGATCGGCGTGGCTGTCAATTCATACCCAAAGGCCATATACCGCTTCGAATTTTCTTGCCACGTTGCAGGTGTATGCAATACGCCGCGCACTTCGCCGGGCAGGTCAATTCCCGTATAATTCCCTATGCCGAAATCGCGGAGATATTTATAGAATCGGCGCTTATCGAGCTTATCGGAAATTTTTGCGAATGAAATATTGCTCGATTTTTCGAGGGCCTCACGAAAGGTTATAATTCCATATTCATGTGTGTCGGTGATCTTCACGCCTTTCTCTGGTTCCCAACGACCATGCTCAGCGTCGATCTTATCGTCCGGTTTCCACGCGCCATCTTCAAGCGCAGCGGACGCGACGAGCACTTTGATCGTCGAGCCGGGTTCGTACGCGTCGGTGATGGCGCGGTTGCGGAGCATATCGTTCGTCGCTTTGCTGAATCCATTGGGGTCGAAATCTGGAACGTTAGCAAGCGCAAGAATTTCGCCGGTCGAAGGCCGCATCACAATGGCGATGCCTGCTTCTGCCCCAGCTTTTTCTACTCCCGCTTTGAGCGCGGTTTCAGCTGCGGATTGGATCGCTTCATCGACTGTGAGCGTGAGATTTTCTCCGTCGGCGGCTGGAACTTTATCGTAATCCACATCCGGTCGAAGCGCGCCGCGACCATCGCGCTGCATGAATTGCTCGCCATCGCGGCCTGCAAGATCGCGGTTATCAATCAGCTCGATGCCCGCCAGTCCTCGCCCATCGTTGCTGGCGAAGCCAAGCACATGCGCTGCGCGTTCGCCGAACGCATAGTTCCTACGCCAATCCATTTGCCGCAGCAACCCATGATCTTTCACCGAATCCAAACGGGAAGCAATTTCGAGCGGAACCTCTTTTTCCACTACAATATATCGGCGGGACGTATCGCTGAAGATCGCCTGATAATATTGTGCGGGCTTCCCGAATGTCTCGGAAAAGATCGCGGCAAGCTTGTCGCGATGTTGAATGGCCTTGGGATCGACCGCAAATTTCACGACATACGAATTTGCCGCAAGGATAATGCTATTGCGGTCGCGAATGAGTCCGCGCCGCGCTTCGATCGGCATTTCTGTTTTATATTGCTCCGCCGCTTCCTGCGAAAACGCGCCGTGATCGAGCACTTGCAACTTAAAAAGCTTCCCACCGACGAGCGCAAAGGCAAGAAGAAAAAGTGCGAGCACTGCATAAAGCCGTCCATTCTTTTTCATAGGATCGACGGGCTGCGGCGCAGAGAAAAACCGTTCTACAAGATGCTCATGCCATGAGGCAGGTCTTTCGGGCTGCGTGGGAGTCGGAACTTCATTAGAAAACGTGCTCGGCTGGGAATTTTGTCTTTGTGGCGACTCACGCGCATAAGAAATAGAATTTTGGACATGCTCATTCTGGGGGCGTTGCTCAGCGACCCCTTCAAATGGCAATTCGTCCTGATCTCTATATCTCACGTGTGCAAATGCTATTTGATCGTTACTACATCTTCTCCGTTTGCTGGAATCATTCCAAGTTTTGTTTGTGCTAATGGCCGGATATGATCCGGTGCGGAAAGCTGCATTTCTTCGGCGCGTAAGCGTATGAGGCGCTGTTCGGATTGCGTGATCTGGTCATCGAGCTTGGTGCGCTCTGCGGTTAGTTTGTTCACTTGCAGCGTATTCCAGATGATCATCACCGCGCAGAATACGACTACTCCGAAAAACGCAATGACGTAGAGCGTCGGCATTTTTCGAACGACCTTTTCGATCTCGCTCGGAACTACTTTTGCAGCAGGAGCCGAGTTTGGAACGAACGCAGCGATCGGTTCTTCTCGCGCCGGTACTCCGAGCAAGTTACCATCGCGGTTATTGCCGAATGCCGGTCGAGGTGCGAAAGCAATGGTAGTCATATCAATTACGAATTACGAATTTCAAATTACGAATGTGTCTGAAACGAAGCCTTCATTTGCCATTCACCATAATTTTTTCTGCGGCGCGTAGCTTTGCGCTGCGCGCTCGGGGATTGCGTTCGATCTCTGCAGCACTTGGCGTGACTGCTTTTTTCGTAAGCACTCTCAGCCGCGCGCTGCCCAGATCGATCCGCTCTTTTAATGCTCCTAAAGAACCTGCCGCAAATTCCGGCTGGCTCTCGTTCCTAAAAAAATCTTTTACTATTCTATCTTCCAGCGAATGATACGCTACGACGACGATCCTTCCGCCATCCCGCAAGAGTTCCACCGCTTGCGTGAGCGACGATCGCAGGTTCCCAAGTTCATCGTTCACCTCGATGCGCAAAGCCTGAAAGATGCGCGAGAGGGTTTCATTTTTTTTATCCTCACGAATCCCCGCTGCGACGATCGCGGCCAGTTCTGTTGTGGTTTCGATTGCTCGTTCGGCTCTCGCCTGAACGATCTTTCGTGCGATCGGCCCTGCATAAGGCTCTTCGCCATAGTTGCGAAAAATTTCCTTGAGCTTCGTTTCGTCATAGTTCGATATGATTCCCTTCGCTGATAGTGTAAGTCGTGGATCGAGCCGCATATCGAGCGGCGCTTCCACACGGTAACTAAGTCCTACTGAAGTGGTATCAAGTTGATGGCTGCTGACGCCAAGATCATAGACGATGCCGTCTAACCCATCTAACCACCCCCGCGCATCGTGGGCGATGCTTTCCCCCTCCTTGAAAAGGAGTGGGCGATTTGTATGAGCAAGCGCATCGTTCAGCTTTGCAAAATTCTCTTTGATAAGTATAAAATGGTTTCCAAATTTTGCCAGTCGTTCCGTTGCAAATTGCTGCGCGGCTGGGTCGGTATCGAAACCGAATACGCGCGCGCCCATAGAGAGTAGGGCTTCCGCATACCCTCCGCCGCCAAGTGTAGCATCGACATACACCCCATCAGCCTTTACCGCAAGAAGCTCCATCGCCTCTTGCAGCAGCACGGGATGATGATACTCGCGTTCCGTTTTCAATGAACTGTTCGGGCAATGATGAATGATGAATTATGAATGATGAAAGGGGAAGTGTGAAGCAATTTCATCATTCATCATTCGTCATTTCTTTTCCCCCATGACATGCTCCACGATCTTCTCGTAACTTTCTTTTCTCGATTCGATATATTTTTTAAAATTTGCCGGTTTCCAGAGTTCGATATGATCGAGCACGCCGATAAAAAATACTTCCTTCGTAATTTCCGCGAAATCTAGCAATGCTTTTGGAATGAGCAGGCGGAATTGCGAATCGAGCTGGATCTCTTCGCTCCATTGCATCAGCGTGCGCGCGAAGAAACGATCCTTCTCATTCGCGGACGAGAGCGAGCGAATGGAATCCTCCATGCGGTGCCACTCGTCGAGCGGATACGCATACAAGCATTTTTCTATTCCGCGCGTGACGACGAACGTCCGCCGCGCTTCCGGTTCGAGATTTTTACGCATCTTCGAAGGGATGCTCGCGCGTCCCTTCGCATCGACGACGTACGTGTCGCTTCCTTTAAATGATGACATGTATAAGATCGGGAGAAAAAGACAAATTATCCCACTTCTCCCCACTTTCCTACAAAGATAACTACACTTCTATAAGGATAGGTTGCGATTTATTGCAAAAATCTATATTATTTTTCAAAAAAAAGCGCATTCCCTGTGAAACTCATTATCGTATAATTATTTGTGTCGCTCGGTGGGAATGGAATAAACTAACGATTGTTAGTTAAAATGATGAAAGTAATCGCGCGCAGAAATCAGATTCGGGAGAAAGCCCAAACGCTTTTCAGGGAGCGCGGCTATGCGGCAACGTCCATGCGCGATCTTGCGGATTCGCTTGGCATCGAAGCGGCAAGCCTCTATAATCACATCGCATCGAAAGAAGAAATTCTTCAGGAAATATGCTTTCGCATGGCGGAGGAATTTTTTTCTGCCATCGAACCGATCGTGGAAAGTGGACGTGGGCCAAAAGAGAAACTTCGCGCAGCCACAGAGGCGCATCTCGCTGTGATCGCAGCAAATGCGGACGCGTCCGCCGTGTTTCTGCATGAGTGGCGGCACATGGGCGAGCCTTTTCTCGGAGATTTCAAACTTATGCGCCGCCGTTACGAGCAAATTTTTCGAAAGATAATAGAAGATGGGATTGCAAAAAAGGTTTTCAGAGAAGTGGACCCTGTTCTTGTAACGAGAACACTTCTTTCGGCAACCAATTGGACCTATGAGTCCCATAAGTCACATGGATCAGCGGGCAAACTATCGCCAGCAGAAATCGGAGATATTGTTACTACAATTTTAATCGAAGGAATAATCACCAGATAACCATGTACGGAAACGCATACATAGAACCAGACGCAAAACCGGTCGCCGCCATTGACGAAGACCCGGATAAATTAGCCGAATTCGAAGCCCGCATCGCGCGTGGCGAAAAGATCGAGCCGGACGACTGGATGCCGGTGGAATACCGCCGTCAGCTTCTGCGGATGATCGAGCAGCACGCACACTCCGAAATTATCGGCGCGCTGCCGGAGGGAACCTGGATCACGCGCGCGCCAACGCTCAAGCGCAAGCTCGCACTCATCGCAAAAGTGCAAGATGAAGTCGGCCACGGCCATTTGCTTTATAGCGCCGCAGAAACTCTCGGCAAATCGCGCGAGGCAATGATCAACGATCTCATCAATGGCAAATCGAAATACAGCAATATTTTTAATTATCCTGCAAAGTCGTGGGCCGATATTGCGGTGATCGGATTTTTGGTCGATGCCGGAGCGATCGTCAATCAGCTTGCGAACGCAAAAGGAAGTTACGGCCCGTATTGCCGTGCATTAGAGAGAATTTGCTATGAGGAATCATTCCATTTGAAGCAAGGATACGATGCTTTCGTTGCGCTTGCAGTCGGGACTCCCGCGCAGCGCGCGATGCTTCAGGATGCGCTGAACCGATGGTGGTTTCCGCCGATGATGCACTTTTTCGGTCCGCCGGACACGATCTCCGTCCACACCGAAAAGCTGATGCGCTGGAAAGTAAAAATGGCGCGCAACGAAGAAATGCGGCAGGATTTCATCGAGCAATATGTTCCCAAAATCTGGGAACTTGGCATGACGCTGCCCGACCCCGCGCTAAAACGAAACGAAGACGGCACCTGGGAATACACCCAGCCCGACTGGGACGAATTCTTCCGCGTCATCAATGGCGATGGCCCATGCAACAAAGAGCGCCTCGCCGTCCGCCGCTATGCCGAAGAAAATGGCCGGTGGGTGCGCGAGGCGATGATGAATCCGGCGATGAAGAGGATGGTGCCGTATGCGTAAAATGTCATTACAAGGTGGATCCACGGGAATAGAGGGGCAACCTGTTAGGTCGACTAGGTTGCGCTGGACCTCGTATGCTTTTTTGGTTATATACACTGGTTGGCTTGTGTTCAATTTCACACACCCCTACGGATATGACGAATATGGATGGGGTCTCTTCCTCGTCGAGCTTCCCGTACACCTTCTGCTGCTCACAGTACTCTTTATCCGGGCTGTGCGAAAGCGCGAAGCGCGTTTGAAGTATGGTCTCTATTCGCTGTATGTAATTATAGGATTCTGCACGATTGCTCGCTACTCGTTGCGCCACTGGTATGGTTGGTGGTGAGGATTACATCTCACAATAAAGAACTCATTTCTTGACAAAGTGAGTAAACGGATTTACGATAAAAAATACACCTAAGAACTTAACATGAATAGCCTCGACCCCCGCATCCGCCGAGCCGATCTCGAAGCATCTCCTGCTTCGGGCGGCTTGAAGCAAAACGAACATTGGGAGACCTTCGCGGTTTTCCATCAGGATAAGCGCGGCGCGGCGCACGAATTCGTCGGTATCGTTCACGCGCCGGACCCGGAACTTGCTTTGCTGTTTGCGAAAGAGCAATTCGGTCGCCGCAAGAAGACGGTAAACCTATGGGCCGTCCGCTCGACCGATATTTTTACGTTCCAGCACGAGGACGACGATATGTTCTCCACCGTTCCTGAAAAAACATACCGCGAAGCCTCCGGCTATCCGGTTCGCAAACGCATCAATAAATATTTGGATGAGCTAAAGAATGTAGTGGAGCATAAAACGGAATCCATTGAATCGTGATTTCCAAGAATGTCATTCCGAGCGTAGCACTAATTCGCTTAAGCGAATTAGTGCGAAGTCGAGGAATCTCATGCAGTTAACCCTGCTGGTAAACTATCTGAGATCCCTCGACTCCGTTTTCCTTCGCTACGCTCAGGAAAACTCCGCTCGGGATGACATGCCTTAACATTTTTTTGAATTTGAATATGAATGACATTGCAATAAAAGACTTACTCTATCGCATGGCCGACGACGAACTAATCATCGGTCACCGCAACAGCGAGTGGACCGGCCTTGGCCCGATCCTCGAAGAAGACATCGCGTTTTCGTCCATTGCGCAGGACCAGATCGGTCACGCGCTTGCGAATTATGGATTGCTGAATACGGAATTTGGCGAGCCAATACCGGACATCATCGCATTCAGCCGGAACGAAAAGGAATTTCATTCCTCGCAATTCGTCGAGCTTCCGATCGGTGATTACGCATTCAGTCTAATGCGGCATTTCCTTTTCGATCATGCGGAAAGCTTAAGATACTCCACGCTAACTCTTTCGTCTTTTGCGCCACTTGCATCGCTTGCGAAAAAAATAAAAGGGGAATTAAAATACCATGTACTCCACGCGGATATGTGGGTACAAAAACTTGGAAAAGGAACCGAAGAAAGCCATGCTCGAATGCAATCCGCGCTGAACGAGGCTTTCCCTTACGCTTTGGGAATGTTCGAGCCATCGAACCATGACCCGGAACTTGAGTCGGAGAACATTTTTATCGGGGAGACCGCGCTGCAGACTCGTTGGCTCGAAGCGATCGCGCCCTTACTCGAACAAGCCAACCTGCAGCTTCCCAGGCTCCCGATCAAAGAACGAATGTACGGCGGCAGGCAAGGCTATCACACCGAGTATCTGCAACCGCTCCTCGATGAAATGACGGAAGTGTATCGGTTAGACCCGGCAGCAACATGGTAACTCAGCAACATATTTATGACATCCTCGCAACAGTGATGGATCCGGAGATCCCCACGCTCAGCGTGGTCGATCTCGGAATGATTACCGGCGTCACGATGAGCGACGATGGCGTAATGGTGCGGTTGCTGCCAACATTCGTTGCGTGTCCGGCAACGAGTTATATTCGTTCGAATATTGCGGACGCACTAACGAGATCAGGATTTGTAAATCCAAAAGTGGAAATGGAAACGGAACTTTCGTGGTCGAGTGACCGCGTAACGGAGCGTGGTCGCAAACTTTTGGAAGCGTTTGGCTTAGGCGCGCCTGTTCACATTGATGGCATCCTCGATCTTAATGTGATCGAGCACGTAGATTGTCCCCACTGCGGAAGCACGAATACGGAACTACGCTCGATGTTTGGTAGCACGCTCTGCCGCTCCATTCATTATTGCATGGATTGCAAGCAGGGCTTCGAGCGGTTCAAGCCGCTGTGAGTGTGTAATTGATGGTCCTAAAATCCAAATCCCAAGCTAACGCCGCCCCAGGAATAGAAACTACCCGCGAGAATTATGGGAGTATATCCTGCCCGGAAGAGAAAGCCGCCGTCTTCTTCCTCATAACGATACCCTATAATTCCCGAGTAACCGATGGTACTTCCTTGCGGAAAGCCCCGCACGGATTTTGTCAGATCGATATAGGATAAGCCAGCACCAATCTCGAGTTTACTGCTCGAAGCGCCGAATGGGAACCAGCTTAGCGTGAGCGGGGCAGATGTTATCGACGCATGTTTCGTTCCACTTGAGTTCGAGACCGGCAGATAGCCGAACCCTAATCGCAGGCCGAAGCTGCTCGATAGCAGCCGTTCGTAGTTGAGCGTATAAACTAAGCCGGAGCCAAGCGCTTCCGCATAAATGTTGTTCCATGCGGGTTTGAGCGGCAGGGTGTCATCGCCGAAGTCAGATGGGCTGGGAACCGGACTGGAATGCGGTAATAGCAATACGTCGGATGAGGTCTGCTGTGCAAAGGATGGTAGCTGCGCGCAGGAACTTGCTGGAGCAAGGCACGCAGCGATAAGAAGGGCGATAAAAATAGAAAAATTTTTCGAATTCATAGTATCTGGTTGAATGGTCAAAGGCATCAAACTATCATTCATTGCAATGCCAATTACTGCAAATATACAAAAAAGAAAACTCGTGCCTCATAATCTTCTAATTACTAACTCGTAAACCAATACACGATGAGGATGCACCACAGCATAATAAATGCTACGATGCAGAGCCAGATATAGACGAATTTCCGTTCCTGCGCCGGCGTAGCATCCGTTGGGATGGTGGTGACGCCGATCGCAGTGTTCACTCCGCGAAAAAAGCGGGCAAGAAGTGAGATCATGCTATGCCGCCAGTGCTTGCGTCACCTTTTTTGCCGCATCGGTCATGCCTTTTGCGACGAGGAAATTCAGTCCGCTCTTTTGCAGGATGACGCCGGCTTCTTCGGCATTCGTTCCCTCCAATCGCACGACGATCGGAACTTTCGGATGCACTAAATGTGAGGCTTCTACCACTCCGGTTGCAACACGGTCGCAGCGGACGATCCCGCCGAAGATATTGATGAGAATTGCTTTCACATTTGGATCGCTCAGGATAATTCGGAAGCCTTCCGCCACGGTATCCTTGTTTGCTCCGCCGCCCACATCGAGGAAATTCGCCGGTTCACCTCCGGCAAGTTTAATAATATCCATCGTAGCCATTGCGAGTCCCGCGCCATTAACCATACAGCCGACATTGCCATCGAGCTTGATGTAATTCAAATTCGATTTCGATGCTTCAACTTCCAGCGGGTCTTCTTCTGCAATATCGCGCAAAGCCGCATATTCGGGATGACGGTACATTGCGTTGTCGTCGAAATTCACTTTTGCATCGAGCGCGATCATTTTTGCATCGCGCGTTAGCACAAGCGGATTGATTTCGAAGAGCGAGGCATCGGTATCTTCATACGCGCGATAGAGAGCTTTAAGGAATGCAACGCACTGCTTGAATGCCTCGCCGGATAACCCAAGCGCAAATGCAAGCTCGCGCGCTTCGAAATCGCGGAAGCCAATGGCGGGATCGACGAACACTTTCACGATTTTCTCCGGCGATTCTTCGGCTACTTTTTCGATTTCCATGCCGCCTTCCGTCGAGACCATGACGACATTCTTGCCCGTTGCGCGGTCGAGCACGATACCGGCATAATACTCCTTTAAAATATCGACGCCCTGCTCTACAAGCAAGCGCGAAACCTTGCGGCCTTCGGGGCCAGTCTGGTGCGTGATGAGCGTCATGCCGAGAATATGCTGCGCCAGCGTGCCGACATCTTCCGGCGAGCGCGCAATCTTCACTCCGCCGCCCTTGCCGCGCCCGCCGGCGTGGATCTGTGCCTTCACAACGGCGATCTCCGTCGGCAGCTTGCGCGCCGCCTCGACCGCCTCTTCGACCGTATAAGCTACGTACCCGATAGGCACCGGAACGCCATATTTTTTCAGAATTTCTTTCGCTTGGTATTCGTGGATTTTCATAGAGAGTGATTATTTTGATACAAAAATACGAAAATCTCTTGTAGTAGTCTTTGAGAGTGCGGAAAAACCCGTCAATGAGTTGTCTTAAAAAAAATAATCCGCACCAAGTCGGAAGACGAACCAGTCGGTGACGCCAGACGAACCGGGAAAAGAATTAACAATATCGACATCGCCGTGAACGTTGATCTGATGGTTGATACAGAACGCGACACCGCCGCCTAAGAAAATTCCGAGTTGCGCATTGCCCGGCTGGTCATAAAATTGAACGCCGCCTTGCACGAACGGGCTTACGATCCAATTAAAAAGATAGCGAGCGAAGGGCGCGATCAAATAGGACCCAACGGAAGTTGAAAACGAAGCGGAGAGCACACTGCCGATCTGCATGTTCGTAGTGGAATCGAGCGCGTACGTGAGTTCGAATCCGCTCGGCAGAAAATTGGTAATTCCGTAGATTCCCAATCCGAATTGATCGGATGGTGGGTCGTTCTTCTGCGCGTGAGCCGAGGAAACGAAGATGGTCATAAGAAGCACGAATGCTCCGAAGTATCGAATATTTTTACGAATCATAGAAAGATTTAATTTGTCAAGAAAAATGCTTCGAAGTGAACGCAGAATGAGCAAGTGAGCATTCCTTATAATGGAGTCATCTAAAAAAATGAAGCTATCTCAAAAATCCCTCAAAAAATCTTAAGAATCCCAGTCCGGGTTTTGCCGTCTCATACGATATAGAGATACAATTCACGCTTCATACGTTTGTGGAGCAGGTATTTTCACTTTATTTTCAATAAAAACATTATGAATGAATTCGTATTTCTCTATCGCGGTGCGAAGGATGGCCCGGCTCCATCACCCGAAGCCATGGAAAGTTCCATGAAACGCTGGCAGGAGTGGCTCGGCAAGCTTGGCGAAGAAGGCAAGCTCAAGGACTGGGGCGCGCCGTTGCAAAAGGAAGGCAAGCATGTTGCCGCAGGCGGCGTTATTACGGACGGCCCGTATTCCGATGGCAAAGAGATCGTCGGTGGCTTTTCGATCGTCAAAGCGAAGGATCTATCCGAAGCAGCAACGCTCGCGAAAGGATGCCCGATGTTCGAGTCCGGCGGCAGCGTGGAAATTCGGCAAATTCAGCCGATGTAATGCTTCGTCCGTCTATGGACGAATATCCATCACCGAATGCGCGTGTCAGCGAGGTCGTCGAGCATCTGTTCCGACAGGAGTCCGGTAAGCTCGCGGCAACGCTTGCGCGCGCGTTTCGTTTGTCCAAACTCGATGAGGTAGAGGATATTGTTCAGGATACGTTGCTTGCGGCGCTTACGGGATGGTCGTTTCGCGGAGTTCCCGAAAACCCGACGGCGTGGCTGCACCGCGTGGCAAAGAACAAAGCCGTCGATCTTATTCGCAAGCGCAACCGAGAATCGCACGAACCGTCGGAAATGCTACCCGGAATGAGAGCAGCGTCACGAACGCTTGAGATCGAGCAGAATTTTCTCTCGTGGGAAATAGAAGATTCCCAGTTGCGTATGATGTTCGCGTGCTGCCATCCGGGAATCCCTATCGAATCCCAAATTGCGCTCACGCTGAAAACGCTGTGCGGATTTAGCGTTCGAGAAATTGCCAGCGCATTTCTTACGCAGGAATCTACCATCGAAAAACGGCTGTCTCGTGCGAGAAAATTCTTTCGGGATCATCATGTCGAGCTGGAAGCGCCCACCGGTCACGCGTTGCAAGAACGGCGCGGCGCAGTGCTCGCATCGCTGTACTTGCTATTTAACGAAGGCTATAAACGAACGGATAGCGAAGGTTTGCTCGACCGCGATCTGTGTCTCGAAGCGCTCCGGCTCGCGCTTTTGATAGCCAAACATCCCGAAGTTCGCTCGCCGGAAGTGTTTGCGCTTGTCGCACTGATGACGCTTCTTGCTGCGAGATTCGAAACGCGCACTAACGAGCGTGGCGACATCGTCCTGCTTTCGGAACAAGATCGTGGGAAGTGGAACCGGGAACTCATGGATCGAGGCATGGATTATTTTGTACGTTCCGAGCCGGACGTGTATTCTTCCACCTACCATTTGGAGGCCGCGATCCAATCGCTCCACGCTACTGCTGTGACGTATGACGATACGGATTGGCCGGCCATTTTGGGTCTTTATAAACGACTTTATACGCTCAAGCCCAGTCCCATTGTTGCGATGCACATGTCTGTCTCAATAGGTCAGGTGCATGGCTCCGATGCTGCGATCGAAATGCTTTCCGGGTTGCCACTTTTAGATTATTATCTCTATCATGCACTTTTAGGCGATGCGTATGTAAAAAGCGATCGGCTCGAAAATGCCGCCGCATCCTTTCGCCGCGCAATAGAGGTTACGATGAATGCCCGCGAAAAAAACCTGCTCCAAGAACGGTTGGCGAGGATCACAGGATGATGGTATTGAGATAGTCTTCGCATTTCCGTCGTAAATTTGTGTCACATGCGGCGCACGTTTTTCTTTTTTTTAATTCTGGCACTCTTGCTGGCTGCTGTGTATTACATCTTTTTTCTGAAGAATCCTAAGGTTTCGGAGAGCGAAGTAATCATCAGTATTCCGCAGGGAACGTCTGTTGCGGCGCTGACGGATACGCTTGCCGCGCACCAGCTTATTCGCTCCGGCATTGCATTTCAGATCGCGGCACGCACGCTTGGCGCGGCGAAGGAACTTCACGCTGGTCGATACCGCATCGCGCCGGGGCTTTCCAATACGGAGATCATTCGCAGATTGACCGGCAGCGATTACGCGCTTATTCTCCGCGCAACGTTTCCGGAAGGTATCACGATCTATCGTGTTGCTTCCATAGCTAAAGATAAGCTGGGACTCGATTCAGGAATTTTCATGCGGTTCGCGTTCGATACCGCGTTTCTTCACTCGCTCGGAGTTCCCGAAGAAGCGCGGTCGGCGGAGGGGTATTTATTTCCCGATACCTACGCATTCCTGCTTCGCGCCGACCCAAAAGGATTGCTCACAAAAATGATAAGGCATTGGAAAAAAATAGCGAGCGATTCGCTCTATGAAAATTCCGTGGAAGAAAACCTATCGCTGAATGAAGTAATGACGCTTGCCTCGATCGTCGAAGCCGAAGCACACCGTCCCGATGAACGCGATACCATCGCCGGCGTGTATCTCAACCGTTTGCGAATCGGGATGAAGCTGGATGCCGATCCATCCGTGCAATATGGCTTGCATCTCTCGCGCCCGATCACGCACGGCGACCTGCTAACTCCCAATCCATATAATTCCTACATGAATACGGGGCTTCCGCCGGGACCGATCTGTAGTCCCGGCTCAGCAAGCATCCGCGCGGTGCTTCATCCGGCCAAGAGTAAGTATCTCTATTTTGTTGCGCGAAGGGATGGTTCCGGCGGCCATTATTTCAGCAAATCGCTTGCTGAGCAGGATAGGAAGATCAGAATGGCTCATGCTAACGCTGACCGCGATTAACAGGATTTTCAGGATTTGGAAACGATACGGAACGGGCATACTCCAATGCCCTGTTACCTCATTACTTAGCACTTTAGCACTAAGGATCGGCGTGTAGCGCAGCCTGGTAGCGCACTACTTTGGGGTAGTAGGGGTCGTGGGTTCAAATCCCGCCACGCCGACAACATTAATCATCAATAATTATTTAACTGCAATGTCGAAATTGTTGATTCCGAAAGAGGGTAAATTGCGAGGTAAGTCTATGGCAGAATGGTCCGGCAGGCCCGAGCATGAAGAGAAACAAACCCACTCGATCACTCGCTTAACAAAATCGACTCCAGCAACACCATCGGAGCCGCTGGAAGGTCAAGTCCTGCTTAACTTGAGAAAGAGGGCAAGGCGTGGGATTGCCGCCAAAACATTTTTTGGTGATATTTCGAAAGAGAGTCCTTTTGATCTTAACGAATGGTCTCAATTCCTCGATACTCCGGTTCAAACGCTCGAACTCCACCGGAAACAAGGCAAGAAATTCAATTTTTCTATCTCGGAACGTATTCTACAGATACTAATGCTCAATAGGATGGGCATCGAAGTTTTTGGAAGCGCGAAGGAGTTCCATGCATGGACAAAACGAAAGAACATCGCGCTTGGCGGGGTAACGCCAGAAGCATTGATGGACAGCATCTTCGGTATTCGAATGGTGCGGGATCAGTTAGGCCGTATTGCCTACGGGATTATCTCGTGACAGGCTATCGTCTTTCATTACAATCGTTCGTTCAAGATCTCAGTGGGGCTGGCTCTCAGTTATATGGAGGCCGTTGGAATAGCCAAGGAGTTCCGGTACTGTATGCGGCGGAGTCGGTCGCGCTCGCTCTTCTTGAAATTCTCGTTGGATTGACGGATAGGAAAGTCCCGGATAATTTTCATCTCGTTCAAATCGAACTTCCTCCCAATGCGAGGATCGATACCATTCATATCGATCAATTACCTGCGGATTGGCGGGAATTCCCATCGCCGCTTTCTTTGAAAAAATTTGGGGACGATTTTGCCAGAAATAAAACGGCCATTGCTCTAAGAGTTCCCTCCGTCATCGTACCGCATGAATTCAATTACAGGATCAATCCTGCCCACGACTTGATGAGGAATGTGAAAATACCATCCATCGAGCCTTTTCGGTTTGATGCTCGGTTACTGAGATCGTTCGATAATTGAAGTAAGCACACTCAATTAAAACAGTACTTTTCTATTTCGATACAAATTCATCAAAATTCCTGCCATTAAAAGATTGGTGAGCAGCGCAGAGCCGCCGTAGCTCATGAACGGCAGGGGAATTCCGATGACAGGCATGAGACCGAGTGCCATGCCGATGTTCACCGTCACATGCAGGAACCATATCCCGGCAATGCCGATAGCGACCACGCTGGAAAAGATACTGCGCACGCTCGATGCGATCGCTACGCCTCGAAAAATTACGAAGAGATAGAGCAAGAGAATTACGACGGCGCCGACAAATCCGAATTCCTCGGAAGGAACGCTGATGATAAAATCCGTCCATTGTTTCGGCACGTAGCGAAGCTGCGTTTGGGTTCCCTTCAGATAGCCTTTGCCGAGAATGCCGCCGGAACCAATCGCCATCCGCGTTTGGATCACATTGTATCCAGCGCCAAGCGGATCAAGCTCTGGATTCAGCAGTACTTGCACGCGGTTGCGCTGATATTGGTGCAGATGTTCGTAAATAAAATTCGTGGAAAACGCAACAGCAATAACCACGCCGAACGTCAGAACGGTGATGATGAGATTTCTACGAAAAATAAAAAAGAGAATCGCACCGCCGGCAAGTACTGCAATAACGGTTGGAGTTTGTCCGAAAAGCGAAAGCACGGCAACAAGCGTGGGAATTACAACTGCGGCCAGCAAGAACAGATCGACACCGGACCACAGAAGCGTAATAATAAGCAGACCCGCAAAAATAACTGCGGTTCCCGGATCGGGTTCTTTTAGAATAAGCGCCGAGGGAATAATAACGATCGCGCATACGATGAGTACATTACTGATCTTTGCAAGATCGCGACCTTTATTTAAGAAAGCTCCCACCGTGAAAATGGTAGCAAGTTTTGCTATTTCCGATGGCTGGAATTGAAAGTTCCCAATCGCGATCCAACTTCGATGACCATAGACAAGCTTACCCTTGAACGCCACGAATACAAGCAGCGCAAGGCTGACGCCATAGAGCGGGTACGCAACGGCCTGAAACCACCGCACGGGCAGCATCGCCATGACGATCATTCCCGCAATGCCGCCGGCTGCAAAGAGTAATTGCGAGCCAAAACGGTTGTTCATGTTCGCCGCGTAGGTGGCGCTGTAAATGGCGAAAAATCCGGCGGTGACGAGCAGCAGCACCGAGAGGAACGTGGTGAGATCGAAACTCTTTAGTTCCAGCACATCCCGCACGGAAGGAGCATCGGTAAAATCGATCTGTGAGCGTTCGGAGGCCATCGTTATTCTCTATTTTTTATACCCGGCAGGTGCGGCTTACGGGAGCGCGGCGGCCCAAGCACTTCTCGAATCACAATATATTTCCGAAGCGAATCCCCATCGAGCGCAAAGCGCGTTTGAACGGCATCGGCTTTCTCGTAATTCTGCATTCCGATGGAGGACGTTGCGGGAACGATCTCCTCGACGACTTCCAAGTTTGCTTGTTTTTGTTTTTTCTTGCGCTTCGCAGATTCCATCAACGGCCGAATTTCTTCCGGTGTATCTTCCATGATTGGAAGGGAACGATCACGAGTAACAGTGATGGCGGGTGCAGGCAAAGGGATGGATCGGTCTGCGTAGATCGGCTGATTTTCTTCCGCGCTAACGGGACCTAATACGACGGCCTGCCGCTGAGGAGTCCTCGCGGGAACCGGAGCGCGCATCGTAGGCGATGGAGCTTGAGCGGCAGCGTCTTTCAGCTTTTGCGCGCGCATAGCTTTCCTGCGAGCCTGCAAAATGCTCCAGCCAATAGCGACGATTAAATAAATTACAGTTTTCACGAATCAAAAATTTTCGCCTGCTACAAAATTCCCGCGTTTCACCACAGCTACCACATCGCTGACGGCGATATGATAGGGCAGATATTCCAGCCGAGGAATATCATACAACACGAAGTCCGCCAGTTTATTCCGCTCGATCGATCCGTGTGTATGTGCGCGTCCTAATGCAGCCGCGCCGTTCAATGTTGCGGCGGTTAATGCTTCGGCGGGCGACATCTGCATTCCGATCACGGCAAGCGTCATCACAAATTGCATATTTTCACTCATGGCGCTGCCGGGATTACAATCCGTTGCGATGGCAACAGCGCATCCGGCTTCGATCAGCTTACGCGCTGGCGCATAATTTGCGCGTAAACTAAGCGCGGTGATGGGAAGCAATGTAGCAACAGTAGCGTAGGCCGGTGCCGCGTAGGTCGGTGCTTCCAGCCCGACACCCCCGCCCGCAAGGGCCCGAATGCCTTCGTCGCTAACTTTTAAAAGATGATCCGCGCTATAAGCGCCAAGCTCGACTGCCGTTCGTGCGCCATCGGTTTCAGCGAGTTCATCGGCGTGGAGTTTTATTTTCATTCCCAATTTTTTTGCAGCATTGCATATTCGTATTGTTTCTTCTTTCGTAAAATATCCTTCGTCCATGAAGACATCGCAGAATTCCGCTTCTTGGTATAAGGCGGGTAATTGTTTTTCAAGGACATCAAGGACGTAATCGACGTTGGAGACATCTTTGGGAACTGCGTGGGCGCCGAGGAAAGTCCGAATAACTTCCATCGGCGTTTCTTCACCAAGTTTTTTTGCGGCAAGCAGAAGTTTTTGCTCGTCTTCTGTGGAAAGTCCGTAGCCGGATTTTATTTCCATCGTGGTTGTGCCGAGATTCAACGCGCGTTCGATGAATGGCTTGGAATTTTTTACTATTTCATCAACAGACGCATTGCATACTTGCTCGACGGAGCTTCGAATCCCTCCTCCCATCGCTGCGATCTCTTGATAGGATCTTCCTTCCGCACGCATGGTAAATTCCAAACAACGCTCACCGGCGAAAACGCAATGTGTGTGCGAATCCACAAAACCGGGCAGTGCGACGAGACCTTTGCAATCGATTTTTTGAAATGATGAATGATGAATGTCGAATGATGAAGAAGAACCCACGTTTTCGATCATACCATCGTCGCGGACGAGGATTGCGGCGTTTTCGATCTCCTCGATTTCGCCCATTTCACGGCCACGCGCCGCTGCGAAACCGCGAGGGGTATAGAGTTTTCGGATGTTGTGGTATAACTTCACCATTATTGGAAACGCAGATTTCATCATTGTCATTGCGAGAAAAAATCCATCGACCGGAGGGAAATGAATTTTTTCGAAGCAATCTTTTGCGGCACGTCCGGAGATTGCTTCGCCCCGGCATTCACGGCTATCGCCGTGAATGCTCTTCTCGCAATGACAAGGAATGTGCAGTAAAAGTCGTATTTTTGTATCGTGATTATATTAGATGGCAATTCTCTTACTATTAATGACGTCGCCCGCGTAGCGCGGCGTGAGGAAACGCGGATGACCGATCATGCGCAACGCATGACCGATCATGCGCTGGATGTTCATATTTCGGAAGACGCGAAGGTGAAAATCGCGCGCTCGCGGGCGCTTGTGGATGAATGGGTCGAGCGCGGTGAAATTATTTATGGCGTAACGACGGGCTTCGGCGAGTTCGCGAATGTCAACATTCCACGCGAGGAGCTACGTCAGCTTCAGCAGAATTTATTGCGTTCCCACGCGGCGGGTGTGGGCGAGCCACTTGCGCCGGAGATCGTTCGCGCCATGCTTTTGCTTCGCGCCAATGCGCTCGCGAAAGGCTGTTCAGGAATTCGGCTTGTTGCGATCGAGCAGTTGTTGAAATTTCTGGAAGCGGATATACTTCCCATCATTCCCTCCCGTGGAAGCGTGGGTTCCTCCGGCGATCTCGCGCCACTTGCGCATCTTGCGCTGGCGTTGACAGGGGAGGGATTTGTTAGCATTCCCAAAACAAGTACCGTTGTAGCGCCGGCGTCCTCGCCGGTTCCCACCCCAAGGACCGGCGAGGACGCCGGCGCTACATTAAATCGAGTGATTGTGCCGGCTACGGAAGCTCTAAAGAGATTTGAAATTCAGCCGCTTGTTTTAGAAGCAAAAGAAGGTCTCGCTTTAATTAATGGAACCCAAATGATGTCGGCTATTGGATGCCTTGCGCTACATCGCATAAAACAGCTTGCCGATATTGCCGATATTGCGGGCGCGATGTCCTTCGAAGCATTGCGCGCGACCGATACTGCGTTCGATCCGCGCATTCATGCTGCGCGTCCGCACAAAGGCCAGCAGTTCGTAGCGGAACGAATGCTCGGCCTCATTGCTGGGAGCGAAATTCGTCAGTCACATAGAAAGAACGATCCGCGTGTGCAGGATGCGTATTCCATTCGCTGCATTCCGCAAGTGCATGGCGCGGTGCGCGATACGATAGAGTTCGTGGAGAATATTCTTACTATTGAGATCAATTCAGCGACAGATAATCCTCTGATTATTCCTGACGAGACCGCCTCTCCCCTAACCCCTCTCCCTGCTGGGAGAGGGGAACAGACTACTGGGAATCATCTCGAAGGTGGGAACTTCCACGGCGAGCCACTTGCGCTTGCGTTCGATTATCTTGCTATCGCGATCTCGGAACTTGCAAGCATTTCCGAGCGGCGCACGGAGCGCCTTGTCAATGGCGCGCTTTCGAATGGATTGCCGCGCTCGCTCACGAATCATGGCGGACTGAACTCCGGTTACATGATCGCGCAATACACCGCCGCCGCGCTTGTGAGCGAGAATAAAGTTCTCGCTCACCCTGCCAGCGTGGATTCCATACCAACCAGCGGCAATATGGAAGACCACAATTCGATGGGATCTATTGCTGCGCTCAAGCTGCGTAGTGTAGTGAAGAATGTCGAAACCGTGCTTGCGATCGAGCTGCTCTGCGCCGCGCAGGGGATCGATTTCCTCGCGCCGCTCAAACCCGGTGTGGGAACGGGCAGCGCGCACAAGCTTATCCGCCACCGCGTCCCGCATTTGGATGAGGATAGGAATGTATCCGAGGATATTGCGAACGTGCTGCGATTAACGCAGGATGAGGAATTTTTGACAAGCCTCTGATTAAGTTTAACATGTCATCCTGAGCGGAGTTTTTCTCGACGAAGGAGAGAAAAACGTAGTCGAAGGATCTCTTGTGGTGGTACGAGAGATTCTTCACTTCGCAACCCTCCGCTAAAGCGGAGAGTTGCTACGTTCAGAATGACAGCTATACTTAATCAGAACTTCCGTAAGCTTGTAAAATAGGGTAAAAATGCGTCCCTACTGCATTATTTCCTGGGATTCTTGTTGTGCCATTCATGAGAAACCAAAAAGTTCTTAGTCTCATGATCGTGCTGCTTATTGCGGCAGCGATTCCCTCGTGCAAGTCACCGACTTCGACAACGCAGTCTTCCTTGTTCACGTTGATATTGCCGGATTCAACCGTCGCATGGGGCGATTCAGCGGTGATGCGAGTGGTTCCCGCGAAGTCGCTCAATGTATCATCGGTTTTCACATGGACATTCGGGGATAGCTCGTCTCTCGTTTCACAAAGTGATACCATCATTCATTATTATCCAGATACGGGAATGTTTACCGTGAAAGTCGATTTGAATGACACATCGACCAAGTCTCGTTTGGGCATTGAAGCTGGAACGGTGAATGTCGCAGCCCGGCATTTTAATTTGGCGTTGTTGCAGTCGATGCCGTATGTAGAGTTTAGTTGGCAAAGCCAAATTAATACGACGGCTTCAACATGTTGGCATGACGCTGGAGTCTGTGGCTCAGCACCGGGAATAATTCCTTTGACATGGAATGGCACTACTTTTACTATGATCTCGAATTACAATACTTCACATCAAGTTGCTTATGATAATAACGATGGAGAATGGGATGCCGAAAATGGAAATGATTCTTTGACCGGACTCGTGGACATAAATTCTTCTCAAATCGTTAATTTTTTTCACAACATCAATTATACAATGCAAGAGTTTGATACTACGTATGGAATGATTGACGGTGGTTGCTGGACTGCTGTGGATACCAAATATACTGCTGAAGGCGTACCTTTTATACAAGTATCAGACACCGATATTGTATTTGAAGCAAAGGAAGAACTTGCTAAAAACGCTTCATACATAAATAATATCCAGGATTACACGCCTCATTGTGGCGATGCATCATTTAGTACAATAGCAAATTTTGCCGATTCAACTGTTGATCGTTACGTCATCATTCGCTTCCACAAATAATTGCGAATACAATGTGGCGCAATTTTGCCGAAAAGCGTATCGTGTAGCACCGGGAATATATTCCCGGTGCTATACGACCATCTTTTAATTGAACGCCTACGCTACGAATGCGCGTTTCTATACGCACTCTATGATTCGCAGGCTTTACAAGGAATACCGGCTCCAGATAATTATCGCGTTCGCGCTGGTTATTATGGAGAATTTCGCGTATGTGGCAGAGCCGTATGTCTTTGGGAAAGCGATTGACGGCCTGCGCGAGGCACACCAGGTCGAGCAGGAGGTTGATTCGAGCCTTTCTACGTTCCAGCGAAAGGAAATAGCGGATTCGATTCGTGCGCGCGTGGTCGATTCCATGAAGATGGTTGATTCCTTGCAACGGTTGGATTCCATTACTTCCAGCGTGGACGATCAGTGGCGGGGAACGGACGCTCAGGAGGTTGAGCCTGGTGCGAGACCATCCTACATCCATCTTGCGGCATATTTTACCGGCCACAATAGCAAAGCTGCCACGCTGGATACTGTGGGCATTCAATTACCGCCGGAGGGAACTCCCGAGCGTGAGCGGATCGATAGCATTCGCCGAAAACTTGCGCGGTTCGATTCCATTCGAAGCCGGATGCGGCGCGTAAACATCCACAAATGACGCGCGAGGCTGCGCGCGATAGCATCCTGAAAGCGCACGCGCGAAAACCCTCCGCTGCCGGTCCCGGCAAACCTGCGGGAACCACGAGCCAGCCTTCGAAGCAGCCGCTCGCGTTTTATATGACGCGGGAGATCGGGCCGTTTCTTCCGCCGCTTATTCCGTGGGTGCTGCTCTTCCTTATTAATTCCAGCGTCGGTGCGTTCCGGCGCGTCTATGATACGCGCATTTACACGAAGATGTTCTCGAATCTTTCGAGCGATGTCGTGGCGCGGCAGCTTGCGCAGGGCGAAGATCTTTCGAAAGTTGCGGCCCGAAGCGCGATGGCATGGCACAATATCGAGTTCTTTCAATATAACGTTCCCGAATTTTTGGAACAGCTTATCGCTGTTGCGGGCGCCGTTGTTGCCTCGGGCTGTTCGATTGGCGTTTGACGGTCGTGGGAACTGTTCTCATTATATTCGTTGCGGTGGGAAGTAAATATTACATGAACTCGCTCTCGAATATCCAATCGTCGCTGCACGATCAATACGAGGATGAATTCAACGTGTTCGGAACGCGCGAGCCGGCCAAAATTCGTTCCTATTATTCCAACATTGCCGATCTGGAGATCAAATATTCCATCCGCTCGACGTTCAGCTATGCCGTCATCCGGTTCTTCCTTCTCATCATGTTTCTTTCGACGCTGTATATTTCGATCGATCTGGATAAATTCACCATCGGCGCACTCTATTCGATCGTGGCGTATGTGTGGAGCTTTGTCACCGCAACGGAATATATTCCGTATCTCTCCGAAAAATGGGTGGAACTAAAGGATGCTTCGCGGAGGATCACCGATCCGATCACGGCGGAGGTATGACCTAATTTCTCCCATGCTTCCGAAACAAATCGAAGCATAGATGCGTTATATTGATACCAATATAATTGGTATCAATATACTATGCCGGTTCGTTCACTGACAGAAATTCTCGACGCCTTCCGTACCTTAGTGCATGCGCTCCAGGTGGGTTCGCGCAGCTCGGAAGAGCGCGTCGGGCTTACCGGAGCACAGCTTTTTGTGCTTGAAAAACTACGGAATACCAATGGCATGACCGTGAACGAGCTTGCCACGGCTACGCATACCCATCAGAGCACGGTTTCCGTCGTTGTTTCGAGATTGGTCGAAAAAGAATTGGTTTCTCGTGTTCGTTCACCGAAGGATGCGCGGGTGCAACAGCTTTCCATCACAAAAAAAGGAGCCTTGAAGCTCCATCACGCGCCCGCTACGGTGCAAGAACAGCTTGTCGGCGCGCTTAAAAATCTTTCTGCTTCCGATCGGACACAACTTGCCACGATACTGAAACGCGTGCTAACGGATGCCGGTCTTTCGGAGGTAAAGCCGGAACTCTTTCTTGAAATAAAAGGAAAAAACAATGGGCGCTGAGATGCAAAAAAAACATGCTCATTTCACATCCCGCCCGTAAACAAGCCCAATGATACGCGGCTGCTCTATATCACCGGCCTTGCGGCGATCATCGGAATATGCGCGGGATTCATTTCGAAGATCGTGACAACGATGATCGGCTTCGTTACGAATCTCTCATTTTACGGCCAGATCTCTGGGAGGTTTTCTTCGCCATCGGATAATCATCTTGGATTGTGGGTGATTGGGGTTCCCGTTATTGGTGGAATTATTGTGGGCTTCATGGCGCGTTATGGTTCCAAAGCGATTCGCGGACATGGCATTCCGGAAACGATGGAGCAGGTACTGCTCAATCAAAGCCGCATCCCGCCGCGTATCACGATCTCGAAACCGCTTTCGGCTGCCGTTTCTATCGGAACCGGCGGGCCGTTCGGCGCAGAAGGCCCAATCATCGCAACCGGCGGAGCCATCGGCTCGCTATTAGGGCAGATGCTGAAAACAACTGCCGACGAGCGCAAAGCGCTGCTCGCCGCAGGCGCGGCTGCGG
>CAWCCK010000018.1:0-71307 GCA_963794025.1 Ignavibacteriota bacterium
GAAGCTCGCGACCGCGCTCGCAGATGCCGATACCGCAACGGCGATGAGTTACGCGCTTCAGTCTATGATTATGCTCAAAAAGCAGGCGATGACCGCCGCGTAGCCGGAATCGAGTTATTCGAGGCGCATCAGTTCTCCAGTACCGGCCTTTACGATAGCGCTCGCTCGAGGCTTTTGCATATTGTGCGGATGGCGGAAACGCTGAAAGATTCCAGCATCCTTGCGCAAGCCTATAGCCAGTTGGGTTGGAACGATCTGGAGATCGCAAGCTACGACGAAGCGCTGGAATACTTCCAAAATGATCTCGATATTGTGCAGCGCAAGCAGGATACTTCCGGAATCGGAAATGCGTACGATAATCTTGGTAGCCTCTATCTCGATCAGCAGGAGCCAGAGAATGCGTTGAAATATCTGCGGCTGGCTTTAGCGTATTCAGTGCAGACCCGCGATGTCCGCGCGACTCGCAGCCATCTACAATAATATTGGCCTAAGTTACAATGGCCCATTGCATACACTTTCCTTCGATGCACGGCTCGATAGCGCGCTCTTCTATTTTCGCCTCAGCGCAAAATTGTACGAAAGCGTAGATGAACGTAATCAGCTTGCGGGCGTGCTTGGAAATATCGGCAGCGTGTTCGAGCAAAAGGGAGTGCTCGATAGCACGCTGTACTATTACCGTCATTCGGTGTATATTCACCAGGCGGTCGGCTTGAATTCCACGTATGCCGCCGTTGCGTATGCACAGCTTGGAAATTTATTCCTTGTCTTGCATCATACGGACAGCGCATTTCACTATCTGAATCTGGCGCAAAGCATTGACGAAGGTATCGGCGCAAAGCGTGGGTTGATTGATCTTTATTTCAGTCTCGGCAAAGCGTATGCTTCCACCGGTAACTTTAAATCGGCGTATGAGTATTTCGAAAAGGGCAGTGCGCTTCACGATTCGATCTACAGTGTAGATAAAAGCCGCATCCTTGCCGATATGGAAGCGAAATATCAGATGAGTAAGAACGAGCGTAAGATCGCGGCACAAAATCAGCAGATCGCGCAGGATCGGCTCGTCAATTACTCGATCATTGGTATCGTGGTATTGCTGTGTTTTGTAGCGTTAATTTTTTATCGCAACGATCGGAAGCTTCAGCGCATCAATAAGGAATTAGCTGCCGCGAAAGAACGTGCCGAAGCAAGCGAGCACCTGGAACACCAGTTCCTAGCGAACATGAGCCACGAAATTCGCACTCCGATGAACGCAGTGCTTGGAATGACCACGCTCCTGCTCGATACTTCGCTCAATCAGAAACAGCGCGATTATCTCGAAGCCATTCACTCTTCGGCGGATAATCTACTCGTCGTCATCAACGATATTCTCGATCTTTCGAAACTTCAGGCCGGCAAGATGGAATTCGAGCGCATTCCATTCCGCCTGCGCGAAGTGACGGGCCACGCGCTGGACATCATGCGGCTGAAAGCAGAAGGTAAAGGCTTGGTGCTGTCGGAGGAAGTTTCTGAATCTACGCCGCATGTGGTTATTGGCGATCCCGCGCGCCTTTCGCAAGTGCTGATGAATTTGCTTAGTAATGCTGTGAAATTTACGGAGCGAGGATCGGTTCAGCTCGTCATTAGTGCATCTGCTGCCGGGGATCGTAAAATGAATGTCCGGCTTGCCGTCCGCGATACCGGAATTGGTATCCCGAAAGAGAAGCTCAAATCGGTGTTCGATTCCTTCTCGCAAGCCGACGCAGAAACCTCCCGCAAATATGGTGGCACAGGACTTGGCCTCACGATCTCTCGAAATTTTGTCGAGTTGCAAGGCGGACATATCAATGTAACCAGTGAGCCGGGCAAGGGATCGGAATTTTCGATCACCATTCCTTACGAAGTCGCTGGCGAGAATGTGATCGTTGAGCAGGAAGAGACGGCGCATTTGGATGCCGCTTCGCTTCGAGGAATGCGAGTGCTTTTGGTCGAGGATAACGAGTATAACCAAATCGTGCTCGGCGATACGCTGCATAATATGATTCCCGATGTGTCCGTCGAGATCGCTTCGAACGGACGCGAGGCCATTACGCTTCTGCAAACCTTCCCGTTCGATCTCGTTCTGATGGATGTGCAAATGCCGGAGATGGATGGCATCGAAGCGACAAAATACATTCGCGCACATCTGCCGCGCGGCAAGCGCGAAGTGCCGATCATTGCGCTTACGGCAAGCGTGATTAAATCGGAGATCGATCGCGCATTCTCTGCCGGTATGAATGATTATGTTCCAAAACCGTTTAAACAAGACGAGCTATTCCGGGTCATTGCGAAATATTTCAAGGGCACGCGCGTCGTAAGCATCATAAGCGATGCGCCCGATGCAAAGCATATTCCTCCTTCCATAGTTATAGAAACCAAAACGCTTATGAGTTTCGAATCGAATGGTCAAAACGGTCAACCGGCGGGAACCGCATCGACACTTCCTCCTGTGACCGATCTATCGTCGTTGCGCGAAATTACCGGTGGTAACGATGAGCAGTTGAAAAAATATATCCGCATGTTCTTGGATGGCGTGCCGGGCCAGTTGGAATCGGTTGGCACCGCGATCGGTCAGAATGATTTCGATAATGCCCGCCGCAGAATACACGCGATGAAACCGCACCTGAAATTCATGGGAATGAAAACCGCCGCCGGGTTTGCCGAAACCATCGAGCAGCTCTGCGCCGACCAAAAAGATCCTGCGCAAGTCAGCGAGAAATTCGCGCTTGTTCGTTCCCACTGCGAACAGGCGGTGATAGAATTGCGTGAAAAACTGTAACGCAAATTGTAGCGCAAAACTGTAGCGCAAACTTTAGTTTGCGACCTTCTATACCCTTTTAAATTTTTAGTATTACTTTTCCTCATTCATGTTCACACTCCAATTCCTCGGCGCGGCGGGACAGGTAACCGGCTCGAAATATTTTCTACGAACGGCTACGCATCGCGGCCTCATGGTCGATTGCGGCCTGTTCCAGGGCGGTCACGAGCTTAGTCAGATGAACTGGAATCCGCTGCCGATTCAACTTTCGGATGTTGCGAATATCGTGCTTACGCATGCGCATCTCGATCACACCGGCTATTTGCCGCGTGTGGTGAAGTCCGGTTTTTCGGGGCAGGTGTGGTGTACACCGGCTACGCTGGATGTGACGCAATATATCCTGCGCGATAGCGCGCATATTCAGGAAGAAGATGCGCTGATGGCGAACCGCCATCATTATTCTCGGCATAAACCCGCGCTCGCGCTTTATACTCCCGATGATGCGGAGAAAGCGCTCGGACTTTTTCATGTGCAGGATCGTCACCAAAAGAAAGTTCTCCCGGACGAGATTAGTTTCGAGTATTCAAATGCCGGACATATCCTCGGCTCAAACTCTGTCTTGATGGAAAAGCGATTCGATGACCGCGATCCGATCACGATCCTTTTTTCCGGCGATCTTGGGCGCGAAAAACCTATTTATCTCAATCCACGCGAAGCGCCCCCAGCGGCAGATTTCGTCGTCTGTGAATCGACGTATGGCGATAAAGAACACCATAACATCGACCCAACCGAAGAACTTTATGGCATTGTAAAGGATGTATTAGCATCGAAATCGGTGCTGTTAATTCCCGCATTTGCGGTCGATCGTGCGCAGGAATTAATTTATTGCCTGAACAATCTGATGCGTGCGGGCAGAATTCCGGCGATTCCAACGTTTGTCGATAGCCCGATGGCTACGTCCGTAACCGCGCTTTACGAAAAATACACCGAAGAGCATACTATTTCGCAAGAGGAACTGAAATCGCCGGACAAAAATCCGCTTTCGTTCCCTTCGCTGAAATTTACGCAAACCGTCGATGAGTCCAAGGGGTTGAACGTTCTGAAAGGCCCGGCTATCATCATCAGTGCAAGCGGCATGGCCACGGGTGGGCGTATTATGCACCATCTTGCAAACCGGCTTAACAGGCCCGACACCACCGTTCTCTTTACCGGCTATCAAGCCGAGGCTACGCTGGGTCGGGAACTGATGGAAGGCGCTAAAACAGCGATGATCTTCGGACAGAAAATTCCTGTTGCCGCGAAAATTCTCACGCTCACGAATTTCAGCGCTCACTCCGATCAGCGCGAGATCATGGATTGGCTGAAGCAGCTTCCAAAGCCGCCAAAGCGCATTTTTCTCACGCACGGCGAAGATGGGCCGCGAACCGTTCTGAAAGGCGTCATCGAAAAAGAGCTGGGATGGAATGTGGTATTGCCGAAGCTGAACGACACCGTGGATCTGACAACCATAGCCTGATGCGTTCCCAGAGGAAGGCCATCTTTAGGGATCGAATTGCATGGAACTTGACAAAGGCCAAAAAATTCCGTATCTTTGCAAAATAGTTCTGTATTACTATGGCACGAACACCTATTAAAAAACGCCTGAAACGCATCGTGCGCTCGCCGCGCTTGCTGCTCATCACGGGAATCTTAGCGGTTCTCACGTTCAGCTTGCTCTTTGCGAACAAGGGCTTGTGGCGCCATCTCGAAATTCGCCATGAGATCACACAGCGCCGCGCGGAACTTGCAAAACTTCAGGCGGATGAGGCGAGCGTATCCCGTGCCGTATCACTGCTTCAACTCGGAGACGCCTCGACCATCGAACGCATTGCACGGGAACGCTATGGGATGAAACGACCGGGTGAAACGATCTACACAATTATGAATTGAGAATTAATAATTAAGCATCTGGGTATTATTGTGCGTTCCTAATTATTAACTCTTAATTCTTACTTATTAATTGAGCTTTGCTCTTAGGCGTTGATATTGGCGGCACAACGGTCAAGCTTGGCGTCATCGATGCCGCGAGTGGAAGCATTATTGCCGAGTCTGCTTTTCCCACGCCACAAACAGGTTCACGCAATGTGGCAAAAGCGATCGCTGAACGGGTATATGAAAAGCGATCGGCATATCCAGAGATCGCGCGAATGGGTGTTGGGGTTCCGGGTGCTATGAATCGGGATCGTTCCCTCGTCCGCTACCCTCCAAATCTTTTGGGATGGAAAGAAGAGCCGCTCCAAACATATCTCAAGGAATTTTTGCCGGATTTTGAACGCATTGAAGTAGATAACGATGCCAACGTAGCCGCATTAGCGGAAGCGCATCATGGCGCGGGTCGCGGACTTTCGCATTTTCTTCTCATCACGCTCGGAACCGGAATCGGCGGCGCAATTTACGCAACAGAACCACCCCCCGCATCGTCGGCGATGCGCCCTCGCCTTGAAAAGTCGGGGGGATTATTGTATCGCGGCGCATCCGGCGGCGCTGGTGAATTTGGGCACATCTCTATCGATCTCAATGGCCCGGTATGCAATTGCGGTTCCCATGGGTGTATCGAAGCATATCTCGGTCAGCACTATCTTTCGGAACGAACTCGAAAAAAATTGATGGAAAATCCATCCATTCAATCAGTTCTACGGATGGAAGTGGATGAGCTTACCCCGAAAATCATAGCCGACGCTATGAATGACGGCGATGCGTTTGCGCGAAGTGTGTTTGAGGAAGCCGGAATGCTGCTTGGCGTTGCGCTGGCGAATGTGGCGAATTTACTTGACATGCACGTATTTATTCTCGGCGGCGGCGTGGCGGAAGCTGGGGAAGTTTTGTTCGATGCCGCGCTTGCTTCGCTTCGTTCGCGGGCGCTGGCAAATTTGCGTCCCGTTGTGGAAATTCGCAAAGCGCATCTCGGCAATCGGGCGGGAATGATTGGCGCAGCGATGCTCGTGGCAGAATAGGTCACAAATTAATGCCTACGGAACTTCCCATTTGCATTTCCGTCAATGGTTCATACATTTATTACATGAGGATTCTCTCGTCAATGCTCTTGTTCGTACTTGCGCGGGGAACTGTCCTCGCGCAAGAGGTGCAAGTTCCGTTCGACTCGTCAGGAACGATTCAAGTGATCAATCAGGATTTCGAAAAAAAATTAGATCTGTTTCCGGCGCATCCTCATTTTCTTGAAGCTCGTCTGTTTCGGGAACCGGATAGTGGGTATGTACTCGAAGTTACGTCGTTTGAGAACAGCCAGCTTGTAAAAGACCGACTTCCGATCAATGCGAGCACGCTGAAATTGCTGCGAGAGAAAGTCGATGCGCTGCTCGGCTCGCAAACGGCAGTTGTGACACCGTATCAAAGTTCCAGATCAAAATTTGTTCTTGGCGAGACGCTTCTATCGACCTTTCTATATGGGCCGGCGATCATCACTGCGATCAATTCGGAGAATGTCGGATTGGATCTCGGCCTCGAATTGATCATCGGTGGCTCGGGGTATTTTCTTTCTTCTGCACTGACCCGAAATGGGTCGATGACGGACGCTGAAGGTTCCCTTTCACTTGGAGGAGCATTTTTAGGAGCCGTGCATGGTGGATTAATTGACGTGCTGTTTGCAAAGGGGGGTAATCCCGGCCTTGCGATCGGGCCTATAATAGCCGCCGCCAGCCTTGCCGAAACAGGAATAGGTTATGCGATCGCATCGCACGATACGATGACCCAGGGAACTGCCGATATGATCCGTTATGGTGGCTTGTTTGGAATGGTGGATGGCTTTGGAATGGCGTTCGCGGTAAATAATCATGCTCCGCATGAACTGTGGTCTGGACTGAGTTTAGCAGGATCGGCTGTTGGCTTCGCTGCCGGGGCTATGATGGCAAACAGCCAATTCTACAACCGGGGTAGTGGGTTGGTTGTTGCAACCATCGGAACGTATAGCGCTTACATTCCAGCCATTATTTATGCTTCTATGATCGATTATAATTTCGCGCATTCGCCGCCCTCCGGCCTCCCGCTCGTTGGAATTGCCGGCAATATCGGAGGTGTATTGCTCGCTAATTCTTTCGTGCAAAAGCGGGATTTCTCGACTTCGGATGGAACCACCGTTATTCTCGGTACAACGGCAGGATGTCTTATCGGAAGCGGCTTGGGAGCTATCTTGATTTCGCAAAAAGCACTGAGCAATTCGCTATGGGCATTTTCGATTCCCTCCATTGTTGGCACCGTTGCGGGCTTTGGTATAAGCCTTGCAAGCCTCGGCAATGGCACTGACAAAACATCTACCGGTTGGAAATTCGATGCCAATCCCGCCGCGCTTATGGGCGCATTGATGCCGAAGCATGAGAATAACGCGCCGGTTTCTGTGCCCATTTTTTCAGCAAGCTGCAAGTTCTAACGCTCATGTGTCGTATCTTTGTAGAAAATTAATTCTATGACCTTCCTCGAAAAAATAAAAGCGGCTCAGACAAAAAGCCATTCCATGCTGTGCGTCGGATTAGATACCGACTGGAAAACCATTCCCGAAATTCTGAAGAACGAGCCGAATCCTGTGGCAGCGTTCAATCGCGCTATCATCGACGCAACGAGCGATCTCGCGTGTTGCTATAAATTGCAGATGGCCTATTATGAAGCGTACGGAACGAAAGGTATCGAAGCAGTGGAGCAAACGCTCGCGCATATTCCGGCGCACATTCTCACCATTGGTGATGTAAAGCGCGGTGACATCGGCGCGACAAGCGAGAAATACGCTTACACCTATCAGGAATTGTTCCCATTCGATGCGATCACCATTAACCCGCTGATGGGATTCGATGGCATCGAACCATTCATGCGACGTGAGGATAGAGGCGTGTTCTTTCTCGGATTAACCTCGAATCCCGGCGCGCGCGATTTCGAATATCTCGAACTCACGAATGGGAAAAAGCTGTATGAAGAAATTACGGATAAAGTCCGCGAATGGAACGCTCCGAAAAAGAATGCAGGACTCGTCGTTGGCGCAACAAAGCCAACGGAACTTAAAGCACTCCGCCAGCGCGCTCCGGAACTTCCGTTTCTCATTCCCGGCGTAGGCACGCAGGGCGGAACAATGGAAGAAGTACTCGAAGCGAATGGCGATGGTCTCGCGCTTATCAATGTAAGCCGTGGCATTGCCGGAGCATCGAAAGGATCGGACTTTGCAGAAGCGGCTCGAAAAGCAGCCCAGCAGTATCTCTAATTCTGGATTCCCGCTTTCGCGGGAATGACATAAAATGATCTTAGTGCGCGAAGCGCCACGATAAAAACGTACTTGTCATTCCCGCGAAAGCGGGAATCTATTCCCCAAATCCTGCACAATCCGCTAAAAATCCCATAAATCAGAGTCATGATTTCCGAATCCTTCCTGCGCGAAATATGGAAAGCTCACGCAAGCTTTCTCGTTTCTCCGATCTTACTTTCGGATGGTTCGCCCGTTGATATTATTGATTGTGGCACAGATAACACCCATCGTGGAGGCCCGGATTTTCTCAGCGCACGCATTGTAATGGATGGCGTTCAAATTAGTGGCGATGTTGAACTACATATCACGCCCGAAGGCTGGCACGTACATGAGCACGATGGCGATGCACGTTATTCGAATGTCATACTTCACGTTGTGCTCGAAGATTCGGACGAGAAAGTTGGTCCGCCGGTACCGCAAGTGGTGCTGCGTGATAATCTTGCCTTTGGCCGAAGCGATTTGTGGGAACAGTTATTCCGCAAAATGTACGACCGTTCTCCGGAACTTCCATGCTTTCCGCAGAATATCCTTGTTCCCATGCGCTTCAAGCGTAAAGTGCTCGATCAATTCGGGCATGCTCGTCTTGAAGAATTAATTGATCGCGTTACCATTTCCGAGCGCGAAATTCCATCGGAATCAGACATGCTTGAGCGAGTCTATCAGCTTACGATGGATGCGTTAGGCTATTCGCAAAATCGGGTTCCATTCCGAGAACTTTCTGCGCTCTTGCCCCTATCGCGTCTGCGATTTGCGCGTGAAGCTTTTAGTGAGAACAGGAGTATCTCATTGGAAGCCGTCTTTTTCGGCGTCGCCGGACTTTTGCCGAAACCATCCCTCGAATTCGACAACGAGACGAACGAATATCTCCTCGAACTGAACGCGCGATGGAATGCCATTCAGCAATCCCTCCGATTTCCGGAAGTGCTTGCCGAGCACGATTGGGCGTTCTTTCGGATTCGTCCGGCGAATAGTCCGCACCGGCGCATTGCGCTTGCGGCTGTATTGGCGGAGAAGTATTTCAGTCGGTCAGAATGGGATTTTCGGCACAATTTCTTCGATAAAGGCCCAATCGTAAATTTAGGCGATAGCCCTTATTGGGAAACGCACACCTCATTTGCGTCGAAATTACCCGCTCCACAATCGCTTTTGGGCGAGGAGCGTGGTTCGGCAATATGGCTGAATGTCGTTATTCCTGCACGAATAGCAAGGCTGCGAACAGAGCCGGAAAATCCTTCACTACGGCGGAGCGAGCGCGAATTGATCGAAGAATGGGGAAGCGCGCGGACACAATCGAGCGCAAAATACCTTTCTGTGATCGAACAGGAACTTCTGGAAGGCGAAAACGTTAAATCCGTCCGCTCCGAACAGGGTGCGCTTTTACTTCAGAGAAACTTCTGTCAGAAGCTACGCTGTTCTGAGTGTCCCATCGGTCATCGCCTGATAGAAAAGGGATGGCGGGTGGGGAAAGTATGAAGTATGAAATGGGAAAACGAGCCTATTTCATACTTCATACTTGGCAAATGCGGGAGTAACTCAGTTGGTAGAGTGCGACCTTGCCAAGGTCGATGTCGCGGGTTCAAGTCCCGTCTCCCGCTCTACGGGGAAATTATGAATGATGAATTATGAATGATGAGTTGAAATTTAAGTATAGCAGCGATATTGATGCACTTTGGATAGACATTCAAGAGGGCATAGTCAATGACACGATCGAAATCGCGCAAGATTTATTCGTCGATTTTGATGAGAATAGGAATATTTTAGCGATTGAAATGCTGGATGCTTCAAGAATTGTAAATGATGTTTGACTATTAGAGGTCTTTTGCGGAAGCACATAAAGTAATGCCCACTCCTCAAGATTTAGCCGCCGAATTATCTCAAGAGCGATTTCGCACTGACATCGCTGCTTGAATTCGCGCGCACGCTTACGCCCGATCTTGGGCCGAGCGGGATTATCCGCAGCGTGCTCCGGACGGTCATGGGCAAATCGCTTATCAAGGAAGCCATTGCGTATCTCGGCACCGTGGATGGCGAGCGATATGAATTAGTTGCTCGCGCCGGATTTGACCATCTCAAGCTTTCGGAATCGGTCGATCGCAGAAAACCTTGACGAACTAATCGCAAAAATATCGGAGCCATTTACCGCCGTTCCGCTTATGACTGCCGATGGCACGGGCTATCTCGGATTGCTCGCGCTTGGCCCATCCATCAACCCGAAATTAAGCGGCGATTCCGAAGCAACGTATCTCGCATCGCTTGCTGCGCTTACATCCATTGCACTGACGAATGCGTGGTTATTTGAGCGAGAAAAAGAACGAGAGCGATTAGAATCCGAATTACGACTTGCGAGAGATATTCAAGAATCACTGCTTCCGCAACAGTTGCCGAAGATTGCCGGAGTCGAGTTCGCTGCGATGTCGCGGCCTTCCGAATGGGTCGGCGGCGATTATTACGATGTTATTCAATTAGATGAAAATCGCGTGCTTCTTGCTATTGCCGATGTTGTTGGCAAGGGCGTAACGGCTGCGCTTACGATGTCCAATTTGCAGGCTGCGCTCCGTGCATTAGTAACCATGCTTCGGGCGGGACATTTAACACTGCTCGATGTCGTAAAAGAATTGAACCGCCTGATGTGCGAAAGCACCGCACCGGAGCGATTCATTACCGCCGCGTTCGTTGTGCTCGATATTCATCGCCATACGATGGAAACGGTTGTTTGCGGCCATCCAAATCCGATCATAATATCACCCGAACGCCAACCCGTTATTGCAGAAAGCACCGGCATCCCGCTTGGGATCATCCCAACATTTCCGTATGAATCTCGAAATTACCATTTATCGCGAGGCACCCTGATCGTACTTTACACCGATGGCTTATCCGAAGCATTCTACGGAGATGCTCTTCTTGGAGAACATGGCACGATTCAACTGGCATTAAAAGCGTTGCAACAGCAAGGGAGCCTTCAGCAGATATTAGAAGAAATGGGGCGTTCCGAGCAAATATCCATCGAAGATGATATCACGGTCTTAGCGGTTCGCATGAAGTGATAGAATTGAAGCATTACCAAATTCATTGAAAGCGAACTTGTAACGGAAGCCGCCTGTTACCTCGCTCCGCGTCAGGCAGAACCACGATTACACGGATTGGATGGATTTTCTGGATTATGCAATAATCCTTAAAATTCTCAAAGTCAATAGCGTAATCAGCTCAGATCAGCGTAATCCAGGTTGCGCCCGTAGCTCAGGTGGATAGAGCAACAGCCTTCTAAGCTGTGGGTCGCTGGTTCGAGTCCAGCCGGGCGCACGATTTTTGCAATTATGAATTATGAATTATGAATTATGAAAGGGGAATAGCGTCCTTTTTCATAATTCATAATTCATAATTCATAATTGCCCATCATGGTGGGCGTAGCTCAGTTGGTTAGAGCGCCAGGTTGTGGCCCTGGAGGTCGTGGGTTCGAAGCCCATCGCTCACCCCATTTTTGGACAATTATGAATGATGAATTATGAATGATGAAGGTTGTTCGCCACTTTCTCATTGCCTGTTTTCTTAATTCATAATTCATCATTCATAATTTCATCCCATGGTTCGCGTAAGATTCGCTCCTTCTCCTACCGGTTTCGTACACGTCGGCTCGCTGAGAGGGGCGTTGTACTGCTATCTCTTTGCCCGGCATCACGGTGGGGTTAACATTCTTCGCATCGAAGATACCGACCGCACCCGATACGTCGAAGGGTCGGTTGAAAATCTGTTTTCCACGATGGCGTGGGCCGGTATCACATTCGATGAAGGCCCAATGGAAGGTGGAGCGTTCGGCCCGTATGTTCAATCCGAGCGGAAAGAACTTTATTCGAAGTATGCTGCTGAATTAGTTACCGGCGGTCATGCGTATCCATGCTTTTGTTCTGCGGAACGATTAGATATGGTTCGTAAAGCCCAACAAGCCGCTGGAATTCCACCGATGTACGACCGGCACTGCCGCAATCTTACAAAAGAGGAAACGGATGCTCGCATTGCTGCCGGTGAGCCGCATGTCATTCGGTTGCGGGTTCCCATTGGCGAGACAGTTCGATTCCACGATCTGATTCGCGGTGATATTGCGTTCGAAAGCGGTACCATTGACGATCAAGTGCTGATCAAGTCCGATGGTTTTCCACTCTATCATCTTGCGAACGTTGTGGACGATCATCTGATGCAGATCACGCACGTTATTCGTGGCGAGGAATGGTTATCGTCAACGCCAAAACATGTTTTGCTCTATGCAGCGTTCGGATGGGAACCACCGAAATTCGCGCATCTTCCATTATTACTGAATGCCGACCGCTCGAAGCTCTCGAAGCGTCAGGGCGATGTGGCTGTAGAAGATTATCGCGATAAAGGTTACTTGCCGGATGCGCTCATCAATTTCGTTGCCCTGCTTGGATGGAACCCGAGCGCAACAGAAGAGATATTTTCGATGGACGAGCTGATTCGTGGATTCGATCTGGAGCGCGTCAATAAAGGCGGCGCGGTCTTTGGTCGTGAAAAGCTCGATTGGATGAACTCGGAATATATTCGAAAGAAATCTCCGGAGGAATTGCTTTCGCTCGTTCGCCCGCTTGCGGAGAATAGAAAATATGTGGTGAGCGATGAATATCTGCTTTTTGTCATTCGCGTAATGCAGGAGCGCGTCCGCACACTGCCGGATTTTGTCGATTTCGCAAGCTACTTTTTCGTTCCTCCCGATTTTAAGGACATCGACGAGAAATACAAACAGAAACACTGGAACCCGGAAGCGAAAGCGCGACTCACTGAAATCCTTCCACGTTTCGAAGCGGCGGAAAAATGGGATCACGATACGCTCGAAGCCATCGTCCGCACGTTTGCGGAAGAGCAAAGCATCAGCGCAGGCAAGCTGATCCATCCCATTCGCCTTGCGGTAACAGGCCGAGGCAACGGGCCGGGGTTGTTTGAATTGCTCGCTGTAATAGGCAAGCCAGAATCGCTTAGGCGAATTCGAACTGCTTTGAATTTGCTTGATTGAACGCGATCCTAAAAATCAATCCTCGTAATCCATCCAAATCCGCGTAATCCAGGTCACTTCTTATCTTCCGCATTCTCGATAATAATAAATTCGATACGGCGGTTGGTCTCGCGGCCCTCATCGGTCGAGTTCGTTGTGATCGGGCGCGTCTGGCCATAACCGCGCGTTTCGAGGCGAGTGGAACTAATCGTGTGCTGCGTAAGCCAATCTCGAACAGCATTTGCGCGATTGATCGAAAGCTTCTCATTCGCAGTCGAATCACCCTGGTTATCCGTATGACCCTGAACCGAGATTTTAATTCCCGGATATTTCTGCATCAATCCCAGTAACTGATTAAGCGGCGCAAACGAGACCGGCAAAATATCCCACTTGCCTGTTTCGAATTCAATGCGCGGCAGATCGATACGCTGCCCGACTTGATAGGGAACTTCTGGGCAGCCGTGATTCGATTTCGGCCCCGGTTCCAGCGGACACGCGTCCTCGCCATCGGGAACTCCATCGCCATCCGTATCGGGGTTGAGCGGGTTCGTATGATATTTAAATATTTCATCGTAATCCGAAAGCCCATCACCATCGGTATCTTTCAGAAGCGGATTTGTATGATAGACAAAGATCTCATCGTAATCCGAAATGCCATCGCCATCGGTATCTTTTTTCAGCGGATCGGTGTGGTATTTAAAGATCTCATCATAATCGGAAATGCCATCGCCGTCGGTATCGCGCGAAAGCGGATCGGTGTGATATTTCAGCACTTCATCGCCATCCGTAAGACCATCGCCATCGGTATCGGCAAGCCGAGGATTCGTATGATATTTATGGACTTCATCGCCGTCCGATAGCCCATCGCCATCCGTATCAGGGTTGAGCGGATCGGTGCCATAAATGCGCACCTCATCGCCATCAGAAAGCCCATCACCATCCGTATCCGGATTGTTCGGATCGGTGTGATAGATCATGATCTCTTCGATGTCCGTCAGCCCGTCGCCATCGGAATCGGCAAGTTGATCGAGCACAGCGTCGCCATATTCGTAAAACCCATCCGTCTTGCCAAACCCCAGCGCATACCGCATCGAAAGATACGCCTCCGGCCTGTGCGGCCCGCGTGAGGAACGTGGGAACGCATGTTCCAGCCGGAGCAGACCCGTCTCAATATCCAGGTGCTTCAAATTTCTGAGAACTATTCCAAAGTTCACATCGTCGCCGGCGACATCGAGCTGCGCGATCAGATTGCGAACCCGGTACCGAACGAGCGCCAGTGGATTAAATCCCGGAATACCCTTATCGGTATAGACATTATACGTGTTAAAAAAATTGAGATAGCGAGAAATAGGTCCCGAACCGGAATATTTTCCGTTCCCAAATCCGGCTCCGATGCTCACGCCATTGCGCGTCGAGTAACGCACTTCGCCGCCGGAACCCGGAAGCTCCGGCCCCATGATCACATCTTCCGCCATATCCTCAGCCGATGCTTCCCGAAGCAGCTTGCCATAATCGCTCGAATCCGGTGGATGACCAAGCCAGTACGTCACCAAGAACGAGAGCGAATTCCGATCTGGGTAAATACTTTTATCGCTTTGACCATCGCCCAGATATTCGTTCGCATCTTTCTTTGCAAAAAGATTCTCACCGCGAATGCTGAGTCCTATCTTCGACGAATCCCCACCAATGACAAACCGGTCGATCTGGAACTGTGGGTTCCAATCGATGAACGGAAGCATATCCGATGGGAACACATACGAGATCAGCCCAAAGCGGAACTGCCCGTACTCCATCGAAACATACTGATTGAAATTGATCTGCTTATCGGTGACGCCACCTGTCGAGTGCGTAAAATCATCCCATTGCGAATTCGGCGGCGTCGAAGCACCCCATCCGATGATGACTCGAAAATCGCTGAAGCGCTCGAACGGCGAACGAAGATCCTCAAATTGCGCGTGTGCAGAAGCACCGACGCTCAGAACGGCGGCGGTAATAGCAAATCTGGCAAAAATCAGTTTTACGCGCACTACGATGAAAACAATGGCACCGGCACACGTCCGGCAAACTATGGGGGCGTATCCGTAAGAACTTTTCTGCCAAAAAAGTTTCGCTGTATCACGGGAAGCGAGATTCGCCTCAAACCGTTATTCTTTCAGACAATTATGGTCGAATATATTTTCGCTGAAGTTGGCGTAGTTCTTCACGGGCAGCCTCTGGGTGTTTGAGCAGTTGTCCTGCTATATGAACGATGTTGGGAACCGTAAACCCAAACGCCTCCAAGATCTTTTCTCCCGGCGAGGACACACCGAAATGATCGACCGAAAGCGATGCGCCTTGCGGCCCCACCCATTTTCCCCATCCGAACGAAGTGGAAAGCTCGATGGAAAGCCTACACGTAACATCCGGCGGTAAAACGAGATCCTTGTAATGTTGCGTCTGCGCTTCAAAGAATGTACAGCAGGGCATCGAGACCACGCGTGTCATCATCCCTTTTTGCTCCAGTTCGATCTGTGCGGCAAGCGCCAGCGATATTTCCGAGCCGGTGGCAATGAGAATGATTTCCGGCGCGCTCATCGCGTCCGATATAATGTATGCGCCTTTTGCAAGTTCCCGCGCAGGCGTGTATTTCTCCTGATCGATAACGGGAAGTTTTTGCCGCGTTAGCACGATCCCGATCGGGCCGCTCATCTTCATCGCGCATCGCCAGGCTTCCACCGTTTCATTCGCATCGGCAGGACGAATGATCGTAAAATTCGGCATCGCGCGCAGCGACGCAAGGTGCTCGATCGGCTGGTGCGTGGGACCATCCTCGCCAAGCGCAACGCTATCGTGCGTCCAGACAAAGATGGAGGGAATGTTCATCAGCGCAGAAAGCCGAACGGAAGGCCGCATGTAATCACTGAAGCAAAAGAAGGTTGAACCCGAAGGCCAGATACCACCATGCGCTGCCATACCATTGACGATCGCTCCCATTGCGTGCTCACGGATACCGAAATTGATGGTGCGTCCGTGATAGGAACCATGTTTAAGCTGGCTCGGCTCGAAATCATCCGACGCTTCTAATTTTGTAAATGTCGATTCGTTAAGGTCGGCGGAACCGCTCATCAGCGTTGGGATTTTTTCTGCGATGCTGTTCATGACCTTGCCACCGGTCGTGCGTGTAGCAACCGGGCCATCGGAAGGTTTATACACAGGGAGATTGGCATCCCAGCCATCTGGCAAGGAGTGATTTATTGCATGAAATAACGCTGCTCCATCGTTAGGATTCTCTTTTTGATATGCGGTAAATTGTTTATCCCACTCTGCACGTAATGTTGCTCCACGCTCGCCGGCTTCGTGAAAAACAGTTAGCACATCATTGGGAACATAAAAGTCGGGTTCCAACGGCCAGCCGAGATGCTGTTTCGTAAGGACCACTTCGTCTTTCCCCAACGGGTTCCCATGCGCTTTGCTGGAATCTTGTTTGTTAGGACTCCCATACCCGATATGCGTATGACACACAATGAGCGAGGGTTTATCGATCACCGATTTGGCTACGCGGATCGCGTGATCGACAGCATCGAGATCGTTGGGGTCAGCCACATCCAGCACATGCCAGTGATACGCCTCGAAGCGTTTGCTAACATCTTCGGTAAAGGTGATGGCGGTGGAACCATCTATCGAAATTCCGTTGTCGTCGTAAAACGCAATAAGCTTCCCAAGTTCCAGATGTCCGGCAAGGGAAGCGGCTTCGCTCGTGATACCTTCTTCCATACACCCATCGCCAAGAATGACGTAGGTGTGATGATCGATAATTTCAGAGCTCCCCCTCCTTTCGAAGGAGGGGGCTGGGGGGTGGTTAAACGTGCTTGCAAGGAACTGTTCCGCGATCGCCATACCAACGGCGTTCCCAAATCCTTGTCCGAGCGGGCCGGTCGTTACTTCAATTCCTGGTGTGTGCCCACGCTCCGGATGTCCCGGCGTTTTCGAACCGAACTGACGAAATTGTTTGAGATCGTCGAGCGTCAGATCGTAACCCGTGAGATGCAAGAGCGCATAATGCAGCATCGAAGCGTGGCCGTTCGAAAGCATGAAGCGGTCGCGGTTGAACCAATGTGTATCCTTTGGATCGAAGCGGAGGTGCCGCGTCCAGAGCACATAGCCGACGGGCGCAAGGCCCATCGGAGCGCCGGGATGGCCGCTATTAGCCTTCTGAACCGCATCGACGGCTAAAAAGCGAATTGTATTTACGCAAAGTTGATCGAGATCGTCGGAGGTGATAGAAGAGTGTGAGTGTTCGTGAACCATGCTACAAAAATACGACGGAAGTTATGATCGATCGCAGTTATTGAAAACAACAGATATGCCAAAAAGAATTTAAACGCGCGCTAACGCTTCCTCAATGGTTGGCGCAAGATTTTCTTCACCCAGCTCTTTCAGAAATCCACTACCATTGAGCGCGATATAGGGCTGGGAATGAATTTCCGAGATTATAAAGCGGCCCTTGCCATGGCGGACGCGCTTTCGAATATCGCTGAGCACTTTCATTCCTGTTGCGTCGATGGCAGGGACGTTCCGCATGCGCACAATGAGTACCCGTGGAAAATCGCCGACGGAAGCAATGGTTCGCGTAAACGTCTCCGCTGCCCCGAAGAAGAACGGCCCGTTGATCTCGTAGATCTGCACACCTTCAGGAATAACAAGCTTGCTCATTTCGGCCGGCATATCGGTGTCCTCCATTTCGCGTGTAATAACACTCACATTTGTGACGAGTGCCATTTGGCGCATGAAGAGGAATGCTGCGAGTACCATTCCCACTTCGATCGCAACCGTAAGATCGACCACAACAGTAAGAATAAATGTTGTTAGCAATACAACAACATCGCTCTTCGGTGCTTTCATGAGCGAGCGAAATGTGCGCCATTCACTCATGTTATATGCTACGATTATAAGGATCGCCGCCAACGCTGCAAGAGGTATCATCGACGCCAAATGTCCGAACGCAAGCAAAATAAGGAGCAATGTTAGCGCGTGGATGATACCTGCAATTGGCGTACGACCGCCGCTTTTGATGTTCGTTGCTGTTCGCGCGATGGCTCCCGTCGCGGGAATTCCACCGAATAGCGGTGTCACAATATTAGCAATTCCTTGTGCAACAAGTTCCATATTCGAGCGATGCTTACCACCGATCATTCCATCCGAGACCACCGCCGATAGCAAGGATTCTACCGCGCCAAGCACCGCAACGGTAAAGATCGAGGGCATGAGCATCCGTATCATCGGAAGGCTGATGTGTGGGAACTGCGGTGCAGGAATTGCGCCGGAGATCACCCCGAATCTGCTGCCGATCGTTTCGACGGGTATATTAAAGAAGTACACGATCGAAGTCATCAAAACCAGCGCAACAAACGGAGATGGAATCTTTTGCGACACGCGCGGCCAATAGATTAGTATCAGGAGCGAGGCCACTGCAATCCCAATAGACCACGGATTGACATTCATGATATTCTCGCCAAAAGCTGACCACTTCGAAAAGAATTCCGCCGGGACGGCACCCATTTTTAAGCCAAGAAAGTCCTTAATCTCCGAAGAAAAAATAATAACGGCGATCCCACTCGTAAATCCCGTAATGACCGGAGCAGGAATGAATTTGATAACCGCGCCGAGCTTTGCAATGCCCATCAGCACAAGTAAAACTCCCGCAAGCATCGTTGTTACGATAAGCCCATCGACACCAAATTTCTCAACAACGCCATAAATGACGACAACGAATGCCCCTGTCGGCCCTCCGATCTGCACGCGGCTGCCGCCAAGCGCCGAGATGAGAAATCCTGCAATGATCGCGGTGATAATTCCACGCTCCGGAGAGACTCCGCTTGCAATCGCGAAGGCGATCGCCAGTGGCAACGCCACCACGCCGACGATAAGCCCAGCCGTGACATCCTTGAAGAATGCTTGACGGTTGTAGCCCTTAAGAGTGGTGAACAGCTTTGGTACGAACATGAGGACGGTCGCTCGCGAAAGTGTGAGAATTATCGGGAACGAGTAGCATCAAAAGATAATTCATTTACAATCATGGACATTAACAACTTCCTCGTCAAGCCCGACAGCAATTTTTTGTTAGCGAACATCGATCCGGCGAGCACTCCCGGCATTCGATCGAAAAAGAGCGCTCAAGAAAAACTCGAGAGCGATATCGAATCGCTCTCGAAGTTGCAGTCGATGCTATACGCCCAGGATAATTATTCGCTGCTCGTCATTTTTCAAGCAATGGATACGGCTGGGAAGGATAGTGCGATCAAGCATGTGCTGACAGGAGTAAATCCACAAGGTGTGGAAGTGCATAATTTCCGCGTACCAAGCGCCGAGGAGTTGGAGCACGATTTTATGTGGCGAGCAATGAACGTCCTCCCCGGACGAGGTCGCATCGGAATATTCAATCGCTCCTGTTATGAAGAAGTGCTGACCGTTCGCGTGCATCCTAAACTTCTTGCCAATGAAAAGCTCCCAAAATCTGTGCGAAACAAAGACATCTGGAACGAACGCTATGAAGACATCAATGCCATCGAGAAGTATCTTACGCACAATGGCATTCGCATCGTAAAGTTCCATCTCGCCATTTCAAAAGAGGAACAGCGCAAGCGCCTTCTGGCGCGGATCGACGAACAAGATAAAAATTACAAGATCAGCACCGCTGACATTCACGAGCGCACCTTCTGGAACGATTACATGGCAGCGTATGAAGAGATGCTGCGCCATACCAGCACGATATATGCGCCGTGGTACGTTATCCCATCGGATCACAAATGGTACACGCGGATTGCTGTTGCCGATATTCTGGTGAAAACGCTGCAATCGCTTCAACTTGAATTCCCAAAAACCACGAAAGAAAAACTGCGCGAAATAGAACGAGCAAAGCGATTGCTTAACTCGGATTTATAAATCAGAGTTGCGTTTTAACCCTGCAAGCTTTGTCCGCTTCACCGGCGATTTCCGGAATCGTCTCGAAAATTCTTCCTGACCCATTTGTTGGATGTCCGTTGGAGTGAAATGCAGATTCTCCTCACGCGGCGCGAATTCCGCAACATGGGAAGGTTCCGAAAACCGGTTCCAGGGGCACACATCCTGACAAATATCGCAGCCGTAAAGCCAGCCTTCCATCTTTGAGGCAAATTCAGTGGGAATCTTATGCTGCGGCTTTAGCTCGATGGTGAGATAGGAGATGCAACGCGTCGCGTCTATTTCATACGGTTTGAGCGCATCGGTGGGGCAGGCATCGAGGCAGCGCGTGCAAGTGCCACACATATCATCGACCGGCGCGTCGGGTTCAAGCTTGATGGTGAGAATGATCTCCGCGAGAAACACCCACGAACCGAGTTCCCGCGTGATCACATTCGTATGCTTTCCCTGCCAGCCAATACCGGCGCGCTCGGCAATGGTTTTTTCGAGAAGCGGGCCGGTGTCGGTATAATAACGTCCCTCGGTTTCGGGCGCGAGCAGTTTTATTTCTGCAAGTAATTTTCGTAGCATCGGTGGAATGACCTCGTGATAATCCGTTCCCCACGCATAACGAGAAATTTTCAAATGACCATCCTCCTCATCCTGAAAATCCCGGTAATAATTAAGTGCAAGCGAGAGAATGCTTTTTGCTCCAGGAAGGATATTCCGTACATCGCGGCGCTTGTTGTGGTCGTGTTCCATCCATTGCATCACGCCGTGCGCGCCGTTTGCAACCCACGCCTCAAATCTATCCGCTGCTTCGTTGAATGGATCGGCGGTCGTAACGCCAGCTTTCGAAAAGCCGATCTCGATCGCTTTTGCTTTAATACGTTGTGTTAATTCGCCGCGTGTCATCGCAGGTTCTTAGTGGATGACGGCGATCTTCTGTATTGTCCGCTGATCTCCACTTTCCGCAACAACAAAATAGATTCCCGATGGTAGCGAAGAGAGATCAATCTCAAGATTGCCCGAGCTATGCTCTGAAAAAACTTCCGCACCAAGCAGATTCAGAATCCGAATAGCAAAAGCGCCTTGCTCGTACTCTATCATAAGCCTATCGCCACTTTGAGCAATTTGGAACGCGGGCGGCGCGGGAACTTCACTCGCAACGCCGCTTGTCACCTGGAATTCGAGATCGTCGCAGGAAAGCGTATCAACCTGAGCATTGGCGGCGATCGTGTCGCGGGTTCCCGCGCTAAATACGACGGTTCCTCGCACCGGCAGCGGATGGAGCCTCCCGCCCGCTTTAATATAGTACGTATTCCAGTTCTCTTCCGAGGTGGTAAGAACGCCGCCGCCGCTATCGACAAAAATTGTTTGTGCATACAGCGTGGGTGGCACAGTATCGATCCCGCCGGATTTCACCCACACAAAACTATCGGTGATGCTCGCTACCCCGGTCACGACAGTCGCATACCAGGGGAGCGTAGCATCGCAATCCAGTACGCGAAAATTGAAGAGGATCGTACTTTCGCAGCCCGCTGCATCCATAGTGGTAAGTAATCCGTCCTTGAGACCCATCGTGGGATAGCTGACCTGCACATTCGTGCCACTTTCCGAGGCCATGCTCGCATCTTCATTAAAGTTCCAAAAAAACGAATCCGCCGTTGGGAACGCAGAAGCGGTGAACGTTGCGAGCTGTCCGACCATCACCGCAGGGCCGGTAGTGGAATCTAATATCCCGATAGGAAGTCGGTTCGTGCCGATAACAAGATAGGCCGATGGAATGGGGTAATTCGATACGCCAATATCCTGCCCATTGTTTGCGGAGGAATCGAAGGGAGCGATAGAGATCACGCGAACGCGGTAGCTTGGCCCGGAAGCAGCAAGTGGAACCTCGAAAGTTCCCACACTCGCGGAATTAGTTTCCGTAACAGATGGCGTTTGGAACGAACCGTTAATATCCGAAAGCTCTGCGATGAAAACATTCCCAGTATCGAAGGAGCCGGTTGCAGTGTAGCTTACGGCAAGCGAGTCACCGATGCAATAGGCGAGCTTGGTAATGGGTGCAAGCGTGATCGTTTGAGCGCGGGCGGCAATGGCGTTCACGCATAAGAGGAGTAGTGTCATTCGTAGCTTCATCGGCGTTCCTTCAGATAAAGAAGAAACACAAACCGACAAAGAAAGTTACAGCCTAATGCACCACCACGATCTTCTGAACCTGCCGCTGACTTCCTGCTTCAACTACTGCGAAATAAACTCCCGCCGGAAGCGAAGAAAGATCGAGATCGAGCGAACCGTTGCCACTCTGCGAAAGCACTTCCGCGCCGAGGATATTTGAGATGCGAATTTCAACCGGCAATCCTTCATTATTTGCGAAGAGATGATCGCCCGATTGGAGGATGGTTATATTTGATGGGGGGGGATTTTCGACAACGCTTGGTTGGACTTGGGAATAATCGAAAGTTAAATTATCGCAAAAGAACGTGTCGATGTAATTGGAGCTACCAGATGACGGACCAATGACACTGCTGTACCCATTTTCTATGACGACAGGATCGTACCCATCAGATTGCGCTCGGAAGGATGAGCCAGGTTTCAGATAATATATAGCGCCAAACCCTCCTTCTTGCCCGGCGACAACCTCCCCACCCGATTCAACGAAAATGCGCTCATTCCCGAAATAGCCATTGATACCAGGGTCATATTTACCTCCGGGCTTTACCCAGACATCATCGGAGGATGTTCCTCCCGACCAGGATGTCGCATTTACGATAAGAGCACCTTGAGAGATTACAGGATTACAACTTACTATATCGAACTGGAACGATATACCAGCCTTGCAACCGTTGGAGTTCGTGACAATAAGAGATGCCGTTTTATATCCATCCGTTGAATATTCAATAGTGGGTGAGGAATCGGTACTTGTTGAAGGGATCGCAGTCGAATCAAATTTCCATTGCCATGATGATCCGGTAGCTTCTGAGCTTCCATCAGAGAACTTAAAAAGGTTACCAGTCAGGCCGATAACATCTATATCACCGCCGATATTGGGCAATTCTCCGAGCAGCGTATCATTATAAGAAACCCATGCTTGTGGGGAAGGAAGGCCAACCACTTCGATATTTGAACCATTGGAATCGGAAAGAAGATAAGGATCAGTAGATGCCACGCGAACGTGGAAGTTTAGACCGATGGCCCCTAAGGAAACAGAAATCGATCCATTTAATGCTGAACTGGAACCGACATTTGTGAACCCAACGAATGAACCGTTCGCAGCAGATAATTCGACAACGAATCGATTATCCGCCGCGAACGACCCGTTCGTCTGATACGGTACTTCAAGCGTACTACCCACGCAATATGAGAGCGGTGAAATCTGCCCAAGCGTAATCGTCTGCGCTTGAGTTAAAGTGGATAATGTCAAAGCAAAAAGCTGAACAAGAATTTTTCTCATAATAATAATTATTTTCGAAAGGTGATTTTGTCACACCCCCGTTAACGCACGACCGCTATTTTCTGAACCAGCCTCTGATTTCCCGCTTGCACTACCGCGAAATAAACGCCTGCTGGAAGCGGAGAAAGATCAATCTCCAGTACCCCGGAACCTTGCTCAGAAAGCATTTCTGCGCCGAGCAGATTTGAGATGCGAATTTCTATTGGGAACCCTTCATCATTTGCGAAGAGATGATCGCCGGATTGTAGAGTGGTTACATTCGATGGGGGAGGATTTTCAGCAACGCTGGCTTGGACTTGGGAATAATCGAATGTCAAATTATCGCAAAAAAACGTGTCGATTGAACCAGATGGCTGACCTATAACATTGATTGTTGCGTTCGCCATGACTACCGCATTGACAGATTATCATCTTCTTGCGCCTTGAAGGATGATCCCTCCTTCAGATAATAAATATTATAGATGCCCAAGCCCCCCGCAACAACTTCACCGCCCGATTCTACAAATATCTGTTGATTCTGATTGGCGACACCAGACTCGATCATGTATGTTCCGCCAGCCTTTAACCCAAACATCCCAAGAATCAACTGCATCAGAGGCGCCAGTGACAACATAAGAATTTCGAGGTATTACCGGATTGCAACTAAGAACATCGTAGTTAAAAGAAACCGAATTACTGCATCCTGCTGAATTAGTAACGGTAAGCGATCCATCCTTTATAGCCTTCAGTCGCATATTCGATTCCTGGTGCAGAATCAGATGCTTAAGGAAGGAAAAGCGGTCGAATCGAATTTCCATAGCCATGTCGATCCAGCAGGTTCCGAGCGTTGGTCGTTAAATTTGAACACGTCACCCGTCATTCCAAGGATAGGGAGATCAAATCCGTGATAAATTGCGTAGTTGATCCATATCGTCAGGATGAGTCGGATTGTGTCAGAGACACGTAGGGTTGAGGTGACGGGGGGCAACACGTTAATATTGGAACCATTATCATCGGAAACAACGTAAGGGTCGGAAGATCAACTCGAACACGAAATCCTTGACCAAGTGGTTCCCAAATAAGATAATCGATCCGGAATTGAAGATGAGAGCCAGCATCGGTGAAATCCTGAAATGACCAGTATCGCATCGGACAACTGAACGATAAAAGTGTTATCTGCTGCGAACGTACCGTTCGCCTGATAGGGTACGTCATCGTATCGCCTACGCAAAAGAGAGTTTAGAAATCGGTCCAAGCGTAATTGTCTGCGCTTCGAGAGAAGTGGAAGTGATTAAGAATGCTGAGAATAATTGCGATTTTTTTCATAAAAATGTCCGATAATGGTTGGAATGTACATACCTCTCCATATAGACAAGAACGCACAAGGTCGCTCGGGTTACAAAAAAATCTTAAAAAATATTTCGTGGGTGGTCAAAATAGCTCAGAATCGCCATTTTTTATTTAACTTTCTCCCGCACCCACACCTCGCCATCCGCCAGCTTTACGTCATAGACGGGAATGCTTCCGCTTGCACCCATAAGGTTGTCCGTGATAAGATGGCCGGTCGGAATATCGAATAGCCAGCCATGTAGCGGGCACGCGATGGTGCGGGCCGCACAATCGAGCGTTCCCGCCGCGAGAATCGGCGAGATCTCGTGCGGGCAGATATTCGAGGTAGCATAGATCACATCGTCAATATTAAAAATAGCGATCTCCCGATCTTCTATAACAATAACCTTCCCACGCTCGCAATTTTTGGGAAGTTCTTGGGTGGTGCAAGCGAAGGTGAATTCCATGGGCGCGCTTAGCTCGCCCCGCAATTCCATTCGCGCGGCTTCGAGGGCTTCGTCGTCGATTTCGTCCGTGTGTATTTACCTATCCACTTCCCCCAGCACAATATCGATCGAGCCGAGGATGACGATAAGATCGGCAATGAGATAGCCGCGCGAAATAAGCGGCAGCAAACTGAGATTCGAAAATGCCGGCGAGCGGACTTTCACGCGCCACGGTTTTACATCGCCTTTCGATACGATATAATATCCGAGTTCCCCGCGCGGCGTTTCGGTGCGAGAGAATATTTCGCCTTCCGGTGGTTTAAGCCGCTTGGGAATTGCGGATTGGACATCCGTTGCATCGTTTGATGGATATTGCTCTAAAATCTGCTCGATGATGTTCAGAGATTGTTCCCACTCCACCATACGCACCCAATTTCGGTTGAAGGAATCGCCAAGCGTAGCGAGTTTGTCGGAGCCAACAGCAATTTCAAAATCGAAGCGGTCGTAGATGGAATAGGGATCGTTTTTGCGGATGTCCCATTTCACGCCGCAGGCACGCAGCATCGGTCCGGACGCGCCGCCGCTTATTGCAACTTCGGCATCGAGTACGCCAATCCCCGCCGTGCGCTGACGAAAAATATGATTGAAGGTAAGCAGATCGTTGATTTCTTTATGCGTTGCACGGGAAGTTTTCAGGAACTCGCGGCACATGGGGAGCACATCGGCGTGGAGATCGTGCGAAAGTCCGCCGACCCACATATAGTTATAAAGAAAACGCGCGCCACACGTTTTCTCGAACATTTCGAGGATCGTTTCGCGGTCGCGGAAACAGTACAGGAAAGGCGTGAACGCACCAGAGTCCATCCCGAACGTACCGATGGCGATCAGGTGCGATGCAATGCGCTGAAGTTCAGCAAACAGCACGCGAATGTATTCTACTTTTTCGGGAACCTCTATATTCATCATGCGCTCGACGGCGGTTACATACCCGTGTTCGCCGGACATCGCGGCGATGTAATCCATCCGATCGACGTAGGGAATGATCTGCGGGTAGGTCAACTGCTCCGCGTGTTTTTCGAAACAGCGATGCAGGTAGCCGATATGCGGAATGACATCCACAACAAGTTCCCCGTCCAGCACCACTTCCAACCGCAGCACGCCGTGCGTGGAAGGATGCTGCGGCCCCATATTCAGCACCATTTCTTCGGTATGAAGCCTGCCCCGCTCGACAAAAGCCGGGTCATGCACCGGCGCGCTGGCATGAAGCGCGCTATGTGTGATAGTGTGGCGTTCGAGAATTTCTGGCATACTAATATGGCACCTTCATTCCATGATAAAAATCGGGTTCCTTAAAATCTTTTCGAAGTGGGTGTCCCGGATAATCGTCGTCCAATAAAATGCGACGATGGTCGGGGTGTCCATCGAAATGAATGCCCATCATATCCCACGCTTCGCGTTCCTGCCAGTTGGCGTGAAGCCATATATCGGTTACAGAGGGAACATGCGCATTCTCTGATGGAATGGTTACTTTCAGAGCAAGCTGGTGCGCGTGTCGCGTCGATTCAAGATGATAGACCACCGAAAGGGAACCATCGCCGTTATCGAGCGAAGAAATAAGGAGTAGGCTGTCAAAATCCAGTTCCCGTTTATCGCGCAGAAAAAATGCGAGATCGCGAATGGTGGAGGGTTCCGCAATTTCGAGAAACGATCCCATCCGGCGTTGGTAAGCATTTTCGGAATTCGATTCATGCCACGCACCGAATGTTTCTCCGAAGGTAGCTCGAAGAGCGTCAATAATGTTTAATTGCTCCATCAGTTAGCTGTCATTGCGAGGAGCGAGGAACGAGCGACGAAGCAATCTCATGCTTGAGATTGCTTCGTCGTCCCTCCGGGACTCCTCGCAATGACGGTTAAATTTCTTCATTCCGTTTCGCCTGCATTCTCACGATTTCCTGCAATTTCATCAGTCCTTCCAGCAGCGCTTCGGGGCGTGGCGGGCAGCCGGGAATATAGACATCGACGGGAATGATTCTATCCACGCCTTTCAGCACATGGTAACCATATTCCCAATACGGTCCGCCGCAGTTCGAGCAATTGCCCATCGAGATCACGTATTTCGGATCGGCCATTTGCTCATAGAGCATTTTAATGCGCGTGGCCATTTTTAGCGTCACGGTTCCCGAAATAATGATCACATCCGATTGCCTCGGACTCGGGCGCGGAATAACGCCAAAGCGCATCATATCGTAATGCGACGCAGCGGTGGACATCATCTCTATCGCGCAGCAGGCAAGGCCGAAGCTCATCTGCCACAAGCTGGAAAGCCGCGACCAATCGAAGAGCGTATCGAGGCTCGTCACAATAACATTCCCATCGCCCGTCTTATCGGTTGGAAGGACGGGGAGTTCGAGTTTATCTAAATAGCCCATGGAATAATTACGAATTTCAAATTACGAATTACGAGTCTCAAAACTTCAGGGCGAATCTGCCGCGATCTTGTTTGGCGCAGATTCGTAATTCGCAATTTGAAATCCGTAATTTTTCATAATGACGACATCCTTCAGCCGCGCAATGTATGGCTTGGGACGCGCCCAATCCAGATCGCCTTTGGCCCATACATAAATGTAGCCCACGAGGAGAATTCCCAGGAACGTAAACATTTCCGCAATGGCAAACCAACCCATTGCTTTATAAATGATCGCCCATGGAAACAAAAATAAGATCTCGACATCGAACAAAATAAAGATCAGCGCAACCACGTAATACCGAATGTTGAACTTCACCCATGCGCCGCCGATCGTATCTTCCCCGCATTCATAAGAAGAAAGCTTGAACTGATTCGGATTTTTCGGACGCAGAATTTTGCTCGTAAGGAGTCCGCCCGCAACAAAAATAATTGCGAGTATCCCGAATGCAAATACGTGGCTGAATTCTCCTAACACGACTGAGATTTATTGGGTGTTAACGTATTCTTATGAGACTCATTCAAAACGTTCGTCGCATGGAGATAATGCCGAGTAAGAAAGGCCGCAAAAAACTCGCAGCCTTTTCTTAAGAAAGTTCTCGCAAGCGATCACTCGTTTTCGACGTACATCTTCTCCACTTCGGCGGCTCTTCCGGGATTCGTTCCACCGGGCTTGCCGGTGACATCGGGAAGATTCACGATCTTATCGACAACATCCATCCCATCGGTCACTTGGCCAAAGACGGTATATTGCTTATCGAGAAACCCCGCATCGGCAACGCAGATGAAAAATTGGCAGGAAGCGGAATTAGGGTCATTCGTTCGCGCCATTGAAAGAATTCCACGCTCATGGTGGACGGAATTAAATTCTGCGTTGAGGCGAACGGAGCCGTTATTACCTTGTCCATCATTCGAATAATCGTTATCTTTCGTATTCGGATCGCCGCCCTGGATCATAAATCCCGGAATAACGCGATGGAAATAGGTGCCATTGTAAAAATGGCTGTCGGCTAATTTAATAATGTTCGCAACATGGTTCGGCGCTACTTTCTCAAAAAGCTGGAGCTTGATCGTCCCCTGCTTCGTCACAATAACGAGCCGGCGTTTCGGATGCGCGGTGAGTTGATCGAGTTTGGTTCCGGTCATGGGTGGTTTGTAACTCGGGCCTGTGCCCAAAATGGTTGCGGAGGTGATAATAGCTAACGTGGCAGCACACGCTGCGAACGAAGCCGCGAATAGAATAGATCTTTTAAGTTGTTTTTTCATGCAAATAGGTAAAACGAGAAAACGAAATTGTTAGAAAATACTATATGTAAAAAAACGACAATCCGTTCCCCGATTTTACTTCTACGTCATTCTATCGTAATTTTCCCACTCGGACTATTATACGATCCCGGCACCACGCTGCCATCGGGCGCGAGGAGCTGTAATTTTACCGTATGCTCACCTTTTGCGAGACCGGTAATGTAATACGGCTGCCATTTCACAATGTCCGGCGCATGATCGATTATGCAGGCGGTGGTATCGATCCACACTTTCACTTTATACTTATCCGGCGCAAGCGTGGCATTCGATACGAAAAAATCGAGCAGCACGTTAGAATTTTCTCCGGCGGCATACGTGCCTTTCGGTCGGGAATAGGTTAGCAGCGGGCCGTTCAGATTATTCATCTGAGCGGAGTCCACTTTGGCAGTTCCCACATAAAACGTTCTCGTCGCAAAGGCATGTGGCGATTTCATACTCTCATGCCACGAAAACGATGGGAACGCGCGAATCGTATGCATCCCCGGAGCGAGCACGCCAATATTGAACGGCTCGCCATTCTTGTAATCCGCCATGTAGGGCTTCGCATCGACGATAACGTGAACATGCTGGCCCTGCTTCGAATACGCAATGCCCAGCGTGCTATCGCCATCGGTATGCGTGCCAAGATCGGTTCCCGAAACCTGCATCACGATCTTCACGGAATCGGCGGCATTCTTCAGCGTCTCGCCTTCTTTCGGCGAAACGATGGCGAGCGAAGCATCCGGATACGCCCGATGCGGCGCCGGAACGATGGCAACGTGGCTTGCCGTGGTATCCACGCTGGATTGTTCCTCATGCTTACCGCACGAAATGAGAACTGCTGAAAGAAGCGCTACACTAAAAATGACGGAAAATGTTTTATGCATATTGATCTCCTTAAAATAAGTGATACAAAAATACGAAATATCTCATAGGCAGGTGTGAATATCAAAGAATGACATGAGTAAGACATTCTGGCAGGCTTCACACAGAAATAGGTGCCGTTTTTCTTTCTTGCGAGTTCCCGATGTACCTTCGTTTCCAAGCTGTTTTCGCCATTTGTTCCAAAAAACGCCCGTAATTTACTTTTCACAAAGAACTCGTTCATAAAGAAAGCTAATCTTTGTTATTCTTATAGAAACAGGTGCCTATCAATGCACTTCCAATATAACACATCCAAAACCCAAAAGCAAGCAAATCCGAAATTATTTTTGAAAATGTCCGTAGGGACGTGCTGCGCACGTCCGTTTGGCGGAAAACGAAATTCTTCAGCTTCGAACAAGCGGGACGTGCGCAGCACGTCCCTACGGTTCTACACGTTGCGTACTACCTCTCTGCGAAAATGTCGTATTTTTGTCCCAATGGCTAACAAGTTCGTCCAATCCTACCTTCGGGAGATCGAGCAGATTCACGCGCGCGGCAACGCGACCGAGCATAGCTATCGCGGCGCGTTGCAACGGCTGACCGATGCGCTGAACCCAAAAGTTCGGGCCGTCAATGAGCCAAAACGCGTAAATGTTGGCGCGCCCGATTATATCATTATGGAGGGCGAAACCCCGCTCGGATATATCGAAGCAAAGGATATTGGCGTTGATTTGGATGGCAAGGATACGCAGAAACAGCTTGCACGCTATGTCGATGGATTGGGGAATGTCATCCTTACCGATTATCTGGAATTCAGATGGTATGTCAACGATTCAAAAAACTACCGCCATGCCGTAACACTTGCAAAACCAAGCGGTAAAAAACTTATTTCGGAAGATAACGACGAGAAATTCATCGCGCTCTTTGCACAATTCTTAGGTTCCCCGGCAAGTACCGTCAAGTCCGCGAAAGAGCTTGCACTCCGGATGGCGAAGCTCGCCGATATTATTCGCGACATCATTCTGAACGCGATTAACGAGGGTGAAAGCGTGCAGTTGAACGACACCATGAAATCGTTCCGCGAAGTGCTGCTGCACGACATGACCGACCATCAGTTCGCCGATATGTACGCGCAAACTATTTCTTATGGCATGTTCGCCGCGCGCGTCAATCACCAACCGCCATCGAACCCCCGCCTTTCCAAGGCGGGGGCAGGGGGTGGTTTTAATCGCATGACCGCCGGATACGATCTCCCCAAGACGAATCCGTTCCTGCGCCAGCTTTTCAATACCATCGGAGGGCCAGAGCTGGATGAGCGTGTAACATGGGCTGTTGATGAACTCGCCAATCTGCTGCGACACACCGCGATGGAGGACATCCTACGCGATTTCGGAACCCGAACCCGACAGGAAGACCCCGTTGTACACTTTTATGAAACATTCCTTGCCGCCTACGATCCCAAACTTCGCGAGTCACGCGGTGTCTATTACACGCCGGAACCCGTCGTGAGTTATATCGTCCGTTCGGTCGATCATATTCTCAAAACCGATTTCGGATTGGAAAAGGGTTTGGCAGATTCGTCGAAGATTAAAACCCAACCACCCCCCAACCCCCGCCTTAGAAAGGCGGGGGAGCCGATTCCCCCGCCTTTTCAAGGCGGGGGCCAGGGGGTGGTTGCCCCCCAGGATCTACACAAAGTCCTCATCCTCGATCCCGCTTGCGGGACGGGAACCTTCCTGCACGGCGTCATCGACCAAATTCACGATAACTTCAAAGGCAACGAAGGCGCGTGGTCCAGCTACGTCTCCGAGCATCTCCTGCCGCGCATTTTCGGATTTGAATTGCTCATGGCCCCGTATGCCGTCGCGCATCTCAAGCTTGGGCTGCAGCTAAAGGAATACGGGTACGATTTCAAAAGCGACGAACGCCTCCGCGTCTATCTCACCAATACGCTCGAAGAAGCATTCACCGCCGACGAGCGCCTGCCCTTCTCCAATTACCTCGCTAAAGAAGCCAACGCCGCCAACGAAGTAAAGCGCGATCTCCCAATTATGGTCGTGCTCGGGAACCCGCCGTATTCGGGACACTCAGCAAATGCAAGCTGGAAAGAAGTTATCAATCCCAAAACCGGCAAAGCAAAAAAAGAAGCGACTTGGATTGGGGAGTTGATCCAGGATTATTATTATGTCGATGGCGCGCCACTCGGAGAAAAGAATCCCAAATGGCTGCAAGACGATTATGTGAAATTTATCCGCTTCGCTCAATGGCGTATCGAGCAGACCGGCTATGGCGTTCTCGCGTTCATATCGAATCACGGCTATCTCGATAATCCGACATTCCGCGGAATGCGCCAAAGCCTGATGAAAACCTTCGACGATATTTATGTTCTTGATCTTCATGGGAATAGCAAGCGAAAAGAGCGATCACCTGATGGCAGCAAAGATGAGAATGTATTCGATATTCAACAAGGAGTGGCAATTGGAATTTTTGTAAAGAAGAAAATTGAAAAGAAAAAAGATGCCGTTGTGAAGCATGGGCAACTTCATGGAATAAGGGAATCAAAATACAACACGCTTTGGAATAAACAAATTGAGAATTCAAAATGGAAGAAGCTACAACCTGATTCTCCTTTTTACCTTTTTATTCCACAAGATAAAGGAATTTGGGAAGAATTCGAAAAGGCACAGTCTGTAATAAGTTTCATGAGTGTTAATGGATGGGGCGTTGCCACAAGAAAGGATTATATTCTTGTTGACTTCAATAAAGTCGATTTGAAAAACAAGTTCGACAAAATTTTGTCTGGTGGAATTGATGAAGCCTATGAATTAGGAATCCGAGACAATCCTCATTGGTCATTTAGGAATGTTAAAATCAAGTTGGGCAAATCTGTTGGCGATAGGATTTTAAATTACACTTTTAGACCATTCGACAATCGCTTTGTTTTCTATGAGCCTTTAATGATTGAGCGAGGCGATCATAGGTGGCCAATTGCAAGACATTTGGTTCAAAAAGAGAAGAATTATAGCTTGTTAGTAAGCCGAACTGGGTCTGCGGCCGGATCACCAGTTTGGGATGTATTATTTGTTGCGAATAATTTAAGTGACCTAAATTTATTTAGACGAGGAGGCGCATTCATCTTTCCTCTCTATCTCTACCCTGACGCCACCAAAAAAGACCTCTTCTCCGAAGCATCCACACCCGATCCGACGCGCCGGGAACCGAATCTTTCGCCCGCCTTCATCGCGGAGTTTTCGGAACGCCTCCACCTAACATTCATTCCGGATGGTAAAGGGAACCTAAAAAAGACGTTCGGCCCCGAAGATGTTTTTCATTATATGTATGCTGTTTTTCACAGCCCCGCGTACCGCGCGCGTTATGCAGAATTTTTGAAGATCGATTTTCCGCGTTTGCCGTTAACGAGTAATCTTGCATTATTCCGCCAACTCTGCAAACTTGGCGAGCAGCTTGTGCAATTGCATTTGATGGAGAAATTCGGCAAGCCGCTCAGCGGCTTTCGCGGGAAAGGCAGCGATATGGTGGAGTATGTGAAGTATTCCGAGGAAACAGGCCACGTACAGATCAACGAAGATCAATACTTCGAAGGCGTTCCGGATGCGGTATGGAATTTCCATATCGGCGGCTATCAGGTCGCGCAAAAATGGCTGAAAGACCGCAAGAACCGCACGCTCCAATTCGATGACATCGAGCATTATCATCATATCATCTCCGCGCTTTCAGAAACCATGCGATTGATGAAGGAAATAGACGAGGTGATCAGCGAGGCCGGCGGTTTTCCATTAAAATAAATAGCGAATCCCTCCGCCACATTCCCCGTATAGCGTTGCAATGACGCTTCAGCCCATTGCCATCAAGCGGTCAATCTTTGGCTTGCTATCGGGGACATTCCGGTCGCTCCGGCATCGTAACTACCGGCTGTTTTTTATCGGCCAGACGATCTCGCTGATCGGGACGTGGCTGCAAAACACCGCGCTTGCGTGGCTTGTGTGGTCGCTTACGAAGGACTCGATGATCCTCGGCATCATGAGCTTTCTCGGTTCGATCCCGGTGCTGTTTCTTTCTATTTTTGCGGGAACGTTTGCGGATGAAAATCCGAAACGGCGCATTCTCGTTATCACGCAAGCGGCTGCCGGAGTGCAAGCCATTCTTCTCGCCATCGCAATCTGGACGCACTCTGCGACGGTCATCGTGATCGGCGCGGCAAATTTATTATTGGGAATCGTTACCGCGTTCGATCTGCCGACGCGCCAAGCCTTCGTCGTAGAAATGGCGAGCAAAGAGGATGTGACGAACGCCGTTGCGCTGAACTCTGCCGTTTTCAATTCTGCGCGTTTAATCGGCCCGGCGTTCGCGGGATATATTATCTACGCACTTTCGATGCAGATGTGTTTTTTCTTGAATGGGGTCTCATATATCGCCGTCATTATCGGTTTGCTGATGATGCGTTTCGACCGTCCGCAGGTTCCCATTCATTCGCGCGAAGGCTCGCGCATCGAAGCAATGAAGGAGGGAATTACGTATCTCTATTCTGTCCCGCAGCTTCGTTCCCTCATGTTCCTCGTGCTCGGTATGACGCTGTTTGGCTGGAGCTACACGGTTAATCTTCCGGTCGTTGCTGGGAATCTATTGCGCGGCGGCGCATCGACCTATAGCGCGCTGCTCTCGGCGAACGGCGCGGGCGCGCTGCTTGCGGCGCTTTCGCAAGCTGCGCTGGCTGGTCGGCTCGATGCGCGTAAAATGCTGTTCGTCGGTTTGGGAGTTTTTATCGTGGCGTTATTTCTGCTTTCGTTCGCGCATACGCTTGCGGTTGCCGTGGCGCTGCTCATCTTTATCGGATGGGGCCTCATCACGTTTTTCATTACCGCCAACACCACGCTCCAACGCCGCGCGCCGGACGAACTTCGCGGGCGCGTGATGAGCATTTACTCGTTCGCGTTCGCGGGATTGTTCCCGTTCGGGAGCTTATTTGCGGGATGGATCGCCTCGCAATTCGGCGTAGCAGACGCCTTCCGGCTGAATGCTGCAATGTTGTTATGCTTTGCAGTTCCCGCGTTTCTCTTCATACGAAAGCTGCCGCGCCTCTCTGCTACGCGCGCGGTAGCCGTTCAGGAAGTGCTCGAGGGCGAAGAAGAAGTGTTCGAGGCGGAACAGATTTCGCGCGGATAGGCTTTACAAGAAATATGCTATCGCCAGTCCATCCGGCATGATCGCTTTCCTGTTCTTAGTTGGGAAGGAATTCAGCTTACCCGAAGGTGTGAGCACGGCTATTATTGGCCTTTTTTTTGGATTGATCGGCGGCCTTTTTTATTATCAGCACTATTACAAGCCCTATTTTTGGGGCTTCTCGCTGGTTGGCGGGTTGCTGTTGACGGTCATGTCGCACTCGTTCTTTCAACGGTGGAACACAACGGACGATGCAAAAGCAATTTGGTTAACCATTGCCACGTTTGGAATTCCGTTCATCCTGACGCTCGCGCTTAATCATGGCCTGTATTATATCAAGAAGAGCAAACGCAAAAAACGGACGAAACTCCGCGAGCCGAATCGTTTTTTCGATACGACCATTCATCCCGGCGATACAGGACGTTCGACAGAAGCAGGGAAGGATCTTACAGGATGAAATACTTCATTCCTATTTTCATTGCCGTGCTGTGCGTTGGCTGCTCGGTGGCACCTCCGGTGCAGCAGGAGTATATGATCGTTGCGCCGCACGCGATCGTTTTTTCCACCTCTACACCGGACACGATGACGGTTTCTATCACACATTCCTGTACCTGCCCGTTCTCGTGGAACGCAACGGTTTCTCCGGCAGCTCCTGGCTTCGTTTCCCGGCCTCGCCGATGGGCGATAAATCGGACATTCCTATTTCTGATCGATCCGCGCTCTTAACAGCAGATACCAACCGGGCAACGATTGTGATCGTCTCGAATAGTTACGGCGAGGATTCGATCATCGTTACGGCGATAAAATAAATCCCTTAGTAAGCATTCCCACACGCGATGCTCGGCTTCCTGCATGAGCGTAGTTCTTCTGCGCGTTTTTCCGAGGTGATTCTGGCGGACACGGCCGAATGTAATCGGTTCTCCAATCCGGATCTCTGCCGAATATCCCCAGTTCGGGAGCCATTTCTGACGTGGTAGAATTTGATACGAGCCGATAAGCGCAATAGGTACAACAGGTACGCTGGCTTCCCGCGCTAAATGAAATGCGCCACGTTTGAACGGTTGCATGGTTCCCGAATGGCGTTCTTGTTCCTTCCGGAAAAAAAAGCACGGATGCGCCACGCTCGTATGCGTTCGATAGCCTTCCCGATCGTGCGCTGCGCCTTTGCGGGATTGGTGCGATCGAGCACGAGAAATGGCCTGACAAGCAGCGCCCATCCCCAGATCGGAATGCGTGTTAGGGAACTTCTGAGCGTCAAACGGAGATTATCCGGGACATATCCAAGCAAAATCGGGATGTCCATGTAGCTCGAATGATTTGCGGCATACACATAGTTTTGGTCGCGCTGAATATGCTCTGCGCCTTTAATAGTTACACGTATTCCGAAAAAAAAGAGACTGCATTTGCTCCAGATCTTTGCTACCCAAAGATAGCGTTTTTCCGCTCCGATCCACAAGCGCGGCCACCACGGAGACGATAGAAAAAATAATGGTCGTGATTAGAAATAACACCACGCCCAAGAATCGAGAGTACGATCATTGGAGCATTTCCAATCCCTTCAAGTTCATCGACTTCAGCAATGCGGCGAACTTCATTGATATTATCCGCTCCATCTTCGGTGATCGAAATGACATACCGGTTTCCGGGAAAAAGCGTGATCTCTCCATGCGGCTCTTTTTTCTCCATCGATTGCACTGCGCGGTAACCGGCGATGGTGGTCGTTTCCGTGCGTTCATCGTTGTTATCGTCAAGATAAATTCCCTTAAATTTCTGCCACGGATCGTAAAGGTAAGGAACGTACGCAAAATCATCGATCTGAATCTTTAGTTTTTTCGTGCCATTCACAAAATTCAACGCGACGCGCGAGCGATTAAAGTTCTCGCGGATCTGAATTTCTTTAAGCGTATCACCCTGCGGCATCCAGCCGGGCAGCGTGGGAAGGAATAGAGCCAGCCGATCTGGCTCGATGGCTTTTGCCATCGGCGGGAGATTGGAGGTATCGGCTTTCGCTTTTGCAGTATCCTGCGCGGGCTTCGGCAGCGTGTCAGCCGATGGATGCAGCGAATCCAGCGAAGGTGGAAGCTGCTCGTTGTGGCGGCATCCATCCCATGAAACACAGGAGATTCCTGCGATCAATAAAAAAAATCCGAAAAACCAAATGCGGTTCATAACCCTGCAAGCTTATTGAAAAAATGCGCCCCGATCCAAAAAAGGAGCATACCGAGAAACACCAAGATCGGGCCGCTGCGTCCCCGAAGAAAGGATAAATCGTGATCGCTTCGCCGATTAATTTCTGGAATGAGATCGGCGGCGCCAACATAGACGGCGCTTCCGGCGCTGAACGCAAAAATAAATCCTATCAGCCGCGCATCGATCGTGACGAACACTTGCACGAAAAGCGCGCCGGCGAGTGTCGCGGCAGGAAGCAGGAAGTTTGCCATTCGCGCTGCACGGTGGGTGCTGCGCCCGGCCCGCATGACGCTCGCGACGGTCAACCCTTCTGGAACTTTATGAAGCAGCACCGCAATGAACACGAGAATTCCTATGCTGGATTTTGCCTCCGTTGCCGCACAGATAGACATGCCATCGAAGAATGCGTGAACCGCCAACCCGCCGATCGCGCCAAAAACAGAGTGCGATGCCAGCGCGGCCTCATGGTGGATTTCCTCGCCAAAGTGCATGTGGCCTGCGAGAATATGCTCGAAAAAATGCAGCGCACTAAAGCCGATCAGCATGGCGAGCAACGCAAGATCGTTCCCGTTCGTGAGCGCAAGGCTTTCGGGAATGAGTTCCAGGAACGCAAGCGCTAATAAAAATCCCGCGCCAATGGCAAGCAGCGCGCCTTCAACGGCTTTCGGCCATTCTTTTTTGCGCTGCACGAGCAAACCCCCGCTCATTTGAGCAAGCGCAGCTATGAGTGAAAGAGAAATTCCGAGTATCAGAATTCCCCCAAAAGCAATTGATCCCCGAACAGATAAAAGGTCCAGCTTTTTCTACTCTGCTTTTTCCCGTTCAGGTGAAGGATTTGCGAAATATGTTTTTGTCCCGAAGGAGTATCTTTCGTTTTAAACACGGTATAGAAATCGCGGCGCGTATCAGGGAAATCATGAAAGAGTTTATTTATTCTCGTGAGGATTCCCGAAACATAAGCACGCTCGGAGGAGTCGCTTGGCGTTCACAGCGCGTAACCATTGCTTGGATGTATCTTTCCACGCAATGAGCGGCGCGGCGCTATCAATGTTATTCGTTTCGGCGAATCGCTTCAGATCCATGATATGCTGGAATACGACATCCGAAAGCGAATCGCGCGTTACCTGCGATAGCATGACAATATCCGTGCGCGGCTTGTTGCCAAGCCCGCCCTGCGCGAACGCGAGGGAGGGGAAAAGAAGGAGTGCAAAAAGAATTTTCTTCATAAGTAAATGTGGAAACGTGTAGCACGAATAGTATGCTCCCGGAGAATTTTGCTGTGTAGCACCCGGAGTGTTCGCAGAATGTTACACGAATACAAACTTACGGTTATTATGCACACCCATTTTCAAAACTACATCGCCGGCGTATGGCGCGATTCCTCCGATCGTAAAACATTCGAAAATCGCAATCCCGCGAATTGGAACGAAATACTCGGCACATTTCCGCTTTCGACAAGCGAAGATGTCGATCGAGCGGCGAACGCTGCGCTGGAAGCATTCCGTGTCTGGCGTCTTGTGCCCGCGCCGGAGCGCGGCGATATTATGCGCCGCGCCGGAGAAATTATGCTTCGCCGAAAAAATGAGATTGCCGAAATTATGACGCGCGAAATGGGCAAATCGCTCACCGAAACGAAAGGCGATGTGCAGGAAGGCATCGACACCGCGTTCTATTCTGCAAGCGAGGGCCGGCGGCTGTTCGGCATCAACACGCCGAGTGAGTTACGCAACAAATTGAATCTTTCGTTCCGAGTTCCCATCGGCGTGTGCGGCCTTATCACGCCATGGAACTTCCCGATGGCGATCCCAACATGGAATCTTTTTCCCGGACTTGTTGCCGGAAATACGTTCGTCTTCAAACCCGCAGAAGATACGCCGTGGACTGCGAATGTGCTCGTTGAAATTCTCATCGAAGCAGGATTGCCAAGCGGCTGCGTAAATCTTGTGCATGGTTCCGGCGAAGTTGTTGGCGCTGGGATTACGGAACATCCGCTCATTCGTGCGGTGAGTTTTACAGGTTCGAACGCAACGGGAGCTAAAGTTGCGCAAAGCTGTGGCATACTAACGAAGCACGTTTGCCTTGAAATGGGAGGTAAGAACGCGCAGATCGTGATGGACGACGCCAATCTCGATCTTGCCGTCGAAGGCGTGCTTTGGGGTGCGTTCGGCACGACGGGCCAGCGATGCACGGCAACCTCGCGCCTTATTCTTCACGAAAAAATTCATGATGAAATGATCGAACGGCTCGTGAAGCAAGCATCCAAATTGCGATTAGGAAATGGATTGGATGCTGCAACGGATGTTGGCCCCATCATCAACGAAAAGCAGAGAAAAAATATCGAGCGATATATAAAGATTGGAAAAGAAGAAGGGGCAACCTGCATTCTTGGCGGAGAAATTGCGAAAGAAGAGAAGTTGAAAAACGGATGGTTCTTTCAGCCAACAATTTTTACGAACGTAACGCCAAAAATGCGGATTGCGAAAGAAGAAATTTTTGGCCCGGTGCTTTCGGTGTTGAAATGTTCATCGCTGGAAGAGGCCATTGAAATAAATAACTCGGTGATCTATGGGCTTTCCTCCAGTATTTACACGCAGGATATTAACCGCGCCATGCAAGCCGCGCGCGACATCGAAGCTGGTATTACCTATATCAATGCCGCCACAATAGGTGCGGAAGCGCACATGCCGTTTGGTGGAGTAAAGGCAACCGGCAACGGTCACCGCGAAGGCGGATGGGCGGTCTTCGATTTTTATACGGAGTGGAAATCGGTGTATATCGACTATAGTGGCAAGCTTCAACGTGCGCAAATAGACAATGCTTGAACCGCGCATGATCGCTCATCCGGATTACGCTGATGATGCAGATTTTCAGGATGAACTGTCAATCCAAAGAAAGTTGTTGAGGGTCAAATAGTGAGATGTTTTTTAAACAAATCCTCAAAATCGTCCGCGTAATCCATTTTAATCCGCGTAATCCAGGTTCCCTTATGAATTTCCAATACACCGAAGACCACATCGCCATTCGCGACGCCGCGCGAGAGTTTGCTGAGAATGAAATCGCGCCTTCCGCCGTCGAGCGCGATAAAACGGGCGAGTTCCCAACGGAGATCGTCCAAAAATTGGGCGAGCTTGGGTTCTTAGGAATGATGGTCGCGCCGGAATGGGGCGGCGCAGGACTCGACACCGTCAGCTACGTGCTTGCCATCGAAGAAATCGCGAAAGTCGATGCGAGCGTGGCTGTCATCATGTCGGTGAATAATTCCCTTGTCTGCTGGGTGATCCAAACCTTCGGCACGGATGAACAAAAGGAACGGTTCCTGCACCCGCTTGCAACCGGCCAAAAGCTCGGCGCGTATTGCCTCAGCGAACCCGGCGTTGGCTCCGATGCTACGAAGCAAGCCACGACGGCCACGCTGCAAACCGATGGAAGCTACCTCATCAACGGCGCGAAAAATTGGATCACCAATGGCACGACGGCAGATCACTATGTCATTTTCGCGCAGACCGACGCTACAAAAGGACATCGCGGCATCACCTGTTTCGTGATCGATAAAGGAATGCCCGGTTTCGAAACGGGACTGAAAGAAGATAAGCTCGGCATTCGGTCGAGCGATACATGTTCGCTCGGTTTTACGGAGCTAAAAGTTACGACCGATCGGATTATCGGCGATGTCGGGCAGGGATTTAAGATCGCAATGGAGACGCTGAATGGCGGTCGCATCGGGATTGCTGCACAGGCGCTCGGCATAGCGAGCGGCGCAATGGATAAAGCCATTCGTTATTCGTTCGAACGCCATGCGTTCGGCAAGCCGATCAATCAATTACAAGCAATTCAATTCAAGCTGGCCGATATGCAGGTGAAGGTCGAGGCTGCGCGAATGCTCATTCTTCGTGCTGCCCGAAAAAAAGATGTAGGAGAAAGTTTTATCAAAGAAGCTGCGATGGCGAAGCTCTATGCCTCCACGATCGCGAACGAAGTAGCGACGCAAGCCATTCAGGTGCATGGCGGCTACGGTTATGTGCGCGAGTATTTAGTCGAGCGCAGTTTGCGCGACGCGAAGATCACCGAGATCTACGAAGGCACGAGCGAAATTCAGCATATTGTGATCGCCAGGCAGCTTTTGAAAGAATACCAAAATAATTAAGAATTAGAAATTAAGAATTAAGAATGAAGGGAGCAACGAAAAAAGCTGTCACGCTATCTTTATTCTTCATTCTTAATTCTTCCTTCTTAACTAATAAATGTGAAGCGCAGACCGGAGGGAAATACGATTTCTACCGATACCTTCAGCAATACGCTGTCGAGATCGATCCGATTGGAGATATTCTTGGCCGGGTGAGCGGGCAATTCGAAGAACGGCTCGATCCCAATTTCTCTCGGGTGTATGACATTGTTTATCAACGAGCGGTAGAGGATAAACACACGACCGGTTGGTATCCGGAATCAGCGATCACCGTTGGCGCGATGGAACGCATTTTTCTTACCGATAATGCAGCGATTCTCGGTCAATATATTGGCATCGGAGTGGGGGCTGGTGTCATTCACAAGTCCATTGCCGTGCGCGTGACTGCTGAGATCGGATATAAGATCGCGTTCGGCGGAGGAACCGGGCATTTCTTCATCGAACCGAAAATTCTTATGGATTCCTACATCATCACAAACGCGGTCGGACAGCGTATTTTACCCTACGTTGCACTGCCGTTTGGGTACTCCTGGTGGTAGAACTTCGTCCCTCCTGCCAATTTTTTCCGTATATTTGAAGGACTATGTTCGCGTGAGTATAGAACGAACGTAGTGTTTTTCGACAAATACTTAAAGAAAGACCATTAAAATTATGAAATTCGGATTTGCAAAATGTCTCGCGCTTCTTGCGCTGTTCGCCATAACGCTTTCAGCGGGTAAAATGTACGCTCAGGCTCGGCCCAGCCCGGCAACATCGGTCATTTCGGTCGATATTGTGCCACTCATTTATACGTTTCCGCTGACGTTTCAATATGAGTTCAAGGCTGACCCGGTCACAAGCTGGGTGCTCCGTTTGCATTACTGGCCCGGCCTCACGGCGGACTACTCCGGCTTTGGGTTCGGCGCTGCCTATCGGATCTATATTGCCGACAGCCGCGCGCTAACCGGACTTGCCGTTGCGCCCGCTGCGGACGTTTTCTTTTTTCGGCAACCGCAGCAAACCGGCGGCACCGGAAGCCGGTCGGCCATCGGGTTAGATCTCGGCGGCGATCTTAGCTACAAATGGATCTTCGATGAGTTCGCGGTCGAGCCGATCTTCGGGCTTCGTTTTGGAATTGGCGGGTCGAATGCGCCGGGCACCTTTACGACGATCGCGCCGCTTATCGGAGTCAACTTAGGGTATGCGTGGTAATGTTTTACATCGAGACACACGCATGAACCGCCAAGCATACTCGGAACCTAATTATTCCAAAACTGAATGATGCGCTTCGCTATTGCGGCGATCCTACTTGTGGCCGCCGGCGAAGCATTCGCGCAGGCGGGCACGGGCGTGCAACCCAATAGAGTTCCCACGCTCGTAGATTCCGTAACGTTCATGCCGTACCTGACCGCAAGTTTGAACCTCTTCTCCGGTCAGGCATTTCTGGCGAATGCAAGCGGCCCCGGATTCGGAGGCGGCATCACGTTCGATCTTACAAAAGAAGGACAGAAAGTCGGGTTCATGTTCGATTTCGCCTTTCAGGAGATGTATGGCGTCGCGCAAAATGGAAGCGTCCTTAGCCCGCTCGTCACCTTAGATACCAGCATCAGTCCTTCTGCCAATGCGTATCATTACTGGCAATATCTTCTGTTCGAACCGTTTCTTAAGTTCCAAACGAGCAGCAAGCGCATGGGATATTTTATGATCGGGGCAAGTCTTGGGTTCGCGGTGGAATCCGAGACCGTTAGTATCGCTCCCGGTTATCCAAACGAATATCAGATCTGGAACGATACGCCGTTCGGCAATAGATTCCGGCTCGATATTCGTGCCGGGGTCGGCGTGGAACTTGCAAAGATCGGTACGCACTCGCTCATGCTCGAAGCGCGTGCCGGTTACCCGGTAACGAGCGAGATCTCCAACTATGGCAGCTCATCCGGGAGTTTGAGGATCATCACCATTCAAGGAAATTTGGGCTTGAGATTATAATTTTATACATTCAACATTATGAAAAAAGGAACACTCATCGTCGGCGGCATCGTCGTACTCCTGCTCATTATTTTTATGTGGTGGCGCACCACGTATAACAGCTTCGTCACAATGGATGAGGGCGTCAAAGCGCAGCTCGGGCAGCTAAACAACGTCTATCAACAGCGCGCCGATCTCATCCCGAATCTCGTGGCAACAGTGCAAGGTTCGGCGGTGAACGAGCGCCAAACGCTGACGGACGTTATCGATGCGCGCAGTAAAGCCACGGGCATTAATCTCACTCCGGAAGCGCTGAAAGATCCGACTGCCTTGCAAAACTTTCAGAAAGTGCAAGGCGATCTTTCGAGCGCGCTTTCCCGGCTCATGGTCGTTGTGGAAAAATATCCGGACCTTAAAAGTCAGGCTAATTTCACTGTGCTCATGTCCCAGCTTGAGGGACAAGAAAACCGCATTCGCTTGGAACGAAATCGGTATAACGATCAGGTGAAGGATTTTAACGCGCGTATTCGTTCCTTCCCAGCAAGCTCGATCGCGAGCATGTCGGGCTTCACTGCATATCCCTATTTCGAAGCCGCCGCCGGCGCGGAAAACGCGCCGAAAGTGAATTTCGGCGCACCTGATGGCGCACCAAGTTCGGGAACCGGAACTGCGCCGGAGAACACGCCGCCAAGTCCGGCATCGGAGCCACATGGTCCGGCAAGGCCCGCGCCAACGAAATGAAAAAGCCAAATTCAACGAAAAATGTAGCGCAAACTTTAGTTTGCGATTCTGGGATGGGGTCGCAAACTAAAGTTTGCGCTACATTTTGCAATACATTTATTGCGCTCTTGATTTTCTTGAGTGCGAGCATTTCCTTCGCTCAATCCTCCGGTTCCCCCGCAATCCCCATGCTCCATGCCGGGTACGTGCTCGATGAAACGAACACGCTGAACCCCAACGAGCTTTCCGCGCTCGATGCAAAACTTCGGCATTACGAAGATTCCACTTCGACGCAAATTTGCATTGTGCTGATTCCAACGCTGAACGGCAATCCGGTGGAGGATTTCGCTGTCACCGTGCTTGATAGCAATCATATTGGGCAAAAAAACAAGAATAATGGTGCGCTTATTTTGCTTGCGCTCACGGATCATCAGGGATGGATCTCCACCGGCTATGGACTCGAACCCACGCTCACCGATGCTGCATCGAGCATGATCTATCAGCAAATCTTAGTTCCCGCACTGCGCAAAGGCGATGTCTATGGCGGACTCGATCAGGCAACGACGGCGATGTTCCAGGTCATCGGCGGGGAATTTAAGAACGAGAACCCGCAAAGCCCCATTCGCGGCAGGCGCGGCGCGCCATCGCCGGCGGGTGCGCTTCCTTATCGTATTAGGATTTTTCATTTTTCTCTTTATCATGCGTGCGTTGGCGGGGACGGGTTCCCGGCGCACGGTTGTCGGCGCGGGCGGAGCAGGTTCCGGATGCATGGGAGGGATCTTGCAGGGATTGTTCTGGTCCTCGATCTTTAACTCCGGCCGTGGCGGATGGGGTGGTGGTTTCGGCAGCGGCGGAGGATTTGGCGGAGGCGGCTTCGGCGGCGGTGGTTTCTCCGGCGGCGGCGGCATGGGCGGCGGAGGTGGTGCGGGCGGTGGGTGGTGAGTTAATGCGGTTTTTTTAACAATGATGAAAAAACGGCAAATTTACGCGATACATTGTGCTGTCATTTTGATGGTATTAATCTCATGCTCCACTGCTAAATCCCAATGGTACGCTGGTGCGAGCGCACGGATGCTAACCGACGCGAAATCTTTTGGGGGATCGTTTGAGATCGGGAAGGAATATTCTTTTGGGTGGTTGTTTATTCAAGGCGCGTATATTAATCGACTGCTTAATTATGATCAAACGTTTTTTGGATTCATTGGCTCTTCTCAGGTTCCGTTTGGGTATGGGATTGGGCCAGGCGACGTTTCATTCCCTAAAAGTACAGTCGTAGGGGGAGTGACTTATGCCCAAGGTACCTACGAAGCGAAAACCTACAGCGCCTATATACCTAGAGGGGCCACAATACGTAATTTCTACATCTTATTGTTACATATTGTCCCATTCGATTATGCTCGGACCAACTATTGGCTTTGCAGTCCAGAATCAATCCCCGGTTGCTGCTACCAATGATATTGAGGGTACTCCGTCCGCTCCTCTATATGGGCCGTTGATCTCCGCAGGTTCCATTCCAGAAAACTATCCTCCCGAATCATACACATCTGCTGGGAAGATAATAATTGTTGGGAACTTCGGTGGCTGCGTCAAAATTTCTTTGTCTGGAAGAGATCGACCAGCTTTGCTAATTCTCGATTATGCAACCCAGACGGGAGCAGGAGCCGGGTTGGCTTTTCCACTCTGAGGTTAGGGCGTAGTTTAATTTATAGATCCCTGTTGCGGAACCATAGTTTTTCCGTTTTTTGTACTGAGGAGATATTTATGCAATAAGGAAATTGAGATAATCGAATTCGGCTTCCAATTCGAGTTGACCTAATTCGCTCTCAAAATAAGGGCGACCGTCACATTGAACCGTCGCTAATTGAGAGTGCATTATGCTTACGCTTGATGCAAGCTTTGAATAGGCAGGTTTTCGTTTCCAAATTAATGCTACCTCATCATCAATTTGGGCAGAAACATCTTTCGGTTCCCATTTTCGCTTAGGCGGAGTGATGGTAAGCGGTTTAATATCGTATAAGGGTAAAACAGAATCGTCTGAAATTATTTAAATAATGGTAATGAGGAAAAAGAGCTAAGTTGTCTGGGTAATCTCTCCTTGCAAGGCCATCGGAGCAATTAATGTTATCCCAATAACGAGTTGATGGGAACAGAATCCCAGCGTAGTTTTCCTCCTTAATCGCTTCAGTAAGGAGCTGGCAAGCAAGTATTCTTCAACGAAAGTCCCCGAGCGTAAGGGGGCTTTGCGGAAGGTACACATTTGCGAGATAATAAAACGATGAAATAAAGCAGGAAAATGGTTTATGTTCGGGTGATAACTCAAATCATTACAGTCCAGAATCCCAATTTTATTTTTGGCAAAACTTACAAAAGTATGGTTTATGGGTAAAAACTTATGAACCGTATTCGATAGGTCGTAAATTGGCGGAACCTTTGAGGTGCTGATAAATATAGTGGAGATAACCGAAATGCCGCGAAAGCTATATCATTGTCTCCGCTCTTTTCCCATCTAGCCGGCAATTAGTGAGCGGCTAAGATAGAGGATAGGAATTCCAGAGATACCAAACCTTTGGTTACCAACAAGATAACGTTTGTTGAATGGTATATGGTAGAAGAACTCTGCATTTATAGGTTCGGTATTGCTATCAAGAGATCTTCCACGAAACATTAAACCTAAATCGTCAAGTTTAAGGCCTTGAATCGGTGGATGGCTTTGTATAATGCCGTGCGCTTTTTCGAGTGCTAAAGATGGCTTACCATCTACATAACTTCTGTATATAAATAATAGGAGACCGAAAATTGATCTTGCTTCACCACTGCTCCTTGCCGACTCAAGGAAGCAATCGATCCATGGTGCTATGTCACCCCTAATTTCAATTGGAAGACAATTACACAAACTGGCACTTCCAAGGTTATCAAATTCAGACAAAAAACGATCTTGATAGTCTTAAGCGTGTCTTCGAATCGCTCTTTTCGGGACGATTGTTTTAGATCATTCTGGAAGGAATCATTAAGAAAGCAGTTTAAGCAAGCCATTGTTGTTCTTACAAACAACGATGAGCATATGAATTGTGCCAATAATGAAACAAAACCAAAAGGGACACGCCTCTCAGCGTGTCCCTTCAAATAAATCAGCGGAATCAGAAAGTAATCAGCGTAATCCAGGTTCTGGATTCTGATTGAACACCTTCTTCTTCCTCGGCGCGCGAACGGGGCGTTTGCGAGCGGGAGCTTTTGTGGGCTTCGTCTCTTCGACGACATCGGGATAGGTATAGATGTCGTACTTGTAATTGCGGAGCACCCAGTTCTTTTCGTCGTGGCTGACAACGTAATTCGGCAGCATGGGAATTTTCCCGCCGCCGCCGGGCGCGTCGATCACGTAATAGGGGATTGCAAGCCCCGAAGTCCAGCCGCGAAGCTTTTCCATAATATCCAAACCAACCTTGACCGGCGTTCGGAAATGGTTTGCGCCCTTCGTAAGATCGGCCTGATAAATATAATATGGACGAACGCGCATGGCGAGCAGCTTTTGCATTAGCTCTTTGACGATCATCGGGTCGTCATTCACGCCTTTCATCAGCACCATTTGGTTACCAACGGGGCATCCGGCGTTGGCGAGCATCTCCGTAGCTTGCTTTGCTTCCGGCGTGCATTCCCACGGATGGTTAAAGTGCGTGTTGACGTAAATCGGATGATACTTCTTGATCATCTCGCACAAATTCGGCGTTACGCGTTGTGGAAGTACGCACGGAATTTTCGTTCCAAGCCGAATAATTTCGACATGCGGGATTTCGCGTAAGCCCTTGAGAATTTTTTCGAGCATGAAATCCGTCAGCGTGAGCGGATCGCCGCCGGAGAGAATCACATCGCGGACTTCCGGATGCGCGGCGATGTAATCCAGGCCATCCTGAATGTACTTCATCGAAATTTTTGAAGAATCGCCGACCTTGCGTTTGCGCGTACAGAAACGGCAATACATCGAGCACTGGCTCGTTACGAGAAACAGTACGCGGTCGGGATAGCGGTGCGTGATGCTCGGCACCGGCGACATAGCGTCCTCGTTCAGAGGATCGTCGGGCGCGTCGATGTCATCGAGTTCTTTTTCGTCCGGCACACATTGGAGCCAGATCGGATCGCCCTTATGACGGATGAGCGATAAATAGTACGGGTTTACGCGGGTTTGAAAGAAGTCGTTCAGTTGTTCCGCAACTTCCGGCTTGATACCGAATTGAGAAATGATCTCTTCTTTGGATTCAACGGATTTGCGAAGTAGCTCTTGCCAGTATTCCATAATAAGTGATTTAATCGAACCATTGCTTCCGGCCTCCCGGAAGACACGGCCCGCGCACGATCGTTCATATTATCATGATCGCTCATGCTTTGTTAGTGTCAATGCTTTACATCACGCTGCACAATTCGCAGCTCTGATGCGCCGACGATTTTCTCAACGACTCGGATGATCGCTCATCCTAAATGCAATATACTACATTCGAATCGAAAAAGCAAATCGGCGGCTTAAAAATCCGGTGGTGTGGCACATGCTTTAGCTTGCGTCAGGTGACACAAGCTAAAGCATGTGCCACACCACTTACACTCTTTTGCCGAAAATGACGAGGTCGTCGCCCGGCTTGTAATAATCTTTGATCTGTGCAAGCACTTCGTAGTGCTGCTTGATGTAGAACGCTCGCGTGCGTTCGTAACTTAGCTGGCTGCTGGTTTCGGCGATGAGGAGATAGCCGTGGCGCTCGCTTACAAAGCGAACGGCGTATGCGTCTAACTCCTGCGCGATGCCGTGCCCCTGATATTCCGGATCGACAGCGATCCAATACATATCATAAGTTCCAATGGTTGCTGGCGTTGGGCCGAGCAGTAGAAAGCCTGCTACGTTATTCGATACTTCGGCGATGTAAGCAAAATAATCTTTTTGCTCTGGTTGTCCCGTACAAATGTCAATGAGCTCTTCGGCGATCGTCACTTCCGCTTCGGAAAAATTCTTCGTCGCGCGGATGAGTCGGAGAATGTGATCGCGGTCTTCTTTTTTTATTTCACGTATCATGCAAAAAAATGTTCCGCATGGTGTGTTTAACGACGTGTTCGTTTCGATGGTTCAATTTTCAACGCTTCATTCAAAATTATTAATGCAAGCTCTCACGAATTTTATTGTGAGCGTTCTGCTGCGCGATTGAGAATTTCGTTGATCGTCGCAGCATACGTTCTTCCGCTCGTTCGGGCGGCGCGCATGAAGCCGGCGTCTTCGCTAATATCCGGATTCGGATTTGCTTCGAGCACGAAAAGGTTACCATTCGCATCCAGCCGCATATCCACGCGCCCGTAATCACGCAAGCCTATGGCGTTAGCGGCTCGAAGTGCGATGGATCGCGCTTCAATCGCAATGTGCTCCGGTAACTTTGCCGGACATTCCGGCATCGTTGTCTGATAGATCGGCGATTCTTCCACCCACTTCGCTTCATAGCTCACGATGTGTGGCATTCCCTCCGGCATTTTGTCGAAGGTGATCTCCGAGATCGGAAGCGTGATGAACGTACTATCAGACGCCGCTAAGACGGCAACGTTTAATTCTCTGCCATCGATAAATTCTTCCGCAAGCGCGGGTTGCTCGAATTCTTTCTGAATAAATTTTACTCGTTTTGCGAGGGACGTTGCATCTTGCACGATGGCATTGGAATCTATTCCAATACTTGCATCTTCATGCACAGGTTTTACGATGAGCGGAAAGCGTAGATGAGGATCGAGCGATTCCATTTTCTCGTGCTCGAAAAGTTGATGTCTCGGCGTAGGAATGCCGTTGGCGAGAAAGACAGCTTTTGCCAGCGCCTTTTCGAGCGCAAGCCCCAGTGCAAGCGGCGGTGAGCCGGTATAAGGAATGCGAAATAACTCATAGAGCGCAGCTACGTTCATCTCAAGCTTCGATTGACCGAGAATAGCTTCGCAGCAATTAAAAATTACTTCAGGGCGCTCGGTCGATAGAAAGGAGCACAACCTCTGGGTATCGTCATCGGCGCTAAAGATAGTTACCTGATGTCCGTGCTCTTTCAGCGCGCTTGCGATGGAGCGCATTTGTTCGAGCACGCCAAATTCGGACGCGTCGATAAATTCGCTGGAAGGCGGATGGTAATTTGGATCCGACCGGCGCAGCCAGTGATCCTCGGAAGCCGTGTTGCGCGGCTCGTTATAAATAACAGAGACTTTCAAGTCAATTACGAATTACGAATTTCAAATTACGAATTGGGATCCGAGTCATTCTTCAGCTGGCCTCTCATCGTTTTCTGAATGGAGCCTAAAATTTTCAGTAATTCCTCGCAGTCCGTGAGCATCGATTCTGCCATTTTTTTAGAGAGATAGTCGGAGTCACGCAGAAGTCGAAGCCAATAATGTGTTTCTCTCGCTTCACGATATGAGATATTAAGTTTTGCAAGAAAATCTTTCTTCGAACTCGCTCCGACAAACTCTTCAGCATTTGCACCTATCGAAGTTCCGGAACGAAGAATTTGGTCTTTTAAGACGAAAGCCTTTTTCTCTTGCAAATATTCACTCAACCCTATGATTCGGAGAGCAAAAGCATAGCTCTTATCTAATATGATATTTTGTTTCATTGATAATGGGACAAAGAGAAAGCATCTATTATATAAAATTCGTAATTCTATTTCTTCACTTGTTTGCGTTCGAATTGGAATGGGATACTATACCGGTCACAGCCGGATTTCAGGACAGATAGGAGCATGCCTTCGTAGGTAAGTCCGGCAGCGCGGGCGGCTTTGGGGAAGCAGGAATTTTCTTCCGGTTTGGGAAGAATTCCCGGCAACGGATTCACTTCTATGACATTTACTCGCCCGCGCGCGTCTAAACGCACATCGATGCGTGCCCAGTCGCGGCAATCGAGAACTTCGAACGTTCTGAGCACTACTGCTTCGATCTCTTCTTTGAGCTTGCTCGAAATATCTGCGGGACACGTAAAAATATGAAGCGGTCGCTCGGCGACATCATACACCCATTTCGCTTCGAAGGAATAAATGTTGTTTGCTTCCGGCGGAAGCTCGCCTAAATTAATTTCGACGACAGGCAGTACGCGCGCGTGCTCTCCATTTCCAAGTACGGCAACGGTAAACTCGCGTCCCGGCAGAAATTCTTCGATAAGCGCAGGCTGATGATATTCCTGTGAGATGCGTTCGATCTCCCGATTCATCGCGTCCAAGCTCGTAACGAACGACGAATTACGAATGCCTTTCGAAGAACCTTCGGAGATCGGCTTCACAATAAACGGAAAATCCGAGCCGGGCAGCATCGAACGGATGGAGCCGATAGGACGATCGGAAGTTATAAACCTTGCAACAGGAATTCCGTGATAGGATAAAATCTCTTTTGTGCGAGCTTTATCGAGCATGATAGCAAGCGCGAGCGGCCCGGAGCCGGTATAAGGAATTTGCAGCATTTCAAGCAGCGCGGGAAATTGCGCTTCGCGCGCCGCTCCGGCAAAACCTTCGGCAAGATTGAATACGATGTCCAGATCATGCACCAGCAGCCGGTCGATCGCGCGGTCGGGCACGGCCTCGATCACTTCTACCGTAACCTCTGGATGCGAAGCAAGCCCTGCGCGAACGGCCTCGATGGTTTCCGGCGCATCCCACTCGGCGTAGAGATCGTCAAGCGGGATGTGCGGATGGCGGGAACGCTCTCGTTCATCGAGAGCGCCTCGTGGTTTGATATTCGCTAAAAGTCCTACGCGCATGATATTAAATGTATTGATGACCGGGGTGAATTTTTTAGTATTAAGAAATACTCAGTATAAAAATAAGAATTGGAAATGGAAAGTCAAGTGTTCAGAGTATTTTGTGGAAAAAAAATGCATCTGTTCACAACTTAAGGAAATTCTGATTAAGTCATGAATCCCCGGCGCATGACCGATCATGCGCTATTCGCGGGAATGACAAGGATTAGAATCATTGCGCGAAGCGCAAAAAAGGATACGTTCCTGTCATTCCCGCGAATGCGGGAATCCAGTTTTCAGATGTTCCTTAGCATTACTATAAACTATTGTGTTCATTAAATGCTTAATTAATCCTCCGTAATTTTTGAAGACATGAACAACTCTCTTTTTTCACGCGCGAAATTATCGCTCCTGCTTTGCATGATTGTGTGCGGTATGTGCGCGATACCATTCGCGCTTCACGCGCAAGTACATTTCAGCGCCGACGAGCGCCGCATCATCACGATCGCCGATGAGCGCCGCGATGCCGATAGCTTGCTGCCATATCTAAAATCCCCAACGATAAAAGTTGCGTGGCGCGCTGCGATCGGGATCGGGAACATTGGCGATACTTCCATTCGGCCTGCGCTGCTAACCTATTTTCTTTCGGAGCAGCGCGATTCCGTCGCCGATGCCGAAGCGTTTGCGCTCGGTCTGCTCGGACGTGATAAAACTACCTGTCAGGCGCTGACAGATGCCACAATGCAGCACCCCACGGCAGAGCGATTGAAAGCTATTGCGCGAACAGCAACGAAAGCCGATAGCGCATCCGCTGCTATAATTGTAGGCCAGCTTACCGATCAGAAAAAGATCGATGCGCTTACGGAAGCCGATGCGTACGTGGAATTTGCCATTCATCATGAAGTTAGTTCTCGGATGATGAACGATCTCGATGCGCTGACCGGAGATAATAATCCTAACGTCCGGTGGCGTGCGGTTTATTCGTTCGCGCGCGCAGACGATTCTCTCGATCTCGCCGGGCGATTTCCAAAACTGAAAGACCTATTACTCGATCAAGGTTCGCCGTATGTGCGCATGTTTTCTGCGCTCGCGCTTGGGAAACTTCATGATCCGCGCGCTGATACGGCACTCTATCGCGCATTTCGCGGCGAGGACGATTGGCGCGTTCGCGTGAATATCCTTCGAGGTTTCGGGCAATTCAAATCATTTGATTCTCTCATTCTCACTACGCTTCAGCTTGCCTGCGAAACCGGGCTGCGCGATAGCGCGCTCGCTATTCTTGTTGGGCTTGCGGCTGGCGATGACATCGAGAATTTTGTTGCTTCCGGCTGGCTCACGAATGCCGATTCTTCGGCGCTCAGAGATTGGCTCGATGCATTTAATGGCGTCGATGGCCGCCGCGATGAAATCGATCCCACCGTGTGTGCTCGGCTGACGGGGCCGGCAGTACGATTAGGGACGCCGACGTTTCACGATGCCGTTAGAAATTACGCGCTCTTCCGCGACCCGACCACCCGGAACTATGCCGTGCTGGCCGCGAGTACGATACCGGATACCGGTTTCTTCATCTCTATTGTAGAGACCATGTCCAGGTTTGAACCGGTAGAACAAGTGATGCGTATTGAAGTGCTCGATAGCTTATGGGCGATCGCCAAGCGTAACCCGAGTTACCGAAAAGCACTCGAATCGGATAACATGGCGAGGTTGTACCGGGGATTGCTCATCCATATTTGTAACGCCGTGTATGACCCCGCCGTCGATGCCGTTGCGCTGGAGAGTTTGCGGGACACAAGCGTTATCGAGGATTCCGTGTATCGCGCCGAAGCGATAGAACAGATGGCAAAATACATTCCCACGTTCTGCACCCAGCGTTTTCGCGATGCGTTGCTCGCTGCCGTTCAAGATGCCTCATGGCTTTCCGATACCTCACATGAGTTAATTCCCATGCTCCGCATTGCGTACGATTCCGCGAACCGCTGGAACGATAACGAACTGAAGGATTCGATCGCTGCGCTGATGAAAAACATAGAAGGAACGAAGGTAGCGCTTCCCAAATCGATCCCGCGCGTAAGCATCATCGATTGGACTGCCATAGAAAAGTTACCCACGAGAGCGATCATTAATTTTACGAGCGGCTCCATCTTGCTTCGGCTTCTTACCGACGAGGCTCCGCTCACGACGCTCAATATGGTTACGCTTGCTCGCGAACAATGGTTTGCCGGTAACATGATCCATCGCGTGGTTCCCAATTTCGTGATCCAATCCGGAGACCCAAGCAGCACCGGATGGGAAGGCCCCGGCTACACCATTCGCAGTGAGCTAACCCCCCGCGAATACGACCGCGAAGGAATGATGGGTATGGCGCGCGATGGCAAGGACACCGAGAGTTCCCAGTGGTTCATTAACGAATGTCCGACCCCGCATTTGGATGCGCGCTACACCATCTGGGCCGAAGTGACAAGTGGCATGGATGAAGTGTGCAAACGAAAGGTCGGCGATAAGGTCGATTCTTTTAATGCGTTTCAATAATGGCAGCAAGCGCACTTGAAACGATACGATCGAAAGCTCGGCGATCCAATGCGCTGCGCGGGAACCCGGCGCGTATTGCGCTCGGTGATTCCTCCGACGTACGGATGCTCCACGCCGCGCGCATCGCAACGGATGAAGAAATTGCGAAGATTGTTTTCATCGGAGATGCCAATCTTATTGAAGAAGGCTCAAAACGCGCAAACATTTCTTTGGATGGGATCGAAATAGTTTCACAGACAAACTTCCCAAGTTTTGACGAACTTGCGGCTTCGTACTTCAATCGGCGCAGAGAAAAATTACATTCTGTCGAGGATGCAGCTTCAGAACTTCGTTCGAATGATCTGCTCTTCGGTGCGGCGCTCGTTGCATCAGGATTTGCCGATGGAATGGTAGCCGGTTCGCTTTCTACTACCGGTGATGTAATTCGCGCTGCGCTGAAAGGCATTGGACTTGAAGCGAATGTTTCGCTCCTTTCGAGTATGTTCCTGCTCCATTTTAGTAAGATTCCCGGAATGCGCGAACACGCATTTACGCTTGCGTTTGCCGATGCTGCCGTGGTTCCCGATCCCACAGCAGAGCAGCTTGCCGATATTGCACTATCCACAGCACACACCTACCGAACGATAACCGGAAACGAGCCGCGTGTTGCCATGCTTTCGTTTTCGACGCACGGCAGCGCGCATTCCCATTCCACTCAAAAAATGATCGAAGCTACTGCGCTTGCACGCGCAAAGAATCCCGATCTTGTGATCGATGGCGAATTGCAATTCGACGCGGCATTTGTTCCCGACGTTGCGGAACGTAAAGCAAAAGATAGTGCAGTCGCAGGCCGCGCGAATGTTCTTATTTTTCCCAACCTCGATGCCGGTAATATCGGCTACAAAATTGCCGAGCGGCTTGGAATGGGCGAAGCCATCGGCCCGGTGCTGCAAGGACTTCGCAAGCCGATGAACGATCTCTCGCGCGGCGCGAGCATCAGCGATATTGTGAACATGATCGCAATTACGGTGTTGCAAGGAGGACAACAATGAATATTCTCGTAACGAACGACGATGGCATCGACTCACGCGGCATCTACGATCTCGTGCGTGCCTTACGCGAGATCGGGAATGTTATCGTGATGGCGCCGCTTGGAGAACAATCGGCAGTGGGGCACGCGCTGACGGTTAGCTTGCCACTCCGCGTAACGGAGTTCCATAAGAATGGGGAATTTTTCGGGTTTGCTGTCAGTGGTACTCCCGCCGATTGCGTGAAGCTCGCACTGCGTACTTTTTTTGCAGAACGCGGACTTCCGAAACCCGATATTGTTGTGAGCGGGATCAATCACGGGCGGAATACAGCGGTGAATATCATCTACTCCGGCACAGTGAGCGCGGCGACGGAGGCGACGGTGCTCGATGTTCCTGCCATCGCTGTTTCGCTCACGAGTTATCGTCTCGATGCAGATTTCGTTCCCGCGGCGGAGTTTATGAAGCGATTTACGCCCGAAGTTGCACGCATGGGATTGCCGCGCGGAACGCTGCTGAACGTAAACGTTCCCGCGCTACCCATTTCTGAAATTCGTGGTATTGCTTATACCAAACAGGGCGCATCGTATTGGGAAGATGAATTCGAAAAGCGCGTCGATCCACAAGAGCGACCCTATTATTGGCTGAAAGGCAGATATATTTTAGAAGATACGAATGAGGACATTGACGACATCGCAATTCGGGACAGCAAAATCAGCATCACGCCGATCCATTACGATCTGACGAATTACGATTTTCTCGAAACGCTTCGTTCATCCTGGCCAAATACATTTTAACGTGTTTGTAATTCGAGAAACATTTCGTTATTTACGTCACGCGTGGGCCGCGTGGCTCATGCAGGCGCTGACGCTCGGCGTGGCGCTTGGCGTGAGCGCGCTCTTTGTGTTGCTCGCAGCAAAAGCGCACGATGCCATGTCGTCGCTTCGCGCCAATCTTGCGATCGAAGCATTTTTCGATCCCGATGTTTCCTCGCTCGATGCTTCCGCTCTGTTGAATGAAAATATAAAATCAATTCCCGGAATAGCGCGCACTATTTTTATTTCGAAGGAACAAGCCTTACAAGATTACGCGAAAATGTCCGGCGAAAACCCGGAGCAAGTGCTTGGCGTGAATCCGCTGCCGGCCAGCGTAAAAATTTATCTTGCCGATCCGACGGCATACGCTGCCACGCACATAGAAACGCTTGTTCGTCGAGTTCCCAATATCCAGGATGTGAAAAGCAATGCTCCGCTTATTGGCATGATGGAATCGCGCTCGCTTGCGCTTGATCGCATCGCGGAATTGCTTTGCTCGCTGCTCATCGTATCGGCATTTTTCCACGCGCTTACAGCTGCGCGGCATGGCTACGAAACCCGTCGAGAAACGATGCAAACGCTGTCTCGCATGGGGGCGACCCGCTTTACGATACTCGCGCCAATGCTATGTTATAGTTCGCTGGCTGGTCTATTCGGCGGCGCGATCGCAATGGGAATTCTTCTGCTCATTCACACGCAAGTGCTGGCGGCAATGAGCTATGTCTTTACACTCACGCTAACATCGCAGGAATCTATTATTGCGTGTGGCGTGCTAATGCTATCCGGGTTTGTGATAAGCGCGTTTGCATCTGTAATGGCTTCTATTCGCGTGCGGTCTTAACGCTACTCTATTTTCGTTACCGGATGAATTTCCCGGTAATTTTTAGCATGTCCATCCTGCCCGTGATTAAAATCCTGAAACAGAACGCCGGTGATGGTCGCAGGCACATTCACATTTTTGAAATCAGTTTTGGGTGAGCCTAAATTATTCGTTACCCACTGCGCTGCCGCATCGAACTGCGAAGCATACGCAGATGCCGCTACTTCCGCGCATTCCGTGCTGGGAATTTCTGCGATCATCGAGTCTCCGGAATTATCTACAATGATAAGATGAATATCCATATCGGATTCGCGCACGAACGCAGTGATCGTGCATTGAACGGTTACGACTTGTTCTTCGAAGGCCATGCGCGTAGTATCCTCGCTGACGGTAATTTCTGGGAATGAATTCTGCTCGGCAATGGTGGTTGTTACCGGAGTCCAATTAATGAAGGAAGTATCGGGATCGGTCAGAATTTTCACATGCCATCGTTCGATGCCGCATTCCGTCTCCGAAGATGTGCTCGACGTAGTGCTCGATTTCGAGCAGCCGGCCATCATTACCGCAACGAGCAGGCATAATCCAAAACCCAAGGGACGTTTCTTTTGCATATAGTTAGTACAAAGATATGGAATTTTTAGCTCTCATCCACAATTTCTAAGAATCGCATTCATGTTTGTAAAAATTTCCGGTTATTCTTTTCACCGATTGTGTGTTGAGGTGCCGCACCACATGAAGCTTACGCTGATCCTCGTCCTGAACGCCGGCCTGATCGGGCTGTTCATCTATCTCGGAAAGAAAAAGAACCTGCTCTCCTTTATGGATGGCGGGAAATGGTGGCTGACCTGGCTTGCCATCGCCATCATCACGCTGATGGACGAGCTGACGAGCGTGTTTTACGTCGCGGCGGAATCCTATTTGCTGGTTGGCATAGCGGCATTTGTATTCATTATAGCGACCTCGATCTTCATCCGGTTTCTATCGAGCCGAATGGTGGAGATCGCGCATATTCTCGAACATCATGGCATCCGGGGTGGGGGAGTATATAGCTTTAGCTATCTCGTGCTGGGTCCGACGATGTCCTTTGCGGCGGTTGCTTCGATCCTTGTCGATTATATTTTAACGGCTGCGATCTCGACGGTTTCTGCCGTCTATAATGGAAGCTCGTTTTTCTCTGTCCCACAATATGTAATCTATTTCCTATTTTTTGCATCGATATGGGCCGTTGCATTTTTAAATATTGTTGGTATTCGTGAAAATGCGCGGTTCACGTATTTCATTTTCATCGCAGCGGCGATGATCTTGCTGACGCTCATCGTTTCAGCGGCGGTCGATCCGAGTCCCGGCCAATGGGCACGCGCAACAGATGGATTTCATCTTACATGGACGGGCCTCATCGGCCACGGATTCGTTGGCGGCATTAACTTTTTTATTTTTGGATTTGCGGGCGTTATTCTTGCATATTCCGGGATCGAAAGCGTCTTGCAAACGGCGGGGCTTTCTAAAAGTTGGAAGGATATTCGCAAGGCATATCTCTTTCTCGCTGTGACGGTTGGCATTGTCACCCCGCTTATTACGGCACTTGTGCTTACGCGAACGGATATTGATTTCCACGCGCACGAGGACGATCTCATTACCTATTTTGCTCAAGTGGTAAATGGTCGATATTTCGCGTATGCCGTTGGCGCGCTTGCGAGCTTTACGCTTATCATGGCAGTGAATACGGCGTTCGTTGCATCGAGTGAACTATTGGAGCGTGTGGCGCACCGCTATGGGTTCCACTGGCTGATCAAAACGAACAAAGCAGACTCGCTCTATCGCATTCACATCATTAATGCGACGCTCTTCAGTGTGATTATTGCGATCACAGCGGGAAGCCAGGAACTTCTGGCGCACATGTATGCCGTCGGCCTCGTGGCAAGCTTCACGATCAACATGGGCGCGCTGGTGTATTACCGGTATTCGGAGGGCAGCGAAGAAATTCCGGATTATCATACTTCGCGCACGGGAACGTTTGTCATCTTCCTGCTCTTGCTTGCGTGTTTTAGTTTTATTGCATATCACAAATGGCAGGGGTTTTTGTTGTGGGCGATCACGGTCACGATCTTTCAGATCATCGGATTTCGCGTGGCGAAACGGCGCGCGCCGGAAATCGAGCAGTTCCGTAAAACCGATAGTCCGATGGACATCATCTTCCGCATTGCAGAGTCCGATTCCACGAAGCCATTCCATTTTTATTTTCGCAGACCGCAGGATAATTCACAGCTTCTGGAAGATGCGAACGTTGCGTACGTCACGTTCTTCTCACCTCGTTCCGGTTCGCCGCCGAAGCTCGGCAAGAACCATTATCTACTTACGCTCTTTCGGGAATCGTTGGCGAATCGCTTAGTATCGCTTATACAAATGCTGCAATACGATTTTGCCGATCGCGATATTGTGTTTCATCTCGGCTGGCCGACTTCGAGCTGGCTCGACCGATTTTCTACCGGCGTGATGGTCTTTTCGCTCATGCGCTTGCCACGACGGTTCCCGCACTACAGTTTCCTCATGGAATATGAAGGTTCCGAAGACCGAGCCATCGAACAAGCCCATGCGTGATGTTGCAGCGATATTGGTTGCCGGAGGGTCGTCCGTTCGCTTCGGAACTCGGAAGCAATTCGAGCTTTTGGGTGATGTGCCGATATATCAATATGTGGCGAGAACTTTTTCGTGCGTTGAATCCATCCATACAATAGTTCTCGTTGGTCCACCGTCCGATATAGCAGAAATGGAAGCCGGTTTGCAAAGCATGAATTTGCCGATGCAATGGAAAGTTGTCGCTGGCGGCGAAACGCGACAGGAATCGGTGGCGAATGGACTGCGCGCAATATCCGGGAATGAAATCAACATTGCGATCGTGCATGATGCAGCCCGCGCATTAGTGGAGGACGCGCTTATTCGTTCCGTGATCGAAGCGATCCGAGAGCATGGGGCGGCGGTGGCCTGTATCCCCGTTGTTGATACGATAAAGCGTGCAGTAGAAAACGAAATTATAGAAACGATCCCGCGCGAAAACCTGTGGAGCGCGCAAACCCCGCAAGGCGCGAGGGTAGAACTCCTCCGCGCCGCGCACGACAACGCCCGCAAAGCCAATGTTCAGGCCACCGATGAATCGCAGCTTTTGGAACGCACCGGCATTCACCCACGTATAGTAAAAGGCAGCGAGCTGAATTTCAAGATCACCTATCCGAGCGATCTGGAACGAGCGCGACTGACCATTCAAAAGCATGGGTTTCTTAGAGAATGAACATTCTACATCTTTCACAACGTTTTCCATTACGTTTGTGTTAAACGACACCTGCACCAAAGCAAAATTGCGAAAATAGGCTGTTTTTGCCAAAAACGGAGGAATTTCAGTAAGGAATGATCAATTTAACGTTCGTCATTATCGCGAGCTATCTTATCGGCTCGATACCATTCGGTATTATTATTTCGAAAAAATTTCGCGGATTCGACATCCGCACGAAAGGATCGGGGAACATCGGTTCCACGAACGCTTTTCGAACGCTGGGCTGGAAACTCGGCCTGACCGTTCAGTTGCTCGATCTCGCGAAGGGCTTCGGCGTCGTTCTGCTTGCCACGTTCCTTTATAATGGACTTCCATTCCATAATGCAACGCCATTTCAGGATGTCACCGTTTTCCGATTGATCGCAGGTTGCTCGGCGGTGCTTGGGCATGTATTTACGATCTTCGCAGGATTTCGTGGCGGCAAAGGTATCAGCACTGCTGCCGGTATGATGATCGGCATTGCGCCGGTAGAGGTTGCCGTTGCGGTAGGGATTTTTCTTTTGGTGGTACTCTTCAGCGGTTACATTTCGCTGGGATCGATCATCGCGGCCATCACGCTTCCCACGACGATGTTCCTTCGAGAGAATGCGTTCGGCGTTCAGATCATCGGCTATAATACGCTGATCGTTTTTGTGATCGGTCTTTCTGCGTTCCTGATCTATACACATCGTTCGAATATCGGTCGGTTGCTTGCGAACCGTGAACATCGGTTCGATAAGCTCAGGATATTTCGAAGCTAAATTTTCCCATCTCATTTCGATGAGATTTAATGGTGCAGCGCAATGAAGACCGCAGTAATTGGCGCGGGCGGTTGGGGCACAACGCTTGCCCGTGTGCTTCATGAGCGAGGGCATGATGTTACCTTGTGGGCACGCCGTGAGGCCTTCGCAGAACAAATCCGAAATGCACGAGAGAACGCGGTGTATCTTCCAGGGATCGAAATCTCGCCGCTCATCAAGATCACGCACGATGCTTCTGCGCTCGAAGGGAACGATCTGTACGTCTTTGCGCTGCCAAGCCAGGCTACGCGGGAAGTAATTAGCGAACTTGCTCCTCACATCTCCCACGGCAACGCGGTTTACGTCAGCGCCTCGAAAGGTATCGAACGAAAAACGCTGTTGCGCGTAACGGAAGTAATTTCCGAATCGCTTTCGGTGGAACCATCCCGAACGGTTGCGCTGTCCGGACCGAGCCATGCGGAAGAAGTTGCTCGTCAGGTTCCCACCGCCATCGTTGCCGCAAGTGTGGAACACGATGTAGCCCGTGAAGTGCAGTCTGCTTTTTTCCTTCCCTATTTCCGAGTCTATTCCAGTTCCGATGTCGTGGGTGTGGAACTCGCTGCTGCGTTGAAGAATGTGATCGCGATCTGCGCCGGTATTACCGATGGCGCCGGTTTCGGCGATAACACCAAAGCGGCCCTCATGACGCGCGGCCTTGCCGAAATGCGCCGATTGGGCATCGCGCTCGGCGCCGAAGAGCATACCTTTAGCGGTCTTGCGGGACTTGGCGATCTTGTCGTGACGTGTTCCAGCAAACATTCCCGCAACCGTTTCGTCGGCGAACAAATTGGGCGCGGCAAAAAGCTTTCCGAAATTCTGCATGGCATGAAATCCATCGCCGAAGGCGTTGCAACGGCGGAATCCGCGAAGAATCTTGCCGAGCTTCATAAAATTGAAATGCCGATCGTGCAGGAAACCTACAAAATTCTTTTCGAACATAAAAATCCCCGCGAGGCCACGAACGATCTCATGAGCCGCGATATGAAGGCGGAGCGCTGGTAAACCACGATTTTAGGGATTTAGAGGATTAAAAGGAGTGCGAAATAATAGTGGTGAACGAATCGAGCTTCTGTTGCTTTTAGTATCCTGAGGTACCATTATGTTATTAACCACCGAAAAGCGATATACGAAAGAGGATTTCGAGCGGTTGCCCGAAGGTGCGCCGTATCAATTGATTGCAGGAGAATTAGTTATGAGTCCGAGTCCCACATTTTTTCACCAAGAGATCGTTGCTAATATTCTGGAAAAGCTCCGGCCTTTTGTTCGAAAGAACGGTCTCGGCCAGCTTGCGCTTTCTCCATTAGATGTTCATCTTACAGAGGAGGATATTTATCAGCCAGACCTTATCTTCATTCGGAAGGAAAATCTGACGCGTATCGAACCGCATGATCGCATTCACTTCGTTCCAGATCTGGCGATCGAAGTGCTTTCGCCATCGACGGCCTATTACGATTATTCGCATAAGAAAAAAGTATATGCTGAACGCGGGGTCAAGGAATATTGGATCGTCGATCCGCAGGATAAAACAATCGAGATCATGGTAAACGATAACGGAATGTTCCGAACAGAAGCATTGCTTGGAGAATCCGGCACAGTTGAATCCACCATGTTTCCCGGGTTCAGGATGAATGCCGAAGAAGTTTTCGCGCTCTGATAATTTTTTATACATGCTTCGAATAGGAATTGCCGGAATCGGTCATTTAGGAAAAATTCACGCTAAGCTTTGGAAAGAAGTCGAAGGCGTTGCCGTCACGGGAATTTATGATGCAAATTCCGACGCCGCGAACGCCATTTCGAACGACTTAGGCATCGAAAGCTTCGAGAACTATTCTGCATTCTTGCAACAGGTCGATGGGCTTTCCATCGTAACGTCCACGCCTTCGCATTATGAAATCGCAAAGCAAGCTATCGTTGCAGGTAAGCATGTCCTGATCGAAAAACCGATCACTACCACCACCGAGCAAGCCGAAGAACTGATAGCGCTCGCAAAAAAGCATAACGTAAAAATTCAAGTCGGGCATATCGAGCGATTCAATCCCGCGCTGCTGGCTGCGGAACCATATCTCGACGATCCCCGCTTTTTCGAATCGCACCGCATGGCGCAGTTCCAGCCGCGCGGCAGCGATGTCGCCGTCGTGCTCGACCTCATGATTCATGACATTGATGTCATTCTCTCGCTCGTGAAATCGCCGGTGAAATCGATAGATGCTTCGGGAGTTGCCGTCGTATCTGAGGAACTCGACATTGCTAACGCCCGCATCAAATTCGAGAATGGCGCCGTTGCCAACGTCACCGCCAGCCGCATTTCCCAAACGCCGATGCGCAAGCTCCGTATTTTTGCCAAGGAAGCGTATCTTTCGCTCGATTTCGGAACCAAATCCGCCGATATTTTCCGTCTTATCTCCGGCGATGAAAAAGCTCATCACGGAGGTCTTACCATGAAACTTGGCCAGATCGAAAAAGGGAATATCCCGCGCACGATCGTTTATGAAAAGCCCGACGTCCGCGATCTGAACCCGCTCAAATTCGAACTTGAAATGTTCCGCGATGCCATTCTGAAGGATACCACCCCCCTCGTCTCCGGAGAAGATGGACTGAACGCCCTCCGCGTAGCCGAGATGATCCTGAAAGCCATCGAAGAGGGGATGTAAGGTCGGTTCATCCTCGAAATTCGCTCACTTTCGCCAGTTGTCTTTTAGCAATAGGTGCCAATTACGCGCGCACGCATTTGTTTTTCATTAACTCATGCAGTTATCCATCAGTTTTTCATTAATTTCACGATGAAAACTATGTTCCCGATTTTCAAAGAACCACCGAGCATCTACTCTTAATTCATACTTCTTAACGCTTCATTGATATAGGTGCCCATCAAAGTAGTACCAATATAAGCAATTAAAAGGGCCATGTCAAGGGGTTGCGAAAGATTTATGGAAAATATTTTTCAGTGCCGTAGGCACGGCATCTTTGTAGCCCAGGGCGTCAGCCCTGGGTTTGCGATTTTATTAGAGCCAGGAGTCCCGGAGGGACGGTATATTATTTGGGACGGGGAATATGCCGTCCCGATGGGACTCCGGAGGTGTTGCGCTCATCTACCCCGCGCTTACGCACGGGGCTACAAAGATGCCGTCCCTACGGGACTAAAAATTCCCGGTTCGGCCGCCCCTCATTCCTTCACAAATTTCGCCCGCCTCTTCCCATCGCTTACGAAATACACGCCGGATGGAAGCGAGGAAATATCAATCGTGTTGCCGGTTTGCTTTACTTCATAACTGCGGCCAAGCGGATCGAGAATAGAAATTTTTTCTTCACTCGATGTAATTTGAATTTTGACAGTTGTGGGATTAGGGAAAATGGAGAAATTCTGCTGCGAAATATCTGGAGCATTAACGCTCGAAGGAACCGGCTCTAAATAGGCAACCAAGTTCGATCCAAGAGAGTCGTCGTCAGGCGCGATAATCGCTATGACACGCCCTGATTGCGTAACTGCAACCGACTGAATCCAATAATAAGACTCACCATCGTCAAGTGGCACCGTGTCTGCTTGCCACGTTTCGCCGTGGTTTGCGCTCATCAATACTCGACCAGCAGAATCAACCCCAGCTATAACAATAGGATTTTGATCGAACGGCGTGATTACCTGCGGATTCATATAAATAGATGGCAGTGGAAGTTCCGACCAATCATTCCCCAAGTCCGAGGAAACCCATAACATGACGGAAGAATCAGTGTGTGTGGAATCCCACTGAGTGCCAACGATTTCCAATGAGTCGCCATTGCCAAAAACTAAAAATGAGGGCGAGGCAATGGAACTATTAATAGAATCGCTCAACTGCATAAGCGATGTATCGATCGTTCTCCAATCATCGAATGAGGTATAGATCGAATTCGGAGGTCCAAAGGCTCGGAATGTGCCGCTGCCATAAGAATGGCAGGTTCCCGTAACATCGTTATGCATAATTTCTTGATCCCAATGCTTTCCAGTGTCCAACGTAGTGAGAAAGAAACCGAATCCTTCGCTGACCATGCCTTCGCCAGCACTCGAAAAATCAACATTGTAAAATGCATAACCGGAATTAAGGCTGGTATCTTGCGTAAATGTTCTCCAGCCATCGAAGGTGCGGATAATCGCTCCGCCACTCATATCGACCGCGATCGCATCGAGCGAATCTATTTGCTGAACCTTATCAAAGTAAAGATGGGTCTTCCCCTGATTGTTATAACTCCACTGTGGCACGGAGTCCACCGAAATCCACGTTTGCCCTCCATCAGAGCTATGTAAGAGAATACACGAATCGTATGAATTTTTGCTATAAGTGACACCTACAGCCGTACAATTCTCACCGTGACAGGACACATTCGAAAATCCGAAAAAAGATGTATCAATTCTGTCAGGGATGACGATGTGCCAGCGAAATTGTGCATTCGCGCCCGAAACGAATGTGAGGCATGAGAACAGCGCGATAAGGCCGATCTTCGATTTAAGCATGGATTTGCAGGTTATTAAAGTAAAAGATAGAGGGGATAAATAAGGTACTTAAACCCTCCATTGTTTAAAACGCACTGGGTCGCTCGGGTTACAAAAAAATCTTTAACAAAATGCGTGTCAAAGAGACAACTGCGCTAATTTGATCGTAGGGGCTAATGGCATTAGCCCATTTTGTCCAAAGGGCTAATGCCATTAGCCCCTACGATTCGATTATCTCTACAATTCCATCCCCGCCAACTTCTTCAACTGATGAATCTCTTGCAGTGTTAGCGGGCGGGATTCGCCGCGGGGCATTATGTATAGACCAACACTTTCCCAATCGTCTTCAGCTTCTCGCGACTTCGTTCCAATTCCCGCTCGATGTTTTCCAATTTCCGGACGGTCGCGCGGTCAAAATATCGCTCGCCGCATTGAGTGCATACCAGCGCATCGACGGCGACATAAATAATGTCGTCAGCGACGTGAATTTCCTCGCGTACACTGCGCGGCACAATTTCCTCGCCGCGGCAGATCACGCACTTCATTTGTTTCGCCTCTTCTTGTACGCTATCCATAAAACTGGGTTCGGATGGTAAACAGTTACGACCGTCGTTCGATCGAAGTTAGTATTATAACCAAATACTGCATGAATTGGTCTCCCGGCTGAATTTGTTCCAAAAACCAAGCACGCGGGCCAGGGAAACGCATCGGGATACTCCTCGATAATCTCTCCATTAATCAGAGCTTCCAAAACATCATCGTCGTAAATGCGTCCGAATTCGTCATTTTTCATTTCGTCCAGAGCGTGATCGCTATACCGAACGCGGCCTTTTTCGAAGCAAAGACGGAGATGAGAAATATCGAATTGCATTTTAGAATATGCTAAGATTGCTCAACTTTCCATCCCCGCCTCTTTCTTCAACCGATGGATCTCTTGTGGCGTAAGCGGGCGGGATTCGCCGCGCGACATGCCGCGGTGCGTGAGTCCGGCAAAGGTTACGCGGTCGAGTTTTTCTACTTCGTATCCTAAGGTTTCGAAGATACGGCGCACCTCGCGGTTCTTTCCTTCCTTAATTTTCAGCTCGATCTCCATGGGCGTTTCCATGATGGAAAGTTCCGCCGGGCCGGTTACGTCGCCTTCGCCGATGTCAAGTCCACCGGCAGCGATTTTCTTTGCGTCTGAAATCTCTAATTTTTTATCGAGCGTAATGTGATATTCCCGCTCGATCTCAAAACTTGGATGCGTGAGCCGGTTTGTTAGTTCCCCATCGTTCGTGAGCAAGAGCACGCCGGTGGTATTGCGGTCGAGCCTGCCGACGGGATACACGCGCTCCTGCGTGTTCACATAATCGAGCACCGTCGTGCGATCCTTCTCATCGCTCGTGGTGGTGATGGTATCCTTCGGCTTGTTCAGCAGGAGATACAGATAACGCGGCCGCAGCGAGATCGTCTCGCCGTTCACCGTCACATGATCTTCATACGCCTTCACCTGCACGCCAAGTTCGGTAACGACTTTGCCATTAATCGTTACCAATCCTTTGGTGATAAGTTCATCGGCTTTTCTGCGCGAAGTAATTCCGGCATTCGAGATAAATTTGTTCAGCCGCACGGTTCCCGTTTCACCAAGATTGCTGGGAACTCCAGGCGGAGCTTTCTCCGGCGTTTTCCTAACGCGCTTTAATGCAAGCGGCGGCGCGGGCGATAGTGGTGCGGGCGTCGAAAGCGAGCCATCCGCCGTTCGAATACGCAGCGTCGGTGAGGACGCTCTCGGCGGGAACGCTTTTCTCTCGCGCGGAGGGCCGGAGGAAGGTCTGCCAACGCTTCTTCTCGGAGCACTGCTTCGCTCGCCATCTCTTGGAGTAAAGGGACGGGAACCTGTTCGTGGCGTTAGCGTTCGTCCGCCCGGTCGTGGCGTTAGCGTTCGTCCGCCCGGTCTTGGAGTTAACGTTCGCCCAGCCGGTCTTGGAGTTAAGCTTCGCCCAGCCGGTCTTGGAGTTAAACTTCTGGAACCTGTTCGTGGCGTTAAACTTCGTGCGCCTGTTCGCGGCGTCAAACTTCGGGAACCCGCGCGTGGCGCTGCCGATCTCGGCCCTTTGCTAAATCCCTCGCGTGGCTTTGATATACGCGGACGCAGCGTTGATGATGAAGATGGCCCATCCTTCCTTGCCGGTCGATCCGTGCGTTTCACTAATTTCGATAGCGTAGAGGATGCCGGTTTTGCGCTATGCACGCGCGGGCGGTCGCCCATCGGTTTTGCTTTTAGCGGCGGGCGGCGTGTGGTAGCACTGCTGCGTCCAGAAGGTCGCGGTGTGGACGATCCAGTACGAGCGGCAGGTTTCCGGGTCGTGCGTTTTATTTCTCGGCGTGGTGGGGGCATATTTGTGAGAGGAGATGAGTGTGATTACTCGACGTTCTCCGCTATGGAGGCGTCTTCAGCGTATTCTTCAAGTTCCCTTGCGGCGGCAATGGCTTCATCGACGGTTACGTCGTTTTCGGTTTCTGCAAATTCGGGATCGACAAATTCTGTCGCTGCTTCTTCCAGCGTCGATGCGCGGACGGATTCTTCTTTCATCAATTCATCTATTTCGCGCGGACGCGGCAAGTCCTGAATGCGCGGAAGTCCGAAATGGCGGAGAAAATCCACGGTCGTTCCATACAGCAGCGGCCTTCCCACGGATTCTGCGCGTCCGATAATAGTTACCAGATTTTTTTCTAACAGCGATTTCAGAACTTCATCGCAATTCACGCCGCGAATGTTTTCGATGTCGTTCTTCGTGATCGGCTGCTTGTAGGCAATGATCGCCAGCGATTCCAGCGCCGCGCCGGAAAGCCGCCTGCGCGATTTTTCCTTGAACAGCCGCGCCACGTACTCGCCATATTCCGCGCGCGTGGAAAATTGATAGCCTCCCGCGATCTCGATCAGGCGAAACGCGCGGTTATTCGCTTCATAGCTTGCGTTTAATAGTTCTACCGCTTCGTGGATGACCGGAAGTTCGATAAGCTGGCGTTTCTTTCGCTTCTTTTCTGGCGCAGGAACTATCGCCGGAGCTTCGTCCGGTTGCGGTTCATCGGGGCCGGCGGCGACATCCATGTCCGGCGTAAGCGCGAAGGGAGTCTTCATCAATAATTAATTGTGCTTCGATCGCAGGCGCAGAGATTTCTTCCGGAACGAATTCCTCGCCGAGTATGAGCGCGCGAAGTTCCTGCGCGCTGAGCGGCTCATCGCTCGCAAAGAGCAATGCTTCGATGATGGGGGCGATGGATTCGGAAGTGTAGGTCATCGACAGGGGTTGAGTATCTAATTTAACAGTTAAAGTGTCATTCTGAGCGTAGCAAATCTTCGCGGAAGTAGCGCAATCCAAGCTCTGCAGTCCCTGTATTGCCCCACGTAGGGCGGCCATTCTTGGCTGCTAGCCGCCTTTCCAGGCGGCGCCTGATGGCGGGCGAACTTCCGTGCATGCGGAACATCACGAACTGGGGCTGGGCCGATGGCGTCTCAGTGAGGCAAACGCCGTACGTAGCGGCGCACAAAGAACATGCGCTGGCGTCGAACAGAAACTCTCGAAGCCGATGGTCTCGCGGCCGCCTGGAAAGTCGGCCAGCAGTGATCGCCCCCTTAAATACTTCCATGCGCCTCGGCTACAACACCAACGGTTTCGCCCATCACGATCCGCTTGAAGCCATCGAGCTGCTGGCGGGCCTCGGCTACACGAGCGTCGCGCTGTCCCTCGACCATGGCCGGCTGAACCCATTCGCCGACGACTTTAGTGCTCAACTGGCGAGAATTCGCGAGTTGCTCAAGCGTCACTCGTTGGGCTCGGTCATCGAGACAGGAGCCCGCTTTCTGCTCGATCCGCACGTCAAGCACGAGCCGACGCTCGTCACCGGCGATGCGGCTGGCCGAGCGCGGCGGCTGGATTTTCTGCGCCGCGCGGTGCTCGCCGCCAAAGCTCTGCGGAGCGACTGCGTGTCGATCTGGTCCGGCGTGCTTCACGACAAGGCCAGCGACGAGGAAGCCTTCGACCGGCTCACGGTCGGCCTGGCAGAGCTGCTGCCATTCGCGGCCAACGAGGGGGTGTGGATCGGCTTCGAGCCCGAGCCCGGCATGTTCATCGACACGCAAAGCGGCTGGCTGGAGTTGCTCGCCCGCATGGATCATCCACAACTGCGTTTGACGCTCGACATCGGCCATCTGCACTGCCAGGGAGAAACGCCGATCGCCGAGCAGATTCGCTGCCACGCCAGCCGGTTGGTCAATGTACATATCGAAGACATGCGCGCCGGCGTCCACGAACACTTGATGTTCGGTGAAGGAGCAATGTAGTACGTAACTGAACGAAGTAAAAAAAAACAAAACCCTCGCTTTGAAAGCCGCAGCGTTCTACCGACTGAGCCAATAGCTAGAGTCGAGGCGGGCGAATACTTTACCCATGAGGATGTAGAACAGATGGCAAAAGAATGGTGATGGAAGAAAAGGAAACTCGCCTGGGATAAGCAGGCTCTCCTAACGACCTGAAATCCACAACCCTGATAAATATAAACTCAACAACAACGGAAATTATCGGGCTTTCTAACTCCATCGTTTCCGGGTTGGCTATCTTGTCAAGAAAGATGAGATCATTGTGGCGAGGATAAGAGCACCAACCAGGAGCCTCACGATTATTAGGGTCAGGTCACCCAAAATACTCACTGCTCCAAAACACGCTATTCACAAGAGTTTCTAACAAAATAGAATGATCTCAACGCGAACCGTTGCACCTTCTCAGGGCTTGTTGAGCGCCTTATACTGCATCATCGCTTCCACGAAATAATAGTCCGCATAAGTCAGCGGGACGTCAATTTCCGAATTAGCTGGGATATTACCCACACTGTGTTTGAGTAAGTACCCCCCATTGGTACCTGCCTCAGCCCTGTAAGCAGGGCTGGATAGCGTTTTAACAATGGTCTCAGCTTTCCGCACATAGACTATCCTTTCCTGGGCCGGGACGTATTGACACAACTCCAATAGAGCACTGGCCATAATAGCGGCCGCCGATGCATCCCTCAAGGCAGGGGGAATATCAGGTGCATTATAATCCCAGTAAGGAATACTATCGGCCGGTAAGTTAGGTTGATGCAAGATGTAATGGGCGATATGATCAGCCTGATCCAGGTACCCTTGATCCTTGGTATAGCGGTACATCATCGTATAGCCATAAAGTCCCCAGGCCTGTCCCCTGGCCCAGGCGGACTATCCGAGTAGCCTTGAGCGGTCTTTTTTTGATAACGGCGCCGGTGGCCGTATCATAAATCACCACATGGTAAGAGCTATAATCAGGGCGGTAATGATTGCGCATGGTCGTATTGGCATGGACCCGGGCTATGTGCAGGAAAGAAGTATCCCCTGAGTACCAGCTGGCCCAGCAAAGGAGCTCCAGGTTCATCATATTGTCGATGATGACGGGATAAACGCCCGGACCATGATCCCAGGATTTAATACATCCTACCTTGGGATTGAATCTCGTACTAAAGAGCGGGCGCTATTCATAAGCACTTCGGCAGTTGACTGGCTTGTTTGGACCCTTTCTGCCCAACCATAACTGCAATACATCATAAATCCCAAATCATGGGTTCCTTTATTGTATTGTTGGCTCCATAACCCCACCAGTCTATTGAATCCCAACGTCAATAAAGCGGTGTCTCCCGTTGCCTTATAAAGTTCGAATAGCGTACCCACATGAAACCCACTGGTCCACCAGCCGGCATCGGAGGTTACCCAGGTTTGGTCTTCCTCGGTGAAAGAACGGGGCATGCGATCGTCCGGGGTATGGGCAAGGAGGTATTTGT
>CAWCCK010000019.1:0-75689 GCA_963794025.1 Ignavibacteriota bacterium
CTGAGCCTTGTCGTTAGCGCGGCATTTTTTATCGGCGCGCGCGATGAAATGCTTGCTGCGAGATCCCGGCTGGAACATTTCCGCACATTTTACCAGAAGCCCGCGCCGTTTACTTTTGTGATAATTCCCGGCGATACACATGTCATGCGCGGCGATTCCGTGATCGTTTTTATCGCAACGCGCGGCGAACAACTGAGACAAATTCATCTGCGAACGCGAGAAGAGGGACAGAAAGATTTTGATGCGATCACGCTGAATGCTGCATCATTCGATTCTGCTCACGCGAGCGCACTTGGTTCAAAAGCCGGATTTAATTATGCGATCCATGCCGAGCATCCGTTAGAATATTTCGTCGAAGCGCGCGAGATAGAATCCGAGCATTATCAAATTTCTGTGCTCGATCATCCCATCGTTCGTTCGCTGAATGTGGAAGTCGATCCTCCCGCTTATACTCGACTAAAGCCAACAGCGCTCACGGAAAATATCGGCGATATTGTCGGCGTAGCCGGTACGCGCGGTGTGTTTCGTATTATAGCTTCGAAGGCGCTGGCAAACGCGGAAGTTGTTTTTAATGTATTGGACACAACGACGAAAGGGACAAAAGCGACCGAAAGGGATTTTCCCCTATCCATAAAAGATTCCATCGCAACGGGAACTGTAACTTTTCTGCAATCCGGGAGCTATCATATTGTATTGCTCGACCGCGATTCGGTGGCAAGCGAGCACCCGATCGAATACACCGTTTCTATCACGACAGACCAGCCACCGGAAATAGTTCTCGTCGAGCCTTCTTCTTCGCGCGCAGATCTGCCGGACAATCTGCGCCTCAACATGCTTGCGCGTATTCGCGATGATTTCGGGTTCCGTGGTGTAAGGCTTGGCTACCGGCTATCGAAATCGAAATATTTAAAGCCGGATACATCCTACACTTGGCTTACCGTTCCGCTTTCTAATTACAACACCCAGGAACTGGACGTCCCGTATATCTGGAACCTTACGCCGATCGAGATCGGGCCGGAAGACGAAGTTTCCTACATCATGGAAGTAACGGATAACGACGCCATCACCGGCCCGAAATCTGCGCGCACGCCGGAATACACGGTGCGTGTGCCTTCGGTCGAAGAAATTTTCAAGCGTTCAGACGAGCAAGATAACAAGGCCCAGCGCGACATGAATGAGATCAAGCAGGACGCCGAAGAGCTTCAGAAAAAACTCGACGCCACGCTGGATGAAATGAAGCAGTTGAAATCCAGCGACATGGCCAAGCAATCGCAGGATTTCTCCAGCCAAAAGGACATGCAGCAAATGCTCGACCGGCAAAATAAGCTGGATGAGCGCATCGACCAAGTTGCGAAAGATCTGCAACAGATGACGCAGTCCATGGAGCAGCAGAATGCGCTTTCGCCGGAGACGATGAAGAAATATCAGGAACTGCAAGATCTCTTCAAGCAGATCGATTCGCCGGAACTTAAAAAAGCGATGGATCAACTTCAGCAGGCCATGCAGAAGAACATCGATCCGAAAAAGCTCGAATCTGCGATGCAAAACATGAAGCAGAACGAAGATCAGTTCCGCAAATCTATCGAGCGCACGGAAAACATCCTGAAGAAAATTCAGGCCGAGCAAAAAGTGGATGAGTTGATGAAATCCTCCAGCGAGTTAGCAAATCAGGAGCAAAAAACTGCTGACGATGCTCACCAAAATCTCGATCAAGGCAAGCAAATGTCGCCCGATGAAAAAGCGGCGGAAGCTCGCAAACAAGCCGACGCGCAAAAAGAGCTTGACCGTATGCGCGAGGAAATGAAGGACGTTGCCGAGCAAATGAAAAAGCTCCCAGAAACCATGCAAGCGCCCGAAGAAACAAAGGACGCTGCCGAAGCCCTGAGCGATCCCTCTACCGATCAGGATATGCAGGACGCCGAGCAAGACATGCAGCAAGGCAACATGCAGCAAGGCGCGCAGAAATCGCAATCGGCTGCAAAAAAAATGCGGACAGCGCACCAAAAACTCGCGGAACTAAAACGCAAGATGTCCGAAACGCAGCGCCAAGCAACGATCCGCGAGATGAAGCAGATCGAAGGCGATCTGAACCGGCTTTCGCAATCGGAAGAACAGTTGAAGGATGAATCGAAGGAAGCGCAGCCGAATTCCAACGTGTTCCGCGATCTTGCAGAGCAGCAATCCGAAAAGAAAGATGAACTTGGCCAAACGGCTTCGAAGGCCATGCAGCTTGCGCAAAAATCGACCGAAGTAACGCCCGAAATGGGGAAGGAAATGGGTCAAGCATTCTCCGAAATGCAGCAAGCCGAGGACGCAATGACCAGCCGCAATCAGCAAAGTTCCACGCAGGACGCACAGGGAGCAATGTCCGCGCTCAATCAAGCCTCAAGCGCATTTCAAAAAGCGGCGGGCAAACTTGGTCAGCAGGGGCAATCCGGTTCTAATGGTTCCAGTGGCGAGGGGCAAGATGGTTCAGATGGCTCCGGCTCCGAAGGTCAAGATGGCGATCAGCCCGGTTCGAACGGTCAGCAAGGACAGGGTGGCGCGTTGCAATCATTTATTAGCCAGATCAACAAACTTGCCGGACAGCAACAGCAGATGAACGACCAAATGCAAGCCATGATGAATGGCAAAGGCGGCGGAGGCGGTGAGTCTACGGAAAAACAGCTTCAACGCCAGCAAGCGGAGATGAACCGGCTTGCAGCGCAACAGCAAGCCGTAAAAAAATCCATCGATGAAATGGCCGACGAGCAGGGTAAGGCGCAAACCGGCATTCGTCAATCTGCCGACGAACTTCGCAAGATCGCTGACGAAATGCAGGAATCTATCGGCGATATGAAATCCAATGGCGTGAAACCGGAGACCGTTCAGCGGCAGGAACGAATTTTATCGCGCCTCTTGCAAGCCGAGCATTCCGTTCACGAGCGCGATAAAGATCAGGAGCGCGAATCGAAGCCGGGCGAAGATGTTGTCCGCGCCTCGCCGCGCGATATTGACGTGAAATCGCCCGAAGCGCAAAAAGAATTACAGGAAGAAATTCTAAATGCAAAAGAGAACGGCTTCACGCCGGACTACAACGCGCTCATCCGAAAATATTTCGAATCGCTGGAGCAGAAATAACGGTGTGGCGCAATGTAGCGCAAACTTCAGTTTGCGACCCCGTACCGGATCGCAAACTGAAGTTTGCGACCCCGTACCGGATCGCAAACTGAAGTTTGCGCTACAATGGAACTGCTTCAAAAATTGTTATGCCACTGTGAATTCCAAATCTTCTTCCAAGCCCTTCGCCATTTTTTTCGATCGCGATGGCGTTATCAATGCGCGCATTCTTGGTGGCTATGTGCGGCATTGGAATGAATTCGAGCTTTTGCCGGGCGTAGTAGAAACCCTGCGGGAAGTGAAACGGCGTGGGTATCTTGCTATTATCATTACGAATCAGCGCGGTGTCGGTATGGGAATCATGTCGGAGGAGCAACTACAGGTGGTGCATGAAGAAATGCAGCGCGCGATGGAGCGCGAAGCCGGAGTTCGGTTCGATGATATTTTTTTCTGTACGGACGCCGATAAAAATTCCACACGCCGCAAGCCATCCCCCGCGATGCTCATCGAAGCGGCGGAGAAATGGAATATCGATCTCGCTAATAGCTGGATGATCGGCGATTCCATGTCCGACATCGAAGCGGGTCAGCGCGCCGGAACGAAAACGGCGTATCTTGTTACCGAGCATTCGGAGGAAATACCGAAGGCTACGAAAATTATTCATCGGTTGGAGGAGATACTTGCATTTTTGTAATGTCAAATCCATGTCGTTTTGCATGTCATCCTGAGCGGAGCAAGACGAAGCGAAGCGGAGTCTTGCGGAGTCGAAGGATCTCCGGTCGTTCATCAGTGAGTTAACTGCATGAGATCCTTCGACTCCGTTCGTTTCTCATACTTCGAAACGAACTCCGCTCAGGATGACATACATAACGAAATGAAAAATTTATTGAATTGATTTTTGCTCTCTCGCCGTTGTTTCATTTCTATCATTTACTGTATTGACATCTCACTCTCGATGGCCCGCGCCATAGCAGCCTGTTTTTTAGCGGCGTATATTGTTGCTCTCTCGCTTTTTCCACGAATAGCAGCAGCGCAACTATCCTCTGCGCCTTTGGGTGTGCGTTCTGCTGTTTTCGATCCGCCGTTCGAAGAAAACGTAGAGCGTTCGCTCCAGCATTTTCGCACAGATGGCCTCGAAAGTTTAAGTGCCGATGAATTTGCGAACATGCAATCGGTGGGTAGCGACGATGCTGCGTTCGACGAACAATTTTTCTCGCTCGATCTCTTTCGTTCCTTCACCGCGTACGATCGCGATGTACCGTTTGCTGCGGAATCGAGAATAGATAGGAGCCTGGCGAACGCCCCGATCGGAAGCAGAACAGGGGCGAAGGCTGCGCTTTTAGGCGCTCTGGAGTTTTACGCGCATTCTCCGCTCAGCCGGAACGATGTTGAAGCCGGTCTTGCGCGATTGAATGAAATTAGTTCTCCATCTGATTCCGATTCTGGGATTCGATCTGAAATTCATTTTTGGAAAGCGGAGGGGTATCGCGCGCTCGACGAATTTGCGAGAGCGGAAACAGAGTATCGTGACGCAATTCGCTCATCGAGAGACCCGCGCCTATCCGCGCTTGCACATTTTCGCATCGGAGAACTATTCGAGCGCGAGCAGCGTCACGCCGATGCCGATTCTAATTTTGCCATTGCCTCGCACATCGCGCAAAGTTCCCTTCGATTGCTCGCGCTCTTGCGGCTTGGAACTGCGGAGCGAGCGGAGAAGCATTTCGAAGATGTCCTCACAACAATGGATGAAGCAGACTCGCTGTATCATGCGACCCAGCACATCGTTCGGACTTCCGCGCGTGATCTTCAATATGCCTCGGCGCTGATAGCGGACATGATGGTTGAAGGGAAGAAACGAGATCGCATTCTGGGCACCATGCGAGAAGATACGATAGATTCAATCCCACCGCAGCTTGTTTCTTCTTTCTATCTTAGTGAGATCGACCTTGTGTGTGGAAGTGCATACAGTGAGCTTGGTCAATACCAAAAGGCCACAGAGATATTGGCTGAAGGGGATGAGTTGATCAATGGCGCAACGGATTCTGCCAGAGGATCGTCTTTTGCGGAGCAAGCGCGATTCGTTTCGGATGCGCTTCGGTTCGAGCGGGGATGGTCGCTTTTTCAACGCGCGAAATATCAAGATGCCGCCGCCGCGTTTCTCGAATTGGCAGTAACGGATACGGGCCATCGGCATTATGCGATCCTTCGGGAATCGACGGTGCCGCTTCGTGAGCGAGGAATTTATTTCGATCCGTTCCTCAATGATTCCCTTTCTGCCAAAGCGCAGACAGTTCCCAATGCGCCCACGATGAACCGAACGGTGCTTGCAAAGAATACCGTCGATACGTCATTTTTTATTTACAACGATTTTCCGGAACGCGCGCGGTACTATGCGGGCGTTGCACTCGCGCGTGCCGGAATGCTGGAGGAAGCTGCGGACGCGCTGCAAAAGTTAACGTTCGATCGCTCGATGCTCTATAGCGACAAGGCGATCTATCAACTTGCGCTCATCCGATTTATCCAGCATAGCTATGAAGCGGCAACGCTGTTGGAACCCGTCAGTTATGAGAAGAACGTGCGCGGCGGCTATGCATCGTTCCTGCTTGGCGAGCTTGCGTACCGCAGGAACGATTACGAGCGCGCGGAAACATATTTCTTAAACGCGTTCGCAAACCTTCCGTTGAAAGATTCCAGCATTCGTGCTACGGCGCATTTAGAACGCGGGCTATCGCTCATCCCGCTGAACAATTGGAACGATGCTGCCGATGAACTTGCAACGTATCTCGATGCATCGCGGGAACATATCCTGGGCCGCACGGACGAAGCGTTGTTCTGGCTTGGCAAAGCATACTTTCGCGCAGGCGAATTCGATTCTGCCAGCGTAACTTTTTCGAAATTACTCGCGGAATATCCGGAAAGTGGCCGTCGAGAAGACGCGCAATACTCCTACGCGTGGAGCTTGTTCGAAGGGAATGATTATGCGCGTGCGGAATCGGAATTTCAGCGTGTTCTTACGATGGATTCCATCAGCCGTTATGCGTACGATGCGCTCGCGCGCGCCGGCGATTCGTATTATGCGCTCGGCGAGACCCAGCGCGCGAACAAGCAGTACAACCTTGCGACGGATCGTCCCGGTTTTAATCCCATTCGCACGACGCGGGCGCAGCTCATGCTTGGCATTACGCGGATGAGGATCGATTCCGAGCGAAGCGCGATGAATGCGTTCGAGTATCTCATCAGAAAATTCCCAGAAAGCGATATTGTCGATCTCGCGTCCTTCGATTACACGCTCGCGGCGTATGCGATCAATCTAAACGAGCAGGCAGAAACGATGATCGAGAAGGTCGTAACCAAGTATCACAACTCTGCACTGGCGCCGCGAGGGTTGTATGTGGCGGGTAAGGAGTGCGAGCGGCGCGGTGATGAGCACGACGGAATTCATTTTTACGAACAGGTAGTCAGCGATTATCCGCGCTCGAACGAGGCTGGCGCGGCGCTCTTTGCATTGCAGGATGCGCTCGCGGATCTCAAACAAATTCCCGAAGCGCTTGCCGTTGCCGATTCGTTTGTGGCACGTAATCCTGGGAACCGGATTAATCCGGAAGTATTGCTTCGCACGGGCGAGTTCCAGATGAAATTAGAGGAACCCGCGCTCGCGCTTTCAACTTTTCGTTCCTTCCTGACACAATACCCATTGCATCCGGAACGTCCACGCGCTGAATTGCTCGTCGCAGAGTCCGAACTGGCATCGAACGACACAGCGTCCTCGCTCCAACAGCTCGATACCATTATCGCGCGATATGACTCGCTCGATGTTGCCGCCGCAGCGTATCTTGATCGCGCACGCATCGCACGTTTGCGCAAGCAGCTCGATACCGCAGCCGTGGATTTCAAGCGAGCGTATCAAGACCGGTATTATTCGTTCGACGCCGCGCCGGAGGCGATGTATGAATATGGGGAACTGCTCACTGGAAGGAAAGAGATAGATTCTGCCATTTATGTTTTTTCTGCACTTTCCACAAGCTACCCGATCGAGGCGAGCATCGCCGCGCGCGGAGCGATTCGAGTGGGGGAACTGCTTATTCAGGAACGAAAACCCGATTCTGCACGAGCGATCTTCGATCATATTATTGCCGTGCACCCCACGGACATGTTCGGCGGTGAAGCAATGGTTCGTACCGGTGAACTATATTTTGCAGAATCGAAATGGAGCAAAGCTGTCAATGCGTTCGAAGATGCGCGGCGAGATTTTCCACTTACAACAGAATGGAATGAACGAAGCCTTCTGTATCTTGCCCGCGCGAACATTCATCTTTCAAAAGATGCCGAAGCCATCCGAGATCTTCACACACTCCTTGCGATGCGTTCCCTGCCTGCCTACGAACGCGACACCGCACGATCGCTCCTCAATACGCTGCAGCCTCCGGTTAAGAAAAGGCATAAGAAAGGAGAGGACGAATGAGATATTCCTTCCCGCTTGCTCTGTTGCTATTCGCATCGGTGGCTTTTGCGCAAACAAGTTCCAACGCGAAACCGGATTCGTCTGCCGCTGTTATTCCAAGTGTGCAGCGCCCGCTTCCGCCCTCGATGCTTGCGGAGCTTCGGCGTTCGCAAAAGAATCGCACGCTGGTGTATCATGACACGCTCCACGCGAGCGACTTGGTGCGCGAGCATTTCAACGATTCTGTTTCGCACGAGTACGCGGATTCGGCGATTTCTCTCGTCGATACGGCTGTATCGCTGCCGCAGAAGGAGTGGCTCGATTCGGAACTTATCGAAATCCCGGAACTCGTGCGTTTCGGCGCGCGTGTTCATTATAGTTACCCTCCGAGCTTAGTCATGCAAACCGATCTTCGGCCTGTTCCTTTCGATTCCACGCTGATCGAGCGCATGAATCCCGTCACGCGCGAGAATTTACCGTACTTCGATCAATCGCCGATCCCCATGCCGATGCCAGCCCCGCCGGAGCGATCCGAATCGTTTATAGAAGCGGGCGGCGGGAATGTTATGTTGCCGCGCGTGGCCGGGTGGTTCGCGCAAACGTTATCGGAACGATCAGCCATGAGCGTGACGGGTGAATATCAATCGCTCGATGCATCGCAATCCGCTGTTCACAATTTCGGGAACATTATTGCGGAGCTGAACTCTCAACTTGGTGAGGATCCTGCGATCGAAGCGTATCACTCGCAGGATCTGAATGTTACGGCTGGGTATGCGGTAAAAAATGTTGCGACCAATAATATTTCTACGAGCGACCATGCGCTCTCCCAATTTTCCGGACTTGCTTCTATGAATGGAGACATCTCGCAACATTTTCATTACAATGCCAGCGTGGCGGACCATGAACTCAGCGATGGTCTTTCCACCGGAACGACGGAATCCTCGCAGGATGTGGCGCTGGGAACCCGGTTCGATCTATCGAACATTCGTGCGATCGTGGAAGGTAACTATTCGCTGGCCTCTCTTTTTTCCGACACCAATGTTGTGACGGGATCGAATTTCTTCGGAGGGACGAGCACGCCCATCCACGCTGAATCTGCAAAGGCGCTTGTTGGCGAACGTAATCGTGACAGCACAGAATACTATGTTGGCTTGGAATATCTGGGTGGGAGCGGGGTCGATGGTTCCAGTTATTCCTCGGTCATGCCCGTGCTGCGCGGACGTATGTTGTTAAATCCCGTGATGTCCATCGGAGCAGCGTTCGAGCCGCAGGTGCAGCTTGCATCGGTTCACGCGCTTACGTTAGAAAATCCTTTTTATGCACCGGAATTAATTTTCCAAGCCAAGCAGAACGGAACATCCATTCCGGAATCCGTCGATGAACGTTCCGTCGTGATGGATAAGATCAATCTTGCGGCATTCGTGAACTATATGCTTTCGCCGGATGACGAGTTGCGAATCGAAGTACGCTATATTACGCGCGATCGGGAACCTGTTTTCAATGAAATATCGATGAAAGATACGAATGTTTTCACCGTTACTCCCGAAAGCACTGAGCGATTCGATCTCACCGCTGCCGGTAATTTTCTGCTTTTTTCGCGCGATGTTCTTTCCGGCTCTGCGGAATTTTGTTCCGCTACGCTTGCATCCGGAGGAACGATCCCATTCGAGCCGAACGCAAAGCTCGATCTTCAATATCATTTCAATTCGATCTGGGATAATGTGCGACCCTCCCTTGCGTTTGATGTAATTTCAAGACCGGGGCAGACGTTCACTTTCATAGATGTGAACGTCGATGCACAACTCTCTCACGCCGTCGCGTTAATGGCCCGCATCGAAAATATCTTAGGCGGCGCGAGCGATTTCTGGCCGGGTTATCCTGAAAAACCGCGCTCGATTTGGGCGATGGTGCGATATATGTTTTAATGAAACGATCTATATAGAGACGAACTATAATAGAAAGTCTATCCGTTTTCAGGGATCATGGCGGAAAGTCCCAATTTATCATCGCAAAGCGAACGGGCCGCGGGCATGAGCGATCATGCACGGCGGCTGGCAGATCGCTTTGGCATGACGCGCGCGGATATTGAGCACCTGCTCACCGATACCCACGCGGAGTATGCGACCGACACCCGGCAAGCGCCTGCGTTGCCTCCGGTAGCACCTGTCGCGTCGTCCGGTTCTTATCCCAAACCTCTCAGCGGAGGCGTTCTTGCGGTGATCTTCGCCATTCTTTTGATCGGGCTTGGGATCGCGCTATCCTTAAAGCAAGGCTATTTCGAGCAGCGGCGCGATCGGTCGGTCGCACCGGATAATCGCTCCCACGCAAAGCCAGCCGATTCTGCAAAGATCACGCAAGATCAGGAGGCTGAACAATCCGCTGCGCCGATTCCACCGACGACCGTTCCGCCCGGCGAGTTACCGCCGGAAGCACAAGTAAAGATTCCCAGTCCCAGAAAAACCACACACCATACACGCGCTGCTTCGCCGCGTCCGCTGCTTCAAACATCCAGCGAATACGAAGCCGAAGAACACCTTGCCGATCTACGCGCCGATGGCAATACGAACGCGCGCATCCGATCTACGCGCAAGCATGGAACCGTTTCCTATCAGGTTCTTTCGAAATAGTGTTAACGGGACTCCCATTAAGTTATTTTCAAAGGGCTACAAATATGCCGTTCCCATGGAGCTAAATGCAGGGTACTCCGAATTACCCTTCCCCATGGGCACTTTTGGCTCCCCGATCGGCTTTTCAAAGCGTATATGTTCCCCAAACGGCTTCTCATACTCTCCCTCCTCGCCGCGCTGGTGCTATTCGCCGACAGCGCAAGCGTAGCGCAGAATTTTTGGGAATCTCTCTGACGAAGGGTGTTAACATTTTTTCTATTTTTTATTATGACAGACATAAATTCACTTTTAAACGAAGCGGACGACGCAGACAAACTCGAGAAAGCCTTGGTGGAAGGCCACATTGAATATGCAAGACGATTAGTGGAAGAATCATTGCCAAAAGAAATTTGGGATTTATTAAATATTTCAAGAGAAACCACACGCTCCAAGATTAATTCATATAGTTTACCCGATCTAGCGGACTACTCTCTGCAGGGTTCATTTGAGTCTGATGATGAACAATTTCAAAGCTTAATTCAAGTCATTATAGACAATAATTACGCCCCAGGAGCCATATTCGCATCGGTTTTACAAAGCAATAAGAAAATCGGTTACGAACCAGCAAAGAAGCTCGTTGTCCCAACCGATCTTAAGAACGACAATACTTCAGTCCAAAAGGAAAACAGGTCGAAGATCGTAGCGATGTTAAGTGATGCACAAAAATGGCTACAAAAACAAAACTCAAACAATTAGTACAATTATGAAAAAAATAATAACGCTAATCTTTTGGGTTCCCGTTCTATGGGCCCATCCTACTTGTGCTCAAGATAAGGCCCAGGAAATAATTGCAATCGTAAGCGATGATGGTAGGAGTGCCATTATGTATGGTTCCTACAGGGGATTTCCTGGCGGGAAAATGAGACTACCATTGCAAACTTCACTTGACGACTATTTCTATATTTTCCCTGGTAACTTTGACCATTTGCATGAGGCAGATCACGATGTTCTTAATTTTCACTCGTCGAGTTGGGCCTTAATGAAAAATGATACTAGTATTACGCAAGATGGACAAGGCGTGTACACGTTCCTTCGTAATAAGCAAGCACTCGGGGAACATCATGGATATTATATAAGTGATTCAATAGACAGTATTGGAAAAGTTCATCATGGGAGTTACCACCAGTTTGCATTCGTTTTTGTCTTACCGACTCAATTTGAGATTTTAAGCTATCACACAAATTGCACAGGGAAGTGGAGTCAAAAGTCCACGGTGCTGTCGTTGTTTGCAACCGATGTAAATGACATTGACATTGAAGTTAAATTTCGGAAACGTCAAGAGGTAATTAAGCATGATACGATTGTAGCGCGGTGCGAGGAACTCCAAAGACTCTATGATAAGCTTGCGGAAGAGCATAGAACCGATTCCTTAGCCCGAGAAGATGTTATTAACAAGCTTTGTACCAGTGCTGCGTCAGCTGGCGATAATGTTGAAATCGTCAACACTTCGTCAGGCGTCCATATCACCGTTTCCGAGAAACTGCTTTTTACATCTGGGAATGCAACTGTAGGTTTGGATGGAATTAAAGTCCTTAATTCGGTTGCTGAAAAAATTAAATCTTTCGATCGCTATCACGTCGTTGTTTCCGGATATACAGACAATGTTCCCATTGCACATAACGGCAAGTATGCAAATAATTGGCAACTTTCGTCAGCAAGGGCATTGAATGTATCACAATTATTGATCGACGATGGGTTGCCTGATAGCGTAATCGAAGTACATGCCTTCGGCGCAACGAAACCAAAGGCATCGAACGAGACTTCTGAAGGAAGAGCATCCAATCGTCGCATTGAAATTGAAGTTCTGAAGAACGATTGAATCATCTCGTTCACGCTTCCGGAACCATCCTACATCACCCTCACGCTCTACGATGCCACGGGCCGCGAAGTGGCTGCGCTTGCTAATGGGTTTATGGATGCGGGCGAGCATGATGTGCCGTTCCAGCGCGGCAATATCCCAAGCGGCGTGTATTTCTACCGGTTGGAGAGCGGCAGTTCGTCCCAAACGCGGGCGATGGTGGTGCTTCCCTAAAGTCCCGTAGGGACGGCACATTCCCCCAACATTCTTGTGTCGCCCCTCCGGGGCTTTGGAAAAAAAATCGATCGTTAACCCAGGGCTGACGCCCTGGGCTACAAATATGCCGTCCCTAACGGGACTAAGAAAAAGGGATGGGGAAGAAAACTCGGCTCGAGTTTGTTCTACCCCCAATGCCGGAGAAAACCACGAAAAAGAAAGCCGTTTTAGGCGAAATTACGAATGGCGAATTACGAATGACGAATGGGCACGATTCCCATTCGCCAGTCTCCGTTCGCCATTCGCCATTGGAAGAGACTGGTCTCACGCGCGAAGAAATTCTCTCTGATTACCGCATCTGCCACCAAAGCCGGCTTGCGAGCGTGCTCGGACGGCGCGAGGTGCTGACGGGCAAGGCGAAGTTCGGCATTTTTGGCGATGGCAAGGAACTCCCGCAGGTCGCGATGGCGCGTGTGTTCCAAAATGGCGATTGGCGCGCCGGTTATTACCGCGACCAGACTTTCATGATCGCCGCCGGTATTCATACGGTTCGGGAATTTTTCGCGCAGTTATACGCGCATACGTCCGTTGAAGCAGAACCCGCCAGCGCGGGCCGCATGATGAACGGTCATTTCGGAACCCGAAGTCTGAACGAGGATGGTTCCTGGAAGAATGTGATGGCGCAGAAAAATTCCTCCGCCGATGTTTCTCCCACCAGCGGACAAATGCCGCGCCTCGTCGGGCTTGCGTATGCATCGAAATTATTTCGTGAGACGCCGGTCCTTCAGCATGGATTCGAGCAGTTCTCCGATCACGGGAATGAAGTTGCCTTCGGCACCATCGGTAATGCTTCGACTTCCGAGGGAATGTTCTGGGAAGCATTTAATGCTGCCGGTGTGCTGCGTGTGCCCATGGCTCTCAGCGTGTGGGACGATGGATATGGCATCAGCGTACCCGCAAAATATCAGACCACCAAAGAGGATATTTCGGGAATCTTGCGTGGATTCGAGACGAATGAAAATGGGGAAGGTTATCTGATCTATCGGGTTAACGGGTGGGATTATCCTGCGCTGCTAAGCGCCTATCGTGAAGGAACGGAACGCGCGCGGAAAGAGCACACGCCGGTTCTCTTCCATATCACAGAGCTAACGCAGCCGCAGGGACACTCCACTTCCGGTTCCCACGAACGCTATAAATCCAAGGAGCGCCTCGAATGGGAAACCGAGCACGATTGCGTGAAGCGTTTCCGCGAGTGGATCGTTGGGAACGGTATTGCATCTGCCGAGGAGATGGATGCCATCGACGCTGAGAATAAAAAGATCGTCGATGCTGCAAAACAAGCGGCGTGGGATGCGTATCTCGCGCCCATCCGGAACGATATTAGTGAGGTAAGTGAGATCTTTGATACGATCGCATCGTACACTGATAATTCCGAGATCGCTGTTATTAAAGATTCCTTGAATGCCATCAAGGAGCCAACGAATAAAGATATTTATACCTCTGTCGGGAAAGCTCTTCGGTCGGTGGGTCGGGCTGGAAGCACCGACCCTTCGACAGGCTCAGGGCAGGCTCTACGCAACTGGAAAGAACGCGCCGATGCACGGCATTACGATGAATATACTTCTCGTCTGTATAGTGAATCGGATGAATCGGCGCTGAAAGTTCCAGAGATCAAGCCCATCTATAATGGCGATGAGCAAAAAGTCGATGGCCGACAAGTGATGCAAGCGTGTTTTGACAACGCGCTTGCGCGCGATCCGCGCGTGTTTGCGATCGGCGAAGATATTGGGGTGATCGGCGATGTCAACAAAGGCTTCGAGGATATGCAAGCGAAGTACGGCCCACTTCGAGTGACCGATACCGGCATTCGTGAAGCGACGATCATTGGTCAAGGTATCGGCGCAGCGATGCGCGGTTTACGGCCTATTGTCGAGATTCAATATCTCGATTATCTCATTTTCGGTCTGGAACCAATGTCAGACGATCTTGCGACAGTGCAATGGCGCACCAAAGGTGGGCAAAAAGCTCCCGTTATCGTTCGCACACGCGGACATAGGTTGGAAGGCGTGTGGCATTCGGGTTCACCGATGTCCATGGTATTAGGTTCCCTCCGTGGGATGTACGTCCTCGTGCCGCGCAACATGACGCAAGCCGCCGGGTTTTACAACACGATGCTGCGATCCGACGACACCGCGCTCATTATCGAAGTGCTGAATGGTTACCGATTGAAAGAGACCATCCCCGCGAATGTTGGAGAGTTCACCGTTCCGCTCGGAGTTCCCGAAATCCTGCGCGAAGGGACGGACGTAACGTTTGTCACATACGGTGCCATGTGCAAAATTGCGATGGATGTAGCCGATGAACTTGCGAAATTCGATATTTCTTTGGAAGTTATTGATGTGCAAACGCTATTGCCGTTCGACATGCATTCCGTAATTCTTGAATCGCTCAAAAAGACGAACCGCATCGTGTTTGCCGATGAAGATGTTCCCGGCGGCGCAACCGCTTACATGATGCGCGAAGTGCTGGAAAAACAAGGCGGCTATCGCTGGCTAGATGCAGAGCCGGTAACGATCTGCGGCGCGGATCATCGTCCTGCGTATGGTTCCGACGGCGATTATTTCTCGAAGCCCAATGTCGAAACGATGTTCGAACGGATTTATGCGCTTATGCACGAGAGCGATCCGGGGCGTTATCCCTCTATGCTCTAAGCCATCGCTCCAATTCTCGCGGATGTGCAAATCGCAACTTTTCCGCTTCGAATAATTCCAGAGATCTCGGCGTCTCGCGCTTGCGTCTCCAATAGACTTTGAACACCCACGCGATGATGCTCTTTTTCGAGAACGTCATCTTCCACGATTCACGGTTCCCATTCCACAGTTCTTCTTTTGTCAGGAGCCGCTTTAGCGTTCGCCACAACACGCGGCGCAAAATTATTCGGAATGGATAATCGAGCCAAATAATAAGATCGGCATCGTCGAATTGACGCGCCCAGTTCGCGTAATATCCATCGCACACCCATCGCTCGGCGTTTAGGCGTAGTGCAGCACGTTCCCGAAAATCTTTTAGTTCCGCTTCTTTCCAGCCCGGTTCGTGATAGAGCGAATCAAGCTCGATGTGATCGCATTGCATGTGTTTGGCAAGCACCTTAGCCAGCGTCGTTTTGCCAGAGGCAGAAACGCCGATCACACACACTCGCCGATATGGGAACGGTTGTTGCATGTTCAATCGAATGTTACGCCGAACACCGTTTCAAACGCCTCAACATATTTGCCGATCACTTCGTCCATCGGAATTCTTCTTCCGAGTATTTTTTCAAGACTTGTCACGCCACGGTCGGAAATACCGCAGGGAATGATATGTGCAAAATAGGATAGATCGGTATTAATGTTGAACGCGAATCCGTGCATGGTACACCAGCGCGATGCATGAACTCCGATGGCGCAGATCTTTTCTTCATGTTCAACCTCGCCAGTCCAAACGCCCGTTCGTCCAGCTATGCGAAAGCCTTCAACATCATACGTTGCAAGCACATGGATGATCGTATCCTCAAGCGCGCGCAGATACCATCCTAAGTCTTCCTTGAAATGTGCGAGATTGAGAATCGGATATCCCACAAGCTGCCCCGGCCCATGATACGTTACATCGCCGCCGCGCTCGATCTCGAATTTTTCTGCGCCGATCTGAATAAATTTTTCGTCTGTGAGTAGAAAATTTCCCATATCCGCGCCGCGACCGAACGTATAAACATGCGGATGCTCAACGAGGATCAGCGTGTCATCCTGCTCGCCTGCGATCACACCACGAAAGATCTCGCGCTGGAGTTCCCATGCTTGCCGGTAGGGCGTGAGGCCGAGTTCGAGGAGTTGCATTTTTATTTTGTCTTTACGAGAAAAGCATTCTCGAGCAGATATTCTGTCACTTTCAGAACATGATCGCCTTGCAATTCAATCGTATCCTTTTCAGCAGTTCCGCCGACGCTGAATTTCTGTCGAAGTGTTTTGGCAAGTTGATCGCGCATTTCTGTTGAAAGATGAAGCCCTTCGATAACCGTCACCGCCTTGCCGCGCCGCGCTTTTTTATCGAGAAAGACGCGCACGTCCTGTCCTTCGCCGAGCTTGCGCTTGGCTTGTTTTGCGGATGCTTCTTTGGCGAGTGCATCCGACTCTTCTTTTGAGAGGAGCGTGGAAAGATTGGAAAGATCGTTCAGTTTCATGCTTCCTTTAAAAATTCCCACAGCACCCGATTAAACTCGCCGGGCTGATCTACATTGGAAAGATGATTCGCATTCTGTATCTCGTGATACTGAGCGTTAGGAATCAATCCCGCAATTTCAAGGCCAAGCGCCGGTGGCGTGATCTTATCTAACGAGCCGGTGATTACGAGCGATGGAACTCTAACATTCGAAAGTATCGCGCGATAATCCTGGCTCCATGTTTCGCGCCAGGAAAGAAGATAGGTCTCAACATCTTTCGTTGCCATTGCGCGAATGCTGGCTTCTAAACTTTCCTGCGCAATATCCGGGCGATGCGCGAAGGGAATTCTTTCTTTGGCAAACTCAGCAAGCGATTTTGTTTTTAGCGCATTTGTAGGTCGCGGAAGAATAAGCGTAGAATCTGGATGCATTGCAAAGGTATTTGCAAGCACGGCTTTCGCAATAGTCGGAAGTTTTTGGCGAAATGCTTCCATGATAATGACACCGCCCATCGAGTTCCCAACCCAATGCGCGCGCTCGAATCCAAGGGCGAGAATAAGTTCGTGAACATCGGCAGCGAAATCTGCAATAGTGATGGGTAGCGCAAGCCCATTTTCATCGCGGGATTGCGATGCGCCTGTGCCACGCATATCTATCGCGGCAACGGAATATCCGTGCTGACTGAAGAATGCGAGTTGCGGTTCCCACGCCGTTCGATTTGCGCCGACGCCGTGGAGAAAAACGATGAGTTCTCCGCCATTATCGATCCAATCGAAAGCGAGATTAATTCCACGAATAATTCTTTGTCCTAACATTTACTTACACTAAAATCCATCCGCGTAATCCATCCAATCCAGGTTTAATCCGATTCACTTGTGATCGTCATCTCGACTCTTCTATTTTGCGCGCGCGCTGCTTCGCTATTTCCTTTCACAAGCGGTTTCGATTTGCCGTAGCCGACGGCTTTCAATCTCGTTGCCACTACGCCGCGGCTTACGAGATAGTCACGCACGGCGGCGGCGCGTGCTTCGGAAAGTTTTTGATTCGCCGCGTTCGTGCCAACGTCATCCGTGTGTCCCGCGATCTCGAGCGTGGTGTTCGCCGACTTCACAAGAAAGAGTACGACGCGATCGAGTTCCAGTTTGCTCTCCGGCAATAGTTCCGATTTGCCGAAGTTGAAATACGCATTTTTGAACTCCATCGTTGCGCCGAGTTCCGTGGGCTGGAGTTCGAGATCGAGCTTGGTGCGGTCGAACGGCTGATCGGCGGGAACTTCAAATCGTTCCGAACGCGGTAAATGCCCTGCCGCGATCGCTTGGATGCCGAGGCGATGCCCGCGCTTCGCGGCAAGCGTGTAGCTGCCGGAAACGCTATCACTAAAGACGCTAAAATCATTTTCTTTGGAGGTCAGATCGTCAACAAAAATTTCGGCACCGAGCGGCTTATGTGTTTTCGCGTCGGTGACAATGCCTTGCAGGATGACCACCGGGTTTGGCGCGATGGCAGAATCCTGGGGCCTAAGATTAACCTGATAGAGCCGCGATTTCCCATCGCGGTTGCTGACAAAATACGCGGTCTTCCCATCTGGCCCGATGGAAAACCCGTAATCGTCGGCAGGGGAATTAAACGGCGGCCCAAGCGGCACGGGATCGCTCCATCGGTGCCCATCCCATTCGCTTCGATACAGATCTTGCGATCCGCTGGTTCCACGCGGACATGTTGGGCACGGGCGCGTGGATGTGAAATATAGCGTGGTGCCGTCGGCGGAAATAAAAGGATACGTTTCATCGTATTGGGAATTAATATGATCCATGCGGAAGACCGTATCCCAGTTCCCATTCGGGCTGATCTTGACGAGCCACAGGTCTTCGCCGCCTTCGCCATCCATTCCATAGATGCCGCGTTTTCCAAAATTTTCGCTGATGATCGCGTACTTTCCATCCGGCGTTATCGAAGATTCACAGCGGATCAAGCCTTCGAAAAAATCAACGGCCATTTGTGTTTTGAGATGTTGAACGAGATGTTCACGGTAATGAAGGTTCCACGCGTCCGGCGCGCGGACCATCAGGTCGGAATCGGGAGCCATTTCCTGCGCGATAACCCTCCGTATCGAATCGTCGAAACGGGCTTCCGAAAATTGCTTATTGGAATAGATGTTATTCAGCATTCCGGGAACCGGCTGCGGCTGCTGAAATTTTCCATCGACAAGATGCGCCTTCCATAAGATCGCGCCACCGCCGGTAACGTAATACAGCTCGTCGCCACCGGGAGAAATAGTTGGGTTAAGCTGGCCGGCGGAATTATTGATCGGAGGGCCAAGATTGATCGGCGGAGACCAGCCGCTATCCGTCAGAAAGCGTTCCCATAGATCGCTATCCCATTTCCATGCAGGATTCGGGTCGGGTACGCGCCACGCATCTTTCGATGGTCTGCGAGAGCCAAAATACATGGTGCGGCCATCGAGCGTAAAGCAAGGACGGTCGTCGGCGGAATCCTGAGCGGGTAGCTGCGCCGGAATGGCTTCGAGCGCCGCATTCGCAGTCGGCGCAGGAACATCCTGCGATTTAGCAACAGAGCTAATCGCAAGAAAACCAAAGAAAAACCAAAGAAAACGGATGTGTTTCAAAAAGAAAACGGAAGGAATGGGCTTGTTAGCCCTAAAACCAATTATTTTTGTGTGAGTTCAATCGGCTTATACTTTGTTCTTCCGATTATGAAACACAGGATCGCATTATTTTTTCTACTATTAATAAGCTCCGTAAGTATCGTGGGCGATGTTTGCATCATGGGTGATGCTTGCTATGGGCAATCCCTCGATCTTTTGACCGGGCTTCATCCGCGCCCGCAGGTATCGTATTTTTTGCAATCGGATCGTCCTACTCATCTGAACAATACGTGGTACATTGTTTATGATTGCCAGCCGAGGGTGGGCACCCAGCGAGCGATCGGGTATCTTCAAAAAATGGTCAAAGCGATCATCGGGGATACGCTGCAGCTGATTCCCGATTATTGCGATAGTGAACCCAATCCTCTGCCGGATTCGAACCTGATCGTGATCGGCGGGAAAAACGATGAAGTGGTGTACCCACTCCTGCAAGGCTTACCCACCGTCGATTCACTTTCGCATTCGGAAGAATATGTCATTCATATCGATGCGAACAAGATCCTCATCGCCGGCGCCGACACGAACGGAACCTTTAATGCCGTTTCTACCCTCGCGCAACTCATCGAAAGTTCCGGTAATACTATCCCATCGCTGCACATCTACGATTGGCCCGATTACCCGATCCGCTGGGTGTTTTCCGGACATAATCTTATCGAGCAAAGCCAAATTGCTGCGCTCGAAACCATCGAGGACACGATGGCCGCATATAAGCTGAACGGACTTCAGCAAAACGATTTCAAGAATAATGTGTATAGCATTTTCGAGGGTTCCTATCCGCAGTATTTTTACAATGTCGATTCGCTGCAAACGTATTCTGCCAAAACGAATGTAGAGATCATTCCCGGCGTATTTCCTTTCGGATGGTCGGAGGGAATCCTGTTTCACGATCCCGATATTGCCGAAGGCATTCCTACAACAAGCTCGTACCTTATTCAATCCGGTACGGGAACCCTGCTCACCGATCCCAACATGATACTTCCCAACGGCGGTTTCGAGAATGTCTCGAACGGCGAGTTTACGGGATGGAGCTTTTACGATGGGCCAAACCAAAGCGCGTTCGTGGATTCCACGACCGTTCATTCCGGGAAATACAGCGCGCGTTGTACTAACTTCACAGCCGGAAACGCTGCTGGGAACTGCCGCTTCGAGCGTTCGATGATCTGTCAGCCATTTCATGGTTATCGCATGTCTGTTTGGATAAAGTCGCAAGATTTTCAGGGGTCGGAAGTGCAACTTCTCGCCATCGGTCACAACGGCGCGCAAAGCACTTCGCTGACGTACACGGCGTTCTCGGTTCCCACGACGGATACGGCGTGGAGCCAGTATGATGTGGTTTTTAACACGCTGACCTATGATTCACTCTATGTCTATTGTGGCGTGTGGGGTGGTTCGGCGGGAACGATATGGTTCGACGATTTTAATATCGAAGATGCGGGCATGACGAATCTTCTTCGCCCACTTGCTCAACTTCCAACAGTGAGTGAGAATGGAAAATCCACAAATTATATAGAAGGCCGCGATTACGCAACGCTCATCGATAGCACGATGGAACAAAATGAAGGTTCCTATCCGTGGCATTCATCGCCGGGATTTAAAGTGTTGCCGGGAAGTGAAATAAAAAATGGCGATACCGTGCAAGTCCATTTCATTCGCCCGAATCCGGTGGAGAACGATCAGACCGGCGATGGCTCGACGATGGTTTGCGTGTCCGAAGACACGCTGTACCCCATTTTGCAAAGCCAACTTTCGCTCGTTGACGCGCAATATCATGCGGGGAAGTATTTTATGAGCCACGATGAGATACGCGAGATGAACTGGGACACTGCGTGTAGCTCGCGCGATCTTTCACCGGCTGCGCTGCTTGCCAATAATGTAAAGAAAGCCGATTCCATCATTCAAGAAGTGCATCCCGGCGCCGAGCGGTTCGATTGGAGCGATATGTTCGATCCGCTGCACAACGCCCACAACGATTACTATCTCGTCAATGGCGATCTCACCGGCGATTGGAATTTAATTCCGAAAGATTTCACTATCGTGAATTGGAATGCGGGTATTCCCGATTATTCAAAACCTCAAATAAACTTGCGAAAACAAAGCTTGAATTTCTTCGCCAATCTCGGGTTTTCGCAGATTACAAGCCCCTATTACGATGTGCAGAACACGGATAATATCCGCGCCTGGCGGGATTCGATGGAAGGAGTGCCAAATGTCCGCGGCATGATGTACACCACCTGGGCTAACGATTATTCGTTCCTAACTCCCTTTGCCGATTACGCGTGGAGCGCGGGACCGATGATCGTGCATGAACCTCCGATTCTTTTTGAGACGATCACGAACGGCGAGTATGTGCCGATCCATGCAAATGTGTTCGACGATCCCTATAATCCAGCGGACTCCATCGTGAAAGTTACCTACACGCAATACTACCACTTGTATGGTGTCGATGACACTATTGCCTTTCCAATGATTCCAGATACCGGACATTTTTACCACTGCACCAATCTTACACAAGGCGATTCCGGCTATGATGTTACCTACCAAATTCAGGCAACCGATCTGGAAGGACTTACGCGCACCACGCCGAGATATTTGCTTCTTCATCTCCCTGCTGCAAGCAATGCATCGGTGCCGGGAACCAACTCGAAAGCCGGGATCGATATTTATCCAAATCCGGCGACAAGTACTCTAACTGTTAGCGGAATTAACGATCAAGGAACAAGCATTCTAATCGAAGATTTGCTTGGCCGAGCAGTAATGAGTTCCGAGACCACTTCAACATCATCTGAGCTTGACATTCAAAACATTCCCGCTGGGATTTACGAGTGCATTATTACTTCAGAATCAGGCGCGCGAACGGCATTGCCGTTTGTGAAAGAGTAACGCATGAGGAACCACAAATAGGTGCCCATTATGTTAAATAGGTAAGTCTATTAGACGAATTCAACATGGCAACAAAAACTTTACCTTCAAGAGCAATATCGAACCTTGTTCATTCAGTCGGCGAATCGGCGTTTCTCAATACGAGGAATAGCCAACTTCAACTCATAGAAACCACACGAAAGCTGAGGCGCAAATCACCCGACGGAATAGCAACGTCGAACCTTTTGCTATCCGCCCATATAGGCGGCAACGCGGAGCTATTCCCAGAAATACTTGCATTACACGTTCCTGATGGCTCTACCATCGCGGACGTGACATATGGCAAAGGCACTTTCTGGCGCAACGTCGAGTCGTCAAAATACAACCTTCTTGCGTCTGATATTCAGACCGGCGTAGACTGCCGGAAGTTACCATACACGGACGAATTTTTAGACGCTCTGGTTTTAGACCCTCCGTACATGGAGGGGCTATTCCGTAAAGACGCTGGCAATTTGGCTGGCGCTGGAAGCCATGCGGCCTTTCGCGACCACTATTCTAATGGTGAAGCAACCGAAACCGGACCTAAATACCATGAAGCGGTTCTCGATCTCTACTGCCGAGCTGCCAAAGAAGCCTCTCGTGTACTTAAAGAGCAAGGAATCTTTATCGTAAAATGTCAGGATGAGGTTAGCGCGAATGTTCAACGCTTGACCCATGTGGAACTTATTAACGAATTCTCTGCGATGAAATTCTATTGTAAAGACTTGTTCGTTGTAATACGATCGAACAGGCCGGGAGCAAGCCGAATACTAAAGCAGGTACACGCAAGAAAAAATCACTCATACTTCCTAATATTTGTGAAAGGCGGCCCTAACGGGAAGCGCGCGCCTTTACTATCGCGTCACAAACATCCAAAAGATTGTACGTGTAAGGCGGGGTAATCGGATATTGCATTGGCATCATGGTACTTAATAAAAATCTCCTTTGGTAGTCCGAGTATTTTTTATGCGTGGAGCGTGGTAGTTCATGGTTTTGTGCAAAGGCGTATTGCCACTCTCCCGTGAATCCAAATAACGGAACAGCGAGAATGTCAAATTCTCCTGTCAATAAACACGTCGTTGCAAGCTCTGAACCGTCTTCAAATTTCACGGTACGTTTGTCACTGGCGTCGCATTGGAACCCACCCTTATATTTTCCTTCGCCAAGATCGCAGATGCTGTTCGTTTGTAGGGACTTAACTTCAATTGTTATAGGCTGCTTCTTATAAGAAATGATAAGATCAGCTTTCTGGGTTTTGTCGTGATCTTTGGGTTTACCCACATAGACGAAGTGATTATCGGCCTCGATCATTTTTCGAAGTTTGAACTCAGCAATGTAGCCGAACACTAAACCCCTCATGCTCGGATTCTCGACAAGAATCTCATTAAGTTCTTCTGGCGTTATCTTCCAATCGGAGAGCAAACCGAGCCGTTTTATCTTTGTCATAATGCAAAAATACGACAGAGTTACTCACAAACCACTAATTTCGTCAGATTCGACCATAAATGAGCCAAACCTACACCATCAAAGTCCTGCGAGAAAATTACCGCGCCGAGCGTGAAGCCGCCGAGCAATACCGGGCGCTGGCCGAACGCGAACGCGATGAAAAACGCAAAACGGTGATCTATAAACTCGTTGCGCAGGAAGAAAAACACGCAGCACGCTGGAAAAAACGGCTGGAAGATTTGGGAGCGAAAGTGGACGAGCCATCGCGTATTTCTTTGCGCTATAAACGGATGCTCGTGAAATCGCTCGACACCGAAAGCGTCCTTCGCCGCATGGAAGCCGATGAAGAAGCCGCCGAACGCGGCTACGCTAAAATGATGGCTCATGTAACGGACGAGGAACTTATTCGCGAGATCGAAGAAGTAAAAAAAGAGGAAGAAGTGCATGGGAAGGTTCTTCGATCCATGTATGGAACATCGCCCACGATGGGTGACACGCATAATCCTGAACGGGATATTCAATCGAAACTTGATACGCTTCGCCGCCGGGAGCGTTGGCATGTGCGAAGCGGCTCCTGGCTTGCCGACGCGATCTACGGCGTGAACGATGGGCTTGGTGCAGTGTTCGGCATCGTAAGCGGCGTTGCGGGCGCAACGAATGTGGCCGGTGGCAGACCGACCGAATTCGTGCTGCTCGCTGGTTTTGCGGGAATGATTGCAAGCTCGGTTTCGATGGGATCGAGCGCGTATCTTGCCGCAAAATCGCAACGAGAAGTCTATGAAGGCGAAATGCACCGCGAGCGGCAGGAGATCGAAGAAAATCCGGAAGAAGAGCTTGAGGAACTTTCGCTGATGTATCAACTTCGCGGATTCAGCGAAGCGGAAGCGAACGAACTTGCGCACAAAATTTCGAAACAGCCGGAAGAATTCCTGAAAGTCATGGGCGCTGAAGAATTAGGGCTTTCCGAAATATCATTCCCAACTCCCTGGCGTTCGCTTGCTTCCGGCGGACTTTCCACGCTTGTCGGCGCGTTCATTCCGCTTATTCCATTTTTCTTTTTAACGGGAATGACGGCCGTTATCACAAGCTTCGCCGTGTCATTGCTCGCACATTTCTTAGTTGGCGCGGCAAAGAGCATCGTCACCGTCCGCTCCTGGTGGAAATCCGGGATGGAAATGATGGTCGTGGGAATTATCGTCGCCATTGTGACCTATGGATTGGGACTGCTGTTTCAGGTGAAGGCGGGATAACGGTTCCCGCTTTTATTGAAACACCTTAATAAATTCCACCCGGCGCGAACGCAGGCGGAAGATTTCGTCGGATTCATTGGGTCGGCGCGCTACGGGTTCCGTTCGTCCTACCGATTTCACATGCATGATGCTTTTCGGAATACCGCGCTTTTCTAATTCCTGCGCAACGAAGGTAGCGCGTTCGAGGCCAAGCCGGTTATTATATGCATCGGTTCCCAATGAATCCGTATGGCCAATGAGTATCAATTCTTTTAGATCGTGCATCGACTGCATTGTCGAGTGCGCGGTGAGATCGAGCACATGCTGCCATGTCGAAGTGGAAGCCTGACCGTTCTCATCGATCGTATAATCGTAGGGATGCTCGTAATCGTCGAATGGGAAGTTAATGCGGATCACGAGTGTGTCCGGCAGATGAAGATGAACGGATATGACGGAATCGTTTTTGCCGCGCAGATCGACATGCTGCACATCGAAGAAAGCTTCCTCGGCTTCCGCGCCCACGTCATATTCCGAACCGCTATTAACGGTATAGCTGACCGTTCCGCTTTTCGGCACCGTGGTGCGATACAGATCTTGGGAATCCTTCCGAATATAAAAATCTGCGCCGGTAGCGGGCCGGTTATCCGCGCCGCGTGTAATATGTGCAAGGATCTCGATGGGATGAATGGTAGGAGGGGGCGGTATCGTTGCTGACTGCTCTGGCGTTAGCGTCTGTTGTGGTGTTGGCGCTGGCTGCTCCGGTATTGTTGCCGTTGCTGGATGCGTGGTATCCTCCTGCAAATGGTTCACATCGATCCGTCCGGGAGCAGGAACTTCCCCATGCGCTGTAAGCTCAGTAATTAACGTGTGCGTGATCGTATAAAGATTCATTCCCCCCGCACTCGCAGGCATGTTCGATGACCAAAAGAATGCCGTATCGTTCAATGCCGATGGGAACACTTCGTCGTATGCAGTATTGATCGGTTTTCCTAAATTTTCAGGAACGGAATAGCGGCCATTCGTAATATGCGTTTTGAAAAGATCGAATCCGCCGACGGTTTCGTGTCCATTCGAAGCAAAGTACAGCGTGTTCGGATCGCTCGAAAGCATGAAAGGCGATAGCTCATCACACGCCGAGTTGACAGGATCCGGGAGTGGCTGCGGCGCGATCCAATCGTTCGATGTTGCGCTGGTTCGTTCGGAGAACCAAATATCGGTGCCGCCATCGCCGCCGTGTCGGTCGCTGACGAAATAGATATGGGTTCCCGTAGCATCGAGTGTAGGCTGGCTATCGAACTGTCCTTCAGCATTGAGAGCCGTCAGCGCATGCACGTCAGACAAAGTTACCCGATCGCCATTGACTGTTACGCTCGCAGTAAAAAGATCGTAATCGTCCGGGTCGTCATTCGGCGCTTTGGCGGAAAAATACAGGAGATGATCGGCTTTCGAATAGAATGCAGTTCCCACGGGGAGTGGGATGTTACCCGTCTGCACTTCTTTCAACGGGCCGAAATGCGTGGTGTTTATAAATCGTGCAGAAAAAAGTCGTTGGGAAGCGTTCCCGGCATTATCTTGCTCCGCGCTTCCGCGATTGCTCGTAATAAGGGCAATAAATCCGCCGTTCGCGTCGGGAATGAAAGTGATCGCATAGTCCTCTGCTGCACTGTTCGGCGGGACGGGCAGCATCGTAATATGCGATTGAACATGCCCAAACCCGTGGAACGTTGTATCGAGCAGCGTTTTATCGAACGTTCCCGGATTGCACACCGGCTGTGGCGGCGGCGGGCAGATCAGCGGCTTCATTTCGGGCGTGGTGCAACTCATCGCGCTCAACACAAGCGATGAAAAAAGGATACCGAGCGCCCACGGGCGAAGGGATTGTCGCATCACGATAAAAAAAGTCCGAAGCTACGCAATGGTTTTTGTTACCATGCTAAACAGGTCGCGTGTGCCGAGCGGTTCGGGCGACCAAAACGGCTCGGCGTACTGCGTTCCAATTCGTCTGCCATAATACGCAGCGCGCGCGCGAATGCCATCGACAAATCCCGGTTGCGAAAGCACGGTCTCGCGCTCACGATTCGTGAGATCGTCTCCCGGCTTCCTATTGCCATTGAACTGGGAAGCATACGCATCGACCGCCTTCATGCGCTCCTCGATGACAGGTGAAATATCAACGATAATTGTTGACTCGACATGGTGTCCCTGCAAATAATGCAACAGCAACAATGGACGGTGCGGCTTCTGCGGGTTCCCATCTTCATCCTTCGTTTCGATCTTTACGAGTCCCGCATAAAATGCGGCGCGGTGCGCAAGTTCCGCTGCCGCTTCGTGATCGGGATGGCGCTCCGATTTGCTTGGCGTTAGCAATATGGTTGGTCGTGTTTTTCGGATTTGAATAATTACGCGCATCAAGTTCTCTTGCGAAAGTTCGATATTTCCATCCGGCATTGCAAGATTCACGCGGTAATCGAGCTGCAAAATTTTCGTCGCAGCTTCGGTTTCGCGCGCGCGGGATTCGAGCGTACCCCGCGTGGAAAGCTCCCCGCGCGTGAAGTCGAGAATGCCGGTGCGCTTGCCCGCGCGTTTATTCATCAGCATCGTGCCCGCGCACGCCATCTCGACGTCATCCGGGTGCGCGGCTATCGCAAGTAGATCTATGTTCATAATAGTTGATAGTGAGTAGTGCATAACGGATAGAGGGGGAAGAAGATTTTAGGCGGGAATGTAGTTTTTCAAAGGCGTTATTGCTGAATAGAGGCTAAATTAAGTCATCGCGAAGAATTTATGAAAAATCTTCACCTTTTTTGGTTACCTTTTGCCGTTTCATTGGTCTTCTTATCAGAGGAGAATTCCGAAATGGCACATCTAATTCATAGAATTGGTATCTTTTTTCTTGCTTTTGGGTTTTTGGTCGCAAGCGATAGCGCTTACGGTCAGCGCGCGTGGTCTCTCGTATCTTCAGACTTCAGGGGAGCTTCCCTTCAATTCCCGACGGCGGACACGGGTTATGCTGATGTTATGAGCGGTGTTGTTCATACGAACAGTGTTATTCGGACGACGGACGGAGGCCAAAGCTGGAGCCCAGTTAATCTACCCCTCCCTCCCTCCCAGAACTACCAAGACATGAGCCTAACTTTCTGTGGTTCCCTCGGCTGGCTCGTAACAACCGAGGACACCGGTGATTACATCCCAACTGCATCCACGCTTTTGCGAACGACGGACTATGGGTTTACATGGTCTATGATTCCGATTGACTCGGCGATTTGGTTTAACACTGGAATTTATTTCAAATCCCCATCACTTGGCTATCTTTGGGGTTCTGATCGCTTCGACATCTCGACCGATAGTGGGCAGACGTGGCAACCACGAACGGTTCCGCCAGGGATGGGAGGGGGTTTGGTACAGTTGATCGGCCAGCCAAATGTTATTTTGGGAGTGGGCAACGGTGGTTGCGAATTTTGTTCCGAACCTTTTTTGAGCACCGATACAGGCGCCACCTGGAGTGTATACGATTCCAGCCTTGAGCTAGCGGGTTTACCGTATATGGCTTACATTGGATCGGGCACATGGATTGGTAACACTGGGTGGTCAACCGATAATGGCCTAACCTGGGACAATGCCCTAACGACAGCCCATGGGCCTGGCGGTGTCTCAGCTATTGTTACTGATACACTTGGGGATGGAATGTTTATTTTCTATCATATTGGTTCCGATACCGAACTTTACTTTACGAATGACTATGGGCACTCCTGGGACAGCATAAAAGTGCCATTTGCAAAGCTTGCACCAGCCGCGATTATTGGTGATGTCTGGTATGCTGTTGGGAGCGATAGTAGTGGTGGTGAACCATCTCTTTATCGTTCGGTAGCGGCTCCTTCAAGTGTGAGTCAAACCACTTTACCAACCCCATTCCAAATTCTCACCAATCCCGCCTCGCATGTTTTGCAACTTTCGCTGGAAGAAATTCCCGATGAGATTCGCATTGTTGATTTTCTCGGCAGAACGGTCGGTAATTATTCTACGCAAGGCGGCGCGTTTTCGGTGGATGTCTCTGCCCTTCCCGCAGGATTGTATTGGGTGGTGACACGTAGCGGTGCGCAATCGTTTGTGCATCTAACTGAGTGACGAGCGAGAGTCGCTCCGCCGTTTCCATCTCCAATAATAATAGAACGGCAATCCCGTCAGCACGAGCGCCATGCCGGTTACGCTGCGGATGAGCGGCTGGGTTCCAGCTTGATACGCCTGAATATCCGTCACGAGGGTGATGATAACATACGCGCTTGCAAACAGCACGAAGATCGCGGGAACCCACGGGTATCCCGGCACGGAAAACGGACGCTCGACCACCCCCCGGCCCCCTCCTTGAAAAGGAGGGGGAGCATTTCGTTTACGCAAAATAAAAACAGCGATCGCCATCAGCGCATACAGCACCCAGTTCACGAACACATACATGCTCACGATAAGATCGAACGAACCGGTAACAAGCAGAATGATCGACCATGCGCCTTGCAAAATAAGCGCAATATGCGGCGTTTGGAATTTTTTGTGAACTTCTTCACTCTTGCGGTAAAACAGTCCGTTGCGGGCCATCGCGTAATACACGCGCGCGTTGGTGAGCACGGTGGAGTTCGTGGTATCGAAGGCGGAGAGCATCATGATCGCAGCAATAATTCCCGCGCCGCCGGAGCCGACCACGGCGAAGACCATTTGCGAGGCCACGCGATCTCCCGGCGCATTTGCAACGCCGGTGACAGATAAAATATAGAAATACGCGAGATTAACAACGATATAAAGTGAGATAAATACGAGCGTTCCCAGAATGATCGCTTTTGGAATCGTCTTTTGCGGTTCCCGAACTTCACCGGCGATATAGGCCGCGTTTCCCCATCCATCATACGACCAAAACGCTCCGGACATCGCAAGCGCGATCGCGCCAATCAGCGGCCAGCCGAGAAGCGTTGTTCCTGCGCTACCAGCATGACTCCAATTCGCAGTTGAACCAACATGCGATCCCGCTATAAACGCGACAAGCACAATAGCGAGAATGACAAGCATTTTCGCCGTGGTAGTAATACTTTGCATGGTTCCGCCAAGTTTTACTCCGCGCACATTTAGCGCAGTGAGAAATATAACGAGAAATGACGCCACCAACTTCCTTCCCAAAAATTGATAGGGAAAAATTGCGCCGAGAAATGGGATATTCCATGGCGTTTGCTCGCTAACGCCGAGAAATGTTAGGGCGTGTGTGAAATGCGGTAGCGCGGTAAAGTTCTCGAAATACTGCGCGAAGAAAAAGCTGATCGCGGCAATAGCTCCCGATCCCGCAATCATAAAATTAGCCCAGCCATAGAGAAAGCCGAGTCCTTCGCCATAGACTTCCCGGAAGTATTCGTAGAGTCCGCCGGTTTTCGGCATTTGTCCGACAAGTTCGCACATCGTGAACGCGCCGAAGAGCGTTAGGATACCCGTGAGCACCCACACGCCCATCAGATACGGCGCGCTGGGCAGATCGCGCGCCATCTGCGAGGGCGACGAAAAAATTCCCGACCCCACGACCGAGCCGATCACGAGGGCTGTTGTGGCGTAGAGACCGAGTGCGCGTTTGAGGGGCAATGATGAATTAGGAATGATGAATGATGAAAATAGAACATGTCATTCCTGATAAAGTACAATTCAGCAAGATCTGGATTCCCGCTTTCGCGGGAATGACATGTAACAGTTTACGATAACATTCATCATTCATAATTTATCATTCATCATTGCCCCTTATTTTACATCGAAATCAATATTTGCGGTCGTCCAGCGCGGGCGGGTATCGAAGGATTTCCCGTATTCGCCGGAGGGAACTCCGAAGCGCCAGGGCTGCATCGCGCCGGGATCGTATTTGCCGCTGCCATCCATCGAAAGGAACGCGCGCACGCGGTAGGTTGCCGTGGGAATTTGATTGAACGTGAAATCTTTCACGCCATGTGGCAGAATTTTTTGATCGGTCAGAACCGTCCCGTTTTGCATCACTTGCACGACGAGCGCGCTGTTTGGATCTTTCGCAAAAAAAGAATCGGCCATCATAACCGTTCCCTGAATAATTCCGAAGTCCCGGTTATTTGCCGTTTTGAAATGGATGCGAATCACCGTATCTTTTGCAACGCCCGGAATTTGTGCAAGCGGACTTCGTATCCGGCCTGTATAAATTTCCAGCGTATAAAAAATATTGGAAGCTAGACTATCCACAGGTTGAATGTACATGCGCGCATGGTCGTACCACGTCGTTATTGTTTTGACGGCATGATGCCCGGTATCGATGAGGAGAATCGCATGTTCGGCGGAATCTTTATTTACGGCGTCGCTGAAGGAAACGGTGAACGATGGTAGTTGTCCAATATCTTTTGCGCTATCGCGAACATCGATGTTGAGAAATTTTGGCGGCGTGGCCGAGCGAAGTTGCTCCGGCGTGGTGAACTTAACTTTGTAGGCGGAATCGCTGAGCGGATTGCGAGAGAGATCGTGGATGCTGTCTCGAATGCCTTCGAGCGAATATTGCATGTTCGGCGCGAGCGTTAACGAGGTGAGTAGCGTGATCTGGCTCGGATGTTTCTCCGGGCTTTCCCGATACGCGGCTGCGATGGGAACGCCGGTCAGTATAAAATTCCCAGCGTGAATATCCTCCCTGTGGATCGCTTCGGAAAAATGCACACGAATGTGGAACGAATCTACCACTTCCACATCCTGCAATTCGGGTTTGATCGTATCCGTCGGCGGTGACATGCGAATATACATTCCCGTTTTTACCGCGCTATCCAGCACGGCGTCCCCCGATGGAATTCCGAACGCATCCACGCCCGCGTCATAGACTCTGTTGCGATAGACATCGCCGCAGGCGAACACGCGATATTTGTGCCCAACTTTCATCGCAAGAAATTGCCAGACGCCCTGATCGTTCGGCTGCGTCAGAAGATCGGGCGGCGTGTGCGCGAAGTTCAGCGTGTCCGCGCGCTGCTTGTTGGTGAGGTCATACGCGAAAATAAAAAGATCGCTCGGCTTCATCGGCGGCGCGCTGATCGGCGTGAGCAGATAGCCGGAAAGAGTTCCGGTATCGATGAACGGGCCGGTCGAGAACGTAAGCGAAAATGGCATTGCCATCTGCGTCGCGCGGCGCGATTTCAGATCGCGCGAAAGCTGCACGGTGTAGGTTGTGGAATCGCGAAGGCTATCCGGCAGCTCGATGTGAACCTCATCATGACCCGACCAATGGAACTTTGGCGTACCGATCATATACGGCGTGATGGTAAGCGCGGTTGCGAAGGTTCCCTCATCCATATCGCGTCCGAATTTGAAATAGATACGCGGTTTTAAGGGAACGATCGTCTGGCGCTGCTGCGGCCATACGGAATCGATGTGAGGCCGCGTGGTATCCACCGGCCCGCCGGGAGGGGGTTGCTGGGACGCGCAGCTCATCGTCAAAGATGAAACAATCAAATATAAAGTAAGAAGTAAGAAGTAAGAAGTAAGAGAGAATGCGCGCATTTTTTCGATACAAGGAGTTTTCTATTTCTTACTTCTTAACTCTTACTTTAAAAGACATTACGTTTAAAAAACGTTACCGTTTCACGGAGTCCTTCCGGGAGTGAAATTTTCGGCTGCCAGCCGAGCACATGCTTCGCGTGATCGTAACTGCATACGCTGCGCTGCTGTTCGCCGGCTTTGGCTGTGCCGTGTTGCGGCGTTGCTTCGCCGTTTGTTGTTAGCTTGCTTAGGATCTTGAATATCTCATTCACATCCGTTTCTTTCGCCGTCGAGATATTAAAAATATCGGAACCTTTTAACATTTCGAGCGCCAGCAAATGCGCGCGGACGACATCGCCGACATACACGTAATCTCGCGTTTGCTTCCCATCGCCATTGATGACGGCTTGCTCGCCTTTCAGTAATTTTTCTGTGAAGATCGCGACCACCCCCGCTTCGCCATGCGGACTTTGCCTGGGGCCATACACATTCGTGTAGCGAAACGCCACATATTCGATCCCATGCACGGCGCGGTAATAATGCAAGTATAATTCGATGCTGCGCTTGGCAACACCATACGGCGCGATGGGTTGCGTGGGATGCTGCTCATCGGCTGGGAAATACACTTGCTCGCCATAGACGGCGCCGCCCGTCGAAGCGAACATGAAGCGCTTTACGGTTCCCACTTCCTTTGCGGCTTCGAGTAAGTTCAGCGTGCCGAGAATATTCTGCTGCGCATCGAACACGGGATCGGCGACGCTTTTGCGAATATCGAGCTGCGCGGCATGATGGTTCACGATCTCGAACCGATGCTCGCGAAAAAGCCGCCGCACGAGCGCAGCGTCCGTTATATCGCCTTCGATGAACTCCGCGCTTGCATTGAGATTGTCGCGGCTGCCCGCGCTCAAATTATCGAGCACCACGACCCGATCGCCGCGCTCCACAAACGCATCGACAAGATGCGACCCGATAAACCCCGCCCCGCCCGTTACTAATATATTCAAATGATGCTCCTGACTATAGGAACATGAATCGAGGGTGTAAAGGATTCAAATGTTTATCGCAAAAGCGCAACCGGCAGCGTTTGCACTTTCCCATTCATGCGGACGAGGCATTCATACGTCCCATCCGGCAAGCCAGTGGGGTTGCTCCACGAGAATGAATGCTCCCCCGCACCCAACTCCCCCGAAAACAGCCGTGCAACCTCCACGCCAAGCATATTCACGATGGATACCTCCGCATATCCCGCCGCTTGCGAGGAGAAAGTAATTTGAGTGGATTGAGAGAAGGGGTTGGGGTAGATTTGCAAATTCGAATTAACGCTTGATGGTTGCTGAACCTCCAAATCACCAACATTAAGTTTATACACCGCACCAAAGCCGCCCGCATAAGCTGTGTTTGTATCTGGGAATGAGGTAAGACTAGCATTGCCATCATTCGCCTCCGAATCGATGGAAGTAGTTTGCCAAATTTGACCTCCATCCGATGTATATCCGATAGTTAATGATAACCCGCTTGATGCTGTTGCAATGCCATGAAGCGAATCAACAAAGGAAATCGAACTGAATACGCTTTGAGGTGCTATTTCGCCACAAACCGTAGTCCAGTTTAATCCGCTATCGGATGAATGAAGAATGTGAAAACCATCAGTAAACCATGCGTTGCGTGGATCTGGGTAAGAAAGGCACACTGGCTGTCCGAAACCTGAACTTAGAAGGCCAGTGGTTGCAACCCACGTCATCCCACTATCCGTTGTACGCATCATAATTGCATACAATTCCGCGCAAATTGCCAGACCAAATTTTGGCGTAGCAAACTGAATCTGATAGACTGCATAAGATCCGACCGGGTCATTGACTTCGGGAGTTTGAACACGATTCCAATTTCTTCCTCCGTCCGAAGTTCGGAACACCATGAGCGCCTGACCGCCCCCCTCGAAACCTACGAGTGAATCTACAAAACAGATACACTTAGCATACTCCAGCGAATCCCGGTTCGTATCAACCATCCACGTTTTACCGGCATTATTAGTGTGGCAGACTGCCATTCCATTGCAAAACCAAATATGGTTTACATCTAAGAAACAAGAATTGGTTCCATAATCATAAGAAGGAGGTCGAATGTCCTCTATCGCGCTTGGATCAATCGAGGACGTATCCCATGTTAAACCGCCATCTAACGTAACAGCAGTTACTCCACCCCCACCTTCAGAACACACTAGCCCGCTATCATTTCCAAAAAATCCCATGCCGGCTAATTGCGAATGGCCTAAAATGCAGCTACAGGAATCAGTTTGATATACTTTCGTCCATTGCGCGGTTGCAATGCTACAAGACAGCGCAACAAGGGAAAGCGTGATTAGAATGTTCTTCATAATTTCGGAACTCGTCTTCATAATTTAACTCCTAAAGTTTTGCTAACCAATAATGTGTTTGGTTAGTTAAGAACTTTAAAAACTTGCATTTGCCCGTTGCACTCCACTTCCGCAAAGCGGAATTGTGGCTGACTCGGTGAAGCATTTGGAAGTTCAGTATGCCCGCCGGGAGAAAGTATTTCATCCCAGAGCACACGTCCCAAAGCATCGACGATACGCACCCGTCCACCAGATGCTTGCGGCATGACGATAAAAAAATTCCCGTCCTCGTTTTCAAGTCTTGCACTTGTCGGAATTGGATTCGTTGACTGAACACCTAAATTCGCAATATTAAACTTAAAAACTGCATCGAAACCGCCCGCATAAGCTGTATTGGTGTCAATGAGCGAAGTAAACCCAGCATTGCCATCATTCGCCTCCGAATTGATGGAAGTGGTTTGCCAGCTTTGACCTCCATCTGATGTATATCCGATAATTAATAATCTCCCGCTCGATGCTGTTGCTATGCCGTGAAGCGAATCTATAAAGGAGATGGAACGGAAATAGCCTCCAAGGGGATTTTGAGCGCCAACGTGATTCCAAGTTAGACCACTATCGGTAGAATGCCAAAGGAAAGGGCCGTCCGCAAACCACGCATTGTGTGGATCGGGATAAGAAAGAGAGACAGCCGCTCCAAAACCCACATGATTAATATCGGTCGTTAGCGCCCAGGTCATTCCGCTGTCGGTCGTTCGTAGAATAAGTCCAACCAGATCCCCGCAAATTGCAATGCCCAGCTTTGGATTGCAAAACTTAATCTGATAGACATTATAACCATACCCATCCGATTCACTATGCACAATACTCCAGTTTTTTCCTCCGTCAGATGTTCGATACATCATGAGAGATTCTCCCCCCTCGAAACCAATGAGAGAATCGACAAAATAAATACTATTAATAGCTAAAGCCAACGAATCACGGTTCGAATCGACCATCCACGTTTTTCCCCCATTATTCGTATGGCAGACAGCAGCTCCATTGCAAAACCAAATGTGGTTTACATCCAAGAAACTCGAATTGCTTCCCAATAATGGTGGTGGATAAATGTCTTCGGTCACGCTGGGATCAATCGGGGTCGTATCCCATGATAAACCGCCATCTAAGGTCACTGCCGTCACTCCATTCTTGACATTATTGCCTTCCGAACACACTACCCCGCTATCATTTCCCCAAAATCCCATGCCTGCTAAATGCTCTCGGTTTCCTGATGCGGAGTCGGTTTGATAGACTTTCATCCATTGCGCAGTTGCAATGCTGCAAGACAGCGCAACAAGGGAAAGCGTGATTAGAATGTTCTTCATAATTTCGGAACTCGTCTTCATAATTTAACTCCTAAAGTTTTGCTAACCAATAATGTGTTTGATTAATTAAGAACTTTAAAAACTTGTATTTGCCCGTTGCACTCCACTTCCGCAAAGCGGAATTGTGGCTGGCTCGGCGTGGCATTTGGAAGTGCTGTGTGCCCGCCGGGCGAAAGCATTTCATCCGATATCACGCGTCCTAACACATCCGCAATACGCACACCCCGCCATAAGCCTGTGGCATGACAACGAAAAGATTTCCATCCTCGCTTTCAATACTTGCGCTTTTGGGAACCGGAGTTGTCGTCTGAACTGCTAAATCCCCAAAATTTAGCTTATACACCGCATCGAAGTCACCAGCATAGGCAGTGTTCGAGTCCGTGAATGATGTAAGCCCTACATATCTCTCCGAATCGATGGAAAATGTTTGCCAACTATTTCCGCCATCCGAAGTATAACCGAAAACAAAGGATGTCCCGTTTTCTGCTGTTCCAATGCCGTGAAGGGAATCGATAAAAGAGATGGAAATGAGCTGCCCACCAATGGGATACTCAGCGCCGACGTGATTCCAAGTTACGCCACTATCCGTAGAATGCCAAAGAAAACCTCCATCCGTAAACCACGCATTGTGTGGATCGGGATAAGAAAGACAGTCTGCTTGGCCAAACCCCACATGATAAATATCAGTAGTTAGTGCCCAGGTCATTCCGCTGTCGGTCGTTCGCAGAATAAGCCCAACCAAATCTCCGCAAATCGCTAATCCAAGTTTTGGATTGCAAAACTTAATCTGATAGACATTATAACCGTACCCATCCGATTCACTATGCACAATACTCCAGCTTTTTCCTCCGTCAGATGTTCGATACATCATGAGAGACTCTCCCCCCTCGAAACCGACGAGTGAATCGACAAAATAAATGCTTTGAGCAGTGAAACCTAAAGAGTCACGGTTCGAATCGACCACCCATGTCTTACCTGCATTATTAGTATGGCAGACACCAGCTCCATTGCAAAACCAAATATGGTTTACATCCAAAAAACAGGAGGTGGATCCCAGTTCATAAAGTGGAGGGTGAATGTTCTCAACCACACTTAGATCAATCGGGATCGTATCCCATGATAAACCGCCGTCTAAAGTTACAGCAGTTACGCCGCTGCCTTCTGAACACACAGCACCGCTATCTTTTCCAAAGAATCCCATTCCAGCTAATGGAAACCCGGATTGGAAAAAGCAGTCACAGGAGTCGGTTTGATAGACTTTCATCCATTGCGCGGTGGCAATGTTACAAGCTATCAGCGTGAGTGCGACCGAAATTACGATTTTTTTCATACCGATCAGAGAACAATATTATTAATGATCGAATTACTTCACACCGGGTTGAATCTCGGAGTATTCATTTTTTCTATTTTTTCGCGGAACTCCACGAGAGTTCATGAAAAAGAAAAATAAGATTAAAATGTAAAAAAATATTTTAGTGTCAACTGGCGAAATTGCATTCAGGATGGGCAAAAATAAATGCACACATTATCCGTCTTGGAGCTATCCGCGCAGTTCGCGCGTTTTACGGCCTCATTTTCAAAGCATTTTCTCATTGTTACTAAGGTTTTCTTTCGTTCTACTGCTTATACTCGCAGGAAATTCGGTTCGGGCGCGCACGGAAACTCCCATACTATCTCACGATTCCTCGGTCGCGCTTGCTAAAAGCGCAGCGGTAGATACGGCGCGCGATTCCACGCTTCCTCGCACCTCCACAACCTCCAGCATCGACCGGCGCGCCGAGCCGGGAATTTTCGATCTGATCACCAATCTTCCGATGGATTGGCGCGATTGGGCCGTGGATAATTTTCAGCTGAAGTATTGGCCGCAGTTCACGCTTATCACGGTGTCAACGGCAGCGCTCATCGTCTATGATAATCAGATCTGGAAACCATTTGAAAAGGAATACAACAGCAATATAACGTTCCAAAATCTTTCGAATGATTTTGTGGATGTTGGCGATGGAAGGTTCCAGTTCGGGCTTGCGGTTGCCTTCGGTGGGTATGGTTTTATTGTCGGAGATCAGCGGGCTGTTCGCACAGCCTCGCAAGTGTGCGAAGTGATCCTTGCTTCGGGCGGCGTGGTGCAACTGCTTAAGCATGTGACAGGCCGCGAAAGCCCGATCGATATAAACACGGTGACCACGAACCCGACCACGCACGTCACCACCACGACCACCTACCCGACGGGACGTTGGGATTGGTTCCCGAATCAGATCGACTATTTGGATCATACTTCGCATTACGACGCATTTCCATCCGGCCACCTGGCAACGGCGCTTGCCACGCTTACGGTCATCGCAAATAATTATCCGGAGCAGAAATGGATCGATCCTGTAGGATATGCCGTCTGCGCGGGGCTTGCCGTTGGGCTTGTTGCGCAGAGCGTCCACTGGTGGAGCGATTACCCACTTGCCATTGCGCTCGGCGTTGGTTTCGGGAATCTTATCTCGCCGAATCCGAATGGCGACGTTAGCGTACCGCATCCTGCAAGCAAAGAAACGGGAACGATAGGGTCGAGTATTAACTCGCTGCTCGCGCAAACGACGATCGTTCCCACGATGCTGCCGGATGGCGGCGGGCTTGCAATGGTGGTGAAATTCTGAAAATAGGACGAGCCGCCGCTTTCCAACCGGTAGAAATACACTCCGCTTGGGAGATCGCCGCGCTGGAACGGCACATCACGCTCGCCCGCATCCATAAAGCCATTAGCAAGCGCAGCCACTTCGCGGCCCGTGGCATCGTAGAGCGTGAGGGTGGTGTAGGAGGGTTCCGGCACAGCGTGACAAATCTAAGCTAATGGGCATGGCGCAATTTTATGAGAATGAATATCGTGCTTGTGTGTTAAGATACTACAATGAAAAAAAAATCGAAGATTTTAAAAGGCGGACCACCTCCTCTTTATGCTAAGGTTAAAGGCGCTGCCTATTTAGGCGACAGCCTAAAACTTATGGGCAACCTTGAGAATGAATCAATCGATTTGATTCTTACATCACCTCCTTTCGCGCTTACTCGACAAAAAGAGTATGGAAATAAGACTTCAGAAGATTATGTCGAATGGTTTTTAGCGTTCGCTCATGAGTTCAAGCGAATTCTTAAAACTAATGGGTCTCTTGTCATTGATCTCGGAGGAGCTTACATTCCAGGATTTCCCGTAAGAAGCATTTATCAATATGAGTCTGCTTGTTCGATTGTGTAAGGAACTTGGGTTTTACTTAGCTCAAGAATTTTATCATTATAATCCAGCAAGATTGCCTGCGCCTGCTGAGTGGGTAAATATTAGACGCATTCGTGTAAAGGATTCAGTTAACATTGTATGGTGGCTCTCGAAGACCCCATTCCCAAAGGCTGATAATCGTCGCGTTTTAAAGGCGTATAGTGCCAGCATGGAGAGCCTACTTAAAAATGGCTACAAAGCAAAACTTCGACCAAGCGGGCATGACATATCTGATAAGTTTAGCACTGATAATAACGGAGCAATACCTCCGAACGTTATCGAAGATGCCGAATTTGGTTCACCAATTGATCTCCTTGAAATTGCGAATACAGAATCTAACAGTCAATACTTGCGGTTATGCAAAGAGCGTGGTTTAAAGCCACATCCCGCTCGATTTCCAAGGGGTTTCGCAGATTTTTTCATTAAGTTCTTAACCGACGAAGAAGATATCGTGCTTGATCCATTCGCGGGATCTAATACGACGGGTTACGTTGCTGAATCGCTCAACAGGAAGTGGATCGCCTTTGAATTAAATAAAGAATACCTTGAATCAAGTATGCTGAGATTTGAAGGGATTGAAAACCTTTTTGTCCAAAATAATGCCCATCATACGAAAGCCCCACTCTTTGAACGAGTAATCAACTCGATCATTGCTTCCGGTTGGAATATCCTCTATCTTCCTTCGGAATCAAGTAACTTTTTACGCTTGCAAATTTACAAGGGAGAAGAAAGTTACCGATTACGGATATACATTTGGAATCTAACGCATGGGGGTGGTCAATTTAGGCCGACAGACGAAATGAGAATCCAAGTAACCGGTGTGGATCATTTCGAGAATGTCCCTCCGGAATTGACGCTTATTCTCGGATGGTGGGCTGAGCAAGATGTTTTCGCCGCTTTTGATTTTGCTAAGCACAGTCAGGCGATAGGATGGTCAGCCTCCATTCAAATTAGAAAAAAGGCACTTGAAGAAGCTCACAAAAACGGTTTCGGAATTTGGACAAAAGAGACCGAGATTGTGGTTGCCGTGAAGCCGGAATATTTTATAGAGTATATCAGAAATCATAACGATATTCATGCATTTGGTAATATCCCGGAATCACCGAGAGCTTTGGAGCAAGCATTACAAGATGAGAATATATCGGAAGAAGAGGTCGCAATTACGCCAAAAGATAGAAAGGAAATTCTAATAACATTAAGAAAACGCTCCAGAGACATTTCATTCCGATCTAGGGTACTGAACGCCTATTCAAATTCATGTGCAATGTGCAATGTTCAGGCTCGAGGTTGATTGATGCTGCACATATCCTTCCTGTAAAAATAGATGGAAGCTCTGACGAAACTTTCAATGGTGTCGCTCTTTGCGCCATCCATCATCGAGCATATGACGCGGCTTTGGTAACTTTCAATGAGGATTTCCATGTAAAGCTGAACAACAGCCGACTTGAATCCTTAGAGAAAGAAAAATTGGGAGGAGGAATTAAAGAGTTCAGAGAAGGCATTCGACCCCTTATTAATCTTCCTCCATCAAAAAGAGACAGACCACATCCAGATTTTATTTCTCAAGCTAACGTGCTGAGAGGTTGGAATTCTTTATAAACACATACCACCCCTGGTTTGGGAACAAAATAGGCCCCCAAAAATCTTGTGCTACGCTTGCGCTGTCGGCGAAGAGCACCAGCGCGGCGAGGAGGAGCGACCAAAATCTGAGCATCATCTTCATGCAATGTTATGCGGTCACAAAGGGCGGTGCGATCTCGAGTTTTCGCAGGTCGATGATCTTGCTGGCGTATTGATAAATGTCGATGCCGACGATGTTGCCGTCCTTATCGAAATCGAGCACGACGTTCGGCGCGACTTCCTTCGCATCGGCGGATTCCCGGTCGGAAAGCCCGATGTACATTGAATCGGTATCCTTATTAGCTCATTAATTCGGCATAGATTTTGATGAAATCGTGTCCGATTTTCCCTCCGAATAATTGGATGTAGAGCGCGGCCATATTGGAACCGTGTGCCTCACACTCCGCGCTCCATGCCATGAAGTGTGCGAGGTCGCAGCATTGCTTCGCTTTTAAGCGTAAGGCGCGAACGATGATTTGGTTGTTCATTGTAGTAGTTGAATTTCATTTCTTTTTCTCCGACTTAAAGGTGCGGTCTGGAAACGTGCTCTGAAAAGCCGCGCCGAAAGCCAAAAGTGCCCGGTATCAATTAAGAATTAAGAATACGGTATCTACGGAGCTTTGGATTTTATGATTGACGCTAACCCCGCGCTTACGCACGGGGCTACAAATATGCCGTCCCTACGGGACTGTCTGGCTGGAAGCACCGACCTACGCAATTTTTTCGATTATTTTCAGGAAATGCTTGCTTTCGGGTTTTTGGCGTCGTATATTAGTGATTGCTTTGATGGGCACCTATATCAATTTTCAATTAAGAATTGAGAATTAAGAATGGGGGGCTTTAGGAGTTCATTGACAATCCGGCGCATAGTTTTCTTTATGAACGAGTTCTTTAGGAAAACCAATTATGAATACTTGTTGCAACAAATTGGCGAAATTGAGCTAATTTCAATAGGCGCGATGTGGATAACCGGGAACTCACAAGAAAGAAAAACAGCACCTATTTCTGTGGGAAATGTCCGAACCCTGATTTGGGACTTTAGCAATATAGGAGATGAGGAATTGTCACTCCTGCGAACGGGGAAATCCAGGCTTGGGATGACAAGTACTCCAGGGTCTGGATCCCCGCTTTCGCGGGGATGACACATCGAATCATTTTTAATCTCTGAAATCGCCCCAAATCCAGGTTCCTGCTGGGGGACGAAATTCCAGAGGCAATCGTTGAAGGTTGCCGAGGAAAAATATGTCAAATACCAACGGGAAAGCTACAATGAATGGGGTCAAGGCGCCGGGGTCGGCAGCTTCCACAAGCTTTTGAACAGAGCAAGGAATACCAGGAAGCGTATCTGCTTTGGAAAGCGAAGGCGGGCGCGAGTCCGGAGACGGGAATGAAGTTCACGACGCTTTCGGGGAAGGCGCTGGATACGCTGTATGCTCCGGGTCAACCACCCCCCAGCCCCGCGCCTTGAAAAGGCGGGGGAGTTCTTGGAAAATATCGGGTTTCCGGGGCAGTTCCCATATACGCGGGGCATTCATCCGAATGGTTACCGAGGGAAAATTTGGACGATGCGGCAGTTCGCCGGGTTTGGAACTCCGGAAGATACGAACGAGCGGTTCAAATATCTGCTGGCGCATGGGCAGACGGGGCTTTCGACGGCATTCGATCTGCCGACGCTCATGGGCCGCGATGCCGATGACCCGTGGTGCGAAGGCGAAGTAGGGATTTGCGGCGTAGCGATCAGTTCGTTTGAAAGATATGGAGACGCTTTTTGCGGGCATACCGCTCGATAAAGTTTCCACTTCGATGACGATCAATTCGCCGGCAGCGATGATCTTTGCATACTATCTTTGCGTGGCGGAACAGCAGGGCGTTCCCTTCAACAAGTTGCGGGGAACCTTGCAGAACGATATTCTGAAAGAGTATATCGCGCAAAAGGAATTTATTTATCCGCCGGAACCTTCGATGCGTATCATTACGGATATGATCGAGTTCTGCACTACGGAAGTTCCGCAGTGGAATCCGGTTTCGGTGTCGGGTTATCATATTCGCGAAGCCGGCTCGACGGCGGCGCAGGAACTGGCCTTCACGCTGGCCGATGGCTTTTGCTATGTGGAGCATTGCATCGCGCGCGGGATGGATGTGGATGAATTCGCGCCGAGGCTTTCGTTCTTTTTCAATTCGCATATCGACTTTTTCGAGGAGATCGCGAAACTCCGAGCCGCGCGTAGAATTTGGGCCAGACGTTTGAAAGAAAAATATGGAGCGAAGACTGCGAAATCGCTTTCGTTAAGGTTCCATACGCAAACAGCGGGATGTTCATTGACAGCACAGCAGCCGGAGAACAATATCGTCCGTACTGCTTATGAAGCGTTGGCGGGAGTGCTCGGCGGAACGCAATCGCTGCATACCAACTCGATGGATGAAACGCTTGCGCTGCCGAGCGAAAAAGCGGTGAAGATCGCGCTTCGAACACAGCAGATCTTGGCGTATGAGATCGGCGTAATCAATACGGTCGATCCGCTTGGCGGGTCGTATTTTGTGGAATCGGAAACGGATCGTTTGGAGCGCGAAGCGAATGTATATTTCGATCAGATCGATGCGCTGGGCGGCGTTATCAACGCGATCGAAGCAGGATTTTTCCAGCGGGAAATTGCGGATGCGGCGTATCGGTATCAGATCGAATTAGATAAGAAAGAAAAATTCATCGTCGGCGTGAACGAATTTGTAGAGAAGGATGAGAAGATAGATATTCCGATCTTGCAAATCTCGCCGGAAGTGGAGCGATCGCAGAAACGCAAACTTGCGGAAGTGAAAGCGAACCGTTCCCAAGCTGCGGTAGAGGAATGCATTGAGGATATTCGTGCCGCAGGGTTTGGACATGCGAATCTGATGCCGCTCTTCATTCAAGCCGCGCGGAACTATGTAACGCTCGGCGAGATGGTGGATACGCTGAAAGTTCCATTCGGAGAGTACACGGAATCCGTAGTATTTTGAGGGTCGAAGCACGTATCGCTTCTACCCACGCCTCATACTATAATTCTTTATACGCTAATGCCTGCTCTCAAACGAAGCATACGGTTCAAGAGCGGGCCACTTGGGTTCCGTGTGCTTGCTGTTTCGATTGGAATCGCGGCTGCGTTGGGTATTGCGATGGCATGTGTGGCTCCGGTCGAGGGCGATGATTCGAGCACGCACTTGCATTGGATCTCAGCATTTTATGCAATGCTGCGCAGTGGAGTTTTGATTCCCAAATGGCTTCCGGACGGGTTTCATGGATTCGGCGCTCCAACCTTTTATTTTTATCCGCCGCTAACCTATTATCTGAGTTCGCTTCTGATGTGGGTTACCGGGATCGTTGATCCGGCGAAGATTTTCAACCTCACCGGCCTTCTTTCCTCGGTGGCGAGTGGGGCAACCTGCTACTACTTGCTTAGGCGTCTTAACGCATCGAAATCAATGGCTGCATTTGGTGGACTATTCTATGCTTTCGCACCGTATCGGCAATACGATCTTTACCATCGCAGTTCATTATCGCAAGTGGCAGGATTTATTTTTCTTCCCCTTGTTCTTTCAGGAATAATCGAGATCGTTCATCGACGGGATATTCGAAGGCCGGTGCCTTATTTACAGATTGCGGTACTCGCCATCGGGTGGGCAGGATTGTTACTATGCGCTCTGCCCCTGACGCTTGCGGCCGCAATTCTGATCGCCGTGTTATGGCTTGCTTTTCGCATGACTGTTACCAGAGCACATGTTTTATTCATCGCGTTGGCTCTGGTGTTGGGAACTGGACTTGCTGCGTTTCATTATCTGTCTGCATTTTATTTTCGCCACTACATTCAGGCAAATGCGTATGTAGGTCAGGATGGGAACTGGCTCGGGGTGTTGCTTCGAGGAAAGTTCTTCCGATTTGCGGTGCAAGACATCGTGATCTATTGGACGCAAGTTGCGCTGCTTCTCTGGTGGTGGATTCATCGGCGGGACAGCACTCGGCTGTCTGCCGGTATTGCGATAATGCTAGCGTTTCTGATCCTCATCGAGACTCCATATCTTTCGAGTCCCTTGTGGAATCATTTTTTCGTTTTTCAGTTTCTCCAATTTCATATTCGCTTCGGGATTTTTGCAGTGCTGCTTCTTACCATCGTTGCCTTTTCCCCCGGTTACGGTGTTGCGTGGCAAGGGTACGCTCAGCGAATTGCAACGGTTTGGTGCGGTGTTGCTGCGTTGCTTTCTCTGGCTGTCATTTTCCAGGTTCCGGGGCACCCACATGGTGCGCAGGCATGGATCGATCCGTCCGAGTACCTTCCAATCACAGCGCTGCCTGATACGTTTGCGATGGATCGTTTGTTTTTACCGCACCTTCGCGATTCATTCGCGATCGTTTCCCCAGCGCTCCAAGAACGAGAAAGTATACACATGACCGCTCGCACTTCGCAAGAAACAGACTGGGACGTGGATGTGGCCTCGTCTCATCTGCTTATCCTTCACCAATTTTCGTGGCCACAATGGAAAGGCCATATTCGCGACCGTGAACTTTTATTGGGGACGGATTCCATGGGCCGTGTTCTCGTCCCGTTATCCCCTGGGAGATATAAGGCTTCGCTTTATTTGGAACAGTCCTCTATCGAAAGAGTCGGGAACGTGATTTCTGAAACAAGCGTGGTTGTGCTGGCGTTGCTTGTGGGCTATGGATGGAAAAAAACTAAAATAGAGGGGTTGCTATAGAGTGGAAAATTCCTCACGAGATAGAAGATCGAAATTTGAACCTCTCACGGTGGAGTTCCGCCTTCCCCGTGTGCTGGAAATCTTGCTGGCGATTGTCGTGCTGCTTGAACTCATCGCGCCATTCTTTGCGAAGTCGTATGGCGTCGATGGGCCGAGCCAGCTCAATCTCATCGGTAAGTTTACGGGACTTGTTATGCGCGGCGTACTCCTGCCACGCTGGGCGCCGAATGGGGTGTTCGGTTTTGGGATTGGGTCGTTCTATTTTTATCCGCCCATCGCATTTTATTTAAGTTCCATCATGCGGTTCGTGACCGGTTCCGGGAATGTTCAGTTCCTGTACCAGATGACAGGACTCGTTGCGACGATCCTCAGTTTTTTCGCGGCTCGGCCACTACTTCGGCTTCTCGGCGCATCGAGATATAGCATGAATCTGGGCGCGCTGCTGTATGCGTTCGCTCCGTTTCGCATCGCGGAAATTTATTCCCGGTCTTCGATCTCTTCGCATGTCGCGTATATTTTCGTTCCGCTTGTATGGTATGGCCTTGTTGCACTTATTCGTTCGAACGATGTTGCCCGCGCGAAGACCATTCTGGAGCTGGGAATTTCTTCGGCATTTCTGGCGCTATCGAGCGTGCCGCTTACGCTTGCTACAGCGCTCTGCGTGGCTATTGCAGGACTTGTAGTATGGCGAGAGATACGCCTTAGAACGATCGCCGATATTGCGCTTGCGGCCGTAATTGCAGTGGGAATTTCAGCGTTTCATTTCTCGGCAGTCCTTGCAGCAAAACCCTATGCACAACTGGGTGACTTGACGGTTTACGATCCCGAATTCATTGCAAGTGATATTCTGCGCGGTGTCAATATGCCGGGTGTTTATCATGTTGGGCTTCTGTATCTTTGCTGGGCATTTATCTGCATTGGTTACTGGAACTATCGGAGTGGCAAGGAACAGCTCTCATCCTCCGAACGATTGTTCGCGCGCATTGCGGTTCCCATTGGCGCGTTCGTGGCGCTGCTCGAAATTCCGCCGCTCAGCCGCCCATTATGGGGAATGGTGCAACCGTTCATGCTGATCCAGGGATGTTGGCGCTTCTATATTCATTTTGTCCTGATGGGAACCGTGTTGGTTGCGCTTGCTGCAACGCCGGGAATGAAAAAAGTTGCGCAAGCTATCTGCTGGGTGGTTATCGTTGGAGCTATTGGGCCGGTAGTGCTCGTGGTTTTTAATCTTCATTTGTATTCGCATGGGAACGGTCCCGGCGGCGATCCGACGGAATACCTTCCCATTTATACTATTCATGCTCAGAAATTAGGGTATCAGGAATTGAAAGTTCATGCTTTCGATCCCATGGTACTCACAGATTTGAAGGCAGGCGAACGAATCGAATTTGATACATTGGAACCAACATCTCAAGACATCATTGCGAGTTTGAATTATCCGCATACCGTGACATTCCATCGGTTTTATTGGCCGTATTGGCATTTGTACATCAACGGGAATGAAATACCATCGCGCCCGGATAGCATTGGCCGTGCTATAGCAATACTTCCCGCTGGAAACCATACGGCAACCTGGCAATTGGAACGTTCACCGCTCGAACGCGATGGGCTTTGGGTCTCTGGTATTTCTGGCGTGAGCGTTCTTCTTTTCTTAGCAGGAAGTTCCTTGAAGAAACGGGTTGGAAAGCGAGGAATATCGTAATGGAACCAAATTCATTCTTTCGAATGCCAAAAGTATTGACGATCCTTCTCGGAGTGGTCGCATTTCTTGCGCTCCTCACGCCATTTGTCTGCACCTCGTACGGACTCGATGGCCGGTATCATCTCTATTGGATACAGCAATTCACTGCATTTAATGCGGAAGGAATTTTATTCCCCAGATGGATTCCGGGGAGTTTTTGGGGATTTGGGTCGGCGGCGTTTTATTTTTATCCTCCGCTGACCTACTATTTCGCTTCGCTCCTTCACTTTGTGAGCGGCGTGTCATCGCCAACGGCGTTATATCAAACGGTTAGCTTTCTTGCGAGCGTGGGAAGTTTCTTCGCGATGCGCTTACTACTCACGTCGATCGGATCGATAGGCCGCCAACGAACGATCGCTTCCGCACTGTATATGGTTGCGCCGCTGCGCTATGCGGAACTATATCATCGCGGCGATCTCTCGACGCACGTATCGTATGTTTTTATTCCGCTGGTGTGGTATGCGTTGATCTGCGTGTTTCGTAGAACTGTCCTGCCCCGATCGGGAAGGATCGTAGTGCTTGCCGTTTCATCGGTGTTGCTGGGGTTGACGAGTGTTGCCGTGGCGATGGTCGTGGGGATCTGTATGGTAGCTGCGAGCGTAGCGGTATGGAACCATTGGCATTGGGATGTTATCGTAGATATTTTTCTTGCTACGGCGCTTGCAATCGGGCTTTCTTCTTTTCATCTTTTTGCGGCACTTTCCGCAATGCCCTACACCTGGCTTGATCTGCCTACGTTCCACGTCGCATTCGTCTGGAAATCTCTCTTGGGGCATTACAATATGCTTTACGTCTATGAGATCGCGCTCGTGTATGTACCTGTGGGAATTATGTTCATCGCCTATTGGAGGATGCGGCGTTCACGCATCAGCGTGGGTTCGGACATCAGCGTGGGTTCGGACATCAGCATGGGTTCGCAGATCAGCATGGGAATGACAGAGCGCATCGCAGGGCGCGCTGGGTTAAGCGTTTTCCTATTAGTTCTATTTCTCGATCTTCAACCCCTGAGCAGGGAACTATGGAATACATTCATTCCACTCAAGCTTATAGGGTTAAATTGGAGGTTATATTCACAACTCTTTCTCGGAGTATGTGTGATCGTAGGGATCGTTAAGTCACCGCCATTAAAGCGCGCGGCTGTTGTATGTGCTACGCTGCTTGTTCTCGGCGCGGTAGTTCCCGCATTGCTTGCCGTTTCCAATGAGCATGTGTACCCACATTTTACGAGGCCATTGGAAGATGCCTACGAGTATCGCCCGATCTACACGTCATGGCAAACTGAATTTGAGCGAGTAATGCCGCTGTACCAAACGGATGCGCCTGCCATGGCGGATTTCACACCGGCTGAACAGTGCAAACTCGTTCGGTCATCGCCTCGTATGAATGAATTCGATGCTACATTACTTGCCCCGAAGCTCGTTACGTTCCACCAATTTTACTGGCCTTATTGGCATCTTTATGCGAATGGCCAAGAGCTACCATCGAAGCCCGACAGCATTGGCCGAGCGGTTGCAATGATTCCTGCGGGCCATTATACGTTAACATGGCAGCTTGAACGCGCGCCGCTCGAACGCGCAGGATTGTGGGTTTCGGGAGTGGCATGGTTTGGAGTAGTAATATTTTCGGGAATAGGTCTTGTGCGGCGACGTGTTAGGAGACAACGACCCGCTTCATAATGTGATCTCTATCAAAGCCATTCTTCGCCTTCTACGAATCAAGCAATGGACGAAAAATATTTTCGTCTTTGCGGCGCTTGTATTTTCTAAACAACTTTTAAATCCGGATTCCGTTTTACTTTCGCTGCGCGCTTTTTTTGCATTCAGTTTTGCGGCAAGCTTTATTTATGTGTTGAACGATGTTGCCGACCGCGAGCGCGACCGTCTGCATCCGAAGAAACGTTTTCGTCCCATTGCATCGGGCGAGATCTCGCTTCGCTCGGGATTTATTATTGCAGGGGTTTTGCTTGCGCTTATTGTGGCGTTCGTGTATGGTCTCGATTGGCATTTCACGATGTGCCTCATCATCTATCTGGTGATGAATCTCGCGTATAGCTTTTATCTGAAAGATGTCGTGCTTATCGATGTGTTTGTGATCGCTATCGGATTTATGCTGCGCGTGATCAGTGGCGCGTTTGTGTTGAATGTGGAGAGAAGTTCCTGGCTCATTCTTACCACGATGTTCCTTTCGCTGTTTTTGGGAATTGCAAAACGGCGCGGCGAGCTTATCGCACTTGGAGAGACGACCACGCCCGGCACCATTGGCTATCATACGCGCAAAGTGCTGGAACATTATTCCGTCGAATTCACCGAGCAAATGACGACCATCTGCGCTTCGGGATTCATTTTTAGTTACGCGCTTTATACTGTTTCCGATCGAACCGTGAAAATGTTCGGAACCGAGAACCTTATTTTTACTACGCCGTTCGTGCTTTATGGCGTCTTTCGTTATCTTTACTTGCTCCATAAAAAACAACTTGGCGAAAACCCGACCGAAGTAGTGCTCTCTGATATTCCCATGCTTCTGAATTTTGCGGCGTATGCGATCGCGATGTTTGCCATTATTTATCTGCGATGACGGCGAATTTTCACGCTCATCCTTTGCGGAAAAGTTTTGACAGCTATCGAGTTGAAATCTGGCTGACACTTGCTGGAATTTTAGTCCTCGTTGGGTTTGCAATAGTTCAGCACGTATTGCTTAATGGGAATGAATCCCACGATCTCTGTTTTCTTGGCGTTCCGTTGGATGATGTTTATATCCACGCCCAGTTTGCAAAGAATCTTTTGCATGGATATGGATATTCTTTTCAATCCGGGCAAATAGTAACGGCGGATACGTCACCATTGTGGGTGGTACTTATTGCTATCGGCGGTTTATTTACCGCGCGGTTGGAACTTATTACGATCTTGTTTTCGATGCTTGCATACCTTGCATTAGGGCCGGGCGAGTACCGCGTGGCGCGAGATGTGTTCGGATTGTCAGAAAACCATGCGCGCATTGCCGGAATTGCAACCGTGCTTTCCTCGCGCCTGGCATGGAGCGGAATGAGCGGGATGGAAACTTCGCTTGCGGCACTGCTTATGCTGCTGGTGGTGGAAGAACATATTCGTTCCAGAAAACATGGTTACCTTCGTCCGCGCGAATCAATTTTGTTGGGACTTGCGCTTTTAGTGAGGCCGGAATTTATATTTATCGCAGTCATTCTTTTTATTGATTGGATGATAGCTGCTATTCGCTATCGTGCAGATATTTCAATCGCTCCAATCGCAATTCTGCTGACAGCAGCCATTGCATCTCCTGCGTTTCTGTTGCCGCTTTTAACAAGAAATAGTTTCATCTCCCATTCCAGCATTGTGCAAGGCGCGGGAATTTCTTTTATTCCAAATTTTCAATATCTCTGGTTTGCCACGAAGATACTGGCGAGCAACAACGTGATACTATTCCTTCTGCTTATTGCCGGAATGTGGGCTTTGCGATATAAGCCGGAATTTTATATCCTCTATATTATTGCCATCGGATTGCCGATTCTTCAATCCTTTATTGCGCCGCAATTCCGTCATCATGGCCGGTATTTTTTTCCGGTATTTCCACTTATTATTTTATGTGGAATTGCTGCGTGGCAAGAATTGGAAATGCGAACGCATTTCAAAAATATTATCAAAAAAACAGCTGTTGTGCTGATCGTGCTTGCGGGGCTTATCGAAACGGGCCGGTGGTCTTTGATCGAAGCCGAATCCGTTCGCAACATTAACGATCAGCATCTCGCAGTGGTGGGATGGCTTCGACAAAATATGCGAGCAAACGATATGTTAGCAGTCGATGATGTTGGCGCGATCGGATATTTTTTGAACAAACCTGTCATTGATCTTACGGGACTGATGTCGCCACCCCTGTGGCCGCTACAGCACGATCAGGATTCTGTTTGGTTTGCAGCGCGCAGTATGGGAGCTAATCTGTTTGTGATCTATCGTAGGCTTGATCCACCGTTTTATGAAGCGCATAAAGATTTCCTCGTGCTTCAACAAGATTTTTCCGTTCGGCTTCCGCTTGCTTCCGCAGCCGATACCGTAATGAGCATTTATCGCATAAAGGAGCCGCAGCAATGACGCGCGAGAAAAAACTTCGCGCCATAACCGGCGCTGCGCTCGCGCTTGCGACGCTCCTTACGCGCTTACCATTTCGCGCAAGAACTTTTTTCGAATTTGATTCGATCAATTTTGCGGTTGCCACGTTTCGATTCGATCTTGGACAAGTCACGCCGCAAATGCCGGGCTATATTCTGCATGTTCTCTTTGGGCGATTACTATATTTAGTTACGGGTGATCTTAATCAGGCCTATGTCTGGGTAAGTATTTTGCTTTCCAGCGGAGCGGTGCTATTTCTTTGGCGCGCTGCGGCAGCATTACGCGGAGAGCGTGTGGCCATCATCGCAGCACTGCTGTGGCTCACGACGCCACTTTTTTGGTTCCATGGTGAGGTCAACGCTATTTATGCAGAAGAAGCATTCTTCACCAGCCTCATCCTTTATCTCGGACTAAGCATAATTACGAATTACGAATTACGAATTACGAATTCGGGGTCAATCCGTCATTCATTATTCGTTATTTTTTATTTCATCGCATTTTCTCTTGCCGGTGCAGCGCGACCAACGAGCCTTCTCTTTTTACTTCCCGCCACGATCTTTTTTATTTGGAAATGTAAACCTTCCCCCCGACAATTATGGATTGCCCTAACATGTTTTATCATCGTTACCGGCATCTGTGTAAGCGAGCTATTGCGAGAAGCGGGAGGGATTTCAAGGTACTGCACCTATTTACTTTCCGAAAATAATTTTAAGACGCAATCGGTTATTTTTGGTAATTCTTGGCAGAGCCAGATTGACACGATTGGGAAGGTTTTGTTTTATCTGCCCATCTCGTTAGGAGCAAGCGTTATTGCGCTTGTGGGAATCGTGATAGGATTTCCACGACGGGTTACGCAATTTGCTCGGGAACATATTGGGAGCACAAAGGCGCTGTTTGTGGCGCTCGGTGCATTTCCTCCACTACTCTTTTATGCTTTCATCTTTTTTATGAAGGCAGGGTATTTGCTAAATGTAGTTCCATGTGCTATCCTTGTTATAGCCGTTTTAGTTGACCAATGCGCGATCTGGCTCGCACAGGAGCGGAAGGGACGATCAAAAGATAAAAATATTCTTACGCGACCTCTCATCACAAAAAATGTTGTGGTGCTTACAACTGGGATCGTTTTCTTAAATGTATTATGGTTCTTTATGCCGTGGCCGGGTACGGAACAGAAATTATATGACAACGAAGATACGCGCAATTCTTTTATTCACGGCGCGATGCACCGCTATGAGCATTCGGAGTCGCACGCGCTCACGCTTGCAAACCGCGCGCTGGAATATACCAACATTTCCGGAATTCGTGCAGTCGATAGTTTGAATACTGTGACATTGAATGCAATACTCTCGCAATCTGGTAATGATTCCGGGCAGATCATCCTCGCCTCGTGGTGGTACCGGTGGTGTTATCTTTTATTACCTCACGCCGTCACGTACGATCTTGAACTGAACCCCGTTCACCCGGACTCGTTATGGGTTGGCCGCGCGCACCAGATGGAACGAATTAATCTCTACGATTCGGTGATTCGATTTCATTCCCATAGTCCCGTGCTTCTATTATTACGTCACGATCGTCCCGATTTCGATGAGGTTGCTCGGCAAGTTCATCTCGAGCGGCTTCCATTGCCGGAGTATCTCGATATTTACAAGGTTCTCGACTCGACGTTCACCCTGAAATGGGGAAATCGAACGTTTATTTGTCAATAGATAAGTCCGGTTCAATCATTTTAGTCCTGAGATAGAGTACACTACAACAGGCCACAATCAATTATCAAAGAACAACGGCAATCGATGTCTTCCAAGCTAAGGGTAGTCCCGCCCAGGACTTTTCGATCGCCCCCAGTGCACCAATAGATTTCAGTGGATCAGAGATCATCGCGTAAGCCAATCATCGCAAAAAAGCGAATCTCATCCATGTGCAGGGATCAGACATGCCTGTACCGGCAGCGGTCTGTTTACACTCTCAACGCTCGCAGTGGGGCTTATACGCATAAAAACATAAATGTTTCACTTATTTTATATTTATTTTGCTTTTTTATTAATAAAAATAATATCGTTCTATCGAAAAAAATATGCTATAAACGGTCTTTTACAGAAGAAATAAATTATTCGCCCGGTTATTTGTTGAAACAACTATTGTTACGCCGCGTAAATAGTCGTTGTAACAAGTTTTTTCACTCTTATTTTAAGGAGAATTGATTTATGAACACAAATACAGACGTTTTAGAAGCTCCGGTTCAGGAGCTTGTTCTTGAAGAAAAGCCGGCAACGCAGGTTCTACCCACGTGGAATCTCGATGCGAGCCATTCGCATGCCGGATTCGGCGTTCGGCATCTTATGATTTCGACCGTGCGCGGGGAATTCACGCAGTTGGCGGGAACCCTGCAATATGACTCGGCAAATGTCGAGAATAGCGTGGTATCGGTAACGATACAGGCTGCCTCGATCAATACGCGGGAGCCAAACCGCGATGGACATTTGAAGAGCGCGGATTTTTTCGAAGTTGAAAAATATCCGGAGCTTACGTTTAACTCGACCTCGTGGAATCACAAAAACGACGATGAACTGGTCATCAAGGGCGATCTTACGATGCATGGCGCAACGCGCGAAGTCGTGCTAACGGCAGAGCGAACGCCGGAAATGAAAGATCCGTGGGGCGGAACGCGCGTTGGCTTTACCGCCAAAACGAAGATCAACCGCAAGGATTTCGGTCTCCATTATAACGCCGCGCTCGAAGCCGGCGGAGTGGTCGTAGGCGAAGAGGTAACGATTACGCTCGAAGCGGAATTCGTGAAACAGTAATAGGAAGTAACGAGAGAATGTGTAAAGAGTAACGAGTGACCAGCACTCGTTACTCTTTTCCATTATTTGGCATTGTCGATCGCTTTTTTGCGAAGCGTTTGATATTCATCGTCGGTCAGGGTTCCGTTATCGTGCATTTTTTTGAGGTTCTCTAATTTCGTTTGGAGGGACGAAACTTGATCGTTCATTTCCGGTGAATTGGTCATTCCCGATGGGGACAATTCATACGTATGGTCGGGATCGTAATCCATGATCCAAAGGAAAGGCACGAGCACGAAAATTCCTCCGATCAACGCTCCGACATCCACGCGCTCACTGCGTGTAAGCACTCCATTGAAATCGCTATACCCGTCCAGCGTGAGTTTTATGGACGTTGTACTTCCAACGATCTTCGTGTCGCTATAAGAATATGGGGTAATCCCCTTCAATGAACCGTCCATATAAAGTTTTGCTCCCGGAGGGTGCGAGTCGATGATCGTGGTGCTCGAACAGCTTGCCAGGAGAATTAAGAAAAAGACACCTGCGAAAATTCGGTTACGCGGGAATGTGGTCATGATTTTTGATATTAAAAATGAATCCTTTAAAATCCCCTGCAAAAATAACACATTAATCCGTGCGAAACCTCAAATGTACCTTTTGATTTCTTCCGGAGTGAACCCAAATGCTCGCAACTCCTCAGCCGAAAATCCAATCAGTTCCGGTTCCGTATAAATATGAAGCCCCGTTTTCGTTTCCACAATAGCCCGCACTTCTTTCACAACCGATAGCACTTCATCCGCAGTAGCTTCTCCGGTCACATTCAGCACCACGACGGGCTGCGTGGGGTTAAGCTGCACGTTCCCGCGACGAAAACCTTTCAGTCCGCACACTTCAAGAATGAACGCGCTTGGTATTTTAAGATAGGATGAGGGATGAGGGATGAAGGATGAAGGAAAAAAATGCAAGAGACGATCGAGATGTTCAGGAATGTTGCGTTCGAAATGTTGTCGAAGATCTTCGAATTGCTCCAGCGAGATCAATGAATTCTTAAAAAACGATCCCGCATTTCCTTCAATAGATTCTGCTGGGAACGGGAATTTTCTATCGCGGATGGTTTTGATCGCTTCCCGAATTTCTGCGAGTGATGGTTCTGGCTTTCCCTCAAACCACTTTTTTACATCGGGATAGGAGAGGTTTCGTTTTGGAGTCTCGCTTAATGCAAGCGTTGTATAAAGTATAATGTAACGATTTTTCTCGGTTGTATTGAAAATACTTTTACGATAAGAGAATTGGCATTCTTCGTTCGATAGCGTTCGAAATGATTTCGTTTTTCTATCAAACACTTCTACATTCACCAACACATCCTTAATTTCCTGACCATACGCGCCCACATTCTGCACGGCAACGGCTCCCGTTCGTCCCGGAATACGAGAAAGATTTTCGATACCCCAAAGATTATTTTTGACAGCGAATTTTACGACATCATCCCATATTTCTCCTGAAGCAATTCGCAATGTAGCGCAAACTTTAGTTTGCGACCCTGCTCCCGGATCGCAAACTGAAGTTTGCGCTACAATTCCGCGATTCGCAATATGAATGACCAATCCATCGAACCCTCGATCGCTAACGAGCATATTGCTGCCGCCGCCGAGAACGAGCAGGTTCAAATGTTGGGATTCGGCGAACTCGAATGCTTCGTTAAGCTGCGCAGGATCGGTAATTTCAATAAAATAGCGCGCAGGGCCGCCGATCTTGAAGGTCGTGAGCGGTTTGAGCGGGTGGTTTTGTGCGATGGGAAGCAATTAGGGGAGATCGGCTGTTATTTGGCAAAACCAACGAAATCCGCGAAATCCCGGTTCAGTGATACATGGAAGAGATTCTCGAAATAGCAACCACAACCCCACTACCTGTAGCTGATAAGCAGCGAAAGGATATTTTGCGCGTCAACGAGATATTTTATTCCATACAAGGGGAAGGTTCGCGCGCGGGCGAACCATGCGTGTTTGTGCGAATGACAGGCTGCGGACTTCGCTGTACCTATTGCGATACCGAATACGCCTTTTACGAAGGCGAGGATCAGCTGGTTGGAGAGGTTTTCGAGAAAGTCGAGTCGTACCATTGCAAGCTTGTCGAGCTAACCGGCGGCGAACCGTTGGAACAAGAGGGAGTTTATCTATTAATAGAGGACTTGCTGCAAAAAGGTTACGATGTGATGATCGAAACGGGCGGACACATGGATATATCACGCGTCGATAAAAGAGTCAAGCGAATTGTCGATCTGAAGACGCCATCGTCCGGCATGATGAAACGGAATCGGCATGAAAACATCGAGCAACTCACAAGGCATGACGAAGTGAAGTTCGTGATAGGTTCCCGCGAGGATTATGAATGGTCGCGCGCGCAAGTATGGAAATATGATCTCGATAAGCGTGTGGGAACCGTGCTTTTTTCTGCCGTGCATGACGCACTCCCGATGCGGGAACTTGCGCAGTGGATTCTCGAAGATCATGTGCCGGTTAGATTACAAACACAATTACATAAACTCATTTGGCCCGAAGTATTACGAGGAGTATGACCGAAAACAAACCAGAGTTAATCGTTTTTCCAAATCCGTATCCTAATAGAAAGTATGAGATCACGCATGTGAATCCGGAATTTACTTCCGTGTGCCCCGTAACGGGCCTTCCGGATTTCGGCGAGATCACCGTCCGCTTCGTTCCCGATAAACTGTGCGTGGAGCTGAAAGCGCTCAAGTATTATTTCATCAGCTTTCGGAATCGCGGGATCTTTTATGAAGCGGTCATCAATGAAATTCTGGAAGATCTTGTGACGGCGATGGAACCACGTTGGATGGAGATCACCGGAAAATTTTCGACGCGCGGAGGATTGCATTCTACTGTGATTGCAAAATACACGAAAGGTGATGCGCTCAAACCAACATCAGATAGAATCACAATTACCACATTAGAAAAACCAATACAATAGTAACGAGTAATGAGTAACGAGAGATGAATTCCAATCTCGATATGTTACTCGTTACTCGTTACTCGTTACTCGTTACTCGTTACTATGCTTACACGAATCGCAAAAGATTTCCGCTGGGAAATGGCGCACCGACTGCCGGAGCATACCGGCGGCTGCCGCAATGTGCATGGACATTCTTATCGAATGTGGATCGAGCTTGTAGGCGAACCCAACACGGATGATCGCTCATCCTCGCAGGGGATGGTGCTCGATTATTTCGATCTTAAAAAGATGGTCGATCCGCTTATTGCCGAGATCGACCATGCCTTCCTTTGCGACCGTTCGGACACTCTGATCGTCCGTTTTCTTGAATCCTCTGGTCTCAAAGCCGTATATGTAGATTTCCCTACTACGGCTGAAAATCTCGCAAAATGGTTCTTCGAGCGGCTAAAAGCTCTATTCCATTCTATGGACGACCGATCATCCACGAAACATTTGCGCGAGCTTCGCGTGCGTATTCAGGAGACGGAACGCACCTACGCAGAAGTCAGCGGCCTTTTGTAGGGCATGGCCAAGCGCCTCTGCAATCACATGAAATCCATCGTTTTACTCTCCGGCGGAATGGACTCCACGCTCTCGGCGACCATCGCGCGTCGTGACTCGGAATATGTCGCTGCGCTGCATCTCAATTATCGCCACCGAACGGAACGGCGTGAGCTGCAAGCCTTTGAAGATGTATGCAATGCGCTCGGAATCTCAGAGCGGCTTGTCGTCGATATTGAATTTTTGCGAACCATCGGCGGATCGAGCCTTACGGATTCGTCTATTGATGTCACGGAAGCTAATCTTGAAGCATCGGGCATTCCAAGCTCGTACGTGCCATTTCGGAACGGGAATTTTCTTGCGGTCGCGGCAAGCTGGGCGGAAGTCATTGGTGCAAATGCGATTTATATCGGCGCGGTCGAAGAAGATTCCTCCGGCTATCCGGATTGCCGCCGCGTGTTTTTCGATGCCTTCGAGCGCACCATCGAGCTTGGCACGAAACCGGGAAGTAATATCAGAATTATAACGCCCGTTATTCATCTTCACAAACGCGAGATCGTGCGGGAATCTATCCGGCTTTCAGCGCCGATCGATGCAACGTGGTCGTGCTATCAATCCGAAGATGTCGCCTGCGGCGTCTGCGATAGCTGCGCCTTGCGTTTGCGCGGATTTGCAGAGGCCGGTATTCCAGATCCCATTCCATATAAAGTGAGGCCAAGCTACGCATGATCCGCATTTACACATGCGTTTTAGTGGTGGCATTCGTTTTATGCGGAGCGGAAATGCTTCGCGCACAAATTGCTCCGCCACCCGTCGATAGTACTGCCCCCAAGCTCAAGCAGATTCGCCCGGGCATTCAGTTCCCGGATTCGCTGTATGTTGCGCGCGATACAACAAAAGGCGATATCGATACCATCGTGCGATATACGGCCATAGATTCCACGGTCTTCGATATTCCGCGCAAGCGAATGATCCTCGTGAATAATGGTATCGTCGAATTTGAAAATCGGGAACTCGATGCTTATACGATCGTCATGGATTTTCAGCACAGCTTAATGACTTCCTATAGTTACGATGTGGATTCGGTCGTGGCAGCTACAATGGCGCTTCGCCGCCACATTCTGCGCGATACGAATCGCGCAAAAACGCGCGGCGCGCCGAAGCTCACCGAAGGCACGACCGTGTATGATGGCGAAGTGATCGTCTATAATTTTAAGACCAAACACGGGACGGTTCAACTCGGCACGACCGAGATGGATAAGGGATTTTATTACGGCGAGAAAATAAAACAGGTTGCGCCGAAAACGCTGTTTGTAGAGAATGGGCGCTACACCACCTGCGATGAAGAAGTCCCGCATTATTATTTCGAATCGCCGAAGATGAAGGTCATTATGAACGACCAAATTTTTGCCGCGCCGGTCATTTTGTATGTGGCTGATGTGCCGATCTTCGTGCTGCCGTTTGGTGTGTTTCCGAATCACGAGAGCGGGCGGCATTCGGGAATTATTATGCCCAGCTACACCACGCAGGGCGATCGCGGCTATGGCCTTACCCATGCAGGGTACTATTGGGTTTTCAACGATTATGCCGACATACGCGGGCAAACCGATGTCTATACCGTAGGTGGATATAACGTCGATTTTTTGGCGGAATACATGAAACGGTATCTGCTGAATAGCGCGGCAACTGTCGAATATGGATTCGGGCAAACGCGGTTTTCCAGCGCCGATCCGTTTGATCCTAATTGGAAGATCGCCGGAACTTTGCCAAACCTCATTCTTGGCTATGAAACATCGCTCTCTGCAAATGTTAGTTTTCAGAGTAACGGATACAATCAAAATAACGCATCTTCTCTACCGCAATACCTAACGCAGAATGCCAGTTCCAGTGCAAGCTTTAGTACCGGCTGGCAGGATCTTGGGATAAGCCTGGGCATTGATTACACCCGCAACCAGAACTTGCTCGATGGAACTTATCAGGAAACCAGCCCGCAAATTAACTTTTCGAAATCCACATGGTTCCCGTTCCAATCCACCGATGGATCGCAGCCGAGTGCGCTCGCGACGGCGCTCGGTATTCCCACTCTGGGGATCGCATACAATTTCAGCGCCAGCCATAATGTCAGCAAGGCAACCAATACGCCGAACGTAGTAACAGACTCGACCATCTATACCAACACGGAAAATTATAGTATACTCCACAGTCCCTCGATCAGCATTTCTCCGAAGCTCGGATATTTTACTTTTACACCGAGCTTCAGTTATCAGGAAGCCTGGTTAGTGGAACATGATTCCCTTACTAATTTTAGAAGGGAATTTATTAGAGATTCCACGGGCAGAATTATCGACACCGTGACCATTGCCGATACCACGCTCGTCCATCATTTCAGCCGGCTCTATAATTACAATGCCGGCGTCCATGTTTCCACGACGCTATATGGCATTGCCAATATCGGCCTCTTTGGCATCGAAGCTATTCGGCATACGATCCAGCCTTCGATCGGTTTTACGTATCAGCCGGATCTTTCCCATCAAAATTATCGCTCGTTTTTAGATCCCACGACCGGCCAAATGAATTCCTATAACATTTTTAGCAGCCAACCTAATGGCGGATTGGTCGGGCCGGGTAAAACAGAAGTGATGTCCATGGATCTCGCCAATAATTTCGAGGCAAAGGTCGATCGGCAGGTTAATAAAGATTCCACGACGGTCGATCACGTGAAGCTTTTTAATCTCGATGCTTCGAGCGGTTACGATCTTTATACGAAGCTCATCAGCGCGCTTTCGCTGAATGCCAGTTCGTCGATAGGAACTCTTTTCGCCTTGAGCGGCAATGCATCCTTTTCCTTTTATCCGGAAAATTACAATGGTACTGGCGATTCTACGAACTACACCCTTGCGACCTTGCATCAGGGGCTGATCCGCGCGCAATCTGTATCGGCAGGACTAAGCGGCAGTTTTTCCGCCTCGAAAACAACGGAGGGCGGGAACTACGATTCGCTGCGCCATCTGTTCAAAATTACGTCGCCGGAAGATGAGCGCATGATGTTCTTCGGCGGGAATTATCCCGGTAATTATCTCGATATTCCATTCCGCCCGCAATGGAACATTAGTTACCAACTCAGTTATTCGCAGAGCTTCACGCTTGCCGGAGCGCCGGAGCGCGATTTCGGCGCCAACGTAAGCCTGAACTTGCCGCTCACCGTTCACTGGCTCATCACAACGTCGGCGGGTTACGATCTGCTGAACAGAAAAGTTATCATTCCACAGATCGTGGTTCACCGCGATCTGCATTGCTGGGAAATGAATTTCACGTATCGTCCGCCCGGCTCGCAAATTTCGGGATTTAATCTGGAAATTAAGATCGTAGCCCCGCAGCTTCAGGATGTGAAACTTACACGAACGGAGAATTCGTATGGAGAATTCTAACAGCCGCGAACTGCGCCGGGTAAAGGGTAAAGGGCAAAGGGTAACAGATGTAAAATCTTCGCCCTTTACCCCTTACCCCTTACCCCTTACCCAAAAACCACTTCCGGAGAAAACGCTCGATTCGCTTGCGTCGCTTGGCGTGACGAGCGGGGCTAAACTGCTCGTTGCAGTGAGCGGCGGGCCGGATTCGTTGGCGCTGCTGCATGTGATGCGGTCGCTTTTGGGAACGAATACGTTCGCAAGTTTGGCGGTCGCGCATGTGAATCATAAGCTCCGGGAACCTGCTTCGGATGCCGATGAAGATGCGGTTCGAAAATACTGCGAAGCGTGGGACGTTCCATTTTTTCTAAAGAGCGTCGATACCACGCGAATTGCGGAACAAGAAAAAACCGGCATTGAAGAAACAGCTCGTAATTTGCGCTATCAATTTTTCGAAGAGCTTACTGAAACGCACGGCTTCGATTTCGTGCTCACGGCGCATACCGCTAACGATCAGGCTGAAACTGTTATTTTAAATATGGTTCGCGGCGCGGGCGTTCGAGGGCTGGCCGGTATTCCACCGAAACGGAAACTTGCCCACGCCTACATTCTTCGCCCGTGGTTAGATGTTACAAAAGCAGAAATAGTGGAATATCTTCGAGAGAATAATTTGGTTGCAGAGCACGATACTTCGAATGATGAGCTAACCTATCAGCGCAATCGCGTGCGGCATAAAGTGATGCCTGTTCTGGCGGAAGTGTGGCCCGATCGCTCGCCCTTAAAAGCGCTCGCTGCGCTTGCCGGGCGAATGCGGGAACTCTCGCTATTCCTCGATACGCTCGCGCGAGAAGAATTGCAGCAATTAGAATTAGACGGTGGACTTTCGCTCGAAGGAATGATGTCGTTGGATGGCTTTCTGCTTCACGCCGTCATCGAAGCATGGATTCATCAAGAATTTGGACACTATGGGCTGACGTCCGAAGAAACTTCCCGCATCGAAGCATGGCTTGCCTCTGCTTCGTCGCGCATGGAACTTCGCCGTGGCCTCAGCCTGCGTAAAGATGTATCGGTGCTCCGATTAGAAAGCGATGGCCGCTAATGACATTTCGGATCAATCGGTGTTTATAGATACTATGAAATTTCGTTTTTTAGCTATTCTTTTTTTATGCGTATTACCGCACTATGCGCTCGCCCAATCGAGTGGGGTGCTGGATACGCGCCGCGATATTGCAAAACGTGACGAGCGGTTTAATTTGCAATCTGCCAATGGCAGTGCGGCATTCACGATCAAGAATGTCGATATTACGCATTTCCCGGAAATGGGAATTATCTTTTCTGCCGTCGATAAGCGCAATCATTTTATTCGCACCCTCCAAAAGGAAGATCTGGTTATTCTTGAAAATGGCATCGAGCGCCCCATTATTTCGCTCGATCTGGTGAGCGGTGAGAACCGGGTTCCCATCGATATTATCTTCGTGATCGACCAAACCGCCTCGATGACGGACATGATCGGCACCGTAAAGCAAAATGTCAATCAATTCGCGGATGAATTAGCCCAGCATGGTTTCGATTATCGTCTCGGTCTTGTGCGATTCAGCGATATTGTGGAATGGAAAAGTCCGAAGCTAACGGATGACGTAAACGAATTCGAAAAATGGGTTGCCGATATTCAAACCGTCGGCGGCGGCGATCCGAAAGAGAACGCGCTCGAAGGACTTCACGCGATGGAAGACATGCCGTTTCGCCCGATCGCTATTCGACTGGCTGTGCTTATCACCGACGCCCAATGCCATCAGCAAGGCGAGCACGGCGATGGTACCACCGATTTTACAATGAAGACGATGGGTGATTGGCTTTACGAACGCGAGGTGCGTTTGCTCACGGTTACGCCGCCGGAATATCCTGAATATCACGATATGGCTGCTGCGACGGACGGCGCAAGTTTTAATCTTGGGCAGAGCTTCGCAAGTTCCGTCGAAGATCTCGCGAGTAATGTCACGAGTTTGTATTCGCTGAAATATCTTTCTCAATCTACGCTCGCGCCCGATTCCGTTCGTTTCGATCTGTTGCGCGCAGAAGATCGTTCCGTGCTTGCTTCACGTAAACTGCTTGCGATCGAGCCGGGACGCCGTTTTGTATTCGAAGACTTACAATTTGCGCCGAACCAGACGCAGCTTCTGAACGATTTCATTCCCGAACTGGAGCGCGTTGTTCGGCTCATGCACGTCCGGCCATCCATGAAAATTCGAATCGAGGGCCATGCCGATTCCACGGGGGTTCCCGAAACGAACATGAAAATTTCCGAAGAACGGGCTGTGGCCGTCAAACGCTACCTTATGCAAGAGGGCATTGCACCGGACCGGCTTGAATCGAAAGGCTTTGGATCGCTCAGGCCTATCGCATCGAATACGACTGAAGCGGGTCGGCGGCTCAACCGGCGCATCGAGTTTGTTATTCTTGCAAAATAACGTGCCATCCCTTGTCACGCCCGAGCAGGTGCTCGATGCCTATCGTTCGGGATTTTTTCCGATGGCCGATGAGCGCGGTGAGATCGAATTTTGCGCGTACGATCCGCGCGGTATCATTCCATTGGATGAACGCTTTCGCGTTCGGCGCTCGCTGCGCCAGATCATAGATAAAAATAATTATCGCGTTACCTACGATACCGCTCCTCTCGAAGTATTGCGGGGCTGTGCCCGTTTTGGTGAGAATGTTCCCAATGAAGAACGATGGCTTTCGGAAGAAATGATTGCGCTTTACTTAAAGCTTTTCGAGATGGGAACCATGCACACTATCGAAATTTGGGATGATGATAAACTGATTGGAGGATTATACGGCCTCACGTTTGGCGCAGCATTTTGTGGCGAGTCCATGTTTTCGCGCGCACCGTTTGCCTCGCAGATTGCGTTAGTGTATTTGGTGGAACGGCTGCGCAGAAAAGGCTTTCAACTACTCGATGCTCAAATGCCGAGCGAACATCTCGAACAATTCGGCCTTTATGAATGCTCGCAGGAAGAATATCTCACTTTATTTAGGACAGCGTCGGCTATGGATGTGAAATGGTAATTGGTGTCGCATCGGCGTTATTTTTATAGATCAATCCCTCCCCGCAACAATTCCGCCTTCGTTGGATGTTTACAGGGTCGTACTCCTTAAAAATCATGGCATACACACCCGAACGCCGCCCTTTTAGCGCCTGGAATAAGCTCTTTCTTGGATACCGACGGTATTCCGGGTCGTGGGCGTATTTGTTGCAGCGCATCACGGGCATTGGACTCGTGACCTATCTTTTTGTCCATATTTGGGCGCTGACCTCTCTCACGAAAGGCCGCGCGGCGTTCGCCAAAGAGATGGTAACTTTTACTACGCCGCCATTTAAGATCGCGGAGTGGCTGCTCGGCGCGCTCGTGATGTTCCATGCGTTCAATGGCATCCGCATCGCCGTCGTCGATCTGGCCAATGGCGCGAGGTATCATAAAAAATTGCTGGCTGCGGTGTGGGTCACGGGCATTGCGGTCGTCGTGATGATGTTTTTTCTCATTTTTTCCAGCGAGATTTTCGCAAAATAAATGGCTGATATTAAAATGACCAACGGCGATAGAGTGCGTTACTACGCAGTTATTCGCGTCCGCGCAAAAGCGGCGCGCCGGCGTGGTGGTTGCAGCGCGTTACCGGGCTTGCGCTTGTGGTGCTGACCGTCGGGCATTACATATCTGATGCACTATAATCCGGTGAGCGGGCACGATTATGGCGAGACGGCTTCGCGGCTTGTCGTCGCCGTGGTTCAAGGGAATTTATCTTGGATTTATCACGATCGGAATGTATCACGGTTTGCAGGGCATTTGGAATATCGTTCGCGATTACAAGTTGAAGCCAGCCGTCGGCCTCACCATTTTTGGCGTGATCGTTATCGCGGGCGTGATCTTTGTCGCGATCGGCTGGAATACGATTCTCAGCTTCGATCCGTTGAAGCCGTAATTGGTAAAAACGTAATTGCGATGATAGGATTTAGCCCGATTCATCTTTCACTTTTATCTCTCATCTTTGCCGATGACTCCTCTTACCGAACTTCGCGTCAATCACATTCGCGGCCTGTTGCGCGATGCTCGCGCGCGTCGCGGCGATTCGGAATTTGTGATCGAAGGCCCGCATTTGCTCGAAGCCGCCATAGAAAAAGCTCCCAAGCTCATCGAGTACGCTGCCTTTACGCAGGATGCGGTGGTTCGGCACGGCGCGTTGTTAGATATGGCGGAACGGCTGGATATTACCGGTGCATTCGCTGCCGGCAAAGCTTGCGTACCGCGTATCGGATACCGAGGAGCCGCAAGGAATCTTTGCGGTCGTTCGGATGCCGCGTTCTTCGCACGCGTCGTGGGAACGCTATCCTTGCGCTCGATGGCGTGCAAGATCCCGGCAACGTAGGAACGATCATCCGGACTGCGGCGTGGTTCGGCGTTCCGAATCTGCTGCTTGGCGATGGAACCGCCGATCCCTACGCTCCGAAAGTAGTGCGCTCGACGCAAGGCGCGATCTTCGACGTTACGCTCGAAATGAACGCCGACCTCGATAAAACGGCTCACCGATCTCAAAAATGCAGGATGGCACATTCTCGCAGCAACAGTTGCGGAAACCGCAAATCCCGTCTTTGATATTAGCCTTCCCAGACCGCGTCGTATTCTTTTATTGGGAACCGAAGCGCGCGGCATTCGCCCGGAATTAGTTGAACTGGCGCGAAGCAGATCGCCATTCCGCGCATGGCGCAGGTGAATCGCTGAACGTGGCATCAGCGCGGCGATCATGCTCTGCGGAGTTGCGCCGCAGGAGACCGTGAGCAATTCCTAAATTCTCGGTGCAGGCTCTAAAGTTCAGGGTTCCTGTTTAGTGTCGCAAAAGCTATTTTTTTGACCCACCCCATTACCATACCATCCCCATCCGGCAAGCGAAGCGTGATGTTCGGCGCTGCCGAGCGGTTCGCCATTATCGCTGGGCCATGCGTGGTGGAAAGCGAAAGCGTACTCGAGCCGTCGCGGATCGGTTGGTCGATATTCAATCCCAGTTCCCGGTCGATTTTGTGTTCAAATCCTCTTACACGAAAGCAAATCGCACGAGCAGTACCAGTTTCACAGGAATAGGAATGGAAGCCGCGCTCGCTCCTTGCAAAGATTAGGAACGATTACGATCTGCCCATTCTAACCGACGTTCACTCGCCGGAAGAATGCGCCATCGCTGCCGAAACATGCGACGTGCTGCAAATTCCCGCATTTCTTTCGCGCCAAACAGAATTGCTTCACTCGGCTGGAAAAACGGGCTGCGTGATACAAATTAAAAAAGGACAGTTCATGTCGCCGGAAGATATGAAGTTCGCCAAAGCAAAAGTTACCGAGACCGGGCAACGAGCGCGTGTTGCTATGCGAACGTGGAACGTTCTTCGGTTATGGCGATCTCGTCGTCGATTTTCGCTCGATGGTGAAAATGCGGGAATTTGGTTCGCCGGTGATCTATGATGCCACGCATTCGGTGCAGCGTCCGAGCCAGCATGGCATGAGCGGGGGAGACCGGGAATTTATCGCACCGCTTGCTCGCGCAGCAATGGCGGTTGGCGTGGATGGAATTTTTCTCGAAACGCATCCCAATCCGGCGGAAGCATTGAGCGATAAAGAATCCCAACTTCCGCTTGCGGACTTGGAGCGATTAATCGAAAATCTGCTCGAAATTCGTAGTGCAATGAAAGGAGTGTTGTAAGATGGATTCATTTTTCAAAAGCGCACAAACGAACATTCGAGATCGAATCTAAGGCCATTCAATTAAATTTGGAAAAACTCGATGCACAGGCGTTCGAGCAGGCGTGTAAACTGGTAATGAATTCCTCGGGCCGCGTGATCGTGACGGGCGTTGGGAAATCCGGACACATTGCAAATAAAATTGCATCGACGCTTGCTTCGACGGGAACTCCGGCGTTCTTTCTGCATCCAGCCGAGGCCGCGCATGGCGATGTCGGCATGGTGCAGCGCGAGGATGTGATTATCGTGCTCAGCAAAAGCGGTGCGTCGGATGAATTGCTGGTGCTCGTTCCGTCGCTCCGCCGCATTGGGGTTCCCATTATTGCAATGACCTGCGCTCCGGAATCGAAGCTCGCCATCGAAGCGCGTGAGAGCGGCGGCGCGGTCCTGCTCGTCCATATAGATGAGGAAGCGTGCCCGCACGATCTTGCACCGACGGCTTCGACAACCGCGATGCTCGTCGTTAGGCGATGCATTAGCGGTTGCGTTATTGAAGCGCGGGAATTTTCAAGCGCGGATTTTGCGCGGCTGCATCCGGCCGGTGCGTTGGGAAGGAAACTTACGTTCTCCGTTCACGATCTTATGGCAAGCGGCGACGCCGTTCCCCGCGTTAAAGAAAACGCAACACTGAACGAAGTGATGATGGAGATGTCGCGCAAACGTTTTGGCGCAACAGCAGTGACAAAAGGCAAGAAACTTTCGGGAATCATTACCGATGGCGATCTTCGCCGGTTTTTCGAATCCCATGCAACGATCAATACCGGCGCCGTGAAAGCCAAAGATTTGATGGCACATAACCCACGGGTTGTTTCCTCATCCGCGCTTGCTATCGAAGCGCTTCATGCGATGGAGGATAGAATTCCCAAAGTGATGCAGCTGCTTGTTGCGGATGCAGATGGCACACATCGAAGGAATCATTCACATTCACGATATAGTAAAGGCAGGGATTTCTTGAAATTCAGGTACGTCATAGTATTTGTTTGTCTTGCGCTTTCCTTTGGCTGCGATGAAGGCCCGAAAGTCATGCCAAGCACCGCAAACGTTCCCATCTCCGGCGCGGATAAACCGGGACAGGTCAGCTATAATACTTCCATGAATTTTTCTGCGAGCGGCATTTTGCGCGCCATACTTCATGCGGGCCGCGTGGAAACATTCGAAACGAAACACTACACCTGGCTCGATAGCAGCGTCCGTGTGGATTTTTACAATAAAGAGGGTCTGCATTCCAGCGTGCTGACCTCGCAAACTGCGAAGGTTAATTCCCTCAACTAATAATATGACGGCCTACGGCCATGTGCATATCATTAGCGATTCGGGAACTACGGTCGATACCGATTCGCTCGAATGGGATAACAAATCCCAGACCATCCACTCCGACGCGCCCGTGCATATCGTAGAAAAAGATGGGCGTGTCACCGATGGCATCGGCTTCGAAAGCGATCAGAGCCTCGAACATTATCACATCCTTCGCCCCACCATTGTTTCTCCTTCTAATGAATTTGGAACGCGAAAACCCTCCCAGGATAACGACCTGAAACCTGCAACGCCCGAAGTTCCCGGCGCGGGAGCGATGAAACAACCGCAGCCCATGAAGTTTGGATTAGATTCTGGCGGACATGCCAAATAGGAATTTCGATATGAGAATTAATGTTGGTTCATTTTTTGTAATTGGCTAAAAAGTGGTCGTTTTGACCATGACGGAAATCGTAAATAAAAGTTAAGGGTCGAACTTTTACTTATTTTCAAATGCTTTGATTTAAGTAAAAGATGTTTTACTTACGAAAGTAAAGGGTATTTTACTTACGAAATAGTTATCCACTAAGACCAATCCCAAAGAATGTCAAGAAAAACCGGAGAGAAAATCTATTGCACAATGGGAGAACGGCCATTCCATGCTTTTGTGCCGTTTTCACTTCCACCGAATCCTGCAATCGATACAGCCCGTTTCGAAGATTTGCAAGCGCGCGCTAATCAGGCGCTGGGCGGGCTGAATCTTATCACGCAGTTTCTACCGGATAAGAAGCTTTTCCTTTATTCTTATGTACGAAAGGAAGCCGTACTTTCAAGTCAGATTGAAGGCACACAATCGTCGCTTTCCGATCTGCTTATGTTCGAGAACTCAGAAATGCCGGGAGTTCCTATGGACGATGTGCGAGAAGTGTCATGTTACGTGAGGGCATTGGAGAAGGGGGTAAAACTTGTTCGGGAAGGTATGCCCATTGTGAACAGACTAATTCGAGAGGTTCATCAAGAGCTCCTCTCATCGGGGCGAGGACATACACGAAGCCCTGGCGAGTTCCGACGTGCGCAGGTACGAATCGGCGGGACAAATGAAGTCAACGCGACATTCGTTCCTCCTCCGCCCAATGAAGTAGATCGACTCATGAGCGATCTCGAAAAATTTATCAATGATGATCCTACACGGACTCCAACGCTTCTCAAAGCGGCACTTATACATGTCCAATTCGAAACGATCCACCCATTTCTCGATGGTAACGGAAGGATAGGACGTTTGCTTATCTCGCTTCTTTTTGCAGCGGAAAAAGTGCTCGAAGAACCGCTACTGTACCTTAGCCTTTACTTCAAGACGAATCGCGAACGTTACTACGATTTGCTACAGGGCGTTCGTACAAATGGAGATTGGGAATCGTGGTATGAATTTTTTCTTCTTGGCGTTGCCGAAGTTGCAACAGGTGCTTCTCAAACCGCACATCAGTTGCTCCAACTATTTAGCGATGATCACAAAAGGCTTGAAAAGGAAGGCCGGCAGGCGGGATCGCTCGTTCGAGTTCTTGAAATTCTGAAAAATGAGGTGGTCGTTTCTTCTAACGATGTCATCGGGAAGATCAATATGACACGCCCAACCGTACTCGCTGCTTTTGCAACCATGGAAAAGCTTGGCATCGTGCGCGAGATTACCGGGAAGCAGCGTAACGTGGCTTATGTATATGGCAAGTACCTTGACATCCTGAACGAAGGCGCTGAACCTTTGTAGTTCCCTAATGGGGAGGATGGTGAAGTGGGGGTGGGGTTGTCTTATGGTTTTCAAGAAGAATCCATCGCACAAGACTGTCATGAATTGACTAATCGAGCAACGACAATATTAAATCTTTCGCGCATCGAAGTACGAATGCTCGTATTTTTGTGTTTGTAAGATTTCATTAGCACTTCAGCACTTAGCACTTCAGCACTTTCCACATGTCGAAAATTTTGGCCGGATTGAATTCGGCGCAGCAGGATGCCGTCTCGAACGTGAGCGGCCCGGTGATGATCGTGGCCGGCGCCGGCTCGGGCAAGACGCGCGTGCTCACGCACCGGATCGCGCTGTTGCTCGAACGCGGCGTGCGCCCGTGGGAAGTGCTCGCGCTAACATTCACCAATAAGGCCGCGAACGAGATGAAGGCGCGCATCGCGCTGCTGCTCGATGAAATGAGCGATACCGCGCTGCCCGAAATGGGTCCCGACTTAGCGCGCGATCTGTGGATGGGAACGTTTCACTCCATCTTTGCGCGCATTCTTCGCAAGAATGCGGCGGCAATCGGCTATACGTCCAGCTTCACCATTTACGATAGCGACGATTCGCTCGGCGCGATCAAGCAGGCGATGAACGCGCTGAGTATTTCGAAAGATCAGTTCAATCCGAGTGCGGTGCGTTCGCGGATTTCGAGCGCAAAAAATCAGATGGTCTCGCCGGAAGAATATGCACGGCTTGCGAGGGATGTTTTTTCGGAACAAGTCGCGCAGATCTATCCCGAATACACAAAGGCGCTAAAAATGTCGAACGCAATGGATTTCGACGATCTGCTGCTGAAGACAGTGGAACTCTTCGATCGCAACCCGGATATTCTCGCGCAGTATCAGCATAAGTTCCACTATATTTTAGTGGATGAATATCAGGATACGAACCGTGTGCAGTATGCGATCATCAAACGGTTGGCGGGGAAGCATGGTAATCTCACCGTTGTGGGTGATGACGCGCAGTCCATCTATGCCTTTCGCGGCGCGGATATTGGGAACATCCTCGATTTCGAGCGCGATTATCCCGGCGCGCTCACGTTTCGATTAGAGCAAAATTATCGTTCCACCAAATCCATCCTTGCCGCAGCGGATGAACTGATAAAAAACAATAAAGGGCAAATTCCCAAGACGCTCTTTACCGAAAATCCTCGCGGCGAACCGGTTCGCATTACGCAATGCTTAGATGAACGCGATGAAGCGAGTTCCGTCGTTCGCGTGGTCGAGGATGAAATTCGCAAATCGAAACTCGATCTCAAAGATTTTGCTGTGCTCTACCGCACGAACGCACAGAGCCGCGCGATAGAAGATGGTTTGCGGCGGCAAGGCATTCCTTATACGATCGTTGGCGGCACGGCATTTTACAAGCGCAAAGAAATTAAGGACGTTTTAGGATATGTGCGTCTGCTCGTCAATCCAAACGATACGGAAAGCCTTTCGCGTGTAATCAATAATCCGCCGCGCGGCATCGGCGCGACGACGATGGAGCATGTTGCGCTTCATGCTCGCAATCACGATCAGAGTATGATGCAGGCGCTCAGTGCGATCGAGTTTGTCGGCGGCGTGCAGAGCCGGGCCGTGCAGCGCATTCGGGAATTCACCCGGCTCATTCGTAAATATACGGAGCTGCGCGATAAAATGTCGGTCAGCGAACTGTTGCGCGCGCTTATCGATGAAACAGGGATGCTGCAAGAGCTAAAGCTCGAAAATACCATCGAAGCCATGACGCGGCGCGAGAATATCCAGGAATTTCTTTCTGCTGTTACTGATTATTTCCACGAACAGCCGGACGCAACGCTGGAATCATTCCTCGAAGAAGTCGCGCTCGTAAGCGAAGTCGATCAAACCGATGGTTCAAAAAATGTGGTCACGCTGATGACGCTTCATGCCGCAAAAGGCTTGGAATATCCGGTGGTGTGCATCACGGGTTTGGAGGATGGTCTGTTCCCAAGCATTCCCGTTGGCGTGAGCCGTGAGCCAAGCGAGATCGAGGAAGAACGCCGTTTGTTTTACGTTGGCATCACGCGAGCGATGAAACGCTGCTTCGTGTTTTACGCGCAGGAACGATTGCGTTTTGGCGAAACGACACGCGCCTTGCAATCGCGATTTATCGAAGAGATCGAAAAATCCGGTTCCACCGAACACATCACGAGCTTCGGAACGAAACCGCAAACACGCAAGCCGTTTGACGATGGCTACGAAAACGACCGGCCATCCACCTCTCACTTATTTTCCGGCTCGCCGGTCGTGAATGGCCGCACCTTCACCCGCAAACGCCGAGAACACGGTCCTGGCGATAGAACATCGTTCGAGGATCAATCGAATTACTCACAGATCGAGAACGATCATGCGTCGCCAATCTCGCGGGGTTCCCGCGTGTATCACGAAACATTTGGCGAAGGCCGCATCATTGAAGTTCGTGGCGCCGGCGATAAAGCCAAAGCAACCGTCGAATTCTCCAAATATGGGCGGAAGAATCTGATGCTCAAGTTTGCAAATTTGAAGGCGCTGTGAAACCTAAACGTTTAGACAAAGTTGAAATCGAATCGATCTCTCGCAAAGCTTTAGCAATGCTCGATTCGTCTGCTGCTAATTTCAAGAAGGGAATTGTATTTGGTCCAATAGATCTCTCCGAATTTCGTTCCAAACGCAAAAAGAAATCGTAAGACTTAGTGCAGTTCCGTGATAACTAAAAAGATGGCATTCATAGGATGATAATATTGTTCTACTCTTCTCAATCATTCGAAGCTATTTCATAAATTATCATTTAATCGTGGCAGCAGAAACCCGTTCCGGCTGGCGCAATACGCAGCCCATACAGCGCGAATCCATCACCGTGCAGCATTTGTACGATTCCACGCGCGACCGTTTTCGCCTTACGCTGCTGGCCGGCGCGGAGGGACTCGCCAATCTCATCACCGATAAAAGTTTGCATCGTCCGGGCTTGGCGCTTGCCGGATACGTCGGGCTTTTTACATATCACCGCGTTCAGGTTTTTGGTAATACGGAGATCTTTTATCTGAAATCGCTGCCGATGGAAGAGCGCATCAAGGCGTTTTCTACGCTGGCCTCGTTTGCGATCCCGTGCATTGTCATTACCAGCGGCAGCCAGCTTGACCGTGAACTTTTGGATATTTGCGATGAGCGAAAAATTCCCGTTTTTGTTTCCACCTTCGAAACGACAAAAGCGATCTTTTTCCTGAGCGATTTTCTCGAGGATCAGTTCAATCCGCAAGCGGTGATTCATGGCGCGTTCGTGGATGTCTATGGCGTGGGCTTGCTCTTTGTGGGCAGAAGCGGTATCGGGAAATCGGAAGTGGCGCTCGATCTGATAGAGCGCGGTCACCGGTTAGTTGCCGACGATGTGGTGATGGTTACACAAAAAGGCGAGAACATCCTCATGGGCGCGGGAACCGACTTAGTGCGGCATTTCATGGAGATACGCGGACTCGGACTCATCAATGTGCGGGAAATGTTCGGCATCCGCGCGATACGGTTCCAGAAGCGCGTGGAAGTTATTGTGGAACTCGAAGAGTGGCATGCCGATGGCGATTACACTCGCACGGGACTCGATGAATCCACCGGACAGATCCTCGGCGTAGAAGTTCCCCATGTGCGCTTGCCGATCATCACCGGAAAAAACATCACGGTGATCTCGGAGGTGATCGCGCTGAATTATTTGCTGAAGCATTATGGGTACGACGCCAGCCGCGAGTTCGCCGCAAAGTTAGAACAAGTCCTTGCCGAGCGCGGCGCAAAAAACGCCGCGAAAGACAACCGCGTGATCCCGTATTTCGAGCATGATTTCGAGTAGAGACAGAACCATGATTTGGGACGATTTCAGAGATTTTTGAGATAGATTCTGCATTTTGTAGGGTCTAATGGCATTAGACCGTATTGCATGACGAATGGTCTAATGCCATTAGCCCCTACCCTTTCCATCTCCTTAATCCCTAAAATCGCCCAGAATCATGGTTGCGGGCACTTTTGGCTCCCGTTCGGTTTTTCATTATCATGCTCCCGAAACGGCTTCTCGCGCTCACCATCTTCGCCGCGCTCGCGGTGTTGCAACCGTGTGTGCTGCGCGCGCAAATGTGGCAACCGACGAACGGCTTGTATGGGGGAGGGTTTTCATCGGTAGTAGAAAATCGAGGTGTGCTTTTTGGTGAGTTTGGGAGTTATGGAATTTTTCGATCGACCGATGAGGGTGTAACATGGTCGCCTGCGAATCAAAATCTTCCACCCTCCGTCGGCAACCTTGTTTCAGACGGTACGCATGTTTTTTTAGGCTCTGAATACCAAATCTACATGTGGTCAGACGATAGCATGAGTTGGGTAGCAAGAACTCCATTCGGACTTTCAATTGACGTAGCGCCGATCGGAGCATACAAAAATAATCTATACGGCTGCGCAGACGGAGTCTATCGTTCACGCGACACCGGTTTAACGTGGACCCAAATTGACACAGGTCTCACGGATAATACCAACGTAACCAGCTTTGCAGTCGTGGACTCGTTCATTTTCATCGTGACACTATCCGGCGAGTCTTTTCGATCCTCCGACAACGGGGATCATTGGACAGAACTCGATACCGGTAACACCGGCTTCCAAGTTTTTTCTTTTGTCACAATGGGAAAGGATCTTTTCGCTGGGTGCTATCAGGGAATGTTATATTCGACAGATTACGGTGCGACTTGGGCGAGTTGCGATAGCGGTTTACCAGTTCAAAATATTAGTGTTATGGCTGTTCTTGGCTCTACGATCATTGTGAGTGCATCGCCGGGCTATACATTTCGAACGACAGTGGAGCACGTTGGCAAGTGCAATCCCAGTGGGTAGCAGAAGATTACATTTCGGCAATAACCTTTATTGGCGATACCCTTCTCGCCGGAACGGACTGGGGCGTTTTTCTATCCGTTGATACAGGACGAACATGGACATCCGCTCACAATGTGATCCCGATGCCCGCGAGTGAACTTACGGTTCAGGGTTCAGCGCTCTATGCGTGTGGTGGTGGTTTTTATCGATGGAACGATTCAACCATGGATTGGAACATTGTGGAATCTACGACAGGAATCGATGACTTTAGTTCCATTTCCGCACTCGTCTCGCAAGGGGGAAATATGTATGTGCCTGTGACGGAGTTTTTCTTTCAACCGATAGCGGTGCACACTGGACATCGAGGGAAAATGGATTACCGGAAACCCCTCAATGCCTTGCTGTGGAAGGTTCCAAGGTTTTTGCAGGTACGGACGGTTATGCGCACCGGCACAGCCGCCGCCCGCGGCAGCTCCGCCGGCATTCTGTGATCGCTGGCAACTGGGCGCGCTGCAACCGTCTCCGCCGGCCGTCCATGGTTCGAGCTGTAGAACTGCTGCCGGTTCTGCGACGCCTGGTCCCTCACCTGCACCTGAGACTGGGTCGGCGCATAGCGCTGCTCGTGGATCGCGGCAATCTCCGCCGGCCGCGGTCTAGCCTGCAAACCGCCGTGCCCACCGTCGAAGCTCACGCGCGGCCCGCGGTCCACCGCCACACTGTGCGCATAGACATTGCGCACCACATTCAAATTCACCCGCGTCACCGCCGAGTTGTAGTAGAAGTGGCTGCCGTTCCAATAGCCGCCCTCATACCCCACGCCGATGTAGCCAAAGCCGTAGTTGATCCCGCCATAGAACCCGATGTGCCGGCCCCAGTACCCATGGTGGAAGCGGTAGACGTTTCCCGCATAGCCCCAGTATCCGGGTGTCCACAGCGCGCCCACATACGGCGCCTCCACCCAGCATCCCGGCACCCAGTAGTAGCCCTCCGGCCCCCACGCCCAGTAACCCGGAGTCCAGAGGTAGTAGGATCCGGCGCCGGCGGCTAGGTGA
>CAWCCK010000020.1:0-8166 GCA_963794025.1 Ignavibacteriota bacterium
CGGCGGCCGTAAGCGTAGAGCCGATAACCGGAGTCGCGCCAACAAATGTAAAATACGAAGAACCCGTAAGGCTGTACCCGCTGATCGTGAGCGGCGCACTTCCGGCAGTGCCTACGCTCTTGGCCGTGACCGACACCATAACCGGAGTCTGGTTATTCGTCGTACCCAAATTGATAGTCTTCGGGAACACCGGAGGAACCGTCTCGAGCGCGAGTTCCTGGGGTGGGGCGGATGCAAACTGAAGATCGGTCGATGGGGTGTTCGTCTGGCTCGTTGCAACAGTAAGAGAAGTGAACGATGGCGAAGTGAACCCGTCGAGACCGATGGAGCACGGATAACCCGAGTAAGCAAAATTGTGCGAATGCGTCTGATAGATAATCTGGATGACGTTCGTGGTTTCGTAGAGCTTCACCTGAACGCCCGTAGGAGTTCCACCACGGCCCGTGGTTCCAGCATCATACGTATGAACATTATTCATTTGGATCGTTAAGACGCGGTTAGGCGCCGTGCCCGAAAGCAAATAATAACTTCCGTATCCTTGCTGGCCGGAGCCTTCGCAGGTGTACGATGCACAGAAACAAATCGCACCCGGGAGCGACGTGGAGGCAAAAGCGGACGATGTCGGCTCTGGAGTGCTCAAGGAATTAAACTCGATACATCCCTCCCACATGTAGATCGGGGTACCCACAGACAAAGCCGTATTATCGTAATTAAAGGCGAACGGGAGCGTGGTCACCTCTGAGTAATTGTAATAACGGTCTAAGGAAGCGAATTCCGTGGCACCCTGAGAAGAAATGTCCGTGTAAGTGAGGGTGGGCGTCGTCATCGTGTACTTATTCACGCGGGCCTGCGCAAACACGCCCGTAGAAGAGGTACTAAGAAGCAGCACGCCAAAGAGTGCCCATGCCAACACCGATGATTTAAAGAAGCTATTCCAAGTTTTCATAAGAAGTTTCCAAAAAAAACAAAGTAAAAAAATGAAGCAAAAAGGGAAAAACAGGAGGGACTGGGAATCCCTCAAGTCGCAATGAAACAAGTGAACCCCAAAAAATTATATTGAGTTCATCAAAATTTAATTCTTTAAGAAAACGGCCTATTCAATTCAAAAAGGACTCACGGGTTCCACGTTATACCCCAATTTTTTCAATCCGGCGATCAACCCGTGCTCATCCACAAGATGTCCTGCGCCAACGGCGATGAAGGCGCGGTTGTGTTCCAAAATAACGGGCAGCGTTTGCAGCCATTTCTTGTTGCGGTCGTAGAGCAGCGAGGCCATTTCGTCCGGCGAGAACGAGCCGAACGATGGATCATCCAAGATTTCGGTAATTCTTCCGGCGCGGTAATCGGCAAGCATTTCGTTCATTTGTATCATCGCAGAATCCGGATGCTTTACGAGATCGATGAGTTCCCCAACCTGTTCATTTATTGGGATCGAATCAAGGACTTGCTCCTGATCGTCGGCGCTCTCAAGCCCGATCACAGATTTACCATTCTTCTGTGCTTCTTGCTCGAAAAAAAGATCCATCGGAATGCCGGTCGTGTGGTTTTCGGGATGCTCTTTTTCGTACATGCCCTCCAAGATCATCGAATACACCACGATCGGCTCTGCGTTATTCAAGAGCATCATCGGCGCCTGCGAATAGGATTGCACCGCTTTTGAAACAAGGCTATATTGACTTTTTGTCAGAAGGCTATCGAGCGGTGGGCCATCGAGAAGGCTTTGCATGGCATCACCCTCGGTTGCGCTATCCATCACTAATTCACCCACTACGACATCGGCACGATGCAAGGCGCTCATAAGCTGCGGCATCGTATCGACGTAACCCCCTTCGAGCAAATGCATCGTACCTAAAAGATACGAAGTATCCGCCGAACCGGCCCGCGTGATCCGGTAGAAGGGGAGTTTCGGAGCTTTGGTGTGCGAGCTTTGATGCTGGACTGGAGCAAAAAGCAGGAATGCCGTTATAACGATAAAATTCATTAGATTCTAAACAACAATGTAGGTGAGATAAATTACTTTTTCACCATGTCATCCTGAGCGGAGTTCTTTTCTCCACGCATCGCCCACGATGCGTGGAGAAAAGAACGGAGTCGAAGGATAACATTTTTCAAGCATTGGAGGTGAAAATAATTCATTACCCTGTGCAGAGCAAAAGGAATTCTTTCCCGCACGTATTGTTGAAGTGCCCACTTAAAAACCAAGAGAAAAACAGATGTTTACCTTAATCGCACTTTTAATTATCCTTCTTTGTATCGCCATGACGCTTGTCGTGCTGGCGCAATCCTCGAAAGGCGATGGCCTTTCTGGCGCATTAGGCGGGCCGGGATCGGTCGGAGCCGTGTTTGGGGTTCGCCGCGCCTCCGATTTTCTTCAGAAAACTACTATTTGGATGGGCGGGGCGTTCGTAGTGCTCTGTATTTTTGCCAATTTATTCTTTCTCCCGACCGATAGCAAGATCCCGAATGCCGTTTCGAGCGGCAAAGCGCCTACCCCCTCGCAGCAACAGCAGCAACAACAACCGCAGCAGCGACAGGCTCCTGCGCAATCTGCTCCGGCAGCGGGACCTTCCGGCCCAGCGCAGGGTGCAGGTCAGCCTCCGCAACGATGATGAATTATGAATGATGAAGGGGAGGGTCTCAACTTCTTCATCATTCATCATTTAACATTCGTCATTCATCATTACCATGAAGGTAGAATTCTACAAGCACCCGCTCGGTGAGGCCGAAATTGCGAGCCTCGCCGCGGTTATCCATTCCACATTCCTAACTTCCGGCCCGAAAACGAGGGAGTTCGAAGCTGCATTTGCTTCGATGATGGGGGCAAAGTATTGCGTTGGCGTCACAAGCTGGACCATGGGCGGGTTTATCGCGCTAAAAGCGATTGGCATCGGCGCGGGCGATGAAGTTATCACCACGCCGATGACCTTCATGGCGACCGGCAACATTATCATCGAGGCCGGCGCAACACCCGTCTTTGTCGATGTGGAACCCGAAACGGGAAATATCTCGTGCGATGAAATTGAGAAAGCCATCACGCCGCGCACGAAAGCAATCCTTCCCGTTCATCTCTACGGCCAAATGTGCGATATGCACCGAATGCGTGAGATCGCAAAGAAAAATAACATCGCGATCATAGAAGACTCCGCGCACTGCGTAGAAGGCGAGCGCGATGGAATTAAACCCGGCGGCGCGTCCGATATGAGCGCGTTCAGTTTTTACGCGACGAAAAATCTTGCCTCCGGCGAAGGCGGGGCGATTACAACCAACGATCAATCGCTGTACGAAAAGCTGATGGTGCTGCGTCAGCATGGTATGAATAAATCTGCTGCCGATCGGTATTCCGCGCGCTTCAAGCATTACGATATGGAAATGCTTGGCTACAAATGCAACATGTTCGATCTGCAAGCGGCGATGCTGTTGCCGCAGCTTCCGATGCTGAACGAACGCCTCGCGCGCAGAGAATATATTTGTGAGCGGTATGAAAATGGTTTCCGCGGTGCAGAAGGAATATCGTTCCCGATCGTACTGAAAAATTCCGTCTCGGCGCGGCATTTATTTACGATCTGGGTCGATCCCAAAATTAGAGACGTAGTTCTCAGCGATTTACAGGATCGCGGCATTGGGGTCGCCGTTAATTTTCGTTCCATCAACCGGCTCACCTATTACCGCGAGCATTTCACCATGCCCGAAGGAACGTTCCCAAACGCCGAACGCATCGGCGATTCCACCATCACGCTCCCGCTCTATACCAAGCTCACCGAAGAAGAGATCGATTATGTGATCGCGCAGACGATTGAATCGGTAAAGCAACTTTCCGCAGCCTGAATCGTTCGATCTCCTCAGGTTTCGATCATGGGAAACGGCACTGAACGGATGTCCGTTATGTCGTGAAGAATTCAATCACTCTATGCTGGCTAAGTCTCCGACTCCAAAACCAAAACAGACCGCCCTCAAGGCTCTGAAGCACTTGAAGGACTCCGCATCATACGAAGAGATGATGTATGAGCTATACGTGCTCCAGAAGATCGATAAGGGCAGTGAGGAACTACGGACAGGCCGCTCCGTGGGCCACGCAGAAGCACGCGAACGATTAGGAAAGTGGCTAAAATAACATGGTCGCTTCAGGCGCTTGCTGATATTTCCGAGATCGGGCTTTTTATCGAGCGCGACTCGGCGCATTATGCCGAAGTGATAGTGAATCGTCTGTATTCGAGTGTTGACCGGTTGATCGAGTTCCCGTTATCCGGTCGGCAGGTTCCTGAGCTTGAATTGAAATCCATGCGCCAACTTATTGTTGAAGGGTACCGCATTATCTATGAGATCGAGAAAGACTCGATCGGGATCGTTACCGTAATTAGCGGTCGTCAGGATCTTAAACGAAAACTCGCACCATAATTGTAAATGCCTGACATCTTCATTTCCTATTCCCGCAAGGATTCCGGACATGCGTTAGCGCTTGCCGAACGGCTGCGCGCGGAAGGAATGGACGTGTGGATCGATCAGGTTGGCCTTGAGGCTGCCGCGCAATGGTCGAAGGAGATCGTGGAGGCGGTCGAACGGTGCTCGGCGTTCGTGCTTCTGCTTTCGAACGATTCGCTCCTCTCGAAGAATGTGGTGAGGGAACTCTCGATCGCCAGCGAGAGCGACCGCCGTATCCTTCCCATCGAGATCGAAGACATTACGCTGCCGAGCGAGTTCAAATACCAACTTGCAGGCATTCAACGCGCGCAGCTTTCGGATTTCGAAGGCATCCTGCGCTCGCTCACGAAATTGGGCGTCGAGCGCAGCGATAGTGCTATTGCTGCGAGTGATGCTTCTGCCAATCGCGCAAAGCAAGATACGCGCAAATCGTTGATGGTGCTGCCGTTCGAAGATCTCTCGCCGGGCAAAGATAACGATTGGTTCGCCGATGGACTCGCCGGGGAACTGATCGATGCGCTCGGTCACATTAAATCTCTCCGCCTTGTCGATCGAAAGACGACGATGGATTTTAAAGGGTTCCACGGTAAGACGCTTGAAATTGCCGAGGAATTAAACGTGCGATACTTCATCGAAGGCACCGTTCGCAAATTCGGCGATCAGATCAAAATTTCCGTCTCGCTGCTCGATGTAAAAGAAGGGGATTATCTCTGGCAGGAATCACACAAGGGCGTGTTCGCGGATATTTTCGAAATTCAGGAAGCGGTTGCCGATAAAGTGGTTGCGGGGCTTAAACTGCATCTAACAAAAGATGAGAAAGAGAAAGTGGTGAGCCGCTACACCGAAAACGCGGAAGCATACGAGTTGAACCTTCAGGCTACAGGGTATCTCAATTCGGGAACCCGTCAGGGGCACCTGCACGCCATTCGGTTGTATGAACAGGCCATTGCAATCGATCCGCGCTATGTCGTTGCCTATCTCGGCATTGCGAACAACAGTATGCTCATCTACCGGAGCTATGAGCGCGAAGCATCCTTGTTAGCTCGCGCACAGCAAACGATCGAGGAGGCGATGCGGCTCATGCCGAACTTTGCCGGAGCGTACAGTATGCTCGGAATTTTAATGGCGCATCGCAACCGACCGGAAGAAGCCATTGCGGCAGGAAAAAAAGCAATAGAATTAGAACCTCGTAATCCGTGGGGTTATTTTCATCTGGGATTTATTTATAATGAACTTGGTCACCCGCGCGAAGGTGCAGAAGCCTACGAAGCGAACATCCGCCTGAAGCCGGATGAACTCATCGGCCATTTTAATCTTGCCCTGCAATATCATGCCCTCGGCGATCTGGAACGGCGACATGCCGCATCCACCCGCTCATTGCCATATTACGAAAAATATGTTCGCCGACATCCCGACGATCAAAGCAAGCGCACGTTTTATTCCATTCTTCTTTTCTTCGCCGGACTTCACGAAGATGCAAAACGCGAGACCGAAGCCATCGTTGCGCTTCCGGGTTTGGATGGATCCATTTGTTACAACTGCGGCTGTACCTATCTCTTTTTGGACGACCCGACTCGCGCGCTCGAATTGCTTGAAAAAGCCGTCGATCTCGGGTATGCCAATAAGAACCTTTTCTTAAAAGATCCCGATCTGGATCACGTTCGCACGCTCGATGGATGGCAGCGCATTTTAACGAAGCTCGATCTCGCCGAGCAGAAGGAGAAAGCCGCCAATGCCTGATATTTTCATCTCCTACTCCTCGAAAGACCGCGCCCAGGCCGATCAGCTGATCGAACTGCTCGCTTCCGCTGGCCTTTCTGTTTGGATCGATAAATCCGGCATCGAGGCCGCCACAAGCTGGTCGAAGGAGATCGTGCAAGCTATTGATGGATGCAAAGCCTTTTTAGTCCTTTTGAGTCCCTTCTCGATCCTTTCACCGAATGTGATTAAAGAAGTATCGCTCGCTGCTGAAAAAAGAAAAAAAATTCTGCCATTAGACTTGGAGCCGGTTGCCCTCAGCGAAGACCTGCAATATCACCTTGCCGGACTCCAACATGCGTCGATGACGAACATCGATGCTGTTATTCGTGCGCTTGGCAAGCTGGGACTCGAAGCCACGCAAGCGCCATCCATCAAACTCGTTAAAGAAACCGATGCGCGCAAGAGTTTGATGATCCTTCCCTTCGAAGATCTCTCGCCAACCGGCGATAACCAGTGGTTTGCCGATGGCCTTGCAACGGAACTTATCGGTGCGCTTTCACCGATCAAAGCATTGCGCGTTGCCGACCAGCAGGCAACGAAAGATTACAAAAAGTATCAGGGATCGCTGCCGAACTATGCAAAAGAAATGTCCATACGCTATTTTGTGCAAGGCTCCGTGCGCAAGTTTGGCGATCAGATCAAAATATCTGTTAACCTTCTCGACATCGAAACCGGCGATCACCTCTGGCAGGACTCGATGAAAGGCACGATGAATGACATCTTCGATATTCAGGAAAGCGTTGCCGAAAAAGTGGTTGAAGGGCTGAAAATACATCTCGCATCCGACGAAAAGAAAAAGCTCGCTGAACGCGGCACCGAGAATGCTGAGGCATACGAACTTTATCTCAAAGCGAACGAATATTATCTAAGGCAGACCCGCGAGGGTTGCCGTCTCGCTATACAGCAGATTACTCTTGCGATCCAACTCGATCCAAACTATGTGAACGCACTGATTGCCAAAGCGGGAATGCTTGCTGCATTGTACCGCAATTACGACCGCGACCCTAATATGCTGGCAGAAGGAGAACAGCTTACTAAGCGCGCGATTGAGATTAAGGCCGATAGCTGGGTTGCTTATAGTATGCTCTCCAATATCTATCGCAATCAGGGAAGAATAGATGAGGCGGAAGAAGCGGTGAAGGAATATGTACGCCGTGCGCCGGAGAGCTACCATAGTCATTTTTGTCTTGGTTTGTTTTATGCGGAGACGGATCAGTCTGCCCTTGCGATCCCGCCGTATGAAAAATCGATCGAGATACGGCGCGAACAGAAGCGGGACGATCTTATCACGTATTTCAATCTTGTGATCGCCTCGGATCGTGCCCGGGACACAGCGCGAGTGGAGAAATGGTCACGTTTGGCGCTGCCGCTTTATGAGCGACGTCTGCGCTTAGTTCCCGACGATGAAAATGCGAGGGTTACCTATGCGAGCCTGCTCGGTTTTGCCGGTGAACAAGAGCGGGCGATCGAAGCTCTTGCTCCGCTTCTCGAAAAGCAGAATCTTGACGGTGCTTCGCTTTACAATATCGCCTGTATCTATGCTCGCATGAATGATACGGCACATGCAATGGAAGCGCTCCGGCGTTCGATCGCTGCGGGGTTCCGGAATGTCGAGACATTCCGCACCGATCCCGATCTTGATCCGCTTCGGGAGCGCGAGGATTTTAAGGCGTTGATGAAATCTCTCAAAGAATGATTATTCCGCTCGATGTGGATGATAAGTCCGGTTATCTGTCTTTGGCCGGATATACACGTGAGGAGTATGGGGAGCTTATCCGCGACATTCGCTGGCAACTCTTGCCAGGTGAAGCCGTTTTTCATAGACATGACAAATACGGGGAGTATTTTGCACTCGAAGGCATTCTAAAGGGTCCAAATGGCTCAACGCTTGGAGTTCGCACCATTTGGCAGCGAACCAATCATGGTATCATACGATTTATTACGCTATATCCAAAACGAAGGAGGATGGGAAATGAAATTTGAATT
>CAWCCK010000021.1:0-27039 GCA_963794025.1 Ignavibacteriota bacterium
TCGAAACTTGGTAGCGGGTTCGGGGGACACGTCTGGAATATGGGACTAAAGGTAGTATTGGTAAGGAAGCCGTTATTTGTGATAATATCCGGATTATCGTTTGCTATCGAGGCAGTGCTGTTCTCATTATCCAGAAGGTACTGCGCTTGAACCGCGATGTCATTGGAACCATGATTGACGATCTTCACGCTTACGATCATCACTCCGCTATTGGTAAATGCAACGGGCCACACATCCTGCACAATATCGAAGCCCGGCTCTTTCCAGATACAACGCACCGTATCTTTGATCTTCGATGCGGCCGGAAAAGTCAGCGATACAGCAGGAGGGGTAGAACCCGGCCCTTCGTTCGGGTTATAGGTATAGAAGACGCCGTTCACTTCGACCGTCAGGAAGGACTCGCCGGGAAAAGAAAGTCCGGCGTTATCAACCGGCGGGGGAGTTCCCTTCCAAAACGTGACGAGGCCGTCATTGCCCTGTACCTGCGCGGAGGTGAAAACGTTTCCCGTTACGAATACTTGCGCGCGAGTGATGCCTGGTGTAAGAATGGCATAGCCAAATACGAGCAGCATAGCTGCTCTGAGCAGCATAGCTGCTCTGAGCAGCATCACGGTTAGCGATGCGCGGAAGGAATGGGTTCGGTAGTGTGGTCTCAATAGTAGATGGGAGCCGAAAAAGCAGAAGCCGGTTTGATGAACTCTATCAAAACTAAGACTTTCCTGCCATAATTCCGCGACGTGCTTTCTTAGCTTGCAACTTCCGGGCTTTTTCTGCGCGCAATGCGTGGCCAAGTTCTACTCCTTCTAAAATCCACGCCCACATCATAGGATAGCGGAGGGTTTGCGTTTCATCTATTTTCGCATGGCTAATTTTATGAAATTGCTCGATGTATCGTTTCGCACGCTTGTTAACTTTTTCCATGTCGAAATCATATTTCTGCAAAATCAGCAGCGATTTTATAAAAGCATAGAGATGGGTTTCGTGGCGCCCGCGAAGATGTCGCTCAATATATCGTTTAAGAGCGTCCGATTTCACGATCATTCCATCCAGATCTCCGGTGGAGGCAAAGATGAGTTGCTGCAAAATGAGGAGCGCTGCATTATACCCCGCTTTATCCCGCTTGTAAATGGGAACTTCACGCAAAATCTTGTTGAAAGCTTTTCTGGTTGCGGCAGAGACAGAAGATTTTTCCTTCCCAAATGCTAATGCGGCATAATGCCCGAAGAGCGCCCACTTTTCTCGCACTTGTTCCGTCTGCGATGGAAAACGGTCGTGACTTACGATCTCTTTGTGAATCGCCATCGCTTCTGTAAAGCGATTGGTATGCGTATAGATCAAGAATTCGATCTCTTTCCAGATAAACCAGTTGTTATGCCCTTTCGGGAAGGACGCTTCGCATGTGCTCTTCGCGGAGAGTGCCCCATCGAAATTACCTATGGAGAAAGCCACACCCATGCGCTTAACGGCGAACTGACCGATGTGCAATGGCGATACCAAATGTGGAAACCGATTTAGGAACTGTTCCGCTTCGTTGCAAAGCTCGAACGTTCGGCGGGTGTCATCTATGCTTTCCGTGGCAAGTGTTGCAATGCGGAAATAGTTAATGCCAACGTTGAACGTTGGAAATTGTGAAAACAAATTTTCCGCTTCCGGTTGCGCAGCCCGTGCAAGTGCCCTTGCCTTCGCGCTTGTTTCTGCTCGCGCCACCAACTCCACGTTGATCTGGTCGTCCAATGTCCGCAATTTCATTTCCGCTCTGCGAAGCAACTCTGCATCGAGAAGCTCACGCGCATACTGCGCGAACTTTGTTCGGTAACCATTCAGAGTTGCGTCTCGGCGTAATAGCAGAAGTAGCTCGATCCGGTCTTGGGTCAGTTCATACTTCCGTGCGCGTTCAAGCGCCCGCGGAACGTGCAGCATTGCCACCTTACGTGAGCCAAATATGATAAGCATACGAATACAAAATACATCTTGCGCGCTGCGATAGACCGCTTTTCGAATTTCCGCACCCGTTCGGATATCGAAATGAAAGAGCAGTACCCAATCAATCGCCGCTTGAGCTGACTCTCGAAGGTGAATATACGTTCGATCGCTCTCAGCGTATTGCAAATTTCCTTTGCCCATTCCCGCTCATCGGCTGCCTGCGCGGGTGAGGCAATTTTCCTCGCAAGAAGACGCAATCGCGTATTTTTTTTATTGGGCAAAAATAGACGATTTAGATGATTTGTGCCAAAATTGCATCAATTATTCAACTTATTTCACGTATTTCACTGAGATAGAGTTCATATTTTTTTGACATTACTATTCCAAGTGACAATTATTTTATTTTGCTTCCAAATGCAAAAACATTCAATAAGGTCAATTTAATGCCAGGCAACGATCAGAAAAAGACGACGAAACGTTTCTGTTTTTCCTGATTCCCCATCATATTTTTGAGACCTGAACGTCAACGAACTATTTTTTCAACCCAAAACAGCCATTTTTCAAACTCTCGAATCATGATGAAAACAACACTTTTATCACTTCTCGTTACGCTTGCATTAACGCTCGGTTTCACGAACAACACGTTCGCGCAAACTTTGGGCGATCCATTCGTAGTCTTGAACGAGCAATCCCAATCGATAAGCTCGATCACCATTAACACGCCAAGTGGGGATTATTACCTGGCAGCGCCGGGCATGAGCAACGACACCGCTCAAATTTCCGACACGGCGATCTCCGTTACGATCAACGGGCAAACCGTGCCGCAGGGCAAAAATGCCATACTTCAGTTGGTGAGCGGGCAATTTGTCGCAGTGATGTGGCCGGCGCTAAATACTATTATAGTTATAGATGAGGGAGGTTATATGATGATGATGAGCCTCCCAATTGTGAGCAAATCGCAATCAAGCCACACCGCTTCACCGGCGGGGCCGCTCCTTCTTTGGATGGGGAGCGGCCCGCTGGGTGGGCGGGCGCAAAAAAGTTTTTCGTTCCGTTTCGTTTGCCAGAATTTAATTCAATGACCGAAAAATCTAACACCTGGCATTTCGCTATGGAGCAAAAAAAAGGCCGACGCCCTTTGGATGAGCGATCATCCTCGGGCGAAAGCCTTCATTTCATGCATCTAAAACGCCGTTCTCCTGCGCCGGGCCATGTGCGAACAAACGCTCATGGCTTTGGCTGGGAGACGGAATTCTAATTACTTAACCGTAAAACACCTATGAAATCTCAAAAGATTTCTACACTCGTAACGGGAAACTCCGCGGCCCGATGTAACTCGCGGATGTACTCATTGTGGCTCGCTATAAGCATGAGCAATCATGCGGGCTTGAGCCGCACAACTCTTTCGGCAGGGAGGGCCAGACGAACCCTATGGGTACTCGCGGCGCTATTCTTGATTGCTGCTGTGCCGAGGATAGGACTTGCGGACTCTATGTCTTTCGGTACTGGGTGGGGTGAGGGAAATGGCACATTGGGATGTGATGATGAATGCTGTGCCCTCTATGAACTCCATGTGACATCAGCTAATGTTAGCGAGATTGATATCACATTGGGGGGCGGAACAGGAAGTGATGAATGCTTCGACAAGACATGCTTCGCTACTCAAAAAGGTTATCTAAATGGCGTAGCAATGGCAACTGGTACAGTCAGTTTTGATTGGACAGCGACGCCGGGAGTGCTTGAGATTACGTTTTCTCCTGCACTCAGCTACAATGATTTATTCCAATTCTGGATTTGCAAGAGTAACACCGACACTTGCAGAACGTATTTGGACTGGGAAACGAAAGACAATCATGGAGATCCCGATAGCTATGGTCACGATACGATCCTTACTGGTTGTGATAGCTACTCAGGTCCTCCATGTGGAGGATGCGATCTTGCGTGGCAATCAGGTGAGAATACCATCTGTGTGGAACTCGGGCCGTCATCAGCAGGTGCACATTGTATTACTGTGAATTTCGAGTTACCCGTGGCATGCCTACCAACCAGCATAAACCCGGTAGAAATGTACGGTTGCGGCGATCCAACAGGGACAGGATCACTTTCATCGTGGACTGGATCTCCGGGCGCGTACACTTCTTTTACTTGGTGTGCCAATGGTGGACTAATTACAGGATGCACATTCCCGGGGTGTACGCCGATCTGTTTCAACTTTGCTTCAGGATGTCAGACTTTCCAGATAAATCACATCTATGCGACGACTAACTTAGCTAACGATCCATGCGACCCGCAAGTGGCGGTGTTCAAAGCATTGCCACCGGGAGGGCCACCATCTACGGGACAAAATTCGGGCGGGCAAAATTACCCGAATCCAATCGGTGCATCGAGCGGTTTCAATACGACCATTCCATTCACCACTGCGGCAGAAGGGAGTGCCTCGATCCGTATTGTGGATGCGAAGGGTAACGTAGTTTTGAAGGATAACGAAGAGGTGACGTACGCCGGTCAACACTTCTTCTACTTCACGGCTACCGATTTACCCTCCGGCACGTATTATTATCAGATCGAATTCCCACAGGGAGTTGTAATCCAGAATAAGACAATGCTGGTAGTGAAATAACTTAATTCGATGCCGCGCGTGGGAACCACTCGCGCGGCATCGGTTTTTCTAAATATATGCAAAATTTCCGTAATACGGTCGTTGCTATTTTTGCGCTCGTTTTCTGTGCCTTTACTTACGCTCGCGCGCAATGGGTGCAAACGAATTTTCCTACTGGTGCAAATAATTACTTAGCTTTTGCCTCGATCGGTTCAAATGTTTTTGTCGGGGGGGGGAATATTGACGTTATTAATAGTAGATTCGTTTGGCTCACAACCGATAATGGCGTAACATGGACAAATACTAATTTCCCTTCGGGATCAAGCGAACGTCCCGTCTTTGCACTTTTTGCAAATGGAACGAATCTTTTTGCTGGCACCGAACAGCCTGCCGTTTCATTATCCACCGATAGTGGCAAAACCTGGCAGCCGTCAAGCAATGGGCTACCAGCGAATTGTGCGGTGAAATCCTTTGGGGCAATTGGAACAATTCTTTTCGCCGGCACCTCGACCGGAACACAAGCAAATGGAATTTATCGTTCGACGGATAGTGGCAAAAGCTGGAACCCAGTCAATAATGGGCTGACTGGGAATTGGACGAGTAATACATGTTTTAGCCTTGTCTCGATCGGTACGAATCTCTTTGTTTCAGTGGAACAAACGACCTTATATTATGGCGATACGGACAGAATTTACCGCTCCACAGATAGTGGAATGAGTTGGATTGACGTCAATAATGGAATCGATTCCAGCACTGTTGCCAGCTCTATGGCAGTTGATGGAACAAATCTTTTTGCTGCAAACGGTCAGGGTGTTTATCGCTCGACGGATAGCGGCGCAAGCTGGTTGGCTGTAAATAATGGGATAGGTTATCCAGATGATATAGAAGCTGGTAGCTTTGCAGTGAATTGTTCGACTCTTTTTTTGGGAACCCTTAAAGGAATATTCCGATCTTCCGACTTAGGCGCAAACTGGACGGTAATAAATAACGGATTGCCTCTTTTGGCTTCTACCACCTACACGCTTGGTATTTGCGGTTCCTATCTTTATGCATGTGCTTTCGGCAGCGATTCAGGAGGGGTCTGGCTCTTGCCGCTCGATGCCGTAACAATGGATGAAGGGCCGGGATATGTCGCATATTCAAGTACCTGCACGTCCGACACGTTTTCGTTTTCTCTTCAAACGGTTGGCGGATGTACGCATCCAACGCTCGATAGCGTAATCATTGTAGGTTTAGACCCAAGCGAATACCAGATTATACACACTCATAACGCAAACGCGCCGGATACTTCGTGGGTAACGGTAAATCCCACGCAAGCCGGGGTTAGCACGTTCACCGTCACCGCGCGGTATGTTGATAATTACAATAATGTTCAAGACACCTCGTTCACGCTAACGCTAAATGTTTCTCCCGCACAAAGTTTATCTATTAATCTGCCACCGGGCCAGCTTTCGGATACGGATCAGGGAATTGTTTCTATTCCTATCTATGCTTCCAGCGCAACGGCGGTAAGCGGCGGGAACGTTACATTCCGCATTAACATGCGAACGGATTTGCTGACGCCGGAATCCGTTTCTTCTACCATTGCAGGCGCGGGAACCGCGCCATTGCAGGTGGATGATAGCGGCGTTTGGATCACGCTAACGTTACCATCCACTTTCTCTATTTCGTCGGATACGCTCATTGCAACGCTCGTTTGCCGCGCATTCGTAACCGATACGAACGAGACGGCTATTAGTGTAGCAAGCTCATCTGGTACATCAAATTGCCTTTCGATTCTCGGCACAGGCGGCGAGACGTTTACGCTTACTCCTCAATGCGGCGATCCAACGCTGACGCAGTTTTTATTTACTGGTTCACCAGTTACTATCACGGGCATCGTACCGAATCCGGCACAAACAAGTATCGAAGTTCAGTTAAGCTCGCCATCTCCAACGCCGATTTCCTTCACTCTTTCCGATCCGCTTGGCCGGAGTTATGAGGTTCGGCAAACGGGCAACACGCTGGATATTTCCTCGCTTCCGTCCGGCGTGTATTTCATCAGCGATGGCGTGAGCCGGGCAAAGTTTGTGAAGGAATAAAAAAGATGAAAAATTTTGAATTTCCGGGAACGCCACACGAGTTCATGAACAAAAGGCGTGAGTTCATGAACTCTGAATGCAAAAAAAAATATTTTTGGAGCCCCCAACTGGCGAAAACAGCTTGTTTAGGGCAGTTGGAGATAATCGGCTCAGTCCGGCATCGCGCGGGAATCGTTTCATAACATATTAAACGAATACACTTATGGCACATTCGCCTAAAAATCTAAGCTCCGAAGCTGCGCAATCCATGCGCCCGGCGCAAAGCACGACGATTCCTATCACGCGAAGCTCTCAAAGCATGAGCAATCATGTGCGATCGAGCGGACTAATCACTTCGGCGGGGAGGGCCAGACGAACCCTATGGGTACTCGCGGCGGTCATTTTGCTGGCAGCTGCGCCGAGGTTAGGGTGGTCACAGCTTCAACCCGATCAGGTTCTATTCGATGGAACCTTTACAGGTAGCTGTGATAACCCAGGTGATTGCTGTCAGCAAATCTCAATCATCGTTCCCAATGGGCAAGCTACGGGTACGGTTTTTTTGCATATCCAAGGTGATATACCCGATAATTGCATAAACTGGACTTGCTGGGCTGATCAATCAACCGCCAATTACATTTTGACGGGATCCGGGCAAACGGCTGAAATTCAGTTCACGACTACCTCACCAGAGTATAATGGCATTGGACCTGACACGATCAATCTCAATCTCTGTGCTTACGATACTTGTTGGGAACATTTTCCCTGGATCAATTGGCATGCTAACGATCTTGATCCCGGAGGGGATGAGGGTCAATTCCAAACGGGGTTATGCATTGACGAAACATACAGCGCATGTGGCGGGTGCGACCGCGTGGAAGCGTATGATGATGGATGCACCGAAACATTATGTTTCGAACACTTCGATAACGATCCAATGGGCTCATTCACACTTCAATTCAACCCGCCGCTGCGGCCATGCAATTACCAAACGTCGGGTTTTGGTGGAAATCTCCCACTATGCACCCCCTCTTACGGCATTACCATTGATGATCCCCACTGGAGCGACTCGTTACGGAATGGCGACAGTGACCTTACATTCTACTTGCCGGCTGATTCGCTTTACTTAGAATGGCCTCATTGTTTCGGCCTCTGTTTCCAAATCCCGAAGTGCGCAATTCAAGAGCCAACGACGGTAAAGGTACTCGACTCGTATGCGTGTCCTGATGGGGGTGGTTCGTTCGTACCGTTCAGCCTCAAGCAGGCGGACGGCGGAAACGCGGTATCAAGCGACCAAAGCTCGGAGCAAAATTACCCGAACCCGATCGATGCAGCGAGCGGTTTTAATACGACCATTCCATTCACGACGACGGCGGATGGGACAGCCTCGATCCGTATTGTCGATGCAAAGGGTAACGTAATCCTGAAGGATAACGAAGAAGTAACGTATGCAGGAACGCACTTCTTCTATTTCACTGCAACGGACTTACCTTCGGGCACTTATTATTATCAAATTGAATTCCCAGAAGGCGTGGTAATTCAAAATAAAACAATGCTCGTAGTGAAGTAGCTTAACCCGATACCGTGCGGGGGAACTCCTCGCACGGTATCGATTATTTTTAATACATGAGACGATTTTTACATAGAGCCAGTTCTTTTTTCGTGCTTGTATTAGTGGCAAGTTCCGTGCAGGCGCAGGGATGGACGGAAATCGGTAAATTCCCAGGGGTTGGGGTATGCTGTTATTTCTGGGACGCGCAATCGGGTATCGTTGCAATATCCTCGACGGATGACGCGAATCCTCCTGCTAATTCATCCATGTATAAGACCTTGAACGGAGGGAGGACCTGGACATCTATAACCCTTCCGTCTGGAATTGTAGGTCACGGTTTTATACTGTCGATTTATATGAGGGATCGAATGAATGGGTGGTTTACTTTTTGGGCGAACGATTTCCCATATACGACACCCGGCGTTTATCAAACGACGGATGGCGGAATTACGTGGGTCGTAGACACATCAGCGCCGCCGTTTGGACCAAATCCAGGATCCACGGAATATGCCGATATTTATCAGCTTAAAAATGGGAACATGGTCTATAGTTGTGGAGGAATAACTCCTATTAGCGATAGCATCTGCATCATTGGAAATAATACCGATGTAAGTACCTATACGATACCCGATTTTTTTCTTACTACTGACGAAGGCAATAGCTGGAAGGATATTGGTCTCATACCTTTTGCGGTGTGGGGGCTTAGCTATCTTCCTTCATGCGGACGTATTTTCGGCTATTCCGGCGATGTCTTCTATTCGCAACAGCCATATCATTTATACTATTCATCGGATACGGGTAAGACGTGGAACAATGGCGCTGCTCCCGAGCCACTAAATGCTATGACTGGCGATGTCGAGGGGGAGGGAAATGCGATTTACATTCAGTCTGATGCGTTAGGCGGCGGCGACAATAGTGGTCTTTGGCGCTCAACGGATTCAGGCAATAGTTGGAAGTCTATTGGCGGGCCTGCTCTTGAAAATTTTACCCGTTTTTGTCTTCCAAAGTCGTGTAATGGTGGAGTAGTAATAGCACTCGATGCAACCGGTGGCGTATGGGAAACGACGGATGGCGGGGATGGTTTATTACCGGAATCGCAAAACAATACCACGCTTTCACTTGGCCCAGTACCACAGACAAAGGCGTGTAACGAGTCGAAATTATTTGCTATAATATCGAGCAATACATGCCCAAATGGTTTTACTCTCACTAACGACTCGCTCGAAGGTGATACGATACATTTTACTCTCGATTCATTAGGTTCATTGCCTCTAAGTTTTGGAGGTGGTACGCACGATTCAATTTTTGTCAATTTCAATCCTAATAAAGAAGAAGGTAACTTTTCTACAAAACTTCATGTAACAGGCGTGATAAACATGCCGGATACCTCACTGCCGTTCGATACGACTGTTAATTTGCTCGCATATTCTCTGCCAGTTTCACCGGAGCTAATTCCATCGGCATATTTACTCGATTTTGGAGGCGTATCAACCTGCAACTCCGTGGGTGATTCATCCGTCACATTCACGAACACCGGCTGCGCTGCGGATACGATTACGAGCCTCACGCTTACCGGCGCTGGTTTTACGGGAGTTCATGATTCGCTGCCGATCGTCGTGCTGCCGGATAGCTCGGTAACGTTCCCGTATCGTTTTTTCCGCCGGATTCGGGAATGTTTATCGGGCAAGGCACCTGAATGTGGTTTCGATGGGGTTGACGGAAAATCCGTCGGTGGGTTTGTCGGGGCAGGGTGTGCAGGGATTTGGCGTGTTGGACGTGAGCAGCGTCGGACTGCAAGCGGGAAGCTTTCTCTTTCTGCGCGGGCGATACGACGATTGCAGACACCATCTCCAACACCGGCTGCGACACGCTGATAATTTCGAATATCCGATTTGCGGGTGGCGATCGGCATTTTCGCTCTCTTTCAGCTCCCGGGGATTCGCTATTGCTTCCGGGTCAAGCTCGCGTGTTTCAGTTTCGTTTGTACCTCGTGTGAAAGGATCACAATCCGCCGCGTTGACGTTTCATTCCCGCAATATCGTGAATGATCCCGGGCACGATACTACCATCACTCTTGCGGGTATTGGACTCGGTGGCACCAAGCATTCTTTCGGCGGATAGCTTCGCTCCGCGATTTCGGCGCGTTGTATGCGTGCCAATCGCGGGATACAACGATCACATTGCGCAACCGGGCTGCGATACGCTTGTAGTCGATAGTGGACGTGTGAACGAATGGGTCGTATGCGACGAATGCGGTTTATCCGATCATCATTCCACCGGATTCATCGGTATCGTACAAGTTTCGCTTGACGGCCGATATCGGCAGGTATGACATGGAACGCTTCAATTCTTCAGCAATGCGAACTGGGTGATAGCATGGTAACGATTCCGCTTACCGCAAGCATCATCCCTCCCGCGCGTTTAGTTCTCGATCTTTCGCCATCGGATACGGCAACGGCTGGCTACGTTCGTGAACTGTTATGTCCTTCTCGATGGGCAGGTTCCATCTCGGCGCGCTTTCCGGCCTCAATTTCGATATTACGCATAATGACGATCTGCTGAGCTTTTTAAGTGCAAATAGCGTAACGATGACGGGAACCAGCGGTACGCCGGATTCGCAGGTACTACATTTTACTGCGGGAAGTCAGAATGGAAGCGCGATTGGCGTGGATACCATTGGAAGAATTTCGTTTCAAGTGTATCTTAGCGATTCATCAAGCACGCCGCTTACACTATCGAATGTCTCGTTCACGAACTCGCTTTCGCTTTCCGATAATTGCATCGCGAGCATTGTGGATTCGGGAGCATCGTTTACCTATCTTTATCATTGTGGACAACAGTTGATACAAGATGGGATGCTGGGAACATTTCGCTCTATCTTAAGCATCGTTCCCAATCCGGCGCAGAACGAGATTACGGTGAGCAGTTCTGCCGGCCCGTTTTCCATTTCCGATCCGCTTGGCCGGAGCTATGCGGTTCTTAACCACCCCCCAGCCCCCTCCTTTTCCATAGGAGGGGGAGTTATGCTGGATATTTCCTTGCTTCCCTCCGGCGTGTATTTCCTCAGCGATGGGGTGAGCCGGGCTAAGTTTGTGAAGGAATAAATAAAGATGAAAAAATTTGATTTTTCGGGAACGCCACGCGAGTTCATGAACAAAAGGCGTGAGTTCATGAACTCTGAATGCAAAAAAAAATATTTTTGGAGCCCCCCAACTGGCGAAAAACAGCTTGTTTAGGGCAGTTGGAGATAATCGGCAGTGGCTTGGAACGCAAGTGAAACAAATGTGGTATTTCAGTAGTAGAATTTTTGGTCAAAGCCGCTTTTAGGGGCGGCGTATGTAATTTTTTAATACTTTTGCATCTGAATATGAAATCACGAATAGCTTTTGCATTACCGGCGGCACTCATTGTAGGTCTGATGGCCGCGTATGTTCTTTCGACGGGCGGAATGTCCGGCGTGCTTCATGCCGCCAAGCCGGTTCCTGTCGATACAACGAAGAAGAACGCGCAGATCAAGATCGACGAAGACAGCTACGATTTTCATGACATCGAGCAAGGCACGAAAGCCGAGCACCAGTTCATGATCAGCAATCCGGGAACCGATACGCTGGTGATCGCGAGCACGCGTCCCTCGTGCGGATGCACCGCCGCGGTGCTCGATGCGAAGGATAACCGTATCCCGCCAGGCGCATCGACCCGACTTAAAGTTACCTTCGATGCCAACAACAAGCCCGAAGGCCCGATCATGAAAAGCGTCACGATTACCTCGAATGCGAAGAATACTCCGGATGCGATGGTGCATATTCAAGGCCGTGTCGTGAAATCGAAGATGGCGCATAAGACGATGATGCATTTGGATGGGTTGTTCCAAGGGCGATTGCGCAAGCTGTCATGTAGCGAAAGGCAAAGGGGAACTCGGCGCGCGTTTGTTCGAAGCCGATTGCGCGATCTGTCACGGTACAGAAAGCGGATGATAAGCCAGGTCCGGAACTCGCCAGCGATGCGATGATGAAACATACTCCGAAGCAGTGGCAGAATATCATCGAGAATGGCATTCCGAATTCAGCAATGCCGGCGTTCCACACGAAGAATAAAGGTCCGCTTGGCGATGAAGAGATCGCTTCGCTCATCGAGTACATGGGCGCCTTCAAGAAGGAAGCCCAGCGCAACGGCGTGAAAAATTCCCTTGCTCCGACGACGGGCGCAAATATGCAGGGTGGTACTTCAGGTGCTGCTCGCCGCGCCGGTAAAGAATTAAAGAACTTAGAATAAAGAGAGTGGAGATTCGTCTGACAGTCTCCAAAAGGCCGACTTGATTCCATCGATGCGTTGCGCGGCACGGCCGCGCTGATGGTCGCTGGGTATCATATCTGGGGGCACTACGGCGTCTATCCGTTCCCATCCATCGGAGTAGTTCCCTGGACGCATTCGGCGGGAATTTTTAGCTATCTTGTTTCGCCGCTCCGATGGGGATATTTGGGCGTTGGGTTGTTTTTGGTGCTCAGCGGATTCAGCATTCATCTCTCTTATGCCCGGAAGCGGGATGTGTCCGGGAACTACGATTTTGAATGGCGGAAGTTTTATCTGAGACGTTTGTGGCGTTTGTATCCAGCGTATGCCGTTTCGGTGGTGTTCACATTCTTTTTACTGCTCCTCACGGCGCATGGAACGGATCTTCTCGGCACGTCGCCAACGGTGATGGATCTGATCTCTCATCTTACGCTGACGCATGGCTATTTCGATCGCTATTTTTATGGGATCGTGCATGTATATTGGTCGCTGGCATTGGAGTTCCAGCTTTATCTTGCATACCCGATCTTTCTGTATGTTTTTCGGGAAATTGGTCTTTCGCGTTCCATCGTTTTTCTTTCTATTATCTCGCTCATCTGGCGGTATGTTGTGATGAATGTATTTCATTACCAACTGATAAGCGTTGCATCCACCGGACCCTACGCGCCGATGGGATTTTTATTCGCACGGATGCCGGAATGGCTTTTCGGCGCATGGCTGGCGGAGTGGTTTGTAAGAGGCGGGAACCTGAACTTCCACCGCTCGCCACTTGCGATGATGGCAGTGTTGGTGCTCTTCGTTGCAATTCTTTCGACGCTTGCCGAGCCGCTGTGGATCTTTACCGATCTGCTGTTCGGGCTTGGATTTGCTTTTGTGGTTGCCGCAGCGATCGTTCCAAGTACGCGAGTGGGAACGCCATCGTTCAAGAGCAGGCTTTATCGCTTGTTAGTATGGACGGGCACGATCAGTTATTCGCTGTATCTATTCCACATGCAGCTATCGTGGTTTGCCAATCCGTGGATTCGGGGTCTATCGAGCGCGCCGCTTCAATTTTTGTTGCGAGTGATCGTGCTCATCATTTCAATTCCCATTATTGCGATGATCTTTCGTTTTGTGGAAGCGCCATTTCTTTCGGCGCCGCGTCCGGGAACCAGACTTTTTAAGGTTTATTCCACTATTGGAAAATGGATCGGAATAAGATCGGAAGCCACGGCATCGTAATTTTTCTGAAAAATTGCAAAACGAAACTCGTTGCAGGCAATGGAATCTGTTTAGGAATTGTTGTTTGATAAATAATGCCAGAACTCAACGAACATGAATTTGCATCGCCGCTCCGGTCAAGGATCTTGGCCGGCGCGATCATTTTTGTTTTTCTGGGATTTCTCGTTCGCTTCGTTCAACTACAGATCATCGAAGGACCGGCGTTATCCGGGCAAGCGATCGAGCAGGGAGTGAAACGGGTGGAGCAGATCCCGGTGCGCGGAACGCTGTTTGACCGAAAGGGAAGAGTGGTCGCGGCAAGCGTACCTTCGTTTAGTATTGCTATTACGCCACAGGATTTCGATCCCTATCGCAAGCAGACGCTGCCGTTGCTTGCTCGAATCTTAGGAGTCGATACGAATTTTGTTGTCGATAAAATAAATCAAAGCGGGATATATACGCGCTTTCAGCCGGTCAAGATCTGGCGCGACGCCGATGCGCGGGTGATCGCGGAGATCGAGGAGAATCACGATTCGCTCCCGGGCGTGGATGTCGTTACGGAATCGAAACGCGAGTATATCGCGCCGGTGCGAGCTTCGCATTTGCTTGGATACACGAAGGAAATTTCGCAATCCATGCTCGATGCGATCGACGACACGCCGGACAGCGATTACTACAATCCCGGCGACATCGTTGGCACAACAGGTTTGGAGCAAGTTCACGAACGGGAACTCCGTGGCGTGAAAGGCGTGGATTTTATTGCGGTCGATGCGAAGGGTCAGAGGCAATCGCGATTGAACCAGGGTTTGACCGATGTCTCGAGCGTCGATGGGGAATCTATTCAGCTTGGGATGGATATTGACTTGCAGGAATATGCCGAGCAGTTGCTATCGCCGTATCACGGCGCGATCGTTGCGCTCGATCCGCGCAATGGCGATATTCTTGCGATGGTCTCGAAGCCGGATTTCGATCTCGATATTTTTTCTGGAAAAACAACAAAGCAGGAATATCAGGAAGTGATGCTCGATCCTGCGCACCCGCTCTATAATCGCGCGCTGCAAACGCGCTACCCCCCGGGTTCCACATGGAAATTGCTGATGGCCGCTGCGTGCCTCACGACAAAAACAATTCCCTTCGATTACAAACTTGATTGCCCCGGTTATTTCACGTTCGGCGATCATACCTATAATGATGACGCCGTGCATGGCATTACCGATGTGCATCAATCCATCGTCCGTTCGTGCGATGTGTTTTATTATCGAATGATTTTGAAGCTTGGGATCGATTCCATGTATAAATATGCGCGTGAGTTCGGATTCGATCAGCAAACAGGCGTTGACATCAGCCACGAAGGAACAGGATACGTTCCCAACACGAAACGCATGAACAAGCTCTATCCGCGCGGCTGGACGCTGGGTTATGTGGTCAGTCAAGGCATTGGGCAAGGCGAGATTGGCGTAACGCCTATGCAGCAAGCAGCTTACGTAGCAACGTGGGCAAATCACGGCGTATGGGTACAGCCTCATGCCGCGCGAAGTATTTATAATGAACAAACGGGCAAGTGGGATACGGTTGCATATACCTCAAGGCGGCTGCCAATCCCCGATACTGTGATCGAAACCGTTCGCCGCGCGATGCTCGGCGTAGTGAACGAGCCGGGTGGAACCGCACACCAAGCGCAGATACCGAATTCACCGATAAAGATCGCTGGTAAAACGGGAACCGCGCAAAACCCGCATGGCAAACCTCACGCGTGGTTCGATTGCTTCGCGCCTTACGATCATCCGAAGATCGCGATCTGCGTATTAGTTGAGAATGCCGGTTTTGGTGGAGACATTTCCGCGCCCATTTGCAGGAAGCTCGTGAACTTTTATCTAACGGGAACCCGCGAGGATCCTCCGCCCGCCATTCTTCCGAACACTCCTGCCTATGCAGCAATGAAGGCCGATAAATATGGTCATCGCACATTGCCGACGGTGAAAGTAAAAGATCCGGCAGAAGCGATCAAACCTAAAGATGCAAAGATGTAATTGAAGTAAACGCATCATTTGATAATGAGGAAAAAAACGTCTCAGCCGAAAGCAAAGCCCCAAAGTAACCCTACACAAGCGTTACAAAAAAGCATGGAGTTGAAGGAATATCCGCAAAGTTGGTATTTGGCATGCGGGCTTGTGTATTTGTGCTATTGCTACGCAGCATTCTTTCCGACGGGAGCAGTATGGGGGATTCATTTTACTGCTTATGTTCCCACAGGAATGAAAATGTTTCTCTTGATTCTTGGTGGATTATTGCTTGTGCCTAACATTCAAAGGAAGGTCTTTTACGCTGTTGCAGATTTACTCGGCACTCCGAAGGGTGAACAGAAAGTACGAATACTTCCCGCTGCTATTATAGCAGGAATTTGTTTCCTGATCTTCCGAACCTTCAACATTGCAACCGATATTTATGGCGACAATATCTACATGCTGAAGGAGTATGGCGCCAACACAACCTTCGATTGGAACTGGCTCGGCGATGTGTTTAATCCTCATTGGGTCGATAACAAAGAGGCTCTGACGGTTGGCGTGCATCGCATTATCGCATACATTTTTTCGATTTCGATAGAATCGTCCTATCAAATCATGAGCGAGCTATGCGGCGCGCTGTTTATCTTTATCTGGCTCTGGTTCGTGCAGAAGATAACCAACGAGCATTCTACCGATCATCGCTTTTTGAGACCGCTGCGTATGGTTCTCATACTTTTAGGAATGTTTGCGGGAGCAGAGCTTGTGTTCTTTGGCCATGTTGAGAACTATTCCTTTAGTATCCTGACCTACACGTTCTTTTTCGTGGCTCTTTATTTCTATATGGAAGAGAAGCTTGGAACGATCGCGTTCGTGCTCATCTATGTGCTTGCATTTAAGGCGCATCTTATTTCCTTTCTATTTTTTCCGGCATTTCTTGTCGCGCTCGCGTACCGTTATCGGAATAAGTTACCAAAGCTGCGATCCCTGTTTACATGGCGAGCAATTTTTAGAGTAATTATCGTTCCGACTTTTTTTGCGGGTCTTGCGCTTTATCTTTTTCTCTTTCATTCCTGGAATGAGCCGTATGCGATGAGCACCCGGCAATTTGAGCGATCTTTTCTTCCGATCATAACATTCCCGCCGCCGCTGGATCATTACGCACTGTGGACTCCGTATCACATCGCAGATTTTTTCAATCTTATGTTGCTTATGGCTGCGCCGATCGTTGTGATATTAGCCAACCTGCTGATATTCAATCGCAAAGAAATAAACTGGTCGCAGCCGAACGTGATCGTTTTTGCTCTTGCAGCACTTTTTCCGCTCCTGTTTTTCATGTCGATGAATCCCATGCTCTCACCTGTGCGTGATTGGGATGTTTATACGCTTTTTTTCCCGCCGTTGCTTTTCTTTGCTGCAATGCTTCTCATTCAACCCGGAGTACGTCCCTATCTGGCAGCATGGCTTGGGCAAACATTAGTATTCGGTGTATTACTGACCACTGTGTTAGTATCGGTGAATGCCTCGCCGAATGAATTGCAATCCTGTTTATTAGATGCCGGAGCTTATACCTACCGATCGTATTACGGAAATTCCGATTACATCGAAGCTCGTGCGTTATCGTTGAATGACTCCTCGAAGGCTACGATAGAAAAATTTTCCGGCATTCTCGAAAAGCTGTCTGAAAGTTCAACTTCTGGAAGAGACGGGGAATTGGCAGGTATGATGGCGCGATTAGCAAGCCTCTATACACGCGCGGGCGATGATAGTTCTGCAATTCTTTGGGCTGCTAATGCCCGCAGAACCGATACCAGAATTCACCGTTCTATTGTCGATTTAGCTGGGTACTACGTGCAAGCGGATCGGCTTGCGGAGGGATCGACTATTCTAAAGGAATTTTTGAAATTGAGAGACGAACGAGGTGACACGGATAATTCCTATCTCGATGAGTTAGCGGCTGTCATGGCACAGCTTGGCGCTCGGTATAGCCGCACCGGTGAGGATAGCCTGACTATTGCCTGGGCTGAATATGCAAGGAAGGTAGAACCGCTCATCTTGAAATATACTTACGATCTTGCTGCGTATTACTTGCAGTCAGACAGGCCGAAACAAGCACTCGATCTATTGCATACGATCCCACAGGATTCTGTTACCGTTGATGGGCTTACGACTACCGCCATTGCCGCCGCAAATGCCTTCGGGCCTGACAGTGGTTTGCCCTATCTTTACAAAGCACGCGCGATGGCGCCGAACGACCGCTCTGTCGATTCGCTGATCCAAGAGATGAAAATTCAGAGACCGTGATAGCCTGAACCGTTATCTCTTCCCTGAACCATTATCTCTTTATAGTTCGTTTTTACTTTAATGATTTCTAATTATTAGAAATTTTCACTAAACTAATCCCATTATGCGTCTCCGATCGATATTCCCGATTTCCGTTCTATCCATTGCAATCTTAAGCGTTGTTCTGAGTAATTCCGCGTATGCCCAAACGGATACGAGTGTTCATCCGCTGGTGAAGCATGATACCCTCTGGCATAACGAGCTTGTCGTCGGCGTGAATCTCACGCAAGTCAGCTTTACGCACTGGCAGGCCGGTGGAATCAATGCGCTGGCGTATTTGGGGTCTATCGTCGGAAAGTCTGTAAGGGACGATTCCAACACAACGACGACATGGACGAACACCTATAAATTCGCGTTCGGCCAGTCGGATATTGGCAATCAGGGCATACGTACTTCGGACGACGAAATCGCGCTTGAATCGCTCTTGACGTTTAAGATTGATAACGCGCTCAATCCGTATGTCGATGCATCGTTATTCACGCAATTTGCTCCCGGTTATCAGTACCCGGATAGCGGCGCCGCGCAGGAGGTTTCGAATTTCTTCGATCCTGCATTCATCAAAGAAAGTGCCGGCGCAGGATGGGTTGCTTCGAAAGCATTTCAGACGCGGTTAGGGCTTGCGCTCCGAGAGATCGTCACCAATCTATACAATCAATATGCCGCCGATCCTAGCTCTCCTGGAATTCACAAGACACGCATTGAGGGCGGCATTGATTTCTCAAGTACGCTTCAACTTCAGTTGGATGATAATGTTCTTTTCAAATCCGATCTCGATCTTTTCGACCCCATTAAAACGCTGGATCGCGTAGTGGTACACGCGGATGCGAGCATCGTTGCGAAGGTCAGCAAATGGTTCTCAGCACAGATCACGGCTTCGTTCATCAACGAGCCGGATATTTCGCCCTATACGCAGATCCAGGAAGGGATCTCCATCGGGATCAACTACTCGATATTCTAATTGTTATCCATCACTAACATATTCAAACATTTTCAACACTAACACTAAGGAGTAATCATGATCAAACAATTCAAGGATTTCCTAACAAAGACGAATGCGCTTGCGCTCGCCGTCGGCGTCATCATCGGAGCGGCTACGGGCAAGCTCGTTACCGGAATCGTTGCAGATTTGCTGATGCCGATCATCAGCCTTGTGCTTCCTGCCGGCGATTGGCGTGAAAAGCAGTTCGTCATCAAAAGCGTGGTCGATGCTGCCGGTAAAGAGACCGTGACCGCCATTAAATATGGCGATCTCGTAGGCATCACGATTGATTTTCTTATTATCTCCTATGTGATTTTCTGGATCGCAAAGGCGTTCGTTCCCAAAGAGGTTGCTCCAGCCCCCATGAAAACTTGCCCCGAATGCCTCGAAAGCATTCCTGCCGCCGCAAAGAAATGCAAAGCGTGCGGGTCGCTGGTGGCGTAAGATAAGTAATTCGTTTGAATTTTGTAATTTCGGAGCATTTCCAAGCTCCCTTCTGTTGTCGCGGCCTAACTCGAAAGAAAGCATAGGATTACGACGGCGTGGCGCTCGAAAACATTCGAAATTTTTGCATTATTGCCCATATCGATCACGGGAAATCGACGTTGGCGGATAAGCTATTGCTGGAAACGCATACGCTTGAAGCCCGCGAGATGACCAATAATCAGATGCTCGACGATATGGCGCTCGAGCAGGAGCGTGGCATCACGATCAAGCTCCATGCCATTCAGATGAAATATCTCGCTCAAGATGGCGAGGATTACATCTATAACCTGATTGACACTCCCGGCCACGTCGATTTCACCTACGAAGTAAGCCGAAGTCTTGCCGCGTGTGAGGGCGCTCTGCTCGTTGTCGATGCCACGCAAGGCGTTGAAGCGCAAACAATAGCCAATCTTTTTTTAGCGATCGATGCGGGGTTGGAAATAATTCCCGTTCTCAATAAAGTCGATCTGCAATCGGCGATGATCGAGGAAGTAAGCCATCAGATCATGGATCTCATCGGCTGCAAACGTGAAGATATTATTCTTGCAAGCGCAAAAGCAGGAATCGGGATCGTGGATATTTTAGAAGCCGTGCGTTTGCGAATTCCTAATCCAAAAGGGGATGTCAATGCGCCGCTTCGCTGCCTGATCTTCGATTCTGTGTTCGATTCCTACAGAGGCTCAATCGTTTATATGCGCGTTTTTGATGGGACGATCAAGGAGGGCGACGAAATCCTTTTTATCTCGACGAAGCAAAAGTATCGCGTCGAAGAACTTGGCACGCTAAAAATGGGTCGCGAGAAAAAGAAGCAGCTTTCGGCAGGCGATGTCGGCTATCTCATCGCAGGCGTTAAGGATGTGAAGGATACGCGCGTTGGTGATACGGTCACGCATTTTCGCAATGGGTTAACCGAAGCGATTTCTGGTTTCAAGGTATCGAAACCAATGGTTTTTGCGGGATTGTATCCGCAATCGGCAGAAGATTTTGCGGAACTTCGTGATTCGCTCGATAAGCTTTCGCTGAACGATTCCTCGCTGGTATATGAACCGGAAAGTTCCATAGCGCTTGGCTTCGGATTTCGCTGCGGGTTCCTCGGATTGCTCCACATGGAGATCATTCAGGAACGATTGGAACGCGAGTTCGGTCAATCGCTCGTTACAACGGTTCCCAACGTGGAATATCGCGTAACAACAACGCGCGAGGAAGTTGTCGTTGTCGATAATCCCTCTTCGATGCCGGAACCGGGAAGGATCGAGTGGGTCGAAGAGCCATATATCAAAGCACAAATTATCGTGCCGAGCGAATATGTTGGCGCGATCATGAAACTCTCGAACGACCGGCGCGGCATTTACAAAACGACAACCTATATCGATCCCACGCGCGCCGATATTCATTACGAATTCCCGCTTTCCGAGATCATCTTCGATTTTTACGACAAGCTGAAATCTATCTCGCGCGGTTACGCTTCGCTGGATTATGAATTCTTGGAATATCGCCGAAGCGATCTTGTAAAACTCGATATTTTGCTCAATGGCGACCCGGTTGACGCTTTTTCGACCATTGTACACCGGGATAAGGCATACGACTGGGGTAAAAAACTTTGCTCGAAACTTAGGGAGCTGATTCCACGTCAAATGTTCGAAGTTGCCATTCAGGCAGCTATCGGAGCGAAGATCATTGCCCGCGAAACTGTTAGTGCGCTGCGTAAAGACGTTACCGCAAAGTGCTACGGCGGCGATATTTCGCGCAAGCGCAAGCTGCTCGAAAAACAAAAAGAGGGCAAGAAGCGCATGAAGCAAGTAGGGCGCATCGAAGTGCCACAGGAAGCATTTCTCGCGGTATTGCAAATTTCGGAATAACACAACGACATGGCAGATAACAAAACCACGGGAACCAGCGATGCGAAGCGCAATCGCACCTACGCCGAAATTCGTGCCGAGCGCGATGGCAAAAAGCCACAATCGGGGCAAGCCGAAAACATCGGATGGTGGCGCATGATTGCTGTTTCTATTTTCGGGGTTGCTTCGGTCGCCGCCGGAGCTTCACCGGTAAGAAAAAAGGAGAGCTGGATTCGTTCCCTCATCTATGCGGGACTTATCGCATTTATCATTCGCACGTTCTTCTTTGAAGCATTTCGCATTCCCTCGGGTTCGATGAAGAATACGCTGCTCGTTGGCGATCATCTGTTCGTCAATAAGATCGGCTATTTCATCGAAACTCCCAAATACATTCCATTCACTGATATTGAAATTCCCCATATTCATCTCAAAACCTGGAGCGTGAATCGCGGCGATGTTGTCGTATTTGAATATCCCGGCGATCAGGGCGAAGTGGTGCCGCATGAGCTGAAAGTCAATTATATCAAGCGGTGTATTGGTTTGCCGGGCGATGTGGTTCAGGTTAAGAATAAGCAAGTGTATGTGAATGGAACGATATTTCCGAATCCTGCGGAATCTATTTTAGAACGCGATACCGAGCGTGTTGGAACCGTTGATCCAAGAATTTTCCCGCATGGCGCGCAATGGAACAAAGATAATTACGGGCCAATCAAAATTCCCAAAACGGGCGATGTCATTCCTGTCAACAAAGATAATATCGATCAGTGGCAAGTATTCATCCAGCGCGAAGGGCACAAAGTGGAACTCGGCATGAACGATCAGATCATGATCGATGACAAACTGGCAACAGAATATAAAGTTCAGCGCGATTATCTCTGGATGATGGGCGATAACCGTGACGATTCGGAAGATTCCCGCTTTTGGGGTTTTGCGCCGATGGATAATGTGGTCGGCAGCGGGATGATCATTTATTGGTCGTGGTACAATCCGCCCTCATCCGGCAATGGCGATGGTTACGATCCTGATGAAGTGCAGCAAACGCATATTCGGTGGGATAGGATCGGGAACATAATACATTAATTGATCGCGCTCATGGACGTTCGATGGAAACAGCGATTCGAGAATTACGAGCGGGCATTACGTCTGCTGCGTGAAGCTCTGAACGATATTGACCATCTTTCTACTTTAGAGAAAGAAGGAACGGTTCAACGATTCGAATTCACACTTGAACTCGCATGGAAAACGCTAAAAGATTATTTGGAAGCAAGCGGCGTGGCGATGAGTCCGGTAACCCCGAAGCTCATACTGAAGGAGGCGTTCGCCGCGAAAATTATCCGCGATGGCCAGCTATGGATTGACATGCTTGGTACGCGCAACGAAATGTCCCACCGATATGATGAAGCCGCCTTCGATGAGGCAGTGCAAGAGATTTCCAACCGCTATATGCCGGCATTCGAGGAACTTTACGAGTTTTTTCAACATAGAGTCAATCTATGACTCAATTTGGACTCTCCGCTACGGAACTCGATCTCATCTCCGGCGTACTGCGGCGGCACGCCGAAGTGATGCAGGCTAAAATTTTTGGCTCGCGCGCGAAAGGCAATTATCGTCCCAATTCGGACATCGATGTTGCCTTGTGGGGTGACGTTTCCCGAAAGACCCTTTCTGCGATCACCCAGGAATTAGAGGACTTACCACTGCCCTATAAGTTCGATGTCGAAGTGTATGGCTTGGTGCGACACGAGCCCTTGCGGGAACATATTGACCGGGTTGGAAAAAGCTTTTATCTACGTTTCGAGCAAATCCAAGCGGAGGTTATTTGAATAAAGAAGTTGCGATGGTTTCATCCCTGTCAGAAATGCTTTCTGCCTATCTTCACATTCCTTTCTGCGAGCGCAAGTGCATCTACTGTGATTTTTATTCTATTGAAAATCTCTCGCTGCGCTCGGAATTTGTCGATCTTCTGATTCGAGAGATCGACCTCAAGCTAAAAGCTAATCCGCAGCTTGCCGGACGCGAGCTGCAAACCATTTTCTTCGGTGGTGGCACGCCATCGCTGCTAACCCCTGACGAGCTTGAACGCATCCTTCAAAAACTTCAAGAGCATTTTCGGATTTCCAACGATTGCGAATTTACGCTTGAATGCAATCCGGGAACGGTTACGCTGGAAAAACTGAGGGGATACAAATCGCTTGGTGTGAACCGGCTGAGTTTTGGCGTGCAATCGTTCGATGCGGAAGAACTGAAATTTTTGGGCCGTATTCACGATGCTGAACAGGCACGAGAAGCCGTTTCACTCGCCCGACAAGCTGGATTCGATAATGTCAGTATCGATCTCATCTTTGCGCTTCCCGGACAAACAGAATCAACGCTTCGCCACACGCTGAAAGAAGCCATCGCGCTCGAAACCGATCATATCAGCGCGTATAATCTGATCGTCGAGCATGGTACGCCGCTGTATCGTTTAGTAAAACTTGGGAAGGTTATTGAGCTGGATGCCGACCGTGCGGCATTGCTATTTTCTATCGTTCAGGATACACTTGCCGGTGCAGGATTTGCACAATATGAGATTTCGAATTATGCTAAAAAAACTCCCACTCCTTTTCAAGGAGGGGGAGCATCGCCGACGATGCGGGGGGTGGTAAAACAAGCCAAGCATAATCTTGTTTATTGGGATGGATTTAAAGATTATGTTTCGTTCGGTCCATCGGCGCATGAGTTCGTGAATGGTGAGCGAGCATGGAATGTTTCTTCGCTCGAAGAATATGGAAAGGCCATTCGGTTGGGGAACCTTCCCATTATTAACCGCGAACGTTTAACAATAGAAGAGCGCAGAACCGAAGTGCTCTATTTGCAGCTTCGTTCGACGGGTCTTCGAATTAACGAATTTAATAATTTTTTTGGCGAAGACCTATTAGCGAATCCTCAAATCTCCTATCTGATGGAAGATGGAATGATAATTATTGAGGATGGCATGATCAGATTGACAAGTAAAGGCTACCGTTTCTGCGATGGCATTGTGAACAGGTTAATGAATTCATCGGAGCGGGAGCTTACTCCATCTGAATATGTTCTCCCAACTCTGGTTCGACCGGAGTTTACTCCGGTCGCCATACCAGTGTAATTTTTCTATGCCCCAAGAATTCAAGCGCATTCATTATATTTTCGCCGGCGTCGCGTTCGCTGCTGCGTTTATCACGTATTTTCTCACAATGCAGCCGACGATCCCATTTTGGGATTGCGGTGAGTTTATCGCGGCGGCGGCGCAATTAGAAGTTTCGCATCCACCGGGTGCGCCGCTTTGGATGCTGGTGGGGCACGTCGGCGCATGGCTTGCGCCTATTGCAGATTTAGCCGCGCGATACAATGTGCTCTCGGCGCTTTGCGGCGCTCTTTCGGTGATGCTGCTTTATTTAGTTACCGTAAAAGTAATTCGTATATGGCGCGGCGAACCGAAAAATACTTCCGATCTCATTCTTCATCTTGGCGGTGCGCTGATCGCGGCGCTTAGTTTTGCGTGGTCGGATAGCGTGTGGTTTAATTCCAACGAGTTCATTGTTTTTTCTCCGGGTTTGCTTTTTATCGCGCTGATGATCTGGCTCGCAATGATCTGGCACGAGCGCGCCGATGAGCCGGGCAACGAGCGGTACCTCATGCTCATCGCGTTTCTCATCGGGCTTTCGATGGGTGTGCATCAAATGTCGATGCTCGCATTTTTTCCGGTGTGGGCGATCGTTTTTTACCGCCATTGGAAGAATGTTACCATGCGCCACTTTCTTGCGATGCTCACGCTTGGTATTCTTGTCTTTGCGTATATTTTCAAAATAGTTCTGAGCGGGCTTGTTTCGTGGGCAGCGTCAGGGTTGGGAATTATCTCCCTTCTGATTATTATTGGAATTATTGTAGGGATTGTTTATACATCCAGAGAGCAGCCTAATTTGAAAGATCGGCGTGCGTTTCTGAATCTTCTCTTTTGGGGTGGTGCAATGGTGCTGCTCGGCTTTACCGTCTATACTTACACGATGATCCGTGCGGAGAAAAATACGCCGATGAACGAGGGCGCGCCCACCACCTTTTCAAAACTTGCCGAATATATTGGTCGAGAGCAATATGGTGAAGTGAGCATTGCCGACGAATTTATCCATCGCCGACTTCCGCAGCAGCAAGGCGACCATCCGAATACATGGAATAACTACACGAGCGATGGCGATTTCTTCTGGCGTTATCAAACGAACTGGATGTTTAATCGCTATCTGGGATGGAATTTTATTGGGCGCGATGGCGATTTTCAAGGCGCGGGCGTTGATTTCTCGAAGACATGGGCGCTGCCGTTCGCGCTTGGCTTGTTTGGCATGTATTGGCATTTTAAGCGCGACCCGAAGCGCGGGTTGGTTTTCCTCGCTGCGTTCCTGATAATGGGAATTTTTACCTGCTGGTATCAAAACCAACAAGACCCGCAACCGCGCGAACGCGACTATTTTTACGTTGGCGCATTCTGGGTTTTTGCGATGTGGGTGGGTATTGGTTCCCTCGGTATCATGGAGTGGATGAAAGAAAAATTTGCTTCCTGGGACACAAAAAAGATGACATTCCGGCTTGCCGGGGCATTCCTTCTATTATTGCTATTAGGGCCTATTAACCAGTGCATGGGACTTGCCGGTCTTGCACAAGGACAAACATTCAAAAAATCTTCGAAATGGGCAGAGTATTCCCGCAAGCATAATTGGGTTCCATTCGAATATGCGTATAATATCCTTCAAAGCTGCGAGCCAAATGCTATTCTCTTCACCTACGGCGATAACGATACGTTCCCACTCTGGTGTATGCAGGATCTGTATGGCATTCGGCGCGATGTTCGCATCGTGCAGCTTCAGCTTGCAACCATGATGTGGAATATAAAGCAGCTAAAAACGGATAATGATTGGGGGGCGAAGGCTATCACGCTTACGAATTTCACCGACCAAATACTGAAGCTTTCGGATGACGATGCGTACAAGCAGCTTAATTGGACGCCGGAGCCGGTAAACATTCCCATTCCTGCGGAGACCGCGCGATGGATCTCGGGAGATTCCACTGCTCTGGCGACCGTTTTTAATTGGACGCCGAAGTTTGTATTACCGAGCGATCAGGTGGTGCTCGATATTATCAAAAATAATATCACGACCCGACCAATTTGTTATTCGGTAACGGTTCCCGAAGATGCTCGCGCGGGTCTGAACAAATATCTCATCTATGAAGGCATGACCGCTCGCGTAACGCCGTTCGAACAGCCAGCCGATCAATCGGGATTGGGCGGTAGTATTCAACCAGTACGTTTCGCGGAGGCGGTATTTCACTCGCCTTCGCATCCGTATTCCACGCCGGATAGGGGAATGATTCTTCATTCCTATGCTGACCCTGAATCGAACCGAAGCGGGATGGATGACGAATACTCGCTCAGCTACCGCTACGAATTTATTCGTCTTGCAAACTGGGATGTTACACATTCCAATATGGCCAAAGCTTGCCGCGCGCTCGATAGTATGGATGCGCGTATTCCGATCACCGCTATTCCTTTAGATTATTCTTTCGCATCGTTCATTGCCGATATTGCAGATAAATCCGGCGATTGGTCGCTCATGAAACGATACGCCGCCAGTGGCTTAGATGCGCTAAAAGTATTGCTGCAAAACCCGGATTCTAAAGAGAGTTCGAGCGGGTTTGAAGGTAGTTACGAACTTGCGAATCTCGAACTGCGCTCCGGAGCTTATGCCGAAGCCAGAAAAGGAT
>CAWCCK010000022.1:0-415636 GCA_963794025.1 Ignavibacteriota bacterium
AGAAGGCGAAGATTTTCGTGACGTTATCACGACCAATTTTAAGGAATCGCTTGTGCCGCTGTTCTTCACATTCGATAATAGCCGCGATCTACGCTGTAAGCAATGTGGGCCGCGATCGTATCGGCGATCGTCAAGTACGATGTCGCCAACGATCAGGGAACTGGAAGTGATTTACGAACATCCCGAAGTAGATGTTGCCGGTCTCGATTTTTCGAGAAAACGAAGTGTGCTTACCACCGTCAGTTACACGACGTGGAAACTGCAACGGGAATTTTTAGACGCGACGACCAAAACGCTCTACGCACAGCTTTCCGCAAAACTTCCCGGATACGAAATTTCCATTGATCGATCACACGAAAGATGAGCAAGTCTTTATCGTTAAAACATCCAGCGATCGTTCGATGGGCGCGTTCTATCTCTATGATCTCACTGCGGATACACTCGATAAACTTGCCGATGTAGCTCCGTGGCTTCCTGTGGAAACTTGCACCGATGAAGCCCATCACGTACACCACCCGCGATGGACTGACGATCAACGGCTATCTCACGCTTCCGCTTGGGAAAGAAGCGAAAAACCTTCCCATTGTCGTCAATCCGCATGGCGGGCCGTGGGTACGCGATGAATGGCGGTATAATCCTGAAGTGCAGTTCCTAGCGAGCAGAGGTTATGCCGTTCTGCAAGTGAACTATCGCGGCTCGACGGGATATGGGAGCAAATTCTGGGAATCATCCTTCAAGCAATGGGGAAAGAAAATGCAGGATGACGTCAGCGATGGTGTGCAATGGCTCATCAAAGAAGGCATTGCCGACCCCAAGCGCGTTGCAATCTATGGCGGCAGCTATGGCGGATATTGCACCCTTGCCGGACTCACGTTCTCGCCGGAACTCTATGCCTGCGGCATCGATTACGTCGGCGTATCGAATCTCTTCACCTTCATGAAAACGATCCCGCCGTATTGGACGCCCTTCTTGGAATCCATGTACGAAATGGTTGGGAACCCGGAGACGGATAAAGAGTTGCTTGCCTCTGCAAGCCCGGTATTCCATGTGGATAACATTCGCGCGCCACTCTTCGTGATACAAGGCGCGAAAGATCCGCGCGTGAACATCGAGGAATCGAACCAGATCGTCGAAGCGCTGCGCAAGCGCGGCATCGATGTGCCCTATCTCGTAAAGGAGAACGAAGGCCACGGCTTCCGCAACGAAGAGAACCGCTTCGAAGTCTATGAAGCGATGGAATCGTTCTTAGAGAAGCATGTGGGGTAGCGTTCGTCCCGATTTTGTTCCCCGTCCCGAAGGGACTTGAAGGAAATAGCCGGGGACGTGCGTCCCCGGCTATTTCCTTCAAGTCCCTTCGGGACGGGGATTTCGTGGGAATTAATTCAACGGCTACCCGGACTTACGTCCCCGGCTACTTTCTTCAAGTCCCTTCGAGACGAAAATTTCGCGGAAATTTTACACTACACGATCAACCCCATCTTCCGCTTCACATCGGTGAGCCTCGGTTCCGAAATAGCGCGGGCTTTTTCGCTCCCAAGTTTCATCAGGCGTTCAAGTTCCACGCGATCGGAGATGATCTCTCGGTGGCGCGCGCGAATTGGTTCCGTCACAGAGATCGCCACTTCCGCGACCGCTTTTTTCAGATCGCCATAGCCGCGCGCATTTGCAAAATCCTGTTCTGCGGCTTCCTGCGATTTACCCGTCAGCGCCTGGTAGATCGTAAGCAGATTATTGACGCCGGCTTTTTCTATATCTTTCGAGAACTTTATCTCGGAACCTGAATCTGTTTTGGAGCGAATAATGGCTCGCTCGATGTCTTTAGGATCGTCGAGCAACCGAATGGCATGTCCTTTTATATGCGCCGAGCTTTTCGACATCTTTGCAGTGGGGTCGTCCAACCCCATAATGCGCGCGCCGGATTTCGCGATCACCGGTTCGGGAACGATAAATGTGTCGCCATACAGATGATTGAATCGTTCCGCGATATTACGCGCGAGTTCCACATGCTGCTTCTGATCCTCGCCAACAGGAACGTCGTGCGTATCGTAAAAGAGAATATCCGCAGCCATCAGCACGGGATAATCGAAGAGGCCGGTGAGAACTATTTCCTGTTTCGCGGATTTATCCTTGTACTGCGTCATCTTTTTCAGCCAGGATTCCGGCGTAATGCAGTTGAGCAGCCACGCGCCCTCGGCATGTACGGTGACATGGCTTTGCACGAAAAGAATGCTCTTATCGGGGTCGAGACCCACGGCGAGAAAAAGCGCCATGAGTTCCAGCGTCCGCTCACGCAGCGCAGCGGGATCCTGCACGACGGTGAGCGCGTGCAGATCGACGATGCAGAAGATATTATCCTTTTCGGGATCATTCTGCAACTCGACCCACCGCTTCACCGCACCGATATAGTTACCGATGTGGATCATCTCCGAAGGTTGGATGCCGCTAAAGACTCGTCGTTTCATAGTTTTAGATAGCACTCTACTTGAAAAGAAAGTTCATTTTTATTACGCGTCATTGCGAGGAGAGATGCAAACGGCGACAGCCGATTGCATCTCGACGAAGCAATCTCATGCAGTTTGTTACTCCGTCGAGGGATTGCTTCGTCGGGAGTTCTTCGCTCCGCTACGAAGTCCCTCCTCGCAATGACTTGGAAAAAAAAAGCGAATCATAGTGCTTTAAGATTCGTACTATGCTCCTTATGTGCGGCATTGGCGGCGTATTCGATTATGGCTTTACCTCAAGACCGGAAATAACTCCGGAGCTGCTCACGCGCATGTCGGACGCGATGATTCATCGCGGGCCGGACGATGCCGGCTATTACATTGCGCCATCCGGCGCTTGCGGGCTGACGTTTCGCCGACTTGCCATCATCGATCTCACGCCAGCCGGCCATCAGCCGATGATCTCGCCGGACGGACGATTTGCACTTGTCTTCAATGGCGAAATTTACAACCATCGCTCCATTCGCGCAGAATTAGAAGCGAAGGGTTACAAATATAAATCCCAATCGGATACGGAAACCATCCTCTATGCTTATCAGGAGTGGGGCGAAGCGTGTCTCGAGAAATTCTTTGGCATGTTCGCCATTGCGATCTGGGATAATGATAAAAAAGAGCTGTTCTGCGCGCGCGACCGTGTGGGAATTAAACCGCTCTACTATGCCACTCCGAACGGACGCTTTATTTTCGCGAGTGAAATAAAAGTTCTGCTCCAACACCCGTCGCTTTCCGCTCGATTGAATGAGGACGCACTCCCGCACTATCTTTCCATCATGATGCCGCCCGCCCCGGAAACCATGTTCGAGGGAATTTTTAAGCTGGAAGCAGGACATTCGATCAAAGTCGATGCGAATGGGAACATTATGAAACGACAGTGGTGGTCGCTGCTAAATGCCGGAGCGCCGCTGGAAAACATTCAAGAGGATGAAGCCATCGAAGAAATACGGCGACTGCTTCGGCAATCCATTTCTGATCGGATGATGTCGGATGTGCCGTTCGGTGTGTTTCTTTCCGGCGGAATAGATTCGAGCCTGAACGTTGCGCTGATGGCGGAACTAATGTCGCGCCCGGTGCAGACATTCTCTGTTGGCTTCAAAGATCTCGAACAATATAACGAGATGCAATACGCTCGCTCGATCGCGAAGAAATTCGGCACCGATCATCACGAAATTCTGATAGATTCCCACGATGCAGAAGCCGTTCTATCAAATCTTGCGTGGCATGAAGACGAGCCGAACGGCGACCCCGTTTGTATTCCGCTGTATTTTGTGAGCAAGCTCGCGCGGGATTCAGGAACTATCGTGGTGCAAGTGGGGGAGGGATCAGACGAAGAATTCGGTGGCTACAAACAGCAGGTCCGCGATATTAAACTGTATGAAAAATGGTGGAAGCCATTAGGAGTAACGCCAAAGGTAGCGCGGCGCGCGGCGTATCTTGGTGGAAGTCCGCTTGTGAAAAACCCGCTCATTCGTGAATACATGCGAAGATTTTTGCAAGGCGAAGAACTATTCTGGGGCGGTGCAATGGCGTTTACCGAAGAACATAAGCGCTCACTCCTAAAGAACTATTCGCAGCAAGCATCTTCCGTGCATTCCGCTGAAACGTGGCATGAAGAAGTTCTACGCGCATATCCCGGCACAGAATACATGCGCCGAATGATGTACTTGGAATTCCGCCAGCGTTTGCCAGAACTGCTTCTTATGCGCGTGGATAAGATCGGCATGGCAACAAGCATCGAAGCGCGCGTGCCGTTCTTAGATCATCGCATTGTAGAATTTGCATTTCGACTTCCGAGACGTATAAAGCTTGGCCCAAACGATATACCAAAATATATTTTGAAAAAAGCGTCCGAAGGAATTCTTCCCAACGAGCATATCTACAGAAAGAAAATGGGTTTCGCCGCGCCAGTGAACGAATGGCTGAAAACCGATCTCAAACAATTCCTCGAAGATCATCTTTTCCAAAGCAATCTGTTAAAAACGCATGCCAATTTAAGTTATATTCGAAGCCTTGTTAACGAGCACCAATCCGGCGCGAGGAATAATGGGCAGCTTTTATGGTCATTGCTGAATTTGACGTTGTGGGAAGAACGATTTCTTGTCTGAACCTTGATTTTAAGAGATTATTCCGATTGATGAGATGAGGGTTTGGTTCCTTAACATGGATTCCCGCATTCGCGGGAATGACAGGATGTGGCGTTTTTTTGCGCTTCGCGCCCTGATCCCTACACTTGTCATCCCCGCGAATGCGGGGATACAGGTTCAGACAATCATTCTTCCGGCACCACCAATTTCCCTGTTTCGTAATCGAATAGCGTTTTTTGCGTGAGGTCGGCGAGCGCGAGGTGCTCGGCTACTTCGGCTGAAAGTGCGGAGATGCGCGCGCGTGTGACCCGTGCTTGTGCAAGCGTCAGATCGGGCGAAGTAATCTTCCCAACATCGAACCGATCCCGCGAAAGTTCATACGCTTTTTCTGCCACGGTTACAGATTTCTTCGCTACTTCCACTTGCTTTTTTGCAGCTTCGATCTGATCGATCGCGCTCAATACTTCCTGCCGGACTTGCTGCTCTTTAAGCGAAAGCGAAGTTTGGCTGAGATCGATCGAGCTTTGCGCGGCATCCATCTCGGCGGCATGTTCGCCCCAGTCGAAAATGGGAATCGTTACCAACAGCGTAAGCGCGTTGCCGATAGACGGGTTTTCGCCGATCTGCGAAAGCATAAAGGCATTCTGCTGTATGGTGGGGCCGAACGAGCCGATCAGCGATGCATTGATCGTGCGTTTGTTTCCGGTTATGGCAAGATTGTCCTCGCTAATCGTGATGGACTGGCGCGCGGCGAGCATATCCTCGCGATTGTCAAGCGCGGAACGAATTGCGCGTTCTCGATCAATAGAGACATTGACATCCGGAAGCGTATCGAGCCGCGCAGAAAGCGAATCGCTGAACGGAAGTCCGAGCGCGATTTCAAGATCGCGCTGCGCTGCGGCGCACAGCCGCTCGTTATTGAAGAGATCCGTTTGTGCCGACGCAAGATCCGCTTCGAGTTGTAACTTATCTACTTCGGCTATCAAGCCGGCCTTGAATTTATTATCGGCAATATCGAAATTAGATTGGCTCGCTGTCACTTCATCCTGCTGAATTTGGAGTTGTTCTTCAGCTTGATACAATCCATAGAAAAGGTTCTTGATGTTATAATTGAGAGACGCCCACTGTGTGGCATATTGAGCGCGCGCATCGTTAAGCGCCATATCGGATTCGTGCGAGGTGATCGCCATCGTGTTCGCCTCGAAGATCGGCTGATTGAGCGAGAACGTAGCTCCTCCCTGATAATTTGTGATGGTCGGAGCGCCGGGAAGGATTTGCGTTTGGTGATAAACGTTCCCGGTAATGGAGAGCGTGCCTCCTGTCCATTCGATCGGTTGTGTGACAGTAAGTCCGGTTCCACCAAATCCACCGATTCCAAATTGCGTGGTGCGCTGCGTAAACAATTGGTACAGGCCGGTCGAGGTATTGAATAGAGGAGTGGTGCTATTGGTGTAATAGGGCGCGTTCAGTACCAAATCCACTTTTGTGCGAAGCGAGAGCGCGCTTGCTTCGGCATTTTCTCGTGCAATTTCATATTTGCGTTGTGCTTCGAAGAGCGCGGGCGATTGCTTATGCGCGGTCTGAAGGCATTCCTCCAGTGAGATCGTTCGCTGCGCGTAGCTGATGGGAACTAACGCGAGTGTTGCAGTGAGGAATAGGGCAAAGGATAAGGGGTAAAGGGTAAAGTGCATTTTACCCTTTACCCTTTGCCCTCTACCCCGAAAGCTTTGTCCTTTACCCTTGAAACTATTCATATCGCAACGCCTCGATGGGATCTTTTCTTGCGGCCTGACGTGCCGGATAATAACCGAATACGACGCCCGTTGCAACGCTTACGCCAAAAGCAAGCAGCATCGAAAGCGGTGTGACAACAGTGCGCCAAGCAGCATACGTAGAAATTGCTTGCGTCATCGCGTAGCCTAAGGCAAGGCCCATCAGCCCGCCGGACATGGAAAGAATAACGGCTTCGCTCAAAAATTGCGAGGTGACGGTTCTGGCCGTTGCGCCGAGCGCGCGGCGAATGCCGATCTCATGCGTGCGTTCGAGCACGCTTGCAAGCATGATATTCATAATGCCGATTCCGCCAACCATGAGTGAAATACTTGCGATGGCGAGCATGACTACATTGAAGATACGCTCGGTCGCTTGTGATTGCCGCAAAAGTTCCTCCGGAACGGTTACCGAAAAATCCTCCGCTTTATTATGTCGGCGTGTGAGGATGCGGCTGATGATCGAAGCGGCTTCGCCGGCGTCGGCATCGGGTTTTAGTTTGATGGTGATCTCGTCGATCTCCGGCTGCACTTTGCTTTGATTGGCAGAATAGGTTCCACCGCTGTACGCGACATTTGTCTTGACCAGATCTTTTTCGATCCCAAATTTCACTTGTGATGTGGTGACTGGCACATAAACGTCAAGATTTTGATCGCGCGATGCCGGCCCAGAAAATTTTGCGGCGTGTCCTCTGTCGGACATGACACCGATCACTGTGAACCATTCGTCGCCCAATTTAACATGCTCGCCGAGCGCTGGTTTAAATCCAAACAATTTGCGTCTCGCCTGATCGCCGATCACGCAATTATTTGCGATTTCTGTAAGATCATTTCCAGTAATAAACCGGCCATTGGCAACCGGGGCAGGATAGATGATCATGTAGCTCGGTGTAACCCCGATCACGGTTACGTCAGCATGTTCGCCGCCATAGATCGCAAGCTCCTTATGCTCGGCCGTTGCTTCCACGGCATCGGCAAAAGGACATTCGGCAGCGATCGCGTCGGCGTCCTTCGCAGTAAGCCCTTCGGAGTTGGTAACTTTTGGCTTGTCGTTGCTTTGCGTCGGCTGCGCATCGGGAACCACGGCATGAACGATGATATTATGCAAACCCATGATCGAAATTTGATCCATCGTCTCGCGTCGTGCGCCTTCGCCGATAGAAAGCATCGCAACGACCGCGCCAACGCCGAAGACCACGCCAAGCACCGTCAGCACCGACCGCACTTTATGCGCCAGCACACTCTGGATGCTCATGGAGAAGATTTCGGATAGGCTTAGCACTTCGTTAGGGTAGAGGGTAAGGGGTAAAGGGTAAAGTTGGGAAGTAAAAAATAATCTGGAGTGTCATTTCCTTTTGCTTTTTAGAACTAATATTAGCTTGCTTAACATCCGATTGATTTCATCGACTTCTTTCCAAAGAGGCGTAATTTCCGGTTTCGAAAAGAATTCGAGATCGACGATAAGAATAAGATAGGTTTCCAATTCGTAAAGTGATCCCCTCGCCATCGAAAGATGATGGATGTAATCACCAGCATGAATTCGACCATAGCCTTCAGCCATATTTCCCGGAATAGAGATTACTGCCGATCTCATTGGAGAGGTCAAACCAAATTTCTCATCTTTCGGAAGCCGTGCCGAGAGCTTGTAAATATTTTTTACAAGCGCCCTGCTTCGCTTCCAGACTTCAAGTTCCCGGTAACTTTTGAGTGGTTCAGCCATTAATTACCTCGTAGTATTTTGCATATTACTTTACCCTTTACCTGCTACCCTTTACCCTTACAAGGCTTTACCCTGCGCAGCATCCTTTTTTGATTTATCATCCGGTTCCGCACTCTTATTTGGATCGGTCAGGCTCACTTTTTCTCCTTCTTTCAGCCCTTTGGTTACAATGATAAAATTATCGTTCTTTTCGCCGAGCGTTACCGCGCGCTTATCGAACGAGGAACCATGTTCTGCATACACGACGGGCTTGCCGCCATCGTCGAAGATTGCTTCGATGGGAACCGAAACAACGTTCTCGATGGTGCTGACCTGAATGCGCGCCGAAACCGTCATGCCGGGTCGAAGAATGGAGTCCGCCTGATCGAGATCGACCAATACTTCGAAAACCTTCACGCTCGGGTTCGTCTCTTTCGGGTTCCCGATGGAGGCCACATTCATTATTTTGCCGGTGAACTTTCGGTCTGGGAACGCATCGAGCCGCACTTCGGCAACTTGGTCGGGTTTTACTTTGCTGATATCGACTTCATTGACTTCCAGCACGGCTTGCATCTGTGAGAGATCGGGAAGGATCATCACGGATTGTCCTGCCCAGGGTTGATCGCCGCGCGTGAATTTTTTGCCTGTGTTCCAGTTATGTTGATATACGATGAGCCCCGCTGCCGGCGCGCGAACGGTCAGTTTTGCCAGATCGGATTTTGCCTGATCGAGCGTGGACTGTATCTGCGCGATCTTCAAATTCAATGTCGCAAGATCGCTCTTGCGCACGAGCGATTTACCCTTTAAATTATCTTTCGCTTGTGTGTAAGCAAGTTCCGCTTTTTTCAGATTGAGTTTAGATTCCCGCTGCGACGCTTCCGATTCAAACTTCATATTGGTGTCCGAAAGTTTGGCGAGTTCGTAACCAAGTTTGGCATTCTCGTTCGCCATTTCCGCGTCTTCTTTATCGGATTTTTGCTGTGCTTTTAATTTATCGAGATCGGCCTCGGCAGATTTGAGATCGTTTTCCTTATCGGAAATAGTCTTCATCTGATCGGCGGCATCGAAAGAGATCAGCATTGCGCCGGAATCGACACGAGTTCCCTCAGGAGCGAGATACTGGATCAGAAGCTGCATGCGTCCGGAAGCCATCATCGGCGCAGAAACGGAGCGGGAATGTTCTGCTTGAAGTTCGCCAGTTTCTACGACAACCACATCGAATCGTCCACGCTTTGCCGTAGCCGTGAGCATGGCCTCGGAACTTCCGGAGGTAAGTGCGCGGATCGCAAAAAAAGCGATCAGCAGAAGAATAACGACCGCAGTGATCTTAACCCACTTCCGGTTCCCGGCAGCTGGTTTTTTACCCGCGCGGCCAACGGGAACCGGCGACGAACGCGGTGCCAAAGGGGAGATCTTCAATACGGGTTGTGATGGGCGGGGTGGTTCCATAGGATAAAGCCGACTAATTATACGTGGATGAGCGATCATCCGTGGATGAGCGATCATCCGTGGATGAGCGATCATCCAACGAACGCTAACAAAGCGTGAATGTTTCGGATTCGCTCGCTCTTAGAATCGCAGGAAAGTAGGTTCAGCGGGCACATTTAGTGCGAGAATAAGTTATATTTCACGATACAGCGCAGCGCGCTAAATCCGTCTTTCCATCCAATTTTTTTGCCTTCGCTATAGGCGCGTCCGTTGTAAGAAATTCCGACTTCATAGACCTTAATATTTTCCTTACGAACCAGTCTGGCGACCTTTGCGGTCAATTCCGGCTCGAAGCCGAATCGCTTTTCTTGAATGGCGATCCGGTGGAGCACCTCGATTCGGAATGCTTTATAGCAGGTCTCAATATCGGTGAGATTGAGATCGCTGAGCATATTGGAAAGGAGCGTCAGCAACTTGTTGCCGACGTAATGCCAAAAATAGAGCACTCGATGGGGTTCCCCGCCGGCAAACCTCGATCCGAACACGACATCTGCTTTACCCTCCACGATCGGGGTGAGTATTTTCACATACTCGCGCGGATCGTATTCAAGATCGGCGTCCTGTACAATGCAAATACTTCCCTTCGCCGCAGCGAAACCGGTGTGCAGCGCCGCTCCTTTTCCTTGATTTTTTTCATGGCTCAGGATCTGTATATCCGGACGGCCTCGAAACGGTGCAAGCGCAGTAAGGGTATTATCCCGGGATGCGTCGTTAACGATGATGATCTCCATGTTCATTCCGAGCGCCGACAGATCTACTGCCAGCACCTCATTGACCAAATGAGCGACCGTTCGCTCTTCGTCATAAACGGGAATTATAACTGATAGTACTTCCATTAAAACCAATAAGGGTGTTCATTAAAACAGTATCAATGCTCAGCGTGAGTTCTGAATTTCAAAAAGAACAGCATGCCAAGCAAGATAAGCGCTGTTACACCACTCGTGGCGACCCCGGCGGTGAACAGCATCGGTTCAAATCGAAAATCGACCGTGGACGTTCCGGCATCTAAAAAAACGCCCCGCATATAATTATTCACACGATACACCGGGCGTTCAGCGCCATTCACATAACACTTCCATCCCGGATAATAGGTATCCGTCAGAATGAGCAATGCTTTGGAAGCAGTTTTAGTTTGGAGAGTAACTTCTTCATTGCTAATATCGCGGGTATGAATCTCACCTGTTGTTACGTAGGATTCATTGAGGTCTTTGGGCGCATCATTATATGGAAAGAGCGCGACCGAACCATCGAAATCTTTAGAGAGCAGCATGGTAGTAATAGCTGTGTCGGAATGGAGAATTTCCGCACCCTTTGCAAAATATGCGCGTGGTTTGGCAAGATGATTTTCATAGACGGTTAATCCGTTCCCAGAAAAAACAGGATGTGCATTCGGAGATGACGGTAAATAGCTTCGCGCGACGACCCACTTTACGCCAGCAAGCCCGAGCAGCCGGAGATCGAGCGAATCAGGCCGAATGTGACGCCGATATAACACGCTCATCGATGGAGCAGTCAAGCTCTCATAGCCATTGAAGTCGTTGATGTGATAGATGTTCGCGCCATTCTCCGGCAAAATAAATGCGTCTTTTGTAGAGTCTCGCCACGTTACAAATCGATCCCCTTGCGGCTGGGACTGGAGAAATGTAATAATAGGATTCGTAGGATAGATCGGAAAAGTTACCGGATCGACCGAAGGGAACCACAACTTTGCAAAAAGTATAAGCTGCGCTATGGTTAAGGTTCCTGTAATCGTGAGGAGCGTTCGTCTATCCAGCTTAGCGTTGCTATAACGAGCCAATGCCCATAATGCAGTAACGGCAAAGAGGATGGGGAGCCAAAGTTCTATTGACGTGAACGAGAAATAGTCGAATGTTTTGCCGACGCGAGCGAACATCCAGGCTTCATTACCGGCGCCAAAAGCGGTTTTCAGCATGGTTGCTTTCAGTGATGCAGTAAGGCTTTTGGTCAACGCTGTTCGATGAAGTGTCATAGATCCGCAAAGGGCGATGACGCCGAGAACAAAGATCCCGAATGCCGCCGTACTTCTTCCAACAAGTTTTGCAATGCGATGGCGATCCATCGTTCGATCCACGAACGATTGCAACATCACGGCTCCGATCACGCAAAAGCAAAAGGTTGCGATGATAAAAACTCGGTGGTAGAGAATGGAATAGAGTGGCGTCAGAATGGGAAGTAAAATTGCAAGCGCAGCCATGACAATGAAGGGACGGATTTCCTTGCGTTTCCAAAACAGGATACATCCCCAACATGCGAATAATGCGGGCACAAATGCGATGGCCCCATTGAAATCATCGACATCCACTCCGGCGACTTTCTTCAAACTGAAAACTTCAGGACTGCCTAAAAAGGATGGGATGTAAAACATGACCAGCATCGGCAGCGAAAGGATCCGTTGAAGGATAGAATATTTTGAATAAATGCTCGATGAATTTAAGCTGCCATTCGATAGCGTTCTCCAAAACAACTCGAGCGTTGGCAACCACATGGGTGCTGAAAGAAGAAACGCTGCACCGCCCACGACGATAAGTCCGCTGATACGCTTATACCAATTCAAAGAACCGGATGGGAACAAAAACACAACGCCTCCTACCAAGCAGGATGCAAAAAACGAACTCTGAAAATTGCCACCCAAAAACACCAACGCGAGAAAAAATGCTGCAAATAATAGATGCTCTTTTTTTGTACTATGAAGATACCGAACGAGCATCAGTATGACAAATGGAACCCAGCAAAACGATGCGACGGTCCAACGGTGTATCGCGCTTGCAATGAACAAGCTGTTCAACATATACGCGCTGGAGAAGATAAGATTGACAAACGGTGAAACTCCGAAAAAACGCAGCAAAAAGAGCATTCCTAATCCTGCAATAAAGAGTTCCAGTACGGTCTCGACAAGAATAGAAGTGTTTACGCTGGTCCATAACAAAAGCACATTGAATGGATCGAAATTGTTGCCCATTGTTTCCGCATACTGTGGATAGCCGCATAAAATGTGCGGGTTCCAATAGGCAAGATGTCCGTTCCGAAGCGCTTCCTGCGTTGCTATTTTATACGGGTACGTTTGTACGATCCCATCGTAAAAGTAATGGTTCTGCGCTTGTGGCGGGCTGTATTGCGTGTTCGATGGCGAGGTCATTGTATCGTACATATCGGTGGGAAGCAAAATCTTCCCGCCGAAGATGTACGGATAAAATACAATGCAGAGAATAACCGCCAGCCCAACAATAGGCCACAAAAGCGAGTTGCGCTTAAACATTCTTCGGCAGCCTTCCTCCAAACGAATCTCCATGTTCGGGCGTGTGCTCATCATGCTGGGTAACGATCTCTTCTTCAACCGCTTGCACAACAGCGCGGCTGCCGCGCATTTGAATGACGGATACCGTGGTTCCCGGCGCGATAAATTCCCCCCCCGTTACAGCGTCGATCTTGCGGTTATCGAGAAGAACGATTCCCGCCGGGCGCAGCATCGTTTGCGTAATCCCTTGCTTACCAACGAGCAGCGTTCCTTCCGTAGCGTAGAATGCCGTATCTGCTGTTGTTGCAAGATTGCGGAATTTTTGCAGCCACGTTGCTTTCGGCCCATATTTTACGATGAGGAACCCAAGCACGATCACGCCCGAAAGCGAAATAGCAAGCGTTACAAAAGTTTGTGTCATGCGTTGAGGGGTGAGCGTTTCCAAATTGCCGGCCAGCGCGAGGAATAAGCCCGCAACCACGCCGATAATTCCGAGCACTCCGGCCAATCCGAACGTGGGAACCGGCGATACTTCGATCAGCAGCAGCGTAATGCCGACCAAGAACAGAACGATAGCAATAAGCGGCGCAATGCTCGTGATATATTGTCCGCCGAAGAACAGCGCGAATGCGGCAACGGCAGCAATAGTAATTGCGCCGAAATGCCCCGTCTTGATCGTATAAAAAGCGCCCGCCATGCCGATCATGATGAGCAGGGAACTCACAATCGCGGATGTCAGGAAGCGAATCAGTTTATCGCCAAAGCTTTCCTCGGTGTTGATAATATCCGTCGGCTGAATGCCAACTGCCGCAAGCGCGGCATCGATGGTTTCTGCAGTCGTGTCCGCGTATTTTATTTTGAGGGCATCGTCGGTTGTGAGTGTGAGCAGTTTGCCGGGCGGAAGTATGATTCCCGTGCTGGAATCGAGGCCGTTGGTTTCATCGACCATCGCTACGGCGAAGCGGGGATCGCGGTGATTCGTCTCGGCGGTCGATTTCATTTCCGCCCGCATGTAGGAATTTACTTTTTCGGAGGCTTTCTCGCCCGTTGCGTAGATCGGCGTAGCCGCGCCCATCGTGGAACCGCTGGACATCACGATCTTCTTTGCCGCAAGCGAAATCAGGGAACCGGCAGAGATCGCGCGCTTATCGACGAAGGCAATGGTGAGTGGAACTTTCGCATTCAGTATCGCATCCCGGATCTTTATCGCAGCATCCAGTGCGCCGCCGAGCGTATTGACGTGCAGCAGGATAACCGCGTGATCTTTTTCTGCTTCAGCAACGGCGCGTTCGACGTAGGACGCCATGCCAGCATCCACTTCATTCGCAATCTCAATGACAAGCACTCGGTGCGCGCCTTTCGCGCTGTCCGTCTGCGCGTAGGATGCCCGAAAAGCCAGAAAAGAAAGACAAAGTAGAAAGACGGTGGTTTTCATAACTCACGTAAAGCGGTGGAAGGGCGAGAGGGTTTCCCTGCTCATGCTTTTCTTAATGCAACATTTCGTGCTTCATGAAAATTAATTGATTATATTTGTAGTGTCAACGGACGCTTGATTGCCAGCAACCTTCCCACGCCCGTGTCTTTTGTAACTGTTAACGCATTGATTTCACTTAATTTATCGCACCATGAAACCTAACAACACCACATCTTCGTACCTCACGCCCCCGGCTCACGGCTCACGGCTCACGGCTCACGGCTCACGGCTCACGGCTCACGGCTCACGGCTCACGGCTCACGGCTCACGGCTCACGGCTCACGGCTCACGGCTTAAGTAGCTTATTCGCTTTTGTGTTGCTTTTCTGCTTCGCTTATTCTTCAGGTTCCCAGGCGCAAAGTATGCGGCAAAAGGCTCCCGAGATTACTTTTCATTTCTCAGGAGATTCCACTAATTCTAAGTTGCTCTCGATCGGTAACTCGGATGATTCATTGGAGGAGGAGGGATCGATATGTTGCCTTGGCCTTGAAGCTACCATCGTTGAAGTCACCGACCCCTGCTCCCATGGTACCAAAAGTAAAACTGAAACCCCACAAGATGCCCCCCCTGAGTGTTGCTGCGGCGCCATCTCTATTTGGGATAACTGTCCACAACAACCGAACGAATTTATATGCCAGGTCGAGGTTGATTTCGATAGCGGAATTTCCGAAATACCTTGTTGCTACAGCCTCCCGCCCGGATGGACCTATGCCCCGGCTCTCGGACACTCAAATGATAATGATGATGATGAATATGCTACCTTTACATACAATGGGGAACCCGGAACAGGCTGTAGTGGCGCTATTAACGCCCAGGGAACGCCACTAGTATTTGTACTTTGCGGTTTTAATACTTCAGCCCCGATCCACTACACAGTGAAGTTAGACTATTGTCAAAATACCAACGCTGGGGGCTGCGTGGAGGATGGCAGTTCCTGCGTCAAACCCTTCACATCAACCATAAGCTGCGGAACGAGTGGCGTGGGTAGCGCTTCTGTGACCGAGCCCTTCACAGTCACGGACTGTTACCCAAATCCTGCAACGTCCTCTATTCGTTTCGATTATTCAACGCCGAATGTGGGTGTGATGACTCTCACACTTGTCGATATGCTCGGCAAAACCATGAGCTCTTCACGCAGCGTCGTTTCGAGTGGTGATGGCAACGTAACGATTGGCCTCTCTGACGCGCAACACGGTAATTACTATTGTGTTTTTGACTTTAACGGAGAACGCGTAACCAAACGTATTGAGATCAAATAAAACATCATTGCCTAACTCGTGAGAATAAACATTATGAAACGACTCAGTATTTTCCTTATTCTTTTTTCTGCCACAACCATCGCCAAAGCTCAACAACCTGGCCAGCTATATATTACCTCTTATGACGATACGGGCCAAATCGTGTATGTTTGCGATGGGCAGCCACAGGGTTACGTTGCTGTGCAGTTCGCAATGGTAAATTTAATTCAGAGCGTTCCGCTTACGGTTGACTCGGTAGTCCCTTCTGGTGACACTTCGGTTTTCAAATACCTTGACACCGATCGAACGCAATTCCAGCTGGGAGTGATGAGCGGCGGTACTGGCGCTTTTGCTCCCACCCGTGTGGGTGACGATACTATTCATCTGACGGCATATTATAATGGAAAATTTACGGCAACTGCGGCGATCATCTTTCACGCACGAAGCGCTCCCGATATAGCGATGTATGGCTTGGTCATCACGACTGCTTACACAAATGGCGGAAATAGTTTTGGCGGAGGCAATGATGTCGATGCAACCGATACCATGCACGACCAGATGACAGCCTCGGATCTAATTTCGGGACCATATTTTGTTGGATCTGCTCCGAGTGAAAACGGCGGCGAATTCAATGAGCCAGTAACTCTCAACTCCTGCGGGGGTGCAATTATCGACTCGATTTATGAAGTGGGAGATTTCTCTGAATTTTCCTTTGATTCATTGCCAACTCTACCATTTATAATGCATGGCTATGATTCGCTGATCATCAATTATGAGTTTACCCCTAAAGTGATTGACACCCTGGGTATTCACCATCATTACCTTATCTTTCATTCGACGGACGGTCATTATCTCGTTTGGAGCTTCGAGTATTATGTTTATCCTACCGATGCTGTAAATGATGGCCCAACTTCAAGCGATGAAATAACAGTCTTCCCAAATCCCGCGATGGACGAATTACAAATTCTTGGCGGCCAGACGGGAACCATCCATCTCTTCGACATTATGGGCCGGGAGCGCATAACTGCGAACGACGATGGCAGTGGCGCTACGCTGGATGTCTCGCGCTTGGAACCGGGAATTTACTTTTTGAGAATGGGTAATCAATCGACGAAGGTAGAAATTAGCAGATAATCGAAATAAAAAAGCCCCAGTCAATTTGACCGGGGCTTTTAAATTCAGAGCAGTCCAATTAGGCTGCTTCCGCTTTTTTCTTACGCGTAGCGCGTGGCTTTTTCGGTCCTTCCTCGGAGGCTTCTGCTTCAGCGAGTTTCGCTTCGGCAGTTTTCGCTTTGTTGCGCGTCGGGCGCGGCTTGGCGGCTTGGGCTGCTGGCGCAGCGGTCGGCGTTTCGGCTTCGCTCCAATCGACAAGCTCGATGATAGCCATTTCGGCGTTATCGCCGTGACGGTATCCCAGCTTCACCACGCGGGTGTAACCACCCGGACGGTCCTTCGAGCGCGGCGCGATCTCGGTGAAGAGCGATTTTATCGCAGCATCATCCTTGATAACCTTCCCGATTTCACGCCGAGCGTGAATGAGCGATGCCGCAGCCGAAGCTCCCTCAAGCGCAAGCGAACGCTTGGCGCGCGTGATGATCGGCTCGACATAATGCCGCATTTCCTTCGCTTTCGCTTCGGTCGTCTTGATGCGTTTATGCAGCAAGAGCGAGGTCGCAAGTCCGGCGAGTGTCGCGGCGCGATGGCTTGCGGTGCGCTTTAATTTTCTTCCTTTTACTCCGTGTCTCATGGTAAGTGCTGATAGTGCTAAAGTGCTGAAGTGCTAAGTAGTAAATGTTAAAGTTCGAGTTTTGAAACTCAGCACTTTAGCACTTAGCACTTCAGCACTTAATTATGCTTCTGTCGTTTGTGCTTCGAGGTAATGATCGACGTCCATTCCGAACGTGAGTCCGAGCGAGTCAACGATCTTTCCGAGTTCGTCGAGCGATTTGCGTCCGAAATTGCGGAAGGTCAGGAGATCGCGTTCGTCCTTGCGAACGAGTTCCGCGATGTTCTTGATATTCGCGGCGCGAAGGCAATTCTGCGAGCGCACCGAAAGCGTGAGCGAATCGACCGGCGTAAGCAGAACCTGGCGGATGCGCTCGGTTTCGCTATCGGCGATAGGCCGACGCTCTTCTTTCTCTTCCTCGCCGCCAAAGCGAACGAACAAATTGATGTGATCGCGCAAAATACGCCCGGCAATAGTTACCGCTTCTTCCGGCGTAACCGATCCATCGGTTTCCACTTCAAGAATGAGGCGCTCATAATCGGTCTTTTGTCCGACGCGCGTGGGTTCCACGACGTAGCGCACATTGACGATGGGCGTGTAGATCGAATCGATCGCGATCGTTCCGAGCGGCGCATCGAGGGATTTATTTTCATCGGCAGGAACATAACCGCGGCCATGACCGGCACGAAGTTCCATCTGCACCCGCGCGCCCGTGGACATCGTGAAGAGATGATGCTTCGGGTTTAAAACTTCGATCTCCGGCGAAAGCTCTTGCAGATCGCCGGCGGTAAAATCTTTCGGGCCTTTAACGTCGATGATGACGCGCGTGCCGCTCGATTGATCGGCGCGAAGGCGAACGCCCTTCAAATTCAGAATGATCTCGGCTACGTCTTCGACGACGCCCTTGATCGTGGAGAATTCGTGAAGCACTCCATCGAAACGGACGCTGGTAAACGCCGTGCCGGGGATCGAAGCGAGCAGAACGCGGCGCATGGAGTTCCCAAGCGTCGTTCCATATCCTTCTTCGAGTGGCGAGGCGATAAACCGGCCAAAAGTGTTCGTCCGCGACGAACCATCGAGTTCGATCCGGTCAGGCATGTGTAGATTGGTCATTTCTTTTTCGTGCTCCTCTTGATTGTAAGTGCTGAAGTGCTAAGTGCTGAAGTGCTAAGTTTCAAAATTTCTTTTGGTTGTTCTAAAAACGCATTCAACGACTTAACTTTGATTCTATAAAATTTTATGCTTCTTCATACTAAGCACTTTTAGCACTTAGCACTTCAGCACTTTAAAACTTACTTGGAATACAGTTCGACGATGAGCTGCTCGTTCGCGGTGAGCGGAATATCCGATCGTTCCGGTACTGCAAGGAATACACCGGAAAGATTAGCTTTATCGAGCGAAAGCCAGTTGGGAACCGCTGAATCGCCGCGCGTGCGCTGAAGCGATTCATGCACGATGGAAAGCCTGCGGCTCGCTTCCTTGATCTGGATCGTATCGCCAGGCGAAACGAGCGCGGATGGAATGTTCAAAATTCCGCCGTTCACAGTAATATGACGATGTAAAATGAGTTGGCGCGCAGCCTTACGGCTCGGCGCAAGATTGAGGCGATAGACCACATTATCCAATCGGCGTTCGAGCAATTTTACGAGGTTTTCGCCGGTAACGCCGCGAAGCTTCGAAGCCTTTTCGAACGTATTACGGAACTGCGTTTCGAGCATTCCATAAAGACGGCGAACTTTCTGCTTCTCACGAAGCTGAATGCCATATTCGGAGACCTTCTGACGCCGGTTCTGACCATGCTGGCCGGGCGGATACGCCCGTTTTTCCACGGGACATTTTTCCGAATAACACTTTGCGCCCTTCAAAAAAAGCTTTTGCTTTTCACGGCGGCAAAGCTTGCACGATGAATCTGTATAACGAGCCATTATTTCAATTAAGAATTAAGAATTAAGAATTAAGAATTTTCGTCTTATCCCTTAACTCGGCCTTCATCCTTCACCATGGTTCGGGTGAAGTTTACAGCCTATAAAAATTTCCGATTTGTAGTGGCGCGGTTCCCGCGCCTACTCTGTGGCGGGAAGGCGCGGGAACCGCGCCACTACGATAAAAACTATACGCGCCGCTTCTTTGGCGGGCGGCAGCCGTTGTGCGGCATGGGCGTGATGTCCCGAATGGTCAGCACTTCGATCCCGGCAGTTTGAAGCGCGCGTACTGCTGCTTCGCGTCCCGAACCGGGGCCTTTAATGAGCACATCTACTTTACGCAGGCCCATATCGAAGGCTTCCTTCGCGGCATTCTCTGCCGAGACCTGCGCGGCGAACGGCGTGTTCTTGCGCGATCCTTTGAATCCCATCTTACCCGCCGTGGCCCACGATAGCGTGTTGCCGCGAACGTCCGTCAGCGTGATAAGCACGTTGTTGAACGTAGCCTTCACATGCGCGACGCCGAGCGACTCCGCTTGGATCTTCTTCTTCTTTTTTGTACCTGCTGCTGCTTTTGCCATTTATTAGGTGCTGACGTGCTAAAGTGCTTGAAGCGCTGGGCTGCTCTGAATATAGCAGCACTTTAGCACTTTTAGCACATAAGCACTTATGTTACTTCGTTGCTTTCTTCTTTCCTGCAACGGTCTTACGACGGCCTTTGCGGGTACGTGCGTTCGTGCGGGTGCGTTGACCGCGAACCGGAAGCCCCTTGCGATGCCGCAATCCACGATAGGAGCCAATATCCATCAAACGCTTGATGGCAAGCTGCATTTCGCTGCGTGCCGTGCCTTCTACTTTATAATCTGCGGTGATAACGCCACGGATGGTTGTAACTTCATCCTCGGTCAGATCGCCAATTTTTTTATCTTCCGGAATTCCGGCAGCGACGAGAATTTTCCCAGCGCTCGTTTTACCGATGCCGTAGATATACGTCAGTCCGATGACGGACCGTTTGTGTTTTGGAAGATCGATTCCAGCGATTCGAGCCATTCTTAAAAAGTGCTAAAGAAAGTGCTAAGTGCTAAAGTGCTAAGTGCTTTGGGAATAAATTTCAGCTTTTTCGAGCCGTTCCCTAACTCTTAATTCTTAATTTTTAATTCTTAACTGAAAAATTAACCCTGACGCTGTTTGTGCTTTGGATTCGTTTTGCAAATCACACGCACGACGCCCTTTCGGGTGACTACCTTACAATTTTCACAGCGTTTTTTTACCGATGCCTGTACTTTCATGTGCGTGTTTCTATAAAATTCTTTTTTTCTTACTCCTCTCCCGCTTTAGGGGAGAGGCTGGGTGAGGGGTCGTTACTTATACCGATAGGTAATCCGCCCCTTGCTGAGGTCATACGGGGAAAGCTCGATGGTTACGCGGTCGCCTTGCAAGATTTTGATGTAGTGCATCCGCATCTTGCCGGAGATCCGTGCGAGAATTTCATGGCCGTTTTCCAGCTTCACCCGAAACGTTGCATTCGGCAACGCTTCTGCTATGATCCCATCGACCGTGATCGCGCCTTGTTTGGCCATCTAACCTCGTTTTATTCCCTATATTCTGATTTCCCCACATTTCGAAAAATTACCCTTAATGCCTTTATTATCAAAGACTTTACGCTAATTTTAAGGAAAGGAAACCCCTGTGCGCCTTTTCAAGCGCGGGCCTTTAACCGCAAGAGAGCGTGGAATGTTCCGTATGGCAGATAGCTCCGTAGGAGCGGCATATTTGTAGCCCCGTGCGTTAGCGCGGGGTCAGCGTTTTTTCATTCGATTCTTAGCTCCGTAGGAGCGATATATCTCCTCTTCGAATAATATACCGCTCCTACGGAGCTTTGATTCGATTTGATTTTCGCAACCCCCGGCTCACGTCGGGGGCTACAAATATATCGCTCCTACGGAGCTAAATGATTTAGGCACGCATTATTACCCAATCCTGCGGGCACGATTACGATAAATTCCCGCGTTCCACGCATACCATGAACCCGAACCGCTTCCTCGCGCTTGCCCTCTTCGCCTGGCTTGCCGCCGCGCCCGCCGGGGATGCGCGCGCGCAGTGGGCACGAATATAATAAATTCTCGTTTTGATGTGTATCATGATCCCGAGAAAGCTGATTCTCATTATTTCCTTCCTGCTGGCGCTCGTTCCGCGCCAGCCTCTTCATGCGCAGTGGGTGCAGGCCAATGAGGTGGATGGGAATGATGTTCCTGCCTTTGCGGTCAGCGGGTCGAATCTATTTGCAATTATTGGCTTTGGAGTAGGATGTTCTACCGATAATGGTACGACATGGACTGATGTCAGTACCGCACTTTTTAGTACCGGAAAAGCTGATGGTGGAATCACGGGGATTGCGACGAACGAAACGGATCTCTTTGCTGGAACCGAGGGAGGTCTTTTTCGCTCCACTGATGAGGGCACAAGTTGGGATTTTATTGGTTCGGTCCTTCGAGGGGATAGTGCCATCACTGAACTTGTTTTCGCCGGAACGAATTTCTTCGCGAGAACATATTCTGGAATCTTTCGATCTTCGGACTCCGGCAAAAGCTGGAGTTTGGCGAGTAATGGGTTGCCAAAGGACACAGCGGTGACTGCGCTTGCAGCACTCGAAACTAACCTTTTTGCAGGAACTCCTTATGGAGCGCTGTTTCGATCAACGGACAGTGGTAATCATTGGTCATCCGCAAACGCTGGCATCCCTGATACTGCTTCGGTTGGTGCATTCGCCTCAATCGGTAATAATATTTTTGCATGTACTGGCCGAGGCGTGTATCGTTCTACCGATCAAGGAGATACGTGGATAAATGTTGGCAATTTTCTATCACAATGCATTGCTGTTTCCGGCTCAAATCTTTTTGCAGGTCTAGATGAGGTTTATTTATCTACGGATAGTGGGACAAGTTGGTCTAAAACTGAATATAACGAGGGCATGTTTGCGCTTGCCGTAAATCAGAGCTATGTTTTTACAGGAACATATGATGCCGGTGTCTGGCGTCGCCCGCTTTCCGATTTCGGCATTAGCGCCGTTTCCCAAACGCCACCGGTTAGCAACACCCTCCGTAGCTACCCCAATCCCTTCTCGCAATCTACGCAAATCACCTTCACATCGCAAGCTGCGGGCTATGCGGATGTATCGGTGGTGAATATCTTAGGCGCACCCGTAGCGCATCTGTTTTCCGGCGAGTTAGCTGCTGGCGAGCATGATTTCGCGTGGGATGCCGGCACATTCTCGCCGGGAAGTTATTGGTGCGTCGTGTGCATGGGCGGTAGCGTGGAGCGGATCGCGCTGTCGGTCGAGCGGTAAGGATTTGTAGGGGTTAATGGCATTAACCCATTTCGTCGGTAGGGTTAATGGCATTAATCCAGTTCGATTGATTGACCATTTTTTCGTATCCCCAACGGGCCAATGCCATTGGCCCCTACGTTGGATCGGAAGCCCATCCGACTCATCCCAAAAATCTCATAAATCCCGGTTCCGGCAATTTCCCTCCGTGAACTCCCTTCCTGTTCTCGTAGTTTGCCGCCACTTATCATACTTTAAAGGACGTCAGTGGAACGCGCGTTTGTTAGCGCAAGAAAGTTAAAATGGCTAAATCATTAGTAATAGTAGAATCGCCGGCGAAGGCAAAGACGATCAATAAGTATCTCGGCTCCGGCTACATTGTCGAGGCTTCGGTGGGGCATATCAAGGATCTGCCGAAATCGAAACTTGGCGTCGATGTGGAGAATGGGTTTGCTCCGTCATACACGACCGTCAAGGGTAAAAAAGAGATTATCGACCGCTTAAAAAAGCTTGCCGCTACGTCGAAAGAGATCTTCCTCGCAACCGATCCTGACCGAGAGGGCGAGGCGATCGCGTATCATCTTGCTGCCGAAGTTTCGCCGAAAAACGCGAATATCAAGCGCGTGCTCTTTACGGAGATCACGAAGAACGGCATTACCGAAGCGATGAAGCATCCGCGCGGCGTCGATCAGGCGCTCTTCGATGCGCAGCAAGCGCGGCGCGTGATGGATCGGATTATTGGTTATCAGGTTTCGCCGATATTATGGAAAGCGTTCATTGGCAAGAGCACAGAAGCGCTTTCGGCAGGGCGTGTGCAGTCCGTTGCGCTGCGATTGATTTGCGAGCGCGAGGAAGCCATTCGCCGCTTCCAGCCGATAGATTATTGGAATCTCTGGGCCGATTTTTCTACCGAATCGACCGAGTTCCCAATTCATGCGCGCATGATCTCGGTGGATGGGAGCGAAATTCGCAATCCCGAAGGCAGTTTGCAGGATTTGTCGGAATCGGAGAAAACAAGCTTCATCGGCAACGAAGCAACCGCGCGCGGATATGCGAAAGACGCGCAATCGAAAACCTACCGCATTGCCTCGCTCACCAAGCGCGAGGTAAAGAAAAATCCGCCGCAGCCGTTTATCACGAGTTCCCTGCAAGCGGCGGCAAGCAGTAAGCTGCGTTTCAATCCACGCAAAACCATGGGACTTGCCCAGCGTTTGTACGAAGGCGTGGAACTCGGTGAAGAAGGCTTGACCGGACTCATCACCTACATGCGTACGGATTCTACGCGCATCGCGCCCGAAGCGCGCACAGAGGCGCTGCAATATATCGAGCAGAATTACGGCGCGAAATACATGGGCGAGGAGCGCAAGACCAAACAAAGCAAGCTCGCGCAGGAAGCTCACGAAGCTATTCGCCCAGCCTCCGCGATGCGCGATCCGAAAAGCGTGCGTAGATTTCTTGAAGCCGAAGATAAAAATCTATTCGCGCTTTACGAACTGATATGGAAGCGATTTATCGCAAGCCAAATGGCTCCCGCGCTGATTGACCAGACGACGGTCGAGATCGAATCGCTGGAAACGCAGGGAAGTAAATATCGCTTCCGCGCAAGCGGCTCGGTGGTAACCTTTAATGGCTACATGCAAGTCATGGATGATGTCGATGAATCCGCGAAAAAAGGCGAGGAGGGTGCCGATGCGTTGGAAGAATCCGCCAAAGCGAAATTACCGAACGGCATTCGCGAAGGACAATCCTCTAATATCGAGCATATCGACTTGCAAGGCAGCGCAACCAAACCGCCGCCGCGATTTTCGGAGAGTACACTCGTAAAAGAATTGGAATCGCTTGGCATTGGCCGTCCATCCACGTATGCTTCCATTGTGGGAACCGTGCAGGAGCGCGGGTACGTCGAGCAGGAAGAACGTCGGCTCTATCCAACTCCGCTTGGTCTGGATGTGAACCGCATTCTGGTAAAATCCTTCCCGGAAATTTTCAACGTGGATTTCACGGCGCAGATGGAGCAGGAACTCGATACCATCGCCGCCAACGAACGTACTTACGAATCGGTAATGACCGATTTTTATGTTCCATTCAAGAATGTGCTCGATCAAGTGGAAGAACGGCTCGTAGAAGAGTTACCCGTTCGCGCGTGCCCCACATGTGGATCGAAGCACACCGAAGTGAAATCCGGATGGTTCGGCATGTATCTCGATTGTGCCGATTGCGGTAAAAAAACTTCCCTAAAGAACGAAGGCCGTCCCGCTCCGGAAAATACGGGCGAACAATGTCCCGAATGTATTCAACGAAACGATGGCGAAGGCATCGGCGAATTACTGATTCGGAGCAGCCGCTTCGGGAAGTTTATCGGATGCAGCCGCTACCCCAAATGCAAATATACGCGCGCGATGCCGACAGGAATTAAATGCCCGAAATGCCTCGTCGGCGATATTAGCGAGCGTCGCGGCGGCAAAGGAAAAGCAGCGCGGAAATTCTGGGGTTGCTCACGGTACCCTGACTGCGATTTTATCTCAAATGAGAAGCCAGTTAACACCCCATGTCCCGTCTGCAACAACAACTGGCTTGCCACAAAGCGGGTACGCGATCGCGGCGAATTCCTGAAATGCCCGAATTGCAAAAAGGAATTTACGGCAGAGATGAATGAGATAGCGGCCTGAACCACGATTTACAGGATTTTGTGGATTAAGAAGGATGGATTCGTAGGATTGAACTTCTGTTTTTTTAAATGTCATTCTTCGACTCCGCAATTCTCCCAGCATCGCCGACGATGCTGGGAGAATTGCGGAGTCGAAGAATCTCAGGCAGTTTACCTGACTGCCAAATTACATGAGATCCTTCGACTTCGCAAACGTTCGCTTTGCGAACGTTTGCTCCGCTCAGGATGACACTTCAGTGAACGTTCAATCCTAAAAAAACCATCCCATCTTAATCCTTCCCATCCTGTTAATCGTGGTTCTATTCAACCGCCATCTTCAGCATTTGCACGGGCTGGCCCTCAGCCTGGAACTCATAGAAATAAATCCCTGAGCGTAGCGTGCTTCCGTCTATCGCGATCTGGTAGCGACCCTGCGCGAATGCCTGATGATCGACTGGACGGAGCACCTCGCGTCCCGTCGGATCGAGCAGACGAATAGTTACAATGGTGTTGTCATTGCCAATGTTGAACGGCAGCGTGGTGCCTGAACCGCCGACGGCTGTGGGATTGGGAATGTTTTGCTCGATAAAGCTCGCGATTGGTAATCCGCCACCCAAAAGATGAATGGTGCCGCACACGGAATCGAGGAAGATCGTGGTCGATTCATCGGTTGGAAGTATCTCCGCGTTATTCGGAACGATTGCGGTATCGAGCAGCGGCGAACTCGCGCCTTCTTCGAGATTCGTATGCAACTGGAACATGAACGTAAGCAATGCGCCGGTTTTCGAAAGCGTGTCCGTGGTGGACGAAATATCATAGTCGAAATACCCGTGATGGTAATTGATGCTCGTTACCCAATTCGGCGTTGGCACAAGGCTACCCGGCTGAACGCCGCCGTTTGGAACGACATCCGGGCCATCTACGATAGTAGGATCGAAGGTAACCGTTCCTGAAAGATGCTGGACACCCAGCGTGTCCGGAATAACAGTTTGCAGATCAAGCTCCGCCGCGATCTTATCTCCCGGTCGTCCCCAATACGCATGTGGGAACCCGACTTGCAAATGGAATGGCGGCACATCGTTCTCGATGAGCACGAGGCGGAAGGTATCGCCATTATCTTCTGTCCAGGTAATATACGCGATACGCGGAGTGGGTTGCAAGGGAGTCGTTGCCGTGAAGGTGACAGGATATGTTACCTTCTCTCCCGTAGTATCGATCGTCGTGTCGGATGGAATTGACTCTGTGAAGTCAGCCTTATTTGGACCTGTAATGGAGCCGCAGTTTACGATCAGCGGCCAGTTGCCGGAATCCGCCAGCGTAAAGCTCCGCGTTATTACGCGCCCAAGCGCGACGGTATCGAAATTAAGCGTATCGACCGAAAGCTTGGGAACCGGCGCGGCGCCGATGCCCATCACAACCACCGAATCTCGAAACGCACCATTGAAGGGCCAACCTTGTCCGGAAATAACAGACTGCGCCGGCCCGATCGCTTGCGGAGCGAACGAGACCTGCAATGCAGTAGAATCGTAACTATTTACTGCGATCGCTCTATTCGGCGTTACAGTGAATGGGATCACTGGTCCCGTCAATTGTTTTGCTGTGAGTACCGAATCCGATGTATTCAGCAAGCCAAGCTCTGCGGTTGGTGAAGGAGCAGTTCCAATGCGAACCAAGCCAAAGTTTATCGTATCTTTGTCGAACGCAAGGAAATCGGATTCATCCTGACTGATGAGGAGAACGGTGTCAGTGGTTCCGTCATCATAATTAAAGACGAGTTTGGACTGATGATCGGGAAGCTCCGGAAAACGCGGCGTGAACGTGATCGCATACGTTGCGATGCTGTTAATTGCAACGGAATCCTCGGCAACATCATCTACTATCTTACCGGAATTCACAACGGTCACGGTAAATTCAGAATTGGGATCGTCGATCTTTTCTATTTCCGCAGCGAGCGCCCAATCGCCGGTATCTTGAAGCGTGAGCGTTTTCGTACCGCTCGTACTGAGCAATGTAATTTTTCCGAAATTTATCGAATGGGTAGAAAGTGCAGGTTCGGATTGCGCTCCAATACCGGTAAGCTGGATGGAATCGTCAGCCATACCACCGCCACCCGCGTACAGCCAGCCCGTAAAGATTCCACGAGCCATGGGTGCAAAAGCAACGGTATCGTAATAAGAACCCTGACCTTCGGCGGGAACAGAAGCCGCGTCATCTTTGGATGAGAATGGTACTCCAAAAGGCGTGATCCGAAGCGTGTCGATCGGCTCTTGAATATCTTCGGGATTTCCAAAAGTAACGATGCTGTCTCGCGTGGTTCTGATGCGTACTTTGCCAAAATTGATCGGGAAGCTATTGATAAAAACGGATTCAGTCGCTTCGATACCTTCCATCAGGAGTGTATCCATCGAACCATCGCAATAATGGATCTGAAGCGTAGCCCAATGCACGCCACCGGTATGAGCGTTCGTGGTAAAATTAAAACCGAGTGTCAGCTTTTGCAGGCCACTATCCTCAACTTCGAATGGAAGCGTCGGCGGGCGCACGAGCGTGAACTCGCTCGAATCCGGGCCTACGATGTCGAGGCTGCAGATATAGAGCGGGTAATCGCCCGTATCGCTGATGACGGTTTGGAAATAATTCTGCGTGGCATCCAAACAGGTGCCAAAATTGATAAGCGGCGGATCAAACACGGGCTGCGCAACCGCTCCAAACCCAAACATATAGATGGAATCGACTTGGCCGCTGGCGCATAGAAGGTGCAGCTCTGCGCTTGCCGGGCCGTGAACGGTAGGAACAAAGAGAAGCTGAAGGCTATCCTTGTTGCTATCATTGGTAACATTAAATGTGGTTGAATCCAGCCCGACGAGCCGGAAGTACGGCGTGTTCGTAGTGAAGTTATAATTAAAATACACCGGGCGGGAACTTTGGTTCTGCACGTCGACGATATGCGATCCCATATCTCCTACTTTAATGCGGCCAAAATTAACGACGTTCGTGTCGTATTTTATTGCGCGCTGTTCTTCGACGCCATTAAGATCGATCACTTCCGGCTGCGAGCCATCGTCGAAAGAAAATTGCAAGCACGCGCTTAGCGGGGTATTGATCGTCGTAGTAGGCTTGAACGTGATCTGGTAAATACGAGATTCGCCGGCATCGAGATAGAAGTCGTTATCCGGTGGAGTGAAGCTAAACCATCCAGGATTGGTGCAACCTAATATGGCATGAATAATATGAGCGGTCCAATTGCCATTATTCGTGATGGTATCGTACAGGATTTTCGTATTGCCGGTAAAGACCGTATCGAAATTAAGATCGAGGCTCGAAGCCGTTACTTGAGGCATAGCGCCATTACCGTTCAGGTAGATCTTCGTCAGGCTGTCTTCCGAATCCCAAATATAGGCGATTGCGGAATAGGCCTGTGCAGAAACGGGTTGGAAATTGAATTGGATCTGCCCGGCGCTTTCGGCGGCAATAGAATCGGGGGTTATTAAGGTCGTTTTAAAGACGCTGTCGGGTGTGCCGGCGTTTGGAACTATACTATACTTTGTAATAACATAAGCAGCATTCCCAATATTAAAAGCGTTTGCATCCAGGGAACTAAGCGTTCCGGCTCGTACTAATCCAAAATTGAGCGAGTCGGGGCCGATCTTTCCGTTCGGCGCGGCGCTATATCCTGTTAGCATGATGCTGTCTAACCGGTGCGGGCAATCTGCGTTTGGCGAGCGGATCATGAGCCATGCCGTGCTCGTAACTTGCGGCGATGTCGGTGTATAAGTTACCGCAAACTGATTTGTCGCTACAGAATCGAGCGTAAAATGGGCACCTCGTTGCGAATTGAGGCTAAAGTTCGACGCATCTGGCCCTTCGATCCAGACGCTATCGACCACGAGCGGATCGATACCATAGCTTGCAATGGAATCCAGCAGCTTCGAACTCAGTCCCACAATGGTCGTGGGAAATGGGAGCGTCTGATTCTGAATGGAAATGCCTGCTGTGTATTGTGCGCTTCGAATGGTAATACCGCCCGTAGCCTGTTTATACGCTTCAGGCTGCGTTGCGGACTGATCGTAAATTTGAAACTCGAATAAGGTGCCCGCACCGGGATAGATAGCCGTGTACTCATGGTTCGGTTGGTAACCTTGTAAGACATGCACTGAGTCCGCTGTCGAAAGCGTTAAATTATTGCTGATCAGGAGATAGACCTGATAATTCGTGCTGTCCCATGATGGCGGGTTGGCAAGCGGGAGCGGCGCGTTCCAATTCGGATCATTAAACATATAGCGCGTATCAAACACGCTCGAATCCTTTCCGGGAAAAATACCGAAGGTTCCTCTGAAATAAAATTCCGTCGAAATACACTCCGGAGTAGTTTTATTCGCTTGAGTTGGAATTTCCTGATTGGCAGGGACATAAACGGTATCTCTTGGCGTGGTGTTCTTCCACAGCGATTGCGCGCGCGCGGCAGAGCCGGTGAACACACACACACTGAAAGCGAGCACGATCGCTGCTATGCCCATCCATGGGGAGCAGAATGATTTCACGCTACGCGCGGAAATTTCACGAATCATGCTTCGCTCAGCCATTCGCGTCGTGGTTCTTGCACTACGTCTCATTTTAGTATATAGCAATGTTTTCAACAGACAAAAATGATATAGCATTCATTCCTGTTTTTTTAATTTTCCGGTCTGCTTCGGAGCGAAAGCATTTATGGGGGGCTGTGGCAAGTCACGCCGGAATATATTTCGAGCTACCACATGGGCATGCGGATCATCGAAGGAAGAGTATCTGAATTTCGCGGGGCAAGCGCAAATTCTTTGGCAATGCTATCGAGAGCTGGGCAGAGCATCGAAGAATTTCCTGAATGAGATCGGGGCAACCGAATCAGGAAACTGGAATTTCCGCAAACGGGCTTGTCCCATAGCGCGTTCCATCAAAAGTAGGTGGCTGGAGCTTTATGTGTTAAAAAGTATGCATTGTGGGGAATTGTGGGGCAAAATAATTCTCGTTCTTAGTCCAAAACATGCTTTTTACAAGTGTCCTCTAAAAATTGATTATTTTCGCATTCCTTTCTTTAGCATTCTATCGAAGATTACTTCCTTTGAATGTTACGACTGCTTCTTTTGAATTCCATCGAATACCGCTTCTGCTGAACGTGCATAGAAAAAAATCCCATTCGAAGAGCGCGAACCAAATACAGGGTGTAGCGTTCTTAACGGACGGCTTTTACGTTGGTGAAGGCATTTCGTCTCTTTGTTCCGATCCAAGATATGTCCGGAAGGCTTTGGGAATGCGTGACGTTGCAGGCAGGATGCAACAGAGCCGGTTCCAAAACTTTCTTTTGATGTAGTATCCCGAAAATGTTCTTTCTTATTTTTTTAATCTGACTGAAGATCAATAGCATGAAGGTTCACTTAACCGTCCGCAAAATTTTTACACTCACGCTGCTCCTTTCGATCGGAGCCATACTTCCATACCGCGCCGTCGCTAATTCGGGAGGTCAGCCGAGCGGCAGTGACACGCTGTCCATAAAATCCCTGGCGATCAAACCGGATCCCACACCGCCGGTGAATCCCGATAGCGGAAATAACGGCTTCGCTAAACTTGTCGTGAAAAATCTCGGCCCGGTCGTCAATTCCGAACGCGACGATTTCGCTCCGACCGTTACCGCCGATGGAAGAACGATGTTCTTTGCCTCTGATCGTAATGTTTCCAGAGGCCATCATCATTTTTGGGAGACGACCAGCCCTGAAAATAACGATACCACCTGGGGTCCGCCCATCAATGTAACAGAGATCAATTCCGATCCGAACTCCGATTTTGGAGATGGAGCTGCATCCATCGCTGCGGACGGACAGACCATCTATTTCGCTTCGAATCGCAACACGACCGTCCCTGACGACGTGAACATTTGGCAGGCTACGCTCAATGGCACACACTGGACGAACGTTCACGAAGTCGGCGCGCCGATAAACACGACGGCCTTTGAATCGCAACCGGCGATCTCGCCCGATGGCAAAAAGCTTTTCTTTGCATCTAACCGACCGGGAAGGGTTGGAAAGGAAACCACGGCGAATGTAGATATTTTCGTCAGCCACCAGATGCCCGATGGCCGCTGGAGTGACCCCCAAAATCTTGGAACGAAAATAAATACCGGCGGCTATGAAGGATCGCCGTTCATGGCAGCGGACGGAACTACGCTCTATTTTGCATCCGACGATCCGCACCGCGATCCCAATAGCCCAGGTCTCGGCGGGCTTGATATTTATCAGTCAGAGTGGAAAGGACCGACGGACACCGATTGGACGATTCCCACACGCCTTCCTGCGCCGATCAATTCGCCTTCCGATGATTTCTTTTTGACGGTTCCTGCATCCGGTAATGTATTGTTCTTCAGCAGCGATCGCCCGGGCGGCAGCGGCGGGTTCGATCTTTATGTTGCCACCAATCCCCCGGCGCCGAAGCCAACGCTCGTATTGCATGGCCGTGCATTTGACGAACATTCCAACGAGAACCTGACCGCTCACGTCATAATTGTTGATGGCCGCACGCACGATACCATCTATGACAAGACCACCAATAGCTCTACGGGCGAGTACCTTGCCATCCTTCCGAGTGACGCCGATGGAAATCTTGGCGGTCCCTACATCATCAGTGCGACGGAATCGAATCACTTCCCCTATCCTCCGACGACGGAGAATATCCCGCTTCGCAACGATTCTTCCCGCAGCATCACGCATGACATTCCAATGAATAACGAGAAGCCGCCGATCGTTCATTGGGTAACGGAAACGCCGCAGCTTGTGAAAGAAAAACCAGCGCTCTTCCCGAACTTCAAAGGCGTGATCATCCGCGAGCAAAAGACGATCGAGCTATTTGCACTGCTCCCGATGGTATTCTTCGATGCAGGAAATGGCGCGCTCCCGAACCGCTATGTGATGTTCACCAGCCCAGCACAAACGCAAGGATTTTCCGAGGATACCATCACCAGCACGCTGAATGCGTATTATAATTATCTGAACATTGTTGGCCTCAGGATGCGCAATAATGCGGCTGCAAAGATCAGCCTGACGGGCACGAACTCGCAGGATGTCGATAACGAAATGTCGCTCGATCTTTCGCGTCAGCGCGCAGAATCGGTTAAGAAATATCTGGTCGAGATCTGGGGCATTCAGCCGGAGCGCATTTCAGTTGAAGCGCGTAAGTTGCCGGAAAGCCCGACGCTCCCGACCACACCGGAAGGTATTGCGGAAAATCGCCGCGTAGAGCTTTCGAGCGATTCCTGGGAGATCATTCATCCCGTGCTTCACAATAGCAACGTGAAACGTCCCGATGCGGCGTCGGGCGGGTTCACATGGGTGAATGGACTTCGTGATGAGACCATCCAAAGCCGCGCACTCGAAATTAGCTATCAAGGAAAGAAATGGAACGAGATCACCGATCTTGGCACGCTTGCGAATACAACGCAAGATGGCTACAACTGGCGTTCCTCGGACGGCAAGCTTCCATCCGGCGATGATAATATGTCGGTTCAGCTAAAAGTTACCGACAAAGCTGGTCGCGAGGTGCTTTCGAATGTTGACGAGATCAGCGTAAAGCAATTCTCGCTTAGCAGCGTTGTTGCCGAGCACTTAGCCGACAAAACGCGTGAGACCTATAACCTGATACTCTTCACGTACAATAAGTCCGATATGGGAAAATGGAATCATAAGATTCTTGACGAGTATGTCTATAATCGAATTCAGCCGAATTCGGACGTATCGGTTAATGGCTACACGGATATTTTGGGTACCGAAGATTACAATACCCGTCTTTCGACGAACCGCGCGAATGCCGTTAAATCGGATATTGCCGGGCACATCAAAGGGCGTGTAAAATCGCTCATAGCACATGGCTATGGGAAAACCCAGCCGCTCTATCAGAACGATCTGCCGGAAGGCCGATACTACAATCGGACGGTTCAAGTGCTTGTCGAGACTCCGATCGATTCGAATCCATAAAATAGCTAAAAAAGAGAAAATGCCCAAAAGAGGTCAAAATATGCTTTTCTTTGAGGCTTTCATGAAAACTTACGTGACGCTGTTAAATTATTCATAATTTTTTTTTGTAACCCGAGCGACCCTGTGCGTTTTAACTATAGGAGGGTTTCGAAGACTTTGAAAAAAGTCTTCGAAGACCTTGAAAAAGGCCTTCGGTGAAAGACGAAATTCGTTGATCGCATTATTAAGAAATTCGATTAGCGGAACTCATAGGATAAAATGTTACATTACTATTTATCCCTTTCATTCGATCCTTCTGAATCATAGTTCGTTTCGAGCGGTTGCTTCTTAAACAAGCAACGGCTTGCGGCGAGAGACCTACGCTGTTTTATTTACGACTTCTGCTTTTTTAATTCGTTGTTTTCTTTTTTTAAGAATAAGACCATGACACATTCTAACTCTTTCGTTTCCTCGGTACCCTCAAAGGTACGTGCGGCATTTTGGGCGGCGATGATCGTTCTCTTTTCAGCAGTGATGCTGCAAAGCGGCACGGCTTCGGCACAGAGCACCGCGCTCATTCACCATACCGTCGTCAAGACGCACAATGGCCCGCCTCCCGCCGGTCGCGACTTCTGGTTCGCCATGATGTCGAATTACTGGGGCATCGATCTGGGCGGTAAGTACATGCGTATTTACATTACCTCCGCCAATAATTGCACGGCGTTCGTGGCTTCGCAATACGTCGGTGGCCTGGCTGGCATTACGACTCCCGTGCCGGTAACAGCGTTTGAGATCTCGAGCTACAAGATCCCGGAGTTCTGGGAAATGGAATCGAGCGGAATTGCTGAGAATAAGGCGATCCACGTCTATTCCAATACTGCCGATCTCACCGTCTATGATATGTCCCACAATCCATACACGTCGGACGGTTCTTATATTATCCCGACGATCGGTTGGGGTACGGATTATGTCGTTGCAGGGTATGGCTCGCTCTTCGAAGGCGGCGGCAGCGAGTATGGCTTCGATCTTCCTTCGACCTGCGTGATCGTTGCGAACCAGGATAACACCACGTTCGAGATCACTCCCTCTGCCGATTGCCGCCAGTGTACCTCTGGTAACGATAACGGCGATGCTAATTCACGAATCGTTGTCTATCCACAAGGACAGACGCAGACCTTCCAGCTCAATCGCGGGCAGTGCATGCAGTTCATGCCTACCGATGCAACGGATCCCGATAATTTTGACATGACCGGTACGATCATCCATTCCAATCAGCCGGTTGGCGTTTCGGGCGGTTCAGTATGCCCGAATATCCCTGCCGATTTCCCCTATTGCGATCACGTCGAGGAAATGATACCGCCCGTTCGTACCTGGGCCGAAACCTACTACTCGTCGAATCCCATTCAACCGCCCGGAGAAGCCGGAAAGGATTTTGCTCGCTATTTATTTATTTCTACGGTGGCAGGGCAGACCATCATGCGCCAAGACGCTCCTACTGGTATCCATGTCGAATGCACAATCCCGAATCAATACGGTATTTATTGGGATGAACTCGAGCTTGGACAAAAGGTTTACAGCGATCATCCATTCCTTGAAGTATGGTACTTGAACAGCGCAACCTATCCCGATGGTAACAATGGCTTGGGCGATCCCGCCGAGTGCGTCATCAATCCGAAAGAGCAATATACCAAGACCGTCGTGTTCGAAACGCCGCTCAGCGTCGGTAATATCGTTCCTTACGACGATTATGCGAATATCATCGTTAATGTGAAAGATGCGAAGAACGTCCTCTTCGATCACAAGGGAATTCTTGGCTATGGCGCGCAGCCGATCGACGGCGCATGGGAAGTATTCAACATCCCGCATATCGCGCCGTCCGTACATGAAGTCACCAACAGCGATTCCGGCGTCGGCGTGTATATCTATGGCTATGGCTACGATGAATCTTACGCATGGGCCGGATCGTTCGGAACAGGTACCTTCAACTCGCCGGATACCATTCCGCCGCTTGTCGATACCATGGGGCAGTGCTTCAATGCGTTCATCCATGTGTCCGATTCCGGATTGCTTCCAAGTGGTCAGCCGCAGAGCGGACTCGGAGAGATTCGGCTCGACTCGATCGTTAATATGAACTTCGATGTCGATAATGACTGGATCGAAGGCTCCGCAGCCGATACCAGCGGATATTCCATGAATGTCATCGATCCGACAAAACCGGCTATACTTGTCGTTGAAGTATTCGATCTCGCCGGTAATTGCGATTCCATTACCAGTATCTATGCGCCGGAGATCGATAGCATTAAACCGCCGCTACAAAACCTCGGCGTGACGCTTTTGGGAAGTATCGTTCCTAATGTCAAGTTCGATACGCTGTACAATACAGGGAAAACGGTATTCGATATTAGTTTCCTCAAGTTGCTCAAAGGTAACGTCGGATTTTCGATCTTCGATAGCACCGGTGGGCCGGTCGATCTCTCTCCGATCAAAGCCGGACAGCGTAGGCTGATCATGATCAAATTCTTGGCCGTGCAGCCGACGCTCGCGACCGATAGCATTATCTTCGGTAATGCATGCTTCACGCAAGCCGTTGCCGTTATCGGAAGCGGTGGGGCGGATGACTTCCTCGTTACGAGTCAGGACTGGATAAATGAGCCTATTCCTGCACCCGCCGGAGGCTATGTGAAGACGGTCACTATCGAAAATCTTTCGACCGTCGCGATAACGATCGACTCGGAGTGGTGGCAGGATCAAGTCCACTTCGTGGCGGTTGCCGGTCAACTCCCGATCACTATCCCGAAATCTCCGGGGAGTGCGCCGTTCCAAATTGCTTATTTCCCCGATAGCAATTCGATTACGACTCCCAATCGTACGCAGGGACACTGGTTTAGCGATAGCGTAAAATTAGCGGATGGCGTTCTTAGCCCGCGCTTCGATAGCTTAAACGGTAATGCGATCACTCCAAGCGAAACCTTCGTTCAGAGCATCGATACCACATTCGACTGCGTACGGGTGCCCGATACGGCTACTGCTACGTTCACAATCACTGCGACGGGAACGAGTAACAGCTATGTCAATGTCATAACGCAATCCGATACCACGGACTTCTTTAACCTTATGGGCACGGTTAATAGCAGTACTACTACGTGGAATCCGAAGACGCAAGCTCAGGTACTTACTCCGGGACAGTCTGCAACCATTTCGGTTCAATATACAGTACCGGCCGATCAGAACGTGACGTATGTCGATCATTTGACGGCTGTCAATGGTACGGGCGAAACGATCGGCGACACGGCATTGACTGTTACCGTGCATGTGGTCTATACTGCCGGCGTGACAAGTCCGGTTGCCGGCGTAACATTTGGGCCATCGCAGTATCAGACTCCGAATCCGTTGAACACGAGAACGTTCACTATTCAGAATACGACCACGACGCCGCTTGTGATCTATAATCTTAGTGAGCAAAATCTTGTCGCTTTCAATCCGGCGTTCACATGGACGTTGGCGACCATTGGCGGTACAAGCGTACCTGCGCCCACGACAACGAATCCTGATACGATTGCGCCTGGAGGCAGCTTAATCGTGACGGTCGATTTCAATGACTCGTTATTCAACGATCCATTGCAGGCCACTCAGATTCTTATTAGTTCATCAAGCTGTACCGCTATGCAGGAAAATCTTTCTGCAACGGTTACGCATCCTGGGCCGAATACGTTCTCGTATCAGCCGACGGCGATTCTTTCCTGCGATAATTCGACAGGCAGTGCCGGAATCACCAATGATGGCGCGTTAACGTTCAATCCCGATACGACGAATGCATTCCTTAAGATCGTATCCATACAATGGCTGAACGGTGGTCAGTACTTTGGCTACACCGGACCGTATGCTCCTGGATATGTTCTCAATGGCAGCACTGTCACGAACAGCGCGAATATCACGGTACCTGATACGGCTTACATTCCGGTCACGTTCAACCCGACGCCACAATCTACGGTTCAAACGTACTACGATACGCTGCAGATCGTGTTCGTCAACATGGATGGCACGGCCACGACGGAATTGATCCCGGTTCAGGGAACAGCCGGCGGCGCTATGGTATCGGCTAATGCGGTGATAGCGAATCAGACGACAACACCGCTCGGTACTTCCGGCAATGTCGGCAACGCAATGAATCTGCCGATAAACGCATCGGTATCGATACCGGCAGGTTTGAACGGCAACGTAACGGTTGGTCAACTTGGGATCAATGCCGTGAAGTTGACCTTCTACGTTCCGAATCAGGATCTGCTGACGCTAACGGGCACTGGATTCGTTGGACTTAATGGCTGGAAGGCGACAGCAAATCCGGTTCCTACGCCTGGTCCGAACAATTCGGAGACGATCACTATCACGCTTACGGGAGGAACGCTCAGTCAGAATTCGACGAGCTTCGGTAACTTCACGTTCCAGACGGATCTCAGCGCAACGGGCAGCGATACCATACCGGTTACGTTGCAGTCGATGCAGCTCTTTACGGATGCAAACGCCACCATACCGGTCGGCGCATGTATCACCGACACGGTATCGAGTGAGACGTTCTCGCTCCTCACGTCCTGCGGCGATGCAACGCTTCGCGCAGTGATGAATGGACAGGGTGGAAACATCCAGTTCATTGGCGCGGCAACACCTGACCCGGTAACCTCCGGTACGGTGACGATGAAGTATGCGAACCTCGGCGCATCGACGATGACACTTGCGATCTACGACGAACTCGGCAACGAGGTCGCTCGTCCGGTGAACAATGTCAATCAGGATGCCGGCGTGTGGCAGGTAACGACGGATGTCTCGAAACTTCCGAGCGGTACTTACACCTATCGCTTGAGCGGTTCTTCGGCAACCGGCCCGATGGTGCTTTCCAGCCAATTCGTCATCCAGCGATAACAGTCTGTTATGGGTTGCTCCTCTCCGATCGTTTTTATCGGAGAGGAGCTAAACCCTTACGTACCAAACAAGTGTTTAATCATTTTATACATTCATACCATGCGTAATCGTCTCTTCGTCCTTCTTTTCGCTTTCAGTGCATCGTCGGCGATGCTTATGGTCGTTGCCAATCGTGCATCGGCGCAGAACATTATCCATCCTGAAGTTCAAACCGGCTTCTTGGTCGGTCCGATCGGTGGGATCAACCTTGTTGCCTATAATACGAGTCAGTTCGGCATCCTGAATTTAGAGCCATCGTGCTTCACGGCACAGAATGGTTCCGATGTCGCGGCGTGGGGCGGCGTATCGTTCGAGTTCCCAATGGGTAATCCGAACGAATTGCAAAGCTTTATCGTCGGCGAAGTTCTTTACGATTCGAGATCTTCGAAGTTCTCGACCGTAAATGGTTCTGCCGTCGGTATTCCGACCAAGCTCAATGGCGTGGTCGATCCGACCTCTTCGGTAACCACGGCGCTTAGCGCAAGCCTTGCGTATCTCGAATTGGACTTGGCGTATAAATATAACTTTACGCCTGGCCCGGCGCCCGTAGGACCTGGTATTCAGGTGGGGCCTGTTGTCGGAATTAAAACGACCGCAAGCTTCGATAAAACGATCACCGTCAGCGCATCGAATGGAAATTCGGCTGTTAACAACGGCGTCCAAAATGTAGCTGTCAGTTCGACGACCGCGATCACGGATGCCGCAGGGCTTCGTATTGCGTTCCGCGCTGCCGTTACCTACGATCTTTCGTTTACCAACGATTGGATCGCAACCCCGACCGTGGGCTACGATTTCCCGATCACGAAAGTTGATCCTACTGAGAACTGGCGCACTTCGGCTCTCTTTGCCGGCATATCGGTTCGTTACTTCATCAAGGGATAATCTTTTATCTTTTCAATAAATAAAGCCCTCGCCTAAAAAGCGAGGGCTTATTTTTTGCATACTGTTCGTTAGCTGTCTGGATTCCCGCGAATGCGGGAATCCAGACCCGTAGCAGCTCTTGTTTTGCGGAAGCACGCGATGTACATCACCTAATACAATTTTTTGCTGTATGCCAAACCTCTGGAAAGAAGTAGAACGCCTCGGCCAAAGCCTGTGGTACGATAATCTAAGCCGCGCATTCATATCGGGCGGTAAGATCGCAAGCATGATCGAGGAACTCGGCCTGCGAGGTATCACCTCGAACCCCTCCATTTTTGAAAAGTCCATCAATGGCAGCGATGAATACGATGCGGACATTGAAACGGCAATCAAGGATGGCCTGACGACATCCGAAATCTACGAACGCCTCACCACGGATGACGTGCGCAATGCCGCCGATGTGATGCGTCCTGTGTTCGACCGCACCAATGGCGTCGATGGCTATGTTTCGATCGAAGTCGAACCGCGGCTTGCCAACAACACCGAAGAGACGATGGAAGCCGCGCGGCGCTTGTGGAAAACGGTGAACCGCCCGAACGTGATGATTAAAATTCCCGGTACGCCCGAAGGCATTCCTGCCATTCGTCAATGTTTGACAGAGGGAATTAATATCAACATCACGCTGCTCTTTGGGATCGAAAGTTACACGCAGGTCGCTCATGCGTATCTGGATGCGCTGCGGGAACGCAAAAAGCGCGGCGAGGATATTTCGCGCATCGCAAGCGTCGCAAGTTTTTTTCTTTCGCGCGTCGATACGAATGTCGATAAAAAGCTCGGCACAAAGATCGCAGAGTACAATGGTTCCGGCGATCCGCTGAGAACATTGCTCGGGAAAGCTGCCGTTGCGAATGCAAAACTTGCGTATGAGCGCTATCTCGAAATCTTTCACGGATCGGAATTCGCCGATCTTCACGCGGTCGGCGCGCGCCCGCAGCGCTGCCTATGGGCAAGTGTCAGCACGAAGAACCCGAGTTACAGCGATGTAATGTATATCGATCCGCTCATCGGCCCGGAAACGGTCTCTACAGTTCCCGATGAAACGATTGCTGCCTTTGCAGATCATGGCAAAGCCGCCGATACACTTTCTATCGGTACACCGGAAGCCCATGAGACGATCAAACAGCTAAAAAAACTCGGCATCGATACCGAGCAAGTTGCATCGGAACTGCAAGTTGAAGGAGTGCAGAAATTCGCGGATGCGTTTACATCGCTCGCGAATAATCTCGAGAAAAAACGCAACGCTATTGAATCCGTAATTTCATAAAACACTATGCTGGGTCCGAGCGAAAAAATAACGAATCAGGAAACGATGCTCTCGTTGGGAGTAAAAGATGCGCTCGATCATGCGATCGAGGAGCGACTTCCTACGCGCATCTGGGAACGCGATTCCACGGTGTGGTCGAGCGATGCCGGCGTTCAAAAAATAATTGAGGATCGCTTAGGCTGGCTCACTGTTTCCGATTGGACGCTCCAACATCTTTCCGAAATTACGGATTTTGAAAAAGGCGTTCGTAAGGATGGCATTACGCACGTTGTGGTGCTCGGCATGGGCGGAAGCAGCCTCTGCGTGGAAGTGCTGCGCGATACGTTCGGAGCTAAAGACGGGTATCCAAAATTATTGGTGCTCGACAGCACACATCCCGATCAGATCTTAGATATTGAACGCGCCTGCGATCTCTCGAAAACACTTTTCATCGTTGCAAGCAAATCCGGGACGACGCTGGAACCCGAATGTTATCTCGAATATTTTTGGAATAAATTAGCGAATCTGGACGTCGATCGCGGTGGGCATTTTGCCGCCATCACCGATCCCGGCACGCCGCTCGAAACGCTTGGCGACGCACGCGGTTTTCGGCATGTGTTCTCCAATCCGCCGGATATTGGTGGGCGGTATTCCGTGCTGTCATATTTTGGGATGGTTCCCGCCGCGGTGGCTGGGATTGACATCGAAGAACTGCTCTCTCGCGCAAGTTCTGAGGCCGGTATCGCGCGCTCGGAAGAGGAACGCAATGTTCCGCTTGCCTTCGGAATGTTTCTTGGCTACAACGCGCTACTCGGGCGCGATAAGCTCACCATCGTTACTCCGCCGGAACTTCAATCCTTCGGATATTGGGCCGAGCAGCTTCTTGCCGAAAGTACGGGTAAATTAGGTAAGGGAATTCTTCCCATTGAAGGAGAAAGTTCCCGCGCGATGCTCGAAGAGGCTGAACATCGCGTCTATGCGCATCTTACGCTTGGTCAGGAAACGCTTTCGGATGAAGAACGTGCAAAACCTGACCGTATCGAGCTACATCTGGTCGATCGCTCGGAGCTTGGCGCGCAATTTTATCGATGGGAATACGCTACCGCTATTGCCGGACGGATGTTGGGAATCGATCCCTTCGATGAACCGAACGTCGCAGAAAGCAAAGCGAAAACGAATGAGGTGCTCTCGAATTATGCCGCCGCGTATTCATTGCCGCATGATCCCAGCTTTGGTTTGCCCGCGAATGCACAATCGCTCGACCAATTTCTTTCCACCAATGTGAAAGACGATGGCTACATCGCGATCATGGCGTATGTGAATCGTAACGAGGGATCGAAAGCTGCTCTTGCTGCATTGCGAGAAAAACTTTCGCTTAAATATCATGTGCCGGTGACGGTCGGGTTTGGCCCGCGTTTTCTGCATAGCACGGGTCAGTTTCACAAAGGCGGTCCGGCTACGGGAACCTACATTCAATTCGTCGATACGCCGCATGAGGACATCGCAATTCCCGGTAAGCCCTACACGTTCGGCACGCTCATTCGCGCGCAAGCTATCGGCGATTTCGAAACACTAAAGAAGCACGATCGGGCGGTCGTGAGCTTCGATCTTGGGAATGATCCTTTAGCTGCTTTAAAGCAGCTTTCGTAGCCGTACCCTTTAGGGTACGGTGTGTTATATGCGAAGTGTGTGATTGTGACACCGTACCCTAAAGGGTACGCCTACAAATTCTCCAACGCGCTCCGAAGCCTCGGCAGCATCGTTTCGATTTCCTCCACGGAAACCGCGCCCGCAGAAAGCCGGAACCATCCGGTATTCTCTTTCGAACCAAACGCTTGAAATGGCACGATCGCCAAGCGTGCTTCTTCCAAAAGATATTTCCGAATATCTTCGTTGGTTTCGAGCACGGTTCCCGTTCGCGTTGTGCGCCCGATCAGATTAAATTGTGCCGTCAGATAAATAGCTCCCATTGGCGTAATGGCATCGACCGGGAACCCATCTTCCCGAAGTGCTCGAATGCCATCGAAGAGAATACGCAAGCGCGTTTCGATCTCCGAGATCATCGTAGCATGATAACCATCTATTGCATCGTCATCGAGCAGCAGCGCGGCTGTTGCAACTTGCTCAGCGCGCGGAGCCCACGCGCCGATGTGACCCAAAATATTCGACATCCGGTGCGCCACGTCCGGCGCAGCAACAGCCCATCCCACCCGCACACCGGTTGCCGCAAACGCCTTGCTGATGCCATCGACAAAGATCGTATTCCCGGCAAGTTCAGGGCGGAGCGAGACAGGATTGTGATGCACCGTATCGCCAAACGTCAGCATCCAATACACCTGATCGTACATGATAAAAAGCGGGCGTTCTTCGGAACTTCTCGAAGCATTTTCTTCGATCACAAGATCGCAAATTCCCTCCAAAGCTTCGCGTGTAAACGCGGTTCCCGTTGGATTAAGCGGCGAACAGAGCGAAAGTAACTTTGCATCGGTAAGCGTGCCTTCGAGCACTTCGCGTGTGGGAAGGAAAGCGTCTTCCGCACTACAAATGGCGGACTCCCACGTCGCTCGGCTCAGTTGGCAATAGTGATTATTGTTCCACGATGGAATCGGATACACCACTTTATCTCCTTCGTCGATCAGCGCGTTATACGTCGCATAAATTGCAGGTCGCGCACCGCTCGTGATGATAAAAGATTCGATCGGATAATCCAAGCCCAGTCTCCGTTCGTAAAATGTTTTTACGGCTTTACGAAGATTCATCATTCCGTCCGAAGGCGGATAATTCGTTTCACCCGCGTTGAGCGCGGCTTCAATAGACTTGCGTAGCTCGCGTGGGATCGGAAAATATTTCGGATCGAAATCCCCGACCGTCAGATTGCAGATGGTATGGCCTTCCGCGATCATGGCACGAATATCGGCAGCGATCTTCAGGATCTCGGAACCAACAAGGCCGCGCGCCATCCGTGAGACCGGCGGCACCGGGCGTACTGGGAACGATGGTTTAATTATTTCCGTCGGTGTTTCAATATCGAACATAGTTCTCGCAATGGTTAGATTATGGAATGGAGCCCATCATTAGACAGGCATTACAGAAACAACGATCGTGCAAAAAATAGCCGGATAATTTTAATTCATTTTTCAGAAAATGATCGTGCTATTTCCGGAATGTTCATTCCGTCCGGCCAGTTGCGCAATTCTTTTTCAGCTAACAGCGCAGCAAGAAAACCATGCCCCGGATGAAACAGTAGCCTGCGCATCGCGCGTGCCGTTCGTGTTCCGCCTTTCATATCGAATTCCAAATCAGGAAGTTGAAACAGCGTGTGCATCTGAAACGATGTCGCGCCGCGTTTCAAATACTCATAAGCCATTTCGCCGGTAGTGATATTTCCAGTCGCAGAAAATGGTATTTTGTTTTTCCAGTTATCTAAAACGGAAAGATTTCTGTCGCTAAGATCTGGCCCTCCGTATGCTACGCCGGACACGCCTTCATAAGTTTTTGCCGTATCGAATAAACGGTTCCCGTAGATAAGATAATGAGCTTGGTGTTCATTAGATGTGCAGGTGTTCAACATCTCAAGTTGAAAATCATCGGATTGCGATGCGTTAAAGATTTTAAGTCCTAATCGTACATCGCTTCCGACGTGGGTTTCTTTAATGATCTTGGGAACGGTTCGGAGCCAATTCAAAATATTCGGTTGTTCACGTGAAAAATTCGTATCTCCGGCAAGCGTTGGCGAAAAATCCTTTTCAAGTGGCATCGGCTCCGTTCTGTGCTTCTTCCAAATGGAATGGAGTTGCGTTGTTGTAAATTCATATTCGCCAATTCGCCAAACGGTCTCCTCCGGTTTTGGCAGATGATATTTTACCGATGGAACGATAAGCATTCCTTGTTCCTTGGCGAGAAGAATAGATTTATCGAAAAGCTCCAGATAGTTCTCAAAACTTTCGCTCCATCCACGGCCTCTCCAGGTAACCGTCCATCCACGTTCGCCGCGAACACGTTCGCGTGTGCCGGTGATTTCTTCAACCGTCATCTTTGCAGCAGGAATGGCCCATGCGCTCATGGATCGCGCGCCCGTTTTATCCTGCGCGATGAGCGTTTTGAGCACAACGAAACCCAGTCCTGCTTCGGCGTCGCGCTCGACTTGATGCGCGTTCAACGAAAGCTGACCCGATGCTTTACCAAAAGGATTTTTTATTGGAAGACCTGCGTATTCACTCGCAAGAGAGATTTTATAGGTGTCGAGAATATACGCTTCAAGCTGCTGCGGAAGTCCGCTTGCGAAGCGCGCGTAATCTTCAAGCAATCTATCTTGCCAAGCTATCACTTTTTTAGTTCCGATGGTAATGAGGTGAGAAAATCACTAATCCTTTCCTTGTCATCATCCGTAAGTTCCGGCCCCCACGGATCGAAGATAGCATCTTGCGAAACAATGCCAAGCCAGGCAAGCGCGTAGAGCATTCTGCCGATATATCCTTCCATCGGCTGCGTGAATGTTGCCATTGCAAATCGGTCTATGAATTGGGAACGGAAATGAAAGGACTCGAATTCCTGCGCATAAAAATCACGCATCATATCAGATTGCAGTATCGTAAGCGCCGCGCCCATCCCAACAAGCGCAGCGTCCGCGCCCATCATAAGCGAGTATCCGAGAAAGCGATCTTCACCCGTGATGAGTAGCTTGTCTGGATATTCCGATTTGATCGTGTGTGCAATATCCTGAAACGTCATCACACTATCGAGCGTGGCGACTTTAATTCCGATGACGTTTGGGAGCTTAAATAATGTATCGAGCGCAGTTGGAGAGTAGGCAATCCCTCCCGCAGCTTCATAGAGATAAAATAGAATGAGCGGCAATCCTGTGCGAGAAAGCTCGGAATGATATTCGATGATCGCTTCATCTCGTTCACGTTCCGGCAGATCTCGAAAGCGGGTCGGTGGATGGCAGAGAATTGCATTCGCGCCGAGCGATTGTGCATGGTTCGCAACGCTCTGCGATCCTGCGCCTGCGATGATGATTCTCTCTGGTAACGATTCCCGCCAGTGTGTAAGTACATGTGCGCGTTCCTCTTCTGTCAGATACAGGCCGCGCCCCGTGTGCGCCCACACGGTGACTCCGCCAACGTCGGCGTCGTTCAGATATTCTGCCATGCGAATGTGGGAACCATGATGAATAATCCGCTCACTCGTGAACGGCACCGGCAGCGCGGGAATGAGCCGGTGAAGAAGCAGATCGCGTATATCGCGTGACGCCATATTCTTATCTTTGAAATTCTTGTTTTTGGGTTGTATATCGTTCCAATTTTTCAGTATCTACTGAATAATGCCTCGCCTCATTATTTGGTAGATCAATAAAACCATCGGGGATGATCGTGATAGGTGGATCGATAATATCATCCACAAACCATCGCGAGCTTGCTTCAATGTCTGTCGGATGAACAAATCCTGGTAGCGTTGCAATTGCGAGCGTCTGTGCGCTTGCGATGCCAAGTTCCGGCATAGTTCCAAGCCAGCATTTCAATCCGGCTTCTAATGCTCGGTCGTGCATTTTCTTCGCATTCCACAACCCGCCGACGCGCTGAACTTTTATATTGATGATACTCGCTGTGAGCAAACGAATTATTTCTTCCAATGACGACATTGAATCCGCCGATTCATCCAAGCAAATTGGCGTTTTCATCGTTTTCGAAAGTTCCGCCATTTCCCGAAGCGCGTTAGCAGCCAGCGGCTGCTCGATCATCATAGGATTAAACGCATCGAGCGATCGTAGTATGGTAGAATGCTCGTTGTAATTATAGGCCGCATTGGCATCGACCATTAGCGGTATGTCGCCAAAGCGTTTGCGGATCGCACGCAATGGCTCAACATCCCATCCCGGTGCGATCTTGATCTTTACACGTTGGTAACCGTCCTGAAGATAGAATGTAATGCGTTGCAAAAGTTCATCGATAGAATCATAAATCCCAACGGCTAAACCGGAAGGAATGCTCCCAATCGGTGCGCCGAGCAGTTCACGAATAGTTGTACCATGCTTGGTTGCAAATAAATCCCAAACTGCTCCTTCGATTCCTGCCCGCGCGAAGGGTTCACGCTCATAGTTGTTCAATGATTCTGCATAGCTCATGGGATTTAAGATCGGGCGCGAAAGAATACCGGGGATTAGATCGTTCGCGAGCGCAGCACATGTGCTTTCCGGCGTTTCGCTCGAATAGAAGGACCCGCTCATCGGCGAGGCTTCGCCGTAACCGACCGCATTCCCAGAATAAAGTTCGATAACGATGCTTTCTTTCTCTGACACCACGCCGTTCGAAATGCGGAACGGTTCCATCATCGGTACTTTTACCCAGCGTAGTATCGCGCGATCGATCAAAATTTCTGTTCCTGTCATTTATCCTTTTACTCCTGTTCGCAGGAACGCTTCCGTAACATAACGCTGCGCGAAAATGTAGCACACGATGATTGGCACAATAGCTATAAGGGTTCCGGCCATGAGTAGGTCGTAGCGGAAATTGTGCTGGACGGTCGAGAGAATAGCCAATCCGTATGTGAGCGGCATTTTTTCTTCGCTGGATAAAAATAATACCGGCGTGAGAAGATCGTTCCAGATTCCCATGAATATAAATAGCGACAATACTGCTAATGCAGGCTTCGAAAGCGGGAGGAGAATCGTAGCAAAGAAACGGAACTTGCTGGCCCCATCGATGCGCGAGGCGTCTTCTAATTCTTTGGGAACCGATTCGAAAAACTGTCGCAGTAAAAACACGCCGAACGCGCCCGATGCGAATGCGCCGCCGAAAAAATGCGGTACAATGAGCGAGGCATGATTATCGAGCCAGCCAAGCGAGTGTATTACGACGTAAACGGGTATCATCGTGATCTGAAATGGGATCATCATGGTTGCCAGCAATAAACCGAAGATCGCGCGTTTACCGCGAAACTCCATACGCGCAAACGCAAAGGCTGCGAGCGATGCCGCCATGACTTCACCAAGGGTTCCCAGTAGAGAGATCTTTACAGAATTGAAAAAGAACGTTCCAATTGGCAAGTTCCGAAACACTTCTGCATAATTTGAAAATCGCGGTGATACTGGAATTAACTGAGGAGGAAAACGCACGAGTGATTCCGGCGCTTGCAGCGACGTTACGAGCATCCATAGGAATGGCGCGAACATCAACGCGGCGATGATCGTAAGCACAGTGTAATGTAATAGGCGGGTTCGTTTCATTGCTGGAATACCCACCTTCTTCGCGCGAGAAATTGCAGTGCGGTAACTGCAAGCAGAAGCAGGAAAAAAAGATAGCCCAGCGCGCTTGCACCTCCTAAATTAAAGAAGCGAAATGCTGTTTGCCAGATATAATAACTGAGCGTCAGCGTCGAAACACCTGGCCCGCCATTCGTCATTACGAACGTTTGCTCGAAGACCTGAAACGCGCCGATCGTCGTAACCACAAGCACGAAAAAGGTGACGGGTGAAAGCAGTGGAAGCGTAATGTGAAGGAACCGTTCCCACGCGCTGGATCCATCGAGGCGCGCGGCTTCATAATAATCTTTCGGAATGTTCGATAGTCCGGCGAGAAAGATCATCATATTATATCCCGCGTTCTTCCAGATACTCATGATCGCAATGGCGGGCAGTGCCCAGTGTGGGTTCTGCAGCCATTTGGGGCCATCGATGCCGATCATCGAGAGCACATAATTTAGAAGCCCAACGTCGCTATTATACATCCACGACCAAATGATCGCGGCTGCAACCATGGATGTCACAACAGGAAGGAAATAGATCGTCCTGAAAAATGTGATACCACGAATACGCTTTTCGACAAGCAACGCAAGACCGAGCGAGACTGCAATGCTCGCGGGAACATAAAGCAGCGCATAATAAACTGTGTTCAATGCGACGTGCCAAAATAAAGCAGAATTCAGGAACTCACGGTAATTTTGTGTGCCGATAAATTTTGGCATTGCGCCAATTTCAAATTGAGTAAAGGAAAGACCGAGTGACGCCAAGATCGGGCCTGCGGTGAAGACCGTCAGGCCAATAAGGATGGGAAGTAAATAAAGATATGCAGCGCGAGATCTCACGGCATCGGGCGGTTGCGAGCGAGGACTTCACTCATTTTTGCATCGATGGCAGCGCAGCCATCGCGAACGGAGGTGCGTCCGGCGAGCATGTCATCCATGTTGGGAATGAATCCGTGATCGCGCCATTCCTGCCAGCCAAGCGAGACTAACGAAAAGACGTGGCTCGATGTGATCAGATCGACAAGCGCACGGCGGTTGCACTTTGGCTCGCCATCCAGATATTCGCTCGAATACGCAAGCGGTTTGTACAGAGGCATTCCAGAAAAATAGAGATTACCAACGCCTTTTTTCGTGGGCAGCGTCACGATCCATTTAATGAGTTCCCATGCGGAATCAGGTTGCTCGCATGTTTTTGCGATGCCGAACGCTTGTCCATTTTCACGATCCATTAATCCGACGGAACCTTTCGGCGGCGCGGCTACATCCCATCGAAACGTGGCGTGGGCAAGTTCCGTCTTGGCGTAATCAATATGCAGCATCATGGCGGCATGGCCGAGCATAAATTGTTGACCGAGCACTTGTGACGGATCGGGCGGCGGCGCAACATGCCATTTCTGCACGAGATCGACCCACGCTTGAACAGCAGTTTCCGTAGCCGGTGACATCATTTCGCTTTTGGTCGCATCATTCGACAAAATCTTTCCGCCGTTCGAATAAATATAGGTATCGACTCCAGGAAAAATTCCATCATCGACGATCATGCCCCACGTTTTATCTTTCGGATCGCTTGCTTGATTCGTGAGTCGTTTTGCAGCATCGAGCATGGCGGCATACGTCCAAGTGGAATCTGGATAGGGAACATGCGCTTTATCGAAGAGGTCTTTATTGTAAAAAAGCGCAGTCACGCCGCCGGAAGCAGGCATAGCCATGAGCGGGCCAGTGGGAACGTTCCCCTTGCGCCAGACGGTAAAAAATTGAGTGAAGAAATCGCTATCACGCAGATCGCGGTGATAAAACGAATCGAGCGGGATGGTGTAATTGCGTTTGAAGATGTCGGGATTGAACCAATCGTCGATCAACACGACATCGCCGATAGAACTCCCGCTTGCCGCCGCCGCTTCAATCTTCGCGGTGTATAATCCATAAGGGATGGCTTCCACTTCCACATCGATCGCCGGATGCGCTTTCATAAATGGTTCCACGACATCGTGTTGCCACGTATCCTTCTGATCGAGATAAAAGTGAACGAGCTTGAGATGGACTTTGCCGGGCGTCGCGGTTTGGTCGCGGTTGCATCCGCAGAAAATTAAAAGGAATGGAAGGACGAGAAAGGACAAAAATAATTTCATTTAGTTCTCTCGATTGAATCGTAAAACCTATTTTGTTGCTTGGCGATCTTTTCATATTCTTTATCGTACAAATCCATCCGTGCTAATGATTCCAGATCTGCGCGGGTATCGTCGGGATCGTTAATGAGGACGACGTTTGCGGTGGTGCGGCGCTCGTCGAGATCAATATCGGCGATGGCAAGTCCGGCGCGGCGGCCTGTTTGCGCGATGATCTCGCCATTGAAATCCACGATGCGCGCGTTACCGGGATGATACCGGCCATTATACGGCGCATACGGCGGATGGCCGGCAAGATTCGATTCTACGATCCAAAGGGAATTATCTATTGCCCGGGAACGAAGCTGCGCTTCTAATCCGGATTGCGATGGGCCATGGGTGGTGGTCGGCCAGAAGAGAATTTCTGCACCCTTCATCGCATAAATCCGCGCGATCTCTGGGAAGTAAATATCCATGCAGATCATGACGGCAATTTTTGCAAAGCCGAGATCGAGAATGGGGAATTCATTTCCGGGCGTTATCCATATAGCTTCGGAACCGGTCGGCTGCACTTTCCGATAATATCCAACCGATTCTCCGGATGAGCTGAAAACGCTTGCCTGATTATACATTGTATTTCCATCGGTCACAAAAAACGGCGCGATCACGGCAATGGAATGATTCCGTGCTTGCTCCTGAAAGAACGATGTCCATACATCCGATATTTCAGGCCTACCCTTGGAATGTGGAACGCCATTTGTCGTTACGGTTTCGGGCAAGCAGACGATGTGCGCGCCGGCAGCGCTTGCCTCTTCAATATATTTTGCAGCACGGTGAAGATTGAATTCGACCGTGTGCGGCGTGGATGACCGATCATCCACGGAATCCTCCATGAGATATGCAACCGAGGCAATTCGAATCTTGCGCATTTAATGTGAACGAAGCGGGGGGCTTGACCCGTTTCTTCGTTTCCAAAATATCTGTAACCGTAAAACGTCAGGGATTCTACTCCTTATTCGCCGTACCTTGAAAGGTACGGCTACAATGCGCAGAGGGGAGGGTTTAGGATGCGCTCAATAAAAACAGCTTTTGTCGTGGATACATTTAAATCCGAAGTGATCGCCGGTTTGCGTGAAACGCCAAAGCGTATTCCGAGCAAATTTTTTTATGACGAGCGCGGCTCCCAGCTCTTTCGAAGCGATCACGGAGCTGGATGAGTATTATCTGACGCGAACGGAAATTTCGATCCTAAAAAAAGATCTGCCGGAAATGGCTGCGCGCGTTGGGCCGAATGCGACCGTCATCGAATTCGGGACTGGCGCGGGAATTAAGACGAAGATGCTGCTCGAAGCGCTCGTCCGGCCTTGCGCTTACATTCCCATCGATATTTCACGCGAGCAGCTTGCGATTGCTTCAACAGAGCTTGTAAAACAATTCCCGAATATCGACGTTCATCCCATCTTTGCAGATTATACGAGCAAAATTATGCTGCCGATCGCATTGGATTCGGGAAGGGAAAGTTATCTTTTTCCCCGGTTCGACGATTGGGAATTTTACGCCGGAAGAAGCTATTCAATTTCTTCAAAACGCTGCCCAACTTATCCATTCGGATGGCTCGCTGCTCATCGGCTACGATCAGGTGAAGGATGCTCGCGTGCTGGAATCAGCGTATAACGATGCGCGCGGTGTTACCGCTGCATTCAATCTCAATCTAATAGATCGAATTCGAGCAGAGTTCCAAGTGGTGATTTCGCAGGACGCATTCGAGCATTTTGCATTTTTTAATAAAGAAAAAAGCCGTATCGAAATGCACCTTGTGCGCAAGGATGCGCTGACGCTAAAATTAGGCGATGAAGAGATCAGCTTTGCACGGGGAGAACATATCATTACCGAATATTCCTATAAATACACGCCGGAAGCATTCGAAAAAATACTAACCGCGAGCGGATTTGAAATTCAGAATCGCTGGAACGATAGGGACGAATACTTTGAAGTATGTTACGCGAAGGTTCACAAATGATAATTCGGCGCTTCTTTGGTGATGGTAATATCGTGCGGGTGCGATTCGCGTAGCGACGCACCGGAGATACGCACGAAACGCGCACGCTCCTGAAGATCGCGGATGGTAGCGCAGCCGGTGTAGCCCATGGCGCTGCGAAGTCCGCCGACCATTTGATAAACGGTTTCTGAAAGCGCGCCGCGAAACGGTACGCGGCCTTCGATGCCTTCGGGAACCAGCTTTTGCAGTCCGTCTTCCGCGTCCTGAAAATATCGGTCAGCCGCGCCTTGTGCCATTGCGGAAAGCGATCCCATGCCGCGATAGGTTTTGTAGGTTCTGCCCTCCAAGAACATTTTTTCGCCGGGCGATTCTTCCAATCCTGCAAAAAGGCTCCCGATCATCACGGTCGATGCTCCGGCGGCAAGGGCTTTGGGAATATCGCCGGTTTGCTTCACGCCGCCATCGGCGATAATGGGAATTCCATGTTTCATACCGGCCCGCGCTGCTTCTATGATCGCGGTAAGCTGTGGAACTCCTACGCCGGCCACGATACGCGTGGTGCAAATAGACCCCGGCCCAACACCGACTTTCACCGCATCTGCGCCCGCTTTGATAAGCGCTTCCGTTCCTTCTGCTGTTGCAATGTTGCCCGCGATCACTTCTAATTTTGAGAAGGTGCTCTTAATTTTTCGCACCATGTCGATCACGCCTTGCGAATGCCCGTGCGCCGTATCTACGACAACGACATCCACCTGCGCATCTACTAATGCTTGCGCGCGTTCGAGGGTATTTTCTGCTACGCCGAGCGCCGCGCCACATACGAGCCTTCCGCCGCTGTCTTTTGCGGCATTTGGGAACCGCTTCTTCTTTTGAATGTCTTTGAAGGTAATGAGTCCGCGCAGCATCCCGGCTTTATCGACGACGGGAAGTTTTTCGATCTTATTGCGCTGTAAAATAGCTTCTGCCTGATCGAGTGTGGTGCCGAGCGGCGCTGTCACCACATTTTCCTTCGTCATGATCTCAGCGACGGAACGGTCGAGTTCTGATTCGAAACGAATATCCCGGTTGGTAATGATTCCCGCAAGTTTGCCATGCTTATCGGTGACGGGTATGCCGGAGATACTGTACTTTTTCATGAGCAGCAGCGCATCGCGCAGCGACCGATCCGGCGTAAGCGTGATCGGCGTGAGAATGATGCCGCTTTCGGAACGTTTTACGGCATCGACTTCTTCGGCTTGCCGCTGGATCGAAAGATTTTTATGAATAATTCCGATGCCGCCCTCGCGCGCCAACGCGATCGCCATGGCGGATTCGGTGACGGTATCCATTGCGCTTGAAACGAGCGGGATGGAAAGCCGGATGCGTTTGGTGAGCCACGTCGTGGTATCGACGGATCGCGGCACGACAATGCTATGACCCGGAATGAGCAGGACGTCGTCGTAAGTAATGCCTTCGGTGGCAAAGAACTTATCGACCAATTTATTTCGAGAAGACGGCGCATGATCGGTCATGCGCGAACGAGCGGTTTTGGATTTAGCCATGTGAAAAACTCCTTTGAGCGATAATAAGCCCTGTTGATTAGTTTTTCATACAAATATACGGATATTTCCCGTTTCGTTTCGTGAAAAGCGAATGTTCGCGCCCATTCTCTGCATAAAACCGAACCAACGCTGTAAGCCCTTGCGTTCATGTTCTTGGATTTATAGATGGCATCATTAGAGACCTTTCAGACCTTTGGGGAAACCCTGAAAGCTGCGCGTATCGAGCAAAAACGCAGCTTGGACGCCGTTGCCTTCGCGATAAAGATCAATCGGCGGCATTTGGAGGCTATCGAAGCCGGAGAGCTATCGAAATTGCCGCAAGGGCCGTATGCTGCCGCGTTTATCCGGGAGTATGCTCGGGCGCTGGGTCTTGCTGTGCCGCCGGAATTCGCCCCTGTGACTGGTGCTTCACCCTCCTCGCCGCGCGATCCCAAAGTGGTAAGCCATCCGGCAGGTAATATGGGCGAACGAGGTGCTCCGCTTTCTCATGCTGCCCGCGAAACCGCCCGATTTGCTAATACTGCTGTAAAAAGCGCCGTAAAATCGGTTTCCAAGACGACAGGCAATGTCGTCAATATGGTTGAAACGGGTGGGAAGGAAGCGTTTGAGGTTCTCACTTCAAAAAATTTATGGGAGGAAGCGGAAAATACCCGGCGAGAACGGCATGGTCTTCCGCCTCTTGAGCAGCCAGTCGAAACTCCTCCAAAACGCCTTGTTGAGGATAAGCCGCTTCTTGGCGAGAAGCGCGAAACAGAGGATGCCTATATTGAGTCGCCTGCGCCGACCTTTGGTCAGCGCATTCCTAAGCCGATGCCGATCCGTTCATCCAGGCGCATAACGAATATTGTGATCGTTGCGCTTGCGGTGGTATTTGCGGGCGTGGCGTATTTGGCGATTCGCATGTCGAAGAACGATAATGAGAGCCTTGCGAACAAAGATTATATTCCTGCGCCGGTCGAAAAACCGCAGCCACTTGCAACGCCAAAGCATGAAGCGACTTCGCCAGAAAAAGTTACCGCCGCCGCGCCGGTAGCACCCGGCGTAAAAGATTCCCTTCGTTTTGTGCTGCGTGCGATTCAGCCGGTTTGGGTTTCCATTGCGCCGGATGGAATTCCAGCCTATCGTGGCGAACTTAAAACGGGCGAAGTCCGGTCGTTCCGCGCAACGGATAAGATCATTGTAAATATCGGCAACCAAAAATCGGTAGCGATGACGTTCGATGGCGCTCCGCTTTCTTCGCTTCCCGCGATCCAGAATTCCAGCGTAGTCGTCCGCGATCTTGTTCTGACGCGAGATCATGCATCGCTCGGCGGTAACTATATTGATCTGCGCAAACTATCGAGCACCGCTTTGGCTCCCAAACCCATAGCCTCGTCATCCTCCAAACCAATTGCTGCTTCTCCTCTAAAAAAATCAGTTCCCGTTCCGAACAAGAAAGCTGCTCCAAAACCGGCTCTGCATAAACCGTTACCGAAGCCCCCGGCTAAAAGCGCACATGGCAAGCCAGTCAAGGGCAAGAAGCCCTCGAAAAAACCTACAGCGCCGACTCCGCTCATTCATTCTGTCGAACCCATTCCGCCACGGCCGTAATCTGTTCTCATTGCAGTAACACGCATGACCAATTCATCGAGCGAGCCGAGCATTTCTTTCCTGAGTGCGAATCCTGCATTTTTGCGTCGTGCACGGCGCGTAGGTTTGGCGGCGGCGTATATGGGAATTCTTTTTTCGCTCACAGGCCCGCTGAGTAGTCTGCTTAACGTTCCCATTCTTCGGTCTTCCATCCCGGTATTTACACCCACACATTCGTTGGGCTTGTTTTTTTCTCTCTCGCTGGCGCTTACAGTCATTTTGCTCTATTACCGCTTGGGAATTGGTATTGCTAAAACACTTTCCTGGATCATCTTCGTGAGCACCGCGCTGGTGGTTTTGGACTATATCACGCCGGGCGGACTGCCGTTCGCCAGTTTTATTCGGCTGTTAGATCCCGTGGAAAATCCGAACAAGATCGGGCCAAATGGCGCGTTGTGCCTTTTGTTATCGAGTGTATCTGCGCTGCTGCTACTGGCGCGCGGCCCACGCGCGATCTATCTCGCACAAACGGCAGCGTTGCTTTCCGCTTCGGTTGCCGGGCTTGCGCTGATGGGACACGCGTATGAGATCGAGCCGCTTTATGGAATTAAAGATTACAGCCAGATGTCCGTGCCTGGCGCGATGGGGCGCGTGCTGATGTCGGTTGCGCTTATGTGTGTGCGGCCCGATCAAGGGTTCCTGCGTATTTTGGTAACGAACGGTCCTGCGGGCGTGATGGGACGCCGGTTGTATTCTGCCGCCCTGCTTGTCCCACCGTTCCTCGGATATTTGGCGCTGACTTCTTCGCAGGTCTGGAATTGGTATGCACTTCCATTTGCTATCGTGCTTTTAGTTACCACGAGCATCACGCTCTTTGCGCTGGTGGTTGCGGTTACTTCGCGCCGTTTGGAGCGCGCGGATATATCCCGCCAAATAGTAGAGGACGATCTCCTTGCTTCGCGCGAACGATTACGGGAACTTTCAGCCTATACGCAGGTCATGCAGGAAGAAGAACGGGTGCGCATTGCGCGTGAAGTTCACGATGAACTCGGCCAATCGCTTACGGCGCTTAAAATGGACGTCGCGATGCTTCGCAAACAAGTTCCAGTCACCGAAGACATCGAACAGCGTATGGATTCGATGATCGAACTTGTCAATGGCACGATCCAGAGTGTGCGCCGAATCTCTTCGGAGCTTCGCCCAAGTGTGCTCGATGATCTCGGCCTTGCAGCGGCCATCGAATGGCAAGCGCGGGAATTTGAAAAACGAAGCGGCCTGCACTGCCACATCCAACTTCCGCTAAACGAGATCGCTACAAATCCATCCCAAGCGACCGCTATCTTTCGTATTTTTCAGGAAACGCTAACGAATGTTGCGCGCCATGCTAACGCCAGTCAGGTCGAGGTGCAACTGCGCGAGACCAACGGCGGGGGTGGTGAGCACTCCGCAATCTTGCTCAGCATCCATGACGATGGTGTTGGCTTTGACGATCAGGATGTTGCGATCAGCCAATCGTTAGGGCTGATGGGTATGCGCGAACGCGCTGTGCTTGCCGGCGGCACCCTCGATCTCGAAGGTGCACTTGGAGAAGGAATGACCGTCACTGTTACCATGCCAAAAATTCCATGACTGCAAAGCAAGCCGAGAAGAACATTGCTGCACTTCGTGCTTCGATCGAGGAGCACGATCGGAATTATTTTGTGCTTGCCGCGCCCACCATCAGCGACCGGGAGTATGACCGGCTGATGCAGGATCTGCGCGATCTCGAAACCAAGTTCCCAGAACTCATTACGCCGGAATCTCCGACACAGCGTGTCGGTGGGGAACCGACGAAGCTGTTTCCACCTGCCGTGCATCACGTTCCGATGCTCTCATTGGCGAATACCTATAATACGAAGGAAGTCGAAGATTTCGCGCGGCGCGTTCACGATCTGCTCGGTCACGATCCGGCAAATGGTTACACCTGTGAACTAAAATTCGATGGCGTGGCGATGAGCCTGCGATATCAACATGGAAAACTTGTGCGCGGCGCCACGCGCGGAGATGGAACCACCGGCGATGACGTGACCCCGAATGTTCGCACTATTCGTTCCATTCCGCTTGCACTTCATTCCAATTCCCGTTTTGTGTCCGAAAGCTTTGAAGTGCGGGGGGAAGTATTTATGGAATTGGGTGGTTTTCATAAATTAAATCAGCAGCGGGAAGACGATGGCGAGCCGCCGTTCGCGAACCCTCGCAACTCGACTGCCGGAACTCTGAAAACGCTCGATTCCCGCGAAGTGGCAAAGCGGCCTTTAGAATTCCGTGCTTATCAGTTGCGCTTCGATGATGAAAATATCGAACGCGCGCCCGAAATAGATAATCATTCCAAGCGCCTTGAACTGCTGAAGGATTTCGGATTTCCAACATCCAAAGAAACGCGCGTTACAAACGATACGGATGGCATTATGCAATTTGCGATGCACTGGCAGGAGCATAGCGAGGAACTCCCATTCCAGATCGACGGCGTCGTTATCAAAGTTAATTCGCTAAGTGAACAGGAGCGCGTTGGCTTCGTAGCGAAATCGCCCAGATGGGCTATCGCGTATAAATTCGAGACGAAACAAGCGCGAACCAGACTACTTGGTATCACGCTGCAAGTGGGACGCATGGGAACCATCACGCCCGTAGCCGAACTCGAACCGGTTCAGCTTACTGGCATTACTATTAGACGTGCTACGCTGCATAACGCGGATGAGATCGAGCGGAAGGATATTCGCATTGGCGATATGGTGCTTGTGGAGCGCGGCGGGGAAGTTATTCCCAAAGTTGCGGGCGTGGATGTGAACGAGCGGTCAAAATCTGCAAAGCCATTTAAATTTCCTGAGAAATGTCCGGAATGCGATACGGAACTTGTGCGGCCTTCGGGAGAAGTAAATTGGTATTGCGAGAATCCGGAATGTCCCGCGCAAGTGATCGGGCGCATTACGCATTTTGCATCGCGCGGTGCGATGGACATTGCGGGACTCGGCAGCCAATCGGTTGAACAGTTGGTTGCGGCAGGATTTCTTCACACCGTTGCCGATATTTACGATCTGAAAGATCGCCGTTCGGAACTTATCGAACTCGATCGCATGGGCGATAAAAAAGTCGATAACCTTTTGGAAGGAATCGAGCACAGCAAGCAGCGCCCCGCGGCGCGGTTTCTTTTCGCGCTTGGCATTCGTCATGCCGGGACAAGCATTGCAAAATTGCTGATCGATGAATTCGGCTCGATCGATACCGTTGCTGAAGCCACAGAGGAAGCGATCGACCAAGTTCCCGGAATCGGGCCGGAGATCGCAGCCAGCGTTTTTGCATATTTTCGTCAGCCGAAAAATCAAGTGTTATTGGATCATCTGAGAAATGCTGGTTTACCGTTTCATGGCGTGAGAAAACCAAAACCCGCAGTCTCCGAATTTTTTAGCGGCAAAACATTTGTTCTCACCGGTACTTTGAATACGATGACGCGCGATGAAGCCAAAGAAAAGATCGAATCGCGCGGTGGGAAAGTGTCCGGTTCCGTAAGCAAGAAAACGCATGGCGTCATAGCAGGAGCCGAAGCCGGTTCGAAACTTCAAAAAGCAGAAGAACTTAGCGTAAAGATCCTCACAGAAGAAGAATTTATCAGGGAACTGCAATAATGATCTATCATTAAATTCCCCCCATTCTTAATTTTTAATTATTTTGATTCCTTCTCGCTCCCTTTCGCTCGTCGAAATTATTTCCGAAACGTTCTCCATCTATGGGCGTACGTTTGCTCGGTACGGGCTGCTATTCGTTGTTTTGATAGTTCCCGGCATGTGCCTTGTCACCGCTGGCACCACGGGGCTTACGGAAGACATCATCGCGAGCGCACGGCATGATCTTACTGTTAGCGACACCGATCTCACCAATGCTCGCAACGATTTCAATGCGTTCATCTCGCAGCAAAATCCGACATTATGGAAAGAATTTCCCGGAGCGGGTGAGCCGTATCCTCACGCAAATACACAGAGGCTCATTCCTTTTGTCACAGGGAATGTTAACCGTTTCAGTGGATCGTTCGATCTGCTTGGCGGGGGTTTGCTGTTGCTGATGGTTGGTTTCTTTGCGCTTATCTCTATTACGATCGATCTTGCTTCGCAGGTGTTTGAAGAGCGGCGGCAGGAACTGTTTGGCTCGCTTCGGGCCGCGTTTGCAAAGCATGTATGGAAGATCTTGTTTCTCTATCTACTCTATTGGGTTGTAATGTTGAGCTTTGATGGCCTGATCGGTCTTCTTCCCGATGCGGCAGCAGGCGCGCTCAGCGGATTTACATTGGTGGCGCAGATCTATCTTATTCTAAGACTGTATGTTACAGTTCCCGCGCTCGTCAGTGAAGAATCCGGACCGTTCCAAGCAGTCACGAGGAGCTGGCAGCTTACGAAGAACGCTACGGGACGCATTCTGGGAACCGCGTTAGTATTTTCTGTTATACTATTTGTGGCATTTATGATGCTACTTGTTGTAGTGCAATTTTTCTTCAGCGATTTCTCGCTCTGGTTGAACGATATCCTAACGCGCGATCATCTCACCATCCAATGGTTGCTCGAAAGCACTCCCGGCGCGATCCGCGAAGCGGCTGGCGAAATGACTGTTGCGCTGCTCATTCTCTTCGGCGTGACGCCGATATTCAGCACAGTACTCTATTATGATCTCCGTACGCGCCGCGACGGCCCGCTCATGTATGTGGATGAAAATCCCTAAGTAGCTGTTCGCCTCGCACGAAGCGCGCGCGAAATTTGTTGCGCAAATTCAGAACACATTTTAGCGATCCTGGCAGTGGGGCACTTGGGCCTGACTGCTATGACCGCATGGACTATTTTAAATAAATTCATTTGGTTGCAAGTCCGCTCTTTCGTTTGATCGGTCCGGTAGTTGGAAAATTGCCCTCGTATCTTCGCTTTGCCGAACTATGGGTAGCAATGGCGAGACCGTTATCACAAACTTAGTTCCATCGCTCGATGCGCTGCTCGTGGCTCATGCGTTCGCTGAGGAATCGCGTCCGTTTCTGCTCATCGTGGAGGAAGCATCGGAAGCGGAACGATTGTATGACGATCTCGCACGGCTTGTGGATGAAGAACACCTCGCGCTATTCTCCGAAGGCGCTCATGCCTCGATCCTAAAACGCGAGCGACAAAAACGAACACAAACTGCAGAAGCCACAGCGCAGCTTCTCGAAGCCATCGAACGGCTCGCGCATTCGACGAATCCTCTTATTACTATCGCCGATGCGGAATCATTGGGAACTCGGTTGCCGCTCAAAAAGGATTTTGCTGGAGAATCATTGACTGATTACCGTAGGAAGTGAAGCGGGCTTTGCACCGCTTATCCATTGGCTGGAAGCGCATCATTTCGATCGCAAACAATTCGTTGAATCGGCTGGCGATTTTGCCGTGCGCGGTGGAATTATTGATGTGTTCCCATTTACCGAGACGCTCCCGATCCGCATCGAATTTTTTGGCGACAGTATCGAGAGTATGCGTGAGTTCGACGCCATCAGTCAGCGCTCGATCGCAGGGCGCGGCGAGTTGGTGTTGGTTCCCAATATCCTGACGGAATCCGAAGACAGAATGCGGAAGCGACGATCTTCGATTACCTCTTGCCGGAAACAGTTGCGGTAACATTTGAGCCTGAGCGAATAAGCGCAAAAATGGAAGAGAGCGGCGTGCCGGTCGAGATACTACATTCCGTTCAAAATTTCACAAGATTTTCGGTTGAAGCGTTCCCCGCACCAAGTGCAAACGTTATTGACTTTGGCAGCCGCACGCAGCCGAGTTTCAATGCAAATCTGAAACTTATTCGTAAAGATATTCAGAAGCTGTCTCAGGATGGTTACCAGACCATCCTGATGTCGGAGACAAAAGATCTGACAAAGCGGCTACGCGATCTGATGGAGGATGAAGTTGCGGGGACGGAAGGCGATGAAAATTCCCGCGACGCTACACTCCGATTTATTGAGCCTTCACTTGCATTTGGTTTTCAGATACCGAATGAAAAATATGCTATTTATACCGAGCACGAGCTGTTCGGACGTAGGCGAGAGCGCGGTGCATCGGCGCGAAAAAAAGCGGCGCGGACGAAAGGAATTTCTTTGCGGGAACTTCGCGCGCTGAAACGCGGTGATTTGCTGGTGCATGAAGATAAAGGCATCGGCAAATTCATGGGACTTGAAACCATTGTCGCGGTTGGAAAAAAGCAGGAAGTGGTGCGGCTTGTCTATCGCGATAACGATGTGCTCTTCGTCAATTTGGATTACATCGGTCGTCTTTCGAAATATTCTGCTGGTGAGACCGTTGGCGACCCGAAGCTCTCCAAACTTGGTTCCGCAGAATGGCAGCGCGCAAAAGACCGCACGAAGAAACGCCTCAAAGACATTGCGCGGAACCTTATTCAACTCTACGCGAAACGAAAACAGGCCGATGGATTTGCGTTCAGTCCGGACGACATCATCCAGCGTGAAATGGAAGCGGCATTTTTGTATGACGACACTCCCGATCAGGCTAAAGCTACGGAAGATCTGAAGAAGGATATGCAATCGGCGCATCCGATGGATCGGCTGGTGTGCGGCGATGTTGGTTACGGTAAAACCGAAGTTGCGATGCGCGCCGCGATGAAGGCTGTGCTCGATAAAAAGCAAGTGGCCGTGCTTGTGCCGACAACGATCCTCGCAGAACAACATTCCCGCACCTTCTCGGATAGATTGGATCGATTCGGCGTTCGGTGTGCGTCGCTTTCGCGTTTTCGTTCCCACAAGGAGCAAACCGTCATCCTGAAAGATCTTGCCGATGGAAAAATTGACATTCTCATCGGTACACACCGGATTCTCTCTAAAGATATTATTTTTAAAGACCTCGGTTTGCTTGTTATTGATGAGGAACATCGTTTTGGGGTTGCCGCGAAAGAAAAGTTACGAGAACTTCGTGCGAACGTCGATACACTCACGCTTACGGCAACGCCGATTCCGCGCACACTGAATTTTTCGCTGCTCGGCGCGCGCGATCTTTCCATTATGGAAACGCCGCCGCGCAACCGGCTGCCGATCATGACCGAAGTGCTTCCCGGTTTCGACGAGAATGCGCTTAGCGAGGCCATGAAACGGGAACTCGCGCGCGGGGGACAGATCTACGCCATCACGGACCGGGTGAATGACATCGAGCTTTTTATGAACAAGCTGCGCGAGACCGCGCCACGCTCGCGCGTGGGGTTGGTGCATGGTCAGATGCCGCCAAGCTCGATCGAGAAGGCGATGAAATCGTTCCTGGAACGTAAAGTAGATATTCTTGTGGCGACGAAGATTGTGGAATCCGGCCTCGATGTTCCGAACGCGAACACGATCATTATCAATCGCGCGCAGAATTTTGGGCTTGCGGAACTCTATCAATTACGGGGCCGCGTGGGCCGCTCGAACGAGCAGGCGTATTGCTATCTTATCGCTCCGCCGGTAAGCCAGCTTACGCCGGACGCGCTTCGCCGATTGGAAGCGATGGAGGAATTTTCGGAACTTGGCGCCGGGTTCCAGCTTGCCATGCGCGATCTGGAAATTCGCGGTGCTGGGAATTTACTCGGCGCAGAACAATCGGGATTTATTTCGGAGATTGGATTCGATCTCTACCAGAAAACGGTTGAAGAAGCAGTGGATGAATTGAAGCGCGAGGAATTCCATGAATTATTCAAAGATGAGATCGCGAGCGATAAGCGCTCGGCATTTGGGCGCAAACGCATCAGTGGGGAAGGTGAAGTTACCGTTGCGCTGGGAACGGAAGCGCTCATTCCGGAAAAATATATCGAGGACGATGCCGAGCGTTTCGGGTTCTATCAACGACTTGCCAATACGGCGACCGATCAAGCGATCGAAGAGCTCGCAAAGGAAATGCTCGACCGTTTTGGCCCGATTCCCGAAGAAGCGGTTGCGCTATTGCATGTGGCGAAAGTCCGTGAGCGCGCGAAGCTGCTCGGAGCGCGCAATGTAACCTTCGAGGAACCCACGCGAACCCTCCGCATTCTCATGCCGAAAGAAACGGAAGCCTATTATTATCAGAATACCTTCCCGAAAATTCTCGACCGCTTTGCGCTCATTGGGCAGCAGAATATTCGGTTGGTAAGCGAAGCAAAAGCATTGCGCCTCATCATTCGTTTAAAAACGAAAGAGGATGGCGAGGAACGGATGCGAGAGATCGAAGATGTGCTTGCAACACTGACGCCGGAGCGTGCACTGACTCCGGAGGCTGCGCCAGCGTAGCGAAGGATCTTAAACATCTCGTTGGCAAAGCTACAGATTCTTCACTTCGCAACGCTTCGCTCCGCGAAGCATTGCTACGTTCAGAATGACACTTGGGCTTGGCCAGAGTGTTTCGTTAGGATGCTATTTCCTTCATCTCGAACGGGAGGCGTTCCCAATCCATCGGTATGCCGCGCTTCATAGATTGCACATGCTCGCGGATTTCGGTCATGGAAAAGCGGTAACGCTGGGCATCGTTCGTGAAAACAAAGGAGGGGTTGTTTGTGGATGACCGATCATGCGTTCCCGGTTCGAATCCGGCAATAAACAGGGAACCGTGATCGAGATATTCCGCGAAGAAATCGAGAAGTTTTTTATCTTCGGCAGAGAGATTAAAATCCGGTCGCCCGGAAAGGATTTCGATGAGGCGGTCGTTCATAAATCACCGCAGTCGCACGGTTCCCGCGTTTCCACCATCATTAGAGGGAGAGGAAGCGCGGGAACCGCGCGACTACAAGGAATTACCGAATAATTTCTACGCGCTTGGAAACTACATTCGTTCCATCGCTCAAGCGCACGACGTACGCGCCGGCGGCAAGCGTGCCGGTACTCAAATGGATCGCCTGATTATCCGTCGTAGAGGTTTCGGGAACTACGCGGCCTAACAGATCGAGCAACTGCACGGTGATCGGTTTCGGCTGGAACTGGATGTACTGCACAGCGATCTCCTCGCCGTTGGAAGCCGGGTTGGGGAAGATATTCGTAATGGTAAGGCCTGTTGGCGCGATGCCATTTGCGACGCCACCATTAATAATAAACTTCTTCTCGATCGTATCGATAACGGAAGCGGCAGGAACTGTTTTGTTGTCTGGAACTAATTGGATGATAACGCCAGAGGCCGTATCCGGGACAGTCCAAATATAAAAGGTGTCAGCATTGTTTTGGAGCGCTGTATAATGTGCGCCATTATCGAGTGAATACCGCAGCAAAACGCTGTCCACGGAGACTTTCGTCCATACGATAGTATCCAAAGCTCCGCCCTGGATTTCTATTTCAGCTTGGGGCTTCAAGATGGTAACAGAAGGTGGAACCTCGATCGAAAACGTGCCGATTTCCGTTGATGTAAGCGTGGGATCTCCTACGGCGACAAGTTTGATCTTACCATCCGTCGTGGTGGTGTCGGGCACGGTCCAGTTGATAGGGCTATATTGTGTATCAAGCAGAGGAATCCAGGTTGTGCCGCCATTCGTAGAGTAAAAAGCATTAACGCCGCCCGGCAAATTCGTGGAATTAAAATAAATTTGAGCGGTCGATCCGGGAGTTAAGGTGCTATCGCTGATATGGGTTTCGTCGAATGAAAGTGTAGGCGCCGGAGCCTTAAGCGTATCAATATCCTTCTTGAGAATAGCTGCATTGGCTACAAAGTAATTACCACTTCCCGCTGAGCCTTGATCCTCAAGGAATGCAACAAGTTTCATGTTTGCAGGCTTTTGATATAGCGGATCGGAGACATCGACTCCCCAATCCCATGTGAGATGCACAGTGTCACCTGCGTTGAGGGTGGTAGCCGGGGTGCAAACAATGTATTCAGCATTATTGTACGTTGTTACAGTCCACGCCATGTCATTGAAGGTTGCGCTATCTCCTTTGGATGCGCCGCACTCGAACGCTTTGACGCCATCTTGTGTGATAGCATAGCGAATGATCACCGAATCCGAGATCGTTGTGAGTGCCGTCACCGTTACGTCCGCATGAAGTTTGTATTCTGAAGGATCTGTTTTGTCGAGCGTTGCAAAGTTCAGCGTGATCGTCGCTTCGGGGGTTCCGGCATCGCCATCGATCTGCGTGCCCCAGTCGCTATAACTTCCAACACTCGTCGGATCGATGCGCACACCCGTTCCGTTGAATACTTCTCGATTGACACCAGAAGTATAGATGACCGCTCCGTTGCCTGTGGATAACCGGCCAAGTACTGCGCCGCCATCGTCATCCAAACCGCCCGGCCCGCCGATAGAAATGTAATAATTTAAATGGACGATCTTAGAAGCATCAGAGTTAGCTAAGGAATTTACTGCACTTTCGAAGGCAGTCTCATCTTGATACACGCATGGGTCAGCAGGACCTGTGAAGGTCTCGAACAGCGAGATCCGTTGTTGCGCGAAGACATTCGAGGTTACTACGATCGACAGGATGAAAACGAAAGAAGCAGTTCGAAAAAAAATTGGTTTCATAGCAAAAAATTAGTAATTGAGAAAATAATCAACACGGGGAACATCACTTTTGCGCCCGAAAAAAAGAGATCGTGGGAGCGCGGGTGTCAGCGAAGGATTCAGGGTGAAAAAGAAACAGCGCGCTCGGGCTTTGAAGGCCTGAGCACGCCGGTTTCAAATTCAGCCGATAGGAAGCACGAGCAATCCGTCCTCCGTAAGAGGGGGACACATCATTCGCAGGATCCGAAGGTGAAAACGGAACGAAGAAGAATTACTTCTTCATGTCCTTCTTCATCGCATCGCCGCCCATCTTCTTTGAGGAATCCATCATTTTTGTGGAATCCATCGCAGGAGCGGGTGGTGGTGGCGGCGGAGTCGCTGGCGCAGTGGCCGGCGCCGGAGCCGTTGTTGAGTCCATATTGGCGTTATCGGATTTCTTCGAACACGAAGACATCCCGCCTACGAATGCTACTAATGCACCAAGCACAATGAGTTTACGAAGCCTCATGGCAATTTACCTCTTAGTTTAGTTAATGAAAAACACCTCCTCATCTCGCGGCAAAATTAGCAAAAAAGCCTAATTTTACCCAAATAATGGATCATTCGAAGAACGATCGCTTATTTGTTGCAAAACGCGAAGTTTAGTTTAATGGATTAGGAACGGCAATCGGTTAAGCTTGCAATTCATCATCCAAATAAGTTAATTGTCAAAAAGAACTGCTACAAAGATACGAAGCCGAAGGCCTTGAAACAATAGGTTGCTTCAGAAAAAATCCTCGCAAGCCCGAAAATCGTTCAAAAAGGGCAGAAATTAATCTGCCGATCGTGGCCGATGCTGCTATACATGCCTTATTATACTCCGTAAACTTCTACGGATAACCGTTCATCGCATAAGATTCACCGCAAAAACTGCCGATCACTCGCTTACGATCGCCTATCCGCTACGGACGATCGCTCGCCCGGTCGGGGTGCCCTGCGAAGGGCACCAAAAGTCCTCTATCTTTATACAAAGATACGAAGGTTTTTAGACGCGCGCTTAAAATGTTTCTCAGAGAAAACATCAGGCTTCGTCCCGGATGCGAGCCATCTCGCTCGTGACCGCATCTATTTCCTCCAACGTGTTGTAAAAATGCGGCGCAATTCGGATGCCGAGCGGCGGACGGTAATCCACCATAAATCTTCTTCGAATAAGTTCATCGCAAATTTGTTTGGTCGATAGTTTGGGCGCATTGCCATGCGCCCCTACGGGATCAATCGTAAGTGCGCCGCCGCGCCGCGATGCTTCTCGTGGAGAATTTACGGTAAAGCCGAATTCGTCCGAACGCGCGATGAGGCGATCTGTAAGTGTAAGCGATTTTTTTCGAATGGCTTCGACGCCGATCTCGCCAAACATTTTCAGTGCAGGACGCGCAGTGTAAAGTGGGGGAACTTGAATCGTCGAAGTAAGAAAGCGGTGCATGCCATCGGCGAACTCGATGTTGGGCATGTGGAATTCGAACGGCTGCTTATCGCCGAGCCATCCGCGAATGGCGGGCTGGAATTGTTCCTGCAAATCTCGGCGCACATACATGAATGATGCGCCCGGCCCGCCGCACAGCCATTTCAGTACGCCTGTGGCAAGAATATCCACGTTCAGATCTTTCACATCGATCGGAATTACGCCTGCCGCTTGGTAGGAATCGAGCATGACGATCGCGCCCATTTTATGCGCGTGTTCGATGATGGGCTTTACGTTCTGCAAGCCGCCGGAACGAAAATACACATGCGAAAGCGCGACGAGCTTCGTTGTTTCGTCGATGGCTTCGATGTACTTTTCGGTTTCTGTCCAGATGCCATCGCTTTTAATGACGGTGGGAACCGCACCGTATTTTTTCCAACCTTGCCAGAGATAAGAAATGGTCGGGAAATGCAGATCGGAATAAACGATCTTATTCCGTTTGCCCGTAAAGTCAAGACAGCTTCCGATAAGCGCGGAGCCAATGGTGAGATTATGAATGAGCGTAACATCGCGTCCCTCCGCGCCGATGAGCGGAGCAAACAGTGCGCTCATTTCATCGACCATCGGGAACCACTCGTTCCAGGATTCCACGCCCTCGCGCGCCCAAATTTCGTAATACGACCGCAATTCCTCTTCCACGCTGCGGGGTACTGCCCCAAGCGAATTTGAGATGAGATAGGTACTCGTTTCTGTGATCGGGAATTGATTTCGGTATTTTTCAGTGAGCTGATCCATTGTTCTTTTCTAACGTAATAATAACTGTCATCCTGAGCGGAGCAATTCTTCGCGGTAGCGAAGAATTGCGGAGTCAAAGGATCTCAGGTAGTTTGGCATTCGGGTGAATGTCCGGAGATCCTTCGACTTCGTTTTTCTCTCCTTCGTCGAAAAAACTCCGCTCAGAATGACATACTATAAATTTCCTTGAAGATAATATGATCCAAGATTTCTTTCGCGCAATCCTCCTTCGACATTAGAGGCAGCGCGATTTTCTTTCCCGAACGCATAAAAATTGTGATCTTATTCGTATCGTATTCAAAGCCCGCGCCTGCGTCGGCGATATTGTTGAGCACGATCATATCCAAGTTTTTATCTGCGAGTTTTTTTCTTGCATAGGCTTCGGCTTCATCTCCTTTTTCGAGCGCGAATCCAACAATAATTTGTCCCGGTCGTTTCGTTTTTGAGATTTGGGCGAGAATATCCGGCGTTTTTTTCAGCGTGAGCGTCATCGTGTCATCGGGGCCTTTTTTCAGCTTGCCTTTGCTCGTGTGTTCCGGCGCGAAATCGGCGACGGCTGCGGCCATGATGATAATATCGGCATTTGGCGCGTGTGTGGATACGGCATCCAGCATCTCTTTAGCGGTCTCCACATTAATGCGCTCCGCATTACCATCGACGCCAATGGCGCTTGGCCCGAGTACCAGCGTGACATCCGCGCCCATGCGTTCTGCTTCCGTGGCAAGCGCGCCGGCCATTTTACCGCTGGAACGATTCCCGATAAAGCGCACAGCGTCGATCGGTTCATACGTTGGCCCGCCCGTAATGAGAATGCGCTTATTCTGTAGCGGCAGGGTTCTCCTGCCTTCCCCATCTGAATTAAGGAGGAGGCGCGGGAACCGCGCCACTACACGCTCAAATTCTTTTACAATATCCACCGGTTCCGGCATGCGGCCCATGCCTATCAACCCACTTGCGAGCAAACCGGAAACCGGCTCGATGACGATCACGCCACTCCGTTTCAGCCACACCAGATTTTCCTGCACGGCAGGTTGCAACCACATATCTTCATCCATTGCAGGAACGATAACAAGCGGCGTTCCCTTCGGCAGCGATGCAGCGGCGAGCGTAACCGCGTTATCGTAAATTCCCGCGCGCAGCATTCCGATGGCCGATGCAGAGCAGGGCGCGATGAGCATCGCATCCGCGCTGCGAGCTAAGTGGACATGCCACGTCGTGGAGGGTAGAGGGTAAGGGGTAAGGGGTAAAGGATGAAGATTTCCCGAAAATATTTTGGCGACAGCAGGTTGACTGCTCGCTTCAGAAAGTTCCTCCATCGTCGTGAATTGAAGCGCGCCCTCGGTTGCAACGCAGGTGACGCTTGCGCCCGCGCGCACGAGTTCGCGCGCAACCGCCGCCGCTTTTATCGCCGCGATCGAGCCGGTTACACCGAGAATAATGCGCTTGTTTTGGAGGGATGGCATAAAACCCTAACATTCGGGAGGCGATAGCAGTTTGATGTGATTTATGAGTAGGAATCTTCTGTGCGGTTCGGGGTTTTCAATCAATACTTCGCTATGCTTCGTCTCAATCTCATTATTATTCTGTTTTTGGCGCTCGTATCGAGTGCCCACGGGCAATGGACACAACTCTTGGGGCCACCGGGAGCAGGTGTTTCTGATATTTATTTTTACAATGGCACCCTCTTTGCAATTTCGGGCGGGGTTTGGGCCAGCATGGACCATGGTGAAACTTGGCTTCCACAAGATTCAAGCGGTCAGCTTGTGTTCGGCAAATTCTATGAATATGAGGGAGATCTCTATGTTGCTGGCAGTGCTTTGTGGAGGTTGGATGATACGGTATGGACGGAGTTACTCGATACACCGGTCGTCACAATGGCACGCCAAGGGTCTGATTTATTTACGGGGAATCAATACACGTATGAAGATTACATCGGGAACTACTCTGTGCTCGCAGGTGGGGCAATGCGCTCAACAGACAACGGGATTACGTGGTTAAATCTGTCACTACCAAGCACTGGTGGTTATACATACCTAATTAATTTCTTCGACGATGGCACTCGATTATACGCTTTGCTCGGAGTAGCAACCGGGGTATATCCCTCCGGCATGAATTATGGGAATTATCTCGCCGTATCGGAAGACCAGGGGAATAATTGGATCTCATCCAACCTCTATGAAAAAGATTATAGTTATCCCTGTCCATGGGTTGAAGAAGATGGAATAATTTATGAGGGGAATACTAATGGCTTATGGGAGTTTGAAGATTCTGTGGGTACGCTGGTGCAAATGAATGGCATCGGAAGTGTTGGTTTTTTGAGGACAGCCGAAAATGGAATAGTGGCTGGAACGCAAGATTCCGAGTATGCGTCAATCGATCTTTCGTTGATTCAAAGTTCCGGAAATGTACGCAAGCTCGTATCAGGTGACAGCCTAAGTAACATAACCGGTTTTGCTTTTGACGATAACTTTGCGTACGTATCCACAAGCCAACGAAGTGTTTGGCGCACTGCGCTTTCGAGCTTGCCCCTGAGCGGTGTGCTTGAACAGCAACGAGTAATCTCCGGGCTTACCGTTTTCCCAAATCCTTCCCAATCTCGATTTACAATCTCATTCTCGCTCCCCGAACACAGCTATATTTCACTCAAACTCTATGACGAACTCGGCATCCTGCGTTCATCCATTTTCGATGGAGAACAGGATGCAGGGAACCATGAAATTCCGCTTGCCGATCAGAATTTGCCGAATGGGATGTACGAGGTTGTGCTTCGGACGGCAATAAATCGCTCCATTGCGCGTCTTGTGATAGAACGGTGAACCACGATTACGCATAATCCAGGTTCACCACCCGAACTCTCACATTTCACAAAGGGTTTAGCTCCGTACATGTCAGATACAACACCAACGAACGGCCAGCAGTCCGGCCAAGCGCCGAACGCTTCTGGCGAAAATACTGCGCCCACGGCTGAAAAAAAGGCCACTAATGGGAAGCGGCGGCCCGTTTCCGTCGCCCCAGATAAGGCCAACGGCCAGAAACCCGCGCCAAAGCGATTCAGCGGGCCGCCACAAAAACAGCCATCGCAACAGCGCGAGGAGATGGATTTCGGCCATATTATGCGGACGGTTCTGCTGTGGGCCGTGCTGCTGCTCGGCGTTATTTTCTTGGTTGTGATCTTCAATCGCAATAATAATCCGGCGGAGGTCGAGGTTACGGTTACGGAATATCAGCAGCTTTTGAATGCCGGCGATTTCACCTCCGGAAAGCTCGAACAATATGGCTTGAACGAATATCGCTTTCACGGCAGCTTGCGCAGTGATATGCAGGTCAGAACCATTGAAAACAAGACCGAAAAGGCTCACGACATCCTCGTGAATCTCATCCCTGAAACGCTGAACGATCAGAATAAGCTGTGGCAAGATAAAGGGTTGACGATCACGAAGATCGATAGCTCGAACAGCTTGCTTGAAAGTTTGCTGGCCTTTTTGCCCTATATTCTTCTTGGCGGCTGGCTCCTTTTCATTTTTCGACGGATGCAATCGCAGGGCGGCGGCGGAGGCATGGGCGGACCGAAGGGAATTTTTAGCTTTGGCCGCTCGCGGGCGAAGCTCATCGCCGAGAATGCGCCGAAAGTTACCTTCAACGATGTAGCCGGTGCAGATGAAGCAAAAGTAGAATTAGAAGAGATCATCGAGTTCCTGCGGGAACCAGCAAAATTCCAAAAACTCGGCGGAAAAATTCCGCGCGGCGTGCTGTTGCTTGGCCCTCCGGGAACTGGAAAGACGCTGCTTGCTCGCGCGGTTGCGGGTGAGGCAGGTGTACCGTTCCTTTCTATTTCCGGCGCGGATTTTGTCGAGATGTTCGTTGGCGTGGGCGCATCGCGTGTGCGCGATCTGTTCGATCAGGCGAAAAAACATGCGCCATGCATCGTCTTTATAGATGAGATCGATGCCGTCGGTCGTCATCGCGGCGCAGGACTTGGCGGCGGACACGACGAGCGCGAGCAAACGCTCAATCAATTGCTCGTCGAGATGGATGGTTTCGATCAGAATGTCGGTGTTATCATTATGGCTGCAACGAACCGCCCCGATGTGCTCGATCCTGCATTGCTACGTCCGGGAAGATTCGATCGTCAGGTCGTCGTCGATCGCCCGGATGTTCGCGGGCGCGAGGGAATCTTAAAAGTTCACACCCGCAACACGCCGCTTGGCCCGGATGTCGATCTGCAAGCGCTGGCGCGTGGAACTCCAGGATTATCCGGTGCCGATCTAGCAAATCTTGTGAATGAAGCTGCGCTGCTTGCGGCGCGGCGCGGCGGCGATAGGCTCAACATGTACGATTTCGAAAACGCGAAGGACAAAGTGATGATGGGTGTGGAACGAAAATCCGTGCTCATCAGCGAAGAGGAAAAGAAAACGACGTCGTATCACGAATGTGGACACGTTATCGTTGCGCGTTCCATTAAGGAAGCCGATCCAGTGCATAAGGTAACTATTATTCCACGCGGACGCGCGCTTGGCGTTACGAGTTATCTGCCCGTTGATGAAAAGCACACCTACTCACGCGAATATCTCGAAGCCGTGATCGCGTATGCGCTCGGCGGCAGAAGCGCAGAGAAAATTATCTTCAATCAAATCACGACCGGTGCAGGCAACGACATCGAACGCGCAACCGATCTTGCACGCAAGATGGTCTGCGAGTGGGGTATGTCGGATAAGTTGGGTCCATTGCGATACGGTCAAGCCGAGCAGGAAGTTTTTCTCGGACGCGATTTCGGACATCAGCAAACGTTTTCCGATACGACGGCTCGTATTATAGATGAAGAGATACGCCATATCGTCGAAACCGGCGCGACGCGAGCCGAGTCCATTCTGCGCGAAAAAGTAGACGCGCTGCACCGCATGGCCGCTGCGCTGCTCGAACGCGAAACGCTCGACGCCGGTGAGATCGATCTCATTATGGATGGTAAGGAACTTCCGCCGTTCAGTAAAGAGAACCGCGCGTTCAATCTTACCAAAGCCGTGGAGACATTGAAGAAAGCTGCGGAGAATAAGCCTGCCACGAATGGACATAGCGAAGCTGCACCCAGCACCGAAGGCGAAGAAGCAACTACCATCGCGCCCGGCGATCAGGGCGATGCGCTGTAAACGAAAAAATGAATTCTCTCGTTACAACACGCATGACACCTATTATTGAATTCGACGCCGATATTCTCGATGGCGAATTGATTCATGTCCCCGAGATATATAAGAATGAATTAAAGAATGAGGATACCGTACATGTCGTTCTGCTTCATGTGGAACGAAAAAAATCCAGCCGTTATCGCGTAATTCGTGATTTGGCCGATCATCCTCTCGTCTTTTCTGACGGTAGGATTCCCACGCGAGAGGAAATGCATGCAAGGCACTGAGTTCCGCTTTCTGGATTCCAATGTCTGGCTTTATGTGTTCGGAGCCAATGTGGATATTGAAAAACACCGAATCGCCGATGTTCTGATCGAGTCTCCTGATATTCGGATCAGCACACAGGTTATCGGTGAAATTTGCAATACATTATTGAGAAAGACTTCAATAACGGAGTCTCGAATTCAACAAATGATTGAAGAGCTGTACGATCAGTTTCATCCTTGGTATCTTCACGACCGTGAACAGATGCTTCGTGCAAGCGCGCTTCGGGAACGATATAATCTTTCTCATTGGGATAGTTTCATCGTGCTTGCGGCGCTCGAAACGAATTGTTCCATACTCTACAGCGAAGATATGCACGATGGCCTCGTTGTCGATGGGACGCTTACCATTCGAAATCAGTTCAAAGAATTGTAAGCTCTTCATGTGATGATGGTCGTCCGCTCCTCATAATTTTGCAAAATGAAATTTGTAACCTATCTCTCTAACAATTCCCAGCGCCTCGGTCTGCTGATCGGGAATGAAATTCTCGATCTCGAACGCGCCAGCGCCGAGACCGCGTATCCATTGCCGAACGACATCATTCCGATGCTTCGGCTTGGGGAACCTGCCATGAAAGCTGCGCGTAAGATCGAAGAGATCGCAGCGGATGCTCACGCTTTTCGTTCGGCACGAATATCGGCCCACAGCGTGAAGTTGCTCGCGCCCGTTCCGCGCCCCACTTCGATGCGCGATGGCTATGCGTTTCGCCAGCATGTCGAAGCGGCGAGGCGCAATCGCGGCGTGGAAATGATTCCCGAATTTGATCTTTTCCCGGTGTTTTATTTTACGAATCATCAGGCCGTTATTGGTTCCGGGCCGATGGAAGTGATGCCGGAACATTTGAATCGCTTGGATTACGAACTCGAAGCCGCTATCGTAATCGGTAAAGAAGGTCGCAACATTAAAGCATCCGAAGCGGATGAGTATATCGTGGGCTATACTATTATGAACGATTGGTCTGCACGCGCGTTGCAGATAGAGGAAATGAAACTTTCGCTCGGCCCTGCAAAGGGGAAGGATTTTGCGACAGCGATCGGGCCGTGGCTTGTTACGCGCGATGAACTTGCATCCCACCGCATTCCAAGCGAAAAAGGAGAACGTTACGATCTTACCATGACGGCCTCACTCAATGGAAAAGAATTAAGTCGCGGGAATCTAAAGGATATGACGTGGACGTTTGCAGAAATCATTGAGCGCGCGAGCTATGGCGTCACGCTCTATCCGGGCGATGTTATTGGTTCGGGGACGGTCGGCACCGGTTGTTTGCTGGAACTGAATGGCTCGAAGATCACACAGAATTTATGGGTGCAGGTCGGAGATACCGTAACATGCGCTATTGAAGAATTAGGGGAACTAACAAATACTGTTATTGCATCGGAATGAAACGTGTTTTAATTATTGTGGCGTCGTTACTCGTCATTGGCTGCTCCAAGCATGAGAGCGCGGCATCGAGAGATTCTCTTTTTGCCCTGCCGCTGAAAGATTCCGCGGTTCCGCCGCCGTCCGATAATTTAAAATCTGGCCTCTGGATCGATTCTTCTGTTGTGCGGCAGCAACCGGATATGAATGTCTTAAAACGATTCGAGCCAAAGCAGATCGTCGCGATCTATGAAGCGTACCGTCCGCTCCGCAATAGTTCCACAACGCCCATGCAGCTCGATTCTTTTCTTGCTTCTAAAAAAATAACGGCGAAGGAGCTGCATTCCGCGCTTGCAGAAGGCGACCGGCTTGGTTGGTCGCGAGGGCGCTGATGCCCAAAGCACTGGAGCGTCGTGGCAGCTTTGCCGTGCTCGCGGCGGCGCTGCTCTGGAGCACCGGCGGATTATTCATCAAAGAAGTATCGCTCGACGCATGGGGCATCTCGTTTTGGAGAAGTTCCTTTGCGGCAATAACAATTTCTGTTATTTATTTCTTTCAACGCAATCGTTGGAACCATACCCATACGGAGTGGCGGGAATGGTTCTCACCATTTGTGTTACTCAGCGCATTATGTTATGCGTTGCTGCTCGTCCTCTTTGTGATCGCTACGAAGCTTACGACGAGCGCAAACGCGATCTTTCTTCAATATACAGCGCCGATCTATGTGCTCTTTATCGAGCCAATGCTTTCCGGCACAAAAATGAAACGCGGCGATCTGGGAACCGTTGCGATCTCCACGGCTGCGATGGCGCTGTTCTTCATTGGCAAATTCGAGCCGCGCGGATTTTGGGGAAATATCGCGGCGCTGGCAAGCGGCGTTGCGTTCGCGGCCTACGCGCTCATCCTAAAACACGAGCGTGCCACCGAGCAAAGCCGTTGGCAGATCGTTATTGTGGGCCACATCATGATCGCGGGCGCGATGCCCATTATTGCGCTGACGGGCAATACGCATATCGCTGTTTCCACCGGCGATTTCACACGGCTGCTGTATTTGGGAATTATTCAGATCGGCATAGCGTATGCCTTCTTCACGTATGGCATTTCGCATGTCCGCGCGATCGACGCAACGCTCATCGCAATGGTCGAGCCGGTGCTGAATCCGGTGTGGGTGTTTCTCGGCGTTGGCGAGCGGCCAGCAAATTTTGCGATTGTTGGGGGAATTATTATCCTTTCGCTTTCTATTATTCGAACGGTGCGCGGTTCTAAAGAAACGGTTGAAGTGGAAGCTGCGCGGGCTGGGGAATGAATCCTAAGCGACCGATACGTCCCATGGGAATCGCGAATTTCTCAATGATGATGAAATCCCTCGTACTCTAATCCAATGAGTTGATCGATGAGCGCTTTTCGCGCAGCATCGTTCCCGCGGCAGTCGATGAATTGAAATCGTTCCGATTCCTGCAGAGCCGTGTTCGGCGGAAGCGCCTTATCTATAAATTCCTTTGCAAATTGCTTTTCAAATAGACCAGAGATGTAGGGCATAGATGAAGCCGGACGAATATACGCCGTGTCCCGCAAGCCATTTAAGCGAACAAGATTGATTGGCTGTCCGTAGAACCATCCAAAATTATTTTGAGGATATAATGCCCCAAGCGTTGCCGCATCGAACCACGTATCAGTGCTGGGATTGATAAGTACAAGCGTGGAATCGAGACGTTCGCGTGAGAGCAATTCGCGGGCTTCGTCTTCGCCGGCTTTTTCTTCACGGAGTTGAGCGTAACTATAAAAATCGGATGCGCCGTAGTAGGAAAAGGAGATCTGATCGTTCGATAGGGTGCGGCGCGGATTTGGCATCGCGATTTCACTGCTTATGGTAAAAGCTGGAAGAAAAAAGAACAGGGCAAGATTACAGGCTACATAAATAATACCTAATCGTAGTACATGGGTAAATTTATCTAACGCCATAAGGATAAGGCACGGAACGATAATTGCGACATCGTGCAGCATTTCATCGCGCGAGAACATGTTGGTGAGAAAGAACACACCAAGAATGACGAATGCCGATTGGAATTCTCGTCCGATCCCACCAGCTTTGCGACGAAAAATAGTCGCCAATAATACATTGGTTGAAAAGATCGCAATAATAATTCCTTGCGCAATAAGGCTGATCCCGCGCGGCTGGAAAAACTTGGGATTCATTGCTGCCCACACATGCGCAGAGCCAAAATAAAAGATTTCAAGCAGTGCATACGATGCTATTCCAACGAGCATCAATCCAAAGAGCACATACGTTTGCTTTGAGCGCGGCCCATAGGTAGTGTGGTGCAGATTCAGCCCGACCGTAACGACCGCGATGAGTAAGATGAACGGCCAAAATCCAATGGAAAGTGAAAGCCCGAAGAGCAGAGCAGCAATTTTGTGATGCTGCGGATTCAGGCTTGTAAAAAGATACAGTAACGCACAGGCCGCGAGCAGCGTGAGAAGTTCGGAACTAAATGTGTGCGAGAGCGAGAGAATGGTTACATTTAACCCCAGCATTGCTGCGCCGATGATAGCGCGGCGTTCATCGAACATGTGGCGGGCTGTCAGAAGAAAGAAATAAACCGCAAGCACGACGATAATAACTCGAAAGATGACTAACGCGGCAAACGCATCGCCGGTTAGGAACGCGATCACGCGTGGAACCCAAAGCCAATGGATGTGCAGCGCCTCGAAGGTGTCCGGCGTGGCGCGCATCCAGTGTTCGAGGCTTTGCAGTGCCAGCGCGCTGGGTCCCATGCCGATCACGGACGGCGGAATGAGCGTGAGCAGCCCGGCCACAAGTGCAATTGTGGGAAAGAGTAAAGGTGAGGTTTTATTTATCACGGTTGCACCGACCATGTATCTTTCCACACCACTTGCCGTGCCTCGGGCATTTTGCGGCCTAAGAAACGCTCGCCGATAGCTTGGAATTTTCGTGGTATATCACTGACGAGGAGGGTGTGATTCGGGGAAGGCGCGGGAACCGCGCCACTACTATTCTCTTGTTCCCGAGCAAGCATTTCTGCGACTACTTTTGCTGCTGTTGCACCGGAATTAATCAGCGTAACGCGCGCACCCATCGTGCGCTGAATGACATCCGCGAGCACCGGATAATGTGTGCAGCCCAAGATCAGCGTGTCGATCTCCTTCACTTTGAGATCGCGGAGATATTCCTCCGCGATCACTTCGGTTGCTACGTGGGTTGTCCAGCCTTCTTCTGCAAGCGGCACAAAGAGCGGACATGCTTTGCTGAACGTCTCGCATACTTTTCCTTGCGTTGATGCTTCTTCTGCAATGGCCTTTTCATACGCGCCGCTTGCGATGGTCGCTTCGGTGCCGATGATACCGATCTTGCCAGTTTTCGTTGCACGAACTGCTTCGGCAGCGCATGGGCCGATCATGCCGATGACGGGTATTCCATTTGCAATGCGTGCTACTTCTTCGAGCGCGGTCGCGCTTACGGTATTGCAGGCCACGACGATCATCTTCACATCGTAGGCAAGCAACAGTTCCGTATCCTCACGCGCGTAGCGCCGAACGGTTTCGACCGATTTCGTTCCGTATGGAACACGCGCGGTATCGCCAAAATAGACGATGCTTTCGTTCGGGACGGTCTCGAAGAGTTCCTTCACGACGGTCATCCCGCCGATGCCGGAATCGAACACGCCGATCGGGCGATCTGCCATTATTAGTTCTTAGGAGCTGGCGGTATGGGAACGACAGGTGGGGTTGGCGGCTGCGGAACCATTCCCGGTGGCTGCATTCCGGGCTGGCCCATACCAGGTTGGCCCATGCCGGGAGGCATTGGTTTTCTCATGCCATTTGGCGTCTCGACCGGTTTGCCCATTCTCTTGAGCACGCCATAGACATTCCCTCTCACGTATTGATCGATCTGCCCGACGCGCGCGGAATAGAGATAGCTTTCGACTTCGAGATAATGCTTACCGGTCGGCGTTTTGTAAAAAGCAATGATCGGCTTTAATTCCTCCGCCGAGAACTGGGCGCGATACGCGTTGAACAATAACAGTTTATCCTTTTCAAAATCGAGGTTCTTCATCACGCTGTCATACGCCTTGGCGGAATCGATGCCTTGTTTCGCATACATGGTTCCCATGTGCGCCAGCATCGTCTCTGCGCGCTCCTTAACGGTTGGCGTCGCTTTGACGAGCGGGTACAGCTCCTTGAACTCCGCGTTGAACGCGACGCTATCGGGATACGAGGATTTGAGCACGACCGGCTCTACGGGTGGCGGCATCATCTTGTTAGTGCCGGGGAGATGCACCGGAGGTGACATGCTCGGAACTTGCGCAAACGCGATGGATGCCATACAAAGAACGCTGAGAACGATTACGATGTGTTTCATATTTTATGTTGACCGAAAAATGTTAGGGTTTTCCGCTCGTGACCGAAGCGGGTAGAGTATGCAAATAGCAATTACTCAAAAAAAGTTTTCATGTTTCACCAGATTCTTCGATTCCCCTAACTTCGGGGCCAATGCCCATTTGCGAACGAACGCGGCCCGGAATGGCTTTATTATGCTGAATAACGATCTTTTTCTATGACCGAACTGCGGTACCCAAACATCCCCGACGTGCGCGATGGACTCACCGAAGTAGAGCGGACGATCCTGTTCGTCCTGCACGAAGCGAGGAAAGAATATGGCGATAGGATGATCCCCACCACGCTCATCTATGGCCGCGTGGTAGAACTGCTCGACATGAGCTGGGAAGAATTCCAGCGGGTGTTGGTGCGGGTAACCTGAACCGGGATTACGCGGATTTTAGCGGATTACGCTGATTTTTAGGATGGGAATTAGCTCCGTAGGAGCGATATATTTGTAGCCCAGGGCGTCAGCCCTGGGCTGACGATTTTTTAGTTTCCTAAGCTCTGTAGGAGCGACATATTCTCAGTTGAATGAACGAAATAATATGTCGCCCACACGGAGCTTTTTTCCCTTTGTATTATACAACCCCGGGCTCACGCCGGGGGCTACAAATATGACGCTCCTACGGAGCTAAAAAAGGCGGGCACTTTTGGCTCCCGTTCGGTTTTTCATTATTATGTTCCCGAAACGATATCCATAAATCGAATAAAACATTTCAATGAAAACCAAACAAGAAACCAGAGATAAATTCCTGTCTGCGATGCAAAAAATCTTTTTTGCAATAAAAATCCATAGTGATGATTGTGGTGAACTTTGCGGAGGTATTAATGAGAAGGAATTATTAATAATTGACTACGTTGGGCAAAACAAATATGTAAAAATGAGTAACGTTGCGGAGATTCTTGATGTACCGATGAGCACACTTACAAACATCGTAGATAAATTAGTAGAAAAGAAATATCTTTCAAGAGAACACAGCGGTGACGATCGCCGAGTTATCAATATAATGCTTGGCGATAAGGGTAAAGCTGCTTATGAAATTGTATGCACAAGAAAGACACGAGTTGCTGAGAAACTACTTTCCCAGTTCAGCGAAAAAGATCAAGCGACATTTATTGAACAAATGAATAACCTTGCTTCAGTACTGGGGGAGAGATAATTTTTTTACCTTGTGAATTATTACGAAACTCGTAATGTTGAATGGTCGAAATGTTTAATAGTCGAAGTAATATGGCTAAGAGAAGGGAATAAAGCCATTTTTTCATCAAAATTAAACACATAACTTCTTCAATTATTCAATAAAAGGATAGAAAAATGAACGAAAGCATATTAATAACCGGAGCAAATACTGGGCTCGGGAAAGAGACTGCCCGACAGTTAGCATTGAAAAAAGAAACAAAAAAGGTAATTCTTTTTTGTAGAAATCAAGTAAAAGCCGAGGCAGCCCAAAAAGACCTTGAGGAGCAAACGGGAAGACAGATTTTTGAAATTATTATTGCGGATGTTGCGGATGCGGATTCTGTAAGAAAGGCGGTAAGAAAAATAAAGGAACCTATTGATGCAATAATTTTAAATGCAGGTGGAATGGTTGGGGAAACGGCTGGGAACGTTACGCCTTCCGGTATGAATGCATTAGCTGCTACGAATATTTTAGGTCATGTAATTTTAGTAGAGGAATTAATAGAGCATGGCAAGTTAAAAAAAACTGTACTATTAGCAAGTTCGGAAGCTATACCTGGAGTAAAGGCACTCGGTATGAAACCCGTTTCAATGAAGACTTCCTCTGTAGATGAGTTTGCTGCTGTTCTTGATGGATCATTTTTTGGTAATACCTTCGATGCAATGCAAGCATACGGATACGTTAAATATGCAGCAACCATGTGGATGTTTTCAATGGCAAGAAAATATCCTGACATCAAATTTGTTGCGATGAGTCCTGGGAACACGGGCGGAACTAATGCACCGGATAATTTGCCCCCGGTAATGAAATTTATGATGAGGTATTTTATGTTTCCTATTGTCATGCCGTTGATGGGAGTGGTACATAAGTTAGAAGTAGGTGCAAAACGCTTCGTAGATGGTATTTCGGATGAGCGATATAAAAGTGGCATTTTTTATGCAAGTAAAGAGGGAAAGTTAACAGGGGACGTGGTTGACCAGAGCACTTTTTACACTGATTTGAAAAATACATTCATTTCAAGATAACGCCGATAAAGCAATTCATCGTTTTATAAAATAGGCTTGAAAATCCCTCATGTAATTCCATTCCTAACCGCGAGGGAAGCTGATATGGACTCTGCTCCTCAAATTATCAATTAACCTAAATCAAAAAAATGAAAAAACACGAAAATAAAGTTGCGGTTATCACCGGAGGAAGTAGTGGGATTGGTTACGGTATAGCTGATGAGTCGATTGCGCAAGGTGCCATCGTGAATACGCTTGGCGTGGAGGTAGCGCGGCTGTTTTCGGGAGAGATGGGTGCAGGAGAGCATTCGTTCTCGTGGAGTGACCCAGCAGGATTGCAGGATGGGGTTTACGACTGCCTCGTTCGGATGAATGGGCAGGTGCAGACGCTGCCGATTATCTTGCTCCACTAATATGACAACGCCGTAGGCGTGGCCCGTTTGTAGCAATAATTATCAGTATAGAAATTTCAAGCTCTGTCAGGAGCGGCCTGATCTGTGGCCGCTCCTGACGGAGCTTGATTGATTCTACAAAGAACATTCTTTTCTACAAACGGGCCCCGCCTAATGGCGCTGTCAAAAAAAATCAAAAATAATTTTGGATTTCGCTTGCATTTGGGTTTTGGATGTTGTATCTTTGGTAGTGCAATGATGGGCACCTATTCGGGGAAATTAGGAAGTATGAATTATGAAGTATGAAAAAATAGCATTAGTTTTCCATAGGAACTAGTTCTCTGGGAAAAGTAATTATGAATACTTGTTGCAACAAATGGGCGAAAATGAGCGAATTTCAATGGGTACGATGTGGATAACCTGGAACTCACAAGAAAGAAAAACGGCACCCATTTCTTAGGGAATACTAAATGCCTAATAAAAAACTTTTTTTCTGACCTCATGTAACTTTTGGGTATGTTGCCGTGTCGTTCGTTCATAGGGGAATAAATTTCCCTATGGATCGGGCGCAAAAGTCTGGTTTCTGGGGTTCCAATGCTATGCCGTTAGATCGAATCGAGAGCGTTTTTGATGTAATACCAGCCGAAATAGCGGCTGGTCTCTTGGATTTCGATAATAATGGCGATAGTTTGGACGATAGCTCATCCGCCCCGGATGCCGATACGATAGCGTTCAACAGCTTTCTGGATGGCAACGACGAAGCGTTTCGCTCGCTGTACGATGCGTTCGAGCGTCCGCTCTACTTATATGTAGTGCGTTTCGTTGGCTCGAAAAGCGATGCGGAGGATGTATTCCAGGATGTCTGGACCCGCATGTATCGCTTGCGCGGCGAGAGCAAACCGGTGCTGAAATTTTCTGGGCTGCTTTTTACGGTAGCCCGAAACCTTTCGCTGAACGCGATCCGCGACCGCAAGCTGCTGCCGAACGTATCGCTCGAAGAGATATCGGAGACCGAGCTTGCATCTCGCGGCGATGGCGCGGAGGCTTCGGACTTGCGAAATATGTTGGAGCGAGCGTTGCTCCGGCTGCCGGCGGGTCAAAGAGAGGTTTTTATTTTACGCGAGTATTTTGGATATTCGTATGACGAGATAGCTGGTATTATCGGCGCACCGGCAGTAACGGTCAAGACCAGAGCCTGGCGCGCGCGGGAACGGCTTAGAAAAATGATCTCGGCTTGGTTAGAATTGAAAAACAATTATGAATGATGAATTAGGAATGATGAAAAAGAAATCGGGAATTTCATAATTCATCATTCATAATTCATAATTACGCAGAATATGACACACGACGAACGAATTAGCTCCTACATCGATAACGAGTTTTCTGCCGAGCAGGAGCAGGAATTCCTGATCTCGCTTGCTGCGAGCGAAGGGCTGCGAAAATCCTTCCGCTCGGAACTCGTGCTGAAAAATGTGCTGCATCACGACGAAGCCTCGGTGAATCCTCCGCGTAAACTGCGTGGCGCGGTGTTCGCGTCGCTTGGTCTTGCCGGTGCAGGGCTTAGCGTGAACAAGGCGAATGCTACGCAAGCTGCCTCGCGTGGGATGCTCAAGACACTTTTTGCTACGAAGATGAGCACGCTTATCACGGTTGCAGGTCTTTCGCTTTCTGCGCTTGGGGGATATGGCGTTCGCGCGATCGTTAGTCCGGATGCTCCTTCAGCTACTGTGACGAATGTGTCGCATAGGACTAATGTGGCTGCTCCGGCGGTGCAGAATGTGAGCCAGCCAGCTATTTCAGTGCCTTTGCAGACCGCAACGGCGATCAATCCTGCGGAGCAAAAGCCGGTTCTTGCTGTGAAGCATAATCATTTGAATCATGCTGTGATGCAGACGCCAGAGGAACCAGTTAGCGGCGCGGCGGGTGGTGGCACGGTGAGCATGGAACCACCGAAGATCAATCCTACCAGATAGTTAGCACGATCCATTTTAGTTGTAGCACATCTCCTCTTGAAGCTCGCTTTGGTCGCTGGAAATAACTTCCGTGTGGTCTTAGCGAGCTTCTTTTATTGGTGGACAGGGAAATAATCCATGTTGTGACCCGTTAAAGGGGATGGTGTTACTTGCGTGCTTGACATTCCTATCCTCACGAGCGAAGCGAAGCTATTTCGCTTATGTTAGCGCTGGCGTTTTTTTTATTGCGATAGCAGGCGGTGTTCGTGCGCAGAGTCCGAGCAGCAGCATCCGGGATTCCGTCGTGATGAAGGATACACTGGTAGAAAGTTCCTTCGTCATCGAGCATAAGCCGCTCCGCGCCGGTATCGAAGTGAATTACGGCTGGGGCGATTATTACGATGCGAGCATTCCCGCGCCCATCGCGCTCATCGGCTGCGATGAGTATTCGATGGGAACCGCCAATGATTATGGCGCTAGATTTAAGGCTGAAATGCCGCTATGGGGTGATGTTTCGCCGTGGACGTTTCAGCCAAATCTGTTCGTCGAGTTCCATCATCCAGAATTCGATTGGACGGAAAGCAACCAGAGTTACGATACCGGAACGAAATCGCTTACGCCGTTCAGCATTCGTCACGAATCGCTGGCGACGATCGGTGAAGCAGGAATTGGCGGAGGGTTTTCGTATGAATTCGCAAAACGCTGGCACGCGGTCGCGGGCGCGAGTGTGGGAATGATATTTTTGCAATCGTATCAGACGTCGGAACATATTGTCGAAGCGGGGAATGAACTTGACGATGGGACGCGCGATACGATCACCGGCTCTGGAAAACTTTCGAAGAAAATTGGAATTATTCCTGCGCTTTCGCTGGGTATGAATTACGATGCACCGCTTTCGAGAAAGCTGTGGGCCGAACCGGGATTTGAAGTAAGTTTACCATTCGGCGGGCAATCCGGTAATGGTGCAATGCAGTGGCGCTTCGGTGGAATGAGCTACTGGCGAGCGATTGAAATAAATGCTACGCTTGCGCTGATGTTCGATCTCACGCCGCGCATGGAAACTGTTCCCGTGTTCGAAAAGCGGGAAGTTTCATCTGTCATACATATTGCAGAGCATGCGCCGAATGTGGAGAGTCCGAAGTTGAGCGCGTCGATCCGCGCTGTTGCGATTTCATCGGCGGGTAAGCAATCGGATGTGGTACGGATGACGGTCGAAGAGATACGCACCCGCAATGCCGACCCGGTTCTGAATTATATTTTCTTCGATGCAGGTTCTTCAGAGTTCCCCACGCGTTATGTTACCTATCCCACGCCGGAACGCGCCGAGCGGGAATTTAAGGGTTCCTCCGAGCGGCATGACATTGCCTTAATGGATCTGTACCGCGAAACACTGAATATCTTAGGCGACAGGATGCGAAAATTCCCGAAAGCGCGCGTTACGCTCATCGGCAGCACGGATAATTTAGATGACGAGGACGCCATAAGCGGGAACTCCGATGCCACGCTGCTTACGCTCGCGCGAAACCGCGCGGAATCCGTGAAGCATTATTTGGTCGATATTTGGAAGATAGAACCAGCGAGATTGAAAATAGAAGCGGCTGTGTTGCCGACGAAGCCGAGTCCTTCGGGAACTGAAGATGGCCGCGCGGAAAACCGCCGGGTGGAATTCCGTGTGGAGGGAAGCGATTCTGCCGCGTTTCGCATCACCGCGCCCGTTACCGTTACAAACATCGAGCACTTGGCAACGCCGGATCGCATCGATCTTATTCCTTCTGTGACGACGCAAGCGGGAATTTTTCGTTCCCATGCTACGATAAGCGCGCAGGGTATCGTGCTGCAAAATTTTGGGAGCGATTCCACGAATTCCGGCGAGGAAAAAGAATGGGGGCCGACGGAAGAAACGCTGAACAAGCTCCGCGATTCGCTCGATATTGATTATGACGTTTCGGATTCTACCGGGAACCATGCTCATGCGCATTCGAGCATTCCGCTGGATATTGTTCGCGTGGCAAGTGATAGACCGGAACGCATCGAGCGATTCAGCCTGATCTTATTTGGCTTCGACGAAGCGCAGCTTGGCACGGGCAACGAGCGCTCGATTCGGAGCGCGGCAGAAATGATTCCCAAAGTGCCGGTGAAGCGTGTCCTTATTCAAGGATACACCGACGAAATGGGCGATCCCACGCATAATGATGAACTGAGCGAAACGCGCGCCGATAATGTTAGATCACGGCTGGAAGATCTGCTTCGAACCGAGCGAATCGATCCTAGCGCGATAGATATTCATAGTCAGGGCCGCGGTTCCCGTGATCTGCCATATGATAACCGTCTGCCGGAGGGACGATTTTTCTCGCGTACCGTTAATATCACTATCGAGCGAGGACAATGAAGAAGAATTACGAATCAAACCTCTCCCTCAACCCCCTCTCCCTGCTGGGAGAGGGGGCTTTTGCTCCCCCTCTCCCAGCAGGGAGAGGGGGTTGGGGGGAGAGGCGGTCGCTAATTCGTCATTTGTCATTTATCATTATCGCGTTGGCTGTTGCCATTCCGCTTCGCGCGCAGGTTCCCATTGTAACGATGCGTCCCGATTGTGCTGCGCCGGGAATGAATGTGGTCGTCGAAGTGCTCATCCCTGCTGCGGACGAGCGTCTGTTAGGCATCGATGCGCTCAATTCAGGGGTTAGCGTCAATCTTATCAATCGCTCCGACACGAACCGCGTGACGCTCGGGCCTGCCATCGTAAGTTGGAATGGAAGGGTGATGCAAATACCGATATTTGTTTTACCCAATGCGACGCTCGGTCCGGTAGCGTTCTCTGTGTTCGATACGGCATCCGACGCGCAATCGGACACGGTAAATTTTTATATTGATGCACTGCAGCATCTTGGCCCGATCACGCATGATACGACGATCGGGGAAGGATTTGGCGAGCTATCGGCAAGCAATACGCTTTTGGTGGATTCGCTTATCGTAACGAATGCAACGGTTCGCTTTTCGCTTACGAATCCGGATACGCTGCCGAGCAATCCGAGATTGCTACCGGTTGTGATCTTATCGAAAGGGTCGGTGCGTCTTTCGCATTCGACGATTTCCGTCGATGCCGATAGCCTCGATGGCGGTCCGGGCGGCGGCGGCGGGGGAAGTGGCTTTGGTGGATTTGGCGGAGGTTTGGGTGGGAATGGTTTCACCGGCGGTGGAAGCTGCCCGAGCGATACGCTCGGCAGCGCTGGCTCCGATTCTGTGGGAACGAATGTATCGGGCGGGCAAGCTGCGACAGGCGTGCTTGGCGGTTTTAGCGATCCGGGTCCGGGTGAGGGCGGCGGCGGAGGTGGCACCGGCGCGCCTTTTGGGTCGAGCGGATCGGCGTGCATTGCATTGGAGCCTTCTGTAATAGGAGGTTTCGGTGGCGGATCGGGCGGCGGGCAGGAACCTATTTCCGATATTGTGTATGGCGGCGGCGGCGGCGGTTTTGGAACTTCAGGAATAGATGGCGGCGGTTCGGGTTCCAACGGTGGCGTGCAGAATGGCGGCAGATTCCTCGTGCCGTTTGCGGGCGGTTCCGGTGGCGGAGCAGGAAATTCGGTCGATCTTGGTGGCGGGGCGCTCGGTGCTTCCGGCGGCGGCGGCGGAGGTGCTATAGAGCTTATTTCGTACGATTCCATCATTGCAAATTCATCGAGCTTTAGCGCACGGGGCGATTCCGGTTTGATGGGAATTGAAAAAGCCGCTGGCGGCGGCGGCGGTTCCGGCGGAGCTATTTATTTGGCAAGCGCGAAAGGGATTAGTGCCGAGAGTACCACCATCAATGTAAATGGCGGAACTGCCGGACAGCCATCGTCGGTCTCAGATGGATTTGTTGGCGGGGAAGGCGGACTTGGGCGAATCAGAATAGATGGAGCTTCCAACCTAACGCCAAACGGGCTGCTTGCTCCGGTGTGGACGGAAGGAATTTCGCTTTCACCGACGCCGATAGGATTGCCCGCGAATGGATCGCTTCGCATCACGGGTTCTGCTCAGGATTTTGTTAATACCCTCAATACCATTCGCATTTTTTACCGAACGGAGCACAGTGCATGGCAATCGGTAGATACCGTTCGTGATACGAATGGCGTGTGGGCAAAATGGTTACCATTAACGCACGATTCGCTTCTTTTTGTTCTGGCTTATGTCGAGGTGAATCAGCCAGTCTCTGACCCTGCAAATTTTGTGTACGAACCGAACTGGCTTGTTTCAAGCGCCAGCATGGGGATCATCTCTCACCCGGCGTCGCCGTTTTTAGTTGTAGAAGATACCGTAAATTTTGGAACGGTGCGTATTGGCAAATGCAAAACACTTCCGCTCATTGTTCGCAACGAAGGCGAAGCTCCCCTTATGCTCGGTAAAGGTACGATTTCCGGCTCGGATAATTTTTCAATCGTTCCCGATACACCGCTTGCGGTTCCCGCGTATTCAATCGATACGCTTGAAGTACAATTCTGCCCGGATTCTGCTGGCGCGGATTTAGCATCGCTAACATTTATTTCTAACGATTCAGCAAATTCCCCGAAGATCATTACGCTGCTCGGAAGCGGGTTGGAACGGCACGATTCGCTCGTGATTACACCCGCGAGCGTTCATTTCAAACCGATCCTTGTCGGTAGTTGCGAAAGCGATACCGTTACGCTGCTTTCGGCGGGAACCGATACGCTCTATTTGAATCAAAGTAAATGGAACAACCCTCCGTTTAGCATGAGGCTGGTGCCGAAAGATACCGCGCTTGCGCCAAAGCAAACCGCGAGCCTCATCATCACATTTTGTCCTACGGATTCCGGCGATTTCGAGAACGCCCAAGTGCTCGATGACCGTCAGGATTCGGTTACAATGGATGGCGTTGGAATTGTGCAAATTGCTTCGAGCCTCATCAGAAAAGATCTTGGGATACGCTGTCTTGGCGATCCCTTGAACTTCATTGACACCATCTCTAATCTTGGGAATGATACGTTAACGCTGGAATTTTTTCAGAGTAGTAATGCACTGCTGGCCGATACTGTAAACATCATTTTTCAGCCGCACGAGCGTTATCCTCTCCCAATTTCGTGGCTGCCGGATTCTGCGGGCTTGTTTGGCGATACTATCGTCTATCAGCTTTCGAATACAAGGCTTATCACGACGCTAACGTATCGCGTTAGGGGTGCGGAGCTTCGTTTCGATTCGACCATGCCGTTTCATTTTGTTTGTGTTGACGACAGCGAAATTGCAATAGATACTATTATCAATGCTGGGCACGATACGCTGGCGCTATCGGAGTTCACTCTTTCCGGTGCGGCGGGATTTTCATTGCAAGATTCCGTCAACCAGCTGTTGCCCGGCCAAAAAATTCCTTTGCAATTTACGTTTACACCTTCAGATACGCTGGCGCATTCCGATACCCTGCGTATTATGGTGAACGATGCCGGCTGCGATTCCGTGATCGCTATCGTGCTCACCGGACGGGGCATCGTTAGCGGTCTGGCGGCAGAAGATATTGATTTCGATTCCGTTCTCGTTGGTCAGTGCAAGAATGATTCCGCACTCATTGGGAACCCATGCGGACCGATGGTGACGATTGATTCAGTTGCGTTAACAAACGCTGCATTTAAACTTATTTCCACGCTCCCGATCGTCATTCCATCGCTTGGATCGTCGGAAGTAGTATTTAGATTCTGTCCTGTAGATACCGGCGCGATAACCGATACGGTTACGCTCTATCCAAGTGGCAGCTTGCCGTTTACCCTTGCGCTGCGTGGAACAGGAGCCACACCACCTCCGGCAACGCAATGGGCACATTTTACGATCTCAAGCGCCAGCGCGGCCGCAGGTGATTTCGTCACTACCACGATTACGCTGGATTCTTCCTCGCTAATGAATTCCCACCAGATTCGGGCTGCCGTCAGTTATGACCCGGTAGTTGTTTCGCCCATAACGGGGTTTACATTTCCGATCACGCCCGTGTTACCGGATTCCGTCACCTTTTCAGGCAAGATCGATTTCGGTAATCCCGGTCTGATCGAATCTATTACCTGGCTTACGCTGCTTGGTTCGCGTGCATCAACGGCTATCGGGCTTAGGCTTACGACCGATACTCCCGTGAATGTCATAGTAAACCAGGGCACAGTAACGGTTACGGATTGCACGGGATTGAACGGGCAGTTCTCGCCCGGCGGCGCGTATGCGCTTGGGCCGGTCACGCCAAATCCTGCTTCGGAGATCGCAAGCCTTGCGCTTACGCTCGGCAACGATGGTTATGTCGAAGCCGGACTTTACGACATGACCGGAAAGCTCATCGAGAGCATTCTTTCACAAAGTTTTACTCGCGGGAATTACGGTGTAACTATTCCGATGAGCGGACTTGCTTCGGGCCGATACATGGTGGTTGTCAGCTCGCTCGGATGGCGCGCAGTGAGGCCGCTTATTGTTGACCGGTAAAATATTTTCAAAAAAATTTGAACTTGATGTAACTTTCGGGGGTTCTGCCGTGTCGAGTACTATACTTGGGGGAAAACCAGGCGGCTTTCGAAGGTAAATTTTAGCTTTTAGGGGTTAAAATTTCCGGGAAAACGGCGGTTTTCGGGCCAAAAACGTTGAAGTCACTTATTTTTTTATTCATTTAGTTTATGAAAAAACTCTACGCTTTCCTTATCATGCTGGTGGCGCTCGGTGTAATTACATCCGAAGCGGCATTTGCGCAAAACACGATACTAAGCTACTTTGTCAACAAGATAGATGTTCCTGATGCTCAGGGGCTTGGTTCCGGGCCGAACTGGACACCGATCTCCGGTGGCATCAGCGCTGGATTAAGCTCGCAGTATGATGGCGAACAAATGTCGGCAGCCTATCAGGTGCCGTTCAATTTCACGTTCGTGAACCAGTCCACAACGACGAGCAATACGTTCCGAGTGAACAACTATGGCTCTGCTATTTTCAGCCAAACGTGGCCCAGCTCTGCTAGCTACGATTATGGTTCATACGATTGGTTTTATTACACGTATGAGGGTTACCCCGAGGAATACATTCCATACGGAATGTATGAGAACGAAGAGGATTACACCTACGGATACTCCTACTATGCCAATTATAAGCTGGCTCCCTTCGAAGGATTTTTGACGGATGGCACCCCCTCCGGCTACAACGTGCAATATACCATTCTCGGCTCTTCTCCGAATCGCGAGCTTGTCGTTGAGGCTGATAATGTCCCATCGTATTATTATGGTTTGTCCACATGTAATGGAAGCTGGCAGACGGTGGTGTATGAAGCCGGCATTTCAACGTTCCAATTTAATTACGGTCCGCAGACCGGGACGTGGAACACGACCTGGGGCTACTACTATAATTACGACAACGGCTTAGAAATTGAACAATATGGTGGTTACACCGGCGTCAAATCGACGGGTGGTAATTACCTTACCATCGGCTGGAACGGTAACGGCGCCAGCGGCGGCGTCAATCAGCCATTGGTTCAATACTGCAACAATTATTCTAACAGCGGCTACTACAATTCGACGTTCTACGGCTACTGCGCCGAAGACAACGCACAGGAATCGTTACTGCCGGTATCGAGCTATAAATCGTTTATCGCGTGGCCGTATGACTTAGCGGCCGGCACGATTACAACGCCGTTCAACGAGGATCCGTACAATATCAATACTCCATTCACTCCGACGGCAGTGTTGATAAATGCGGGTTCATCGAAGCCAACTTCGTGTCAGGTGAATTTCACGATCTCCGAGTATGGCGTCGGTCAGGTCTATAATCAGACGATCTCGCTTTCTGGCGGGCAAATTCCAGCCGGATTCGGTCAGAGTACGATCACCTTCCCGTCGTTTACGCCTACTGCGTACAACATCTACGAGGATACGATGGTCATTTACAATCTTAGTCCTTCGGATCAGAATCCGTCGAACAATGAGATGACGGATGAATGGATTTGTTCTCCGCCGAACGATATAAAGGCGGTTACCGTAATAAATCCGCCGAACAAAAGTGCAACGCAGGTGGACGTTGCTACTCCGATCTCCATCCGCTTTAGGAACTTAGGTTCTGCCGGGCAGACTAATGTTCCTCTGACGGCGACGGTTCACGATGCTCACGGCAATGTTATTTTCCGTGACACGGTCATCGTGCCACGCTGGCCTTCTGGGACGCTGGGCGGTAACTCGGATGGAATTACGGATTATTCTACGAGCGGACAGGGTCCTGGTAAGGGTTCTTATTACGACACGGCGTTTCCTGCTACTGCTTCATGGACTCCTTCAACGCTTGGCGTGGACACGGTTTTTGGCATAGCTATTTTAGGCGACGACCAACTTCGTGCCGACGATACGACGAAATCAACCACCCCGATTCTTCCGGAGTATGACGCTGCGGCAATATCCGTAGTCAATCCTGCACCCGGACAAGAGGAGGCCTATAATACATCGTGGCCGCCTGCGGGTCTGTTCCAGGATGTCGGCGTAGTGGATTTGTTCCAGATGCTGATCGTAGCTCAGATCCACCGTTGCTCCGATGGTGCGCTTGTGTTCCAATCGGACACAACGGAAACGGCGTTGAACGTCGATGACGGTCAAGTTCGGTTCTATTTCCCCACAATTTCGGGGCCATATAATATCGCTTCGTTGCTGCCGGGCTGCTACGATCTGTGCGTGATCGCAGACGATAACAACGATATCAACTACGCGAACGATACGGCATGTGAGCAGTTCTCGATCATTGATCGCCTTAAAGGTGACTATTATGTCGGCGTAGGCCGTCAGTTCCAATCGATCCATCAGGCCATCGACACTATGCGCTTCCGTGGTATCGGCGCTAACGTTCGGCTCATCCTTACCGACACTGCCTACCATGAGACCGGTGCAACCGATGTAAGCTCCGCGCAGGGTGCACTCGATGTGCGTGGCATTCGTGGCTTAACCGATACTTCCACCGTAACGTGGATTCCATATCCGGGAAATACACCTCACATTTATGTGAGTGGCCCGCAGCCTTATGGATGGTATATGGGCGATGGTTTCCCCGGCTACATGAACTGGGAGGGTTACAATCCTTCAACCGTTCCGACGCCTGATCTTGCCGTGGCAGAGCCGTTAAAGCGCGGCATGGTCATATCGAGCAGCATGTCGGTTGCCGGAGCAGCATTCGGTATTGAAGAAGGTACGAGCAATGTCACTTTGAAGGATCTCGTGATACATGGCAACGGTATGTTCGGCGCAGATTCGGATGCTGTTATCCGTATCTTTAACGATCACAGTTTCTTCACATTCCAAAATGGTATTCATGACACGATCGCGATGCACATGGACAACATCAATAACTGCGAGATCGGCAATGCCAAGTACGGCATCTACGATCACGGTTATCACGATGCATTCGATCCGCAGCAGGGCGTCTATCGTTCGTGGAAGAATTACGAGAACACGTTTACGCGCAATACGATCGGCACGGCAACGAACCCGCTTTCTTATGCTGGTATTCAGTTCAACGGCGAAAACGGTATCGTGATCTCTCATAACGAGATCTCGAACATCAATTCGACCATCATCACCAAAGGCGGTGGACTTACTCAGAACGTATTTGGTATTCTCGAACCAAGTATGAACACCTACATTGGCCCCGCTATACCGGGTCAAAGCCCAGTATGGCCTGCCGATACGGGTAACGTAACCCAGTCGATGATCAATGCGAACCGCATTCGTTATCTGACCTCGGTTGCCGGTAGCACGTATGGTATTGCTATTCAGGAAGGTACATGGATCTATAAGAGCACGGGTCTTACCACCATTGCTTCGGTTCTTCCGGTGGTTACGCAGAACCGTATTGTGAACAACATGATACTCGACCTCTATAGCGGAGGAGGGGTCTATCCGATCCTTATGAATACGTTATCGTCAGCCTATTCGACCGACCTGGATTCAGTATTCAATAATTCGATCACGACGACTAACGCGGTGCATAACATCACCATTCAGTATGCGAAGCATGTGTTCTTATGGGATAATATTATCCAGAACACAGGTAATGGCCCGTATCTGAACTATTGGTTAGAAGTACCGCGCCCATACGCAAGTGCGATCAGCTCGGATTATAACCTGTTTGATCTCCACGGCACCAACGTATTCGACTCTGTAACCGAGTATGATGTGCGCTATGGAACGGTATTCCAAAGCCTCGGTTTCCGTCGGATTAACGACTGGCGTACTTACCTGAACCAAGATATGCACTCGGTGACCGGTAATCCGCTGTTTGCGACCCCGGCAATGGGCACCGATTCCTTGCACATGCCACCTGCTCTTACGTATGTCGAAAGCCCTGCCGCAAATACCGGCGAATGGGTTGGTTCGGCGACGCAAGCAACCGATTTCGATGGAAACGGACGCTTATCGCAGAATGGTATCGTGGACATCGGCGCTCAGGAATGGGATGCCTTCCAGTACACGAACGACCTTGCGGTCGAAGAGATCACGCAGCCAGCCGGCTTCTCGCAGACGAGCGATACTTCGGTTGTTACGACGCAAAGTCCACTTTGGATTAGCGCAGTCGTGAGAAACCTCTCCAGCGAGGGCGTCTATAACGTGCCGGTTACGGCTACGGTACAGCGTTCGATCAGAGGTTCATGGACGACGGTCGGCACTTATACGACGGAGCCGATGACATGGGCTGTTAATCAGTCGCTGAACGCGGTATTCCAGGGTCCGGCTTTGACATCTTCGAATGACACCGGAGTGTTCCAGGTGATCGTATCGGTGCCAAACGACCAGAATAACGTGAACAACTCACAATCGAAGGCATTCCGTATCCTGCTCAAGCAGAACGCGGTATTGCTCTCCTATAACGGAGCCAATAGCAATGGTACGCAGAATCGCGACTCTTGCATCGTTGCTTTGAATCGCTTAGGTGTACCGTTCGATACCATCGACCGTAATGCGCCGAAGGGACTTCCCACCAATACGATCATTGACTACACCCCGTGGTGGACGATCGTTTGGGCAATGGGAGATCCGGGAGTTGCTCCGAACCCGAATGCCTCGCCTTATCAGCCAGGTCAGGGTGGTCTGACGCTTCAAGAGACCGATGAAATTACGCGATACCTCGGTGCAGGCTTGAGCTATGCGAAAAAGAGCTTGGTCATCGCCGGACAGAACATCGCTTATTACAATGGATTCTTGATGTCGAACAATCCGGTGACGGATACCGCGTGGTTACAATCCACGATGCACACCGTGTATTATGCGAACAGCCCGGTTTCGGGATCGTATAATGGTGCTATCCTCGGACAGCAGCCAGCGTATTGGACGTATGCGGATTACCTTACGGTTCCTGCTAATACCAATAATTGCGAAGAGTGCTCGACTCCGAACCTCGATCTGACCTTGTCAGCGGACGTACTCCTGCCCGATCTCAAAACTCCGGCAGTAGGACCGACGGTAAATGGCTATGCGTACACCTACGGTACACATCCGCTTACTCCGAACGACAGCGGTGCGGGTATCTCCTTCTATAATCCGCTTATCAACACGGTGTTCTACGGCTTCGACTGGGCAAATCCATACCAGGTCATGCCGCAAGATACGCTTCAGAACGACCTGACGAGCGGCACGACGCGTACCCTCGCAGCAGCCTTCGCATTCTTCCGTGGTCATAACGGCACAGTTCTGCCGGTTGACTTCGTCGATGCATCGGCCAGCTACATTCCGGGCACGACCAACGCGCTCATCAAATGGGATGTCGCAGGTCAGAAGGACGTTGCCACGTATAATGTCGAACAGCAGAATCAGAATAACTGGTCGGTCATCGGTCATGCAAACCCGGTCGATAACCAGACAGCTTATTCCTTCACGCAGGTCGGTAATGATCCTACACTATCGTACACCTACCGTATTTCGGCAGTGGACGAGAGCGGTTCAGAAACATACTCGAATACGATCGAGCTTGCTCCTGACGCTTCGGAAATGGGCTTTACCCTCGGCCAGAGCTATCCGAATCCTTCGCAGGGCGTGACGGAAATTTCCTTCACGATCCCGGAAGCGGCTCAGGTATCGTTCCGCGTCATCGACGTGACGGGTAAGGTCGTTAACACCGACATTACGAATCAGTCTTTTGCGCAGGGTGCGCAGAGCGTGAAGCTCGATCTCAGCACACTTCCGAGCGGCAGCTACCTCTATGAGATGGTTGCGACCGGCGCGGATGGACAAAGCGTTACGCTTTCGAAGAAGCTGAGTCTCGAAAAGAACTAAACTAACACGGGAAGCAAACTTCCCGGTAAGAAATCTGGGCGCTGCCCGGTGTGGTTATCCACGCCGGGCAGTGTGCGTTTTTGGGAGATGGCGATAATTCTATCGGGAATGGTGCAATACGAAACTCCCTTTGTAAAACACCGTGTTCAAACGGCATAGGATATGAAGGACGATACAAAACGGCGACTCACGCCAGAAATTCTACCGCCAAGCGCCGAACTCACCGAGCGCCAGCGTGAAATATTACGCCTGATCGTTCGTCATTATGTACTGACGGCTAATCCGGTCGGTTCTCGGTATCTCGCGCGCGTCAGTTCGCTGGGCTTAAGCGATGCCTCCACGCGAAATATCATGGCGGATCTGGAATACATGGGGTACGTCGATCATCCGCACACCAGCGCAGGCCGAATGCCGACGGATAAAGGTTACCGCCTGTACGTTAACGATCTGATGGAGCGGGAGCACGTCACTTCCGCAGAACGCAAAGCAGTTGCTCGCTCGCTTGCGGACGCTGTAACTGCCGACGATGTGCTCGAAGCATCTTCGGACATTCTTGCCAAACTTTCGCGCCAGCTTTCTATCGCATTACTTCCCGCGCTCGACGAGGGAATTTTAGAGCGTGTGGAGATAGCGCAGCTTTCTTCCAACAGGCTGCTCGTGGTGCTTGCGGCATCGAGCGGACGGGTGCGAACGGTCACGCTTGAAACCGATAACATGCTCGCGCAGCCCAAGCTCGATGAACTTCGGCTCTTGCTTAACGAACGGCTTGCCGGTCGCAGCTTTCGGGAAGTAAAAGCAACCTTCCGTGAGCGGATGAGCGATCTTTCCGAACACGATCGCTCGATCCTCCGTCTCTTCATCGATGCGCCGGATAAATTATTCGACGATTCGGGTTCCGAGCGCGTGAAAATTAGCGGTGCGAAGAACATCTTCGTTCAGCCGGAATTTCAACACCGCGACTTAGCCAACGATGAAGAGTTCCAGGGAATCATTGAACTGATCGACAACGAAGAGGTCGTGATCCACGTACTCGAACGCTCGAGCGGAGAGATGGCCTCCATTGCAAAAGGAGGCTTGGCCATTCGTATCGGAAGTGAATTGGAAGAGCGAAATATGACGGGCTATAGCCTCGTCTGCACCAAATATCAGATCGGCGGCGAACGTGGCATCATCGGGCTGATCGGGCCAAAGCGCATGGATTACGGACGCATTGCGCCGCTTGTAGAATATGTGGCACGCGCCATGTCCGGCGTACTGGCAATAAAATAATTGCAATAGAAAAGCTTATGTTCGAAAAAACAAATAAGAGCGAAGTCGGCGAAGACGCGGTGAATGATCGTTCCTCCTTAGAAGAAAAGATCGTGGAGATCGAGCGAACGCTCGATACCACGCGCGATCAGCTTTTGCGGAGGACTGCGGAGCTTGAAAACATGCGCCGACGCCACCAGCAAGAGCGCGAGCAGCTCATCTTCGATGCAAACAAGCGGCTTATTATTGATCTGCTCGGAATTGTCGACGATCTCGAACGCACGATCGAACATGCAGCCGAATCGAATGACCCGCTCACGCAGGGCGTGGAACTCATTTATAAAAGTTTCCTCAAAACGCTCGAACGCTATGGCGCGCATCCGATGCAAACAGTTGGGGAACCCTTCGATCCGATGAAGCACGACGCGCTGCTCGAAGAGCCGCGGGACGATGTTGCTCCCGGACTCGTAACCCGTGAAATTCAGCGCGGATATTTACTGAACGATAATATCCTCCGTCACGCAAAAGTATTTGTGTCGAAGGCCGCTGAGTAAGATACAAGAGAAAGAATTACAGAGACATGAAGCGTGATTATTATGAGATCTTGAGCGTAACGCGCTCTGCAACAATCGACGAAGTAAAAAAGTCGTATCGTAAGCTTGCCATGGAGTTCCATCCCGACCGCAATCCCAATAATAAAGAGGCCGAGGAAAAATTCAAGGAGGCAACGGAAGCATACGAGGTATTAAGCGATACCGATAAACGCGCGCGTTACGATCGTTTCGGCCACGAGGGTGTGCGTCAGACGGATTTCGGGCATTATCAGAATACGAACGATATTTTCTCCCATTTCGCCGATATTTTTGGCGGCATGGGCGGTGGGAACATTTTCGAGCAGTTCTTCGGTGGCGGCCAAACACGGAACCCGAACGCGCCGGAGCGCGGAGCCGATCTTCAAATGCCCATCGAACTAACGCTGGAAGAAATTGCTGAAGGGGTCGAGAAGAAGATCAAAGTTCGGCATTTGGTAATGTGCGTTACGTGTTCGGGAACCGGCGCGAAAGCAGGTACTGCGGTCGAGGTCTGCCATACATGCCACGGAGCGGGGCAAATTCGTCAGGTGCGCTCGATGGGCTTCGGGCAATTCGTGAATGTAACCGTGTGCCCGACCTGTCAGGGAACCGGACAGACCATCCGCGAGCGATGCCCGATCTGCCAGGGCGATGGCCGTGTGCAAGAGGAAACAACACTCTCCGTTAAAATTCCCGCCGGGGTCAGCGAAGGCAATTATCTCACGCTTTCTGGGCAGGGACACGCAGGCCGGCGCGGCGGGCCGGCCGGCAATGCGCTCGTCGTCATTCAAGAGCTTCCGCACGATAAATTCCTGCGCGATGGCGATGACGTCGTGCTCGATCTGGAAATTACAGTTCCGCAGGCCTTGCTTGGCGCGGATATAGAAGTTCCAACGCTCACAGGTCATTCGCTGCTTACTATTCAAGCAGGTACGCAAGCCGGGACGCTGCTCCGAATGCGCGGCAAAGGTATTCAGCATTTATCGCATTCCGGCAAGGGCGATGAGTTGGTACGCATTCAGATCGCAACCCCCGACCGATTGACGAAAGAAGAACGGGAACTTCTGGAACGGCTTGCCATGCTCGAACACTTTCGCTCGCCGGAAACCGTGCCTTCCGAGCCAAAGACGAAAAGTAAAGAGAAAAAAGAACGCAAGAAAGCAATGGCCGGGGAAGGTTTCTTCGAAAATATCCGAAGCATCTTCGCGTAATTCTTTTATCCGTCCGAATTCTTCCGTATCTTTGTCGGGATGAGAAGAATAGTCCCCGGCAACATACGCGAACGTTTGAGCAGCCTGCGCAAGCGTATTACTGCGGTCAGCGCCCAATTTTATACACCACGCGAACTGCGCGCACTCCTGCTTTTCCTACTTACGGGTATTGCCGTGCTTCTTTTTCGTTTTGGCAAGCGGGAGTATTCTTCGTGGTTCCCAGAACAGAGAGATTCGAAGGAAATTCTCGCACAACACCAGGCCGATAGTCTTTATACTGCGCTTTCTGCTATAGCCAACACACGCGATTCGCTTTTTTTCTCCTTGCCTGCGGATTCGCTTCTCCCGGTTGCTGTGCAGCGCGCTAAAGCGAGGCGGCATTCCAAGGCCGATGGTCTTGCGCATAATTCCATTTCGCTGAATTTGGGAACGAAGCAAGATTTCATTCGGCTTCCTTCGGTTGGTTCGGTAAGCGCAGATCTGATCCTCAATTATCGTTCCGAACGTGGGAATTTTCGCACGCTCGAAGAGCTAAGGAATGTACATGGCTTCGGTGCGATCCGCTTCGATAAGGTGAAGCCGTATTTGAAGTTGAATTAGGATGATTTCCATTACCCTTTCAACGCCCCGTCCGTAAAGCCCGCTATAATTTTTCTCTGGAACACTGCGAACAGCACGAGCACCGGGATCGCGCTCATGCCGGCGCCCGCCATCAGATGTCCCCAATCGATGGATTGCTTGCCTTGATAAAAGGCAAGCCCAACCGGCAGCGTCCGCATCGTAGCCTTATTGACAAAAAGAAATGGGAACAGAAACGCATTCCATGTGGTGAGGAATTGATAGATGAACAGCACGACAAGCATCGGCGTGGCGAGCGGAAAAATAATGCTGCGGAGGATGCCCAACGTTTTCGCGCCATCGATGCGCGCAGCTTCCTCGAGTTCCTTCGGCAAGCCTTCGATATATTGCCGCATCAAAAAAATTCCGAACGGCGTGACGATGAACGGCAGCGTGAGCGCGAAATACGTGTTGATCCATCCGAGCGTGACGATCTCGCGGTAGAGCGGAATCATCACCACATGGGGTGGAACCATCAGCACGCCGAGGACACTTGCGAAGAGCAATTTTTTCATCCGAAATTCACGCCGTGCGAACGCATACGCGACCGTCGTGGAAAAGATCGCACTGCCAACCGCAACAACGGTTGCAACGAGCACGGAATTCAAAAAATAAATCCCGAACTGATCGGAACTTAGCGCGTCCGTGTAATTCGAAAGGGTGAACGCGCCGTGAAGCAGTTCCGAAAGTGAAGCGTCGCCGGGAGGGTTGTTGCTTACCGAAAGCAGCGCCATCCACACGAGCGGGAAGAACATCGTCACGCATCCCACGATAAGGATCGTGTGTACGGCGATGCTGGATTTTCCTCGAAAGGTGGTTATCACGATCCTCATAACACGGGAGCGTGCTGCGTAGTGCAGTCTGTAGGTCCGGCGAAAAAACGGGTTCATGCCTGTAACTTTTCGGCGATTTCCTTGTTTTTTAGAAGTCGCAAAAGTGAGTCTTTCATTCTGCTTATCCTGACCTAAAATGTATCCTCGATCTCTGGTTTCTTGCCGCGCTTTTATTCGTGCCCTGTGGTTAACGTTGTTCGTGCTGGCGGTTAGTTCCGGCGCGGTTCATGCGCAGTATTGGTTTCCGGATACAACGGGGCTGGCCGTGCCGATCGGCTCGCTTGCAGTCGATGCCAATGGCGTTATTTTTGCAGGCGCCGAAACATTCAGTCGCGGCGGTGGAATATCGCCGGCAGGCATTTTTCGTTCCACCGACAACGGTCATTCGTGGATAGCGCCTCCCGTTACCACGGATCTGTCCGGCGATAATGTCACGCTCGGTCCGGTATTGGGAATCAATCCGAAGGGAACGAATGTTGCGGGGGACATTTTTTGTGTCGGTGGTTATTTTGAATTTCGCTCTGCCGATGAAGGTGCTTCCTGGCAGGAGTTTCAGTTGGAACCCGGTAACCCTTTTGACCCGACCATCGATGCCTTTACCGCATTTCCGCTTGCGGCCACGGGCAAGTGTAACCTTTTTATTGCGACGGGTTCTACGGGAATTTATGTCTCCGAGAATGACGGAACGACGTGGAGCGACGATGGACTTCTTTTTGATTCATCCTTTGCTACCTGCGTAGCGGCCACTCCGTGGGGAGCTATTTTTCAGGCATCGACTACGGGATTGGAGCGGGGAGCGAGCCAAAATGGCGAAACGTTCGACTCCACGATCGCAGGTTCCCCGATGTTAGGAGAAGGAATAAAAATAGCATCGAACGCAACCGGCCTCATTGTCGCCGGAGGAACCGGCGGGTTGTTCTTCACCGTAGATACCGGCAACGTGTGGGAACCGATCAATCCACCGGGATCCGGACTAAATACTACGAATTATATTCTTGCTGTCGCAGCCGATGGCGATATCTATGTGGGAATTAATAATTTTCTTTCCGGTACGCAGGGAGGCATCGTGGTATCGAAAGATGTCGGAAGAACGTGGCAGGATATTTCTTCCGGACTTATCACCGATACGATCAACGCGCTGGCCTTCAATAATAATGGCGAGCTTTTTTGTGCTACGGATAACGGCGTGTTTACGTTCAACCCGTCGGGTTCGGGCGTAAGCGATGGGAACGATATGCAACCATCGCTTACGCTGGAGCAAAATTCCCCCAATCCATTTACGACCACTACAAACATCCGCTTCACGCTGCCCGAAGCCGGGCAGGTTTCACTGCGTGTGTTCGACCCGACAGGACGTGAGGTTAGCGTGGCAGTAGGCGGCTATTATTCGCCGGGAACCTATACCACGTCATTCAATGCTGAGGGATTATCCGACGGCGCGTATTATTTTCGCCTCGAAGCTGATGGGCAAAGCGTGGCGCGCATGTTTGTGATCGAGCATTGAGATGTTTTCGCTATGAAACAATATTGGTTTTTGTAATGTAACTTTCTTGCGAATGATTTGTTCTTGAGTCGGTCATTTTTTAATTTAGAAAGGATTCTCGGGTTATGGTTCGTTCTTACTCTTCTTCAGTTCGTCTGTTACTTTTCACGGGGTTCGCGCTCACAATGGGGCCGGGCCTGATTCAAGCCCAAAATTGGGTTCCCGATACTATCGGGCTGTCTCAAAGCGTTTGGTCGCTTGCCGTTAGCGGGAACGGAGATATTTTTGCTGGCTCAGTGAACGCTGGCGTTGGTGGGATTGTATCGCCAACAGGCGTTTACCTTTCCATCAATAATGGCAAGTCATGGACGCAGTGCCCCAATCCCTCGGGAAATACCGTCGGACCTGTTTATGGCGTTGATGCAAAGAACGAGGTAATAGCCGGGGGTGGTTATGAGCAATATCTCTCGACCAACAGCGGGAGCACCTGGACTTCTTTCCGTATCGAACAAGGTGCAGGACAAGATCCCGAAATTGATCCCACTTCCAAAGCTTTCATAATTGGTTTTCCTGGGTATATGTGGGCTGCATCGAATGGCGGCCCTTTATGGTACACAAGCGATTATGATTATGAAAGCATGTGGGTGAATCAAGGAGTGGATAACGGTAATGAGTTTGACTTTCCGACCTTTGTCGCGTACAACCCTGCAGGCTTTCTTTTTTCGGGCAGCAGCACGGAACTATTTAAATCTGACGGCAGTAATGGTGGAACCTGGGGTTCTGGCCAAAATAACGAAATAAGTGGCGCGCCTTCCTCTGGCTTCGGTAATTCTGTTCATTTTGCCTTCAATTCAACTGGTTATGGTAACAACAGTACGATCATTGTGGCAGGTGGAACAAATGGTCTTTTTCTTTCCACTGATAACGGTATCAATTGGACTGCAGCGGGTTCGATGCCCGGCTTTATGAGTGGCACAACCTATTTCGCGCTTGCGATCGGCACGAACGGGAACATTTATGCAGGGTTGAGCACCGGCGGGATGCTTGTTTCGACGGATACGGGCCAATCGTGGAACGATATTTCTCCCGGCCTCCCCAATGGGGATACGGTGAACGCGCTTGCCATCGCCCACGATTCAACGCTCTATGCCGGAACGAATAATGGCGTTTTTAAATATCTGACCTCGACGGCTCCTGGTCATCCGTCCGGTGTAACGCCCAATGCGAGCGCGCCTGCTTCGCTTACATTGCGGCAGAACACGCCAAACCCGGTTACAGCGAGCACGGATATTCAATTTACGGTTCCCGAAGCCGGGCACGTTTCGCTGAACGTATTCGATCCCACCGGGCGTGAAGTTGCTACGGTCGCGAATGGTTTTTATGCGCCGGGAACGTATAATGTATCGTTCGATGCGCATGGCCTTGCGAATGGCGCGTATTATTATCGGATCGAATCCGGTGGGCAAAACGCCTCGCGCATGTTCGTGATCGAGCATTGATTCGTGATCAAGCACTAAAAAAACGCTTCCTGAACTGAATGCTTTTAAAACCCGCTCGCATTGCGCTCGCGCAGATTTCCTCCGTTTTGGGAGATGTCGGGCGTAACGTCGAGCGGCATGTGGAACGGACGGAGCGCGCCATCCAGCGCGGCGCGGACGCCATTATATTTCCCGAACTATCGCTGACCGGCTATACGCTGCGCGATCTGAATTTCGAAATTGCGGTGGGGAGGGGAGTCGGGCTGGAAGCACCGACCTACGCATCGCTTAGAAAATTAAGCAAGAAGATTACTATCATCTGCGGCGCTGTGGAAGCGGATGAACGCGGCGCCGTTTATAATGCTGCTCTGCTCTTTGAGGATGGGGAAGTAAAGCACACGCACCGAAAAGTGTATCCGCCGACGTATGGAATTTTTGAAGAAGGCAGATATTTTTCGAATGGCCGCGCAGCCGATGCTTTTACTTCAGAGAAATTGGGGCGCGTAGGATTGCTGGTGTGTGAAGACTTGTGGCATCCTGCGCTGCCGTATGTGCTTGCGCTGGATGGGGCGCAGCTTATCATAACTATTGCAGCTAGCCCAACGAGGCTCGGAGCGGGAACTAATCACACAAGCGAACCCGAAAATTATACGATCAATCGGGAGCATCATGCGGCGTATGCGCGGCTGTTAGGATGCTACATTGCGTTTGTGAACCGGGTGGGTGTGGAGGATGGCGTTAATTTTTGGGGTGGTTCGGAGCTTGTCGCTCCTTCCGGCGAAACGGTTGCTCGTGGCGCTTTTTTCGAAGAGGATCTCGTCATCGTTGAGATTGATCCAGAGCAGGTTCGTCAAGCTCGTCAGCATTCTCGGCATTTTCTGGATGACAACCCTGTGCTAACCCAGCAGCTTTTGGCGCGCGTAACGGGGATTGAAGTGAAGCCGGTTGATGCCTTCGAAATCCCTTATTGAATAAGGAGGAGGGTGAAAAATCAAGATAACAATGAAAAATCGATGGAAAGAAAGTTGCCCTCGCTTTGTTATACTTTGATTAACTTATTAACGGACGCCTCCGGCATCACCCTCGGTGCTCTTGGCGCCATTGACTTGACCTAATTTCAAACGAATGGCAACCACCAAAAACGACCTCTCAAAACCTGCCGCCATAACACCATCCATCTACAAAGAACCGGCTCCGATCGTCGATAAAGATAATCCGTTGGAGTCCATGATGCAGCGATTCGATCGCGCGGCGGAAATCCTAAAGCTCGAACCCGGAATTTATCAATACCTAAAAACGCCCGTCAAATCCGTCATTGTTTCGATCCCGATCCGCATGGACGATGGTTCGGTTCATGTGTTCGAGGGCTACCGCGTCATTCACAACGATATTTTAGGACCCAGTAAAGGCGGCGTTCGCTATGCGCCGGACGTAAATCTGGATGAAGTAAAGGCGCTTGCCGCATGGATGACATGGAAATGTGCCGTGGTCGATATTCCATTTGGTGGCGCAAAAGGCGGCGTTCGATGCGATCCGCGCCATCTTACGATGTCGCAGCTTGAAAAAATTACACGTCGTTACACGGCGAATATGCTCGATGTCTTCGGCCCGGATCGCGATATTCCCGCGCCGGACGTAAACACGAATGAGCAGACGATGGCGTGGATCTTAGATACCTATTCCATGCACATGCGGCGCACCGAGCCGGGCGTCGTGACGGGCAAGCCGATCGTGCTCGGCGGAAGCAAAGGCCGCAGAGAGGCGACAGGCCGCGGCGTAATGCACTCCGCATTACGCGGGTTAGATAAGCTTGGAATCAAGCCGAGTCAAGCGACAGTTGCTGTGGAAGGATTTGGGAACGTTGGTTCGATCTCCGCCGAATTAATCGCAGAAAAGGGCGCGAAGATCATCGGGATTTCCGACATCAGCGGAGCGTATCATAATGATAACGGTATCGATGTGGCCGATGCGATCCATTATTCAGAAACGCATCAGTTCCTGCTCGATGGCTGGAAAGGCGGCGAAAAAATTACCCACGAACAACTGCTGACGCTGAATTGCGATGTATTAGTTCCCGCAGCGCGCGAAGATCGCATTACGAAGCGCAATGCACATAATATCCAGGCAAAGCTGATCGTCGAAGGCGCAAATGGACCGACGACTGCCGGCGCAGACCCGATCTTGGAATCGAAAGGCGTGCTCGTCGTTCCCGATATTCTCGCGAATGCAGGTGGCGTAACGGTCAGTTATTTCGAATGGGTGCAGAACCGCATGGGCTATGGCTGGACGCTCGACGTCGTGAACGAACGGCTTGCCGAAACAATGAACAGCGCGTTCGATCGTGTCCATGAGACTTCGCTCAAGCACAAAGTTCCGCTTCGGTTGGCGTCATACGTTCTTGCGATCGATAAGGTCGCGCGGACGCTGCGGCTGCGCGGAATATACGGATAATCACATTTCTGCCATAACGCAAACTTTGATGTGATGTCATTGCGAGAAAGAATCACGAAGCGAAGCCGCATGACCGATCATGCGAGAGTGATTCTTTCGAAGCAATCTCTCCGCTTCGAGACGGAGATTGCTTCGTCGAATAAAGCTCCCTCCGGTCGCTTCATTCTCCTCGCAATGACATTTCGAGTTCTTGTCCTTGTAATTATTGCTGTGCCATGCGGGGCGCAAGCGCAGCTTACGCATGTCGATAGCGTGCTGGCGTCCTCGCTCGCGCCAATGGTTCCATCTGTTAATGGCACGACTGCTTTTTTGACAGGCGATAGCAGCCTTACGCCTCTTTTTTCTGCCATCCAAAAGCCTGGGTCTTCTATAGCGCCGATGTTTTATGTCGCGCAGCTTTCGGCGAACGTGCAGCGCGGGGATTCTGGCAAAGCCCGCATGGATATTAGTATGCAAGGGGAATTATTGCAGCCGATGAATGCACGTGCCGTCAATCGAATGCTTGCGCGAACCGTTAATTTGGATCTCTCGCCAAACGATTGGAATGGACTGGAAAATAATTCAGACCGGTATGTTCATTATGGTTCTCCGCCGAGCGGGTTTTGGTCGAACGCGCTGGAGCCGATCTTAGTCGTGCTTGGCGCGGTTGCAGTGGTCGCGCTCTTTTTTCTGATTCGGAGTTAACTATTCCAGCGTTTCGATCCCATCCTGGCTGCGCGAACTTGTTTGCTGCCAATGGGAAATGGAATCTGCCAGCATTGCAGAGATCTTCTTCGCTCCAATGGGCGTGAGATGGTAATTATCCTGAAATTCTGAATAGGTGAAAATTCCCGCGCGATCGAAGTTCCAGAAGGGAATATGCTGCTCAGTCGTAAGGCCGAGAATTTTTTCATAACTATCGCCGCGATGCTCATAAGGAATATCGATCTCGTTCGGGGCGCGCTTGCGGAGCGGGGCATTGTAGATCGCGACTTTAATTCCATGCGATTGGCACAGCGTTACGATCTCTTTCAGATCGTTCAAATAGGTCGGGTTGAACACATACGCGCTATCGCGGGGCGGGCTGTTCTCGCCAAACATCAGCCGATTGAACAGATTAAGATTGGGAACGTCACGAAACGCATTATTGGCCGCAAAAATATATTGATGAAAATGATCGCCACTCATTAGCGGAGCAAGCGCCGTCGGGCCAAAGCGCAAAATGTTCCAGGGTGTTTTCGGTTTGAGTTTTACGGACGCGGTATCTTTCGTTCCGAAGAAGGCATGGACGGTCGAAGCGCCATTGAGTTCCTGAATACTTATGCCATAGATGACAAAATCCGGTTTCAGCCCATCATCGAGCATCGCGCGAAACATGGGAAGGTTTGCATCGGCGCAGAAACCGCCGACGCCGGCGTTCATCGTTTCGTAGGGAAGGTTTGAGCGTGTAAATACGCTATCCATCTCGCGTTCCGAAACGCCGCGCTCCACCACGGAGCTGCCGAGAAAAAGTACCATTTCGCGTTTCATTTCCGGGAGCTTTTTACCTTCATCGACCGCCATTTGTGCGCGCAGCAAGCCGTAGAACGTTCGTTTGTTTGCAAGCGGTAAATGCGGCACAGCCAGCACCAGCATGGCGATGACTGCATACGCAACAACGACGATGCAGATGCCCGCTACAAAGGTGTAGCGAAATTCCGCGAGATATTTTGAGATGAAGCGGTTCTGCATTCCTTAGAATTGAAAATAAATAAATGGAATGCTGTTGTCCGAAGCAGCGATAAGCACGAGCGCAAAAAGAATCCCAAAGGCTATCGTTTGCGTTGCAAAATTCATACGCTCGAATATGCGCTGGCCTGCGCCGGTATATTGGAAAATATCCAGTGTGAACGAAAGTACAATAAGCGGCAGAACAAAAAGCGTTGCGCCTTTATGAATTCCAGGAACGAATGAGAACATCCGCGAGACATACGCGCCGAATGTTTCAAAATTTGGCGTGCGAAAAAGCAGCAGCGAGAACGAATAAAGATTGATCGTCATGAGGATGGTGAACGGCGATTTCCATGTCCATTTGGGAGTACCAAATCCTTTGGGAACCGTGCGTTTTGTGAATCGAAGCCATGCTTTATGAATGGCAAGCCCAATACCATTGACTGCGCCGAAACCCACGAACGTCCAGTTCGCGCCATGCCACAACCCGCTCACGATCATCGTGATAAAATTATTGAAGTAGGTTCGCGCAGGGCCTTTTCTGCTGCCGCCGAGCGGGATATAGACGTAATCGCGCAGCCAACTTGAAAGGGAAATATGCCATCTTCGCCAAAGTTCCGTGATGTTCTGCGAAAGGAATGGCGTTGCAAAATTAATATGAAGTTCGATCCCAAATAATTTGCTGATGCCGCGCGCCATGTCGCTATATCCTGCAAAGTCGCCGTAAATTTGGATGGTAAAGAGCCACATGCGGAAGAGCAGATCGGCGCTTGTCATCGCGTGAACGCTGGTGAATGCTTCATCGACCATGCCCGCCACAAGATCGGCGATGAGCACTTTGCGAATGAGACCGAGCAAGATGAGCGCCAATCCTTCGCGTATCTGTTCTTTCGAAACGGTGCGCGGCTTCATGATCTGTGGCAGAAGCTGTCCCGCACGCAAAATGGGTCCCGCAACAAGATGCGGGAAATAGGAAACGAAGAGCGCGAAATCCCAGAAATTTTCTGCGGGATCGAATTTACCCCAATACACGTCGATCACATAGGACATCGACATGAATGTGTAAAAACTAATCCCTATCGGCAACGCAAGTTGCAGCGTGACCGGATGCACATGGAACCCGATCTGCGTGAGCATCGCCGCAAACGATGAGATAAAAAAGTTACTGTACTTAAAAATGCTGAGCACAAGCAGATTGCTTCCAAGCGATAGCCGAAGCCAGCGGAGCTTTATCTTTTTCTCAGTAGCCCGCTTGATTGCTTGCGAGGAATAGTAATCGACGACAATCGTGAGGCCGAGCAAAAACAGAAACCGCCAATCCCACCAGGCATAAAAGAAAAGACTGGCCACGAGCAAAAACCTGTTCTGCCCTTTGAATGGCAGCAGGTAATAGCCGATAAGGACGATCGGCAGGAAAATAGCGAACGCAAGGCTGTTAAAAACCATCTATGGACGCTCTTAAACTTACAGATCACCCAAGTTGTGCCGAACGGAGAGGGGATTTTTTAATGACCCAATTACGGAAGCCGTCTCATTTCCTCCGAAACACAAACGACACCGTCACGCCTTCGAAGCCAAAATGGTTACGGAGCGCGCGTTCCAAGAAGCGTTTGTAGGCGCTGGGAATTTCTTCCGGGAAATTCGAGAAAAAAGCAAAGACGGGCGGCTCGGTATTTACTTGCGTGATGTAGTTGATACGCAGATCGTGTCCGCGCACGGCGGGTGGTGGAGTTTTGCTGATCTCTTCGAGAAGGATACCATTCAGCTCGTTCGTGTCAATGCGTTTTCTGCGATCGCATGTTACTTTCAGCGCGATCTCAATGGGTTTGGTGTGACGCAAATGTGTAAGCGCGCTGATGAAGACGATGGGAATGTAATCCAGCGTTCGGAACGTTTCGCGCAGTTGCTTTTCGAAATTCACGGAGGTCATCGTATCTTTTTCAACGGCATCCCATTTATTGACGACGATCACCGCGCCCTTTCGCGCCTCGACCACTTCATTCACGATCTTCGCATCCTGATTTTCCATCCCTTGCGTAGCGTCGAGCATGACGAGCGCCACATCACACTCCTCGATGGCCTTCATCGTGCGGATGGTGGAATATAGTTCTATCGAATCGGCGATATATTTTTTGCGGCGAAGTCCGGCAGTATCTATGAGCGTGATCTTCTGTCCGTAATAACTGTAATCGCTGTGCAGCGTATCGCGCGTGGTTCCCGCAATGGGCGTGACGATAGCGCGGTCTTGTCCAAGCAACGCGTTCAGATAGCTGGATTTCCCAACATTCGGCTTGCCAACAATGGCGAGTTTCAGTGTTGGTTCATCGCTGACTTCTTCTTTCGGTGGGAATTTTTTAAGAAGCTCATCGAGGAAGTCGGCGATGCCGCGTCCGTTGATGGCGCTGATGGGAATTGGTTCACCCAGTCCGAGTGGATAGAATTCGCTTGCGGCAAGCGGTTCCCGTTTTTCGTTATCGGCTTTGTTAGCGAGCAGGAAAATCGGCTTGCCGGATTTCCGCAGCATCTGAGCTACTTCGGAATCGAGAGGATGAAGTCCAGTGGCAACATCGGCAACGAAAAGGATCACATCGGCCTCGAAGATCGCGATCTCGGCTTGTTCTTTGATCGCGCGCTCGAAAATATCTTGGGAACCAGAAACAACACCGCCGGTATCGATCAGATTATACTCATAACCGGACCACTCGGCTTTGGTGTAATGCCGGTCGCGGGTAACGCCGGACGTTGCTTCGGTAATAGCGCGCCGCTCCCCCGCCAGCCGGTTGAACAGCGTCGATTTCCCGACATTCGGACGACCGACAATAGCTACGGTTGGTAACAATTTTTAAGTAAGAAGTAAGAGATAAGAAGTAAGAAATAAAAGGTAAGAAGTAAGAGGCGTTCTTCAAAATTCTTACCTCTTACTTCTTACCTCTTACTTAAAAAAGCTGGGGCGGGAGGATTCGAACCTCCGAATGCCGCCTCCAAAGGGCGGTGCCTTACCGCTTGGCGACGCCCCAAATTGGCAAGTATGAAGTATGAATTATGAAGTATGAAATGGGGAAATTTTTCGTTTTTCCCACCTTCATCCTTCAAGCATGACCGATCATGCGTCCTTCATCCCTCATCCTTTCAAAGCGTGTCCGCTCGAATTTCTGCTACACCTTCGAGCGACGCCGTAACAGACTCTAATAGACGGAAGTTCTGAACTGTTTCCGATGGGCTAGCAGGAGCGCCTATATTTATCATTCCAAGCTCATAAAATTTTGAGCCGGTCGTGAATAGAACTTCGCGGTTTTCTAAGCGATGCAGCGAGTCGGCGCCTGCTTCCGCATAGTCATAACTTGCGAAAAGCTTGCCGTTTTCTGAATAAACTTCGGCAGGCCGCGTAATACTAAGGCCGGATGCTTTAGCTGATCTTTCGGCGAAGGATTCATCGGCCAGCGCCATCATACCATCGCGGGCTACGCTGCGCCGGAATTCTGCCGTGGCCGGGATTTCCGCCAGTACCAGCGCCCAACTTCGCTCCGGGTTGGTATAAACTTCCTCGACATTCGCCATCGGGATCGTCTGAATATCGACGTGCAGCCACCCATCCGGGTAATGCGCCGCAATATCGCCGGTGGGCGAGTGGAGATAATCTTCGTCAAGCGCGCCCGTGAGCGGGGCATACGGTGGGACGATCGGCACTGGCTTTACAGCCTTGCCAAATATCCCACAGCTCACCATAAGTACCGCTGATAAAGAGACGAGAATCCATTTGCCCATCATGAACGTGCCGAAACGCTACGAAAGAGGCTTTAGATTCGTTGAAATCTGCCGCGACGTTACCAGCAATACGATACAGCAGCCGAAAACCCCGCTTTCGTCAACCATCCGCTATTTTGTGGAACGAGTTCGCTGGCTTCGAAGAGAAGATCGAGATCGATATTGCTCGAAGCTATGAACTCCGCGCCAAGCGATTGGTGCGTGAGAAATCCATCGGTTGAACCGCCGGCCATTACTTCCGCAAACGGGCGAATTGCATTTGAAAGATAACCGATCGTATATCGGTAACTTGCACCCAGCCAATAGACGCGCATGAGCGTGGGAGGATCCGCGCCTTGAATTTCCCCGAGCACATTTTGGTAGGATTGGCCATCATGCACAAACGTGGTATCGCGGAAAGAGATGGAGTTTGTTGTCGTTGAGGAAGGCGCAGAAAAAACTTCCTCACCCGCAAGAACACGGATAGATGAATGTGGCGAGAAATTGTAGCCCATGCCCAAGAAAGCATCATCGAACGAAGTCTGTTGAAACGGAGCATTAAACTGCCGCGAGATCGCTCCGCCAAGCGTTGAGAAAAAGCTCCCCATGTTCGGTTCATCGGAAGATGGAATGGTGATTGGTGGAATAGGATGCGTATCTTCCGCGATTAGCTGGATAGAAGTTGGTTGCTCAACAATTACGCAAGTGTGAATCGGTAAAATGGAGTTTTCGTCATTAGCAACGGACAGCGGCGAAGAAGAATTGTGCAATACCAGAGCGGAATCGTGTAGCACCGGAGCTTCAGCTCCGGTGGAGTTTGCAAACTGTAATTTATTGGTTTTTGCATGAATGAGCTTCGGAGAAAGCGACCCATAGGACTTATGGGACTCATACGACCCATGAGACTCATTGGAAAGCTGCGAAGAGCTTGCATTCACTAAATTGTTTTTTGCGGGTACTTCAGTGGTGACGAATTTCCCAGAAAGCACCCAGGCGCCAGCCGCAAGCACACCGCCAATGCACAGCACACCCGCGAATTTTGCAAACAACGGCACCGCAGCCGCGCTGCGCGATGGCGCATTAGCAACCAAGCGCGCCATTTCAGCGAACGGCGGACGCGCCTCGCGGGTGCGAAGCACTTGCAGGTAATCTTTTATATCTTTGTTATACATATCGTTCCTCTGCGAGCAGTAAGAAAGGTGTTTCTTTTTCCGGCATTTTTTTCATTGATGAAGATTTCACTTCGGGTAATGTCACGCCAAGTGTGCGCGATAATTGTTCCCGTCCGCGTTTGAGGCGGGTTTTCACTCCGCTTAACGTTCCCGACTGGATTCGCCGAATTTCTTCGAGCGAAAAATCGGAGACATAAAACAGCACGACCGTTTCGCGCATTTTTTCCGGCAGCGTTTGCAGTGCATCCATCACTAATCGTATTTCTGCCGAAGTTTCCGGAGAAGTTCCCGAATCGTGTTGAGTGATCGCAAGCGATTCATCATACGTTACCCGATTACGTTCCCGGTAACGCCGCCGTTTATGCAGCCGGGAAGCAATTTTGACCAGAAAATGCAAGAAGGGCGCTTCGTCCGTAATGCTACCAAATTGTTCATACGCAGCGAGTACGGTTGCGGCGACGAGGTCTTCGCCATCCATCTCATCTCGCGTAACGGCCAGCGCATAGCGGGAGAGCCGGTCGTAAGCCGGTTCTAACAGCTCTAAAAACTCGCGCTGACGGGTGTCAGTCATTTCATTCTCATGAATCTCAAGGTAAAACTAACTTCTTAATGTAAATATATGGTGAAAGCGCTCCTGGATTTGCCGAAGCACCATAAATGCTCGTCGCATATGCTCTCGTCTCAACATAGAGTGTATCTCCAGGCTTCCACAAGTAAGAGTCTAATGAGTAGGGGTATGAGCCAGTCTTGGAAATAGTAAACGGCCTACTTGATGGAATCGTCGAAGCAAAATCGTCAACGTAGTAGGTAAGGTGGCCATTTTCAATTTCCTGGAGATTTGAATCGACCCTCGTGTCTGCTGCTACCCAGAAAAAGTTTTGCAATGTAAGTGAATCGGGACCAGATACATTGAATTCTAAGGTTAAGCTGTAAGTAATATTGGTATCTCTGCCATTTATCGAATCGTTTTTGATTGCCGTGACCGAAAGGATTGTGACAGAATCGAACGGCACTGCTTGAATAACTTCTCCTTCTAAAAACTGGGTTCCAGCTCCACTAAATTGATATTGAGTGGTTAGGGACGTATCGAAGCCCGGTTTTGTAATGATAATATTATAAATTCCGGCAGGGATGTTATTGAGCTGCCAGATGCCATTCGTATTCGAGGTTGACTGAAAACTCGTTCCTTCGATGGAGATCGTTGCGCCGTTGCTCGGAATGGAATCGCCCTCTATATTATAAAGATGGACGTTTCCCTGAATAATGCCGACATCGTTTTCGACAATGGTGGTTGCGCTTTTACATGAGCCAAGCATTGCGAGGGCTAAAATACTGAAAAGAATGGGTTTATTTTTCATGATGGGTTGGTTTTGAATGGGTCTATAAAGGGATATGACCTAAGCGGGGTGGAAAGTTTCATGAAAAAATCTTTTTCTCTTACTGTCATTCCCGCGAATGCGGGAATCCATCACTCGCATACACGAAACCAGAGGTGACGCGCAAGAACTGGATTCCCGCGTTCGCGGGAATGACAATGATAAAAGAGGGTGAATTATTCAAATTGCACTGATTTCCGGCTCGCGCTGTTTACGCGCAAAACCACCTGCATTCGTAATTTGAAATTCGTAATTCGTAATTAATTTTGCCTGAGCAACTTGTTTCCAGCGCACAACCCGCGATTGATACGCGCGCGATCTCGACGAACGGTAATTCGCAGAACGGCAGCGGACTAATGCCATTAGCCCCTACGTTAAGCGATTTCATTCCTAAAAACGAATGGACGATCGACGACGCCATCGAGACCTACAACATCGACCGGTGGGGTCTCGGATATTTCGGTATTAACGACAGCGGTCATGTGACGATCTCGCCCGCGCGCGAGGCCGGCGCGACGATTGATATTATGGACGTGCTGAAAGACGCCGAAGAATGGAACTTGCGGTTCCCGCTCGTCATTCGTTTTCAGGACTTGCTGCGCGACCGCGTGATGAATCTGAACAAAGGTTTCAATGATGCAATCAAAGAGACGAATTATCAGGGAAGTTATCTCGGCGTGTTTCCGATCAAGGTGAATCAGCTTCGAGAAGTTGTCGAAGAAATCGAAGATGCTGGACGCCCATTTCATTACGGACTCGAAGCCGGTTCCAAGCCGGAACTCTTTGCCGCGCTCGCCACGCATTCCGATAACGAGTCCATCATTATTTGCAACGGCTATAAAGATACGGCTTTCATCCGCACCGCTTTACTTGGGAACCGGCTCGGCAAGAAGGTGATCATGATCGCGGAGAAAGTGGAGGAAGTAAAATCCATTATCGAAGTAGGGCGCGAGATCGGCGTGAAGCCGATCATCGGTGTTCGCGTTCGGCTTGCGGCGAAGAGCACGGGGATATGGGCGACTTCCGGTGGTGAGTCTGCAAAGTTCGGTCTTTCGACAATGGATCTGGTCGAAGCGATCGAGTATCTTCAGAAAGAAGATTCCATCGACTCATTGCAGCTTGTGCATTTTCATATTGGGAGCCAAATTCCGGATATTCTTTCGATCAAGCGTGCCACGCGCGAGGCCACGCGCTATTATGCGAAGCTCGTGAAGATGGGGCTTACCGGAATTAAATATATCGACGTCGGCGGCGGACTTGGCGTTGATTACGATGGCAGCCGCACGAGTTTTCACTCTTCCACGAATTACACGATGGAGGAATACGCAGCAGATACTGTCTATAATATCATGGATGTGTGCGACGAAGAATCGGTGCCGCATCCGCATATTGTTTCGGAGTCCGGTCGCGCGATCGTGGCGCATCATTCGCTGCTCGTGGTGCAGGTGTTTGGCGCGATCGAAAAAACAAAAGCGGAATACGATCTTTCTGTAAAGCGCACCGATCATAAATGGGTGAAAGAATTGCAGAAAATTCTTGCACGAATGGAGCAAAATCCGCGCGAAGCACTGCACGATACACTGCAAATCAAAGATGATTCCCAGAATGCGTTCGATCTCGGCATTCTCGATCTTCGCACGAAAGCAAAGATCGAGACCTTTTACTGGCATATCGTTGAAGAAATTGCCGCGCTTTTCAAACGCCGCGAGGAAGATCCCGACATCGAGGAAGAAATTCCCGAAGAAATTGCCGATCTCACCCCGCATTTGGCCGATCAGTATCTCTGTAACTTTTCTGTGTTCCAAAGCTTGCTCGATCATTGGGCGCTCGGGCAGATCTTCCCGATCATGCCTGTGCATCGTCTGAACGAACAGCCGACGATTCACGGCACGCTTGTCGATATTACGTGCGATTCTGACGGCAAAATTTCGAAATTCGCGGACATTAAAGATGTTCGTACTACGCTTCCTTTGCACCCCCTCCTTTTCAAGGAGGGGGCAGGGGGTGGTCCGGAACCCTATTATGTCGGCTTGTTCCTCACCGGCGCGTATCAGGACATCATGGGCGATCTGCACAATCTTTTTGGCCGCGTGAACGAAGCGCATGTCTTTCTCGACCCCGATGAAGAATCCGGATTTTATATCGAGGAAACCATTGCTGGGAACTCGATCGCGCAAGTACTGGAACTAACACAATACCACGAGAAGGAACTGGTACGCCGCATGAAAGTGCAGATTGATGAAGCCATCAAATCCGACCGATTACGACCCAACGAAGGAATGCGTATGCTCAGCGATTACGAAAAAGGATTGCAGGATCATACGTATCTTACGTTCAATGGGAAGGGATAAATTTATCGCACTACTTTCCGTATTTCTGTTTGAGCGGCACTTTGCACAACGGCAAAATACACACCACGCGCGAGCGGCGTGAGATCGCAATCCAGTTCCCAGGTTGCGCTGTGCCGGAGCACTTCTTCGCCTAAGACATTCATCAGCCGGAGTTCCAGAGGTTCGCCTTCGCAGCGGATATAAAGATCATCGGGCGACTGCGAAAACGAAATGGAATTGGGTTCCATAGCACTGGTGCTGACGCCAAGATCATAAGAAAGGGAGGAGCAATAAAACGTGTCACAATCATCACCGTAGATCCCGCACCCAATGGTCATTCCCGGTGGGAGGATAGCGGTAAGATGCCCTTGTCCGTCGCTATTGGTTAGCTCTCCACCATCCCGGACATACGCCAGACAATTCGATCGAAACTCAATCGTCGCCTGGCCACCGGGATCTACAAAGACCAATTGATTTTCAAATTGTGCGGAAGCGTCGTACGTTCCGCCGGCCTTTATCCACACGACGGAATCTGATCCTCCTTCATTATCTGTTACGATCCGAGCGTTCGTCGGTATTACCGGATTGCAAGTCAAGATCGTAAAACTAAAATCAACAGTGGTTGCACAACCGGTTGAATTAGTTACCGTGAGCGATCCGGTTTTGACGCCTGGCGTCGAGAACTGGGTCACGGGAGACGTATTTATGGACATGTCCGGCGAGGCATCGGGGCCGAATTGCCAGGCGAAACGAAGCGCATTTGATTCCGCGTCGGAAAAGACGATCGGATCTCCGATGAATCCAATACATTGTCCAGGTTCAGTTCCCGCAGTTCCGGCTCGATGCGGGCTTGTGAACTGCGGCGAGGGATTCGGATATGCTTCGACCGCAATATCCTGGCCATTGTTGAACGAGGTATCATACGGATCGCTCGATGCCACGCGAGCGCGGAACTGTTCCCCGGTTCCCGAAAGCGGGATCACAAGCGTGCCCGTCATATTCGCGCTTCGCTGATCGCTGTTGGTCCACGAAGTGAAGGAACCATTGGGCGTGGATAATTGGATCAGGAATTGGTTGTCGCTCGCGAAGGTTCCCGTCGCGGTGTACGGCACGAGCAGGGTATCGTTGACGCAGTATAGCAGCTTCGTAATGGTGCCAAGCGAGATCGTTTGCGCTTGCATGTCAGACACGCCCCCCATCAGAAGTACGAAAACAGACAGAATTCGAAAAGAACGCATGGTAACTCCTTTTGTAAAAACAGACGTATTTATAAACACACAGCATGACCATTTGTTCCAACCCGATCTTACTCAGCAGTATGCAATGCTTCGGAAAGTGCTCTTGCCACCTGTTCTCTGGTTACGGAAGGATAATCGCGAACGAAATCGTCAACAGTCATTCCAGCCTCAAGATAATCAATGATTCCATCAAAGGGAACTCGAGTACCACGAAAGACAGGCGTTCTACCCAGAATGTCTAGGGAGACGCTGATTTCCTTGATATGAGTATTCATGTTTGAGGTATCTTTTTCACCACGGAATCGGTTCGCGTTGCAGTCTCAAAAAGCCCGGCGTTACACCTCCGCCATCTCCATTTGTTTCTCTTTCGAGCGCACGATCATTCCCTCTTTCTTCAGCCGCACGCTGACGATCTTCGAAACGCCGTCTTCTTCCTGCGTGACGCCGTAGAGCGCGTCAGCAGCGGCCATCGTGCGCTTGTTGTGCGTGACTACGATGAACTGCGTGTTCGACGCGAAGCGCTTGATGATCGAAAGGAAGCGGTCGATGCTGTTATCGTCGAGTGGCGCATCGACTTCATCCAAGATGCAGAAAGGGGAAGGTTTTACAAGATAGATCGAGAAAAGAAGCGCTATTGCAGTGAGCGTTTTTTCGCCTGTGGAAAGCAGTTCGATGGAATGCGGTTTTTTGCCGCGCGGCTGCGCAAGAATTTCGATCTGTGCTTCGAGCGGATCTTTGCCTTCTTCCAAAGAAAGGTTACAGGTATCGCCTTCGGCAAAAAGGGAACGGAAAATATCCTGGAAATTCGCGCGAATTTGCTCGAACGTAGAAAGAAATTGCGTCGTTGCCGTCGTGTTGATCTCTTCGATCATCTCGGCGAGATTTTTCTGCGCTTCGGTGAGGTCTTTGCGTTGTGTCGTCAAAAATTCCAACCGTTGCGATTCCGTTTGGAATTCATCATACGCAAGCAGATTTACCGCGCCGAGGTTTTTCACCTTTTGCTTTAATTCCCGCACCGTTTCACGCGCATCGCCAAAGCTGAAGGTATCGTCTTCCGGATATTCTTTCCGTTCGATGGTTTGAATTTCAAATTCTTCGCGCGCGCGGTCTTCGATCTGACGCAATTTCTGTTCCAACTCCTGAATTTTCAACTGGAGTTCGTGCGTGATGTTGATGGTCTTATCGTGCTCCTGGCGTTCTTCGCGCAGTGCTTCGCGGTATTTATGTGCTTCCGCTTGTTTGGATTTTCGGAGTTCCGCAACCTGCTCGTGCTGACCGGTTGCGGAGAGAAGCTGCTCTTCTAATCCTGCAAGCATCGCGCTAAATTCTTCGAGCTTTGCGGAAAGTTCTGTGTGGTCGCGCTCGGCGCGTTCGCGTTCGCGCTGGCGTTGTTCGGCAAGCTGGGTGGCGTTGTCAATGGCGCGTTCGGTTTGGCGCGTTTCGCTTTCTAAGCGCGAGACTTCAGAGACAAGTCCCGCAAAACGCACCTGTGCATCGGTGGAACGCGCGGCTTCTTCAGCAAGCAATCGTTCCGCTTCTTCGACCATCTGCTGCATCTTCACCGATTCTTCCATAGCAGATTCATGCTGACGTTCGAATTCTACTACTTCCACTTCTATCGCACCAAGAGAAGATGCGAGTGGCGAACGGTCGTTCGTCATGCGCGCTTCTTCGCTCTGCAAAGATTCCCGTTGTTCACCGATGCGTTTTAATTCATATTGTACTTGTCCCTCGCGGGTTTGTACGGTGCGACGTGCTTCTTCGGCAGTACGGACGGTTGCGAGAAGCGATTTTACATCTATTCTCTCGAACGCACCGTTCGTTTCGGCGATCTCTTGCTCATAACGGCTTAGTTCCGCTTTGAGATTCGCAACGTCCACTTCTAATTCCCGAATTTGATCGCGTTTACCAATAAGAATTCCCTCGGTGCTCTTTTTCGATCCACCTTTTACGAAACCTGCGCGGGTGATTACTTCGCCATCCGCGGTTACGCAGCGCTCGATGCCTTGCGTAGTGTCGAGCAGCGCAAATCCGGCTTGAATGGAATCGACAATAGCGATCTCCGATAGCAGCATCGTAAAGAGATTGCGGAATCGATCCGAGAATTTAGCGAGGGAAAGAGCGCTTTTCGCTCCGTTCGGAACGATTGGTGCGGAGTGAGTAGTAGCGGGAACTCTATCTAACGCGATCAGCGTAGCTTTACCTTTTTGAGAATGCCGAAGCACATCGACTGCTTCAAATGCATCCTTGCTTGACTCGACAATAAGATAATATGCGATCTCGCCGAGCGCGCTTTCAAAGGCTGCGCGATATTCGGAATCGCAATCGAACGCATCGGCAACGGTGATGGGATCTGTCGAAGCCCAGCCGGATTCCGAAAGCAGATATTGCGTTCCCTCGCCCGCGCCAATGCCTTGCTCGACGAGTCCGGTGAAGAACTCTATCTTCGAGATCTTCTTCCCGATCTCATTCTGAACCGTGAACGAGGAATTCTGCAATTCTTCGAGCTTTGCTTTGAGCGATTCTTGTTTTTCTTGTGCAGATTGATATTCTGCTTCTGCGCTTGCAATACGAGTTCCCGCAGCGTTTAATTCTCCTGCAAGCTTGGTCGATTCCGTTTCGAGGCCGGAACGTTTTTCATCGAGCGCGGCATATTCGCCTTCGAATTTCGAGAGGCGGCGTTCTAATTCTTCAATGCGGGCTTTGCGGCGTTCCAGTTCGTTCGAGCGTTCGTTGCGCGAGGTGAGCAGCGAATACACTTCATCGCGCGCTTTTTGTAGATCGCTTCTTCGAGCACGAACGACATTTTCGGCTTCGGCGCGAATCTGTTCTTTCTCGCGCTTTTCTTCTTCGAGTTCCTGTTTGTTCTCAACGGCGCGTTCGGAAGCTACGCGGAGTGATGCAAGCCGTTCTGTAAGTTCTACTTTTTCACGTTCCAAGCGTTCGAATTCCTGCGTGGCGCGCCCCTTTTGCTCGTGCAGGGAACGAATGCGCTCTTCCGTTGCGATGATCGTCTCGCGGGTGCGCTGGATGATCTCGGATTTTTCTTTTACCGATCGTTCCGAAGAGACAAGCTGCTCCTCGATCTCATTTTCTTCGCGCTCGATCACATCGAGCAAAGCTTCGTATTTCGAAAGCTCGGTAGTGATGCGGTCGCGGGTGGTTTCGGCGTTCTGAAGTTCGGCGATGAGCGGCGCAATGCGCTCGGAGGTTTGCGAATACTCGCGTTCCAGCAGTTCGATCTCTAATGCGCGAAGTTCTGCGGAAAGCTCAGCATGTTTTTTCGCTTTTTCTGCCTGGCGTTCTAAGGAAGCGACGGTCTTCGTCACTTCCTTTACAATATCATCTACGCGGGCAAGATCGGCGGCGACTTCATCCAACCGGCGCAACGCTTCTTTGCGGCGCGCTTTATATTTGGTGACGCCGGCGGCTTCTTCGAAAAGTTTGCGGCGTTCTTCGGTGCGATCGGAGAGGATGGTCTCGATCATCTTCAGCTCGATCACCGAATAGGCGTTCGCGCCCATGCCGGTATCCATGAACAGCTCGACGATGTCGCGCAGACGGCATTGCGCTTTATTCAGCAGATATTCGGACTCACCGGAGCGGAAGAGCCGCCGCGTGATCGTCACTTCCTGATATTCGGTGGGAAGGATTCCCTTATTGTTCTCGATCGTGATCGAAACCTCGGACATGCCGAGCGGCTTGCGTGTGCGCGTGCCATTGAAGATCACGTTCTCCATCACATCCGAGCGCAGCGTGCCTGCGCGCTGCTCGCCAAGACCCCAGCGAATCGCGTCAACGACGTTCGACTTACCGCAGCCGTTCGGGCCGACGATGGCCGTCATGCCAGCGTCAAATTTCAGCAGCGTCTTCTGCGCGAACGACTTAAAACCGATTATTTCTAATTTGGATAAGATACATTATTTAGTAGGGGCGAAACGTCGTCAAAACCTTGTGAAAAGTCTATTAAGTATCATGTCATCTAAGTAACATGTCATCCTGAGCGGAGTTGATTCCGACGCGCATCGCCCACGATGCTTGGAGGAATCAACGTAGCCGAAGGATCTCATGTAGTTTGCCTGACAGGTGAATGACCGGAGATTCCTCGACTCCGCAAACCGTCGCTCTGCGACGATTTGCTCCGCTCGGAATGACATTTTAACTTAACCGAATCTTCCTCTATTCTTAATTCTTACTTCTTAATTCTTAATTACTCCACCCCGTTCCTTATTTTTTAAGAAATAGATAAGCTACCCCCGTAAGAAAAGCAATAAATGCCGCGCCGTACCCATAAATTTTCGTCGGATAAATATCGAAGAGCACGCCCGCGCCTTTCAGCAAGCGGAAATAACACCACAATTTTATCGCGATGAGAAGCACGAGCGAGATCGCGGCGGTCGTTTGATCCATATCCATGCGCGGCACGATAAGATCGTAGATCAGAAAAAAACTCAACGGTTGCAGCGACCACACCGCGATATTATAGGTATCCGCAAAATAATATCGCCCGCGAATAAAGATCGCCGCGAAACGCATCACGCCCGCAAGCAGGACGGTCGCAGAGAACGTGAGCGCCGTGCCGGCAATGATGAGCGTAGTATAACTGAGCGAAATGCCCGTCAGCGGAGCATACACCGATTGCGGAAGCAGCTTTGCAAAATAGCGTCCGGCATCGGCGTGTCCGTTAAACCCGACGAGCAGCGTAGCCAGAAAAACCCCCAGCGCGCCGGAGCAAATAAACGAAAGCACCGCCGTTTGCGCGTTCGGAATAAGCCGACGGTCGCGAATATCCGAAAAGAAATTGTACGGACGCACGAGCGAGCGCCCCGCATACTCGCGAAACCGCCGATCGACATTCATCAGCAGAAAAAAAAGCAGGATCAGCCCGAACGTGTACAGCAGCACGCCGAGATAATCGCTCTTCGGATCGCCGGAGGAAACCTCAGCGAGGAGAATAAGGGGATGCAATGGGGAATTCGTGGTAGGGGATAGAATTGCCTACAAAAATACGGAACTACAGTGCCGCCTTAATTTTGTCGATTTTTGTTAGCAGGGTACCAATTTCGTTTTGCACCCTAATGTCTGGCAGATGAATCGATTGCATCTCGGCGTATTCTTTGTTGAATGTGGCATTGTCGCTTTTTGATGAGACAATGTTAAAAAAAAGTGGCTGTAGATGAAAAGCAACGAACCGCATGTTGATTTTACTTTTCCATTCGGGTTTGACCGTCATAACATAAGCGTGGTCATTCGTTGCATACGTCTCATTTTTAAAATATTGCATTGACCCAGCATAGCCGTTTCGTGCAATCAATATCGTTTCCCCCGAAAATATCTTTAATTTTCTCCCATCTTCGAATGTGGCATTCCTTGAAATGTATCCCATTTCAGTGTCTTCCATTGTAGAACTTGAAAGTATCTTTACTTCGTCATCTTTGTCAATCGGGCTATTGTGATAAATGAATTCCTCAGTTAAACCGCTATTCCCACCCGTGATCTCGAACATAGTTCCAATGTCTGCGGTTATAGTTGGTGTGACGGTCAAGGAATATTTATGTATCTCTTGAATGGAATCGGCAATTTTGTGAAAATTTACCGCACCAACCTGATCCAATATCTTTTGGATTTCACTTTCGAATTTTTGGGTAGTGATTGGTGTCGTTTCAAAGGGTCTCAGATGGAATTCTGATAAAAGATTGAAATAATTTTCCTCATTGATTTCCGATGCGTCCACGTATTTGAACTTATAACCATTCAAACCCTCAGCAATCTCTCGCTGGTTCACTTTCCTTTCATATTGGTTCTTGTGGCTTTCATACTTTCGAGCGTCGGAGATGAAATTTCGGATATTACTAACAGCGTTTGAAAAGATATTTTCCACCTCTACGATATCATCATGGTATTTAGTTCTGTAACGTTTGTCGCTATTAGCAAATCCATCATAGTCTAGAATGTAATGCCATATTGGAAAAGTCTGCATAAAGCCGATTTCTCCTTCTTGCTTTCTTCTCATAAATAAGACGTAAGTTTTTTCCTTAGTATAAGGTGCAAAAGCAAACTTACTTAAAGAAATAATGGCGTACACATCACAATTGTCTAATAGCTTTTTTCTGAACTCTACGCGCGATGGAGTTTCAAGAGCGCCGTCATTCAATACAATCGCGATTTCGCCTCCATGTTTTACGGCATTGATAACCTTCTCGACAAACATTAATTCGTATCTTTTTTCGTTTGTGAAGCTAAAGCTGTCGATGTCAGCGTCGCCATCGTACTTACCCATCGGAGGATTTGTAAGTATATAGTCAAACACTCCCTCATCCCACCCTTGTTTAGCAACTTGTGTAAGGGAGTCATTCTTATAGATATGAACATGCCCGTCTCCAACTAAAAACATATTCAGCTTAGTTCTGGCGACAGACTCGAAATCGAAATCAAATCCCCAAAAGATTTCTTCTTTTAATTGTTTTTTTACTTTTTCGTTCAGTTGGGAATTTATAGAGTAGTTGCTTACTAGGGTCTTAAAAGCTTCTGTTAAAAAGCCACCAGTTCCGCAAGCGGGGTCACACACCCTTAGGTTGCGTACATTGACTTCGTTTCTCAACAAGAGCCGTGCAACTAAGCCCGTAATGTGTCGGCGCGTATAAAACTCGCCAAATTTCTTTTTCTTGCCCTGCGAAGCAAACTCTTCATAAATAGCACCGAATAGGTCAAAATTTGCTCCATGAAAATTATATTGATCTAACTCATTATAGATTTTCACGAAGTGTTCGTGGCGAAGATTGCTTGAGAATTTAATTAGTTCTTTGAAATCTTTATAATTGTTGTTCTTGTAGGTGTCGTTATTCCAAATATAATTTACCATCGTTTCAAATTCCACCTTCAAGTCGCTGGCAACGGAACCTTTTGCGATATTTCTGAAGTCTCCCCATAATTTAATAACGGGATCTAATGTTCTCTTCTCTTTTTCATACTCATCAATATATTTAAGTACTACGAAGCTCACCGTAGGATCAATACGTGCATCTCCTTCTTTGATGGCGGCCGATCGATAAATATCTGCAAGTGTTTTCAATGAATTCCGGAATTTACTTTCAGCAAAAGGCTGCGTAAGTGTTACCGACTTGTGTCTTACATCCGAATTCTCGCTTGTTACCTGCGTCTGTATTTTTTTGAGGACTTCAATGGGAACAAGATGATTCAATAACCTACCATCAAGTGAAATCTCTTCATCATTATTTACATTATAGAACCTCGTTTCTGAAACGCAGTTAGTAACGATATAGAAAGCAAGTTTCTGCCCTCTCGCTTTTTTTGCGCCGTGCTCCATTGCATTGCGCCAATCCATGTCCCCGACATTTGAATTGCGGTGTTTCGCTTCGATCAGGCTGGTGATATTTTTTTCGAAACTCGAATCTTTTTGTTTCGAGGTAGAGATCCACACGTCTCCGCGTAAGCTACCCGATTTTTCGGTTGTAACATCCACCTTACAATAATCAACGGTTATACCCACCTCCGCTAATTGGGGCAGAAGGTATTGGACTATGTCGTTTGCTTCCTGACGCTTCATGATGTGATTAATACGAACTGCTAAGTTTGGAGAATTTGTTTTTGTAACGGGAAAACGATTCAGGCAAGAAGAACGTCCCACTCAAATTAGACCCCGAAGGGGAAAAAATAAAGCCAACCTGTTTGTCCGCAATGTGCTCGCGGGGAATATCAAGATTGTTGCGGAAATAAAGTTTATTCAAGGGAATAGGTGCCTATCATCTAAACTACAATATACGAAGAAATTGCCGCTCGCCAGGGTGTGTCGGGCTGGAAGCGCCGACCTACGCGGCAAATTTCAATAAATCTTTCGGAATCACTTGACATTGCCACTTTAAGTTCGTATATTGGGAGTGCGGTGATGGGCACCTATCCGGGGAAATTATGAAAGATGAAATGGGGGAGGGTGCGAGTTCATTGAAAATTGCGTGGGGCTTGTGGAATGTGGATAAGCTATTAGGAAGTCTGTTGAAATCCACTGTATTGAGCGAGATTGACTCAAAAAAGCTACAGTTTATGAATTCCTAATGCAAAAAAAAATAATAAGCACCTATTTCAAGTAGCAAGCTATCCATTAATAACCCATCGGCAAGCTACGGAGCAGAACTCGGCAAAAGCGTGTTTTGTGGCACTCTAAATTTTTTATTACATGACCAAGACGAAAATACCTGCATTCGAGAACGAGACCTACAAAGATTACACTCAGCCCCGCGAGCGCAAGGCGATGGAAGCTGCGCTCCAAAAAACGGGCGATGCGCTGGGCAAAATTTATCCGCATGTCATCGGCGGCAAGCGCATTGGGACGAGCGAGGCGATCGCTTCGCGCAATCCGGCGCGTCCGAGCGAAGTGATCGGTAACTTTGCGAAGGGCACCACCCAACATGCGGAACTTGCGCTGCAAACGGCATCGAAAGCGTTCCTGACGTGGAGCAAAGTTCCGTATGAGAAACGCGCGAACATTGTTTTTAAGGCTGCGAAGATCACAAAGCGTCGTCGGTACGAAATTAACGCATGGATGGTGCGGGAAGTCGGTAAGAACTGGGCGGAAGCTGATGCCGATACCGCCGAAGCTATCGACTTTCTGGAATTTTATGCGCGCGAGATGATGCGTTTCGGTGGGCCGCAGCCGTTGCATCAGTTCCCAGGCGAAAAAGATTGGCTGGAATATATTCCGCTGGGCGTCGGTGTTATCGTTCCACCGTGGAACTTCCCGTTTGCGATATTGGTGGGGATGTCCGCCGCAGCTATTGTGACGGGCAACACCATAGTTCTCAAGCCCTCCAGCGATTCGCCGATGATGGGCTGGCTGTTCCATGAGATCATGGAGGAAGCCGGACTTCCGTCCGGCGTGCTGAATTTCCTGACGGCACCGGGCGGCGAAGTGGGAGATTATCTGGTGAATAGTACGATCACGCGGTTCATTTCGTTTACGGGTTCTAAGCAAGTGGGATTGCGAGTCGCGCAGAATGCCGCAACACCACGCGAAGGACAGAAATGGATCAAGCGCGTCGTTGCAGAAATGGGAGGGAAAGATGCGATCGTCGTTGCGAAGGACGCCGATCTCGATTCGGCAGCGGATGGAATAGTTACCAGCGCGTATGGGTTCCAGGGACAGAAATGTTCCGCATGTTCACGCGCGATCATCGAGCAATCGGTGTATCCGAAGATGGTAGAGAAAATTGCAAGTCGGGTGAAAGCATTAGAGATCGGCGACCCGACGAAGAATGTACGCATCGGGCCAGTCGTGAATGAAAAGGCATTTAATAGCATCATGAGCTATATCGACATTGGCCGCAAAGAGGGACGCGTTGTTGCCGGCGGCGCGCGATCGGGAACCGAAGGCTACTTCATCCAGCCGACCGTCGTTGCCGATATTGCTCCGAACGCACGACTGGCGCAGGAAGAGATTTTCGGTCCGGTGCTAGCGCTTATTCCGGTGAAAAATTTTGACGAAGCTCTCGAAGTGGCGAACAATACCGAATATGGTTTGACCGGAGCCGTTTATTCAAAGAGCAAGAAGAATATCGAGCGGGCGAAGAAGGAATTTTTCGTTGGTAACCTTTATATCAATCGCAAATGTACCGGCGCGATGGTCGGGGCGCATCCATTTGGTGGGTTCAACATGTCCGGTACGGATTCGAAAGCCGGCGGGTATGATTATCTGCTGCATTTTATGCAGGGGAAGAGTATTGCGGAGAAGGATATGGCAGTGAAGAAAATCGTGAAACGAAAAATTTCGAAGAAGAAGAAATAAAATTATCGAATCACAAAATTTTCGGTTACAATAGAAGTTCCGGAGGAAACGCCATTCGCTTCGAGTTCGCATGTATAATTCCCGGCGGGTATGCCGGCAAGATCGAGCGTTTTGCTCCACGATCCAGCGTTCATTGAAATTTGATTAAACTCCATTCGAACAATTCTTCCGAGGAGATCGAGAATGCGTATCGTAACGAAGCTATGCTCCGGCAGGGTAAAAAAGAGTTCCACCTTCGATTGTGCGGGATTGGGAACAATGCTTTCTATTTCGATAAATGGCTCGGACGGGGTTCGCTGTTTGCACGGATATTGATACATTGCTGAATTCCGTGCCCTCTAACAAAGGCGAATGCTGCCGCCAGGACGCGGGTCGCTCCGCTTGTTAGGTCGTTCTCAAGCGAATCTTGCGGAGCTATCTGATAAGGGTTCGACCAATCGAACGCATAAAGAATGGTATTGATCGATTGATTGTAAAACGAGATCCCTGCGCCACTATCGGATGGCGTAAGCGGGTGCTTCGCGTAAGAATACGCTAAATAGTTCACAATAGGCCCAACCTGCGGGGTTTTGATTGCGGGGCTTACTACGTTTGGAGAATCGGATATGATGTAGTCGGCGTAAGTCCAATACGCAGGCTGCTGCCCTACAATTCCCCCATGATAAATTCCAGTATCGGGCGATTTAGCGACATATTTCACATGCAACCACGATTGCAAAAATTCCGTATCGATCGAAACGCCATTCGGCATGAGGGAACCATGTTCGTAGGCAATGTTCTGGCCTGCGATGACGAAGGACTTTTTGCAATCCGATGTTCCGGCTTTCAGGAATTTTTCTACTTCCGCAATTTCCCTGGCGCTGAGTCCGGCTTGTCCGCTTGGCTCTCCAGGAACAACATCCATTGTGGGATCGCCGGACGACCAGATTACGACGGAATACGGAGTGTAATCTATCGTGTCGCTTCCGGCTTGATTTCGGTCTAACGTATCGAATGTAGGAATTCCGAGGCGGCTAAATGCAAGTTCCACAGAATCGCGATTATTTCGCCCGAATTGCGTAAGCCCATTAAAACTTAGCATGATTTTCGGACTTTGAAATTGCGCAAATGCAGCCGGAACTTCGAAAGCACAGAGGAATGCAGCGATAATCAAGTACTTCATGTCGTATCATCCTGACACGGCACGAGGCCCGAAAGTTACATTGACTTTTCAAAATCAAAAATAAAAATATAACTCCCAGGCTTCCGCCCGGGAGCTAAAATAATCGGGATCGAATTCTACCCCATCATAGCCATCACAGCCCCTGCAATAGCAAGGCCGACCGTCGTATAACCGGTATCGATGATCCAAAGCAGCGTGGATTTGCCATGCCAATTATAGTTCACCCAAAGGGATCCGCCAGCTATGCCAAGCCCTGCTACCGCGCCGATCTTCGCAGAGCGCATCATGTCGCCGCCATGCGCATAGTGCAGCAGAAAGCCAGTGCGATAACTGCAAGCAGATTGCCCAAGAAGCTTTTCAGCATCATTTGCATCATCGCGGCGCCCTTGGGAGGGTTATCCATTTTGATGCCCGATTCGCGCGCCCATATCTTGCTAAAAAGCACTTGATACCACAACGATCCGAAAAAGAAATACACGATCGCAGCCACTAAAACCGACAGCCAGTTGATGTTTGCCATACGCGGGAAGTTTAAATTATGAAATGGGAAAAAGCACGTTAATTGAAGCGAAGACGGGACGCGCGAGCGATACATGCCAACGATATTTCAGATGATCGTCAACGATGTTAGCTAACATGCCTCCGAATCCGTATGCAAACATACGAAACTTTCAGGCGAAAGTCAAGTCCTTTCATAAATTAACTGCGTACTACTCTCCGCTCTTCCACGAGGCTTTCCATTCGCCTTTCTTTCTTCTCCATTCATCTTTGGCTTGCTCGCGTTCTTCCGCAGTCATGTTCTGCCAACGTTCCCATCCACCTTGCCAGGGGCCACAATAGTCCGGACCGGATCCCATGTTCCAGTTCCGTCGCTTACCCCATTTCCACGGTGGGCCGCAGCGTTTCCAACTTTCTCCATCCGCGATGCCGGCCTTTAAATCCTACCAGTATTCTGCTGAGCAATAACAGCCCAACCGATTGCCAATAGCTCAGCCATGGCCCGTGAAATAGTTCTGGAATGAGCGCATTCCATAACAGCTGGACGATCCAGCCCAATAAAAAAATTGCAATGATAAACATAAAATCCAATAATCCTTTCTTGCCATTGTTTGCAATGGCGTGTACGATCGGTTCCTCGGAACCAATTACCTCAAGTGTGTTCTACCTCAAATGTTTCAACTGCTTTCTGAGCGCGAGCACGGCATACCGTTTTCGCGCCAGCAGCGTGTTCAGATTTTCGCCCGTGATCTCCTGGATCTCACTAAAGGAAAATCCTTCGAGTTCGTGCATCACAAAAACATCGCGCTGTTTTTCAGGAAGTTCGGCGAGCGCATGCATCAGCGTTCCCCAAATTTCTTCCCGCATCAGCGTGGTGTCGCCGCCGGCTCGTTCCGCAACCGCCGTTTGGGCGATCGCGTCCGTCATCGGATCGTGCTTTTTCTTGCGATACCAATCAATGACGCGGTTTCGCGCGGCATGATACAGCCACGCGCCCATGTCCTCGATCGTCTCGGAAGCATCGACGGCGCGAACGAGCTGAAACAGCACGTCCTGCACGATGTCCTCGGCGGTATCGAGATCGCGGACTTTCGAGCGCACGAATTTCAGGATCGATTCCCGGCCATCGGCCAGGATCGCTCCGGCATTCGGCCCGGCAAGATCGTTCACGGTCAGCGTTGCAGTCATCTTCGGGTACATAGACGAAGGGTGGTGAGGATTATTGTATGATTATTCGTTCAGATTATACGAGTAGAAAAGTCCCTGTTTCAACGGCTATCAATTTCTTAATAAAACGGGTGCTTTACAAAAACGCATTTGTGCCTCATGAACAGTGGCGTTTCCAAGCTATTTTCGCCGTTGTCTTCCAGCAATTGGTGCCTTTCTCTCTCTCTTGAATGTTCATTTAATGAACTTATGCAATATTATCTCGACTTTTCATGAATTTATGCAATTTCTTTCATGCCGAAACGCATGGTTCCCCATCTTTCATCTTTTATCTTTCATCTTTGCCAAAAGGGGTGCCCATCAAAGCACAAGCAACTTACGAAAATAAAATGCCAATGTCAAGCAATTCCTAAAAATAATCAAAAATAACCAAACATGTGTATAGAGGCGACGTGTGGCAGTTGAGAAGATATGAAGTACCGGCTATCAAGTGATGTTCAAGGAACGTGGCCGTAATTAAAAGATGCAACTTTTAGTTTGATGGGGCTTATGTTGGAGAATTTACACGACAAGCTCTCACCTAAAGAGAGAGAAATCTTTCATGCTCTTGAAACGCAGGAGCGCGAAGGACTTGCCGAGATGTATCTTGGCGCTAAAATTTGTTGGCTTGACGAGAATCAACCCGAACGGATGGCTATCACTGCACACTGTTTACGGGAATTATGTGAAAAGCTCCGCTGGAACAAAAATCATCAGAGCCTGGGAGATGTGGTTAAACAGATTGTAAGTGATTATTCGAAGATAAAGGAGCCGCTGATCATGGCACACACACAAAAACAGCATGATGACAATATGGGAACTGCGATTCAAATGTTAGAATCGCTTTCAAGTTATGCTGAAGAAAATTTAAAATCAAAGGCAAATCAAATTGAAGATTTTGTAAAAAACCATCGAAAAATCGACCTTCCAATTAACAATCGAATCTCGAGTGATTGGAAAAAATCGGAAGATTATTTTATTAGAGTAGCCCATCATTCCCAAAGAAGTAATCCTAAATGAAATGGAAGACATTATTAATCATTTGGAAAATCTTCTTTTACCCCTCATAAAACCGCAAGGGACTGGGAACATTTCTTGAAATGCTTAGAAAAATAAAGGAGGTTGAAAATGATCTCAAAAAATGAGCTTGAAGAAATTCTGCCATTGATAAATACCCGCGCGGCATATAAAGCTTTTCCTGATGCTTTGGAGAGTCCAGATTGGATTCCAGCCCTGGTCGAAGCTGGTTTATTCTCAAAACCTGCGGAACCGGATATTCAAGCTACGGATTTTTTCGGGAAACCTTCCACGTCAATCGGCTTTCCTGAGTGGCCTCCCTCTCGTTACCTTGCAAGAATGGGTTCCACGAAAGATCCAGTTGTTCTTGATGCCATAAAAGCAATTCCCCAAAACGATAACATTTACATTCACTCCGACTTAATCGATGTGCTGCTTAATTATTCGCTTTCGGAAACCCGCACGATTGTTGAGAACGAATTAGATTGGATTCAGAGCCAGTCACAACTCTATCTGTACTATCCAGATAAAATCGTAAAATTAATAGAACACGTACTTCCGGAGGATCCTTCGTTAGCCATTGAATTAACCGGTGCGGTATTCGCAGTAAATATGAAAGAGGATGAATTTGGTGGACGTCCTACTCGTAGGGAAGACCTCCTCAAGTTTGACGGATGGGAATACAATGAGCTGCTCAAACGCCTGTCGCTTTCGTTTGTGCAGGCGCAGTCCCTTGATTTTGCGAACTGGGTAATTAGCCAGCTTGAATTGATCCTGACTTCAATTGCACCAGAAACAAAAATTATTGCAGGTGTCCGAGATGATTTTTCATGGATTTGGCGCCAGACGATTGAAGAATCGGAAGAACATCATATCGATTGGAATGGACGAAATGCCTTAATTACATCTCTTAGAGAAACAGGTCTCGGATTTACATCATTGACTGGAAACGCGGCTTTAGGACTTATCAATCTTCTGAAGGAGAGTGAATGGATTATTTTCAAACGTTTTGGACTGTTTTTTGTCTCCACTAATCCAGAACGGTTCCCAGTTGAAACCCGAGAATATCTCTTAAAGTAGGAGAACTTTGATGTACCCGCTTTGCGCCATGAAGTACTTGATGCTGATGCGAGAGGGTTATCATCTTCTCGGCGACGAAGAGCGCATGGTAAATGGGAGTACATTGACGAAACGAAGGATTCAATTAAATATCAATGGTATAACTCGCTCAAGATTTCCGATCACCGCAACGGCAGGAACAGTTTCTTGCTTTTGCGGAGACCGAATATTCTCAAGAAAATGTGTTTGAATTCCCGTTTGTGTTTAGCACACACATGGGAACTGTTAGCCCTATATCCGCTGATGATTTGCTACAAAAATCAGATGATGATCTTATTGCGTACTTAAGAACTTGGCAGAGTGCTGATCAACTGAGAGAGCCAAACGTTGAAGGCCTTTCCGATGTCTTGGGGACAGCTGCAACAATTGATCCGGGACGAATAGGGAACCTCCTTTTGCAAATTGATGCAATTAACGAGCCGACTTTTCTCAGTTCTGCACTCCGAGGACTTGTCGAGGCTTTGCGCGGGGCAGCAACATTTGATATTAATTCAATTTTGAGGGCTTGCTTAACAATTGAATTTGGTGATCGTCAAACTCGATCTCAAACGCCCCAATCGGGGGAAGACCTCGATCGCAACTGGACATGGTCTGCATCTTGCGCTCTCGATTTCGTTCGAACTTCCATAGATGGCGATAAGCTAAATCATGAAGCATTGCCATTGGCGTTGGATGTGATTGCGAAGCTTATCAATCATCCTAATCCAACTGTGGAGGAAGAGACCAGTCGTTTGGCTTATGAAGACCCCCTTACAATCGCAATAAATTCGACCAAGGGCAAAGCTACAGATGCACTTCTCGCACTTGCGCGATGGTGTGCCACTAAGAATTTGCTAGAACAATACCGCGAGACATTTGAAAACATCTTTTCCTTAAATATTTCGGAAGATCAGAAATCTCTCGCTGTCCGCGCGGTTTATGGAATGAATTTAATACCGTTGCTTTCTATCTTTCCTGACTGGACAAAAGCTTCTTTGCGTCTGATTTTTCCTGATAATATAGTCGAATTCCTTGCAGCATGGCAAGCGTATATTGTTTACTCTAACCCCCAGGTACAATTCCTTGGTGCGTTGAAAATTTATTATGAACGAAACATAGAAATTTACCGAGAAGGACTTAATCCAAATCTTGGGCGAATGATTGAGGACCCAGGGATGCGTCTGGCAGATCATTTCGCTTCGATATGTATCAATTCGGAATGGGAACTTACGGAACCGCTCCTATCCACTTTTTTTAATTCCGTTGATTCAAAATATAAGGCTGAATTCTGGCGTTACATCGGTAGAAATTTGTCTACATTCGGTGAAAAGTGGCCAAGGAGTCTATTGGCTCGCATGGCTAGATTCTGGACATCAAGACGTGAAACGAATGAAATGACTCGTGAGGAGGCATTAACTTTTGGTTGGTGGGTAATTTGCAGATCATTTGATACTGGATGGGCATTGCAAGAGCTTGAATACGCTTTAACTCGATCTGATGCCTCAGGAATTGAACGTTCGGATCAATGTATCGAGTTTATTGCCAATGCATCCGCTACGCATCCCGAAAGTTCGCTCTCCGCACTTATAGCGTATCTAAAAACGCTCACAAATGGATATGAGGCTGCTTATCTTTCCGGTCACATAAAAATAATTTTGAAGAACTCCTTGCCGAAGTTCGCGGATGAGGTTGACACTGCTGTCGATCTCTTGGTAGGTCTCGGTTTGCTTGAGTTTAAAAGCTATCCAAGTGCTGCCAACTAAGTCGCAAGCGTGGTGTAACTCCACACGTTTGCATTTCAACGACCCAGGACGTGCGCAGCACGTCCCTACGGTTAAACCCGACGTGCTTCTGCGCGCCGAAACTTCCCCTCCCCGCTCGCGGTTAAATCCCATGATTCTTCTTTTACACTTTCATCATGAACTTCATTTATACTATTTCTCTTCCGCTGCTTGCGGCGTTATCGGTTGTCATTGCCGTAGCATTGTCGCTTGGCGGGCTTGCGCTGTTTCACCGCATGGTGAATACCGACGAGCTTCGGGAAAGCCACGATGTCGCCGGTTTTGTGTATGCTGTCGTCGGCGTGATCTACGCGGTACTGCTGGCGTTCGTGGTGATCGTGGTGTGGGAACAGTTCCGCAATGCGGATGACATCGCGGAGAACGAGGCCATGCACATCGGTAATGTCCGTCAGCTTGCGAAAGCGTTCCCGGATTCTGTTTCCAAAGCGATCTCGACCAACGTGGAGGACTACGCGCAATCGGTCATCACGCGCGAATGGCCGGCGATGGCCCAGGGCCACTCCGATCGTCAGACGTATGAGTATTCGAAAAAACTGTGGAACACGTTTTACGAATTTCATCCTTCGCCGACGGAACAGCCGTATTACAACGAAGCCTTGCGGGAACTCACAAGCTTTAACGATGCTCGGCGTTTGCGCATTATCGGTATCGATGGAACGATGCCGACGATCATGTGGACGCTGCTCTTAGGCGGTGGAATTATTTGCATCGGGTTCACGTATCTATTTGCTACGCCGCATAAGTTTACGCAATACCTCATCACGGGTCTTCTCGCTGCGATGATCGCCGTCACGCTGTTTCTGATCGCGGAGATGAACCATCCCTATCGCGGCGGCATGAGCCTCCAGCCGGACGGATTCGAATTCGTGCTGCACGGCCCGGCTGCACTGAAGGAGTGAGGAATCTGTGTTTCAGACTGGAACGTTTCTCCAATTACCGATCTCAAGATCGAAGCCAAGATCGCGTATTCGCTGAAAGTGACGCTCATTTCCGGTGATGAGTGGAAGACGATAGAGGATGGCTGTTGCCGCAATAATTGGATCAATGACGCCAATCGGAATTCCGCGCCGATCGAGTTCGGCGAGTATCTGTCCGGCAAGCTGGGCTTCTTCTGTTCTTATGGGAAGAATCTCGTGTGCTTCGAATACTTCAAGTAAGGTTGGAAACGCTTCTGGATGTCGTGTTCGGTGAAGTCCTTTTGAAACTTCGAGCACGGTTGCAGCGGATAACGTCAGAACTCCATGCTCGGACAAATAAGATTTAGCAACACGTTTTACGGAAAGACATCTGCCTTTAACTACCTCGGAAAAAATATCGGTATCGAGCAGGGACTTATCCATTATTATTCATTTGGTGCGCGAAGCGGGAGGGAACGGGTGTGAATAACGTCAACCATCATCTCGTCAATAATATCTGGCCGGTCGGCAAAGAGACCGATAGGATTTTTAGCCGATGGACGTAACGGCTTCTCATGCTCGACAAGATTGCGCACATATTTCTGCGAGCGATAATCGCAATGCTCGCGCTTGGCGTTCTGCGCGATCGAATGTCCGATCATCTAATTCTACTTGTTTCATTTAATATCTTAAAGGTAAATGTGCAGGATTGGTTTCCACAGCAATTTCTCTGTGCCGTAAAAACGACGGTGCATCCGAATCAAAATCCCCCTACCACTGTTTCACACCAGCTTTTAACTCAACCCCTAATAAATATGACTCATAAATGTTTTTGCTGGGCGTGCATACTCGGCGCGCTTCTCTTAATGGGAATGCTGGTTTCGAGTAATGCCAATGCGCAGACCGCTCCGTTCGTAGAAAAAACGCTGGCGAATGGTTTAGATGTGATCGTCGTCGAAAACCACATGGTTCCCCTTGTGACGATCGAGCTTGTCGCGAAGAACGGCAGCTTCACCGAGCCGCCGCAATACAACGGCCTCTCGCATTTGTACGAACACATGTTCTTCAAAGCGAATCAGAAATTGCCGTCGCAGGAGCAATTTATGAATGGCTTGGAAGACTTGGGCGGCTCGCTCGGCGTCAGCAACGCAACGACGAATCAGGAGCATGTGAACTATTTCATTGTCATTCCGAGCCGGAATATGGATGGGGGAATGGATTTCATGTCCAACGCGATCCGCACGCCGCTCTTCGATTCGAATGAATTGAGGAAAGAGACGCACGTCGTGCTCGGCGAGTTCGACCGTAATGAAGCACAGCCGGATTTCAAGCTGCGTTACGCGATGGATTCCGCCGTGTGGTCGCCGGAATTATTTAGCCGCAAGCAGCAGCTTGGCTTGCGTCCGGCCATTCTTGCCGCCACGCCGGAAATGATGCACACGATCGAGCATCGCTTTTATATTCCGAACAACATGGCGCTTGTCATTGCAGGCGATGTGAAGCCGGAAGAGGTCTACAAAGAAGCCGAAAAGTATTTCGGACAGGGAATGTGGCCGAAAGGTCCTGCGCCATTTCCGAAATACGATCCGCCGCCGTTCCCGCCGATCAAAAAGCAGCTGGTTGTCCGCGAAGGAGCGGAGATGCCCTATACGGAGGTTGACATGACCTGGCAAGGCCCAAGCCTTGGGAAGGATAATGCCGATAGCTATGCCGCAGATGTGTTCCATACTATCATCGGCGAGCGGAATAGTAAGTTCCAGAAAGACTTAGTCGATAAGCGGTTGGCCTATCAGATAAATTCGGGATGGTTCTCGGAAAAAAATGTCGGCCCGATCATGATTACTGGTTACGTTCCCATCAACGCCACAAAGAAAGCGATCAAAGCCATTCAGGATGAGATCACACATTGGACGGATCCCGATTATTTCACCGACGAAGAGCTTGCAACCGCCAAGCGCATCATGGAAGGCGACCGGATTTACGAAACGGCTTCCGCTACGGAATTTGCAACGAACACGCTCCCATTATGGTGGGCCTCTGCCGGGCTTGATTACTATATCCATTATATCGAGAACGCGAAAAAAGTTACCCGCGCCGATATTAATCGTTATCTCAATCGGTGGATCGAAGGAAAACCCTACGTGCTCGGCGTAACCACCAACCAAGCTGCACTCGATAAACTTAATCTCAAGCCGGAGGATCTTTTACAATGAAAACGTTAACACTTCTTATATTTTCCGCGCTCTTTGTTGCCTCAACCTCTTCGGCGCAATCGCCGAACGACGTGCAGGATTTCACCAGCCACGGCATCCACGTTATTCTTCGCACGACGAACGCCAATCAGGTGATCGGCGCGGTGCTTGGGTTCCAGGGCGGGCTTGCGTATAAAGAAACGGATAATGCCACCATTGCCAGAGGAACCGCGTCGCTCATCGCTGCAAGCGGGAGCGATAAATTCCCGAAATCTGCGTACAACGATTCGCTCGCCGCGCTTTCAACGACGATCGCCGGCACTGGGAGCCTTTATCAGATGTCGTTCACACTGCGGACGATCCGCCCGAGCTTCAATTCGGCGTGGAATATCTTTGCCGATCTGCTGACGCATCCGCATTACGATTCGCTTGAAACCGATAAGCTGAGAGAACAGGCCATCAAGGCGATCGAAGGCCGCGACGCCGATCCCGATAGCTATTCGGCATTCTTGGCCGATAGTATCTGGAGGGGAACTTCCCGCTTGAATCGTGTTGCCACTGTGGACGAAGTGAATAACTTGAGCATTGCGGATCTCATGCAGTACCGGAATAATCAGTTCCAGCGTTCGCGCATGGTGTTGGTTGTGGTCGGTGATGTTTCGCGCAAAGAGCTGGAAGAAAAGCTTGCCGCGCTCAATGGATTGCCACAAGGTAATTTCTCGTGGCCGAAGATCGAAAAGCTCAAACCTGTCACCGATGCGTTTAAATTCGTTCCGAAACCGGCAGATTTCCCGACGACCTATATGAACATGCGTGCCGCTTCGGATAATTTGAGTGAGCAGGGATGGTGGGCCGAGCGCGTGATGCTCGAAATCTTCGATGCACGGCTTTTCGATGAAGTTCGCACGAAACGGAATCTTTCCTATTCGCCTGCCGCGTATGCGACGGGGAACTACTCTAATTTCGCCATCGATGTTTCCTTGCAATCCGTGCTGCCGGATTCAGCGGCGCATGTGATCTTCGACGAGATGCGCAAGTTGCAGAATAACGAGGTCAGCCCAACCGATCTGCGTCACGCAAAAGAAGGGCGCATCACGACGTTCTATTATGTGGCGCAGGAAAATTTGCGTCAGGCGCAAAGCCTTTATACCGATCAGGTCGAAGGCGGCGATTGGCGGGTCTTTTTCAAGATCGTTCCCGAGACGGAGAAAGTTACCGCTCCGGAAGTGCAAGCTGCTGCAAAAGAATTCCTGCACGGCCTTACGTTCGTGCTGATGGGTCCCGATGGCAAATCGAATCGGGATGTCTATCATTTCGAGTAATGTAGCGCAAATAATGTAGCGCAAACTTCAGTTTGCGATCCACACATTTATCGGCCCGCGAGAAGCGGGCCGATCTGTTTTAAACCCTGTCATTTCTACCGCTCTTGGGTTTCGGATGCGCTTGGAGGCATCGAGAATTTCGATACTTACAATGTTTCCATCGGCATCGTAATCGAGGATTACACCCGGCTTGTCCTCATCGCTCTCTGTTTCGCTGAGTTCGATATTAAGAATATCCACTTCTTGATCGTATGTTACTTTCATTCGGCCCTCCAATATTTTGCAATCTTGCCTGTTCGCTAGACCGTCCGCACGGTTGGCGGTACGTCTGCTATATCTACAATTACCCGCACCAAATAAGTTCTGCCATTGGAAAAGACCTTTCGCGCCGGATAGCCTTTTCGTCCTCTTCGCTCGGGAACGATCTGCTCGGGATCATCAAGGGTTTGCTCAACAAACTCTATCGGAATTTGTCGTTTTGCGATCTCCATAAGGGCATGTTCGGTGAATCGGAAGTTCATTATTAATCCCGCTCGAACACGCCCGCAATGCCTTGCCCGACGCCGATGCACATCGTGGCAATGCCGCGCTTTACGTTCTTGCGCTTCATTTCGTAGAGGAGGGTTGCCACAAGCCTGCCACCACTTGCGCCAAGCGGGTGACCGATCGCAATGGCTCCGCCATTTGGATTAACAATCGCGGGATCGAGGCCGAGTTCCCGAATCACGGCAAGACTTTGGGAAGCAAATGCTTCGTTCAATTCGAAGAGGTCGATGTCCTTCACATCAAGCTTTGCTCGCGTAAGCGCCTTGCGGACTGCATAGATCGGCCCCACTCCCATGCAGCGCGGCGAAAGCCCTTCGACGCCGCTTGCCACGTATCGTCCGAGCGGTTCCACGCCAAGCCGCTTTACAACTGCTTCGCTCACCACGACGACCGCGCTTGCGCCATCGTTCAAACTGCTGGAGTTCCCAGCTGTCACCGATCCGCCTTTGCGAAATGCCGGTTTCAGCGTTGCAAGCTTTTCTATCGTGGTGTCTGAGCGCGGTTGTTCATCTTGCGTGACAACCGTTTTTCCTTTTCGATTCTCGATGGTTACTTCGATAAGTTCATCGTTGTAATCGCCCCGTTCCTGCGCGGCAATAGCGCGTCGATGCGATTCGAACGCGAACGCATCCTGATCTTCGCGCGCAACCTTCCATTGCTCCGCAACATTTTCCGCCGTCTCGCCCATGGATTCTAATGGGAACATTGCTTCGTGGCGTGGATTGGGATAACGCCAGCCGAGCGCGGTGTCATAAGCGGGAATGTTTCCGAACACCGCGCCGCCCGATACATTTTTCGGCAGTGAATAGGGCGCGCGCGTCATGGATTCCACGCCGCCCGCGATAATAATATCGGCTTCGCCCAACTTGATCGCGCGCGATGCTTGAATGATCGCATCCAGCGAAGAACCGCATAGCCGATTGACCGTCACGGCAGGAACCCGTTCCGGGAACCCGGCGAGGAGCACAGCCATGCGCGCTATATTACGATTGTCTTCACCGGCTTGATTAGCGCAGCCGAAGATGACGTCATCAATTTCTGCAGTGTCAATTCCCGCGCGTTCGGCCGCGGCTTTCATGACAAGCGCGGCCATGTCGTCGGGACGCAGGTCTTTAAGCGCGCCGCCATATTTCCCAAAGGGTGTGCGGCAGGCGGAGAGGATGTAGGCTTGTGGCATTAATTAAGAATTACGAATTTCAAATTACGAATTGTAAAAACTAAACGCTGGAAGGCGCGATAAATTTCATTCCAGCTTCTGCGTGTCTCCGCAAAAGCGTAGCTACGCGGTAACGCTCGGAACCATATTCTCCGGCGAGTGCGTCAAGGATAGCGACGATCGCTTCTGCGCCGATCTCATCGCACCACGCAAGCGGCCCTTTCGGATAATTCGTTCCGAGCTTCATCGCGGTGTCGATGTCTGCGGCCGTCGCAACAGATTCTTGTACCGCGAAGGCTGCTTCGTTAATTATCATTGCAAGCGTTCGTGGGAACACGCCAGCGATGGCATCTTTTATCTCTTCACCCGTCTTACCAAGCAATGTGAGAAACTTCCCGACAGTTTCGTTGTAGTGGCTGGGTTCCCCAGCCCGCACTCCGAAGGGAAACGAATATTCCACGCTTTTCTGTCGAGCAAAATAATGCGGCAGGATGGGCATCCCAATTATGTGCACACCTTTTTTCACAGCATGTTGCGCGGTGGTGGCGCTCAAGGTTAGCGTATTGGAAATGATGGGAACGTTGGTCTCGAATTTCGAGAGATATTCCGCTTTTTTCACAGGATCGAGAAACGTGAGGCCGAGCACAAGGTCGGGTTCGCTTGTTACGAGTTTGACATTCTCCATCCCCGAAAAATAGGATGTGAATGACGGAAGATACAGTTCATCCGCGAACAGTTGGATTTTCAAAATTCGTAATTCGTAATTTGAAATTCGTAATTAAAAAGTTAGGCTTCCAATTTTACGGCAAGCACGGCTTTTGTTTGCGTTTCGCGATAGACTTGCAGCTTATCGCGCAGCTTGATATCGCTCAGCGCCAAAATTCCAACGGCGAGCAGTGCTGCATTTTTCGCTCCGGCTTTACCGATAGCAAGCGTACCGACGGGAATTCCGCCCGGCATTTGCACCGTCGAAAGCAGCGAATCCATCCCCTTGAGAGCAGGCGATTCGATGGGAACTCCGAGCACGGGAAGGATGGTCTGCGCGGCAAGTACACCGGCGAGATGCGCCGCGCCGCCAGCCGCGCCGATAATGATCTTCAGTCCGCGCTTTTGTGCTTTCGTTGCGTATTCGGTAACCGCCGCAGGCGCGCGGTGCGCCGAAAGCACCTTGTACTCATGCGCTACGCCGAATTCTTCTAAAATTTTGTGGGACTCGCGCATCGTATCCCAATCCGACGCGCTTCCCATGATTATACCGACAATAGGTTTTGCCATTGATTAATTTTTAGAGTGAAGTGCGCTAAACAGCGCGAGAGATGGCGTGGTTTCTATGGAAAATTCAAAATGAGAGCAATGCATTCTCACAAAATTATTACTCGATTTGTCTCTCAATCCAATATCTGGGTTTCCTGGATTGATGCTCGACGGCAACGACATGGACTTCGTCGTTTCTTATGCGATACACAACAGAAAATGGAAATCGTTTAAGCAGCCTAACACGCGCATCATCAATGACGACTGGATACCGCTCAGGATAAAAGCTAATGGCATCGAAAGCTTCTTCTACTTCACGGATAAATCGCTCGGCGTTTCGAGGGCTATCCTCAGCATAGAAATCCACGGAATGTAAAAACTCCGCTTCAGCTTCGGGATGAACGCGAATCCTCACGCGCGAAGGCGTGCTCTTGCGTCTCGAATGACGTCGCTTGCGTCGCGCATTTGAACGTTACCGGTTTCGATCTCTTCGATTCGTCGCCGAATTTCTTCGCGCCATGCGGCCTCATGCTCGGGCATTTTATTATTGTTTCCAACAATCTTTTCTGCGATGAGCATCTGACTCGATGGATCGAGAGAAAGCACCTCGTCAATTACCTCTTCAAATTGTCTGTCCATGAAATTCTAACCGGAATTAGATGGGTATAAGTGCCCGATAGCTGTTGTGAATATAACTGCTCACTTCTGTATGATTACGTTATAGAATCGTTCACCATTAGGAAAATCTTCCAGTTCTTCCCAAAGTAATTCAAATCCTATATTCCGTAACATAGACCGATATTCTTCAGGGCCGAAGTGCGACCAATACATTGTGACACCTTTCCACTCATGAATGATACTTTCTTCGGATTTTGCACCGAGAGTAAGGAAAGCTACTCCGGAAGCTTTGAGCCATTTCCATATATTCCTGAACAGCTTTTCTTGTTCTGATTGTGGAATATGAATGATTGCGAATGTACTCACAATAAGATCGAAACTTGCTTCGTCGAACTGGCATTCCGCCATGTCGCCTCTAATGAAATCACCTTGAGGAAGTTGTCTGCGCGCTATCTCGATCATTTGTTCGGAAACATCGACGCCAGTAACTTGAAAGCCCTTTCGTGCGAAGTATCCAGTTACAGGTTCCCCACCTCCACAACCTAAATCGAGCATTTTTCCAGACTGCGGGAAAAATTGTGAAAGAGAATCGAAATATTCGCTCACTACCTCTTTTCGAGTGAGTCTATTGGAATTATATTCAGCAGCAATTTTATCGTAGCCTTTCTCGACAATTTCTTTCATGCTACCACCCTGCCGCCTTCAACTCCGCTCTCACACGAAGTGAATTTACAAGATCGGTAACCCGCTCGATCTTCTGCGTAAGCATAAATTCAGCGAGACCTTCGGCTACGCGAACGCCGGCATCGGGATAGACGAAATTTGCGGTTCCCACTTGCACCATATCAGCCCCGGCAATGAAAAATTCCACCGCATCTTCGGCTGTAACGATTCCACCCATGCCAATGACGGGAATGTTGCACGCCTTTCGCGCCTGATACACCTGCGCCAGCGCGATCGGCTTTATCGCAGGGCCGGATAAGCCTCCTGTTACAGTATTCAATCGCGGTTCCCGCGTGTAAATATCGATCGACATACCGACGAGCGTATTAATAAGGCTGACAGCATCAGCGCCCGCGCGCTCGCAGGCTTGCGCGAACGGCGCTACGCTTGTGACGTTCGGCGTGAGCTTTATCATCAGAATGCGATCGGTCGAAGCGCGGAGAAGCTGCGTCAGTTCTTCCGTTCGTTCTACATTCGTTCCGAAAGAAAGTCCGCCATCTTTTACATTCGGGCAGCTAATGTTAATTTCATATCCTGCGAGATTCTCGACCGCGTTTGCTTCGATATGTTCGAGCACATCGCGGTATTCTTCCATCGAAGATGCCGCAATGTTCGCGATGATCTTCGTATCGAACTGCGCGAGATAGGGTAACTTTTCTTTGACGAACGTATGCACGCCGACATTCGCAAGTCCGATGGAATTCAGCATTCCGCTCGCCGTTTCAATAATACGGTGCGGCGGATTACCCATGCGCGGTTTCCAGCTTACGGATTTGGTAACGATTCCGCCTAACTGTTCGATGTCGCACCATTGCTTGGCCTCCGCGCCATAGCCGAAGGTTCCGCTCGCAACGAGAATGGGATTTTTGAATGTGACGTTGCCAAGTTTCACGCTAAGATCAGGCGTGGCTTTTCCGTTTATTGCAGCAGCGTTTTTCATAATACAATTTCCTTCGCATTGAACGATGGCCCATCGGTGCAGACAAGCTTGAACTTTCGCCCAGTCTGTTGAAAAACAGATTCTTCGTTGAGCACCGGGCATCCCTGACAGATCCCGATGCCACACGCCATTTCTGTTTCCAAGCTAAGTTCGCAGGGGATTCCGAACTCTGCCGCAAGCGATTGCGCTGCGCGCATCATGGCCGTTGGGCCGCACGCAAAAATTTTAGGTTTTTCTATACCGCCTGTTTCAAGAAAGGAGCGAAGCAGCATGACATTCGATCCGTGAAAACCTTCGGAACCATCATCGGTGGCAATGTGAAGATTGGAAAGACGGTCTCGTGCAATAAGCGAAGCCGCGCGCGCTCCGTAAAATGTTTGGAACGGAATTTCTTCAAGTTCCAGCGCGCGCGTGAGCATGGGCATCGAAGCTACGCCAACGCCGCCGATCAGAAGAATCGCTGTTTCGTAATCGCCCGACTGATAGTTCCACGGTTTTCCCAGCGGGCCGAGCACATCGAGATATTCTCCTTCGCGCGTTTCAGCAAGAATTCCGGTTCCGCGCCCATGCGCTTGCACGATAATTTCTGCTTCGCTACCTTTCACGGATGAGCGATCATCCGTGGACCAATATACAGAGAACGGTCGCCGGAGCATCGGATCTCCGAAGCCAAGTTTGGGCAGCACATTTACGAATTGTCCGGCGAGGGTTTCGCGCGCAACTCTTGGATTGTGAAATCGCAGGGTAACAAGTCCCGGCGCGATCACGCGCCGGTGAGTGACGAGGGAGCGTTCGGAAAGAAGTCGTTCTGGCATTACATTAATGGGTTGTATCTGGAATGACCGGTCGCGGCGGTGGTAGTCGGTTTGGCGGTGGCGGAGGTGGCACGAATCCGGGCGGCATCGGAGGTGCGGGCGGGTTTACCGGCGGCTGCATTCCAGGCGTCCATTTGTTATTACCCTGATTTTGCTGCCCGGGCCGAAGCACCCGAGGCCCCGGCTGCTGCGTTTGATCTGGAGTTGCAGTGGTATCAGAGGTAGTCGTGGTTGTGGAATTAAGGCGTTGCAACGGCGGTGCATGTGGAAGCCCCGGAGTGTTTGCATCCGCAAGGCGTGGGCGCAAGGCAAGCGCATACGAAGAATAGGGATACTCTTTCAACACGCGATTGTAATACGCGAGCGCGCTATCGTATCGCGTAGCTTCTTCATAGCTCACGCCGAGCGCATAGAGCGAGCGCGGAGCAACGTCCTCTTCAGAAAAGTTCACCACGATATTGAGCATTGGCGGCTTTGCGGCATCCAGTCCACTGGCTCGAAGCAATTGATACGCGCTGAGATACGCGAGTTCCCCCGGAGAATTTCGAGAGGTAGTAATATAGAGGATTCGCGCTTGCTCCGCATACATGGTTTGCCCATAATGCGAAAGCAATTCGTGCAACAGCGAATCCGCTACTGCTTGATTTTTCTCCTGCTGTTCGAGTTCCAACCAGGCATAGATCGTTTTTGCCCGAAGCGCGGTGCGGCCTGTATCCATCGGGCCAATGTTCATCGTGTCGGCCATTTGGTATTCCTGTCGCGCTTCCGGGATTTCACCGAAGGTTTCGTAGGCGCGTCCGAGCTGATAGTGTGCGGTTCCCGCGCGGAATTGCAAGCTATCGAGGAAGTGCACAGTATCGCCGATCACTAATTTTGCCGGAGCGTTTTTCTTCAATCGCAATTCGGTTTCTTTTACGCGGTCGGAATCCATCTTCGAGAGCGGCACCGGAAAATTCGGCTTCCAGCGCGTGCCAAGTACTTCCTTCAATGCCTTCAAATGGATCTCATCGTTGGTTTGGCCCGGAACTTTCACATCGCCGTGGATACGCGAGGGAGCTTTCGACCGGATGTTCGCTTCGAGCGTATCGATATGAACAAGTTCCTTATGCCACTCCGCATAACTTGCAAGCGAATTCGCGCGATCGGACACATACCCATTCATCGCCGACGAGGAAAAATCCTTCGTGCTGATGAGCGTAGCCGCAAGGCGCGAAGCAGTATCGTACAGCCCCATTTCACGGAAGATTTCGGCCTGCCGGAACTTTGCGCGTGAGATCATGAGCGCGCTAGAATTTTTATAGGTGGTATCGATCAGGAAATACTCGTGCTGGATGGGCTGCGCGTAGGTATCGCGGAATGCCGTGGAGCGCAGATCGTTCTGAACGGCTTTGCGCGCCATCAGTTCATCGGTGTAGGTAAGCTCGTATCGTGCCGCCACAGCGGAGCCGCCGTATTTCACATGCGCGATGACGTAGGCGAGCTTCGTTTTTGCCGCATCTAAATTCCCTTCTTCGCGAAGCGCGAGCGCATCCGCAACGAGCGCTTCGCCGGCAAGCCAATCGTCGCTTGCAGATTGCGCAGCGAGCTGAAATGCCGCTTCTGCCGATACCCAATCGCCATTCAAAAATTCCACAGCGCCTTCTTGATACGCAAGCCGCGCAAGCTCTTCGCCGGTGAGTCCGTTTTCCGCTTTATGCAGTTCGCTTGCGATCGCCGTGAGAGAATCCGGATTTTTCGCGTAGATCAGTTCCGCCATTGCGCGATGCATACTCGAAAGGGTTGCGAGGTCTTTGGAATTCGCCGCATCGGCGATCGCGCGTTCTAATGTGATCGACGCCGTATCGATGTCACGATTAACAAGCATCGATCGCGCAAGAAACACCTGCACCTGCTCGCCATATTTCGTCTGCGGATAATTCGCTAATAATTCCCGAAATTTTCGTTCCGCGCCGATGAAATCGTTCTTGTAAAACAGCGCTTTGCCGACAAGGAACAGCGCGTCCTCTTTGTATTTCGAAGCTTTTTTATCGGCCAATATCTTCGAGCCGAGAATGACGGCGGAATCGAGATGCACGTTGGTGATGAGCTTCGTCGCGCTAAGGGATTGCGAGAACGATGGTGTGATCGGCTCCGCGTGTCCCGCACGCAGCCCCACCTGACGCATGAGATATTCCTCGTCGAGCCAGCGATGGTTCAGAATGGCAACGGCGCCGTTCGCATTTGGGGGAACGATGGCCCGCTGCTGGGCTTCATACGCATCGATGTGCGTTTGGGTAAGGTACAGTGTATTGAAATACGTCGAGAAATTGTGCCAAAATACGCAGCCCGAAAACGCGCTTCCGGCAGCAATAAAGGCCAGTGCGAGCGTACACGAGAGGATTATCTTTTGGCGGCGGAGCATCGTATTTTGGCTAACGCCCTGCAAAATTACTTGGTTCGTGCAGGGGCGCGTCTGCTTCTCTACGGCGAATCTTCGTAATTGTTGTATTTTTGTAGCGAATAATTTCTACCCTGTTATTCGATAGAGATTTGAACCCCAAAACACATTCCAACGAACTCCGCCTGTTCGTCTCCTCGACGTTCCGCGACCTCATGCCCGAACGCGAGCAGTTGGTGAAAAAAATCTTCCCGCGTATCCGCAAAGAGTGCCGCGAACGTGGCATCGAATTCACCGAAATTGACCTGCGCTGGGGAATAACCGAGGAAGAATCGCGCACCGGCAAAACCATTCGTATCTGCCTGGAAGAGATCGACCGCTGCCGACCGTATTTCATCGGAATTATCGGCTCGCGCTACGGATGGGTTCCCGGCATCACCGAGATCGAAAAAGACGAAGAAATGCTGAAAGAATTCCCGTGGCTCCGCGACTATGCCGCCAGCGATAAAAGCATTATCGAAATGGAATTCGCGCATGGCGCGATCCTACGGAAAAACGACAGCGCGTTCTTTTATGAACAGGGGAACAACGATTCACAGTACTCAAATGACAAAATGGACTCAAATGACAAGTCCTTTCAGTCCATTTCGTCCCTTGAGTCCCTTAAACATACCCTTCAATCCACCGGAGTTCCCTATCGCCGCTTCACCGATCCCGAAGAATTAGGCGAGCAGGTATTTCAGGACATCCTCACCATTCTCGACCGCGATTTTCCGCAAAAGAAAGAGATGACGCCGCTCGATCACGAACGCGCCGAGCACGAAGCGTATTCGCGGAACCGGCGGCAATCGTATGTTGCAAATCCGGAGTATTACGAGGCATTTGCAAAATATGTGGAGTCCGATGGCCCGCCGCTTATTATTTGGGGAAGATCGGGTTTGGGCAAGAGCGCGCTCATGGCGTATCTGGCGCATGAATATCAAACGCGGAACCCGAATGCCTTCGTCGTCCAGCATTTTATCGGCGCAGCCGAAGGCAGCGATCCCGAAGACGTGATGCGTCAGGTGATGATGGAAATAAAAGAACGCTATCAGCTTGCGGACACGATCCCCACCGACGAAAACGCGCTCCGGGAAGAATTCCCAGTCTGGCTGGCGAAAGTAGGAGGGGATGGTCAGGCTGAAAGCACTGACCTACGCGTAGGTCGGCGCTTCCAGCCCGACACCCTCATCCTTTTGATCGATGCGCTCAACCAGCTTACAGGCATTGCGCCGGAAATGCACTGGCTGCCGGATTTCATTCCCGCGAATGTGCGCCTCATCGTTTCAACAACAACCGAGAGCCTTCCCCTTGCACAATTACGCGAGCGGAAGTGGAATGAATTGGAACTTCAGCCGCTAACCGAACAGCAGCGCGAAGCTATCGCGCAGGGTTTCCTGAATCGCTTTCACAAATCGCTGCCGCTGAGCGATCTGCACACGCTTTCGGCAAATCCCAAATCGTCGAGTCCGCTGTTTTTGCGGACGGTGCTGGAAGAGCTTCGCATTTTCGGGCATCACACTACGCTGCACGAAGAGCTTGAGGATTATTTAGCGAGCGCGGATGAAAGAGAACTATTCCAGAAAGTGCTCGCCCGCATGGAGCGCGATCATGGCGAAGACGCCGTTCGTAATGTCATGACCGCCATCTGGGCGTCGCGGCACGGGCTGTCGGAATCCGAACTGATGCAGATCACCGGCAAGCCGCGCATGGAACTATCGGAACTTATGATCGCGATGGAATACCACCTCATGACCCGCGAAGGGTTCCATACCTTCTTCCATAATTATTTGCGCGAAGCGGTGGAGATGCGCTACATGCCGGATGAAGTAGCGCGTAAAGCTGCACACGCGAAAATCGGGGAATATTTCTCCACAAGAGAATATGGCCATCGACGAAGAGACGAAGAACCCTGGCAATGGACCGAGGCGGGTGAAAAAGAGAGGCTGATCGGATCGCTTGCCGATCTCGCTATGCTAAATCTCTTCATACAAAGTCAGAGGACGCACGAGTTAGTTACCCATTGGGTGCATGCCGATATGGATCGTGTTGCAGGGAGTTATGCCGATTCTTATGGCAAGTTACCGGATAATGTTGGCAATGCGGAGCGTCAAGAGCAACTGCGGAACATCGGCAAGATATTGCTGGCCGCTTCAAGGCCAATGGACGCGCAGGGGTACTTAGAGCGATCGCTTGAATTTACGCGAAAGATTCATGGAATTAAAAGCTTTCAAGCAGCGGAGGCGTTAGAAGATCTGGCTGAATTGCAATACGAACTTGCCGATTTCAATGGCGCAAAAAACTCACTGCAAGAAGCTGTTTCCATTCACGAAGAAGCGAATAGTTCACCGCTGAAAGTAGCGGCGCGCTATAGTTCCCTCGCTTCCGTTGCGTACCAGCAGCAACAGTATGAAGAGGGATTGATGTTTTGTAATAGTGCGCTTGCGGTTTTGCCCGAAGGCGGATGGGATGAAGACACATTGCGCGCTGATATTTTCACCAATATGAGCGGTTTGTATTACAGGCAAAAGAAATTGAATGAGGCAATTTCTGCTGCGGAACAGGCTGTTGAAGCTCAAAGAAATTTGCATGGCGATTCCGACAATCATACGCTGATCGCCATGAACAATCTCGCATCCATTCTCTCAGCAGCCGGTAGATATGTGGAATCGGAACAATTGTTTCTATCCCTCATAGTAACCTTGAAAATGAATTTGGGGAAAACCCACCTTAATGTTGCTAGTGCGCTGAAAGGATTTGCTCTTGCTTTAGAACGTGCCAATCAAATACCAAGAGCGAAGGCAGCAATTAAAGAAGCGTTAGCAATATTTCTCAAACATCTTCCATCCGATCATCCAGAACTGCTTTCTGGACAATTGGCTGTAGGTGCCTATGAATTTCTGGAAGGCAATTTCAGTGAAGCGGAGAAAATATATCGACAATATGAACCACTTCGCGCCACCATTCTCGGCTTCACTCATCCCACTGTGCTGCGCGGCCGTGAGCGTTATATTGAAATACTTCTCGCTCTCGGCAAAAATAGAAGAAGCCTCCATGCTCAAATTGGAACTGGAGGCTGCTTTATAAAGACGATCAGAATTCAGAATAGAATCAAAACTACAAAAATGCTATCATCTTGTACTGCTGTCCGAAATCATTATAACAATCGAGACCGAAGCCCCGCCATTGGCAGCGTTCATGCTGGCTGATATTGTGAATTGAGTATTAGTTGAGTTAGCTACAATGGAGGGTGGGATATCCCAACTCGAGAGCGAGTTATTGTAGATCGAAGTGCCAACAGTTCCAGGCGAGCCGGGCTGCGCAACCAATACCCATGTTTCGGTAACAGACGGCGCCGATTGAGAAAATGATAGTTCCAGGGTTGTGCCAACAGCAAGACCGCCCCAGCCCATGTCATCCCCACTTAGATTTGCAAGTGGAGTAGGTGCCCATGCCACAACAGGCTGCAAATAAGAAGTAGCGTCGTTGTTCAACGGCCCCTTGAATGTAATGGCGATATCGAGCGCGCAATTGAATGTTACATTCAGACACTGCGCCGAATTTCTTGCCCAGGGCGTCGCTGGTGGCTGCGCTGGTGTCATCAGCGCCACGTTGAGTGTAGGATTAGGAACTCCCATGATAATAAATAAAGTTGATTGAAAAAGCCTTCCGGCGGATGGTTGAGAAAAACAACACGGTCCGCATCATCCGTCGTCGGGCTAAAAAAACACATTTTTCGCGAATCGCAGTACAAACATACGACATTTTTTCCCATTCTGCAAGAAATCGGTTAATGACAATAATTCGGTAATTCATAAATGGCATAGTGGGGCTGAAAAGGGGCAGTCGATGAAATACCTGTCATCCTGAGCGGAGCAAAAGTTAGTCCGCCTCAGCGGACTAACTTTTTGCGGAGTCGAAGGATCTCCGGACATTCACCGCACAGTGCAACTCCATGAGATCCTTCGACTCCGTTTTTCTCTCCTTGCGTCAAGAAAAACTCCGCTCAGGATGACATTTTAAATATATTCCGCTCCAATTCTTCGTAACTTCGTAGGAATGGAAACCACCACAACATCGCTCGAACAGATTCCCGTACACGCTGACGCCTCTATCGAATCGCCGGTGGAGCAGTTCATCGACGAGGAGCTGATCCACGCGCACCATCATAGCCACCACGCGCTTCCGTGGACGGCGCGTCCTGCGAAGGAATCCGGCCCGCTGCCGCTTGTTATCGGCGTTTCCGGCCACCGCGATCTGCGAGATGAGGACATCCCCAAGCTAACGGAAGTGGTGCTTGCCGAGTATGCAACGCTCCGAAAAAATTATCCTTCCACGCCGATCACGCTGCTTTCTGCGCTTGCCAATGGCGCGGATCGTCTGCTTGCGCATCTGGCGCTTAGTTCTGGAATGCGGCTTGCCGTTGTGCTTCCGATGCCCATCGATCTGTATGAAACGGATTTCGATGCGGCGTCTCTGATAGAATTTCACGAGTTGATTTCAAAGGCAGAATATTTTTCCGATCTGCCGATCATGCCGGGTCTTACGCGGGAGTTAATTAGCGTGCATGGCATCGGCCGCGAGATGCAATACGCGCAAGTGGGCGCGTATATCGCGGCGCACAGCGCCATTCTTATCGCGCTGTGGGATGGAGTGGAACTTAATCTGGTCGGCGGCACGTCGCAGGTGGTGCGGTTCAAGCTCGATGGTATTCCGGAACCGTACGCGCCGCCGCACAGCGAACTCGACGCGCCGGATAGCGGCCCCGTCTATCATATTGTGACGCCGCGTGCTATCAATCCCCATCCGGCACATGCGTTCACGGTGCATCGGTTGTATCCCGCCGGGTTCCGTTCCCATGTCGAAGCCGATAAAGCGTATGACGACGTGTATTCCCGCATGGAAACGTTTAACGAGGATTCTATCAAGTATTCCGAAGATCTGAAAGAACATTTCCGCGCCAGCAAGGAATATATGTTCCCAGCGCACGCGCATCAGTTGGTGGAGCATCATATCATATCATCGCCGGAAAAAGGAGCATGGTGCAAAAGGGAACCATCATCCGGCCAATAATGACCCCAATGAATTGCCGCCATTATTAAAAGAAGATCTCGATTTTTACGCCATCGCCGATGTGCTTTCGCAGCGATTTCAAAAGCGCACCAAAACGACGATCCAGTTACTGCTGACCTTCGTATTTTTCGCTGCGCTATTCTTCGAACTCTATTCCGGATTGTTCGAAGAGCCGGCGATGCTCGGGCTGTATCTGGGAATGTTTCTTTGTTCGTTCCTCGTCTATTATTGGGCCGAGCGGCATGGTTACCAAACCCGGTACTTGGATTACCGCGCCTTAGCCGAAGGACTTCGTGTGCAATTTTTCTGGAAATTAGCCGGAGTCGAAGATTCCGTTGCCGATTTTTACATGCGAAAACAGCGCAGCGAACTCGACTGGATCCGCAACGCCATCCGCGCCTGCATGATCGGGAACTCACAGCACAGCACCAATAAATTGCTCGATGAAGAAGCCCAGCGCGACCGCCTGAACCTTGTGCTTAAACATTGGGTGGAAGACCAGGCGAAATACTTTGCGAAAGCTGCCCACCGCGAGCACGAGGAGCTGCATGGCCGCGAGCGGATGATCTCACTGCTTTTTGGCGTCACGCTCGCGCTCGCTGCGGCGCATGTGATTTTGTTCGGTCATAAAAATGAATTTTTGTTGCTTTTAATTGGCGTGCTTCCCGTTGTTGCCGCGCTCTTGCATAGCTATCTGCAAAAAAATGCCTTTGCCGAACACAAGCGCCAGTACGACCGCATGAGCGTGTTCTATCATCGCGCAACCGTGCATTTGACTAAACTTATCGGTGAAGATCGCCTTGTGGATGCTCAGAAAATTCGTTGCTGAATTTGGCCGCGAAGCCCTCGTCGAAAACGGCGATTGGATTCTTTTACACCGCGATAGGCCGCTTGAAGTTCCCAAAGGAGCGTGAATCAATTACGAATTACGAATTACGAATGGGGAATTCCGATGCAAGTACAAGTGTCATTCTGAACGGAGCACTTCTTCGCGGAGCGAAGAGGTGCGAAGTGAAGAATCTTTTCTCGCTATCAATGAACTCCTTTGCTAAGTAGTGGTGAAACCTGTGGGTCGTTTACGAAAAATCAATCGAACCAAAAGAAAGAACCAATATATAAACCACGCTAACCAAAAAAGGCCGATAATTCCATTCGATTTCGTAGCTCCGGCGGCGATCATCGTTCCCAGAAATATCAGCACTTTCCACCAATGAAGATGATGGGTGAAATGCGTGGCGGGAGCCTCAGCATTGGCTTCCGAATGTGGCAGCGCGCTTGACGTTTCATCAGAATGCGTTGCATTCGGCGGCGAGATACGTCCTCGGTACGAGATGCCGGTTCCGGGAAGTCCGACGTTGCCATACGTGCCGCGTTTCCCAAGCGTAACGCTCGCGCCGCGCACACCCACGGACGTGCTAATACCTGACCTGCTGATGTTCAAGTGAACACCAGGGATAATTTTAATGCGGCGTCTGAATCGAAGACCCATAGTAAAAGCAAAACCGAAGTGATCCGCAATAAATTCAGTCCGAAAATTACGAATAAGGGAACACTCAGTCCCTATAATTCGTAATTCGTAACTCGTAATTCGTAATTGCCGTCATGTTTCCAAAGTTCGCTTTTGGTTTCGGATATCTGATCGTGCTGCTCGCAGCAGGGTTGCTCGCGCTTGGGATTTATTTCAAGTCGGGGACCGTGCCGGAGTATTCCGGCTCGGCCAGCGTTGCTGGTATTTCGGGAACGATCGATATTGACCGCGATGGATTTGCCATCCCGCATATTCACGCTGCCACGGAGCGCGATGCGTATTTCGGCTTGGGTTACGCGGAAGCGCAGGATCGGCTCTTCCAAATGGAATTTGCACGACGTGCGGGTGAGGGAAGGTTATCGGAAGTATTTGGGAACCGGACGCTGCAAATCGATAGATGGTCGCGCACGATAGGGTTTGCGCGTATCGCCGACCAGATGTGGCTGAAGGCCGGTACGCATACGCGCGAAGTGCTCACGGCTTTTTCCGGCGGAATCAATGCGTATCTTAAAGATCACCGTAAGCATTTAGGATTTGAATTCGATGCGGTTCAACTTGTTCCGGAAAATTGGCGTCCGCAGGATTGCCTGATGATCGGGCGGCTGATGTCGTGGGAACTGAACTTCTCTGCGTTGACGGATGCCGCCTTCACCGATTTTTCTCAAGTGCTGGATTCAGCGCATTTGCATTCGATCTATCCCGTCTATCCCGACGATGGCGCGACGGTGCTCGGTGGCGCAAATCCGAGCACGTTCGTTTCGAATTATCTGGCGGGGAGTCGGGCTGGAAGCACCGACCTACGCGAAACAGGCGCACGACCAAAGCCACTTGATACTACGAAGAAGCTACAGGTCATTCCCAAAACTTCGCAGCGAATGGAAGACCCCGATTCTTCGCGGAACGATTTTGCGTCGCTGTTCCAGCAAGCCAGCGATTTCGATAGCGCGGTTGGCGCGTGTATCGGAGTTGGCTCCAATGCGTTCGCCATTTCGGGTTCCCACACAGCGGATGGCGCGCCCATTCTCGAAAACGACGCACACTTGCAGCTTCAATCGCCTTCGCGGTGGTATCTTGCGCATCTTGTAAGCGACGATGGATTCGATGTTGCGGGTTTTCTTATTCCTGGTTTGCCCGTCATTATTTCGGGACGTTCGCACGATCTTTCGTGGGGCATCACCAACGGCATGACGGACGAGTGCGATTATTTTATCGAACATCTCGATTCGACTGGAACGAAATATATGCTTCCGAATGGAGCGTCGCAAGCGTTTACCGTTATTCACGATACGATTCGCGTGCGTGATTCCGCGAGCAAAGATCAATCGCATGCAGTTCCCATCACGGTACGCATGACGATCCACGGGCCTATTGTGACAGGAATGCATCCGCAAGCGATCGAAAGTAAATTTTATAATGATGCTCGCGCAGGCGGCATCCCAAATAATTCCATCTTTTTCCGCGATGGAAAACCCGTTGCGATGATGTGGAACGGAACCTACGCGCTGACGGACGAGCTATCCGGGTTCCTGGAACTTCCGCGCGCGAAGACCGTCACAGAAGCCAAACGCGGTATGTCGGGATTTGCTACGCCGTGCCTGAATCTCTGCTTTGCCGATACGCATGGGAACATTGCATATCAATTTATTGGAAGGATACCGCGCCGGAATGGAACGGAAGCCCGGCAAACGCTTCCGCGCGATGGAACTAATCCTTCCGACGCATGGATGGGATTTGTGAATATGTCCGAGCTTCCAACGGTAACGAATCCTGCGCGAGGATATATCGTATCTGCCAATAATCCGCCGTTAAAAGACCGTCCGGTTCCCTACGGAATAAATTGGGAACCCTCATCGCGCGCTGACCGCATTGGGGAACTGCTTGCCGAGCGCCCGCACCCAGATGCGGGATATGCGCAGAGCATTCAAACGGATATTATCAGTCCCTACGATCTTCAGCGCGTGCTGCCGTATCTGCTTGCGCTGTATCCCGATCCCAATCCGCCACGACTCACTGCGGATAGTTCTTCCACGTTTAGGATTGACTCTATGCGGCTCGCATGGAAAGAAGATTCCCTTTATCGTCATACCTCGATTGGCGATAGCGCGATGAAATATGTCCGGAGGAATGATTCCATTTGGATCGCGGAGCACAAGCTGGCGGACGACCGCTTGCGAATTAAAACCGAGAACGTCGATCCGTTCACTGCGCAAGTTCTCAATTATCTTCGCAACTGGGATGGCGGAATGCGCGCGGAGGAGATCGCTCCCGCGATCTATTCCGTGTTTCTAAATCGACTGATCTATAATACTTTTTATGAAGGACTGAGCGGGAACGAAACATCTTCTCAACGGTACGACGAATTTATTTTGCTGCAGAACATTCCGCTCCAAACGCTGGCGCATTTGTTGCCGGATAGTGGGAATGTATGGTGGCATACCAGCTTCGGCAACAATTATGGGCGCGATTCCATCATTCAGCTTTCATTCCATCAATCGCTTCGCATCTTAGCGCAAATTTTTGGTTCCGATATGCGCCAGTGGCAATGGGGGAAATTACACTCGCTCACGATTCGTCATGCGTTCGATAAAGAAAGCCCGCTCCTTGCCAAATTGGTCGATGTCGAAGGCGGGCCAATGCCCGGCGGGCCGACAACGGTGCTACAAGGTTCCTATTATATGTGGAACCCGTATCAAATGCAGGTTGGCCCTTCGATGCGTATGGTCGCGGATATGAAGACCGATGAGCTGCTCGCCGTGCTCCCGACTGGGAACTCCGAAGCGATCTTCGGCGATCATTACCGCGACATGCTGCCTCTGTATCGAGATGGAACCTTAATTAGAGTTCCGTTAAATGAGCCGACAGAACGTGGCTCCAATTGGAAACGATTTGAACTGAGACCGGAATAACAATTGATTATTACAACTTCACATCGATCTGCACTGTTGCCGTGAACGTGGAAGTTCCCGTATAGGCTGTAGCACCGCTTCCGATCGTGCGGGGAACGTCATATGCGGTGCCGGCAAGGTAGGCCGAAATCGCGAATGCGCGTGTTGCGTGAACCGTCCCGTGAACGGCAACACGCCAGCCCAGTCCATCGAGCGAATTGATGGTCGCGGTTCCCGGCGATCCTACTTCATACGAGGAGACCGCGGAATTGCTCGTTGCGGTTTGAAATCGAGTGAGCGTAGTAGCAAGTTCCGATCCACCATTCGGAATCTTTATCTTAACTTCTTCCGATGCCTGCCAGCCATCTTCCTCAGTCGTCGAGGAGTAATGGACATGATCGAATCGCGTTCGGAACGTGGTGCCGCTTCCCGGATTGTAGGCTGCTTCAAGTTGAAGGTTCAGCGTTTGGCCTTGTAACGTTACTGTGCCGTTATCGGAAACAGTGCTGGCATTTTCTTGATCGCGCGCGGTTGCTTTTAGGTCGAGCGCATTCGTAGCATGGTAGGACGCGGCGACGAGATAATCGTATTTCTGTTTTCCGAAAAGATCGCCTAAGGGAATCAGTTCGCTTTCAAATTGCGAATATGCATTGATGCGAAGCCGGTTTGGGATCGGAACAAGTTCCATTCCAACATAATATTCATCCAGATTCGAAAGCGAGGATGCTAACGTTCCCGAAATCTCTCCGAACGGAGATTGAAAACCATACGGAATATGCCGATAGTTAAGAGAAAATGCGACATTCTTCTCCGGATTAAAAATAGTTGAAAAGAGCAGTGCCGTTTCTTGGGAAGTATCGTTGACGGAGTGCGCTGCTTCGGCAATAGCCGTCCACTCGCCGCTCATGGCGAGAAGATCCGCTCCCGCCAAACTAAGCTCAGAACCGATAAAGGGCGAGCTTGAGGTTCCCACATACGGATGATCGAAGCGCAATTCACAGGCTGTTGCGCCGCCTTTCACATAAAGATTTGCCGTATCGGCAGTCGCAATTTCTACGCGCGCGCCTACAACGGTTGCCGACGCAGCATTCTCTGCCGCAAGCTCACTTTGCGTTCGATGATAGGTGGATGAATAGATCGAATCGATGGTGTCATTCACAACGTTTGCATCGAAAGGGCGGTCGGACGCGAAGACAATAACGTGGGACGGTCCCGCCTGAAGTTCCAGCGCAGCACCCTGAAGATCTTTCGTCGTTGCATTCACGGTTCCGCGCAATCCGAAGGAACGTTCCTCGATCCCACTTGCGGCATGAAGCGCTTTTGCGCTGGCAAGTCCGCCGCCAAAGAGAAGTCCGTTCCCAAACGCAAGCGCATAATCGCCAACGACAGCTTTTTCGAGCGAAAGTGCAGCAACAATGGGAACCGGATTTCGGAGTTCCGCAAAACCGGTGAGATGGTCGGTGAAACGTGGTTCGCCCGATTGCTTTTGTTCGAGCGCGCTCACTTCCAATACAGATGAACGAGCAAGAATCCTATTATAGAAAGCTGTTGGGCTGCCTAAATACTGGCCATCGGTATAGGCCGGCTGCTCATTCGGATCGAGGGGGGATGAGACGCGGCTGCGCAGCGAAAAACTTCCGTTCAAATCGCTGCTTGTAAATGGAGCATACTGTTTCGCCTGTAGTTCCCGACGCGCGTCGCTCCACGACATATCGGCATTTGCGTGGAGCCGCTCCAAATTATTGCCGGTTTGCGTGGCAAGTTCATCGAGATATTCCAACGTTTCATCCGGATCGAGACTGGAAGTTCCGGGAACGTCAAAAATGCGCTGTGCCTCAGCATCAATCGTATCGAGGGCCTGAGCGCGAACATTACTTCCGCACATCATTAACATAATAATGACGCCAGCACACAGGCACAGCTTCATTACACCATAGATGCATTTCACAGCGCGAATCCAATTCCAAAGCTGACGGACGTGCCGAGATCGGGATGACGAACTGCCGCGAAGTCGGCAGTGAAGTTCCCAGTAGCGACACCAATGCCTCCGGAAATTTCTCCGGTTCCCGTATCCCCGCCCGCGCGAACGAAGAGGTGGGAATCAATATCATATTCCGCGCCGACGTGAAAAGCAGCGTTATATTCCGCGCTCGATTCGAACGCGGCGTCCAGCGTAAGATCGTTTGTCGCACGATATGAAAGTCCAAACCATCCCACGCGATCTTCGACGGAGTCGCCATAATTATTATAGAGGCTGACGAGGTGCGTAACGGCGGCGGCAAGTGTAAGATTTGGGAACAGATCGAAACTTACGCCCAGATCCACGCCGATGTCATCAAGCGGAAGGTACTCGGAACCAAAAGTTTCCTGCGAATAGCGAATACGGATGCCGGCCACGGCATGGCGCCTGGTAGAACTATCGCCGTCGTTAACATTCGTTCCGCCAACGGCAAATGTTCTCGATGCCTGGATGCCAAATGTTTGCCAGGAATAGGCGTCGGTCCATTGATACCGGCTGAGCGACACACCGGCAAGCCAAAGCGGATCGAGCGGAATATCCCCGGCAAATCCGGCGCTCCAGCTTTCGGGAAGTCCCAACGGCAGTGGCGAAAGCGTTGCGTGCAGATGAGATGACGTATCGACTGGGAGTGCGGGACTCGGAACCCATTCATCGCGCGCATCGGCTAGATCGCTGCCACCGATCGCGAGTGAGCGTGGGGAATCGCTCGTAGCGCCGAAAATCTGCGCGTGCGCGATGGGAACTTCGGTCAGCGCAATAAAAAGAAAAACGCAGAACAGGACGCGCATGGGACAAGTACAAATTACGAATGACAAATTACGAATGATATTCGCAATTCAAAGTTCTCAAAACTTTTCGGGGACGAAAATACGAAGAAAATCATGATGAGATGCAAGAAGCACTATTTTAACTCAGGGAGTCCGAGATGCCTGTAATTCCTTCGTGATCTTTTCCCAATCGACGATCGGGGTCATCACCTCGGTGTGCATGTGCGTAGCAACGCCGGGAACCGGCGAAAGGCAGAGTGCGCGGCCTGCATAGCGCGTATGACCGATCATGCTTCGCGCAAAAAGGTTCTTGCTGAGATAGCCATCGTCCGCGCCAGTAGCAGAATGTTCGAGAATGTTTCGGAACTGTTTTAACGTCGAGACCTCGGCTAAGAATGTGAAGGTAGTGTTCGCGATCTGCCGCCAATGGCAATACTGAGAAACAAAAAGAAACGATGGATCACGTTCGCGCGGTTTGTATCGGTCGGGATAATCGGGCGGATGAATGATGAGCGGCATAGTTTTCAGTCCACGCCGATAGTCCATCGGCATGAGGCGTTTCAGGCTTCTGCGGCTTTTTGTCTCAAGAATCGTTTCTCGATGCTTGATGAATTCATCGATCCAAAGGAATGCTTCCGGCGTGTGAAGATAATCATCCTCGCAAAAATACACCCAATCGGTTTCAGCGTAGCCGAACGCCAAGCGTAAGCTCATGCGGATGGATTCATCGTTCCCGAAGGTTCCCTCCGTCATCGTTACATTGTAGGCTTGAAAGAACTGGCGAAGTTCCTCCGAAATGTTGTCGGCGATGATGTGAATAGTGTGCTCGAAACCTTCCAAGGATTGCACCAGGCTCCGAAAGCAGATCTCAATCGTCTCCCGTTTATTTAATGCGAACGGACGCTTAGCGCCATGCACAGAATGCACGGCATCGCACGTTCGGAAAATAATCCTGTACATTTTTAGCTAAGAATGAAGAAGTAAGAATTAAGAGTAGGGAAGGTTAATTTTTAATATGCTTTCGCCCACACAGCCTCATGGATTGCAGGCATTCCGCATACGATGCAACGTTCGGGTTTCGTTTCGCTTTGGAATTCCGCGAACGGAATCACGCGGATCGTTGCCTTCGTTTCTTCTTTGATTTTCGTTTCGCATGTTGCCATGCCGCAGAATCCGGCATAAATAAATCCCGCATCGCGCTCGAGGAGGGCTTTCATTTCATCGTAACTTGTTACGCCGCGCGTGCTGTTTGCTTCGCGGCGAGCGGTGGCATTTTGCAGAAGTTGATTTTGTAATGCATCTAACAAATTTGGGATGCGCGTGGCAAGTTCTTCTCGCTTGAGAAATAGTTTCTGCTTGCGATTTGGTTTTGGGGGTTCTTCGCTGTCTAAAAGGACGCGAGGGACTACAACGACCGAATTGTTTTGCACATCTTTGGGACCTATTTCCATGCGTAATGGCACACCTTTTAGCTCCCAATCGTAAAATTTTGCGCCAGGGCTGAGGGAATCGCGGTCGTCAAGTTTCACGCGAACGTTTGCGTTCTTCATTTCGCGGAGCACTTCTTCGGCGGCGTTCATCACAACGGCTTTTTCATCGTCCGTCTTAAAGATGGGAACGATGACAAGCTGTAAGGGCGCCACGCGAGGCGGCGTAACGAGTCCATCGTCATCGGAATGCGTCATGATAAGGCCGCCGACCATGCGTGTCGAAACGCCCCAGGACGTATTCCACGCGTATTCCAAGTTCCCTTCGCGGGATTGGAACTGTAATTCGAACGCTTTCGCGAAATTCTGACCGAGGTTATGGCTGGTGCCGTTTTGCAGGGCTTTGTTATCTTGCATGAGCGCTTCGGTGGAATAGGTGCGGAGTGCGCCGGCGAAGCGCTCGCTATCCGTTTTCAGCCCGATGATAACAGGCATGGCGAGATATTCCTCCATGAACGTGCGATAGACGCCGAGCATTTTCAGTGCTTCTTCTTCGGCTTGCTGCTCGGTTTCGTGCGCGGTGTGGCCCTCCTGCCACAAAAATTCCATCGTGCGAAGGAACAGCCGCGTCCGCATTTCCCAGCGGACGACATTCGCCCACTGGTTCATCAAGATCGGCAGATCGCGATAGGACTGCACCCATTTCGCGAACATCGAATAAATAATAGTTTCCGATGTCGGGCGCAGGACGAGCGGTTCATCGAGCACTTTGCCGCCCCCAATCGTTACCACGGCAAGTTCCGGCGCAAAGCCTTCGACATGCTCGGCTTCTTTCGTCATGAACGATTGCGGAATAAGCATGGGAAAGTACGCATTCTGATGTCCCGTTTCTTTGAACATGCGGTCGAGCGCCTGCTGCATCAGTTCCCAGATGCCATAGCCGTTGGGGCGAATGACCATGCAGCCGCGCACCGGCGAATGCTCCGCAAGCTCCGCTCGCTGCACGATCTCGTTATACCACGCGCTAAAATCTTCGCTTCGTTTGGGTAGTTTGTCTTCGGCCATATATTATGCTGCCTCTGCAAGCTGGTGTACGTTCTCATCGAGCCGAGCGATGGCAGTTTGAATGCGCTCGACTTCCGATTCTTCAAAATAGACTTCACCGCACTGTGTGCATACCCATGCGGGAACTGCTTCCAGCGTAAGGTGGTAGCCATTGCGATCGATGTGAAACGGAGCTACGCCCCGTTCCATTTTACCCTGACAATACATGCACTTCATAATTATCTCCTTATTCTAAAATCTCCGCTCCACTGTTCTCGATTTGGAATATAAGATGTAATAATAGCTAAATAGTCCAACTTGGGAGAACAAACCACATGAACGGCACGTCCAGTAGTTCCACGTCCTAGCACCAGGCAGCTATGCCCACGAGCATCCTCAGGATAGTCCTCGATAATGGAACCTTCTTCGATGACCCGATGAATTTCTTGGGGCGTTATCATTCTGCTCGGCCTTGACATTTGCAAGATCGCATGAGGCGTGAACAGGATTTTTTTAGTAGCTGCTACCCGGACAACCTGAAGAAATTCTTCCATTCCAGTCACGATGAAAAATCTTTAGTTATCGAATTGAGATACGATGCTTCTTCCAATGCTTTCGTAGAAAGTTCCAAAGTAACGGAGGGATAGTCCATCGTAAATGCTTCCACCGTTGAACTGCGTTCGAGATATTCCATTAAATACCCGAATGGTACACGCGAGCCAGCGAATACCGGCGCGCCGCTAAGTACCTCCCGATCGGAGATGAGATACCTCGAATGATTTTCCATCTTACTATAAACTACGAGCAAGCGCGTGCGGTTCGGAAGAAACGATTTTGATCGTTTGTGTGATTATACGGCCTGAGTTTTCAACTAAAAAATAGGAGTCCACACTTATGCGTACATTATCGATCGGTTTGAACAAGATCAGAGCAGTCGCGGGAAGCGAGTTTTCTCTGGTTGGCCTTTTTCTTTTTGCGGGAATTTATAGCGTGGCATTTCACGCCACAAATTCGGGGGCGTCAGGAGTAGCGGAGGCTTCTGTCCTCGGCCCACCCATTTTGCATGTACCGGCCGTCATGTTCATCCTCGGATTAGCGTGGCTCTCGCGGATCACAGAGATTCTTCATCCTCATCAGATGGAGACGGTCTATATCGGCAGCGACCCTGAGACGGTTTTCGCCGACAGCACCGTTCACGAGAAGCATCATCACGGAAAGCCTGCCGTGGTGATCCCGAAGCCACTTCATCCCGAGTGGTTAGCGGCGGATAACATCTATACAGATCTGGCGGATTATCACTGGATCGCTGACGAGCAGAGCATCAGCCAACAGGAAGCGATCCATGGCGGGAAATACATCTTTGAACGAAAGTTCCTGTTACCGCATGAACTCGAAAATCTCGTTTCTGCCGAACTATTAGTGTTGGTGGCTCGGTGGTGCAGACCAACGGTCAACGGGCATGTGCTGGAACGAAAGGGCGGAGTGGTTGATCTCATGACCTGGGACTTGAGCAACTCGTTGCAATCCGGAGAGAATCATATCTCGTTCGAAGTCGAGCATGAAGCCGTCGAGTGGGTTAACGACGATCCCACGCTTGCCGAAGACCCCCGTTGGAAGGACTGGAATCCCTACGGGCTGAAATATCTGATCCGCGTTACGCATCCGGTGTAAAGTTCTCCGGTGTAATGTTCCCGAAACGTCTTCTCGCGCTCACGCTCTTCGCCGCGCTTGCGGTGAGAGCGTGCTATTCACATTGAAGAATTTTATTAAGCTCTTTTGGAGTCTTCCGATAAGCTCCCTCAATCAAGAATAAATAGGGCTTTACATGAAGCACTTTTGCGATATTGACGAGTTTATATACCGTTATATTGCGTTCCGCTCTTTCAATATAGCCGATATAATTAGGATGGAGCCTTGACTCTTCAGCCAAACGAGATTGTGACCATCCACGCTTCGTTCTGAACCCACGGACATTATCGCCAATAATAGAGCTAATCGTCACATGGCGTTTTACTACCATGTTCCGGATGAATTACATACTATAGTATATTAATTGTCGTATATTTGTATTCCGATCTTGGAGAAAAGCTCGGAGATTGGACTTTTACATTAATTTGGAGACCGAATTATGATTAACTCGATGTTTTCGAAAAAGCAAGCTCTGATTGCTTGCTTCACATTGATTCTTTCCACTGGCACGCTTCACGCCCAGCCTTATGCCAACAATTGGACTGAAATCACCGATGGCGGCGATACCATCTACCATACGTGGCCGCCGTCCGATAGCGTGTGGCTTCATGACCAGATCGTAATTAAGTTCCGAAGGGGAATGCTCGATTATGCACAACTCTGTTACAATTGCGACACAATCGTGAGTGGCGGATTAGCTTCCGATTCACCACGGTATTTCCCAACCTGCAAGCAGACCCTCATGACACAGGAGTTCGATACAAGTGTTGTTATCGACTTAGCGACGAAAATCATTTTACAAACGCATGGCTTGTCCTATCTTCGCCGAATGACTGCTGCGAATCCATGTGCAGATACTCTTAGCATTACTCGGCTGGGCGATACTATTCCAATGGATCATTACGATTGGATGGTCGCGCAATTCAATAACGATACGAGTGTGCTCACTACCTTAGCGGCATTGTATGCACCTGGTATGAAAGGAATAGAAATCGCTGAACCGGTCTATCTCATGCAATTAGCGCATTTACCACGCACTCCAAACGATCCGTGGTGTATCGACACGCCCCACAATCCTTGGCCCTACTTTCAAATTAGTCTCAATGGGATTGATTGGGGCGATGGTCGCTGGGGTATCGGTATGCAATCGGCTTGGGGTTACGATGTTGGGAGTACGCCGGGGCATGCTCCACTTGTCGTTTCAGTGATTGATAATGGCATTGATTACTGGCGGTGCGATTTCGGTGGAGAACCAATTCCAAATAGTAAGGTCAGCGGCGGATGGGATTTTTTAAGAAACAACGACACAACCATCTACTTGGGAACGTGCCCACTTGGCGATGATGGTGGCGCAGGTGCTTCTAATCATGGGACACCCATTGCAGGTATCATCGGCGGACTTACGAATAACGAAGGGTGTAATGTATATGCAGGCTTACCCAATGCGATGGCGGGTATTGCTGGCGGATGGGGCCCACTTTATGGAGCAACCAATCTCGGAACCGGCGTGCAACTTCTTGGATACAATGTCATTGATCCTTCAACATGCACCCCATTAAGTCAATTTCCTCGCAGCGATTGGGCCGCCAGCGCGATACTGGAATCGGCAGGTAACTCAGTCAACGGTCATTACGGAACCAAAGCTGACGTCATAAATGCAAGCTGGTACATATCGCCAAATGCATCTTTGCTTGCAATCCGGTCTGCAGTAGCGGAATCATTCCGAAACAAGGTCTCGTTCGTTGCATGTGCAGGAAATTTAAATAGTGAAGCTCTATTTTGGCCAGCCGGTATTGAACCAGCCAGTGAGGTTACTTCTGTCGGGGCTGCTACTAAAGCAGCAACGGGATCAGCGGCAGATATTATTTCAAGGGCTGATTATTCAAACTATAACCATTACACCGATCTTGTCGCGCCGGGGGGAGAGCCAGAAAGCGACCGCGATGGCTTAGATAATAGCGTCTATTCTCTTCAAGATGACACCCTTGATGGCCCAACATACGCATCCAACGATCCTGACAGAGGGAGCTATTTTAGTGGCACATCCTTTGCCGCACCTCATGTTGCTGGAGTTGCGGCGTTGATCCGAGACTATCTGCAAACGGGCGGCTATATGAGCGATCCCAATGATCAGTATTATTTCGAAGACATCGAAGGCATTCTCAAGGCTTCGTCGCTTGATTTTGGGTACAATCCAGCCAGCCCACTTCCACAACCACCCACCGACCCGTGGGCTGCTCCATATCACCCTGATCCAGATGGAGTTACAAATTATCAGGTTGGATTCGATGAGGAAGCAGGCTGGGGGTTATTGCAAGCCGATCAGGCATTTTATATGCTCGATCCCGCTGGCCTCGGGTATCGGCTCTTTCATTACTACGTAAGTTCACTTGATGTGGCCTATGGCGCATGGAGTGCCACACCCCAAAAGATACATATTTATAATACAATCGGTGGCCCTACCCCTCTTTATCCTGCAACAGGAACCTATATGGCTGAAGTCAGGGAAGATACCGCAAACATAACGTATGCTGGTATTGACACCACACTTCCGGTCTATGCCTGGGGATCTACGACTCCTAAAACTGGTTGGTCAAACACAACAAATGTGGGTGGTCTCGGATGGTCCAATTGGGAAGAAAACTGGTGTGATGTCAAGATGGACACCCACATACCCTCTCGCGATCATGGCAACGGAATCGTTCCTGGAATTCGTCATGATTATTCCAGAACATTAACAGCACATACCTATCAGTATAGATTATGGGATTCCACAGGGACAAATTACTTGGGGATTTATCCTGATTCGACCGGGGCTGTCGGCGTGAGTTTGTATGTAACTATTTTCGGTGTGCCATGTACAGGGTGCAAAATCGCCGACGGCGGCGATCAGGATACCGTTCCAAAGCAAACTTTTCGTGTCTGGCCACCTGTTGCTAATTCGATGGTGACAGTCTTAATCGGTGGCGATCAATTAGCTTCGCAATTTGTTCTCGTGGATGCGCTCGGAAGAATTGTTCGACAGCAGAATATTTCGGAAAATACACAGCAATTCGAAATACCTACTTCCGATCTTGCATCGGGGTTATATCTTGCACGGCTTATCTATGGGAATGAAATTGAGCAAGCAAAGTTCGTCGTTCAGCATTAAGTCAAAGTATTAGTTATGAAACATAAACTCGTTTTCATTGCTTCGCTCTTTTCGTTGGCATTCTTCGCTGCGCTCAACGCAAATGCACAATGGATGAAAACGAGTTGCCCCTATGCGAGTTACGTCAATTGTTTTGTCGTGAGCGGTACGAACCTCTTTGCGGGAACTCAAGATAGTGGTGTATATCTTTCAACCGACAGCGGTATAAGCTGGACAGAAATGAGCAATGGCCTTCCCACCAGTTCTGGCTACTGTCCCGTCGAATGTCTTGTTGTAAGTGGAACTAAAATTTTCGCGGGATTGGGGAATGTGGCACCCGGCGGTGTCTTTCGATCAACTGATGGCGGCAAAAGTTGGACGACTGCTAATACTGTTTTAACAAATAATACGGTCTATGCTCTTGCAGTGAGCGGTAGTAATCTTTTGGCATCGACAGGCCACGTTTTTATATCCACGAATGATGGAACAAGTTGGACGGTGATCGATAGTGGCTTATCAACGAGCCAGACTGTTTACTCTGTTGCAGTATGTGATTCGAATCTTTTTGCGGGAAGCGGCTCCATAGATAGCGGCAACGTTTTCCGCTCAACCAATAACGGCACAACCTGGGTTGCAGTAAGTAATGGCTTGCCAAACGACCTCGGCCCGTTCGAAGCCTTTGCGGTAAGCGGTTCTAATCTCTTTGCAGGAATTGCCAATGTGGAGGTAAATACGGGCGACGTGTTCCTCTCGACCAACAGCGGTACAAGCTGGGCGAAAGTAAATAATGGATTGCCAAGTTTCATTGGTGCGGTCTCTTCCCTTGCGGTGAACGGCTCCAATCTTTTTGCTGGGATACTGGGTGGTGGTGTTTATATGCCAACGAATAATGGTACGAGCTGGATTTCCGTTAATTCCGGATTGACAGACTCTACTGTCTTTTCACTTGCCGTTTGTGGCCCATATCTCTTTGCGGGGACGGACAGCGGCGTTTGGCGCCGACGGCTTTCAGATTTCGGCATTAGTTCCGTCGCACAAACGCCAGCGGTAACTCCTTCGAAAATTCAAATCTACCCCAACCCCTTCTCCCAATCCACCGAAATCACCTTCACCTCGCCGACGTCAGGATATGCGGAGGTATCCATTGTAAATATGCTTGGCGTGGAGGTAGCGCGGTTGTTTTCGGGGGAGTTGGGTGCGGGGGAGCATTCCTTCGTGTGGGATGCAGGCAGGGATGCCTGCACCACGGGGGTGTATGAATGCCTCGTCCGCATGAATGGACAGGTGGAGACGCTGCCGGTGGTGTTGATGCATTAATCCGAACCGGGATTACGCGGATTGGATGGATTACTCGGATTAGAATGTAGGGGCTAATGGCATTAGACCATTCGTCTCCTGCAAAACGGGTCAATGCCATTGACCCCTACAAAAAAATAATATATTTTCGGATTTCCCTTGCTTTTGCTCTCAGAATGTTGTAAGTTCGGTAGTACATTAATGGGCACCAATTTCTATAAGAATAATATAATTATTAGCTTTCTTTATGAACGAGTTCTCTATGAAAAGTAAACTGCGGATACTTGTTGCAACAAATGGCGAAATTAGTTTGGAAACGAAGGTGCATCGGGAACTCACAAGAAAGAAAAACGGCACCTATTTCTGGGGGAACATGGATTTGGAATGAAGGAGGTTAAAAGAACTATCTTCAGCTTCAGCGGGTTTACGGCGCGCTATTTGGCATAGGGCGGATGAAGCAGGGGGTCTGTTTATTCGTCCTGCGGGGAGCAAACATTCGGTTGTTACGGGCCAGAATTTCCTCGCAACAATGGTTTGGCAGGAGAGCTTCTAACTACTGCAGAACAACAATATTGTCAAAGGCGCAAAAATCGCAAACTAAAGTTTGCGCTACATTATAAATGACACGCGAAGAAAAAGTGAGTTCAGTCGCTGAACTCCGTGAAGTGATCGACCGATCGACCGGTATGTACTTCACCGACTTCGAAGGAATGACCGTCGAGCAGACGACTCGTCTGCGAAACGAACTGCGTAAAGCAGGGCTGACCTTCAAAGTAGGGAAGAACACGCTGATCCGTCGTGCGCTCGATGATTCAGGACGCTTGACCGATTCCCTTCGGGCGGCGCTTGTTCGTCAGACGGGCGTAGCGTTCGGGTTCGACGATCCAGTCGCACCGGCGCGGATACTTCGTGATTTTATTGAGAAGAACCAAGATAAGCCAGTGTTGAAACTTGCTTATGTCGAGGGACAAACATTCCCCGGCACGGATCTCAAGAAAGTCGCGGCGTTACCGACGAAAAAGGAAGTGATATCGAGCATCTTAGGCAGCTTGAATGCTCCGATGCAGGGTATCGTTGGCGTACTGGGTGCATTACAGCGAGATATAGTCTATCTCATCGATGCGATCGAGAAGAAGAAAGCAGAAGCGTGCCGAGTACCGAGTAATGAGTACGAGTTTTATTACTCGTTACACGTTACTCATCCACTCGTTACTAATGAGGCAAAAAGCAACAACATTTTTTAACCATTTAAAACCGTAATACAACCATGGCAGATATTAATGCAATCGTAGATCAGATCAGCGCGCTTACGCTTGGCGAAGCCGCCGATCTCAAAAAAGCACTCGAAGATAAATTCGGCGTAACCGCTTCAGCGCCCATGATGATGGGAATGATGCCGGCAGCCGGCGGCGGCGCTCCTGCGGCAGCTGTTGAAGAGAAGACGGAATTCGATGTCATTCTCGCCGATGGCGGCGCATCGAAGATCAACGTCATCAAGGCAGTCCGCGAAGCGACGGGTCTGGGCCTGAAAGAGGCGAAGGACTTGGTTGATGGCGCGCCGAAGCCTGTCAAAGAGGGCATTTCGAAAGCCGACGCCGAAGCTTTGAAGAAGAAGCTCGAGGATGCCGGCGCGAAAGTCGAACTGAAATAAGTAATTTCACTTCGAAATTAATTTCGTATTCCGTTCGTGGGAATCTCGGTTCTTGATCGAGGTTCCCACACATCGGAACCAATAAAATTTTTAACGGATGAGCGATCATCCACGGAGACTCTGCGTAGGCCCTTTTTGGTAATGGCTCGGCAGACATCCTCTAAACGTTGGCGAGCGGGAGCTCGCCACTACACAATAAAATACTGTAAGAACCAATGGTAAAACTGAGATTAGCACGTCAGGGACGCAAGAAAGTTCCGATCTATAAAATTGTAGCCACCGATAGCCGTTCGCGCCGTGATGGGCGTTATTTGGAATCGCTTGGGCAGTATCGCCCATCGAACGAGCCGGGGCAGAAAGTTCAGATCAAAGAGGATCGCGCGATGTACTGGCTTGGCGTCGGCGCCCAGCCGTCGGATACGGTTCGCTCGCTGCTTTCCGGCGAGGGAATTCTTCTAAAATGGCATTTAGAGAAGAAGAAGATCGAGCCAGCCCGCGCCTCGGAAATTTTTACGACCTGGAAAGCGAAGCGCGATGAGAAACTTGCGGCCCATGCCGATACCAAGCAAGCCGCAGCGAATGCTCGTGCAGAAGAGAAACGTAAAGCCGCGCAAAAGAAAATTGCGGACGCTATCGCAGCCGAGGCCGCACAAGCCGAAGCTACTGCCGCAGCAGAATTAGCCGCCGCTAACGAAGCTGCACGAGCCGAAGCGCCACAAGCTGTTGAAGAGCCTGCCGCCGCAGAAGCAGTGCAACCTGCCGAGAACGTCGAGGGTTAACTTTTTTCCTATTGTAATGCCATGGATGAAATTGTTGAGTTTCTCCAGAGCGTACCGAGCCTGAACGCGGTTCCGCGTGAGCAGTTGGAATGGCTCGTTCGTGAATCGGAAATTATCGAGCGAGAGCCGGGAACCTGGAGTCGCCCGGGAGATTCATTCGATCATTTGCTTATACCACTGGAAGGGCGCATCGAGGCGTATGTCATCCAGAACGGGCAGAAGAAAACGCAAATGTCGAACACGCCGGGCATGATGTCGGGCCTGATTCCCTATTCCAGGATGAAGACCTCGCCGGTCTTCACCGAAGTGTTCGGGAATTTTAGATGTCTCGCGCTGCATCGGTCGAAATTTCACGAGTTGATCGCACATTATTATGAATTGACCGAAGTGATGGTTCACGCGCTGGTCGATCGTGCCCGGCTGTTCACAACGAATCATTTTCAGAATGAGAAGTTGATGGCGCTTGGGAAGCTTTCTGCCGGACTTGCACACGAATTGAATAACCCTGCGGCGGCCGTATTGCGTAGCGCAGAAGACCTGAAACAGATCGTGGGAACGCTCGGGTCGAGCGTACGTGCTGTTACATCGCTTCATTTTACTTCGCAGGAGATTGAAAGCCTGGGGATCATCATTGAGAAAGCTTCCCATAACGGGTCGGTACGGCTTCCACTGCTGGAACGAAAACGTCGAGAAGGTGAAATTGCAGATTGGTTTGCCGATCACGGTATGGCGAACGATTGTGAGGTAACATTCACCGACGCCGGTATTACAGCCGATGATCTCGATCATTTAAAACAGCATGTTTCAGAACAGGCATTTATTCCGTTCATCAATTGGTTCGGAGCACGGCTTCAGACCGAGAAAACGGTCGATGAGATCGCCGTTTCTGCGCGAAGAATTTCGGAACTTGTACAATCCGTCAAAAGCTACACGCGCATGGATCAGGCGCAGGCAATGGATTCGGTGTGTATTAACGATGGTATCGGCAACACGATCACGATGCTCGAATATAAGGCCCGCCGACAGGGCATCGTGATACATTCCGAACTCGAAAACGACCTGCCGCACATCATTGGGTTCCCAGGCGAGTTAAACCAAGTCTGGACGAATATCATTGACAATGCGATCGACGCGATGAAAGATGGCGGGGAACTGACCGTGAAAACGCACTCGTCGTCAGAGCAAGTTATTTTTGATGTCATAGATAACGGTCCCGGAATACCTCCCGAAAATCTCGAACGCATTTTCGATCCGTTCTTTACGACGAAAGATGTTGGCGAAGGAACCGGCGTTGGTCTTGATCTTGTGCAAAAAGTGGTGCAACAGCATCATGGAAAGATCGAAGTAAATTCCCATCCGGGAAGGACGGAGTTCAGAATTGCTTTTCCAAAAGCTGCAGTATGAAACTTCCCATTATCTTCCTCATTGATGATGACCCGCAAGTGCTCCGGGCGCTTGCGAGGGATGTTCGGCAAAAATTTAAAAAGGAATATCAAATTCTGAGCACCGAAGATCCGCAGGAAGCGCTCGAAAGTTTGAAGGAACTAAAACGGACTGGTGAAGAAGTTGCGCTTTTTATTTCCGATCAACGTATGCCGCGCATCACGGGCGTTGAACTGCTCGAACAATCGAAAACATTCTATCCCGAAGCGAAGCGGATGCTGCTCACGGCGTATTCCGATATGGATACCGCCATCCGCGCGATCAACGAAACCGATCTCGATTACTATCTGCTCAAGCCGTGGGATCCGCCGGAAGAAAAACTGTTCCCGATCATTGACGATATGATCGATGAATGGTCGTCGAGCTATAAACCGGAACTTGCTGGGATTCGACTTCTCGGATATCAATTTTCTCCGAAGTCTCACGCGATCAAGGAATTTTTAGCGGGACATCAAATTCCCTACCAATGGATCGATGTCGAAAGCAATCCGAAAGCTGCTGAGATCATGGCGCTCCATGCGATCGCACTTGTCTCGCTTCCGGCGCTCATCTTCGAAGACGGCACGCTTAGTATCGATATCGAGATCCACGCTGTTGCAGAAAAACTTGGACTTCGGCCCACCGCAAGTTCCAACATGTACGATGTCATCATTATCGGCGCTGGCCCGGCGGGGCTTGCGGCGGCTGTGTATGCAGGCTCGGAGGGACTAAAGACCCTCCTCGTTGAAAAACATTCCCCAGGCGGTCAGGCCGGTACGAGTTCCCGCATCGAAAACTACCTCGGGTTCCCGAAAGGTGTGAGCGGTTCCGAGCTTACGCGGCGGGCCATCACACAGGCTACTCGGTTCGGGATCGAATTCCTTACGCCGCAAGAAGTGCTGGCGATCACTTCTGCCGATTCCTACAAGACCGTTCAGCTTGCCGATGGCACCGCGATCCATTCGCGCAGCATCATCATTACGACGGGCGTAGCCTACCGTCAGTTGGAAACAAAAGGTATTGTGGAACTCACCGGAGCTGGCGTCTATTATGGCGCGGCAACCATCGAGGCATTGCAAACGCGCGGTAAGCAAGTATATGTTATCGGCGGTGGGAACTCGGCAGGGCAGGCTGCGCTGCATCTTGCAACGTTCGCTGAACGAGTACATATCGTAATTCGTAAAGAAAGATCTGTCGGCAACGATGTCCTCCTACCTTATCGATCAGATCGGAAAAACACCGAACGTGACCGTGCTGCCGGAGACCGAAGTCATCGAAGCGATCGGCCAGGAGCATCTCGAACAATTAGTGCTGCGAATGTCATCTGGGAAGGAATGCACAGTTGCGGCGGATGGCCTATTTATTTTGATCGGTGCGCGGCCTTATACCGATTGGGTCAAATCCGATATTTTGAAGGACGACCGTGGATTTATCATTACCGGTCGTGACCTTCTTGCTCGCGATTCGTTCAAAGCCGCATGGCCGCTCAAGCGCGATCCCTATTTGCTCGAAACGTGCAGCCCGGGAATTTTTGCTGCGGGCGATGTTCGTTCCGGAGCGATGAATCGCGTAGCCAGCGCCGTCGGCGAAGGCGCGATGGCCGTTAGTTTCGTTCACCAATATCTGGCCGAAGTTTGAATAACGATCTCGTCCTCATCGCTCGCATCGGAAAGCCGCATGGCATTCGTGGTGAAGTTTCCATCCAAAGTTTCTCCCATGACGACCGGCGCTTCAAAAAGCTGGGTCAGGTCATGCTCCGTCTGCCTTCCGGCGAGACCCTCGAGCGAACGGTTAGCTCCGTTCGCCTGCTTCCAACGGGAATTCTTCTGACGTTCGTTGGCGTCGATGATCGCGATGCGGCAGAAACCCTCCGCAATGCCGAGATATTAATTCCCGAACGCGAGCGGCCTAAACTTCCCAAAGGCCGCGCCTATTACGATGAAATTATCGGCATGACCGTCCTCGATGACGAGACGAATGCTGTGATCGGTAAAGTTATCAATGTGCTCGATATGCCTGCGGGCGATGTCTTCGTGCTCGATCTGAATGGAACCGAGCATCTCGTCACCAACGCCGGTGAAGAAGTCCGCAAGCTCGATGTTGCGAAGAAAGAGCTTCGCGTTAAGCTACTCGAAACGTATGGCGTTTCTTCTTAAGCTACCCCGTTCGTTGTTGGCTCTGCAATTTCGGTTCCCGCAGCGCGTTTCTTTCTCGCACCGGCCATAATGCCCATTGGCACGATCACGCAATAACCGAGCAGCAGCAAAATTGGACTGACGGTCAGCGCCATATCGCTCATCGTCGGGCTGACATACATTACCACGTAACCCAGCACGATCATGGCAATACCAAGCGCGATAATGCGCATGTTTTTCGCATCGAACGGCATTTGAAATGCGCGTACCGGCTTGTTATCGCTTTGTTTGGCGCGGGCGCGGCCTGGTACTGGGCGCGTAGGCGTCTGGCGCGGCGTTGGACGTGCCGCGGATGAGCGATCATTCGGGCGAACGGGAGTTGCAGTCTGTTGAGCCATAATTATATCCTCGAAAGAGTGAGGTTTTCTTTAACTTTGCGAGGATTCATCTCGTTCCATACTATCGCTTATTCGATCGTCGCATTTACGCCGCCGTTTGTGATCGTCATCGTCGAGGGGCCATTTCCTTTCAGCAATGTGAGCGTACCGTTAAACGTGGCTTGAAGGTTCGTCGCAGAAAGTGAGGTTATGGTAATGTTACCAACGCTAGTGGTTCCGGCAATCGGGGATGAATAAGTCCCTGTATCTCCGGAGTTGTTGTTGAAGCCATAGTCCATGGTGGCATAGGTTTCAGCGGTGCCACTAAAAGTGACAGGTCCTACCGCGTAAGATGTACCCACTGTTGATTCATTTATCAGAGCGAAACCAAGACCTCCTGCCGTTGTTCCATCATTGCCTCCCGCAACTGTAATAGACATTATGCCGGGTACAGATGTTTGAACCGCGTAAGCATTGGTATCGGTGTACGTGGTTCCGTTGACTGTGAAGACGATCGTATGGGGTGTGGATGGTACGTTGCCTCCTCCACCATTATTATTGCCCGACGTAGTCGAAGTGCTGTTCGATTTACACGAGCCAAAAGCAAACGCTGCTACAAAGAGAATCGCTATATGTAATTTCATGATCGTGATAGATTAAATGAATGAAAAAAAATTGAAATCCAATTTCTTCAACAAAGTTACGAAATTATTATGCCCGGTGTGTAAAAAGCAAAGAGCTGTCTTTCTTATAGAATGGTCAATGCCAACGTTAATCAACAAAATTCGCGTTCACGCCGCCGTTTGCGATGGAGATCGTCGCGGCACCATTCTGTAGCGTCAGTGTCCCGTTGAACGTAGCCTGAACGGATGTTTTAGAAATCGCAGTTACCGTCAACGTGCCAACAGATTTTGTAGTAAGCGATGGCTGCGTTGGGGAAGTGTACGTTATCGCAGTTCCGGATGAATCCCGCGTGCAGCTCATGATGACATAGCCCGGAGGAATCACGCTCACGGAGCCGACCGCGTAGTTCCCGGTACTCGCGAACGTGGCTATCGCAATGTCGTAATTGATACCGGTGGTTGCATTTGCTCCTACGATAGCAATGCCACTTGCACCGTCATACGTGGTATCCGTTGCGTACGCGGTTAGCGTATCCGTGACGCCATTAATACTAAGGTACATCGTATTTGCCGCCGTTGGCACATCGCTCGCGGGAGTCGGGCTGGTGCTCATTTTGCACGAAGCAAAAACAAGCGTCATTAAAAAGAGTATTGCGATTCTAATGTTCATGTCAGTTTGTAAGCTAAGAAAAAGACTAAATTTTAATTGTTCCGAAAAGTTACGAAATCATTATGCTCATGCAAATCCAAATGTGCTCACTTTAATTCTCCGTTTTCCATGTGCATCGTCCGGTCCGCTTGAGCGGCTAAGTCGAGATTATGCGTGGCGATCAGGAATGTCTGCCGATGTTCCCGCGATAGATCCATAATAAGATTGAATAGAATATCGCTGTTGCGCGCATCGAGGTTCCCAGTCGGCTCATCCGCAAGGATGATCGCCGGTTTCATCATGAACGCTCTGGCAACGGCAACCCGCTGCGATTCCCCGCCTGAAAGCATCGATGGCCGGTGATCTAATCGCTCTTTCAAACCGGCATTGCCGAGCAACTCCGCCGCCCGGTCACGCGATTCCTCGAATGTTTTCCCCGCGATCATCGCCGGCATCGCTACATTTTCCAGCGCAGTGAATTCGGGCAGCAAATGATGAAATTGAAAGATAAAACCGATGCGCTCGTTCCGAAACGCGCTCAGAGCTTTATCTTCCATCTTGGCAACGTTCTGCCCTTCGATCGTTACCTCGCCGCCGCTCGGTTTATCTAAAGTGCCGAGCAAATGCAACAGTGTGCTCTTACCCGCTCCCGATGGCCCGATCAGCGCCACGATCTCCCCCGCGTTCAGCGTAAACGTCAGATCCCGAAATACTTCGACATCCACCCTGCCCCGTACCGCAAACCGCTTCGATAATTTATTCGCTTCTAAGACTGCCATGCTGTCACCTTTATTGTTCTATAAGAAATAGGTGCTTTTTTTCTTTCTTGTGAGTTCCCGATTTCCAATCGTAACCCTTCGATTCCGAACCAATTTCCACATTCGTTGCAACAAGTATTCATAATTTCCTTTCATAAAGAACTCGTTCCTAAAGAAACCTAATGCCGAATTGTCAATAGATTCATAAAATCCCATTCTTAATTCTTACTTTTTAATTCTTAATTGATATAGGTGCCCATCATTGCACTACTAATATAATACATTCCAAACCCGAATGCAAGGAAATCCCAAATTATTTTAAATATCGAGTGCGTGTAGAACAGGCTTTCCAGCCTGTTGGCGGACTTCCAAGTCCGTCCATGTTGTATCCCACACGAGCTAAAAGCTCGCCGACAGGCTGAAAGCCTGTTCTACACGGGCGCATCTATATCCCAAAGGAAGCGTTGCGAAAACCTGTGTTCGTAGGGACGTGCTGTGCACGTCCGTTTTTCACGACCCCACATTCCAGATTACGTATAACTCTTAAATTCGTTGATAATTACCGGCACTGTTTAGAAATCGAAAATTTTAATGATGTAAGCAAACACCGAAGCGTGTATTTTCAAGCGAACCACCACGCAAAAAAATGGGTTACAAAAACATGATAGAAATGAGGCAAAGTATGAGGATTCCACAAGACCATATTCTACACCTGAACGTTCCAAACGTCCCGAAAGGCGAAGAGGTGGAAGTGCTCGTCCTTTCGAAAAATGGTAGCGCTCATCCTGAAAAGATAGCGAGAATGGCCGAGGCCGCCAGAGACCCACTCTACCGGCAAGACATGAACGACATTGCGAGTGATTTTGCGTTTGTCGATTCGGAACACATTTAAGCCGTGGAATTCCGGTGGAATGTATTCCTCGCTAACCTCGATCCCGTCATTGGTTCTGAGCAGGGAAAGACGCGGCCTGTTCTTGTTGTGAGTGATGAGGATGTGAATCAGCTTCTTTCGATCGTGAATGTACTGCCGATCACATCCAGAAAAGAGAATCGCAAGATTTATCCGAACGAAGTGCTCCTGAAAGTGGGCGACACAGGTCTTCCACTCGAATCAATTATCTTATGCCAGCAAATCCGAACGCTCGACAAAAAACGGCTGATAAAACATCTCGGAACGATTGAAGACGAAATGCTCCATGAAGAAATTCTCGAAGCTCTGAGTTTTCAGTTAGGTATGCAATAAGTTTTCCCGAAAATAACGCGAATCTTACTGGCTACGTTAAAGTATGAACTTACATCCCAAGCTTATAAGCAAGGAAATCCGAAATTATTTTGAATATTTCCGGCTTTTAGCGAAAACCCATGCTAACCACACCAGTTGCCGATCGAATCATCCGCTTCCTCAATAAGCTCCCGATCACGGGCGATCGTGAACAGTGGATGAAAGCTATGTTCGAGGCGCTGCATGAATTGTGTCCTGATGCCGATCGCGTCAGTGTCAACATCGAACTTTTTTGTGATCCGCTGGGCCGTGGAAAACCCGATGAAGGGTTACCATCAACGGTACAATTTACAAAGGAAGGAGAGAATAAAACGCTTACAATAACGCCCGTTGCATCCGGCGAACGTACAGCGGAGTTCGAACGCGAATTCTCAAACCTCATCAATCCTTCCAACTATCACCCTCCCAAGTTTTTCCACTATTTTCTCGACAATGGAGATTTCATTGCTACTATCACATTGCTCCGCGAGAAACAGAAACCGCCCTTCTCTGAGGAATCGCTTAGGCTTGTAAGTGATCTCGAACCCTTTATGAAATTCGCCTTTGCCTCGTTTCTTTCCATGCAGAAGGTCGAGGAACCATTCACTGCTGTGTTTCGGGATGCTGTCTATCGAATGCAGAAAGAAGCAAAATTCTCCGATCAGGAGCTTAATGTTTTGATACTCAGGCTTACAGGCTACTCCTACAAAATGATCGCAGCCAAGATGAACATCTCGCTCAATACGGCTCGCACACATATCAAAGCGATTCACCGAAAGACAGGCACGCGGAGCCACACCGAACTCTTTGCCAAATATTTTACTCCCGTGGCGCGCGAGTTTCTCCCGTAGCACAAAGATGTGATACCCGCACTTGTAACCTTTGTGTGCTTTGGTGGTCTTATACTTAGATGAATCATTTTTATTCCCCCAAACGAATATGGTTAGCGCTGCTACTCCTCTCGATTGCAGCGGGTGGTGCGCGTGCGCAATGGAGGATTGTGGCGCCGAATTTAGCAAATTTTGACACCCTAGCTGGCGTAAATTATCAATTTGGCGCCATGTGCTTTCGGGACGGCAATCTCTGGATTGCAAATGTCCCGTATCTTTTTCGCTCGACCGATTCCGGCATCACTTGGACGCGGCAAAACCTAGACCAGCCATACAACACTGAAGATGCATGCGAGCTTGATTTTTTCGATACGGCTAACGGTCTCCTCATTATGCGAACGGGAGTTTTTGTGACGAACAATTCCGGGGCAAGCTGGACGCAAATTAAATCGGCACGTGGATTCGGAGGATGCTTTATGGATAGCCCAAATCACATTGCATTTACCGGCGATATAGTTCCTGGCGCTATTACAACGGAAGGTGGTATTACCACCGATCGAGGAGTAACATGGAACGACGGCCCTCTTATCGAAGATGGGACTTCCGCAAAATACAAGGCCGGAACTGCTTATATATTTGGCGGGGATACCACTGGGGGGCGGATTTATACATCCAAAGATAATGGCGCGTCGTGGCAAAAAAGTGCTTCGAGTATCCATTTTGATTGCTGGTCGTTCGCGATTGATTCCTGCGATCCAAACCGCATGTATGTTGTCAATGAAGAGAACGCTGCTGTAGAGGACCAAGCTTCAACCGACAACCATGCCCATTTTTTTGTGACGACAGATTTGGGGACAACCTGGCAATCAACCTTTTCCACATCAATCCCGCCGTGGTTTTTCACGGGATCGATTGCCGAAGGTATACATTCGCTTTATTGCCAGACTGTTTCCGATGGAGTGTTTCGTTCCATCGATCGCGGGCTGACTTGGATCTCGATTGGCGGTCCATCGATGGACTATAATTATGATAGGCGTCTGATTACTGCTATAAATGATAATATCGTATTGGCGGTCGATGGAGAAGGGAACGTTTGGCGAACGGATAATAGCGGCGGTGATTCGATTGCGCTTCCGCAATCTTCATCCCCTAATAATGCTCTCTTTATACCTTCGCCAAACTCTATCGTCAATCAAAGCCTTTGTACTACGCAAATCGATACCTCCATTCCAGTAGGTATCTTTGGTTGTGGAACTCTAACCGGAACGCTTGATTCGCTTTGGCTTACCGGCTCGTCCGCATTTCAAATCGCTGATTCTCGCACCGATCCGAGAACTATTGGGATACTCGATAGCATCCTTGTCAATTACGATGGTACCCAGGGATCAGATACTTCGATATTGCATCTTCAATATAATATCGGCTCCGGTGTACAGGATACTGCCATTCAACTTATCGGTTCCGCTGCGTTTGCTTCACGCTCAGCGCAACTTCACCGTGAAGCCGCATCCGCATATTTCGGGCAAGTTGATTCCCTCACGCTTGGAGTCGATCTTAGCTCGCAGATAAATATCGATTCGCTCTGGCCGTTCATTACGGACATTCAGTTTACGTTCACATGGGATTCCTCTGTCGTCAGCGAAGATGATTATGTCCCACCTTCGGGTTGGAAGTTAACCTCACTTACGGGTAACGGCAATTCGGAGAGTATCGAGATTCAGAATAAATCTTCTGTCGCTACGCAGCCATTGAATCTCGGTACCGCGCTGTTTTTACCCGATTCAACGCAGCTTGCGACAGGCTGGGTGGAACTTCCGAGCTTAGTAATTGATATTGGCAGTCAGCCGCTTTCGCTCTGCGTGACGGATAACGAAGATAACCATTGGTCGGTGAAAACGCTTGGCGTAATGAGCGGCGTGACAGAAGTTCCTGTTATTACTCAAGATATTTCGGTTTACCCCAATCCCGCCGAAGATGAACTCTTCGTGCGAAATGCAAACGAGTTCCCGCTTTCGATCGAGATGTACGATGCAATCGGCCGGGAAGTTTTATCTGCAACCGGAGCGTCGTCATCGACCACTACACTCGCCACGCAGTCGCTTCAGAATGGCGTCTATTTCTTCCGTGCGACGAATGGAACCGGCTTTTCATCTTCGAGCAAGATTGTGATCGTGCGGTAAAGTTCCTACCCTAAACGCGGATCGACGGGCAAATCTTCCACACTCACAATTTCAATAGTGCGAGCGTGAGGATGAGAAGGATTAATTACGATATTATCTTCTTCACGAATGATGACGGAGGGAACCCGCATCGCCAGGAACTTAGCTGCGCGAAGAAAATCATCTCCAATGCGCTGACTGATGGCGGTCTGCGGGCGCTCGTCCCATCCAACGGGTAAATCGGCTAATTCTATTTTTCGGATATGCGCTCCCTGTGGTAAACGAAGTTTAACGAGCACCAGGTCACTCGGAAGGATCGTCGAATGAGCCAGCACTTCGAGCAGTGCGAGCGAGGGAGAAATAGAAGTATAGAGCATCGCGCTTCCAGCAGAATTCCATCGGCCTCCATCGAGGCGCGATCCTTTTCCGGTCACGTCATCGGCATACGCCCGTTTGGAAACCCGATAGACGATCATTAATACACGCCGTATTCAATGCGTGTCAACTCGGCCTTGACAACCTGCATTCCTGTGGTGGTATCCAGCAGTTCGTTCGGGGAAGTATTTCCTAATGAGAAACTCGGAGCGCCGAGCCACATCTTGAATTTTTCTTCGCTTCCAAAAACTTCCCGCCCGCGCTCCACGATCTGAGCTACTAAGAGCGCGCGCTCTGTCGAGGTAGAATCCATAACCGAATTCTCCTTTCGATACCGTTGGATCGTGCGCGGTGTAATTTGAAGGAACCGCGACCACTCTTCATTCGAAAATTTCGACGCCTCCTGAATCTGCTCGAGCTGACGCCCGCGAATACCATGTTTCGATTCCTCGATCATTTCCATCGGACTTAGCGTTGCGGCCCATCGCAGAATATGCCTGTTGCGCAGCGTCTTTGCATGAGTGGCGATACGTTCTTTTTTCAAAGGAGTGCGTGCTTTGCGTGGAAAGGCGACTGCTTTTTTGGTTAACATCGTATTGTGACATTTGTCGTGAATAATGCGACAAATAATCTAACCGACCCGGTGCGATAACAATTCCTGATAATCCTATTCTTGAGATATACGTTCGTAATTTCCATAATTAATTTTATGTCAATTAAACCATTCATGCATAGTACATCTCTTACAATAGAACCGATTACCCCTCGGTTGGATTTACCTTCATAGATGTATCGCCCGGAATACCACGCATTAGAAGATACGGAACTTGTTCGGCTGTTTCAGGCCGGATCGTCTCCGCGTGGAGAAGCGACGCAAGGGGAGCGGGATGCGGCGTTTACGGAACTTGTTACTCGGTATCAGAAGCGCATCTATTATGGAGCGCGAAAAATGCTGCACGGCAATCACGATGAAGCCGATGAGATTGCGCAGGAGACATTCGTCAAAGCGTACGAGGCGCTTGCAAATTTTCGCGGGGAGTCGCAGCTTTATACGTGGCTCTACCGCATTATGATGAATGCCGTTATTCAGCGTTCGCGCAAAAGCAAAGTTCGGCAGTTTATCGGATTGGACGATATTCAGGAACTCGCCGAAGAGGGGATGGAGCCAGATAAGGAACTTCTGAAATCGGAAACCACGCAACTCATCGAAGCTGCCATCGAAACCCTCCCGCCAAAACAGCAGCGCGTGTTTATGATGCGTTTTTACGATGAACTTCCCTACGAAGACATCGCATCCATCGTAGGCACGAGCGTTGGCGGCTTGAAAGCTAATTATTTTCACGCGGTGAGGAAAATAGGGGAGTATCTTCAGGCTTCGGGTAAGATCACGTCGCTGAAAGGTCTCGAATTCGCTGAAATGGAGTAAGTTAAGGATCTATTAAACTTTTCAATACAAAAAGCGTCTATAAAATAGAGACGAAAATGCAAAAGCAGAACGAACATATTGCGAAGATCGAAAAGCTCGAGGATGAGATCCGAAAGCTTGCGATTCCGTACGTTTCCGAGGAGCCTGATCCGTTATACTGGGCTAACTTCCGCGTCCGCGTTATGGAGCGGGTTAGACCAAATGAAGCAAAAGCAGGATTGCTGGATCGAATGCAGCAATTTGTCGCCGGTCATGTTTGGAGCAGCGGCATTGCGATTTCGGCTACTGCCCTGCTTGTCGCTGGCGTTATGATATTCCAGCCGTTCGCAGATGCTCCGCAGAAAATTGCTGTTTCTGCGCCAGCGACCGTGGCACCCTCCGCGCCGGCACCGGTAGCGCAAGCAGCTAAACCTGATCTCGCAGTAGTGCAGGAAAAGCCAACAGCACATGTGACCCATCCGTCGCATGAGTCGTATGCCGCAAATAACGCGAACACTTCGGCGACCGATCTTGCTTCGGTCGAACCGATGCTGCCATCCGACGATGAGCATCCGGTCAGCCTTGAAGATCTTTCGAAACCGCAGCTCGAAGCTATCGTGCAAGATTTAGAAAATAACGAATAAAATATGAGGCAGAAAAATAAAAGATTACGCCTCCAAAGTATTATGAAATTAACAGTATTATGTATTGGATTGCTCGCCGGCGCGGTAATGACCGCGACGCCTGTGCGCGCCCAATCGGACGCTAATGTCCAGCCGTCTGCGCAGGATCAATCCATCCGGCAAACGCTCGTGCAAAAGATCGAGCAGTTGAAGTACGACAAAATTCAAAAGCGGCTGGAACTCGATGACCAGCAGGCGAAGCAATTCTTCGAAATTTACATTCCTGCCGAAAAAGAAATTCAGGCGCTCGTGAGGGAACGAAATTTAGAGATCAAAGCGCTTGGCGCGGCTACGGAAGCTCATGCCTCCGATGCGGACATCGCGGCGATGACCCAGAAAATAGCCGATCTCAACAAACAAATTCCCGACCGAGTGCTAAAGCTCGATGGCGATCTCAAACCGCTCCTCACGCCGACGCAGCTTGCAAAGCTGCTCGTGTTCGAGCAGGAATTCAACGCCCGCGTCCGCGAGCAGCTCGCAGGTCGGCAAGGCTCGACCGCCAGCGAGCTTCGCAAACTGCGCCGACAGATACGCCAGGATCGCATCAAAGAACAGCTTCTCAAAAAACGTGCCGCCGAAAAGGCGGCTGGTCATTAAGCTGTGATGTAGCGTGAACTTTAGTTCGCGCCACGTTGTGTGTGCGTCTGCATGATCTATCTCGATAACGCCGCCACCACCCCGCTTGCGCCAGAAGTGCTGGATGCGATGCGCCCATTTCTTACAGAGGAATTCGGCAATGCATCCAGCGTCCATCAGCTTGGCGCGCGCGCGCGAGTAGCGATAGAATCTGCACGCGATACCGTTGCCCGCGCCATCAATGCCGAACCGCGCGAGATCGTATTCACTTCCGGCGGCACCGAAGCCGATAACGCCGCCATCAAAGGCGCGATCTTTAAGCAATATGCCGCACTTAAAGATTGGAGTAAAATAAAAATCGTTACCAGCAAAGCAGAACATCTCGCCGTGCTCGAACCCATAGAATGGTTCTGCGGAACTTGGCGCTTCAGTCACTTACGTCCCTGTAAGTCCTTTTGGTCATGCAAAAGTAGAACGCCAACCAAATAACCGGCGACACTACGCTTGTTTCTCTCATGATGGTGAATAACGAAACCGGCGCAATAAATCCCATCTCCGAAATTATAAAAATCGTAAAAGCGAATTCCAACGCGCTCGTTCACACGGACGCGGTGCAAGCATTAGGAAAAATTCCCATTGATGTAAAGGCATTGGGAATTGATCTCCTCTCGCTTTCCGCGCATAAAATTCATGGACCGAAAGGCATCGGCGCGCTCTATATCAAAAGCGGAACGCCGTGGGAACCGCTCCTGCATGGCGGATCGCAGGAACGCAACCGCCGCGGCGGAACGGAATCCGTCGCGCTTGCTGTCGGATTCGCGGAAGCAATAAAGCGATTACCCTCTCCCCACTGGGGGAGAGGGCAGGGTGAGGGGGGTGTTGCTTCACTAAGAACTTATCTTCTAACGAAACTCGCCCAATTTCCTGAAATAGTTCTTAATTCCGCAACGGACGAAAGTTCCGTCGATTCCATCGTGAACTTCACTTTCACAAACGAAGTGCTTGCGCGCTTGGATGCCGACGCGCTCATCATTCGCTTCGATCTTGAAGGAATTGCGGTATCGAACGGCTCGGCCTGCACCTCCGGCAGCCAGCAGCCATCGCATGTCCTGCTCGCAATCGGCAAATCGAAAGAGGTTGCGAGTAAATCCGTGCGCGTATCGTTTTCCCGCTATAATACGGTGGAGGATATCGACCGGTTGGTTGAGGTGGTCGGGAAAATTATTGGGAATTGAAGAATTCCATTATTCCTTCACGAATTTCGTACGCGTTATACCATCGCTCACAAAATACACACCTGATGGGAGCGAGGAAATATCGAGAGTGTTTCCGGTTTGCTTTACTGCATAACTTCTGCCAAGCGGATCAGAAATAGAAATATTTCCTTCGCTCGATGTAATTTGAATTTTGTCCGACGCAGGATTCGGAAACAAAGCCAAGCTACTATCATTACTTGGAGTGGCTATGCCTGCAGTGACCAACTCAAGGTATGCGAGTGAAGAAGATCCCAAAAAGCCACTATCATCGACAACCCCAGCGAGTAAGCGTCCGGAGCCAGTCACAGCAAACGGAACAACACTATGGTAAGGAATTCCGCTGCTTAATGGTACGGTGTCGCACTCCCAATTTACTCCAGCATCGAAGCTCTGGACGATCCGGCCAACAGAATCATTGCCGGCCATTACCATGTGCCTCCAATCTAACGACATTTGAATAGCGTAAGCTCCGAAGTAAATACCGTTATTTTGCGGTACCGCCAATTCGTTCCAATTCGTGCCGAAATCCGTGGAGATGGCCATTGCTAATGAAGCATGGTAGTCGGTAAGGTCCTTCCATCGCCACCCTTCAATGGCAAGCGTATCTCCCGAACCAAAGAAAAAAGCATAAGGATGAAAACTCGTGTCCGCGAGCGGTCCATTGGATGAGATGTACGTCGTGTCCCATGTGTTCCAATTATTATGCGTAGTGAAAATCTCGTCGGGAGAGTTAAACAAACGAAACGTGCTATCACCATAAGAACAGCATGTAACACCATTATCAAACACCTCCTGTTTCCAATGGTTACCCGAATCGACAGTGGACCAATAGAAGCCAAATGGGGCCTCCACCATGCCTTCGGAGGCATTGGCAAAATAAATGCTATAGATATTATCCTTCTGGCTGCCGCTATCAACTCGGTATGTTTTCCAGCCATCGTTGGTAATTACTACAAAACCATGCTTATCAGCCACGATTGCATTCAAAGAGTCGATTTGTTGTGATGCGTCATAATAAAGGCCTTGCTTGCCACCATTATAGGTCCATTGCGGAATCCCTGGCGCCACCACAGACCAATTTAGCCCCCCATCAATGCTGGAAATAATAACATTAGAATCGCCAACGTGCGGGGAATAGATAACCTCCGTCGCAATACAATTATCACCATTACACGATATGCTTGTGATGCCACGATAGAACGAATCTATCCTATCAGGCAAAACAACGTGCCAACGGTATTGTGCCCGCAAGCCCGACGGCAAAGCCACGCTTGTGAGCACAATTAGAATACCGATGTAATACTTCATATTGCGATTTGAAGTTGACATTATCAGGGTGCTGGAGGACAGCTTAACTGGTAACATGTTCCGGTTGTCCATAAGTAGGAGGATCCAGGATCTATTGTGCAAGTGCTACATGTGCCGATCGTCGTTGAACTACCCCCACTCAAATTAATCACATTCCCTGGTTGAGTGACGCACACCTGTGCAGATAGTTGGCAATAGCATAATCCTGTGCCACATCCTGAAAATGTGTATTCACCTGAAACACCATTTTTCTCCCAGCATGTCGGAGTCATCACTATTGTTTGTGTTGTTTGGGGACACGGCGGTGGCTGGCATGTGCCCTCCAGTATCGCACCGCTATAAAAATACGCAGCCGCAGCGTTTTCCATCAATTGGGGATCTACATCGTCGCAGGCTGAACTCAGCACAGTCATGCTAGAAATGTAGAAGTAATTAGTTCCGCTGCAACACACGTAGCAGTATATGATCTGTACCGTGCAGGATGTGCCGGGTATGGTTACATTGAACCCGCCATTGCTATTCCCCCAAGAACAGCCTGGCGGCAAGCCCGATGCGGGGCAAGAATTTTGCGCCCTCACATTACCCACGAAAAGAAGCATTACGAAAAGAGCGGCGGCTAATGTTGCCCCCCCCCCCCCCCCAAGTTTTTTCTTGTTAACTACCATATTCTCAATAAGTTACGCCGTGTGCTTAGTATCATTCCCTCGCTCGCGGCTTGTGAATGAAAGCAATTGCTGGTGTCGGAATTGGCATCAGTAACCCTCTCTCGAATGCAAATATAACACATTTTCCGGGCGGGTGCATGAAATCCATTTTTTGCGTGTATTTCTATCGGTTGGAGAGCGGCGGGCAGTCCGCCACGCGGGCGATGGTGGTGCTTCCTTAGCATCAATGTCATTCTCGCGAAAGCGGGGACCCCAGGCCTTGAGATTCCGGTAACGCGAAAACTGGATTCCCAGCGCAAGACCGATCATGCGCCTTTCGCGGGAATGACAATTTATCCCTCCTAAAAATCAGCGTAATCTTCCCAAATAATCAGCGTAATCCAGGTTCCAGTGCTATCCCATATCTCAATCCTTGCGTGCTCACGGTAATTTGCTCTGCTCCGAGATGATCCATTACTTCGGCGAGAATAAGCGTTCCCGCCGGCAAAATATCCGCGCGCGCTTTGTTGACGGCTGGGAACCGTTCGAGAAGTTCCGCCGCACTCACGCTGAAAAGAATCTCCAGCATTTCCCCGATCGCTTGCCGATGCAGAATGTAGCCATGCACTTTCTTCGCATCGAATGCTTGCAGGTTCTGATGCATCGCCGCTAAGGTTGTCGGCGTTCCGGCAACTGCGATAAGCATACTCCCACTCCTTAAGGAGAAGGAGGGGGTTGGGGGGTGGTCGAGCGCTTCACGAATAAAGTTCTTAGCGGATTCCCTTGCTTCCTGCGAGATCGGATTCATCGTAAAAAATCGTTCCGTAATTCGCACCGCGCCAATATCGAGACTAACGCCGCTCTCAAACATATCGCCCGTCCCGACAGAAATTTCCGTGCTTCCTCCGCCAATATCAACAACAGTCATTGCTCCCTCCCCTTGCGAAGGGGAGGGCTGGGGAGGGGTCATTCCCACAACTGCGCCGCGATAGGTGAGCCGCGCTTCGTCATCGCCGCTCAGAATTTCAATTTTAATTCCCGTATCGCGCTTTGTGCGTTCGATAATTTCATCACGGTTCTCGGCATCGCGCATGGCGCTGGTGGCACAGGCAATGATACGGTCGCAGTGGAACTCCACTATCGTTCTTTGATGCTCACGAAGAATGGAAATGAACCGCGCATAAGCGGCATCGCTAATGCGGTGCGTGCGGTCAACGCCCTCGCCGAGGCGCGCGATGGCGTGGTTGTCGTGGAGGACGCGGAACGCTCCACCATTCACATCCGCGATGAGAAGCAGCACGGTGTTCGTTCCAATATCGAGTGCGGCAACTCTCATGTTCGGAAGATCAAACACGCCCATTCGTTTTCCTTCAGTTCCCGCACGAATTGGAACTTCGCTTTTTCATACGCCGCCAGAATTTCTTCGGAATCGTACATGAGAATACCGGAAAGGATCACATACGCATTGCTCGTCGAATGGGAATGAATCTGTTCCGCGATCTCCAAAAGGATATTCCGATGAATGTTGGCGAGAATAATTTCGAAGTGGGCACTATCTTCAATAATATCAACAGTTCCCTGCTGAATCTCGAATCGCTCTTCGGTAATATAATTCCGTTCCCTGTTTTCGATCGTGTTCTCGATCGCCCAATGATCGGTGTCGATTCCCACGGCATGTTTTGCGCCGCGCAGCAGCGCGTAGATCGCCAGCACGCCGGAACCCGTTCCAATATCGAGCACGGTGCGCTCATTCATCTCAAGCGATTCCATCGCAGCGAGACACAGCCGCGTTGTTTCGTGATGTCCGGTTCCGAAACTCATCTTGGGATCGATCGTGATGATATATTTCGCTCCCAGCATTTTTGCATCATCCATTTTCCAGGATGGCGTGATGACAAGGTCCGGCGTTGCACGCACCGGCAGGATCGTTGCTTCCCATTCGGCGTTCCAATCGCGGTCTTCGATGGTTTCTGCGCCGAGGTATTCTACATCCGCGTGTTCTGCGCAAAATGTTTGAATGCGTTCTTCGAACGCTTCATTCCATTCGGAGACAGGGATATAAAAAGTTACCGTTCCATCGTCGTGCTCCTGCGCTCCGGCAAAGGTGGAGTGCGTGAGAAAAAATCCTTCGAGCAATACTTGATCTTCCGCATTGACATCGAATTGAAGCGATACGTATTCACTTTTCATGGTCATTCTATTTTAGAATCGTCATTGCGAGGAGAGCCTGACGACCGGAGGGAGTCAGGCTCGACGAAGCAATTTCTCGGAGTACTGCATGGGATTGCTTCGTCGAGCGTGAGAGGTTATTGCCTCTCACGCTCTCCTCGCAATGACATTTTAATAATAGACGCAATGACAATGGAATAAAGACATCACAGTTTGGGAACGTCTTGCGGCAACTGTTGATAGATCAGCGTGAGCATCAAGCGTCCCACTTCATCCATCGTTTCGCGCGAGATATGCTTTGGCAGATCGTCGAGCGTGTGCCAGTATTTACGGTTGGGGTCGGCGGATATATGTCCGACGAGATCGCCGTCTATGATATCGACCGATGGAATGCCGGCCTCGATAAGCGGTAGATGATCGTCATCAATAGAAGTGCGGCGATCGGTGTGAAAATGACTGAGGCCAAGCGTTTTCGCCGTATTCCAAATTTCGTCAACATAGACCGATGCAGATTGTTCGGAACTCGTTTCGGGAATGAAATACGCGTTCGTATCGCCGACCATATCGAGCAGAATAGCGAACCGAGGAGCATAACCATCGGGCTTCGTGTGAATAAAATGTTTCACGCCGAGGAAAAAATGATTGTCGCCATCGACCTTATCCTTCCCATAATCCTCGCCATCGTCGAAAAACAGATCCACTCCGATGGGCGGCGGATGATCTTTCATTTGTCGCGCAAGTTCCATCATCACGCCCACGCCGGATGCACCATCGTTCGCAGCGGGAACGGGCTTTTTGCGATTGCTCGAATCAGGATCTTCATCGGCCCACGGACGCGAATCGAAATGCGTGAGAATAAGCACTCGCCACGTCGCCGTTGGATTGAACGATGCGATCACGTTCGTGAGATGCAGCGTTTCGCCGTAGCCGGAATCCGCAAACGCCTGCACATCGACATTTTGCGTGCAGGTGATAAGCTGATCGTACAGCCAATGCACCTCTTTTTCGTGAGGGCCAGTATTCGGAACGCGCGGGCCATACGCCACCTGCGTTTTCATATCGGCAAATGCGCGGTCGGCATTGAATGCGGGCACCGGCAATCCGGGAATTGGCGGGATGGTCGGCGCGGCGGCAGCGGTATCGGCCTGCGGTTCTGCTTCCTTTTTCTTATTGCAACCGGCAACTAAGAAAAGGCAAAAAATGAAATACGAAAGGCGAAATACCCACCTCTTTTTTCGATTTTGACCCCCATTTTCATACTTCATACTTCAAACTTCATATTTTTTTCGAAAGACCTGTAACAAAACTCCGCGACGCAAGTTCTTTCTAATGTAGCTGGCACGTAATGTTTTTGGTCAAGACATACAGTACCAGAACAGGTTTGCCACGCGAGCCATGCTCGGAAATGCCAATCCTCCTCCAGGACGCATCAGACGAGTGACCTCGCGCTGGCAATTTGCAAACCAACACAATGAGCGCGCGTTAGCAACGAGGGCACCATCGGCAACGATGCCATCCCTTGGAGCAATGCTTCCGCCGCGGGATGCCCGCCCTCTCGGGCATCCCGCGCGCCGGACGCTCTGTAATGTCATCCCCGAACCGAGCGCCTGTCCCCATCGTTTACCTCGGCATGATTTTGAAGAGCATATTTCCCTCGTTCCTTGTTTTGGCGTTTGTATTCGTTTCACGTCCGGCGCTCGCGCAGTTCGAGCACACGCCGCAGCCTATCCCGCTTGGTCACGATGGCGGCTCGCTTGCGTTCGAGCGCGGCGAGCTTACGTTTGCGCCGCAAAGCACGGGAATCGAAAATTGCGTCAACGTGGCGCTCGATAACACCACCGATCATCCGCGCCTGCTGACGGAACTTCGCTCGCTCGATCCCAAGCATTTTTACGTCACCTCGCCCACCAAAGAGATGATGCCGATGACGGTCGCCGCGAACTCCACATTCTATATGAATGTCTGCTTCAAAGCGGATGAAGTTCGTCCGTATCAGACACAGGTGCTCGCTATTTTTCAGGGCGATACCGTTCCCTTGAAGATCTCCGGCAAAGGCGTTGCGCCGCCGAGCGTCGTGCCCATCCCGAACGAGACCGGACTTTCGGACGTCAAGCATAAAAAGCATCTGTGGACGTTTAATTTTGGATTGAAAACAATGGGAACGGTTCACCTTACGCTCGAAAACATGATGGGCAAAGTGGTAAGAAACTTCCCATTCGAAGCCGTGAAAACTCCCGGCTATTACGAAACCGCGTTCGATGAAAAAGACGACGTCGGTAAAAAAATGGATAAAGGTTCCTACGTCCTGCGCTTGGAAGTGACCGACCAGAAAACGAAGGCCAAAACGCATTCCTCCAAGCTGGTTACGATTAAATAGTTCTTTCTGATTTTTTAGAAGTCTCCAATTACTTATGCATGTCATTCTGAAAGTAGCACCATTCCGCGAAAGCGGAATGGTGCGAAGTCGAAGAATCTCATGCGATTCCACGAGATCCTTCGACTCCGTTCATCCCTCCTTCGTCGGGATGAACTCCGCTCAGCATGACATGTTGAACGCGGTTAGAGTTATACTGCTGTTGGTATTGACAGTGTTTTTTACTACGAGTTCCCGCGCCCAAATGACGGGCTTTAGCCCCGATCACGAAAAGGCCGAACGTGTGATCGAAAAAAAACTTACCGATGCGATTGAGCCCGATTCGCTGCGCGCTATCGTCACCGCGATCAGCAAAAAAGTTCACGTTGCCGGAACTCCGGAGCAAGTGGTGACGCGGGATTACGTCATAAATCGCTGGAAAAAAGCGGGACTATCTACGAAAGTCTATCCTTATGAAGTCGATATTCCGCTTGCGAAAAGTTCTTCGTTAGAAATGCTTGCTCCGATGCAGAAAACATTCGATCTGCACGAAGATAAAACCGCGTTCGACCCAAGCGATAAAGAATATCCCTGGGTGAATGGTTATTCTGCATCGGGAACGGTGTCGGGTGATGTCGTCTATGTGAATTACGGACTTCACGAGGATTATCACATTCTCGATAGTTTGCATATCGATGTAAAAGGGAAGATTGCGATCGCGCGGTATGGGAAAAGTTACCGCGGCATCAAAGCGCAGCTTGCAGAATTGCATGGCGCGGCAGGTCTTATCATTTATTCCGATCCCTCCGGCGATGGGTATGACGAAGGCGATGTGTTTCCCGTTGGGCCGATGCGTTCAAGCGGCGGTGTGCAGCGCGGAAGTATCTATAATGGCCACGGCGACCCGACCACCCCCGGCTACGCCTCGGTTCCCGGCGCGCATCGCGTTCCCACCGACTCGATGTATGCCACTCCAAAAATTCCCGTCATTCCTATTTCGTATGGTATCGCGCAGGAGATTCTCAGCACCATGCAGGGGCATGATATTCCGAACGAGTCATGGCAAGGGGGGCTTGCATTTCGCTATCATATCGAAGGCGCAAATGATGCGCCCGTGCGTGTGAAGTTGAATGTGGAGTGCGATACTGGTCTAAAGCCAATTTGGAATACCGTTGCGACTGTCGAGGGTTCCACGTGGCCGGACGAGTGGGTTATCATCGGTGGCCATCGCGACGCGTGGTGCTATGGAACGGAAGATAACGCTGCGGGCTGTGCAAGTTCCGTTGCGGCGGCGGAAGCATTTGCCAAATTACAGAAAGAGGGAATTCGCCCGAAGCGATCTGTGCTGTTCGTAACGTGGGACGCGGAAGAATGGGGACTCATCGGCTCGACGGAATGGGTCGAGCAATTAGAAAAAGAATTGGGAGCGAAAGCCATTGCGTACATCAATCAAGATGAATGCGCGACGGGAACTTCATTCTCGGCAGGCGCCGATCCATCGCTGCGATCATTGGTGTATGATGTGAGTAGATCCGTTTTGGATGGAAGTGGGAACCCTGTTTATAATAAATGGATGGAAGACGCTAACAAAAATGGTGGAACTACACAACCGGAGATCGGATTGCTTGGCGGTGGTAGCGATTTCTCGCCGTTTTACAATCACCTCGGAATTCCATCGTTGGAACATGGCTTTGGCGGGCCGTTCGGGCAATATCATTCCAATCACGATAACATCGGATGGACGATGCATTATGGCGATTCGTCTTTTCGTTATCATGCAGCGTCTTCGCAATTCGCGGCGGTCGAAGCCATGCGCCTTGCTAATGCCGATATACTTCCATTCGATTTTACCGCGCTGGGAACGTGGTTAACGACAGCCGTGCATCACGCAAAAACGCTTGCCATGAAAAACTTCCACGATTCTTCCGGATTCGAACCGCTCGAAAATGTTATCGACTCCTTTACTATATTAAGTAGATCGTATGCGGAAGTCCGCGATAAAAAATATCTCGCCGTTTCCGCGAACATTGCGAACGCTGCGATAGCGGATTCCATAAACCAAGCGTTGCGAGAGGTGGGCTTTGCGTTCCTTGCGCCGAAAGGACTCTTCTTCGATAAATGGGAACGGAATATGCTCGTCCTTGCCGATCCCGATAATGGCTACGCCGATCTGGAACTTCCTGCGCTCAGCGTTGCGCTTCGCCGCAAGGATGGCTATCAAGCGAATGTTGCAACCATCGATCTGATCCGCGCCGTTAAGAAGGCAGCGGCGATTCTGCAAGGCGTTACGGCGGAGTTGGGTGCGATGTGATCGTTCGTTTGGAACGCACTTTTTTTTCTCAGAGTGAATCGAGAAATTTCCGAAGCACATGAATTGCTGTTTGCCGATCGTTTGCTGAAGATTTTCCAATCCTTCGCAACACATACGATTGATGGGTGGTCGCTAATTTTAGTAGCCGGACATTCGAAGGGATGTTAAGACCGGCAGATTTCCAATCCGCGAGTACAATATCGGTTGGAAGTTCCACGCTTTTGCTTGTGATTCGCGCGACAAGCAGATCGCCGTGTGAATCTTGCGCGAGCACCAAACCCGGACGACGCTTCTCGGCGTTTCGATCCGCGAACGGAAAATCTACGAGGACAATATCGCCGAAACGGTAGGTTTCCATTCAATCAAAGAAGATCGTAAGCGGCATCGCCTTCGGCATCATCTTTAAAAAAGTGTTCGAGGCCTAAGCGCATCCATGCTTCTTCATCGAGTGTTTCTTGAACCTCTTTGAACGGCGTAACGACAACGGCAACCTTCTCACCTTTCTTAAAAGGAAGAGAGAGCACAATCTTCCCATCATTATTGATAGTGGCTTCCGTGCTGTAAGTATGCATGATGAGTAGAACGGCTCATTAGCTGTCCCAGTGCCCGACGTTTATTTAGCGAGTTCTACACTTTCGACCTGCTATTTTTCTCTCCCCGGCAAATCGTCCCAATCGGGTTGAATAACTTGCACTTCACTTCCCTGAAGAGCTTGTACGACGACATCATCCGATTCTTTCAGCTTCGTCCATCCGCGATAGATGGTATCGCAATCGAAAACTATTTGCATGTAGTTATTTTCCGACATCAGCGCGATATGCACGAGCTGATTTGGAATAACCTTTACATCTGGCCGTGCGAGAAACTGGTGATGTCCCGAATCGAGTGTCACGCCAGAGGGAGTTGCTGTTATAATAATGCCGGAATCTTTTACATCTCGATATTCCACAACAGGCCGAATGAGAATTCGGAATCCTTCCCCATGCACCAGCAGCATACCCATCTTGAGATGATATTGCGTCGCGCCATAATAACTGAGATCGATCGCAGCGGTATCGCGCAAGGTTGTTTCATCCTGGTTGTGATCGACGCCTTTTAACGAAGTGAGAATTTCACAGCTTACCACATGCGGCCCGCCCATCGAAAATTCGTAGGGATGGCATCCTGCTATTGCAAGGATGGCGAGCAGTCCGATACAATATAGTGCGCGTTTCAATGGCCGCTCCAGGGATCGGATTTGGAAGCATGCTCCGCGCGGACGGCTTCCGGCGACTCATCCCAATCGCCGAGAAAGAGCGAAAACCCCAGATAGGCCGTGCTGATATTCGATGACTGTGCCGGCGCGCCCGTATTAAATATCTGCGGCGAGAACGATCCCGGCCCGCCGACCGCATAGCCAAGCGTGATTCCGACATTTTCATGCGACCAGGTATCGAGCTTGAGCTGCGCGCCGATGTTCAGCACGTTTGAGGGATAATAATTATATTCGATGAACGGCTCGATCATGAGATCCTCGCCGAACAGATAGTGCCGGTAACCCACGCGAAGCGGCAGCACGCCAAGCGCCTGATTCTGGAATCCCATCCCCATCCAATTGATTAGTGAAGTTCCCGCCCAGAAATGATAATTCCCGAACGGCAGCGGAATTTCTACCGTCGCCAATTTTATTTGCATCGCGTTCAGCGGAAGCGTGGAATCCTGCCAGATGCTCGTGTATTTTTGCGAGGTCGCCATCCACGTTGCTTCTAAAATATTGACGTCGATCCCGGTATGCGTGTAATACTTCCACTCGCGCTCCGTTTCTTGGGCCATGTTGGTGAAATCGAGCACGCTAATGCCGAGCGCAAAATAGGGGAAGGCAACATTGACGGTCGGGTTCGTCCAACTGGTGAATCCATCGACAAAACCGGCGTAGGCGCGCAGATTCATTCCCGCGAGCGAGCCAAGCTGCAACTCACCGCCGGCATTGATATATCCCGATGGATAAACGCCCACGCCGACAAATGGCGCGAAAATAAGATACGGAATTTGATCGCTGAGGAAAATGCGGCGGCGAAGATAGATGTTCGTGCCGAAGCTGGTAAGCCAGTTTGCTCGGTTCTCGTCCTTAGCGATGAGTTCCAAAGCGCTCCACCCGAGTGTCCAGTTGGGCGCATCGTTGAACCAGCGAAGCCAATACTCATACGGCATAACGCGAATCAGTTCCCCTTTGAACAACTGGCTCCCGTTCGAATTCTGAGGATTGGCGGGACTCGTAGGTCGATACAGGGTACCGCTCGCAGTAGTGCTGTCGTTAGAAAGGATCTGATTGCTATTGAAGAGCGCGAAGATACCGAACAATCCCGGCCCCAGTCCATTGGAAGACGAGGAACCAATAAGTCCGGCAGTTTCCAAACCACCGGCGCGGAGAAAATTCGGATACGGTCGGTCGTGCGTGGAATCGTGCGAGAGCGTGTTGTGATAGATCTCCGTCTCGCGCGAAGATGGAAAGACGACTCCGTTATCCTGCGAGGTTCCCGGCGCGTTGCGCACGATCTCGTGCGTATTGGTGTCACGGTCGGTGATGGTATAGTAATCGGTTTCGGTGCGCGTGATCGGGTTTTCGACATGCGAGAAAAAACATCCCGAAAAAATTACGGACACAAACACCATCGCCAAAACGATAGGCGCAATAGAAGGACATCGTTGAGATCGTAGCATCAAAAAAGTTTTTGCGATCGGCGGGTGGGGTGGTGCGATAGCAGGTTTTGTAATTACTCCAACTTCAAAACCATAAATTCCGCGTGGCGGTTGCCGGAAAGAATAATTTATCTTTGGCAGCACATTGCAAAATGTATTTCCATCCAGCCTATTTTATCATGTCATCCTGAGCGGAGTTCTTCCGACCGGAGGGAGGAAGAACGGAGTCGAAGGATCTCATGTAGTTTGGCTCAGAGGCAAATCTACTGAGATTCTTCGACTCCGCAAAAACGCAGTCCGCTGGGGCGGACTGCGTTTTTGCTCCGCTCAGAATGACAGGATTAACTAAAATGCACCACTACCCATTATTAACGCTCCTCGATGACCCACATAATGTTAAAATGTTAATAACTCACATCTTTAAGAAAGCTTGTGGATAATAATTTACGATTTAATATACTATTTTGAACTTACCACTTGACTTTTCGTTAAAATTGTCGTATATTTGTCCACCAAAATTCGTTCATGGGATGTTAATATCTTGTGGATGAGCCGAACCAAAGCATTTTTTAGGAGAAAAAATGATTGCAACACTCGATCGTTTGATGACACTCAGCCAAAAGCTCCGGGATGCCCAACGCACCCAGGAGCGCGACCCCATTTATCTTGCACTCGATATCAACGAGATCCGTTTGCTCGAGCGCACGCTGGAAGTTTATCTCAGCGAGTTGGATCTGGCCGAAGAACGCCCGTCGGTCGCTGCGTACGATTGATCTCGCGGCTGAAAGCCCCATGTAAATTAGTTTGCCAGAACGGTTCAACCCGTTTTTCTTGCCACGCCCGAATGTGTGTGATGTGATTTTGCCGGAAGGCGTGTGTTCATCCTAAGTCGGGCGGTGGAATGTATTAGCCGATAAGTGGTTTTACATTGCGAACTTTGCCTGCCAAAATAATCGGATGCTGCCATGACCTCAACCCTTAGCCGCCGTAGTTTTTTAACATCGCTCATTCCATCTTCCACTGGGAACCCCACTCCCGGAAACGGAAAGCGTCATTTCAATACGTTATCCGATCCGCTTGCGGCGTTCGTGCCGGACGCAAGTAACCCGTGGAACGAATATCTCGCCGGACATCTCCTGCGCCGCACCATGATGGCTCCGACGTGGTCGGACATCGAAGCGCTTGTTACGCTCGGCGATCCCGGCGATGCCGTTGATCTCTTGTTGAACGCAACGAGTACGCCAACTGCGCCGGGGATGGCTACTACCGCAGAGCAGGATCCCAATAGCACCTCGAACGTAACGCTTCAAGGTACTTATCTCGCAGCACTTGCCTCCGATGCTGGTGCTCTTCGCGCGTGGTGGGAAGGTCTTCAGGTTGCGGCTACGAATTCCATTCAGGAAAAAATGGTCGCATTTTGGAGCGGTCATTTTACGAGCGCATTCGATCTGGGCAATACCACCTACGATGTCGCGCAGTTGCTGTACATTCAAAATCAGCTATTCCGCGCGAACGCGCTTGGGAATTTTCAGGACTTAGTGAAGGCCGTTACGCTCGATGGCGCGATGCTCGTCTATCTCGGCGGGAATCTAAACGTCGCCAGCGCGCCGAACGAGAACTATGCGCGGGAACTGATGGAGCTATTCACCTGCGGAATTAACGGCGGCTATACCGAAGCGGACGTAGCCGCCGGCGCGCGTATCTTGACGGGATGGGAAAGCTTCACAATTTGCGCAAGAAGAAGATCCCAATGGGATATTCCAAACCTATTTCAATCCTCCCGATCACGATACGGGAGATAAAACATATTTAGAGACAGATTTTCCTGCAATAAGTACAGCGCAGAATACGCAGACGCTCGTTCAAACGAACGAGATCAATAAGATGATCGATACGCTCTTTACGCAGACCATGAGTACGACGAATGGCGTAACTACGAGCGCGATCGCTACCTTCATTTGCACGAAGATCTATCAATTTTTCATCTATAGCGATACCGATACCAGCGACCCAACGGAGCAAACCGTCATCAGCGAATTGGCCGCTCTTTTCATACAAAATAATTGGGAAATAAAACCCGTCATAACCACGCTGCTGAAATCCGCACATTTTTTCGATAATACTAATATCGGCTGCCAGAATAAAACGCCGGCAGAATATGTGATCGGGTTAGCGCGGCAAATTTCGACGAGCGTTTCTATCGATGGAAGCATGACGAACGATGGCGAGCAGTTCTTCCAGCCGCCGAATGTATCGGGATGGCCGGGCTACGAGGATTGGCTTACGACAAGCACCTATCCGCTGCGTGGCACGCAAGCTGCCGCCGCCATTCAAGCATTAAGCGACGACGACGCGATTGCATTCATCAAACAATTCCCAAGCGCAACGTATTCGGATGTGACACAGCTTTCCGTAGCCATCGGCCAACTTTTGATGCCACGTCCGCTTTCCACGACGCGCGCAACGAACTTCACCTACCAGCTTTTAGGAACCAACACCAACGACGGCCAGTGGCCGACCGTTTTGAATGGTTCCACCTCGACGCTCGCTGCCAATATCAGAAGTTTACTCAATTATATTATTGCATTGCCGGATTTTGAATTATGCTGAGTAATGTAGCGCAAACTTTAGTTTGCGATTCCTCCAACGGATCGCAAACTAAAGTTTGCGCTACATTAATCGGTACTCACTACAGAACATGAAACGAAGAACCTTTCTCCAAAGCTCACTCGCATCAGCGGCGATGGCGCCGGTGCTGTTAGGCAAAACGTATGCTCGGCCTTCGACGCCCGTGAAGCTGCTCGGTCAGATGAAGACGCAGGGCGCGAATAGCAACATTCTTATTCTCGTCCAGCTATTTGGCGGCAATGACGGGTTGAATACCATTATCCCCGCCGATGACGATACGTATTACGCGCTGCGCCCGAATATCGGTATCGCGCAGTCGGCGCTCAGCAAGTTCAATTACGGGGGAATTTATTTCAATCCCGGACTTGCAAATGGGAATAAGGGTGGTCTGTTCCAAATGTTCCAGAGCGGCTCGCTGGCCGTAATTCAGGGCATCGGTTACGACACGCCGAATCTTTCGCATTTTTACTCGACCGATATTTGGCTCTCCGGTATCGTTCCACAGGATTCGAACACCTCGCTTACGACGGGCTGGTTGGGAAGGTATCTGGAAGAACAAAATCCGAATTTTCCCACGACGCTTCCGCCCGATCCGCTTGCGATCAATCTTGGCGGGTTTTCGCTCGCGCTGATGGGTACGAATTCGAACATGGGAATTGTCGTGGATAATCCGAGCTTGCAATCCGGCGGACTAAGTTCCACCGACGATGCGCTGGACGACAACGCATCGGGAACTCGTTATGCGACGGAATATGCGTTTGTGCAATCGGTGGCGCAGATGTCGAACACGTATGCTACGCGCGTAAAAAGCGCTTATGCGACAGGAAGTAAATTGCTCAAAGGAACGTATGGCGCCGATGGTTTTGCTGGACAAATGCAAACCGTGGCTGCGCTTATTGCCGGTGGGTTGAATACGAGCGTGTATGTCGTGGGAACCGGCGGTTTCGATTTTCATATCAATGAAGTAGATGGCGGCGATCCGACCCATGCAAGCGGCGCGCACACGGCACTCCTCGGCCAAGTAGCGGATGCTATCGCGCAATTTCAATCCGATATGATCCAGCTCGACACGGTGGGGCCGAAAGTATCCGATCGTGTCGTTGGATTTACGGTGAGCGAGTTCGGACGGCGTCCGCACGATAACGGAAGTTGGGGAACGGATCACGGCGCGGCGTCGGTGCAGTTCGCGTTCGGTACGCAGATCAATGGCGGCGTTTTTGGCGACGCGTGCAGCCTTACCAATCTCGATAATAACGGCGATCTCGTAAAGAATTTCGATTTCCGAGATGCATATTCCACGCTGCTTACCGATTGGTTCGGTCTTTCGCTCACGGATGCGCAGACCGTGCTTCAGGATCAGAGCGCCGGCGTTCAACCGCTCGTGGGCTTGATAAAATCAGCTTCGGGCGTAAGCCCATCTGTTCCGATCGCGCTTTCGTTATCGGTCTATCCCAATCCGATGGCATCGAGCGCGAACATCTCTATTGAAGTTCCCGCCAGCGCATACACGGTGATCGAACTGGCTTCGATGGATGGAACGAATGTGCAACACATCCTTGCGCGAAGTTTAGATGCGGGCAGCTATACTATTCCACTCACCATGAATGTGTCCTCCGGCCCATATCTGCTTTCCATGCGCTCCGGAACCGCGCGCACCGCGAAAGTAGTGGAAGTAATTCGATAATTTGGGGCAATAATGAATGATGAATGCAGAATGATGAAACGCACAATACTTTTCTCCCTTTTCATCATTCTACATTCATCATTCATCATTTCGAATGCCCGCGCACAATTTCCTGCACCATGCGATAGCGAAAAAGAATGTGTCGGCAACGCGTTAACTATTTCCGTTACGAATGGCAAGGGCGCGCAATATGTGGATGTCGATACCTCCTACCTCCTCGACGATCTGGGAACTGCAATGACGTTCGAAGCGTGGATATTGCCACAGCAGCAGCCGGGCGACATTCAATATATTGCCGGACTCTGGGGGCCGAACGTGGGGGTGAACGATCAGTGGGTGCTCTATATTCAAAACAACCAAATTTTTTTCGCGCTTTCCAATGGTTCCCTCACCGGCGATAGCGAAAATACCACAGCTATCGCAAATGTTCCCGATCTCTATACGAACGGCTGGCGACACGTTGCCGCCGAATGGGACGCAGCATCGACCGCCGCGCGAATTTATCTCGATGGTGCGCTCGTAGCTACGGCAACGAACCCGCTGTACCCGCTCACCAAACTTCATGTTCCGGAAGACCCGGTATTGCCATTACAGATCGGTAGTTGCAACGGACTCTACGATAACCAAGCTACGAACCGAACATTTTTAGGACAAATAGATGAAGTGCGGCTCTGGAATCAATCCCTAAGCGCGGACCAGATCGCGTGCCGGCGGTTCCAATCGCTGGCAGGAAACGAGCCGGGACTCGTGCTGTATTATCGCTGTAACGAAGCGCCATCCGGCCAGATATTATGTGACGCGACTGGGAACCGTCATTTCGGTTTAATGCGAAGCGGCGCGGCGTGCGATTCCAGCAACAGGACGATCCCGCTTAATTATTCAGCACAACCCGCGCTAATAAATGAGACTATTGTTTGTACGCAGGATACGGATTTTACATTCATACTTACCGATACTTCCATTTGTGGCGATAACGTTTCGCTCAGTCTATATGGCGCAGATAAAGGATTATTTACGCTTTCAACGAATGCTATTTCGCTCGTGCAAGGTGTGCCGGTTACGTTCAGCGTTCATTTTCATACGGATCTGATCGGGCCGGTTGTAGCTGGCATTGCCATACAAAATACGAACCGGTGCAGCGATCCTCTTAAAGTTCCGCTTACTATTGTTCGGCAGACGCAGTTGAACTATTCCGGGTATCGCCTTCTGCTCGATACGCTTTATGTCGGGTGCCAAACAACGACATCCTCCGGCGAAACGCTTACCATTTGTAATCCCGGTCCGGGAGCGGTTACCATCTCCAATATCGCGCTCGATAGCAATCATTTTACATGGAGTTCCCCTGGTCTCTTCTTCCCAAAAGTGCTGGCGGTGGGTGATTGTATCACGCTCACGGTTGAAATGAATTTGATCGATTCCACGCACACGTTTTTGGATACGCTGCGCGTATTTAGTAACGAATTGTGTCCCGGAAGCGGTATCATTCCCATTTCGGGAACCGTGCAGGATGTGCTGGGAATTTTACAATCGAACGGTAAGGAACTTGACTCGATGAATTTCGGCGAGGTCTGTCCCGGTTTCATTAGTGGAACGATAAATTTGGAATATCGCGATCTCGGAAGCGATACGATAACCGTGGATACGATAGTCTATAATCCCACCACTTTTTTCGGGCAAGTAATGGCTTTTCCCTTGAATCTTCCGCCCAACACCGCAAACCAGCCTACGTATGCGCTGTTCAAACCAATTCAACCAGGCCCGGTAAACGGGACGCTCACCGTTACCGCAACGTATCATGGATGCGAAATTGTAAAAACGGTTGCACTGAAAGGCGATGGCTATTCCGTCGATGTCGATTTCCTCACGCCGCAGGTGAACTTTGGGAACGTAACGATCGGAAAAACGGCCACGCAGTCTGCGGAGATCATCGATAGCGGAGCCGGTTCCCGAAATATCGATTCCTACTTGAAGATCGGCGATGTGTTCACGATCGTTGCGGGCACAAGCTATGCGATCAATCCCGGCCAGACCGAGCCGATCACGATACAATTTCGCCCGCGCCAGCCGATCACGTATTACGATACGCTGGCTATTTTCGATGAAGGCTGTTACGAGGTGAAGACAATTCCCATTCAGGGAACTGGAATTTTTCAGGCGTTTAAGTTCACGCCGTCGTATCTCGATCTCACGGGCGTGATCGGCTGCTCGTCCGAAACGGGAACAATCACGATGCAAAACATATCGGGCCAATCGCTCACCATCGCGAGTTGCGCGCTGAACGATCTCACCGGCAAATTCAGCGTGGCGAGTCTGTTGCCCGCTGGACCGTTCGCAAATAATGATAGCTTTACCTTTAGCGTAACGTACACTCCGAACGATGTAAATATCGACCGCGCTGATCAAGCGTTCATCGATGTCACGCTTTCAGATGGGGAACTGTATGAAATTATTCTGCGCGGCACAAGCCTTGCGCCACGGCTCTACGTGACGCCGCTCACAACGTATGGCGTTGTGGAAGTGGGCTGGCAAAAGCAGGATTCAATCCTCTTGCAAAATGCGAGTAATGTTTCGGAGAAGCTCGATAGCATTACCATTCCGTATGGCTACAAATTTATTAGCGCGAACCCTCCGTTCCCAGCAACGCTTGGCCCGCGCGATTCCTTATGGCTCATCGTGGAATTTCAACCTCCCGCCGATTCCGTGTATGACGAGAACTTTACCGTGCTCGTCGATTCGCCATGCGTGAATACCTATTCCGGCGAGCTTACGGGAACCGGTGAGATCGTCAAGCTGGATGTGCCGATCAGCTTTATGAACTATGGATTAGTGCGCCCGTGCGATTGCGCTACGCGGCAGATCCCGCTCGCGAATTATAGCCAAAACATTCCCATCACGATCGATTCTGTGTGGATCGATGGCGTGGGTGTTTCGCTGCTCGCGCCTTCCACGTTCCATTGGGATATCCAATCGACCGGCACGGAAACGCTGCCGGTCGTTATTCCGCCGCTATCATACGATACGCTGGATGTTACGTTTTGTCCTAACATCCCTGCAATCAACGCCAATCTGATGAAGATCGACACGCTCCACATCGACGCGCATACGCCGGGATGGAAAGATTCCTTCACGACGATCCTGAGCGGCGAGCGAGAAATGAATTTTCAGCCGAACGTGACGCTCGTGCAGTTCCCACCTACGCGCGTCGATACGTTCGCGCAGCCGAAAGCCGTTGTAATTACAGTTCCCGGCGTCCAAACCAATCCCGATGGCGATTCTGTCGTTATAGACAATGTGAGTTTCCAGCCTGATCAGAATGTGTTCACGGCCGTAGCTTCAACCGGCTTACCGCTGCCGTGGATCATCCATCGCGGTGAAAAGTTCTCGATCAAAGTTAATTTTTTACCGCGTGCGCCGAAAGTTTATACCGCGCGCATGCTCATTCATACCGTCTTTCCATGCAACAGCACCGATACAACCGTGCTCGTGATGGGTTCTGGTTTTGCGCCGGCCTTTGGATTGCAGATGGCGTTCGATACGGCGCGTGTTGGATTGGATACGTTTAAGTTAACAACATGCGATACGCTGAACCTTCCCGTGATGCTCAGCCGCGATATTCCGCAGGAGTATATGGATGTCTTTTTCCATTTGGGATACGATACTACGGAACTGGAACTATTAAATGGATTTTCTCCCTACACGGATTCCGTTATGGGAACCGATACGAGTGATGGCGCTAATATCGTGCTGAATAACGGCGTCAATATCGAAGCGGGAACGATCGTCACGCTGCGATTCAAGGTGATAGGAGGGTCTGCTATTTTCCCGATCACGTTAGACAATATCAATTTCGATAGCGATTCGCTCGTCTTTTTCGAAATAGTTTCCGGCGTCGATCATGGCGTCGTCGAAATAGATCAGCCGATGATCGCAGTTACGAAACTTACTAATTTCGATACCGTGGATGTGAAGGATTGTAAGAATGAAACCATCACCGTCTATAATACCGGCGTGATCCCGGTGCGCTTTGATTCGCTTTCGTTACCGGAATGGCACAAGGTCACGGCCCCCTTGCTTCCCGTGATGCTTGCGCCCGGCGATTCGGTGCAGTTAACGGTAACCTTTTGCCCAAGAGATTCCTCCGTATTCGATACAACGATCACCGCGTATTCGAACGAGCCGTGTCTTGCCATCGATACCGGCACGCTGATGAGCGTTGGCTACGCGCCGCCATTCCCATTCAAGATGGTTATGGCGCCGGATATTTCTGGAACGGATTCCGTGGGTTCCATCAGCGGGCTTATCATGGATACGGTTGAAGTTCCCATTTTTATCGACCGCTCGATACCGCTCACACCCCTTGATGTGAAATTTAAACTCGAGTATGATGCCCGTGCCCTGGAATATCTTAGCGTCGCTTCGCCGTATGCTCAAGCGGTGGTTACTAATGTTCCCGGCACACTTGGATTTGTATTCCCGGGATCGCAGAATGTGGATAGCGGGGAATTCGCCCGCGTAAAATTCCTGATGACCGTGCCGGATAGCGCTACCTCAACGATGACGCTCATCCCCGGAGAGTTCACGAGCGATTCGATCCTCTTCATCAAGCCGCGCCCGACGGGTGATACCAGCGTCGTTAGCGTTGGGCCGCAATGCAATATCACAACGCTCATCTTTGTTGGTGGAACGAATTCGATTTCACCGGCGCATCCGAATCCCGCTTCGGATGTTGTTGCAGTCGATCTCTCTTTTATGGAAGATTCAAATCCGGAACTCGATATTATTAATAGCCTTGGCGAGTCGATCCTGAAGCCGATGGATGGTTCCGTACCCTACAAGGGTGGGAGTTATCATGTGCGATTCAATTCCCAAAATCTTTCGCCGGGAGCGTATTCCATCCTCTTCCGCGCCGGGGATTACCGAGCAAGCGAGCGGTTTGTTGTGATTCGATAAAATCAAACGAATGAAAGTCACATCGCTCGTCAGAATTTTACTTCAGGTTATCATTGCCGGTTCCGGAGCAGCTGCTTATGGGCAGAATGTTACTTCCGATCCAATCTCTTCACCCTTTCATGCCGGCCTTCGATTGGATTACCTTAGGAACTATCAGCAGACTAGCTCGCTCATCGTTGCGGATTGCCCGGTATGCGGCACGTTCTCGAATGGTTCCGGCAATGGATTTGAGGTACAGCTATTTGGCGAAGTGCCCTTTAATTTTTATCGCAGGCTCGATCTGACATTCGGCGCCGGCTTCGCGGAACGCGGCGGCACATTCGGTCAGACTGTTACTGATGCAGAAATGGTTCTCAATAATTCGAACACGGATGTTCCTTACACTCGCTTGAATTCGTTCTCGGCGACACTTGCGTATATCGATCTGTTCGGTGGTCTTCGCATTACGCCGCTTAAGAAACTTCCAGCTTATGTTTCCGCCGATCTCGATGCCGATATTCCTGCTGGAAAATCTGTCACCTACACGCAGACGGAATCCATCGTATCGCCGCAAGGCGTGCTCTATCCACAAAATCATTCCACAACACTTACAGATGGCGCAGGCGCGATCGCAGGCGCACAGACGCTTTTTGGTATCCGAGGTATCTTGGGTTATGAGCTTCCATTCGGTTCGATCCTTACAGCATCGCCGGAACTTTCGTATTATTTCCCGCTCAATGAGGTGACGAATACCCGCCCGTGGCGTGTCTCCTCAGTGAGCTTGGGTGTTGCTATTCGTTGGAACCGTTCCGCAAATGAAGTGCTGGAAGAACCGATCCCTCAGCCGGAAAAACCTGCGAAGCCACCGATTGTGCAGCGCGAAGACCCGAATGCGCTTGCGCCAAAACTCAGCGTGGCCCCGATTTCGAGCGAACCATTCCATATTATAGAAACGACCGTCACCGAAACATTCCCCATTCTACCGTATATCTTTTTTGATAGCGCAAGTGCGATCATTCCCGACCGTTTTGCACAGATTTCTCCTACCAACGCAGCGCAATTTAAGGAAAGCGAACTTCCGCATCGCTCGCTGGAATCATATTACCAGATCCTGAATGTAGTTGGCAGCCGAATGCGAGCGAATTCCGAAGCGACCCTTACTATTAATGGCACAACGGATGGGCAAGAGGGCAAATCCAGCAACGAAGGAATGCACGATGTGGAAAAAGAGCTTGCGCAGCGCCGCGCTTTTGCAGTTCGCGATTATTTGGTCAGCACATGGAACATTGATCCGATGCGGCTTATTATTTCTACAACAAACGTTCCAAAAAATCCATCGAGCACGGAATATCCCGAAGGTTTTGAAGAAAACCGTCGCGCGGAACTTTCATCTAATAACGACCAGATATTAAAACCGATCGTCCATGAGCGATTCCGTGAGGAATCGGCGCTTCCAAAAACAATTCCCATTGCACTTACGGCCGCGAGTTCTATCGGCGTTCGAGATTGGCATCTTGCTATTGTTTCGCATGGCAACGCCGTCTATGAAACATCCGGTGACGGCGCGCCGCCACGCTCTATTGATTGGAAGCCGAGCGATGGGCAAGTGGAGTCACTCGCAAAAACGCTTGGGCTGAAAGATTCCCTTACGCTCACGCTCAATGCCGATGCTACGAATGGCGCGCATTCCTCGCAACACGTTCCGATCTCGGCTTCGAAATCTGTCAATCCATTTGAACTGAGTAGGCTTTCGCTTATTGTGTTCGATTTCGATCAATCGGCCATCGATCAGCAGAATCAACGGATGATCGCTCAATTCGTTGCGAAGTCGTTGTATGATGCTTCGACCGCAACCATCACCGGTTCCACGGATAATCTTGGGGAACTCGATCACAATCAAAAACTTTCGGAAGCGCGCGCGTTTAATGTTCGCGATCTCATTCTTGCCGATAAACCAACTGCAACCATCACCAGCACGAAAGGCATTGGCCCATCGAATTTGCTGTATGATAATCACCTTCCTGAAGGCCGCTATTATTGCCGCACGGTGAAAGTGGAAGTTGAAACCCCACTCGATGCCGTGTTGAAGGGGAAATAACACCGACTGAGATTCATGAGATTTTTGGGGAGATTCATGGGATAAGATTTTGGGCGAGACTTTTATTTGTCGATTGCTTCAATTTTTTTAATAAGTATTTTTACTATTTCTTCGAAATCTTTTTCATCTGCTTCAGTGAATCTATTTATCATTGGAGCATCAATATCGAGTACACCGAATAGTCGGTCATCGTTGAGAACAATTGGAAGAACTATTTCCGATTGCGAAACAGGATCGCATGCAATGTGACCGGGGAATTCGTTCACATCCGCTACGCGGATAATTTTTCGTTCCGCAGCAGCCATTCCGCACACGCCTTTGCCCATTTCGATCACTGTGCAAGCTGGTTTGCCTCCGAATGGACCGAGCATCAATTTCTCACCGTCGAATAAGTAAAACCCGCACCAATTAATTCGCTCGATCGAATGATAAAGCAGCGCCGCCGCGTTCGAAAGCGCGGTGATGAGTGGTTCATCTGTATTGATGAGTGAATCGAGATCGTTGCCTGTCATTTTTGGTTTATAAAAATGATTATCACTCACGAACGCTGATCGCGCGGATTGGGTTTAGTAAAATTACGCATTAGATGTTAATAATGCCCGATTCCTTAACTCTTAATTCTCAATTTTTAATTCTTAATTGATATGAACTGGCCGATCGTTAAAGGAAAAGCAACCCGGCAGGCACACGTTGCACTGCCGGAAGGATCATTCGAAGAAGAGCACGGGCGTGAAGGCTTCTATGGCCGCGTGTCACATCTCTATCACACGCATCCGCCGACGGGCTGGACGCGCATCGAAGGGAACTTACGTCCGCACGCATTTTATCTCGATAAAGTTACACCGTCCGACATGACCGACCCACGCGGTACGTCGGAGCCGGTGCTGTATAACGACGATCTCATTCTTTCGATCAGCCGCCGTTCGGAAGCTGCGCCGTTTTATTCGCGCAATGCCGATGGCGACGAGCTGTTCTTTATTCATAAAGGCACGGGAAAGATGGAGACCGATTTCGGAGTGCTCGATTACGAGGCCGGCGATTATATCGTAGTTCCCAGAGCGACGACGTACCGCTTTGTTCCTTCGGGAAGCCTCACCCCAACCCCTCTCCCTGCTGAGAGAGGGGCTGATACTTTCATCGTATGCGTGGAAGCTCATTCCGAGATCATGCCGCCGTCGCCGGAGCAAAAGGGGCTTATTGGAATGCATGCGCTTTACGATATGTCCGCCATTACGATCCCGGAATTTATTCCGTATGAAAAGAAGCAAGATACCAATGGGAAGGAATATGAAATTCGCATCAAGCGACTTGGCGAATATACTTCGATATTCTATCCCTTCGATCCGATCGATCTGGTGGGATGGAAAGGCGATCTCACGGTTTTCAAAATTAACATGCGGGATATTCGCCCGGTGATGTCGCCGCGCGTTCATCTACCACCGAGCGCGCACACTACGTTTCTCGCCGAGAATTTCGTGATCTGTTCGTTCCTTCCGCGTCCGCTTGAAGAAGATCCCGATACGCTTCGCATTCCATTTTTCCATCGCAATACCGATTACGATGAAGTGCTGTTTTATCACGATGGCGATTTCTTCTCGCGCGATAATATCAAGGCTGCGATGATGACGCTGCATCCGCAAGGCATTCATCACGGTCCGCATCCAAAGGCGCTGAAAGCTAATCCAAGCATCACGCGCACCAACGAATACGCGATGATGCTCGATGCAAAACATCCGCTAAAAATAGCTCCCGCAGGTCAAGCGGCAGAATGGAAAGAATACTGGACGAGTTGGCAGGAGAAGAAGCTCGAACCGGTTAAATAGATGATCATTCCCGCCGATGCCATTATTTTGGAGGCGAAGATTCGTGATTATCATCTAAAGCCGTTATTAGTTGACGACAAGTCTCGTTTTCTTATTTTGGCTGGGTACAGCCGCGAAGAATATTGGGAGTTAATGAGGGATATTCGGGAGCAGCTACTTCCAGGCAAGGGAATGTTTCAGGAACGAAGAGAGCAGGGTAATCTGTATGTATTACGCGGGATGTTACGAGGTCCGAATGGACGAATTCTATCTGTAAAAACAATTTGGCTCCAAATATGGTCGGGAGTTTGGAGTTTTGTAACTTTGTTTCCTGATAAGAAAGAGGCACGATGACGTACGATTTATTTTCGAGAGTAGCACTCACGGTCGATGTACCGAAGCATCATTTGAAGCGTGGAGACGTGGCAACGATCGTGGAGCAGATCGAGGCTGGTCCGAATTCGGGGCCGGGCTATGCGTTGGAAGTTTTCAATGCCATTGGTGAAACTGCTGCCGTGCTCTTGGTATCGGAATCCGAGATCGAGCCGCTTCGAGAGGATGAACTGCTCCGAGTCAGGCTGTTCGAACCGGAGCTACAGTGAAGTTCCCCCACCCCGTTACGAGTTCCCAATCCACTCTACATCGTTCACACCGGCAAGCTGATTAGCTCTTCGTGCCAGCGTGAACAATAGATCCGATAGACGATTGAGGTAGATCACATCGTATGTGCCGATCTCTTCTTCGGCGGCAAGCGTGACGAGCGTTCGCTCGGCTCTTCGGCATACAGTGCGGGCCAGATGCAGGCGCGCTGCTAACTCACATCCGCCCGGATGAATAAAATGTTTGAGCGGCGGAAGTTGTGCAGTATGTTCATCGATAGCGAGTTCCAATCGCTTTGCATCTTCTTCGGTGATGCGGGGAATGTTATAGTTCGAACGGGTTTCGAGCGGGGTAGCCAAATCGGCGCCGAGCACAAAGAGATTATTCTGAATTTGCTGGAGCAGCGGGTCGATCCAATCATTCCCAGGCAGTGCGCGGCAAAGGCCGATCACAGAATCCAGTTCATCGACGGTACCATACGCTTCGATGCGTGGGGAATCCTTCCTGACACGTCCTCCGCCAAAGAGGCCGGTGGTGCCGTCATCGCCCGTTTTCGTATAAATTTTGGTTGCCATTATTCGAGGCCGATGGAATCATGCACTAATTGCTTAATGGTTTCGATCTTCGCTCGCATCGCAGCTATTTCGGCGGGCACAATGGATTTTACCGTTGGCTTTTGGTAGTAAATTTCGAGCGCGTTCAGTTCGATCAGCATATCGGTCAGGATCGTCAGCGCGGTGCGCAGACGGCCTTTCGTTTCGCCGCCGCGAAAGAGTTCCTCTTCGAGCAGCGCCCGATATGCATTCGTTCCATTAGGCGAGAACGTGATCTTTCCGACTTCCATAATAAATGTAATGTGAGGGAACGGTATAAAATCCAATGGGAACGTAAGGGTTCATCCGCCGATCCAGCGCCCTTCGGCGTGATCGCGTGGCGACCATTTGCACCTGAGCCGGGCCGCGACGAATGCTCTTCGATTCGATCTCCGAGATCGCATACACCGGCGAAACCGTGAGCAGAAATAGCAGCATCGCCGCTTGCATCATCAGTTTTCGAAATCGTACGATCAGCATGGTGCAATATCAACGCGGGCGTGGGAAAGAACAATCCAAATCAGAAGAACAGGAGAGGGGCAGACCAAACAGCCTGTCCCTCTCGTGCATTCATTTAGCCTATTCTTTTATTCACTTGGAACTTTAATGGCATAGAAATGCGAATCGCCTTTGTTATCGACGATGTTCAAGCCTACCGCTTTACCCTCGTTCTCCTTGATGATCTTCTCGAAGTTCCCGGCGTCGGTTACGCGTTGGTGCGCAGCTTCGGTGATGACGACATCGCGTACAAGGCCGCCTTCTTGCGCGGCTGAAAACTGCGTTATGTTCGTGATGACCACGCCGTTCGATACGTGATATTTATCCTTGTCGTCAGCAGTCACAGTGCGAACGGACATACCGATATTATCTAATGTAGCCGTCGATTTCGCAGTCTCTGCCTGTTCCTGATCCTGATCGGGTGCGTTCTCGTCCGATTCATTATCTGCGACCTCATCGCGCGGTTTGAGCGTCACGGTCTTATCCATTTCCTTGCCATCGCGCCAGATGCGGAGAGTAACTTTATCTCCCGCGTGATGCATACCGATCAAGCCTTGCAGTTGGTTCGAGGCATCGGTTTCATGACCATCGACCGAAAGAATAACATCGTTCTGTTTGATTCCCGCTGCTTCACCGGCGCCGCCTTTTACCACCTGATCGACGCGGACTCCGCGCGGGCGGTCAAGTCCAAGCGCTTCGGCCATCGTTTGATCGACATTTGCGATCTGCACGCCAATATAGCCTCGGTTCACTTTTCCGGTCTTGATAAGATCGGTCGCTACGCCTTTCGCCATGTTGATCGGGATGGCAAAACCATATCCGGCAAACATTCCCGTCGTCGAGGCAATGGCAGAATTAATTCCAATGACCTCGCCTTTGATATTAAAAAGTCCGCCGCCGGAATTACCCGGATTGATCGCGGCATCCGTCTGAATAAAATTCGAAATGCCATAATGACCGGCATCTTTATCTTCAGAAATTTCGAGCGGACGACCAAGCGAGGAAACAATTCCCTCCGTAACCGTTGATTGCAGTCCTAACGGATTTCCAACCGCCAGCACGATCTGCCCGACAGCCAGTTCATCCGAATTCCCAAGCGCCGCGACCGGAAGATTCGATGCTTCGATCTTGATCACGGCAAGATCTGTCGTCGGATCGGTGCCGACCACATGCGCATCGAATACGCGCTTATCGGTCATCATCACAGAGATGCCGCCTTTTTTCGCAGCATCTTTTACGACGTGATTATTCGTCAGAATATACCCATCGCTGGTAATGATAACGCCGGAGCCAATGCCTTCTTCCGGCCCTTGCTGTGGCTGAGGAAATTCGAACTGGAACGGCGAATCGCCACCGTCGCCATTTCCATTATCGCCATTGCCGAAATTGAAAAAATGCTTGAACGGGTTGTTGTCACTGCCTTGATCGTTTTTCGAGGCTTTCGGCGCTTCGGTTTTCACATTGATCTGCACGATCGTCGGCTGAACCGCTTTTGAAATAGCAACGAACGATCCGTTGATGCTGGCAAGCGCCTGATCGTTCGGTAGCTCCGGCAACGGGCCGCCAAGCTCCGGCTGACCCGCGCCAAAGGCGATGCTCATGCCTTTCCACCCGCCAAAGCCCGTAACGAGCGTGGCGCCGAATACCAAACCAAGCACCACCAAAAATGTGGCTGCAATTATGGGGCGTTTTCGTAACATGTTTCTGTCTTTCCTAAATTAAAATTTGTGTGATGTGATTGATTAACGTTGACCTGACTAAACAAGGTAAAGATTTCTAACGTAACAGTCAAATCCTTGTTTCACAATACTAATGCCAAGTGAATGAAGATAAATGTGAAGTAATATCCCGGCCCCGCCCGGTGTACCCGCAAGCTCCTGCTTGCGGACAGGAAATTCGCTCGCAAGCTGGAGCTTGCGATTACATGCGAAACCCGGCTCAGACCTATGCACTCCGATTTACCCTTCCCCCGCGGGCACTTTTGCCGCCCGGCGTTGCTTTTCAAAGCGTAAATGATTCCGAAACGGCTTCTTGCATTCACTCTCTTCGCCACGCTCGCGGTGATGACGCCGTGTGGGCTGCGTGCGCAGTGGGTACAAACGAATGGGCCGGGCATTCCGACCGTAACCTCTTTTGCGGTTATCGGGACAACTATCTTTGCGGGGACTTCGGGGTCGGGTGTGTTTCGATCGACGAATATGGGGTTAAACTGGACGTCACTGAGCAATGGTGTTTCCAACGCATCCAACTTAACGGTTCTTGGAACGGATTTATTCGCCATTGTACAAGATGGGAATACCGATGTATGGCGGTCAACGGATTACGGCAATAGCTGGAGTCGAGCAACTTCATTGACCGGGTCGAACAGCTATTATGTTAGTGTTTTGACCACTTATGATGATACGCTGTTTGCCGGTACGGCAGGGAACGGATTATTCTTTTCTACAGACTTTGGGGCATCTTGGACGAACATTCCGGCGACGATTAGTATTAGTGTGCTATCAGTACATGGAAATTATATTCTTGAAGGCGATTACAACACCCTGTTGAATATGTATCTTTCACCTGATTTTGGCAAAAGCTGGAATTCAACGAATGTTGGTCAACCGTTATCATTATTCACATTTATTGATTCGGAGATATGGGTCGGATCAACCAACGGTGCTGTTGTCCGTTCGACAGACTATGGCGTACACTGGCATGTTACGAACAAGCTTAACGGGTCGATTATTTCAGTCACTGCAATGGGGAATAGTATCTTCGCAGCAACTTCGAGTCAAATAATGCGAACAACCGATCATGGGACTTCATGGGATAGCTGCGGTCAATTAACATCAATTACTACACTTTCGGAAGCAGGAACAAGTCTCTTTGCGGCGACGAACAACGGCGTTTTTCGATCCTCTAACGAGGGTTTGAATTGGAATGATGCGAATAATGGTATCGTGGGCAGCAACTGTGTTAATATAGCATCCAGTAATAGCATTATCATTGCAGCGGCTGGACAAATTCTTTACCAAACGACAGATAACGGTTCAATATGGAGTCTTGCCATGCAAAGTAGTTACCTCAACATATTTTATCTCGCAACTGTTGACTCGTTCATTCTTATGTATAATCAGGAAAACTTATATAGCCAAAAACTTAATGGCTCTGACTGGCAGGACATTACGGATGATTTGCCCGCTTATACAATTTATCATAGTGATGGTCATTCGACTCAAGTTACGGTATATGTATCAGGGCTCGCCAGTGTTGGAAAGGTGATCTTTGCTCAGACGGATGTCATGGGAGTAATACGTTCAACCGATTATGGTTCCACATGGAATTCTGTAAACCTGAATACATCTCTCGGCGGTTTTGGCATTGATGACACGATTATTTATGCGAGTGTATCCGGGACGATTTACCGTTCTTCTGATTACGGGGTAAATTGGACTCTCGTTAGCAATAAGGTTCCTTCTGCATCCACTGTCCATGCTGTTGGAGCAATGCAAGGAAGCATATTTGTCTCAACAAGCCAGGGAGTTTTTCGTTCAAAAGACTCTGGAATGACCTGGAACGCTGAAAGTAGTGGTTTGAAAGACTCCAATGTCACGTTCTTATCTCAGAATGGGAAAATATTTGCCGAAGGTTCTAATGCCATCTACTATTGGTTAGAAAGCTCTTCTGAATGGCTTCCTGTCGATGAAGGATTACCTGCCAGTTTTACATGGGGACAAATCGCGGCGAACGATAACTATCTTTTCGACGGAACTTCTGGCTTGGGTGTCTGGGAGCGTCCGCTCTCAGATTTCGGATCAAATTTGAATTCAAGCTCAGTAATTAATTCACTCTACGTCTATCCGAATCCGATTTCCACTACAACTAATATTTCCTTTACGGCGCTTGAGCAGGGGAATGCAACAGTAAAAATATTTGACCAAATAGGACGAGTTGAATCTTCGGTATTCGAGGGCGAACTTGAACCCGGTGAGTATTCTTTTGATTGGATCAAGCCCACGGGATTGCCTAATGGAGCCTATATGTGCGAGGTAAGCATGAATGGACAAAGCGCGCATTCGCTTCTAATTATTTTGCAATGACCGTTGATCGGTATGAATGCCTCGTCCGGATGAACGGGCAGGTGGATGACCGATCATCCACTATGCAAACGCTGCCGGTGGTGTTGATGAGATGATCGCTTAGAGACGGTTTCGCCAGAAGTCCGGCTTTTGTTTGTGGTGGCGAATCGCAATAATTTCAATGACATCTCCCTGCACACGGTATGCCACCGAATGTTCCGGGAATCCTTTTATTGGTTTTTGCCGAACGCCATCCTTATCAGGACAAAGAGAAAGGGAGCGGCCTTGATGTCGCGATAGGAATCCGCTACTGCGTTTGAGAATCGTTCCGCAGTACGAGGAGTCTCTTCTTCGATATAATAAGAGACTGCGCCCACATAATCCATTTCGGCCTCGGAACAAGCATGAAGCGTCATTTCTGCGCGCGTTTAGCCTCTTCGATCATGGCGTGTCCACGGACAAAAAATTCCTCTTCGCTTACGAAAGCGGCTTCGCCGCAGTCGATCTTCTCGATTCGTCGCTTGATCTCCCGTCTCCATTCCTCATCGAATTCCGTCTCGTTTTCCACGAGGGTGTGCTCAATCTCTTCTGCGAGCAGCCGCCGACTTTCAAGGTCCAGCTCCAGAACTTCCGTGCGAATTTGTTCGAAGGATCTATCCATGAAAAGAAAACCTGCGAGTCCCCTTTATGGTTCTTACTGGAAGGATTACGCGGATTTTAAGGCATGACAATCAGCCATCTCCTTAATCTCTGAAATCGCCCCAAATCCAGGTTCTGACATTCCCCCTCCATTTATTCCGTATTTTCGTAGTGGAGAACTGCCTGTGATAGGTAGTACGTTCAGAATACATGCTTTTACGACCGGAATTGATCGAACGCCTTGCCGATACCTTAGAGGGTATCGCCATGTCGGACGCCCGCGATACGGGTTTAGCATCGCGCGAGGCGAATATCCTTATTTATCATACTGCCGTCAGCGATGGCGGCGGCGCAGTAGCGGGCGAAAGTCCGCTGCTGGAAATTAATCTGATCGAAGATGGCGGCGACGCCTGCGTCGTCGTAACCTCCGCGCTTGGAATTGTAGAATTGCATGGCATCGAAGAAATTCGTTTGCTTGCTGCAACGGAAGAAGCGGCGTTCTATTCGCGTCCGGCAAAAGGGAAGTTATCGGTGCTGACGATCGGCTCGCGCGGCGCGATCCAGGTGTATATGAATATCTCGGAAGCGCTTGGCCCGATGGAACTTTCCGAAGTGGGCGATGGGGATCTCCGAGCCGCCGTTGCGCTCAAGATCTTCGCCGAGCATACGGAAGTGTTTCGGAACGAGGAATAATTAATTTTTACTGTCATTGCGAGGAGGAATTGTGAAGCGGAGCGGAGCAATTCCGACGAAGCAATCCCTTGGTGTACTGCATGAGATTGCTTCGTCGAGCGAATCTCCCTTCGGTCGATTCGTTCTCCTCGCAATGACGTTATAATGGACTTAACCAGAAGTTCCTTTAGCTTAACTCAGACTACTGCCGCTCGAAAAGTATTTTCCATTTCGAGCGATCTTCGTACAAAGTTAAAGCAGGCCGCCACGCTTGTGGCGGATACGGAATTGTCAGGCATTCGTCTCGATCTATCAGTCATTTCCATGTCGGATGAGGAATTGCTGGAGATCAATCGTGCATCGCTGAAGCATGATTATCTGACGGATGTGATAACTTTCGAGATCGAACGAACGGAGGATTTGCTGGAATCCGAAATTTACATCAGCATAGAACGCGCGCTGGAAAATGCCCGGAAATTTAAGCGAACGGCGGAATTGGAGATCATACATCTCGTAATTCACGCTGTTTTGCACCTGGCGGGCTACACGGATAAGACGCCATCCGGCAGGAAACAAATGCGAACTCGGGAGCGTTGGTATTTAGCTACATTCTCGAAATGAATGTGACGCTGTTATTTTAAGAAGCTGTTAATGAACGCAAATAACTCACTCGATCAGAATATGTCAGGCTTGGCGGAAGCATCGGGGCGTGAGCGTATCATGGAAATTGTGTTCTTTCTTCTTTCCGAAATTAAGGAAGATAAGCCGCTCGCCGAGATCGATCTCAAGCCGCTATCCAATCGCGGGTTTAGCGAGATAGAAATTTCCACCGCGTTCTCCTGGCTGATCGATAAATTTTCGCAAGGCTCGGACGATCCGCTTATTCTCGCAGTTCCGTTCGGTAAAAAACCGAGTTTGCTTGGCGCTTCCAAAGGAAGCGATAGCTTCCGCGTGTATCACGAGATCGAAAGTTCCGTAATCTCAAAAGAGGCGCGCGGATTCATGCTGCAAATGCTCGAGCTTGGAATCCTCACCGATTCCGATGTGGAATTTATGATCGACCGCATCATGCTGTCCGGCGCGCACAGCGCTTCGCTCGAAGAAGTGAAGGATTTCGTTACCAGTATGCTCTTCCATTTCGATGCGCCGCATTCGCCCGTCGGGCGCGTGATGCTCTCCGGCTCCGAGCGGGTACACTAATTATTTGGTCGGGCAAGATGCACCGACCTATCCAGGAATCTTTATGGATTTCTATACCGATTTTCCTCGATGGCTCCGCAGTTTCCTCGAATATCTCGAACATGAGCGCGAAGCAAGCCCGAAAACCATCGAAGCCTACGAAGGCGATCTCGTCGATCTCTATCGCATCCTGAAATCCGAACGGCTTGTCCTTGCCGGTTCCCATGACGATCTCTATGCGCTCAGAAGGTATTTACATACGCTTTCTGAACAGCTTTCTCACCCGGATCAAAAGGGAAATATCAAGACGATAAAGGCAAGTTCCATCGGACGCAAACTGGCAGCCGTTCGATCCTTCGTAAAATTTTTAGTGAAGCAAGGAGTTTTTGAATTCAATGCCGCGCGTTTATTAAAAACTCCAAAGGCAGAAAAGAATTTGCCGAATGTCGTCAGCGAACGTGCGATGGCAGATGTTCTTTCGAAAAAAAATGAGGACGTTGCTGAACCTCTTGCTCCGCTTTCCGTGCGCGACAGAGCCGTTCTGGAACTACTCTATTCCAGTGGGTTACGCCGGTCGGAACTATGCTCGATCGATCTTTCGGAACTCGATCTCAACGCGCGCACCGTGCGCGTGCTTGGCAAAGGATCGAAGCAGCGTATTGTTCCCATCGGCACCAAAGCAGTGGAGGCGATAAAAGCATATCTTGCAGAAAGAAAGAACCCTTTATCAAACTCCCACGCCTTTCTAAGGCGGGGGTTGGGGGGTGGTGGAGACGAGCAGCCGCTCTTTCTCCTAAAAAACGGCAAGCGTCTCACGCCGCGCATGGTGTATGATATTGTCTCCAAAGCCTTCGCACACCAGCCGGACATGCCCCGCGCCCACCCGCACATGCTGCGGCACACAACGGCTACGCACTTGCTCGATCACGGCGCTGATCTTCGCGCGGTGAAGGAGATATTAGGACACGAATCCCTTCGTACCACGCAACGATACACGCATCTCACCGTCGAGCGAATGAAATCCGTTTACGATCAGGCGCATCCCCGCAGCGGCACGGAACCGTGACGCGCGATTCATTTAAGGTATTTAAATATGCACCACTGTTACATAAAAAGCTATTGGCAGTATAATTGCATCACTATCTTTTATGAGACCGACGCGTTCCTTCATTCGTATTGCCATCGTTATTTCAACCTTGCCCTGTTACCATTTTAGGACAATTTCCCATTCATTAATCAGAGGTAATTATCATGAACATCATCATTCAAGTCCGCCATGACGCGGCACGAGAAGCGATCCAGAAATACATCACCGCCGAATTTGAACACATCACGAATAAATTCGCACACGGAGAGCATTCCTTTATTGTCAGCGCGGAATTTATTGTAGATCAGGAAGGGCCACATGGGCACACCAAGACTTTCGAAGCAATTATCCATGTTCCTGGCGACACCCTCACCGTCAAAGAATCTTCCGCCGAAACACACAAAGCCATTGACATCTCGATGAAAGTTCTCGAAAAATTACTGATGCGCCACAAAGAAAAACACGCGCGGCCTGGTGCGCAGATTAGGCATAATGTGGAACGGCGCGCGCCCGCAGCTTTAATGACAGATCCAGTTACACCGTAATCATTCCCGGCATCACGAGCAGTGCCTGCTCGTGTTTGCCGTTGGGGGTAACAGAAACACGGTTAAGTGCAGCAAATACTTTTTCTACGCTTAATCTATCCAAGCAAAAGTAATCGGGGTTAATGCACTCGCCACGGAAGAAGCATAAGCACTGCGCGTCCGGCTGCACGATCTCGCCTAATCCGTAGAGATTCCCAAATTCGTAGGGATTGAAGATGTTATTGATGAGAACTATTTTTTTCTTTAGTGCGATCGCAAGGTGCATGCCCATCGTAACGCCCGTCACGACAAGTTCGCAGTATTGCATCAGCGCCACGAACTGCTGAAGATTAAAATAGCCGATATACTGCGCTTTGCCATCCGTCCTGCGATGAATTTCACGGTTTCGGGCGTCTTCATCCGGCCCACCAAGCAGCAGCACATTCTTTCCCGAAGCATGAATGCGCTGTGCAAGCTCGACCCAGTTTTCGATACTCCACAGGCGTGAAGTCCAGCGCGCGCCCGCGCCGGTGTTCAGTCCGACGAGGGGCCGTGTGTGATCGAGCAATGGGAATTCTTCCTTCGCCGGCAGATCGAGCGACGTATTCCTCGCCGTGGAATTCATATCCGCACATTTCGAATAGTTCCGTCGGATAATCTTTGTGATTTTGAAGACTTACATCATCGAAAATTCCGGTAACGAATTTCGCTTTGGCGCGGTCGTTCACAGGTTCCGCTTCGCCAAATGTACCGAGGACAAATCCATCTTTCACATCGGCGTTTAGCGAGGACGCCAGCGCGCACGCATAATGATCCTTATCGAGATTGAGAATACGGGAAAAATGCAGCGCGTGAAGAATTTCGAGATTCTCCGATTTCCAGGAGAGAATACGATCGACCTGCGACGTGGGAACCAACTCCGGCGAATGCGTCAGCCACCAGATACGCGCGTTCGGATGCTGCTTACGAATCGGCGCGAGGATCGGCGTGGTACGCAGCACATCGCCTGCCGCGCCCAGCTTGATGATGAGGACATTCTCGGTTACGGCGTCGTAATGCTGACACCCATCGCAATGCACACCCTCACGTTTATTCGGCGCGCAGGGTATGTCGCCTCTAAACTGCCGACAATCTGATTTGTAGAGTAATGAGTTCACCAAAAAGTAAGAGGTAAGAGGTAAGAGGTAAGAGGTAAGAGGTAGAGAGAGTAAGAGTAAAAGAGCGAGTAGATTAACTGCGGTTGCGGGTGGACTTAATAATTGCGCTAAGAATTTTACAGAGTTCTTCGCAATCAGCAATTAATGAATCCGCAAGTTTTGTTTCGATCATGTCGCTTTCCTTCAAAAGCCTGAGCCAGTAATGCGTTTCACGAGCTTCCTTGTATGAAATAGCATTTTTAGCGATGAATTCCTTTCTCGATACTGCCGCAAAAGCTTCTTCTAAGTTCGCACAGATAGAAGTTCCAGAAGCAAGTATTTGATCGGCAAGTACAAATCCTCTTTTTTTATCGACCAAGTACTTCGATAGTTTAATAATTCGAATGGCGAATTTAAAACTTTTTTCTCGAACGATACTTTCAGCCATATAAAAGCTTCCTAATTCATTTTTTCTTACTTCTTACCTCCTACTTTTTTCATGATCTATACTGTGCGTCTCGGTGATCGTCGTTCCGGTCGTGGCGCACCGGTACGCGGTGGTCGCGGCCCGCGCGCATTCATTCGGGAAGCATGTCGTTCCCGTGCTTCGGCGGAGGGTTTGCCTTTTTCCTTTTGATAGTTCAGCGTGGCTTTCGATGCCGCATTTTTTACGATCATCTCGCCTAAGAGTCCGAGCGAAATAAGCTGGACTCCAACCAAGAATGAGCAGCAAGCCCAGCAGAAGGATCGGGCGATTCGAAAGCGAGGTTAGCCCAAGCGCCCATTCGAACGGTAAGCCAAATGTCAATAATAAATCCCGCGATGGCCATCAGCGTACCAATGGTTCCGAAGAGATGCAGCGGGCGTTTGCCATAGCGGTTGGTGAATACAATGCTCATCAGATCGAGAAATCCTTTGAAGAATCGGCTGGAACCGAATTTCGATTTCCCGAATTTGCGCGGATGATGCGTAACCGGGATTTCCGTTACACGGAAGCCTTGCCAATATGCGAGCGCGGGAAGGAAACGATGCAGTTCGCCATAGACTTGCAGGCTTTCGGTCACTTCTTTGCGATAGGCTTTGAGTCCGCAGTTGAAATCGTGCAGCTTGATGCCGCTAAAGATACTGGTAACTTTATTGAAGAATTTGCTCGGCCCTGTTTTGGACATGCGGATCGTGGCGCTGCTTTTTCCAGCCGCTGACAAGTCGTATCCCTCGGCGAGCTTGCCGATCAGGTTGACGAATTCCTGCGGATCGTCCTGTAGATCAGCATCTAAGGTGATGACGATACCATATTGCGCTTCCGTAAATCCGGCAGCTAACGCTGCGGATTTTCCGAGATTGCGCCGGAACGTTATGACGCTCACGCGGGAACTTGTAGCGAGAATATCCTGCAAGATCTCGCCGGAACGGTCGGTCGAGCCATCGTTAATATAGAGGATCTCGTATTTCGGTCCCGCGAGCCGCATGAGTTGCTGTTTCAGCGCGGCGGTAAGCTCACGCAGCGAATCCTGCTCGTTGAAAAGCGGCACGACCACGGAAATTCCCAGCTTCGATGCGAGCGCGTGTGCGCCATCGGTTCCTGCTGCGATTGCCACAGGCGTGCGTTCGGGCCGCGGCGTTCGTTCGTTCGTTCGCTTTGGGGGGAGTGCCTCGCGTCGGCGTGGTTCCTCGATCACTTTTGGAGTGGTTTGCGCGGAACGAAGTGTCAATCCTTCGGGAACTTCAGTTCGTGGTTTTATCACTACTTCGCGCGGCGTTTCTTCTCGGCGTGGTTCCTCACGGCGGCGCGAATCGTCGCGAGTGCGCGAATCATCGCGGCTACGCTGTTCTTCTCTGCTGCGTTCTGGGCGTCGGCCATCGCGATCGCCACCACGGCGTGACATGCGCTCGGCGATAACATCGTTCCGTTCTTGGGAACTTGAACGCTCTGGAGCAGACTCGGTAGGCGCTTCGTCCGAAATCGGTGCTTCGTTAGTCTCTGTTTCCTCTGCGCGAAGTTCTACAGATCGTGGGCCTTGTTTTCGAAGCGCCGCGCGTTCCTGTTGCCGCAGCCGTGCGCGATCGCGTCCTGATAGATTGGCATCCGATCGTTCTCCAGACGAACCATTATCAGAGGCTTCGCTCTGTTCGGGTTGCTCGGCGCGCGATTCATTATCTCGTGAAAGAATGGGCGCTGCCGCTTCCGGCTTTTGCGTGAACTCAATATCCGAGGAATGCGCCATCGGGCTATGCGTGGTGGATGCATCATTCCCTCCTGTTTTTCGTGCAAGCCGTTCCGCGATAATATCGCGGTAGCTGCTTGCGGTAGCCGCTGGAGTGCGCGTGGGCGCTATTTCGGTGGCGGCGTTATCCTCAGCGCCGCTTTCTTCGAGCGGGGCGGTGACCTGTTGTTCTTCTGGTTGCAATTCGTCCTGCATGTAGTATTGTTAAGGTGCTTATTGTGCTCCATTTGGAGCGTTTTGACGTTTCCCGACACCCGGTAAGCGGGCACAAGGAAGGTAGAACTATCGTAAACCAAATTCCATGAACTTTCATTAGCGGTTGTGGAAAATCATTTTTTGACCGATTTACCGTCAGGTTTCCTGAAGAACAATTAATCTATTTTGGCCGATTTTTTGTATAACTCTTTAAACGAATTGCGTATGATTATACATCTAACCGATAGTAAATAAAACAAAAGGAGACACATTATGAAACATCTAATGAAAGTAATCGGATTGTGCGGAATGTTAGCGATCAGCGTGCCCGCATTCGCGCAGGTGAGTTTCGACATTGAAGTCGGGCCGCCGCCGCCGCGTCACGAGGTCATCGTTGCCGCGCCGTTTCCGGAAGCTGTATGGGTTCCCGGATACCACCGATGGGATTACGGCGCGCGAGCCTACGTTTGGGTTCCCGGCGTCTGGCAACGCCCGCCACATCCCGGAGCGCGATGGATCGCCCCGCGCTACGCCCGCAGAGGCGGACACTACGGCTTCGTCGCCGGACATTGGGGTGGCCGCGGACATGGTGGCGGAGGCTACAGACGATAACTCATCCTCATTTTCAAGATAGAAAATAATAAAGCACTCGCCGGTTGGTGAGTGCTTTTGGGTTTTGGCCGGGAGAGGGTAAATGCTGTTAATCCCTTTGGATTGATGCGTAGGGGTCAATGGCATTGACCCATCGCTGGAAACGAACGATTAATGTTATTCGAAATGGGTTAATGCCATTAACCCCTACGCGATTGGCCTCCTAATGTGCGATCACCACCCGCTCGATATAACGCTCGCCTTGATCGGAGGAAATATCGAGGAGATACACGCCTTCCGGTGCTGTGCTGAAATCGAGCGATTGCTCACCCGTTTCATCCATCCGCGATTGAACGGATGGCGCAGCCTGCTGGCCTAATAAATTCCGCAGCGTAAACGTAAGTGTTCGTGCACCGCCAAGCGTAAGTTGCACTGAAAAACTTCCTTTCGATGGATTCGGGAATGAAATTGCTTGTTGGATCGCACCGTGAACATCGGTGCTGTTTGTACTACCGTTGACACCGGCCAAACTTTGTGCGATTGCTCTGGCGGAATCCGATAGGTCTGCAAGAAATTCCGGCGTAGGTTGGTACCAGAAAATAAGATCCGTAGCTCCGATCGTATCGCTTGGAGTTCCCGCGCGAAGGAGGATCGGCACCAGTTTATTGTAGTTAGAATCGCCGCTGAATATTCGCTTGCGCCCGATTCCATCCGTCACCAACGATGGAGTGAATGTGGGAACCGTAACGCTGACCGAATCTTTGGCAAGGGTCTTAATAACATACCCCCATGTTCTCACGACCCCCATGTAATTCACTGCATTTGGCTGTGTGCCTTGCGTGTAATATGCCACAACGGATGCACTGCTTTGAACGCCAATACCGGAAAGACTCGCAGAATCCAGCGTCAAGCTCGGAATGCTGAGTGAAATCATGTGTTCCGCAGGGGTTATCTCGTTAGTAGCAGTGATTGGCTCGTCGGTGTTCGCAAACCACATTTGGTTCGGTGCATGAGGGGAATTGTGATCCCAGCTCGCATCTTTATAGGATTTCGGATGCGCGTTCTCGACCCACAATCGTTGGGAACGTTCCGTGCCGTCATGGTCTTGAACCGTGACGATGTACATACCGGATGGTAACGTTTCCGTAGTAAAGCGCAAGACGTTATCTCCCGCCTCCGCAAGCTGGGACATCCCAATGAGCTGTTTGCCAGTCAAATCCTGCACCGTTACTTGCACTTCCTGTGGTTCGGCAACGCAATAGGTGATTTCCGCCACGCTTAGTACTTCGTTCGGCATGGAAATGCAATGCGGCGGAGCGTTTAGCTTTGCGCGAATGATAGAGGCTTGCGTCGGCGGAAGTGCATTGAATAGCTCTTCGCTGGGTTCGTACCAGAAAATGTAGTCGTTCGAATCCGGCGCGCCGGAACCGCCTTTGGGGCGCACAATTACTGGAACGAGTTCGTTCAAGCGGGCCATGATGGAACGAAGATGATGCTCGACACCATTATTCTCTTCCGAGTCCATTTGATCGAGTAAGTTCCGCGCGGTAAAGGTATCCACCTTGATCGTTAGATTGTTGGGCCATGTAACCGATGGCATCATTGCATTACCGCCCTCGTAATAGTGGGCAAGCTGTAATAAAGCATCTTTAAGATTGCCGGAAAGGCTGTCTATGTCTGGCACAATTAATGGAAACGGTGAAGGCGCCAAATCTTTTCCAACCATGATTTTTATGGTATCGCTTTCAATGGGCGGGCAATCTTTACAAGGTTGCGATCTTGAGGATGAAGTGGTGAATCCCATTGCCTGCAACCCAAGAGTTCCTGGCTTTTCAAGCCAAGCACGAAATTGTTTATTTAAATCCTCCGGCCCGATCATTCCAGATTCACTCCGATCTCCTTCTTCGATGCGGTAGGCAGCGCCATTTCCATTCGAGTAGGTCATGAGAATCGGATAAAAGCGGTGTGCTTCCACACCTTGTGGCGCTGACGCAGAAATTCCTCCTCCTCCAATAGAATGCCCTTTGTATTTTATTCCGGGAACTGAAAATTCGGAAAATTGCGTCCATACGACGCTGTCCTTATCATTGAGTTTATAGGTCAAGATAGAATCTCCGTGAACAACAATTCCCAGCTTCGCTAATTCGTTTTGCGAGAGATCGGCGTAGAACTGGTCGTTGCCGGCGCTCCACGGGCCGCGCGGGTTATCAGTTTTGCGAAGTAGTTTAGTAATTTTTTGCTGAGGTGTGGCTGCTTCTGAGTCTGCTGGTGTTGCTATCGCTGTTTGCGGTTGTGTCCCATGTGACGCATAGGTCGTATGTGTCCTATTAGACCCATTATTCCCGTGTGATAAATTAAAAAAAGCAAAGTAGCTGATAGCTGCAAGTCCGGCGAGTCCGCTGAGTGTCATAAAAAGTCTCCTAAAAGTAAATGCGTTGCGTGGGTGGTCAGCAGTAGCACTACCGGCAAGGAGCTTTTCGATTTCGGGAACGGAAATGAGCGGCGCTTCCGCGCGGTACGGCGCGAAATGCTTTGCTAATAGTTCCGATTGTTGAAGCGGTTCGTTCTTCATAATTTCTCCCTCATCGAATAAGCGATCTGCGATCTTTCAAAGGATTTCGCGTGGTGCGTGGCGACCCCGCCACGCAATTCCTGATTTGATGGCCGTTCTCCAAGAAGAACGGCCAGCTTTTCGCGTCCGCGCACGATGCGCGATTTCACGCCCGAAAGCGATCCGCCTTGCACCTCCCGAATTTCCGCGAGCGAAAGCCCGGAAATTTCGAAGAGGATCACGGCTTCGCGCTGCTTTTCTGGCAGTGCGCTAAGTGCGCGGTCGAGCGCTTCGAGATCGAGCCTGATCTCGGGCGATGGTTCCCGCTCGTCCGCGATGGCTTCGGCTTCGCTTCCGAATACTCCCCAGAACTTTTTTCTTCGCTCGCGCCGATAAAATAATCGGCGGGCCGTCGTGAAGATATAGCTCGTGAAGGCTTCGGGAACTCGAAGATGTTCGAAGTTCTCGTAGGCCAGCAGGATCGCATCCGATAGCAGATCGCGACCGTCGTCAACATCCTTTGTCATCGCATGGCAATAACGAGAAAGCCTCGCAAGGCACGGCTCCAAAAGGGCCATGAACTTGGCGTGCTTATCGTTACCGCGAGCTGCATTGCTCGCTGCTTGTAGTGTCATGCTGTGTTATTCCGACAAGGATGACCGGTCACCATTCTTCGGATTTGGAGATAAGAGACATGAATGGGGGAAAAGTCTCACCACAATTTAAACCACAATTTGCAGGATGTAAAGGATGAATCAGGATGGATTCTTTAGAAATGTCATTGCGAGGAGCATTCGGCGACCGGAGGGAGCCGAATGTAACGAAGCAATCTCGTGGTTGAACGCATGAGATTGCTTCGTCGAATCGAACTCCCGTCGGTCGTTCGATTCTCCTCGCAATGACAGCAATTAAAATCTAGATTTTACTTCATCCTAATAACTCATCCTTCTTCATCCTTTCCATCCCGTGAATCGTGGTCACGGTTCCGACAATACTTTTTTTAATTCCCCGACCAATTTCGTGATCGAATCTTCCCAGGGTTCGCTCAAATAAACAACTTTGCTGCCTTTTTTCTTGCTGGATTCCACCCATTTAGAAAGGATGCGCATTTCATCGATCTCGGGTCTTCCGGCAGTGGGAGGGATGGCGGACGTTGCGCCATAGTACAGGCGTAGCTGACGATGGAACCATTCGTCGGCATTGGGGATGTGATTTACGCTGAGAACCATTTGCTTCATTAACTGCCCAAAGCGAACGAAATATATTTCGCACTCTGCATGACCACCTGCATGATCGCTCATGCTTCCTTCCCCCTCCTTGAAAAGGAGTGGGTTTAATAATACAAAATCATTCGAGCTAAGGCTGGCTGAAGGTCTATCGCCAGTTCCGAGTACGCGTCGAAGTTCGAAAAGTCGCTCTTTGAAGAATTGCGCTTCCTCGAAATCGAGTTCATCGGAGGCATCGCGCATTAATTGTTCGACATGCGCTAAAATTCCCTCATCGCCGGCGGCAAGGAATTCCTGCAATCGTTTTACTTCCGTGCGATACGATTCCTTCGTTTGCAAGAGCGCGCAGGGCGCGTCGCAGCGTTTCATGTCATAATAAATACACGGTTTTACATGCACGCCGATCTTGAATTTATCGCCGCACTCCCGTAATTTGAAGGCATGGGTCAGAATTTCCATCAGGGATTCTGCGGCTTCGCGGGATTTGAATGGGCCGAAATACTCCGCGCCATCCGGCGCGGGTTCCCGGATGAAGGTGAGTTCCGGGAAATCGTTCTGCACATCGAGCCGCAAAAAGCTTTGCGGTTTATATCGCCGGTCGAGCGAGTTGAAACGCGGGCGAAGCTCCTTTATTTTTCTGCTCTCTAACAGAAGCGCAGAAAGCTCGCTGCCCGTTTCTTCATACGTGATCTCCTGCACGGCCCGCATCATGCGCGTAAGTTTCGTTCCTTCGGTGCTCGATTGGCGTAAAATAGGTTGCAACGCGCTCATGCAAACTTTTCGCTTTGCCAACATAGAGCACATCGCCGCCACGGCTTGTCATCGTATAAACGCCGGGGCGGTGCGGGAACTCTCGTACTTTTTCTCGCAAGGAAAGTTCGCGTTTCGTTTTACGCCGAACCTCCGGCGGCTTTGAAAATTGCAGACGTAAAAAGTCTTCGAGCGTTTCGATCTCCAACAGGCGTGCTTGTTCAATAAAGTGCGCGAGAATTTTTGCAGTTGCTTCCGCATCGGCCATCGCACGATGCTGCCGTGGATTTCGAATGCCGAAATGATCCTGCACGCTCTTCAGCGATTTGCTCCGAAGCTGGGGCAGCAATCTCCGCGCCAGCCGACAGGTGCAGAGGGGGCCATGCGCGTGAAAGCGTTCCCCCGCACGACCAAACGAGGCCAGAAGAAATCCGTGATCGAACTTTACATTATGCCCGACGAGCACCGGCGATTCCGATTTAGCAAAAAAGTTCTTGATCTCCGGGACGATCTCTCGAAAGCGCGGCTTGTCATACACCATCGCATTGGTGATCCCCGTATGCTGCGTGATAAATGGAGAAATAAATTGCTCCGGATTGACGAGCGATTGGAATGATTCCGTGATCTGCCCAGATTCAAGCCGCACCAACGCGATCTCGGTGATGCGGTGTTCTGCGGCGCTCAGTCCCGTCGTTTCCACATCGACGACGACGAAGGACGTATCACGGAGCAGCATGACCGGTGTTCTTTCTTCGAAGAATAAATTTCACGTTCGAAGGATCGGTGGAAAGATAGGTCAATCCCTTGGGAACCTCAATTTGCGTGGTGACCGCGCGAGCAGTGTCGAAGAGCATCGGCTCGTACATCACGCGCGCATGAATCGCGGTTGGCGCAAGCTTTGCAAGTTCCTCTACGCCGCCACGGATCGTGACGGCGATCGTTCCCGGAATCAGCATCAACTCGAACTGCGGCGGCAGCGCGTCAATCGTTACCGGAATCCGGAAATTTTCCGCTCGCCGATGGCTTCCACTGTATCATCGAACGGTTATTTTCGGCGCGCTTGGAATAGCGATAAAATTATCGAGCGAGTCCGAAAGGAGCAGCACGAGATCGACGTCTTCCTTTGCTCCGAGCACGGTGTCCGTCCGCGTGGGAATACCCCACAGCGAATCGAGCACTGTCGAAGCGCCGATCACAGAAACGGAACGCGGCGTTACAACAGGTTCCCCAACAATGGTATAACCTCTCGCGGGCTGCACGTCAGGCGCGGCAGAATGGCAACGTTCTTTTCTAATGCCGTGCCAAATTGCAGTTCCAAAGAATCCGGTTCCACTTTTAATATGCGCAACTCGCTCGGCAGAACTGCCGCGTTGGATATTTCATCGGAATGCAATGTAACCATTTCTTCCGCCGGCAGTGCGCGCTGGGAAAGATCGAGTTGAAAATTCGCATTTTTCGTAAAACCCATGAGCAGTATTTGCCATCCCGCGCCGCGCACGCGCGTATGCAATCGTTCCGGCAAACCCGAAGCAAGCGCGTAACCTTTCGGCGCCGTAAGCTTGATCGGCAGATCGACATCCGCCTCATACGCCGCCGAAAGCCGGACATACGCCCACAGCAGCACGGAAAAAATCAGTGCGCCAAGAAAAATGAGAATACCGCGAGCAAGCGTCATGGGAAATTATGAATGATGAATTATGAATGATGAATCAAAGGAAGATATTTCATAATTCATCATTCATCATTCATAATTTTTGCGATCACTTCGTTGATCGCGTCATAATCAAACCCGCGTCCGGCGAGAAAAGTGTACAACTTCTGTTTTTGTTTTCGGGGGTCGCTTTCGGATTTCAAAATTCGCGGCCAGCGTTTCTCGGCGGCGCGGGTGGCGCGGGCTTCATCGGTTTCGTCGGCGTTGAGATTCGAGATCGTTTCTTCGATCACTTCTTTCGAGACGCCTTTTTGCTTCAGGCCGAACGCTAATTGTTTTGCAGAAATCGGTTTCCTCATCAGCTTATCGTTCACAAAGGATTTCGACCAGGCCTCATCATCGATCAGCTTATATTCTTTAAGGAATTCGAATGTTCGAAGAATGATCGCTTCAGGAATATCCTCCTTTTGCAAACGCTCGCGGATTTCTTTCTCGCTGCGCGCGCGAAAGTTCAAATAGGCAAGTGCAATGCGTTTGGCTTCTACGAAAAAATCGAAATCGGTGATCTTCTCGAATAGTTCACGGTCGATATAATCGCCTTTGCGAAGCCGGAACTGTTCCACCGTTTGATCGCAGACGCCGAATGCATATTCCTCATCGAGAAAGATCGAAGCACGGGCCTTGTCGTTCTTCTGCCGGGCGATCGAGGTGATGCGGCCTTCCATTAGGTATTACCGCTTCCGATCAGCTTCCGCGCTTGATCGTTGGGCCCATCGCGGTTAACATGGAATTGGCGTCGTACGAATTTTGGTTCCGATCCGGCCGTGTGCCATGATACATCCGCATTTTGTAGGTTGTCACCAACTCGACCCGATGTTGAAAACGCATCGACCAATGCCGGGTATGTTCGACGATAAAATAATCGTACCCATGTTGATTCGTCAATTCCGCGCACCGGTATAGTCCATATTGATCGACGGTTTGCGTGGGCGTATCGTAATCGCCGGTGAAGGTTACCTCGAAGCGATCCGTGTCGATCGGCAGTTCGCTGTACCCATAGTGTCCCAGCCCAGGCTGCGGATCGGGAACGTAAAGCGTCTGCGCGGAGCAGGAAGCAAGGAAGATAGCACAGGAAAATAAGAATAGAACGCGAAATGTTTTCATCGTCGTGATCGGAATCTGGAGAAATTTTATGGTCGTTGAATGTTCGGCGCCATCATCGAAACCATTGCCTGCGCTTCGTACGCATTCGGATTATCGGCAGGACGTGCGCCCATAAACATGCGAATGGTGTTCGTCACCGTGTGCGCCGCTTGCGTGGTGACGGTGGAAGTTCCACTCGTGGTCGTTACGGCAACCGGAACCATTTTACCCGTCTGCGGATCGTAGGTATGCTGAATTTGAGTCTGCTGGGTTTTATTATGGTTAACGGTCGTGGTCAGCGCGGCGACATCGTTATCGTTAAGTACAACGAAATAGTCGAACCCGCGCTGCGAAGTAAGTTCCGCCGACCGATAGAGGGCATAGCGGTTCACGACATCGTCCGACGTGTTGTTATTCCCGCAAAAGGTTACCTGCCAGGTGGTGCTATCGAGCGCGATCTCGGAATAGCCGGTGTGGCCATCCCAGAACGAGCCGGTGGCCGGTGCGTATTTCGTCGCACAGGAAGCAAGAAATAGTAAACTAATTCCTAATAAAGCAATAGCACGATTTTTATTTTTCATGTTGATGAAGATACGATGGTTAAAAGAAATAGAAGATAGTTAAAGAAATGGAAGCACGTTATACATTCCAAAAACATAAGCGACTACTTATTAGCTCCCTCATCGCCGCGCTGAATAAATGGAGCCATATTTTTCACGACTTCTCTCGCATCGAACGCAGCGAGATCGCCTTCCGGAGGTGCGCCTTTGAACATACGGATGGTATTCCATGATTGACCTCCGCGTTCATCTAAGCCATTTTGCAAGACGACGAAGTAATCGAAGCCCTTTTCTAAGGTTAGCTCGGCGGCACGATAAAAGGCGTAGCGATCTACATGTTCGAGAGACATGTTATTTCCCCTGAACGCGACCCGATATGTTGTGGAATCAACCGGAATAGCTTCGTACCCGGCCTTGCCGAAGAGTCCGTCGTCCTTTGGCGCATATTTGGATGCACACGCGGAAAGCGTGAATGCAATAGAAATAAGCAGCAATGTTCGAAGCATATTTTATCCTCCAATTTTTGAAAAATTTACTTATTGATGGTCGGCCCCATAACAGCGAGCATGGACTTTGCGTTGTAGGCCAGACGGGTTATCGGTAGGGTCTATCGCCTTGAAACATGCGGATGGTATTTGACCGACAGAGTTGCCATCGTCACGTGAATCGCGAAACGATCGAAATAATCGAATCCATGGTGATTCAGTAATTTCTGCTGAACGGTATAGAGCGTGAAAGGCTCGCTTCAGACACAAAACTATCCGCAAAACTACCTGATAGTGTCGAATCGAGCCGGTACCCAGAATAACCGAAATATACTGCTCGTCCATACAGCGTAATTGTTAGATGGTGTGAACTTGCGTCAGGATAATACACATTGGCCTGAATTACGAAAAAATCGCCATAGTTCTAGAATATAAGCAGAGTTATTGGGAAATCCCATTTTCAGTGGCATCCAAACATCCGATTTATCTCATATATCCCATCATCAGATCGTTCCGAATGCCAGATAAAGCTCCAGCAAAACCTCCGCCTCCCGAAAGGATTCGGCAACGTTATTGAAGAAGCCGTTGACAACCGTATCAATCGCAATGCGTGATGCATTACTCAAAGATGAATAATGGAATGCTATGGAATGTCCGAGATTAGATTATCGGTCTTCGAATGTGGTAAGTATCACAATCCGCTTGGCGCTATATTGACTACCCATATAGTTCAGACCGACTGATACTGGAGCGATATCACATGCGCCATCCTGTATCATTCTGTCCCCGCGTTCCATGCTCCATGTGAAATCACCAATGGCCATGGTAAGTGCGCAGTTGCAATTGGCTCACGTTTACGTGATAACCATTGAATGAATCAAATGCGATAAGTCAGTGAGATATGTACAGTGATAGTGTTAGTCGATTGCGATGCTTGCGCGAGCAGTCCCAATACTTTATCAACGTCACGTAGCACATTTTGTTTGTTCACCAGTATAGCCAAATTCACCCGAACACGCATAGCTCTGAACCCGATCGCCGGCGATGTCGGAATTCGACGAGCAAGATGATGCGAAGAATTAGCTATTATGAAAAGATACCGTTTCATACCATCCCAAACATCCCATTCATCTCATAAATCCCGGTTCAGGTCGGCCCTTTTTTTCTTCTCCTCGATCACCCCGCCCGCTGCGACGGCGCCATTCGTCGCCAAGTTGCCGGCGATGCACTTCGATCTCGATGCCAAGTTTTTTCCGCACAGCTTTCTCGACTTTTGCGAAGGAATCCGCATTTTCTTTCAGGAATGCCTTGACAGATTCGCGTCCCTGGCCGATGCGCTCGCCTTCGAAGGAGAACCACGAGCCGGATTTCTGAATGATGTCGTTTTCGATGCCGACATCTATCATATCGCCCATTTTCGAGATGCCTTCGTTGTAGAGCACATCGAACTCCACTTCGCGGAAAGGCGGCGCGAGTTTGTTCTTCACCACTTTCACGCGCACGCGATTGCCGATAATTTCCGTTCCCTCTTTGATCACATCGCGGCGGCGAATATCCAAGCGCACCGATGCGTAAAATTTCAGCGCATTGCCGCCCGTTGTGGTTTCGGGATTGCCATACATCACGCCGATCTTTGAGCGTAATTGATTGGTGAAGATAACCGTCGTGCCGGATTTGCCGATAACGGCCGTAATTTTCCGCATGGCCTGCGACATAAGCCGCGCGTGGGAACCCATCTGCGCGTCGCCCATTTCGCCTTCAATTTCAGCGCGTGGCGTAAGCGCGGCAACGGAATCAATGACGATCACATCGAGCGCGGCACGAGCGCACAAGCTGCTCCAAAATATCGAGCGCTTGCTCGCCAAATTCGGGCTGGGAGAGAATAAGCTCGTCAACATTCACGCCGAGACGTTTCGCATAACCGACATCGAGCGCATGTTCAGCATCGATGAAAGCTGCATTTCCGCCGCGCTTTTGCGCTTCGGCGATAATATGCAGGCAGAGCGTGGTTTTGCCGGAGGATTCCGGTCCGAAAATCTCGACCACGCGCCCGCGCGGCACACCGCCAATGCCGATCGCAGCATCGATCGAAAGCGAGCCGGTGGGAATTACATCCACTTTCACATGCGGCTGATCGCCCAATCGCATGACCGATCCCTTGCCGTGATTTTTCTCGATCGCGTCCATCGCGATAGTGAGTGCTTTCTTACGCGCGTCTCTGGTTGCTGTATCTTGCATAATGTAATGTGCTTTCTGTTAAAAAGTTATAGTAACCCCCTCCTTTTTAAGTGCCTGCCCTCAGCTTGACTGGGGGAGGGGAAGGGGGGGTGGTTCGATGGAACACCCGTTTTCGTAAATAAATCCGAAATGAGGAACATCACGCGGGTTCGGATTGGTGCCGTAAATGGCACTGAAAAATTTCGGATGCTTCGTAGCCGCACCTTTCAAGGTGCGGCGAATGTTCCTTGTCGTTAATTTCACCGTACCTTGAAAGGTACGCCTACGAAGGCGGCTACGAAAAAATGCCCGATATTTTCATTTCCTATTCCCGCAAAGATTCCGAGCATGCCTTAGCGCTTGCCGAACGGCTGCGTTCATCCGGGATGGAGGTATGGATCGATCAACGCGGGATCGAGGCGGCGACAAGCTGGTCGGGCGAGATCGCCGATGCAATTCATGCAACGAAGGCGTTCGTGCTGCTGCTATCGGCAGCATCGATTGCATCGCCGAATGTGAAGAAAGAGCTTGGTGTGGCTACGGAAGTGGGGTGCTCATTAGTTCCGATCGAGATCGAGAAGATTGAATTGAATCGCGATTTCCTCTATCACCTTGCCGGGTTGCAGCGCGTGGACATATCGGATTTCGATGGCATTATGAGGGCGCTGGTGAAGCTCGGCCTCACCCCTAAATCCCCTCTCCCTGCTGAGAGAGGGGACTTAAACTCTAACTTAAACTCCCCCTCTCCCAGCAGGGAGAGGGGGTTGGGGGGAGAGGCGGATTTGCGAAAATCTCTCATGATCCTTCCATTCGATGATCTATCGCCAACCGCCGATAATGCGTGGTTCGCCGATGGGATCGTGAGCGAAATGATCTCTGCGCTTTCGAATGTCAAGGCGTTGCGCGTTACCGATGCTGCAACGACCAAAGACTTCAAGCGGTATCAGGGAACCCTGCCAAACTATGCAAAAGAAATGCAGATTCGCTACTTCGTTTCTGGAGATGTCCGCAAATTCGGCGACAACATCAAGATCACCTCCCGTCTGCTCGATATTGATACTGGCGACCATCTCTGGCAGGATTCGATGAAAGGCACGATGGATGACATCTTCGATATTCAGGAAAAAGTTGCGGAGAAAGTAGTCGAAGGACTGAAAGTGCATCTCGCTTCCGGCGAGAAGAAAAAGCTCTCCGAGCGCGGCACCGAAAATGCAGAAGCGTATGAGCTGTACATGAAAGCGGACGAGTATTTCTCTCGCCAGACAAAGGAGGGCTGGCAACTTGCTGTTCAACTCTTTAGTGAAGCGATCAAGCTCGATCCCGGATATGCCCGAGCGTATTCGTTTAAGGCGAATGCGCTCACAGGGCTTTACCGCTTGTACGACCGAACGCCGGCGCTCTTAGATGAAGCGGAATCGCTATGTAATACCGCGCTCCGGCTCAAGCCCGATCTCTTCGCGGCTTATCAACCACTCGCACAGCTCTATATGCACCGGGGTGAGCTTGCCAAAGCCGAGGAAACGGCAATAGAATACGTCCGGAAAGACCCGAAGAATTACAGCAGTCATTTCACGCTCGGGTTTTTCTATTCGGGAACCGACCAACCTGCCAAAGCGATCGCGCCGTTCGAGGAAGCGGTTCGTCTGAAGCCGGATTATCTTCCGAGCTTGTTTAATCTTGTGGTAACTTGTGACGCAGCCGGAGAATCAGAGAAATGTGCGTATTGGTCGCAGGTAGCGCTTCCGCACTACGAGCGCCATCTCAAGCTTCATCCCGATGATGAACACCGACGTGTGCATCATGTCGTTCTGCTGCTCTGGAGCGGCAACACCGAGGAGGCTCATGCGGAGGCGATGAAGCTTACAAATTTGAAGAGTGGCAGTTCACTCTTCAACATGGCTTCCCTTTTGGGCAAGCTTGGCGATCCATCGGAAGCGATCCGGACCTTACGCAAAGCCATCGATGCCGGATTTAGAAGTATTCCAAATCTGAAGGAATTTCTGACCGATGAGAAGGATGGCGTTGCCGCACTTGCCGGTACACCGGAATATGAGGAGGTGAAGCGAATGGTAGATGCGATTGAATCGTAGGGACGTGCTGAGCACGTCCGAACCCTCGAACGACAAGCATTTTAAGATTACTACAAATTTGTAGTTCATCGTTCCTCAAAACTCACGCATGACACGACCGATTATGTCGATGTGAGCAAAATGGAAATGCCCAATCTGCACCGGGCGGGACACGTTATCCCCGTCACGGTGCGGGACGACGAGTTTTCGCAGCTCTCCGAACTCGCCGCCAAGCGGAAGAAATCGCTTGCAGAAACGATCGGCATCCTGCTTCACCATAGCTTGAGCGAGTTACGCGCAAATCCTTCCGCCCGTTTGTGACCGGAACTAACCCTCCGCTGGAAATTCAGCTCCTACTGAGCTTTTGGCTCCTTCGCGGTTGAAACCGGCGGCTACAAAGATTTCGCTCCTACGGAGCAAGCGGGGAAGGGTGATGGAAAAATGGGGGTCGCGTAGGTCGGTGCTTCCAGCCTAACGGAAACGAGGCGCCAAACCCCGAAGGGGTGACAAGGGTCCCGGAGATTGTAGTATGTCACTCCCGCGAAAGGCGCATGATCGGTCATGCGCTGGGAATCCAGGCCCACTTACCGCGCAAAGAAAATGAACCCTGCTGTGGTATTTAAGGATAAACGCTCAGAGGACGCTAACTAAGCCATTGTAAACAAATGATTTACAGCCATTGCGAGAATCCTGTTAAACTTCCCTTCCAGCGAATATCTGTAAAGTAGCGGAATTCAAAGCTCAATTTCATTGTAATAAGGGTTGTGAATACTGTTGCACTCGATAACAAAGGTCTTTCAAAGAGACGCGGAGATAACTCTGCTTCTAAGAGACAGAAGAAAGCTGCGGCTCACTCGAAGACAGAGCCGTCGGCTTTCGATCGCATTGACTTTGACGCCGCCTTTGACCGTAGCCTTGATGAGCTAAGAGAGGGAAGGGTTTACGAAGTGGACATGAAGCATCCCGAGGAATCTATTCGGCGGATTCTCCAAGCAGCGAAATAAGCTGAATTTTTCCAGCGTCGATCAATGTCGTTGTCTCTTTGAGATTCTTCGCCTGCCGGTCGGTAAGATTCCCTTGCTTGGCTTTCGGTAAAAGCCAAACAAAATAAACGGCGTTCTCCTTCTTGTTGTGGTAATACCAGACGCGGAGCATTTTGCCTCGCGTACCCTTCGACATATAGGTTTTGTGACACCCGGTGCCATTGACGTTCCGGCCATCTTTGGGTTGATCGGGATCGGCAGTGAGAACCTTACAAAAGTTCTTGACTGCCATGCTATCTTCCGCTTCAAGCGCAGATAGCAAGCGGCTGAATTCCGGCGTAAGAAAGACGCGCGGAGCATCGGGGAATTTTCGGACGTGGTCGTCCCAAAATTCCCTAACCTGCTGCATGGCTCGTTCAAATCGCTCGCTCATGGGAGTTGCTCATCATCAATTGAAAAATGATTGATCGTCATTCTATACCCTCCTTTAGTGAGCTAATGTGTGCAACTCCCTCTTTCGAAACTTTGAATTTGGATTGAGCTTCTCCTGCTTTTCCGGCACGGAAAACAAACCGTTTGTCGACGAGAATGCGACAAAACTCGCTTGGATTCGATAGCTTGATTCCGTCATCCATTAAGCACTTGTTTGCATCTCGAACTAAAAAAGTCGCATCGGGCGATTGAGATTGGATGAAGTACCCAGCAATGAGTAGCTTATCATCGTTTCGAATCTCACGCTTGAATCCAGCGAAATACTCGCCGAAAGTTATCGCGTTTGACAAATCGGTATCTGAAGCGGGTGTAGCAACCCCGGCATTCGCAGAGAGCGGTTTGCGCGGCGTTGAGCCTTCGGGAATAACCCCAAGCCAATTGTCTATGAGCTTCGAGAACGCAATCGTCTGAAGGTGTTCGGGAAGCCCCTGGACACAGGTCTGAAACTCATTTAGTTTTTGAATTATGTCATCGTTCGTCATATGTTTTAGTGATAAGTTAATTTATGAAACTCATGAGGGCTGCACCTCATCGATTTTTTTCAATCCAAATGCTCGCCCGCGCGCAGTAAGGGAATAATTCCAAAAGGCACCATCCTTTCGTTGACGTAGGTACTGATTCTCGACCAAGGGAGCCACAGCATTCGTCACATTTCGCACGTCAGAACGAAATGGTGCTAAATATTTATTCAAGTCTCCTCCCGTAAACCACATACCGGGATTCCTTTGGTCAAGAGCGATGGCCACGTATAAAAACCTTTCCCAGACCGCGCCCTCAATCGACGAGTGTCTTATTGCCATTTCAATCTTCTCGTCTTCAACGGCGTGATCCGAAATGGATACGGTTGACGTAGGCGTGCCGCTCGCCGCCTGCGGAATCGCGCTTGTAGCTCTCGGCTGAGGCATGCTATCAAGAAGGGTTCGAAGCAGCTGTAGCACCGATTGTCGCTGCTCTTCCGTAGGAAGGCCCGAAATAATATTAGCGCATTCGCTGAACGCTTTTGCAACGGATGGGATGTTTGCTTGTTCCATGATTACGTTTATTAAACCTCAACGATCACTTATGGATCGTTCGTTCCTTTTGCTTAACATACGAATAATTTGGTGGAGTTCCACCGTTTATGCGTTTTTTAAAGAATTTACTGCTCGTCCTCGATTTTCAATGCAAGATTCGAGATCATATCAATCTTCTCATCTTCAACGGCATGATCCGGAATGGATACCACTGACGTAGGCGTACCGCTCGCCACCGCTCGAATCCCGGCCATCTTATGCCGCTTAGGCAGACACTAAGTAATGATTTTAGACTGCAAAACAGGCATTATCAGCGCATTTTTCGGATATTAGGGCATAATTTGATAAGTAGCTGTTATTATTATAGTAGCCGGGGATGAGATTATTGCTTATTCCATGTAATCAATTATGTAACATCAGAAATTATACAACCAATGTAATGTAATGTTTACCAATCTTTAATAAACAAGTATAAACGTTAAGTCTTAGGCGCCTATTTCCAAAAAGTTTTCGAATTATTTTCAGGAATCGCTTGACTTTGGGAAATTCCTGCCGTATATTGAGAGTGTTCTGATAGGCACCGTTTCCAGAAGATAGAATGATGGCGCATCGTACATTGAAAATCTGTAGATAGCTTTCTTTTTAAAATTAATGAAAAGAAAATGAATATTAACCGCGCACAGACAAAAGGCACCCCCAGTCAAGCTGAGGGTAGGCTCTATTGCTGAAAGACAACTGGCGAATAGGGGCAATAATATCGCTGTTTCACCATTGTCTTTGTGAACGCGCTTTGATGTGTTGAAATTCGTCGTATTTTTGTATCTATGACCGAATACGATCCTGAAAAGCGAAAGGAGAAAGCCAAACGAACCCACGATGAGGACGTTCAAAAAGCTATTAAGCGATCCGAGGAGTTCAGAGTCTATGCTGAGGAGTTAGAGAAAGAAGCTCGTCAAAAAGCTCTCGAAGAATCCACGATTGAGCTAAATAAAGCTCGCACGGACTTCATGGAAGAACAAACTTGGTTGCTCAAAGAGCAATCTAAGTATATGTTTAGCCAAGAGAACCGCGATGTAGAGCGGTTGGAGATTGAAGTCGAGCGCGAGGGGCGTGAATTGAAGCGGGATAAGCGTGATAATACGATAAAATGGTCAACAATCGTAATGGCTTTTGCAACCGCAATAATTGCGGCTGGAACCATACTCCCCTATATTGCTCTAAGGCCGTGTAGTACCCACCATCCAACCGCCTCCCCAACCGCACCACAAGTATTGTCACAAGCGACAAAATCCAAAGAACCATCAGCCACCACAGATACCGTCGTCCGAAAGCCTCTTCCGCCCAATCGTGTACCGTAACCCATGCTTTTTTAATTAGCTTTTTCATGTTTTAAAATCAAAGAGGGAGGGCATTTCTGCTCTCCCTCTCTCGATGGAATTAGATTATTATTTCGTCCGTCGTCGCGGCTTTGGCGGTGGTACGTTCTGTTTGACGGTCTGTACCTCTGCCGGGGTCAACGAGACGGTTGTTTTAAGAATATCCATGAACTTCTCATTCGTGGATTTTTGCGGGTCAAGCGTTACCCTGAGCCGCGTGGGTTGTCTCGGTTTTGGCATGGCTTATTAATCGGTCATACGTGAGTCTCTTACCTTCGACGCGATCTAACGAGAACAGGAATCGGTTGGAATCATCGGTTTTACGATGCTCATACCTGTATTCCTGTTCATCGAGATAGCGGTCAAGGTGTGTAGCTGAAACGTGGATGTATGTCCCTTTAATTGCTCGCTTAACCAAAGACCAAAAATTTTCGATTGTATTTGTGTGAATGTCACCGCGTACATATTCACCTGCATTGTGGTTTACGGAACCATGATGATAGCTCCTATTCAATGAATTGTAAGAGTTGAGGCTGTCCGTATAAAGTACAGAATCCCACTTCAATGTGCTTACGAATCGCCGGATTCAAGACCTCGGCCTTCACATTCTCAACAACTGTTGCAACTGGCCGACCGCCGCGCTGAACCATGCCGAGAACGGTGAGCATCCCGCCGTGTCCGCCGATATGCTTTTTCTTGTTTGCGTGGCGGTTCTTGTCGCGTCCTCCGATGAATGTTTCATCGGCCTCGATCACACCGTTCAGCTTCTTCGAAGTATCGGTCATAAAGACTTCGCGGCAACGTTGGAGCATGAACCACGCTGTCTTTTGCGTGACACCGATAGCACGGTGAACCTCGTAGGATGAAATGCCATTCTTGCAATTCGAGATCATCCAAAAGCATATAAACCACTTAGTAAGCGAAAGCGGAGAGTCCTCGAAGATTGTACCAACCTTCACGCTGAATTGCCGTTTGCAATCGTAGCACTTGTAAATCTTGCGTGTCGCTAACTTCTTGACGTGGAAGGAGCCGCACGAAATACAGGCCGCTCCGTCAGGCCAACGCGCTTTCGCAAGAAGCTCCTCGCATACGCTCGGTTCGTTGTAATAGCGAACGGCTTCAATTAGTGTTTTAGGTAGGTGTTCCATAAAGTGAAAAAGCGAATACGTTGAATTAATAAATTCGTTGCACACTGGTTTCGGGATGGGACGCGGCACTCAACCGAACGTTCTTTTTGAATGGGCGCGTTTGACACTTGCGACTTCGTAGGTCAAGCGTACTCGATTACTTTCCACGGTTCCGAGCGACTAACTTACATGCCGATGCGATTAACAGGAACACACCCCGAAGGAGATGCTTCGGGATTTCACTCATAGAACTTAACAATTTTATGGGAAGGGGGTTCCTGTGCGTAAATTTACAGGAATGTTTTTACTCTTATTCATCGTAACCACCGTTGCCATCTCTGATTCCTCGAAGGTTCAGGGATGGATTCCCCACGTCCAAGACTTGCAGGTTATAGGGGAATACATAGCAATTATTGTTACAATTGTTATAGCCTTTCTTCCTTCTTCTGTTCGAAAAAGGATTTTTCATATTGTCAGTGCGCCGTTCCGATTGGTTTGGATGTGGATTCGTCATGCCGCCCTGCTATCGAAAGAGTGTATTCGGACTTGGGCGGGTTATGATGACTGGCTCACCGAACTGCTTAAAATTTCAGGGCAAGGATGGAGTAAACCCCACTTCATCACTACGTTAGAGGCTGCATACAAGAAGTGTGATACTACAAGGGAAAAAATTTGGTTTTGTAAAAAATTAATTGCGGTTGATCCCGAAATATCGGAAGCGCATAATTTTGTACATGCGTGGGGAGAGGAAGGTCTAAAAAGGCTAAGGTTGGAAAAACGGAGAGGAGATTTAACGCGCATTTAGTGAGTGGTTTTTAGTGCCCGTGCGAATTAGTCCGTATCTTTGTACCCATGAAAACGCTCACACTTGCGATTGTATGGCTCACGTTCAGCGTTGCCTCATTGTGGGCACAATCAACATTGGGCGGTCTGAGTTATCGGTTCGTCAACGGCTCCGGTTCGTGGGGTCTTTCGATGGACATAGAGCGGTCTGTGGGCAGCGTTCTTCTCGGAGGTCAATTCAGCTACATTAGTTATGCAACACCCGGTGAACAATCCTCTTCTGGAACACAGATTGGCATTGCGGTTGTGGCTCTTTCGACTGGCAAATGGATTCGCCTCGGCCCGGAATTAGGACTCGCTTTTGGAGCCGGAACGCAGGGTAGTCCGTATCAGTCAGTGACCGCCCTGAATTATGGTGTTATGCTCAAACTGGCATTCGCCGCAATCCCCGAATCGGCACTTCTCTCGATTGACTACGCCGCTCAAACGAAATTAGGGATAGGCTTGACATTCCCGTTGAATTAGCTGTCAGCAAGAAAAGGGTGTCTCTGCGATATTATTGCCGAATAGGAGTCAGAAACGGCACAGTTCATGAAGCACAAATGCGTTTTTGCAAAAAGCACCCATTCGACAAGCAAAAGTGACTAAAAAACTCTACAGTTTATGAATTCCTAATGCAAAAAAAAATATCAGGGGCTTTCTGAAAGGCAATGTTTTAATTAATTCGGAACGAAGGCTGGTTTTCTACCTTTTTAACGCCAGATTTTTACTATTACATTGCGCCCAAAAGGAATAATCATAGCGATCGACGGCCCGACGGCCTCCGGTAAGAGCACGACTGCCAAGCAAGTCGCAGCCCGACTTGGCTATACGCATCTCAATACAGGTGCGATGTACCGTGCGTTTGCGCTGCTGGTGCATCAGCGGGGTGTGCATGATTCGGCTCGCGTTCACGAACTCATTGGCGAAGCCGATATAGGATTCGATGGCAATGGAAATATCCTGCTGAATGGCGTGGATGTTTCGCGCGAAATCTTGCAGCCGGAAATTGCGCTGCTTGCGAGTGAGCTTTCCACGCTTTCGGAAGTGCGAGCAAAGATGGTCGAGAAGCAAAGGGAACTTGGCATGGATGGTGGCGTGGTTTTAGAAGGCCGCGATATTGGAACTGTCGTTTTTCCCGATGCGGAACTGAAGATTTTTTTAATTGCGGATGCAGGCATTCGCGCGGAACGCAGGGAATTAGAATTTGAAAAAATGGGTACGCACATCACGCTGGGCGAACTACGCGAGCAAATAGAAGAACGCGATAAACGCGATCGGGAGCGTGCGATCTCCCCGCTCCGAAAAGCTGCGGATGCGGTGGAACTCGATACGACGAATCTTTCTATCGAAGCGCAGGTGGAGCGGGTCTATGAATTGGCGAAGGAACGGATGACATATTAAAAATAGCATTAGCACTTTTCCTGACTCAATTTTTGTTCAGCGACGACGATTTTTTAACTCAACGCAAGCGTAGCTTGTGAACTTCTTACTCAAACAAACACGAACATGATCTCTTTACGAAAATTATCCATTGTAGCGATGGTAGCAGTTTTTACCATCGGATTAGCGGCATGCAGCAAGCGCGATACGGCACTCGAAACCGATTACGCGACGAAGAAAGCATCGGCGCAAACGCTGATCGACCAGATCAACCAAAGCATGACCACCATGCACACCGATCACGATCAGTGGGCTGCAACGCTTACCACCGCTGCGGCAAAGCCCGGTGCGGATACCGCGATGATCAGTATGATAAAGGCCGATTTCACGAAGCACGAAGCCGATATGGCGGCGATCAGCGCGCTTGTCGATAGCACAAAGATGTGCATGAACGGCTCGCCGGAGCAAGAGGACAGCCTGAAGAATGCTGACGATCATTTAGGAACCTGCTTCACCGATCTCAGCGATAAATGGAAGAGCTTTCAGGATGCTCATACGAGCCTCGGGCAGCGAATTCAGCAGCTTGCCGTAGCCGCCGCCGCTCCTGCGGATACAGCGAAAGCAGCCCCGCCGGAAATGAAGAAAGAAGCTGCAAAGCCTGCTGCGCAAGAACACCACGGCGCACCGAGAAAATCAGCGCATTAATTTTTCGGAAATAATAGGGTCACGCGCATGATCTATAATGCGCGTTCCCTTATTCTTTCTCGATAATTAATTCCGCGTCCACCGCTTCACCATTCGAATTGCTGATACGGACGAAATAGCTCCCACTCGGCAGATTCTCTATTGGCAATGCAACGTCATGCTCGCCCTGGGAAAGCATTCCAAGCGGCATCGAAAGTACCGAATGGCCAATGGCATCGAAGATTTCCAGAAGCGTTTCGCTTGCGTGCGCAACCGTCGTATAGGCTGTTACGGAACTTCCCGCCGGGTTTGGCGAGAGCGTTAGCGAGAACGGCGCGGTTCCCAAAGTATTCTGAGAGACACCGGCAGTGTTCTCGCCGGTTCCCGCAAGGGCAATATCAATAGACGACCCATCGTACAGCGTGAGCTTAATAGTATCTTGATAGCTTTCGGCTGCGGCAGGAGTGAAGCTTACGTTCAGCGAGGACGTGTCGCTTGCACCAATGGTTACCGGCGTAGCAAAGGTGCCATAGCTGAATGCGGAAGAGCTTGTTCCTGCAAGAGCGATGGAATTAATAGTTACGCCTGCTTGGCCGACATTCCGAAGCGCAACGTGGATAGAAGAATCATGTCCAATGAGGATCGTTCCAAAATTAATTTGGGGTGGTGTTACAGCGAGCGTACCTTTGATGCCGGTTCCATTCAAGCTGATGGTGCGGATCGGAATGCCGGCGTCGTTCGTGGTTAGCTTGAGCGATCCGGAATAACTTCCCGCCGTATCGGGATGGAAACTGATGACCACCGTGGCCGTTCCGCCCGCGCTAACTTGCGTAGGCGATGACCCGACGATTGCAAACGCGCCGGAAGCCGACGAGAGCTTAATGGATGAGACCATTACGCTTGAGGTTCCCGAATTGTCGAGCGTAACGGTATCCGTCACTGTTGTTGTAATGGGAACCTGGCCGAAGCTGATCTGCGATGGCGTTACCGTAAAGGGATCTTTTATGCCAAGCCCGGTAAGGTTGATCGTTCGCGTAGGCGCGTTGGCATCGTCCGTCATTAGTGTGATGGAGCCAGAATAGTTTAGATCGGTATCGGGTTGGAAGCTCACGACGATAATGGTGCTACCGCCAGCCACGACTTCGGTTGGAGAGACGCCGACGAGGGCAAATGCTCCCGTAAGAGGCGTTAGTTGAACGCCATAGATATTTACGTTAGCCGCCCCGGAATCGCTGAGCGTAATGGTATCCAGCACCGTGGTTAAGACGGGAACCGAACCGAAATCGACGCTGCCCGGATTGATCGAGAGCGAACTGTTGATGCCCGTGGCGCTAAGATAAACGGTATCGGATGGATCGCTTGGAGCGTTCCCTTGGATGACGAGCGTGCCGGTAAAAATTCCCGTTTCGGTCGGCGAAAACCCGACGGTTACGTTCGAGGTCGATCCTGCGGTAATAGTATTCGGACTTGCCAGGACACCAAAGGGCGATGGGCCAGCGGCTGCGCTCGTGATCGTAAGGCTTGCGCCTCCAGTATTGGTGATGCCGATATTCGCGGTTGCAATAGAGTTAACTTTTATTTCTCCAAGATCGACCGTATCGCCGCTATTGGCAACCGTCATGTGCGGAAGCGTACCGGTTCCCGATATTGCAATGGAGACCGATGTATTCGAGGGGTCGTCGGTCGTGAAATTTAACGTGGCGTCATCGGTTCCTTCCGCAGCCGGTGTATAGGAAAGATCTATCGTGCCGCTGGCATTCGGAAGGACAGCTTGATCGTACGAGCCGAGCGTGAACAGTGTGGAGGGTTGCGTGAGTGCGGCATTCGAGACATGCAGCGTATCGGTTCCGATATTTTTAAAGGTAATCGTGCCTGTTATAGTCTGTCCCACTTTTGTGGAACCCAAATTATCGGAACTTACTACCTGAATTTGCGGAAGAATTCCCGTTCCTGTGAGTGATACCGTGGGGGCCGAGACGCCATCCGAGGCTGTGAACGTAAGCGATCCTGTGTAAGATTGCGCCGCAGTCGGAGCAAATTCCACGACGACGCTTCCGGATTGATTCGGAGGGAACGTCAGCGTTGAAGGTTCTGTGGCGATAGTAAACGCACTCCCGGAGATCGTGGGTGTTTGCAGAAATAGCGTATCGTCGCCGGTATTCGAGAACGAGAATGTCTGCTCGGCGGTATGTCCCGCATGAAGATTCCCGAACGCGAGCGAAGTGCCGTTGGTCGAATTGAAGATGGCCTGAATACCTTGCCCGCTGACGGCAAGCCCCATGCGCTGCTCTGGCACCGTGTCAGAATTGGTGTTGAAGATAAGTGAATCGCTGAACGAGCCGCGTGCATTTGGAGTAAAGATCACGCTGTCTGTTTCTGTGTAACCCGGACTGATCGTGCGGCTCGTCGTGGTGGGATAACTTGAGAATTCTGTTCCGCTCTTCATTGCGCTTGAACTGATCGTGATGGCATCCTGACCATTAGAAGTGACCGTAAGCGAATCGGCAGCGCGATGACCTACCCGAATCGATCCTAAAGAGATCGAAGTCCGGCTGAGTGCCATACGTACCGGCGGCGTTACATTATGAATGATAAATTTCGGGGCCCAATTCCAATTATCATCGCAATGGCCTGCATCATCGCTACCGTCTCCATTTACTGCATTCCCGGTCGCGTAGATCGTATCCCAGCCATTGTTTGAACCCGAGGTATAGGTAAAACTCCAAGTACAGTGTCCATAACCGTCAAAACTCTTTGGGCTGCTGTGGGTGAGTTCGCCGCTAACGAGTTGCAAACCGTCGGTTCCGGCGGCGAGTCCGCTACCGGAGTATGTTGATACATCGCATCCGCCATCCACCGCAGTGCTGCTGCTGCTCGCGACAGTGATCGTGAAATCGTATGTAGTGTTAGGAGCTGTCGTTAGGGGCGACGTTCCACTGGAAGTTGCCAGCGTAACCGTTGTACTCGAAGCAGCGGAGCTGCAATGGCAATAACAACCGGCAGCGGTCGATTTTTGCGTTTGCCCGGTAATGCCGGATTCATACGCATTCGTCTGCAACACAGAATACCCGCCAATTCCTAACAGGAGGGCGATAGCTAAAAATGCGCCTCTACGAATTCGTAAAAGAGGGGTAAAATGACGGAATTTGGTATGCACGGCTATTAAACCCCGCGAAAGTGGTTTTATCATTATTATTATAAGGCAAAATGTGTCACTGTGGATAATGACACGATGACACACTTCAAAGTTACAAGCTAACTAGATTTTTTCCAGCTTGGCGGCAAATTCTTTTCTATTTCGATCCCTTCGAATGGCTTCGATGCTCTCGGACCGTTAGCGCGAACCCATGCTGCCATGCTGCGAAGTCCCTCCGCAAGTGGCGTTTCCTTTTGCTTCCCAAACACGCGCTGCACTTTTGTATGATCGCTCCACGCATCGACTACTTCATTGCGCGCGGGAAGATGACGTATCTCTGTGCTTACGCCCATTGCAGTCATCACTTCATTGGCAAGCTCATTGACGGTATAAACAGCATCTGCGCCGACATTAAAAATTTCATTGCGCGCGCCTTCATGCGTGGCGCTTTCGGCAAGGATGGGGGCAATATCGCCAATATACGAGAACGCGCGCTTTTGATCTCCATCGCCAAAAATAGTGAAGGATTCCCCGGCAAGGATCTGGTTCATAAAAATACCGATAACGTTCCGGTATTTGTCGCCCGTATTCTGGCGCTCGCCATAGACGTTATGCGGGCGAAAGATCACATAGTCAAGCCCGAACATTTCGTGCGATGCTTTCAGATCGAGTTCCACAGCATATTTTGCGATACCGTAAGAATCTTCCGGCGCAGGTGTAAGGTCTTCGCGCATCGGCAACTGATTTTTTCCATACACGGCAATGGAACTCGTAAAAATAAATCGTTTTACATTATGATTCACCGATTCATTGATGAGATTCATCGAGCCGATTACATTGTTCGTGTAATTAAATCGCTTGATGAAATGCGAAAGACCCTCCGCCGCATACGCCGCGAGATGAAAGACGTAATCGAACGCATGTTCGTTAAATAATCGCGCGAGCCTATCGTGATCCACGCAGCTTGCCTGAATAAATCTTGCTTTGGGGTTCACATTATCGGCAAACCCGCCGGAAAGATCGTCCAGCGCAACGACCTCGTGGCCGCGCTCGATCAATGCATCGACAAGATGGGAACCGATAAATCCGGCAGCGCCGGTCACGAGTGATGTGGGCATGTTTGGGGAAAGGATGAATGATGAATGATGAATGATGAAAGGCGCTTCGAATTGATTCCGAAGTGGTTATTAGCTCCTTGTTCGTTGCGGCCCCATAACATTAATAGATAGATTCATTTGGATAGTAACTTTTTTCATCATTCATCATTGTTTTATAAATCCTCGTTCGACGAGTCCTTGTTTTCCGCGATAGCCACGGAAGTAATCGCGCATTCCCCAAAAGATCGCTTTGGCGGCCTTCGGGTTTTTCGCGCGAAGATCGAAGAAGAAACGATAGAACATATAAAGAGGATAAAGCGTCCAAAACCGGAACGATTCAAAACCGTGATAATGCTTTTTCGCGTAGATAAAACAATTGCGATACTGCATATACATGTGAAACGCCGTTTCATATCCAAGCGCCGCGCTCGTGAAATTATGGTAGATCACGCTCTTCGGTTCGTACATGCAGATGTATCCTGCATCTCTCGCGCGGTGGCACCAATCGGCTTCTTCCCAATAGATAAAATATTCTGGCGATAGGGCGCCGATCTTGCGGATCACGCTTCCGCGCAAAAGCATCAGGCATCCGGAAGCGTAGGGAATTTCTTGCGGAGTTTCGAATTGCCCAACGTCCTTTTCTTCAACGCCATAATGATGATAACCCATGTGCCATTTGCGATAGCAGCCGGCATACCAGATTATTTTGTCTTCGCCGTTGCGCGTCTCAGGCGCATAATAAATTTTTCCGCTTACAGCAGCAATTTTTGGATTGGATTCTAATCGTTCCACAAGCGGTTCCAAAAAACCGGGAAGTACGATGGTGTCGTTATTAAGCAGCAATACATGATCGCAACCGGCGTTAAGCGCATATTCAATACCAAGATTGTTCCCGCCGGTAAAGCCGGTGTTTTCTTTCGATAGAATATAGGTAACGTTCGGGAAATCTGACTGGAGTTTCGCAGCCGAATCATCCCGTGAGCCATTATCGACGACGATGATCTCGGCATTCGGATAGGTCATTTCCACCAGCGAGCGCAAGCACACAGCGGTATCGTTGTACGAATTCCAATTCACAAGAACAATTCCGATTCGCGGAGTGCTCATGCGATCTTCTCCAAAATTTCAACCGCCATTTGGTACTTCTTAAAAGGCGGCATGAGATACACTCCATCGACGAGCGATTTCGCTTCCTTCAAAAATTCCACGCAGATAGCGACGCCTTCCGCGCTTTGCTGCTCAAGAGTTGTGCGTTTGGCGATCCGTTCCTGTATCCAATTCGGGATGGACATGCCAGGAACTTCGTAATGCAAAAATTCCGCGTGGCGTTTGCTGCGAAGCGGCAGAATGCCGAGCATGATCTTCGTTTTACCCTGAAACGGTTTAATGATCTGAATGAATTTTTCAAGCGCATTCATTTCGAAGAGTGGCTGCGTAAAAATTACTTCACAGCCTTCCTGAATTTTTCGTTCCAGACGCGAGGCTTCCCGATCCATATCGTCGGCGATGGGGTTGCAGCCGCATGCAATAAGAAAATGCGTGCAGTTGATAGTTTCACCGGAGATCGGGTTCCCCATCAGATCGCAGCCGTTATTCATGGATTTTACCGCGCGGATAAGCCCGATGGAATCGATGTCATACACGCTGGTGGCATACGGGTAATCGCCGATCTGGCCGGGATCGCCGGTGACGCAGAGGATATTTCTAACTCCCATCGCATCCGCGCCCAATAGTTCCGATTGCAGCCCGACCATATTGCGATCGCGGCATGCAAGATGCGTGATGGCTTCAATGCCGCACTTCGATTGCACAATGTGGCCGAGCGTTAGGGAACTCATGCGTAAACGCGCGCGCGCTCCATCGGAGATGTTCACTGCATCGACTCCAGCACTTGCAAGATAGGTCGCGCCTTCTAACACGCTTGACATATCGAGTCCGCGCGGAACATCCAGCTCGACCGTTGCAAGGAATTTTTTCCCAAGATTCTTTTTGAATTGCGAAAAACTTTCTTTGTTGGGTTGCCAGTTGTGTTCATCGGACTTGACGGTGATCTTCTGAAATGTAATTTCTCCCGCCGTACTATCGGCAATGGCATCGCGGATGGCGCGGATGTGCTCCGGAAGCGCGCCACCGTAGGCGCCGATAATGGTAACGCCCGCTTCGACGAGCCGCTTTGCTCCCAGGGCAAGATATTCGGGAGTGGCGTGATAAATAGGCCGCCCATCGACAAGCGTGGGTATGCCAATATCCGGCTGCGCCGAGATCAGAATGCCGGGAACCGCAAATGCCTGAATGATGGAGAGCATCCTATTCGGCCCGACCGTCCCATTCGTTCCAATGACCGCCACGCCGCGAGATTGTATTCGTTCTGCCACCCTATGTGCAAAATCCGTTGCGAGCAGTGCGCCATCTTCTGGGAATGTTTTCTGCGCAATGATCGGAAGTTCCGGCGCGATGGATTGCGCTTCCTCGATCGCAATTTCAAGCTCGACGAGATCGATAAAGCTTTTCAGGATGATCGCGTCGGGTTCCCCATCGACAAGCGCGCGAATTTGTTCCCGAAAGGCGCGGCGAACATCCTCGTGCCTCAACGGACCGATGGGCGCGAGAAATTTTCCGATCGGTCCGACAGCAGCGGCGACGAGCGCGCCAGAATCGTTTGCAACAGCACGAGCAAGCCACACGCCTTTACGGTTGATCTCGTAGGTTTTTTCGGCAATAAGATATTTCGCAAGCGTGATCGGGTTTGCGTGCTCGGTGTTTGTCATCAGCAACTCGGCACCCGCTTCGGCAAAGCGGCGGTGCGCGTGCTCGACAGCCACCGGCTGCGTGAGATTATAGTGCGCAATAACTGGATCGGTCAGCCCGGCAGCGAGGAGTGCCGCCGCCATTGAGCCGTCCGTTAAGATCGGGCGAGCCTGTGCCGTTCGAAGCCGCGCAGTGAAGCGGTTCGATGTTTCTATCGTAGTAGTATGGTCGGGTGTTGGCATCTATCTAAGATGCTCGAACGCATGGGAAGGCAGCTTTGTCCCGGAAGCAGTGATTAGGCTGCAACTTCGGCGCGTTCGATATGGTGAAGATGGAGCAATTGCTCCGCTCGCAGTTCGAGAAGAGCGTAGGTTTGACCAAGATCGTCAGAAAATTCGACAAGGAATACGCCATCTCCGAAATCGAACACGACGGTACCCATTTCGCCCCGAGTGAGGTGTTCCGCAGGGTTGTCTTCAAGTAACGCGACAATATCCAGTTCGTTAATTTCCGTTTTCATTGCATTTTCGATCCTTTCTTTCGTATATAACAACTCACAAATCGAGGAATAATTTCCCCAAATAGAATTATCCATAAACTCCTGAGGATAAATGATCTTTCACCCTTAACTACGAGCGAATCAATGTAGTGGATCGTACCATGGTCCGTAGGCTGAATTCGGACAACTTCATTATCGCTGAGAGCCGCTTCAAGCACGTCTCTCAGTACATAAATATTATCATCCGTAATTCCGAGCAGCTTAGAAAATAAAAAAGCTTTATGTTGTCCGTTATCGTCCCAACATCGCCACCGATGCGCCGCCGGAAGATTGCTTCTGTAGCATCAGGAAGCTCTTAAAATCCTCGGCATTGCGCGTGAAGCCGGGGAACGTTGCCAGAGGTTTATCGTCGGGAGAGACGATAACATAATAGGGCAGCGCAATGGTATTGAAGCGGTTTTCTTCAATATCGCGGTTCGTATCGTTGAGCGGCGTGCCGTTATCGGTATAAAGCCGGGCGAGCACAAATTTCTCCAAAATTTGATTCACATCCTGACGCTTGAACACCGTAGCTTCCATTGCGCGGCAGTTCGTGCAGGTGTAGCCGGTGAAATCGATAAAGATATTTTTACCCGTGCGTTTTGCTTCGGCGAGCGCCGAGGAATAGGATGGTATCCATTGCGGTTGAAACACTTGCGTAGCTTGCGGGCTGGATGGACCTGTATTTATCACCGAAGCCGATTGCACTCCTTCGCCGCTTTCCATCGGCGGAAGAAATCCATCGATCTGGCCTAAGGGATGTCCGTTGAAGCCTGTGTATAAATAAATCCCACCGGAAAGAAACAGCACAGCAATCAGCACGCGAATCGCTCCGATCTGCTCGACCGGCGTATCGTGCGATAGCTGAAAACGCCCGAGCAAATAGATCGTTGTGATGATCGCAATGGCTACCCACATGGCAAGCACGAGATCGCGCGAAAAGAAATGCCACGACCAAATGAGATCGACATTCGAGAAAAATTTCAGTGCCGCTGCGATTTCCAGAAAGCCCATCACGACTTTCACGTTATTCATCCATGTGCCGGAGCGCGGCAGGGATTTCATCGCGTTCGGAAAGAGCGCGAGCAGGAAAAACGGTGCGGCGAAAATACTGGCGAATACCACCATCCCGAGAAGCGGCACAAACCACGATCCACGCGAAAACGCAACCATTAGTGTTCCCACAAAGGGAACCGTGCAGGTGAAACTGGTCAGCGAAAAAACGAAACCCATCAGCACAACCGAGAAGGTTCGGTTCTTCGATTTCTGCGCCGTCGAGTTTAGTTTCGAAAGCACCGAAGAGGGAACTCCGATTTCGAACAGACCGAAAAGATTCAGCGCGAATGCAATAAAGATCGCGGCGATCACAAGATTCGCCCACGGGTTTGCCGCAAACTGATTGATTCCCGCAGGTCCTGCAATGAGCGAAAGCATGAATCCGAGCAGCACAAAGGTTACGACGATCCCGCCCGCATAGAGGAAAGCATCTTTCGCTGCTTCTTTTTTGGAACCCGCATTGCGCTTCGTGAAAAAGCTGACCGTGATCGGCACCATCGGAAAGACGCACGGCGTAAGCAGCGCCAACAGTCCGAAGCCCGCTGCTGCAAGCATGAATTGCCAGATCGAGCTTTCCGCGATCGCCGCAACATCCCCGCTTGCAACCGCTGCCGGCGCAGAGCCGCCCGATGGGGGCTGGCTTTGCGCGCCGCCGGCCGTCATACGCATGGTGGCTGTGGAATCTTTCCGGAGCGATGCGCCACCCATGCTGTCACCGAGTGCTGCCGGCTTACTCGTAGTATCTGGAGTACCGGATGCGATCAATAATTGCAATGGTGGTTTGCCTATGACATCCATTGGCACGTTGAACATTGCCGCCGGAAGACACTGATTCTCGTTGCAAGTCTGGTAAATTAAATGGAGATAAAAAGGAATGGGAGTCGAGGCATTCCGTTTCACCTTGATCGTGGCGATCAGGTCGAATGGGTCGTGAATAGCCTTCGAAACTTGTTCGAAATTTGAATCGTAGGCAACAACGGGTTTGCTAATTTCTTTGAGGCTCGTTATCTCGAAGTAGTTTGCGATCGAATCCGGAATTTTTACAACCAAAGGAATAAGTCCACCCTCATCCGACATGGTCGAACTCCAGATGTGCCACGGAGGATGAACGGCGACATGAATTTTGACCGTGAAGCTTTGTCCTGCGGTTGGCTTTTCTGTTTTATCTAACTTTAATGTGAAGATCGTTGAATCAGGATATAACTTTGCTGCGAGCCTCGGATCTTTCCCATACCCCACCACCACTCCCGCAAGCAGGAGCGTCACGCTTAACAAAATATGTCTGGCACGGAGGGTCATTCTGGTTTGTAGAGGCTTGCTAATTCGAATTTCGACTTTTTTATAACACCGACAATATGAAGTTTGATCGGCGGTTGACCGAGGAACGTCATTGGCACCTCGAATGTACGCGGCGGCATACACATCGTTTCATTGCAGGTCTGAAAATGGAGCAGGAGATAGAATGCCGAATCCGGATTCGGTTTTTTCTTCACTGAGATCGTGGCGATCACATCGTAAGGTGCAAAGTGCGCCATCGTCACCGTCATGAAGTTGGAATCGTACGCCGTTTTTATTTCGCCGTTCTCTTCTATTTTTTCGATCCCATAATAATCGGCAAGTTCCGGTGGAACCGTTAGCGTCAGCGGCACCAACCCGCCATCGGTGGACATCTTTGCACTATACACATGCCAATCTTGGCCCGGAGCTACATGAATGACAACGTCGAACGTTCCGCCCACTTTAGGATGCTGCTTCGGCGCCAGCGTCATGGAAAAAACGGTGGAATCCCCGCCTAATTTATGCTCGACTCTTGGCCCGCCTGCACGAAGAATTCCCGCCTGCATAAAGCAGAGGAAAAGAACGGAAGCAATAAGGAATTTCATGGCGCGCATAACGTGGAATATTTCTCCATCATTATAACTTTGAAGCGATTCTACCCGTTCCGGATGGTTCGCGGCGCGTGTGGGTTCCACGCGATGTATTAATGGAACATTTCTTTGATCATTCCCCACGTTCGGCGGACGCCGCTCGATGGCGTGGTAACGCTCACGGTCGAGGAATAGCTGAGGTCGCCGCTGGCAAGATCGATCTCTAAGCGGTATTTATAGGCGTCGGATAACGCTTGCATATTGCCGCTTTGTCCCGAAAGCGGAGATGAGCTAAGATGCGCGTCGAGGAACTTGTAATATGAATAATTACCCGTCGGGACGACGGTTCCGACATCCTGAAAATCGTTCGTGCTGGTAATGCTTTCGCGCTGAATGGTGTAGCGGCTTATTCCGGTTTCGATCTCGGATTGCCAGCTAAGCGTGATGCCATCGCTGCCCGGCGATGCAGTAAGCGAATCGACGCCCCCGGCGAAATCGAAGCCAAGAGCAGCGAACAATGCTATAAAACCTGCGAGAATGAGTGTCTTCTTCATCTATGCAATGCAAATATACGACTATTTGAACATCGGAACCACGAATTTCGAATAATGAAGTCTATCGATCAGTAGAATGATAAGCCTTCTTCTTCTGACGTGAATTATCTGTAATGGTTACATTTTTTAGAACAGAATCGTGCCGGGTTATTTTGGATGGGTAAAGCAGTGCATTATTTCGGGTTATAGGCCGAGGTCCAATCGATGTAACCATCCACGCCGGGAGGCGGTATCGACTGCTCGTAAGCGATCAGACCGAGAGTCGGCATGTAGCTATACGCATAAAAATAAACACTGGTGTCGCCGGGAGTAATAGTCTGGATCGTCACGGTTACGCTGTCCGTAGAATAAGTTGTGCCATTGAGCGTAAAGGGTTTGCCGGCGCCATTGAAAGCAGCGGTCGTAACGGTTTGCTGACCGGGGAACGGCGTCGAGGTGGAACTAATATTAGCATGAGAAACGAACGGCAGCGTTTCGAAGATCGTGGGGTCGCCCCAGACGGTCGGCTTTTCGGAAAGATCGCCATTGCTTTCGTACGAAAATTCAACAGTATCGATAGCGCCGATCGAAGTTACGCCTTGCATCAAAAATACTTTGGAACTGGGCTTATTCGTGTCATTCGTGGCGAGCACGGTGTAGGTCGTGTTATCGGTGTTCCCATCCTGCAAATGCGTGATGACAAACGTACTGCCGAGCGGCGGAATGACCGGAGGCGGTGTATTAACCGCTGTCGAATTACTCTTGCACCCGGTTACGCTGCCGGACGCGATCAAAAGAAACAAAGCTGGGATTCGTAGATATTTCATTTAGGCAATGATTAATGGAATTGAATTAAAACCCTGACGAGCAAGGATAGTTTCACAGGCTTGAATTTCAACGCCCGTAATGTTCTCCAAGAAATAGGTGCCGATTTTTTTTCTTGCTGAGTTCCCGACCACCCTCGATTTTGAGCCGGTTTCGCCGTTTGCTCCGAAAAATATTCATAATACATGTTCTCAGAGAACTCGTTCACAACGAAAGCTATTCTTAATGAAATAGGTGCTTGTAATACCACTCCCTAATATACAACAATTTTCCCGCCCGCCAAAAAATTCCATTTTTGTGAGAAACAAAGGAGCGTTTCTTCCGAATCTATTGTGTACTATCCCGATGAACCACGAGAACCAGCCAAACCCAAACGCGCGCCATAGGTGGTGGAGGACTTCTGCGCTTATCTGGGATTATATTATCCATGAAGCGGTGGTGCCGTTCGTGATGGCGCTTTCGGTTATTATGTTCGTGTTCTTGCTGCAATTTTTGATGCGCTTCATCGATCGCATTGTCGGGCGCGGGCTGAGCTTGTGGACGATCGTGGAACTTATCGTTTTTAATTTGGCGTGGATGGTCGTGCTTGCGGTTCCCATGGCCGTGCTCGTCGCGGGCGTGATGGCGTTTGGTTCCATGGCCGCGGCGAATGAACTAACGGCGATGAAAGCTGCCGGCGTAAGCCTCGGACGCATGATGTTCCCGGTGCTGGTGCTTGCTTCGCTCGTTGCCGTGTTCGACTTGCAGTTCAATAACATTATCCTTCCCGACGCCAATCACCGCGCCAAGGATCTGATGACGGATATTAACCGCAAGAAGCCATCGCTCATTATCAAAGCGGGAACGTTTACAAATGGCGATGAAATTCCGGGTTATTCTATTCTCTCGCGTGAGGTCAATCCGATCACGAACGATCTCGGCGATGTCACGATCTACGATCACGCCGATCCCGGAGAATCCCGCGTGCTGACAGCGAAGACGGGGCATCTCTCGTTCACGCCGGATTTCCGCAATATCGTGCTTACGCTCTACGATGGCGAGATGCACGAAGTATTCGCCGCGCAGCCCGCCGAATACCGGCGCGGTCATTTCGGAACGTATATCGTTAAAGTTCCAACGAGCGGTTACGATTTCATGCACGAAGGCGAATCGGAACGTAGCGGTCGGGAACTATCGGCAGTCGATCTCATGAAAAAAGTTCACGCCGACGAAGGATTAGAAGCGCGAGAGGTCAGTAATTGGAAAAACCATCTTCAGGCGTTCGCAACGGCGATGACTTCGCCGCTCCCGCCGAAAGTTCCACCGGAGCATTCCAACCCTACGCTCAACACGCGAATGCGCGATCTCTTTTCGCCGCACCAGCTTACCATGCAAAACGATTTCTCCACCCTCCGCGAAACGCAGGAGGACATGGATAACTATCTCGTCGAAACACACAAAAAATACGCGATACCGGCTTCGTGCATTATTTTCGCGCTGATCGGAGTTCCGCTCGGCGCATTAGCAAAACGCAGCGGCGTCGGCGCGGGAACCGGACTTTCCATCGGGTTTTTCGTGCTCTATTGGGTATTCCTCATCGGCGGCGAAAAGCTGGCCGACCGCGCGGTTATCACGCCGTTCTGGGGCATGTGGGGTGGGAATCTTATCCTGCTTGCCGTCGGCAGCTTCCTCACCTGGCGCGCCGCATCCGAGCACCCGGTGAAATTATGGAAACGCGTGAAGGGATTGTGGAAGTGGGCGAGGCGCGCGGTGTAGCGCGGGCTTCAGCCCGCAGCTATCGTCTTAAAAAAATAGAACGCAATGCTACACTCACCCGAAAAAGCAAAGAACAATCTACCGGAAGAAAAAGAAACGACACACTCCATCCTTATCGAGCGGTTCTAATTCAGCATGATCGGAAGTTGCGAAAGTACCGCGAATACTTTTGGCGTAGGCAACTCCGATAGCGTCTGCAAGCGAAAGCGGACGGTATCGCGTTTTCAGCTGAGCAGCTTCCTTCCATATCTTTGGGTCAATGTAGTCAATGATTTCGATTCCTACTGAGAGTATATCGTTTAGCACTTTATTCGCCATAGCGTCGCACGTTTGGCGTGCAAAATGGTAAAATACTTCAATCATATTAACAGAATGGATACTCGATTGCACTCGCGGAGATACTATTAAATCGGAAACGGTATCATACCCATACTCCCCATCGAAGAGGGCAATAAGCGAGCAGGCATCATAAATATATCTCATGTGCCAGAATAACGAGCCTGGAATTTCTGCTCTTCGCGTTCGAGTTCTTCATGTTTATCGCGAAGGAATTCCTTGGTTCCGCCCGTTAATCCGGCATACTTCCCGGCAATGGAATTCACCCGGGCCACTCGCTCATCCTGAGTGAGCTTGTTCCACGGTTTGATTCGTTGCGTTTTAGTTTTCATAGAAGCATAAACACTATTTGCTGTAATAAAAGGTTCGAGATGAAACTTTCCGTCCCGCTTCCGCCACGTTATAGGTGTAGGGCAATTCGGAAGCATGATCGATCATGCGGCCCTACGGCATTGGAAACACACGATCATTGTTCACTTTTTTACTTTTTACGGTCATGAAAAAAATTAGTACCATCCTTACGGTTTTTTGCGCGCTTGTGCTGCTTGCAGCGCCTCGCGCCCCTCACGCTCAGACGATAAATTTGGATTCGCTTTCTGGAACGACCTTTTGCGCTGGCGATCCAATCTCTGTCACATTCACAGCGACCGGAACGTGGGGGCATAAGAATGCTTTTACGCTCCAGCTTTCAAACGATAGCGGGAGTTTCGCAGATGGATTTACGAACCTCGGCTCGCTACAAGACACCATTCCGGGTACGTTCAATATCGTTTCTTCCCTTCCTCTTAATATCATCAATAAATCAACTCAGATCACGCGCAAAGAAAGCTTAGGGGAGAAACTTGCGTATGATACGACAATTGAGCAGACTCAAAGAGACTCACTCGGCCATCCGATAGAAGCGTGGGATACAGTTTACGACTCACAGTATGTAGACATCGCAATTTACACGTACGACACATCGTTGGGCACGCGCTATCGTGTTCGTGTCATTAGCGCTTATCCGCCCATGGCAAGTGCCGATAATGGAACCGACCTTATGATCGGCGCATATGTGTGGCCATTTAAAATCGCATCCTATAATCCTCTGGCCGTCGGTATTCCAAACAAGTTCCGGCTTACAGAGAACTCAGGCGCATCATATTGGAACTTCGGCGATGACGCCACTCCTTCGAGAGATACGACGGGCGCTGGCTTTGCGTTTACAACGTATTCGACAAGTGGCCCGAAGATGGTGACAGCCACGGATGTCGCCGCCGGTGGATGCTCTGCTACAGACACATTTTACACGTATGCATACGGCTGTGGAGCGATGGCAATTCCAAATGATGCAATCGTTATCTCAAACGATACGTCGTTTCTGGGTGACACTGTTTCAAGAACCTTCTGGATTAATCCCGGTGTGACGGTAACAGGGATGGGTGGGGGCACAACCCCTGATACTCTTTTTGTAGAAGCTGGAGCAACAGTCATTGATCCAACAGGCCTTGTGTATCTAAAACCAAATGCATCCGCTGTTTGCGACTATGCTTATGGCCTTATTATTTACGATAGCGCTAGCGTAACTGGAGATGCCGCCAATTTGGCAAACTGGACTTTGCTCGATTGCACCGATCTTTCATTCGATTACACAAATGCCCCTCCAAACTCCATCATGCACATAAATGAGAATGAGAGCGTTGCAATCGCCAACACCGCGCTCGAGCAGATCGCACTATCTCCAAATCCAACGAATGGCATAGTCGCAGTCGAGGGTGTGCCGGTGAGCGCGCAGGTGCAGGTGATGAATGTTCTCGGTGTTGCCGTGCAGCAGATGGCGCGGACAATGGAATCCGATCTCACTATAGATCTCTCCACGCTCGCAGCCGGAACCTATTATGTTCGAATCGCCTCTGGTAATGGTATAACGACAAAGAAGGTAGTCAAAGAATAACCTGGATTACGCTGATTTTGCTGATTACGCTGATGTAAAATTGTCATTCCCGCGAAAAGCCTGCCCTCGACCTGATCGGGGGCGGGAATCCATAGGCCGATTGCAACAACAAGGTCTGGATTCCCGCATTCGCGGCAATGACATGATAAAAAAATGATCGTGAGAATTCTAACAATGTGCCTCCTTTTGTGCGCGGTTGCTGGCTGTTCCAGCCCCAGCGACCCTCCGGCAACAACAAGCACCGGCGAAAAGCTGACGGGCACGGTTGCTGCATTTGCCTCGGCATCTCCGACTTCGCTTTCGCCAAGTGGAATTCAAATCTCTATACAGGGAACTTCATATCAGGCGACAGCCGATACAGGCGGACATTTCGAGATAGATAACATTCCCGCCGGCGTGTATAACATTATTTTCTGGAAGCCCGGGTATGACTCCATGATTTATCCCGTGCATCACATCATCGGCGTGGGAACCGATATTATTAACGATGCTTATATTGTGCAGGAGTCGTCGGACACCATCACGATGACGGGCGTATCCTACGTGTTCAATGTCAGCGAGACGAAGTTCATAACCGTTATCGACACGACGATCTTCGACAACGCCGGCAAACTCGATACGCAAGTTAACCAACGCGATTCTGAAGTAGTGATCTACGATACAGCAGGAAGTTCCAACGGAATGATCCTGAGCGGAAAAGTTACAGGGAATCTTGCGCCCGGAAATATCTATGTTTATACTTCGCTCGATAGCGGGCTGTTTCCAAGCTCGCCGAGCGCCCAATCGCCGGATAGCAGCACGGAGGACGCATGGCTTGCAACGAAGTTAAATAACACCACCTATCATTCCGGGTTTCAATCGCCGCAGATGATCGGCGGGAATTTTAAGGATACCCTCACGATGGATGTGGCAACGCTCCTGCCGTATTCGCTCCCATCGGGACAAGCGGTATATGTTTATGCAGTCGGGCATTCGAATATGAACGGGCTTCCGGTGATCGGCGGGCAATACCAGCATTTCCTTACTACGCCGTATGGGCCAAGCGCGGTGAGAATTAAATATGTAGTGCCGTAACGATGAACGACGAGCGCAAAGAAAAATTCCTCGCACTGTTAGAGCCGGTCTATCCGCGCCTCTCGCGGTATGCGCTCGCCATGACACACAACCGCGAGGACGCGAAGGACTTGGTCGGCGAAGCCGTTCTCGTTGCGCTGGAACGTTTCGATTCCATTCGAAGCGACTCCGGGTTCCCAGGATTTTTGTACCGCATTGTGGCGCGTACCTATCGGCACTGGCATCGGCGGGATCGGCGCAGTGTCGGGATGGAAGACATTCAATTAGAAACGCTCGTCGATCCGCGCGCCATGCCGGATGTGGCCGCAGAAATGGCGATCATCATGACCGCGCTGGATAAGTTACCAACGAAAATGAAAGAAACCATCCTGCTATTCGACATTGGCGATCTTTCGCTCGAAGAGATCCGGAGCATTCAGGGCGGAACGTTAAGCGGCGTAAAAAGCCGCTTACGCCGAGGCCGCGACATGCTGAAACAATTGCTCGGCGTCGAACCCGAAGAGAACACAAACAGTAATACGAAACAAATTTTACTCGACGGGAACTCCGAGAAAAACACCATCCTAATGGAGGCAATAGAAAATTATGCGCTCTGATTCATACGAAACCTATATCAAAACGCTGAACGCCAGCGAACCTTTTCCGCCGTTCGGCGAGATACGCGAACTCGTCATGCAGCAAGAAGGTCGCCGCAAAGCGGCGTTCGTGCCGTTCTATAAATATGCTGCCGTGGCAGTATTATTTGCAGCGCTTGGCGTGTTCGTTGGCAACCATTTCTTTGTAAATGAGCCACTGCCAAAGGCGCATATTATATATGGGTCTGATGTGACTCATACGTCTGATGCGTCCCATGTGACCCAGGGGATAACTTCGACAGAAGTTACAGCTAACGAAGATGTGAGAAATATCGCCACACAAATGGGAACTGTAGAAAATGCCGGTAAAAAACAATTCCCAACAACGCCTGCGCTTGCAACGGCAACGCAACAAAACATTCCCAGCGAAAACACTCCGCATTCTACCGTTGAAGAAAATGCGCCGCAATCGAGTGTGAACGCAACGCAAGCTATTACAATCCCAATGGCTGCGCCTTCTGTTTCTACGAGCTTAACGCAATTATCCGATCAAAATGGAATGCCGGCAAATCATTGGGAAGCTTTTGTAGCTGGTGGAGCATTCGTTCCGGGAAATAGTTTTACGACAAGTTCCATTTTTGGCGCGGCGGGTGTGCGTTATCAGATTTTTAGTTCTTCCTCATTGGTGGTAGAGCTTCGGCGCAGTGCATTTGTCGTTAACCATGCCGCACGACCGGGCGGACTTCAGGACACAACGTTTAGCTTGAATGGGGTGCCATACACGAATACGATCGGCACTGCGTTGCAACCCGCGACAACATCAACTTCAATGGTAAACTCGCTCGATGTTGGCTATCGCTTCGATTGGAACCCGAATGCAATGCTCACCCCATGCGCGGAAATTCTTGCGGGCGCGAGCACGACCGGATTTCTTTCATCGGAAGCTGTGGGTATAGAATACCGATTAGCGAATGCGCTTTCGCTGGATATATCCGCGCGGTCGGAGCAATTGTTTTCTCCCGCATCCACTCCGCTAACGGCTTTAGGATTGGAAGCGGGGATCGGGTTTGAGTGGTAGGGGGTGTTACACCCGCTCCGTCACCGGCTGCCACGCTTGATCCACCGGGCCGGTGTATTCGGCCATGGGGCGGATGATGCGGTTGTGCGCGTATTGCTCTAAGATATGCGCTACCCATCCGGACACGCGGCTGATCGCGAAGATCGGCGTGTAGAGATCGAGCGGGATGCCCATCAGATAATACGTGCTCGCCGAATAAAAATCGACGTTCGAATAAATCTTTCGTTCCTGAAGCATGAACGCTTCGATCGTCTTCGACATTTGGAACCATTGCATTTCGCCGGTGCGCTTGCCCATTGCTTCCGAAAAAGTTCTCAAGTGCGTGGCGCGTGGGTCTTCCGTGCGATACACGCGGTGACCGAATCCCATAATTTTATCCTTACGCGCAAGCGCGTCGGTGATCCACTCTTTCGTTTTTGCGGGGTCTCCGACTTTGAGCAGCATTTTCATCACTTGCTCGTTCGCGCCGCCGTGTAAAGGCCCTTTGAGCGCGCCGATACCGCCCGTGACGGCAGAATACATATCCGAAAGCGTAGCGGCGATACATCGCGCAGTGAAGGTGGATGCGTTAAATTCGTGATCGGCATGAAGCGTAAGCGCCGCGTCGAACATTTTTACGATGTCGGCATCCTGTTCTTTGCCAAGCAACATATAAAGATAATTCGCTGCGTGGCCGAGCGAAGCTTTTGGTTCCGGAAGCGGACGACCGTTACGCGCGGCATCGAAATACGCAACGAGGAGCGGCATCATGCCGATGAGCCGAATGCCTTTTTCCAAATTTGCATCGCTCGACATATCCTCTGCCTGCGGATCGTAGAGACCCGCTTCGCTGACAAGCGTTCGGAGCGCGGCCATCGGATGAATGTTGCGCGGGAACCCGGCGAGGCGGTCTTTCACTTGCTGGGGAACATTCCGGCTTGCGACGAGCTTCGTGCTAAACTCCGCAAGTTCCGAAGCGTTCGGCAGCTTGGCATAGAGCAAGAGATACGCCGTTTCTTCGAACGTACCTTTTACGAGATCGTGAATGTCGTAACCGCGATACGCGAGAATACCGCGTTTGCCATCAAGAAAACAAATATCGCTGGTTCCAGCGACGACGTCTTCAAGGCCGGCTTTCGCAGGTGCTGCTTTGGTACTGCCGTTTGCAGGCGTTAAATTCGGTGTGACGGGGTTGAGTACTTCCTGTGCCATGTTTATAGGAGCTAAAATTTACATTTCGCGCGCCTAACACGGAAACCCGGAAAAATAATTCGTTATATCCTGCACTTCCCGGTGTTTATGTTTGTGAGCCGATATTGCTTGAATGATTTTCCTCGAAAATCAAAAAAATTGATTTCAGGGAGATTAAACCAAATGGCATCGAACTCATCCTAACATCCAGCCAATTTGTTCTTTAAAACTTTAAAAATAGTAAAAATATCGTAATTCTTGTTTTTTAAGGATAGTATTCTTAAAGAATAAGCATCTGTTCTTATACAGTATTTAACGGCGAACGCATCATGAAAATCACGCTTCGACTTTTTATAGTCGCCCTCCTCTTCTCGATCAGTCCGTTGGTCGGCCTTGCTCAGCCCGGCGGTGGTCCTCCGGATTCGAATTTCCATCGTGGAGATACAACGTTTTTACACCGGCTCGATAGCATTATCAATGCTCGTCGAGGGCAAGATACCGGCAATCGTCCACCGGACACCGGCTTTCACCCGCTTCCGCCGGATACGACCGGCGGCGGCCCGAACGGCGGACCCGGTCGTGGGCCGGGTTTAGACTCGACCTTCCTGCATCGCCTCGATAGCATCATTAATGCCCGTCGTGGAAAAGATACGGGAGTTCACCCGTTCCCGCCGGATACCGGGATCAACCCGTTCCCGCCGGATACCGGCGGTGGCCCGGGTCATGGACCTACCGGCGGCGGACCTGGATTAGATTCGACTTTCCTTCACAGGCTCGATAGCATCATCAATGCTCATCGTGGTGGGGACACGGGAATTCATCCGTTCCCACCTGATACAGGCGTTCGACCACCCGATACGACTGGCGGCGGCCCGGGTCATGGACCTACCGGCGGTGGCCCTGGATTAGATTCGCTCTTCCGTCATCGCCTCGATAGCATCATCAATGCTCATCGCGGTGGCGACACGGGAACACATCCGTTCCCACCCGATACGGGAATTCAACCCCCAGATACTACCGGTGGCGGGCCGGGACATGGCGGTGGTGGGCCGGGATTAGATTCGCTCTTCCGTCATCGTTTGGATAGCATCATCAATGCTCGTCGTGGTGGGGACACCGGAATTCGACCGCCTGATACAGGTAATCGCGGCCCCGGAAAACTCGGTAACGGCGGCATCCGAAATTTCCTTGATAGCCTCATTGGGCACTTGCTCGGAAATGGAAGGCTTGATAGCTTACTTGGCCACTTACATGGCGGCGGACCGTCCGGTGGTGGGCCAGATACGACGATCAATACCGGTGGCGGCGGTACGCCCGATACGACGATCAATCTTGGTGGCGGCGGTGGGCCAGACACGACTATCAATAAAGGCGGCGGTACGCCGGATACGACCATCAACACCGGCGGTGGTGGTACACCCGATACGACCATCAACACCGGCGGCGGCGGCAAGCCGGATACGACCATCAACACCGGCGGTGGCGGTACGCCAGATACGACCATCAACACAGGCGGCGGCGGCAAGCCGGATACGACCATCAACACCGGCGGTGGCGGTACGCCAGATACGACGATCAACACCGGCGGCGGTGGCGCACCAGATACGACGATCAAAACTGGCGGCGGTGGTGGATTACCCACTCCGAATCCTCTTCCAGGCGGGCAGATCCTCCTCGGTAACCCTGTTGGCGGCGGTAGTGGACTTGGGCCTATCGATTCGCTCAAACACGGTATAACCGAACCGTTAGGTGGGCAGAATTTATCGATCGAACCGATCGTGCCGAATCCACTTATCTCCGGTTCGAGCGTAACGGTTAGCCTGTCGCTCCAAACGGACGCGAACGTAACGGTTGGAATATACGATCAGACGGGATCGCTTGTCCAAACGGTTGCGAATGCAAGCATGGCGGCAGGGTCGCATAGCCTTACGATCACTGGTTCCCGACTTTCGGAGGGCATGTATATCGTGCGCGTGCAAGCCGGTGCCGAAGTGCAATCGACGAATCTTATCGTCGAGTGATCTGCAAAACAGCGTTTTGAAATCATAAAAAATGGAGGACGCGTAACGGCGTCCTCCATTTCTGCTTAATCATCGAATGAATATGAAATGTACACTGTCGATCGTCCTTCTTTTTTCGGCCATCATGGTTTTGACCAATCAGTCGCTTGCTCAGACAAGTACACAGGTATATTATTTTGACCTGAACACTGCGGACAGTTCCTATTATTACCTTCCACAATTCGTATCCGGAGATAACGATACGATCAATGCGTATGCCGAGCGGTTTTCTTGCCCGTTGAATTCAACCCTCGATAGCGTGAACGTGGAGTTGACCATTGATAGCCTTGGAACGACTACTTCAAACTCCTTTTTGGATATTGTGGCCCTTCCCGCCACCGCATCAGGAGGACATCTCTTCGCGGGCAATTCCTCCTATTACTCCGTCAATTATATACTTCCTACCGATCCCGATTTCGTGAAAGACGGTACAGTACTTTACTCTCGCCCGATGGGCGGCGCCATTTCCGATACGGACTTTTTTCTCACGGTGATTGCGGATGATCCCGTTCATACTCGCGCCGTGATCTGGGCCGATTCCTTGACTTCTTCCGATTCGCTTGCCATCGATGAAAATCGGGATCGCTCACGCTTTTTTTTCACATCGCCTTACAAAGGTTATAGCCAATATTACTTATCGGGGAATCATTATGATGCCAGTCCGCTATACTGGTATCCGAATTTCGTCATGGTTGCGTATATTACCACCCCCACCGGAGGTGTAGCCGAGATATATCCCGCCGATCAAGATCCGCTTACGTTCTATGTGGAGCAGACCGTAACCGGCGCGACTAATCTGCACTTTACGATGCAGAATGCCGGCAATACAGAACTGGGTCTTTACGATGCGTCCGGGATGCTCGTTTCTACGCTCGCGGATGGCGGATATGCACCCGGCCAGTACAATGTGCCGCTTGTGACCAATGGCCTTTCGAGCGGGATGTATTTTGCGCGGCTCACGTCAGGAAATTCCTCTGAGGTGCGGCGTGTTATTGTGGCGCATTAACGAACATCTAACAGTGTTCATGTCATCCTGAGCGGAGTTCGTCCGACGCGCATTCTCCATGATGCGGGTCGGACGAACGCAGTCGAAGGATCTCTTGAAATGCAAAAGATTCTTCGACTTCGCACATCTTCGTCCGAAGGGCGGACGAAGATGTGCTACGCTCAGAATGACAGCCGTATGTAATCGGAGATTTTTCAAGTTGCTTGTTTGGAATTTAAATTAATCATCACTATGCACACACACCGTTATACGTTCTTCGCTTCTATCTTCACCCTTCTTTTGGTTGTATCGAGCGCGACCTATGCGCAAAACGGCGCGACGGCGAACGGGAACTCTATCATACCGCATGGCGATGCGAATAGTACCGCGATCGGCGCGGGGAGCAGCGAAGATTGGTCATCGCTTGATATGGAGTCCAGCCAGTTCATGCAGAACCATCCCCGCATTGCGAAAGCAATGAAGTTCCTGAATAACGATAGCTATCGGGCAGGCATCGAAGCGAACTTGAACATTAGCAGTGCAGACAAGCAAGCGATCGAAGCGGCTGTGACGGATGCGAAGAGTAATGTGGAAACATTGAAGGGACTTCGCCCGCAGTACAAAGCGGCGCGCGCATCGCACGATTCGCTTACGCTCTATCAGCTTGAAAAAAGCTCCCGTCCGAATTTCGATCAATTAGTGACCGATCGCCGAACGATCATCGACATCATTGCAAAATATAAATTTGCTACGCCCACAACACCTGCCACGACCGGCTCGCTGTTCAATCCCGTTTATCCGAATCCGGTGCATCTCGGTGGGCCGTTCACATTTTCCTATGACATGAAGGCGTCTGGGCCATTTAGGATCGTCGTCACGGATGCTTCAGGCAACATCGTGAAAGAGATTGATAGCGATACCGAAGCTCCGGGCAATAACTCCATGTCCCAGTTTGGCTCCATTTTTCCGGCGGTCGGAACGTATTATATAACGGTCGAATCCAATGGAGCAAAAAGCACGCAAAAGGTCGAAGTGGTGCAATAAACCGTTCTAACCGTAGGGACGTGCTGCACACGTCCTTTGGGAGGAATCACACATTATCAGTTGGAAACGGGGAAGGACGTGCGCAGCACGTCCCTACATTCGTTTTCGCGCGCGGCTCCTAAAAAATTCGATCCCCGGCGGCAGCATCGAAAGAACGATCACTATCCCGATGATCAAATAAAGATAATCGCCGATATTGGCCACCGATTTTCCGAGCACTACCCCAAGCAATAGAACGCCGAACGTCCAGAGCAGCCCTCCGGCTATATTATAGATCGTAAATTTCTTCAGATCCATTCTCGCAGCTCCGGCTACGACGGGAACGAAAGTGCGGATGATCGGGATGAACCGCGCAAGCAGAATGGTTTTTCCGCCATGTTTTTCATAGAAAGCGTGGGTTCGCTGAAGATGCTCGCGCTTGAAAAAACGGGAATCGGGACGGTTGTATAGCGTATCGCCCGCTTTTTTGCCAATGTAATATCCTACGCTCTCACCAACGACCGCCGAAAGCCACAGCACGAGCGCAAGCGGAATAAAATCAATATCCACCTTATGCCCACCGATGAGAATTCCGGCGGTTATAAGAAGCGAATCTCCCGGCAGGAAAAAACCGACGAGCAACCCGTTCTCTGCAAAAATAATAATAGCCAGCGCGATCATTCCGCCACTGCTGACTAAGTGCTGTAACCCATCCGGGCTGCTGATGGTATGAAAAAAATCGGTGATAGCGTGCATAGGCGCGTGAGAGGTTCGGAGGGGGTGGTTATGTTCCCGGCCTTTAGGGAAATTGGCCGGTTTGATTCACCATTCTTTTTATTTGTCATTCCGAGCGGAGCATTCATTCGCGTAAGCGAATGAATGCGGAGTCGAGGAATCTCATGCAGTTTACCACTCAGTCAAGCTACCGGAGATCCTTCGACTCCGTAATTCTCCCAGCATCGTGGGCGATGCAGGGAGAATTACTTCGCTCAGGATGACAGCGCTGATGGCTTTAGCATGGAAATTGAATCTTAATTTCTCCCATTAAACCATTTTGCCTTTCGCTGCGTCTTAAACCATATCGTTTTTATTTCAGGGGAGTCTTCTATTATGGAACGAAGAACATTTTTGAAAAGCACCGGCGCAAGCATGATCGCTCATGCGGCCGTTTTGGGCGGTGCGTTAGGGGCTGGCAGTATTCTTGGGGCCTTTGATCCGTCATCCGCGTCCGCCGCGCGGCGAATGATCCTGGCGAACAGAGCTACTCGAAGCGGGCCTGGTAGGCCGCTTCAAACCTTATCGGACGATCTCACGCCATACACCGGCGCCTGGGGCGAAACGCAGCTCTGGCATTTGCTGCGCCGGTGTATGTTCGGCGTACCGGAAGCGCAATTTTTGGCCGCGCAACAGACTGCGCCGTTTGGCTCCGTTGCGACAACGCCGATGAACGCCATCGTTACCCAGCTTCTTGCCTGTCAGGATACGACAAAAGTACCGATTCCATCGCCGTTCGCCACATGGCTCGGCACCATTAATTCCAGCGGAGGCCCGAATCTTCTCGCGATGGAATGCCAGGAGATCGTTAATTGGTGGTTCGACCAAATGATGCAGGAAAATCTCTCCATTCGCCAGAAAATGACGCTCATGTGGACGAATCATTTCGTCACCGGCTCTTCGAGCATCAACTACATTTCCGCGTATGTCTATCAGTACCTCATCACCTGCATGACGAATGCGATGGGGAATTTTAAGGCGTTTGCCACCGCCATTTCCACCGATCCTGCGATGTTGCTGTATTTGAACGGCAATGAGAATTACGTAAAAACCTCCAAAGGCGTAACGACCGATTTCATCAACGAAAATTACGCGCGCGAAGTAATGGAGCTGTTTACGCTCGGAATAAACTTCCCGAACACTACTACGCCGAATTACACGCAAGCTGATGTGGAAGCGAACGCCCAAGCGCTCACGGGATGGCAGCCAACGATTACCACGCCATTTGTCGGGCAGTTCAATAGTGCATTGCACGATACAACGAGCGTAACGTTCCTCGGGCAAACGGGCAGCTTCGATTTGACGGATGTGATCAATATTATTTTCAGTCAGCCGACAAGTTCGCCGGTGTACCCACCGGCTCCGGCAGGGGGAACAGCGCCGGGAACCGGATTTCCGGAGGGTTACACTGCGGCGTATTGGGCATGCCAAACGATCTATAAAGAATTCGTTTATTACGACCCATACAACGATCCCAGCCCGACCGTCATCGATGCCATGGCGCGCCTCATGCTGAATCCGCCGACGCCGTATAATCCATTCGATATTGCGCCGGTAATGCAGGCACTACTCACGAGTTCCCATTTTTACGATCCGAATGTGATCGGCGCGCAGATCAAAAGTCCGGCGTACTACATGGGAAGCCTCGTGCGTGAATTCGGGCTTACGTATCCCACGTTCGTTACAACCGATCCGCCGGCAACGGGCACGAAAGATGGGAACGGAAATATGACCTACACCGATACGAACCCAACACTTTCCATTATGACCGCTGCGATCATGAGTACATCGCAAGGGCAGCAGTTGCTCAACCCTCCAAACGTAGCCGGATGGCCGGGGGGTGAGAATTGGCTTTCGGCAGGGTCATTCCAAGGACGGCAAACGTATAGCGATCTGATCCTCGGAAGCACGACCTTTGTGAACTCCAATAAGAATTGGGATCTGGTATTCAGCCCGGAAACGTATGCAGGACAAATTACGGATTCGGGAACTCTGGCGGAAGGCGTACTTTTTTCCGATCTCGAACAAATGTCGCTGGCCTTCACGCTTGGGCCGATCGAATCAGGGGAACTTGCGCCAAACCCGACTAAAACGGATGACGTCATCGATACGCAAGTACCAACGTTCGCGCCAGCATTAGCTCAATTACCGGAATTTCAATTATATTAACAATCATTCCCCCGCCTTTTCAAGGCGGGGGCAGGGGGTGGTTACATTATGAAACGTCGTGATTTCTTAAAAACAGGACTGAAGATCGGAGTAGCAGCGAATGCACTGCCCATCATGTTTGCCGGCTCGCCGATACGTGCGCTGGGTCGCTCGCCGCTCAGGAGCGGGTTGCAAACGCTCGGCAGCACGAATAACAATGTGCTCGTCATTATCCAGCTTCAAGGCGGGAACGATGGGTTGAATTGCGTGGTGCCATTCACCGATCCGAGCTATTTGACGCTTCGGCCCACGCTTGGGCTTTCGGGTTCCGGCTTAACGGCAGCGCTTCCCGATCATCAATCGCTTGCGTTTCATAGCGCCATGCCCGGATTTCTGACGTTATACGGAAGCGGCGGCGGGAGCGGAAATATCGCGCTGCTGCAAAATGTCGGTTATCCAAACCCGATCCTTTCGCATTTTCGTGGCACCGATATTTGGAACACCGCCACCGATAGCGGCATCTATGCTTCGACGGGATGGGTGGGAAGGTTCCTGGCCAATCAAAATCCGAACTTTGAAGTACCGGCGCTGGGGTCGAATGCGTGGCCGCTTGCGATCGAGTTCGGAAATGCGCTCAGCGATATTTTCTTAGGCGCAAATGGTGGAATGGGTATCGCAATAAATGCGATGCCATCGAAAGCCGCGCCGGGCGGACAGAAGTACGATGCCATTCCTTCAAATCCGACTACGCAATACGACGAACTCCAATTTGTTCGCAATGTTCAGATGGAATCCGAAGTCTATTCGCAGACGATCGTTTCCCAAACGACTGTTAAGAACAAAGTTACCTATCCATCGAGCACGCTTGCCACGCAGCTTGCCGGTATCGCGCAAATGATCGCAAGCGGCGCCACAACGAAAATTTATCTCGTCACGCAAGGCAGCTACGATACCCATGCCACGCAGATCACGCGGCAGGCGAGCTTGCTCAGCGATCTTTCGGCAGCAGTGCTTGCATTCCAGCAGGACATCGAAGCGCTCGGCATTGCCGATCAGGTTGCGATGATGACGTATTCCGAATTCGGGCGCCGCGTGCAGGAAAATGGTACCGGCACCGATCACGGTACCTCCGCGCCGCATTTCGTGATTGGCACACAAGTGCTCGGGCAAGTCTATGGCAGCGATCCGGATCTATCCACGACCGCGCAAGGGGGAATTAATAATAATAATGAAGGCGTGCCGGGGAACTTGGCTTACGATCCCACGCACGATTTCCGTAACGTCTATGCAACCATGATAAACGAATGGCTGCTCGTGGGCGCTGAACAGGCAGCAATCAACACGGTCATTCAAGATGTGCTCACGCAGGATACGAACGCAACCTATTCCACGAACACAGCAGCCTGGCAATCGCTGGGAATTTTTAAGTCGTCAGGAAATTATGTAGGTTCGGCACCGGGCGCGGTGGGCTTGATGCTGTTGCCGAATTATCCAAACCCGGCCATCGGCACAACAACAATTCCCTACATGCTCGATGTAGCAGGCCCGATTCAGATTGGGATCTTTTCGAGCAATGGTGTAGAGATCGCGCGGCCGGTCGATGGCTGGCAATCCGCCGGTCAGCAATCCGTCAGCTTCGATGCCAGCAACCTGCCGAGCGGCGCGTATTTCTATCGCTTAACGACATCAACGCAAACCGTGACGCGCCCAATGGTGGTAGCGCATTAATAAAAAGTAGTCCGTATTTTTTAACGTCATTGCGAGAAGAGCTTGAGAGGCGATAGCCTCTCAAGCTCGACGAAGCAATCTGATTGGGTAACGCAAAGAGTTTGCTTCGTCAAAATTGCTCTGCTTCGCTGCGCAATTTCTCCTCGCAATGACGTTTTTGATTACCAAAATTTCCACTTACTACGCGGACGTAATTTTCTAATCAATAAATCTCGCGTTGTCCGGTGCGTAAACGCCACTTTGTCATTGATAACAACAACGGGAATTTTATCCCAGTAGCGTTCCCACAATGCATCACCCTGGCGAATCTTCACAATTTCGAGATCGAACTCCACATAATCCATTGCGGATTCGAGTTCCTCGAACGCATCGTTGCAGAGCGAGCAGCCTTCTTCTTTCGTGATAAATTGTACGTGCGGTTTTTCCATCATTGAGTAGTGATGCGATAGGGCAGCGGATGCGTAGCGTCCGCAGGCATGAAGAAAACCGTCGTCGGCGTTTGATTCCCGACCGGGATATTCATCGTGGTGGATGTACTGTTGCCGGTGAGCAGGATTGCATAATTCCCAATGGCAGTGTCCGCGAACACAACGCCGCGCTGTTTGAGTGAAAAGGGTTTCCCGGCAAACGTGAACGTTGCGGTATAATCCGGGGAAGTATTTACAAAGCGCACGCGGCCGTTTGCGGTGTTCGTCGGATTGCAGACCGTATCGGCGAGTATCATGGAGTCGATGCCCGGCGTTCCGGTATTATGCGGGATAGTATCGATCGCAATGTAGGTGAAACGCTGATTGGCGGAAACAGGGTAAGAAAAATGAAATATCGTATCGGAATTATTATTCGATTTCGAAAACCAGTATTGCGAGTTCCCGTCGAAGATGGGATTGAGCGGGATATACCCACCAACGGAATCTGCGCCGAGATTGAGCACTTCCTGTCCCGCTCCCTGCGGAATTCCTGCGCGCGGGCCAGCATCACTGGATCCCTTGATAAGCAGGCTCAGGTTCGGATCGCGTGACGCATTGACCAAACGGATCGCAAAACTTTTAATATCGAAGATATACGATCCGGGTGAGAGCTGGCCATCTTCGAGCAAGATCGTGGATGCGATGGGGTCATTGCAGGAGGGTACCGTCTCGCCGCGAATAATAACGGTAAAGAGAAATCCCTTGAAGGAACTGGAATAGGGAACGTTAAGGATCGCGTCGTTCTGGTTCACATCATTGACGGGCATGATAATAAGTCCCGGCACGGTATTGGGGAACTCTACATAATCGTTCGAATCGAGACCGCCACCGTTGTCGAGACCGTTGTTGTGGGAAATGCTATCAAAATGGATGCGAAGGTCTGGTTTTGCGATTCCGTTAACTACTCGTGCAACGGTATCGAAATAGACGTCCAAGCCACCGGCGCTTTCGCCATCAATATCAGGAACCGCATCGACGAAACGCGCGAACGTGCTTGCTTCAGGCTCGCGCGTGATGTCCTCCAAATATCTCATTCTTCGACTCGGGTTTAGCCGGTCTTGCGGGGTTTGAAGCGCGGAGCCATTCATTTTTCCCGGAAAAACCAGTGTTTGCTTGTGATCGTAAAGGATCCCGTTCCACGTTGCAACGGTATCGCGCGAGGCGGCATCCATGGCGGCAACATGGTGTAAGCCAGACCGAAGACCGGTTCCATCGGAGAGATAAGTCGTCCGGTAACCAAATACATGATTGGGGTTGATCGTCGAGTATTCGTCTGCCACATCGAACCAGCAGGTATCGAAAAGCTTGCCATCGATATACACCAAAAGCTTGTTGCAGTTGCTGACCGCATTCACGATGCGCACATTCGCAAGGCCTTCGGTCGGGATGCTGTCGCAGGATGGCCGGCAGCCATTTAGTACCACCACAATGGCGATCGAGGCGCAGGTTATAAAGAGGAGAAGAGGTTTTCGCGTCATTCTACAAGAGTTTTCGTTCTATATTCATAAAAACACAGCCAACGTCCGATTGTTACACAAAAACGCAAGAATAATTTAGGATACGGATGAGCGATCATTCGGTTAGGACAGATGAGCGGTCATCGGTGTTATCCTCGTAGCCGCGACCTTTAGGTCACGGCTACAAATTAAAAAGGAAGTGACAAAGCTGGATTCCCGCATTCGCGGGAATGACGGGAACGTGGCGTTTTTGCGCTTCGCGCAATAATTCCTAACATTGTCATCCTCGCGAATGGCGCATGATCGGTCATGCGCTGGGGATCCAGGGACTTAATCAGAGCTTCCAAAATTTATGGCACGATACTATTTCATCAGCGATGTACATTTGGGCTACGGCCCACCAACGGAAGACCGCGAGCGCGAGCACAGGCTCGTGCGGTTGCTCGATGAAATTCTCGCGCAAGCACGAAATGGCGAGGCAAGCGGCGTTTTTATCGTCGGCGATCTTTTCGATTCCTGGTTCGAATTCTCTTCCGTTATTCCGCGCCGACATGTTCGCACCATCGCCGGACTTGCGCGCATCGCCGAGCTTGTTCCCGTAGAATATCTCATGGGCAATCACGATTTCGGGCACAAAAATTATTTCGAGAAAGAACTTTCGATCCCCGTACACGCAAGCGACATCGAACGCACCTTGCTCGGCAAGAAATTTTATATCGCGCATGGCGATGGCAAAGCGGCGAACGATACCGGCTATCTGATCTTACGCGGCATTCTTCGCAATCCTGTGTTACAGTCCGCGTACCGGCTTGTGCATCCCGATCTCGGCATTCGTTTCGCCGAATGGATCTCCGGGCGCTCGCGCTCCTATACCGATCAGCGTGACGCGCTGCACAAAGTAGATGGACTCCGCGCGTTCGCTGAAAAAATTATCGGCGAAAAAGAGATCGACTTCGTCGTTATGGGACACCGGCATTCACCACAACTAATCACGTTAGAAAAGGGAACCTACATTAATCTCGGCGATTGGATTCACAGCTACACGTATGGCATCTTCGATGAAAATGGATTTCGCATCGAGCACGCCGCATAATATGGATCAAGGCGTAGGGGCTAATGGCATTAGCCCATTTTTTGATCTCGGACGCGGGCTAATGCCATTAGCCCCTACAGAATAAATGCCGAAACATTGGTGGCTCGAACATGACGAAGACGTGGCTGCGGATGAAATGCCATCCAGCGAAAGCCACGATTTTTACTATGTTAAAAAGCATCATTGGTGGGATCGAATAAAACGTTGGCAGAGATATACGGTAGGAGGGCTGTTCGTTGCGGCAGGAATTTTCATCTGGCTGTGGATCGCGATCGCGCGCGGAATGCCGACGCTCGATCAACTCGAAAATCCGCATCCCGAACTTGCCACGCAGCTCATCAGCGCCGATGGCGAACGGCTCGATCAATATTATATTAAGAATCGCACGACCGCGCGATTGAAAGACGTTCCCCGCGATGTGATCGGGGCACTTATTGCGACCGAAGACCGCGATTTCTACAAGCATTGGGGAATTAATCTATGGGGTAATATCCGCGCCGCATGGATGGATCTTATCACGTTCTCGCCGAAGCAAGGCGCAAGCACTATTACGCAGCAGCTGGCGAGGAACCTTTACCTCACGCAAAAGAAGAATGCCATGCGCAAGCTACGCGAGATGGCTTCCGCAGTGCAGATCGAGCGCAGTCACACGAAGAACGAAATACTCGAAATGTATTTGAACGTCGCGTATTTTGGGCGCGGCGCGTATGGCATCGAGGCGGCAAGTCAGGTGTATTTCGATAAAGATGTGAATAAGCTCACGACTGCTGAAGGCGCGTATCTCGTCGGCATTCTTAAAGGACCGGAAAATTACGATCCCGATAATAATTACGACCGCGCAATGTTGCGCCGCAATACCGTGCTCCAAAATATGGTCGAAACGAAATATCTTTCCGTCGAGCAAGCGGACGCCTGCAAAGCAGAGCCGATAAAAGTGCAGCCCGCGAAGAGCTATACCGGCATCGCGCCGCATTTTGTGGAAATGATACGGCAGGAACTTTCGCGTAAGCCGGAACTTGCGGGCTACGATCTTTACCGCGATGGCCTTATTGTTTATACCACGCTAAACGCGACCATGCAGCGCGCCGCGAATAAGGCCGTCGAGGAACACATCGCGGATTACCAAAAAAATGTTGTCGATAAGCGGTGGAATTGGAACGGACACAAAGGACTGTTCGATTCTTTAGTTACCAAAGCGGTTCATTCCAGTCTGCAATACCGCACCGCGCAAATAGATGACAAAAGCAGGGTCGAATCGCAACTTCGTTCCAATAAAGATTTTATCGATAGCGTAAAACATGCGGCTATCAGAATGCAGTGCGGCTTTGTCTGCTTGGATCAGGCGACCGGGCAAATCTTGGCGATGGTGGGGAGTTCCAATTTCAAAGAAACGCGATACGGATTGAACCATGTCACGCAGATCGTGCGTCAGCCGGGTTCCGCGTTCAAGCCCATTATTTATGCCGCGTGCTTCGAGCGCGGCGCGACCCCGGAGAGCGCGGTATCCAACGAACCGATCTCGATCCCGGACGGGAATCATATTTGGTCGCCATCGAATTTCGAAGGCGAAGTTCCCGGCGGTGTTCGCACCATCAGAACGGCTTTGCAGTATTCGATCAATCTTTGTGCCGTTCATGCGATCTTGGAGATCACCTCGGTGCAGGATGTGGTGAAAATGGCAAAGCGGTTGGGAATTAAGTCCAACGTTCCGCCGTATCCTTCGATTGCGCTGGGAACTGCGGAAGTAAGCCCCATGGAGATCACAAGCGCCTACAGCACGTTTGCCAACGAAGGCGTTCGCGCTACGCCGTATGCCATTCTGCGCGTGGAAGACCGCAACGGTAAAGTGATCTACCGCGCCCATCCGGAACTCGATAACGTGCTCGAACCGCGAATCTGCCATGAGATGACTTCCGCACTCAGCGATGTCGTAAACGCGGGAACCGGATCGCGTATTCGTTCCCTCGGATTTCATTTCCCAGCTGCCGGCAAAACAGGAACTACGCAGAATTACGCCGATGCGTGGTTCGTCGGGTACACGCCGCAATATACCGCCGGCGTGTGGGTCGGCTTCGACGATAAACGCATTACCTTCACCGGCGCCGATGGACAAGGCGGACGCGCCGCCGCACCCATCTGGGGATTGTTTATGAAATACACCTACGACGAGCTTCGACCGAAAATGGAGTATTTCACAACGAGCTATGACAACACCGCCTCGCCCGATTTCCCCGGAGTCGATCACACCGCCGATTCCAACTTTATCGACAGCAACGTTCCCAGAATCGAGCTGAAACCGCAGCCCACACCCTCAGGCCGCCATCCCGGAATGCCGGTTCCCAGCAAACGCCACTCCACTCCGAACGGGCCGGTGGGGGAAGTGGAGGAGAGGGATGGGAATCTTAATTCATTGCGCAAATAATTCCACAATCTCCACCACAAATTCCGGCAACACTTCCGAGGGAGCTTGGCCGGTGCCGCGTCCGGAAAAAACGAGAGCAAACGTGCCATTCTTGTTTGCAAAAATATCGATAGAATGTTCCATCGGATCGACGATCCAGTATTCCTTCACCCCGAATCGCTCATACAGATCTTTCTTTTTTGTGACATCGTAATAGCTGTTGGATGGCGAGAGCAATTCCATTACCATATCAGGCGCGCCGCGCACTGCGGCGGATGTGATAATGGAAGCGCGTTCGTTCGAGACGAACAGAAGGTCGGGTTGGCAGACATTCCATTTATCGAAGACGACATCCATCGGCGCCGCAAAGGCGCGACCGATTTTGTGCTTACGCAGGAAATCTCGCAGCATTCCAGAAAGCTCGAAGCTGACGCCTTGATGATCGGTACCTGGGCTTGGCGTCAAAATAAATTCTCCGTCGATAAGTTCATAGCGTGGATAATCGGGGAGCTTTGCATAGTCCTCATACGTGTAGCGTTCGCGTGTTTTTCTCTCTTGAATTTCCGCCAGCATATTTCACCTCATTTCTTTAGTAGAACTAACGCCATGAGTCCTAATTTTCGTTCTTTCGTATTTTATCATATATCAAAACACAAATTCCGGGAAACCGAGCGGCTTCTTGCGTGTTCTTGTGGCATCGAAAATCTCATTATTTCTATTCGCGCGGTCGTTTTTTCTGGTTTCATTGCTTGCGGTATGCTTACAGCAGGCATTCCGATGGTTTATGCACAGCAGCCAATGCGAACGGATCGGAATTCCAGCACTACACCGCAGTTGCATTACGATTTCCCATTTCAAACGATGTGGGACGATGCCGTGCTCACTACTGTGCATTCGGGCAAGCCTGCGCTTGCGTTCGATCTCGATCTTGTGGATTCGAACAGCATTCTTCTTGCAAAGGAAGTGATCGCGAGCAAGTCGCTTCAAAAATTCATCAAAGCGCGGTTTGAGCCGGCGATGAATGATTTTGCTACCGATCCGCCGCCGGCAGTCGGGATGGATAGCCTACGGAATCTCGGCTGGCGATTGAGCGGACTTGAAAAAGATTACATTATTGCGGTTCGCCCATCCATTATCATGATCGGCCCCGATAAGAAGGAGATGGATCGCATTATTTTTCCACAGACGATGACCGTCGAGGAGATCGAGCATCGGCTCACCGATATTCTCGAAGGCCGCAATACGATGAAGAGCACGATGGCCGCGTTCTGGCGCGACACGACTTCCATCGTAATGCGCGAGACGCTGATCGATATGTTCGAACAGCGTTCGAAATACGATAGCGTGCTGTACCATCTCGACGGTCTTTCGCATTCGAAGGAATTTCCGGATATTGCGCGCGCGGCGGAATTACGGTATGCGTATCTCAGGCTTCAGATCGAGGGAAATGCTGCGCCGATCGAGAAATTCATGACCACCTTAGGCAATGGCGAGCAAGACAGCCTTTTGCACTACGATCTTCTCAATCGTCTTCTTGACCATTATGAGAAAAAGAAGCTTCACGACACCGCATCCATTTTTTATGAGCGCATTATGGCGTTTACAAACATACGCGATCCCGATATTTTAAACGATTACGCGTGGAATCTTGCAAGCGAAGGGAAAGATTACGATCACGCGCTCGCGCTCATCGACGAAGCAATTTCAAAGCGAAACAACGACCCTAATTTTTACGACACGCGCGCGCTTGTTGATGGCCGGTTAAAGCGGTGGGACGATGCGATCCACGATGAAGAAAAAGCCGTTCACTATGCGCCGAAGAATAATCAGGAGGATAGCACGTATTTCACGAAGCAGTTAGAATACTACCATACGCTGAAGATCGATTCTGAAAAAGCTGCAGCCGTAAAGGCGGCTCATCCGGACGATGCCGATGACTCATCTACAAAAAATTCAGGGAAAAAGTAAAAAATCCCATGAAATTCGATGCGTCCTTTCATTCCAGTTTTTCTACCTTCGAATCGTTGCCCACAGGTGATAAGCCGGAGGTTGCGCTGATCGGGCGCTCGAATGTGGGGAAATCTTCGCTCATTAATGCGCTTGCAGACCGAAAGCAGCTTGCTAAAACAAGCGGCACGCCGGGAAAAACGCGAACGCTGAATTATTTTCTCGTCAACGGCGCGTTTTATCTCGTCGATATGCCGGGTTTTGGCTATGCGAAATTAGCAAAAACTCAGAGAGAGCAGTGGGCGCAGCTTACAGAACAGTATTTTACCGAGAGAAAACAGCTATCGGCTATCGGCCTTCTTATCGACGCCCGGCATCCAGAGCTTGAAAGCGATGTGATGGCTATTCGCTGGTTTCGAGATCAGCAGCTTCCGTTTTTTATAGTGCTCACGAAATGCGATAAAGCGAAGCAGCAGGATATTGCGCGGCACGTTCGTTCTATCGGCGAGTCCCATGCGGTCCCGGAAATTTTCTCCACTTCGAGCGCGACGGGAAAAGGGATTGCGGCGCTAAGAACATTTATTATGAAGTGTGGTGTTTCAAAGATATAACGCACGGGTAATTTCAACTCGCCCCGTGTGTTCGAAGCAAACGGCGGCGAAATGAATGCTATGATCTGTTATGAATGCCGAAATCAGGCGTTAATGGAGTAGAAATTATGAATTTCACGCGCCGCTCTAAAAAAAGAGTTATTTTTGTAGGCTCGACTATGGGCTATTTAGGGGAGCGTATGCCAATAGTGGAGAAAATTAGCAACATCAATCAAAAAATTGTTACCATGAAGACTTTAATTCGCATCATTTTATTAATTCTTCTCGCCGTTCAACTTCCGTCATTAAGTCAGGGTCAGACCTCTACTAATCCAGCCGCGATCAGGAAAACGATGAGAAATTCGTTTCCGAGTGAGGCCGGCGGGTTAAACACACCCTTGCCTCAGGGAACAAACCTCTTTCATCCATTACCCGCGTCGGTGCTGCTGCCATCGGGGTTAGATTCGATGCCGGTCGAAGGCACATGGGATTTTCAAAGCAATTCTCGCGCGCTTCACAATATCCAGATCGATCCTTCGAACTCGAATAACATTCATGCGGTCATCACAGGGACGACGAATATATCAGGTACCGATCCCGGCTCACTCACCCGTAGGTGCTTTTACACATTCAGCAGTGATGCGGGTAAGCACTGGACTACTCCTGTGATCTTGAGCAAATTCCGTAGCGGATATGCCGACATGCAGCTATTCGAGCGCAACAATCAGTGGGTTCCGGTCATCGCCGCACATCAATACACCAATGCGGCTGGAACGGAAACAATTTCATCGCTGTGGGTAGAAAAAGGAAACCCGGGCGATGGAAATTTTGCCAATTGCTTAGGTAGCAGCACAACGCTTGAAGGGATCGGTTCTCTGATCATTTGGCCTTGCATTGCCGTAAGCCCGGACTCGAAGTCTGTCTATATGATATCCTCCGTTTCACCGGCAACAACATCGTCCGGTGAAGATCAACTTCAATTTGGCGTTTGGAGTTTGGGTGAGAATCAGGATACCGCTATTTTCCAAGGATGGACTGCCGAGCCAGGCAGCACCGATAATACGAACCCGGATGCTGGGATCACTTCTGGAGGCACGTATCGCATCGAGGTTTCGCAATCTGGTCATATCGGAGTGATGTGGTTAAATACGGAGCCGGCAACGAGCGCAAATAGCCCATCGCCGGATGGATCGATCTATTTTTCGGAATCTACCGATGGTGGCAACACATGGTCATCCTCGATCCCGTATATCGTCGAAGGAGCAAATTTAACCGAGAGGCTCGACGCAAGCGGGAATTACCTTTGGACGCCGTCAGGCTCTCTTGATTTTTGGTATGATGGCGATCAGCCGCACTTTATGTACGTCGGCGATTTCGACGATGCATCGAATAATACTTATCTTCCATATTCCACTGAAATTTATTATGTGCCCGACGCGGTCGAAGGCGATTCTATCGCGGTTGCAAACGCTACTCTGAACGTGGGCGGTTCGCCGGGATCTGGCGAAATTCCGAGCATTCTCAACCTTAGTAGCGACGTGATCGATATGCAGGAGCTTCCTATCGCGTGGCCTACGGTAGCCAGAACGACGGATAGCAATCATTTCTCCGTCTTTTATCAGACGCATATCGAGGGTGACACGGAAGTGTTCGTGGATGATACCGGTACGGTAATTTTTGCTTATTCCAGCATTTTTTATTCTTCAACGCTCGATGGCGGCCAAACATGGAGCGATCCGCAGCCATTCATGGTCAATGCTTCCGGTGCATCTCAAAAATTCGATTATCGTTTTCCGATGGTTTCTTATCTAAATCCTTCAGGCGAATCGGGGATCACCTATCATTGCGCGTTCGCAGTCGATTCGGCGGCAGGACATGTTGATAGCGTTGGCCAGCCAGGCTTTGACGTGATCGGCTATGGACATGCAACGGCGTCGGTGTCATTTTCGGGCGTTTCGAATGCGAATGGGCCAACATCGGTTTCCACTTCAAGCTATCCCAATCCCTTCACCGCTTACACGACGATCAATTTTACGCTTCCGAGTGAGTCCAATGTATTACTGACGGTCACGGACGTTCTCGGACGTTCGGTTGCAACGTTAGTGAACGGACGGCTTGGAGTCGGCGAGCATTCGTCAGTGTTCAGCCCCCAAAATCTTGCAGACGGAGTTTATCGGTACACACTTCAAGCGAATGGCGTGAGTATTTCCGGCAGCATGACGCTTGTACGATAAGCGTTCATTTCAGGCCTGTGCTTTGGTGTGCGGGCCTGTTGCGTTCCTATTTTTTTTACAGTTACATATTTTTTTGAGCGTTCCGCGACTTAAAATCCCTTCATGTGTTCTTGCACTCGAACGAACCGTTCTAAAGAACGAATGGGATGTTCGCGCGGAGGAATACGTTTTTTCGAATGAGAATAATGACACGAAATCGGTTTGGTGAGCGTCCTTCGTTCCTGCATCGTCGACGATGCACGCTTCTAAAAAGCAGTCTGTCCGTGCTAGCGGCAATGGTTTTGGTTGCCGTGGTCGGCATGGTTAACGATGCCCATGCGCAATACGGAAAAATCACTGCTAAGATCGTGGACGCCAAAACGGGCGAGGTGCTCACGCACGCTGTCCTCCAGATCGTTCAGAACAGAATGGGCGCGCTTTCGAAGGATAATGGCATCGCGACGATCATCAATGTGCCGCCCGATGAAAATTACTCCGTGCTTGCGAAGTATGCCGGCGATGAGCCGGATACGATCTATCATGTCAAGGTTCAATCCGATATTACGACCTCGCTGAACTTTAAGCTTGGGGCAAAAGGCGGTATTATCGTTAACGTAACGGCGCAGGCGCCACTCGTGGAAAAGACGAAAACGGAAATTTCTACAAAGTTCGATCAGACGGAGCTTCAGAAGATGCCGGGCCGTCAGCGTCTCGATGAAGTTATTATGCTTACCCCCGGCGTGGTGCAGGATAACGCGAACGGTGGTATTAGCTTTCACGGAAGCCGAGGTTCCGATAACTCTTTTCTTTTGAATGGAGCAAATGTTACGAACCCGCTTACCGGTCAGGCCACTTCGATCCAGTATGGTATCTCTCGTTTAGCCATTTCGGAAGTGGACATTGTTTCGGGTTCAGCCGATGCTTCGAAGGGTGGGTTTACGGGTGGAGAGATCAATGCGCAGACTCGCGCGGGCGGCACTGATCTCGATTTCACGGCGCATTACCGCACACAAATTCCTTCGCTCTTCGGATCTGGTTCGAACGGTCTCAAACAAAATCCTTCCGGCGACGATATTTATGAAGCTGCGCTCGGCGGACCGCTCTTTACGCAGGACGTGAAGTTTTATCTCACCGGTCGTCTGAATACATTCCAGAACTACAACGTCACCGATAATGGCACAGGTACCAATGGGAGTTCCGCGAACTATGGATTAGCGGTTATCGACCCGCTTGGCAATAATATTGGTGAGCTTCCTCTGACCGAACGCTACCGCCGAACAGGAACGGGAAAGGTTTCTTTCGATGCGTTCGGGTTTTCCGTGGATGCTAATGTGGCGCTGAGTTCAGAAACCGATCTTGACAATGGCTGGGCATCGAGCGCAACGACGGGAGGAGGGTCGCTGTATGAACCCACGTATTACGTTCCCGCCACCGAATATACCAATAATGTGTATTCTCTCAATGCGCGTGGTCAGCTTGGCGATGGCGTGCTCTCGCTAAACGGTTCTTATAGTATTTACGATATTCAAGAGGGATTGTACGATCAATCTCAGCCGGTCGATGCGTTCCACGAGCCACAATTTTTGTCCACCGCCGATAATTATACGTATAATCAGATCGACAACACCATCACTCCCGGCCCCGATGGCATTATAGATATTTATACGCCCGTTCAAAAGCAAATTCCGAATCCGGCGAATCCTACGCAGCCGTATGCTTCAGAGGTTCCGGGTATTAATCCGTTCACCGGTCATATCGAAGGGCCGGCGGTTACATCAACAAGCAACAATGCTTACGGTCTCGTTGGCGATTTTGCTTCTGTGGGGAATAACGGCGGTTTTGTTACGGAAAACTTGAACCAAGCTCAATTCAGTGGTGATTATACAATCCAACTTGGTTCACATCTTTTGAAGGCTGGTGTCGATGGAAACCTGATGTCGGTTTATAAATATGAGGATGATCTTCCGTGGGACGCCAATCCGTTCAAGGACTCGTTCTTCGTCCATCCTTATACCGGCGACGTTTATGTGGATGATAAGATGGAGTTCAACGATATTACGTTTCATCCCGGAATCCGCTTAGATGTGTATCAGCCGGATGCCAATCAGATACCGGATCTTTACAATCCGTTAGGCAACGCTCTTGTGCCGACAAAACTTCAGGCGCAGATCTCTCCCCGACTTGCTATTACGTACGCTGTTACCGACCAGACCACGTTTAACTTCGGCTATAATTGGTATTTTAAGCAGCCGAGTCTTAACGATGTGCTGACGAATACTGCCGGAGGAAATCTCCAGGAATTAGCGCTCGTTTTAGATCGAGGCAATCAGATACTTGGTAACGCGAACTTGCAGGCGGATCAGTCGAAGGAAGTAAGCGTCGGTTTCAATACACAGCTTTCGGATATTTTTGCCTTCAGCATCACAGGTATTTATAAAGATCTTCGCAATCAGGATGGTCTCGAACTTATCTCCAGTCCGATCCTTCCCTCAAGCTATACGATCTACTCGAGCGATCAATATGGTAACGATCGCTCTGTTGAAGTGGTCGCGGAAAAACGTATGGCCGATAATTATTCCTTGAAGTTGAATTATACGTATAGTCAGGGACTGGGCACATCCTCTTCGGCTACGGAAAATTATTCCGCGCTGATCAACCAGGATCCTACGGCCCCGACGATCGTGCTGCCGCTTTCGCCGTTTCCGTTCAGCTATGACCGTACCAACGTCATGAATTTCCTGTTCGACCTTTCGTATGCCAAGGGTGAAGGTCCAACGATCTTCGGCACGAAATTGCTGGAATGGTTCTCGCTTCAGACGACGACAACCTTTCAGACTGGACAGCCCTATACTGCCACGAATACCCAAGGTGCACAGATCGGCTCGACGAACGGCGACCGCGAGCCAGATTATTTCCAGACCGACGCGTCGATCACTCGCACGATCCCATTCGAAGATGTATTCGGTCCGGGCATGAGCAAGGTATTCTTAGACATTCAGCTCGAGGTAACCAACGTCTTTAATCGCACGGCGCCGCTTACGGTTTATGCCGCGACCGGCGTAGCGAATAACGATGGTAATCCAAATACCATTAGTACGACGACGTCCTATTATGACGATCCGACCAACATCCGTGGCAACTCGATCGACGCGCTCGGCAACCTGTATTACAACCCGCGCCTTGACTTGAATCACGACGGACGCGTAAGTCCTGCCGAGCAGGAGATCGCGTATGCTCGGTTCCGCAGCGATTACTTCGCGCAGGAGACGAATTATCAGGTTCCTCGGCGGGTATGGATGAATTTTACTATCCGATTCTAATCGATTCGGACAGCTTTTTCGATAACGATTTTTTAGTGGAATGAAAAGTATGAACGCATTAATCTCTATGGGCTGCACCCGCTCGGTTCGGGCTGCCCGGTCACGCTCGTTCTCATGGGTCGCGATGGTCGCGATAGCTATGACGATTCTGGTTTCGTTTGCAGTGCAGGATGGTTACGCACGTCCGACGACGAAGGGAAAGCCCGCCTCTGGCGGTATGCAGACCCTGACCTTTTTGCGGCAGCTGAATGTGTATAGTAATATCGAGTTTTATTACTCGAATCGCGGTGTGGATTTTTATGCCGGCAACGGCCAAGCCGAAGGCTGTTTTTGGCCGCGCGGTTCCGGGATGAGCTACATTTTCGGTGGAGGTCTATGGTTCGGCTGTAAGAAGGAGATCGAAGGAAAACGCCACCAGCTCCTCGATCTTGGATACAATCCGAATTCCGGCGCAGGATGGTACATTGAAGGCGAATCCAGCCAAGCTGGGCTTGCCACCGGCACCGATGGTGCGAGCATCGCCTCGAAATACATCTCGTATGTTGGGCCGCGTTACGATGCCACTTCTGGAGCGTATATTCAAGGCTCAACTACCGTTCTGAACAGCCCGTTTTATAACTGGCCGCTGTGGGATACCAGCACAACGAAAACCATCAACCGTAATTATTATTTTGGGGATTATATTTCGAACGTCACTAATCGTAATGTTGCAAACCTTCAAACGTTAAATCCTCAGCTTGCCGTTATTGGCAAAAAACCGAAGCCTGTGATCACGTCCGAGGAAGACATTCTCAGTTTTTATTCGGATAACCCGACAACCAATGATCCCGAATTCATACCGAACACCGGCTATCCTTTTGGTATCGATATTCAGGAAGAAATTTATTCCTGGAGCTTCGGTCGTTATCGCGATATGATCTTCGAGCGTCATAAAGTGACGAACTCGTCAGCGGATTCACTTCTCGATTGCTGGATGGCGCCCGCGTGGGATCCCGATCTCGATGCAGCCGCAGCCGGAAACGCAGCCGAAGATGCAAATAGCTACGTGGACAGCGCTTTGGTGTACAAAACAATTCCTGCGGCTCCTGCCTATACTACGCAGCTTCGCGAGCCTTATAAAACGCATCCGGAAAAATTCAATATGGGCGTTCAATGGCGCAATTTTACCCAGCCGCCTCCCACGGGCCAATATGGATGGATCGGTTTTAGCTTCCTTGAAAGCCCGGTTATCGATGCGCAGGGTAATATCATTGCAAACGATGATAGCGTGCATTTGAATGGGTATGGTGGTTCAAACAGCCTTTTCCAGCAAAATCAACTCGGTCTTGTTACCTTTCAGGACTGGATCATTGCGAATGACCCTACGACCTCGGACTTACGATATGACTTCGTTTCCGCTGGCACAAAGGCCGGATGGAATGGCGTCTATCAGGATCAGCGTCTTCTTGAGGCTACGGGGCCGTTTACGCTACCGCCCGGAAAATCAGTGGAAACCACGATCGCAATTTGCATAGCTCAGGCCAATACTACCAGCTATGAAGATAATTTCGGCGCGCTTCTACTCCTTGCGGATTTTGCGCATCAGGTGTTCGGCGAAGTAGATTCTACCTATATTTCCAGCATCGATACCGGTGGGAAGCCAGATACCACCTGGAGCTATTATGTGAATCATTTCGTCTCTCCGGCTCCGCCGAATATCCCGAATGTGAAGACGACCGCTTTGGATCAGGCCATCCTTGTCACCTGGGATACGAACGCGGAAGTAAGCAAGCACAACATTCTTCCGACCGCAGCGCAAATAAACGATACCTCGCTTGCGTTTCTTGGTTATCAGCTTTGGAGATCCACGCGCAGCGATCATGACAGCACCATTCGTCCCGCCGGTACCAATCCCGACATCATGCTCGGCCAATGGGCACTTTATAATTTTACAACGGATTCCGTGTTCGATTCCAAAGGACATTTTAATCATTTCCATTACACGCGGACGAACACGATCCCGAATCCCATTCCACACTCGTATCTTGATGTCGGCGACGACAACCACACGGGGGTTATACCCTCGTCGGGAAGTGGAAATCTCTACGATAATGTGACGTATTATTATTACCTCATTGCGTATAATGAATACGATTCGCTCAACAATGTAGGCCCGTTGTACACGGCGGTCGTTGCGCCAAAGAACTTCGTGACGGGTACTCCGAATAAGCCGGTATTTTTAGTTCCGTTTGCCGGCGATACGGCGTCGGGTATTACGAATAATTGCCAGGCCGGCAGCGGCGTCATCAGCGCCGATTCCGGCGGCGTGCAGAATATTTCCCTGAACATCGTCGATACGGGAATTTTTGCGAAACTCTTCACGAACGATACCATCAACGTCAGCTTTCAGCCACGGTGGACAGAAAACGCCGATAATACGCTCGACCAAAGCTATGTATCGTTCGATGTCGATGTGACCGAGAACAAGAATAACGTCCAGAATACGTTCAATAATCTCAATAACTCGGCCAATAATACAACGGGATATTACTTTCCGCTCTCTTTGCCGGGAACGCTCGTCTATCATGTGGATGGTACGCTATCGCCAGACTCTGTTTTTGCTTTACAATTTACAACGGACGATCCAACATTCGCGCCGAATCAGACGATCGATCAGGCGTTCTCTGTACTTGCCAATCTTAATCTGGAGCAACTGAGCGCTCCCTACCGTTTGAGCAATGTATCGGTTGGGTCATCGAACAAGGGCGATCCGAATATCCTTCGTCTTTCTCGCCGCACGAATAATGGCAACGATGGCTTTGCGCAACAGTCGATCTACAATATCCCTCCGGATTCGCTGCTTACCTTAAGCCCCGGCCAAAGTGGAGCGACCCGCCCATCCTTCTTAGGAGCGCTTGGGCAGACAACGTATCAGATAACATTCGGTGCTATGCTTCCTCCAGGCCCTACGGCAGGTGTTCCCGATACCGTTATTCTTCAGAGTGGCGATACGATCTATCCGGCGATCATGCCCATGCATGTAAGCATTGCGGGCTGCCCAAATTCTATCTTGCGGCCCATCCCGTTCTATCCGGACACCGCCGATACGGCAGCCGATATGACCTTAGAGAATGACTATCATTTTTATAGTTCTACTCAGGCAAACACCCTCGGTCAACTATTCCCCGCCTACTCCGATCCTGATGCGATGTATGTACCGAATCCTGGGTGGTATGAGCTTTCGGCATTTCATTATACCGATCAGGCATCGTTTGAATCGTCCCACAGCGGGGCAAGCTTTAATGGGCAGGGCGTACATTCGGGTGCAAGCGTGGACTCGTTCTATTTCCCGATCGGTTCAACGGGTAACCCACTTGGTAATGTCGATAACGGGCCTGGCTCTGGCGGCACGCCATTGTATCATGTTGTGGTTCACGAACTCCGCGTGGGAGGTGCGGAACTCATATTTAACGCGCCGGAAGTTTCGGACGCCCCCGATGTCGGCGATTCGATCGCTGGGACTGCTGGCCATTCCAGCCCCCACACGACTGATTTTCAGCCGGGCGATCAGATCATGCTTTCGTTTACGGGTATGATGAGAAACCTTCCGTTCCCAGGAGCGCAGTTCCATGTCATCACGCCATCCGGGCCTTCGGTGAGTTTTGCGGATTCCAATAATTATATCAATTCCATTCTTGCTCAGGTGCAGGTTGTGCCGAATCCCTACGTGGTGGCACAACTTGGGCAGACCACGACCGACAACGCGCAGTTGTACTTTACGCGGCTTCCTCCGCGCTGTACGATCCAGATCTACGCGCTCGATGGTACGCTCGTCAATACGATCGAGCATATCGGTTACACATCGACGGTCTCAACACCGGGCGACGACCCTACTAAGCTTGTCACGACCTATAATTACAACCAATTGGCCGATCAGTCGTCGGTCGAAACGTGGAATCTTCTGACAAGCGGTGAGCAGCGTGTGGGCAGCCAGGTACTTTTTGCGCGAGTGATCGCGAAGGATCCATATTCAGGAGCGGAAGTCGGCGAGATTACGACCAAATTCGCCGTGATCGTTGGTCTTTCAAAATAATAAAAATTAGTAACGAATTAACAACAGAGTGAAATCGATCATAGAAATGATGAAAGAGCACCGCAGTCGGAACGAATGGGCGCGCGGGCGAGTCCTTGGATGGGAACGGCGAGTCCTTGCCGTGTTTGTTGCGCTGATAGTAGCGGCAACGGGCCATGACGCACTCGCGCAAACAGGTGGCGTAACCCAACAAACGACGACGCCGAATTTTACGAACGTAGGCTCGTCCGGGTCGGTATTTACGAAGTTATGGGTTGGTGCCAGAGCGTCCGGAATGGCGGGCGCGTATAGCGCCATGACGGACGATATTACGTCGCTCTATTGGAACCCGGCAGGAATCGCAAATCTTCCCGGCGTCAATGTCGGCGCTTCTACGATGCTGTGGTTTGGCGATGTTACCGAGAATTTCGTTGGGGTAACGCTTCCCGTGAGCGATAAATACCGAGCGGGTTTTTCCCTCACGCTTGTCGATTATGGGAACCTGTCGGAAGCCACCATCGCGCAGCCTGCGAACGCCGGTACGTTCAATGCGAACGATCTCTCCTTCGCCGCGACGATCGCCGGCGCTCTGACGGATCGTTTCTCCTTCGGTGCCACGGCCAAGTATCTGCAAAGTTCCATTTTGGATTTGAGCGCCAGCGGCTTTGCCTTCGATGCCGGTACGGAATACCTGACCGATTTTTATCACATGAGAATTTCCATGGATCTTGCAAACTTGGGACCTGATCGGGGTTTCTCCGGAAACAGTCTCGATTTCATTGCGAATAATCCGAATATCAACGCCGTGCGCGATTCGCTTGCCGGTTCGCTGACGACGCAAACGTTTTCGCTCCCGCTCATCTTTCGCTTAGGCCTTGCCACCGATGTGCTGCAAGGCACGGTCGAAAACCAAAAGCTCAATATGGATTTCGATTTTTCTACGCACTCCGATGGCCCGGAGCAGTATAATCTTGGTGCAGAATATGTATGGAATGACATGGCGTCGCTCCGCGCAGGATACGCCTTCAATGAGGATGAGCTTGGTTTCGGTATCGGCGCAGGATTTCATTATAAAAGCGAGGATTTTTCCGGCGTGATCGACTATTCCTTCAACACGACGAAAAATCTCGGCGGGATACATCAAATCACGATCAGCGCGGCGTTTCCGTAATCGCTTCCGACAGCTTTGGTGGATGTTACATCAAAAGAGCGTTCCCAGAAAACGGGAGCGCTCTTGTCATTTAAACGGAATCCTATTTTTAGTGGAGTGTATTTAATCTCAGGAAATGAACGACAGAACTATTTTTTTCTGCGTGGTTGGCATGATGGCGTGCGTATTCAGCGTGGTCATCGCGCCGGTTATGGCACACGCACAAAGCTCGCTTGAAGCGGATGCGTTTGCGCTTCGTTACGATAGCGCCCATGCAGAAGTGGAACTCGATTATGGCATGTTAGAACGCGCGCTTGCCTTCAAAGGAAGCGGTACTGCATGGACGGCCGTCACGTCATCGAAGGTAGAAATATGGCAGAACGGAACCGTGGCGCAAAGCAAGGATATTCACGATACGATTCATTTTACCGGTACGCGCGGGCAGCTCGATTCCTGCTCGGACAAGCTTTTGGGCGCGATGGGGTTTGCGGTTCCCTATAGCTCACCCATTGCGGCAGTATTTATTTGGCAGCACGCGGAAACCACAGGTAAAAAAGCGAGCGCCGATACGATCGTAGTTCCCATAATCCTTCCCGATCCGGATACGACGAAATTCTCGTTCGGTGGGATAGAACTTGCTTCATCGGTCGAAAAGTCATCCGGTAAGCCGGGACCGTTCGAAAAAGCCGGGTTTAATGTGACGCCCAATCCCTCGTCCGTGTTTGGCGAGAATTACACTAAGCTTTTTTACTATACCGAACTGTATGTGCCGTATGCGTCGGTCGCATCCGGAAAGAGCGCGGATATTATTACCGAGGTCATCGATGCCAACGGTAAAACTATTCTATCGAGTACACAAAAAATGCCGCTTGCCGGAGAAACCGTTCCCATTATTCTTGGGATCGATATTGATGGGCTTGCTACCGATTCGTATCGGCTTCGTGTGCGCGCAACGTTTGATGGCGCCGATCAGGCCGAAGCAGAAAAGCCGTTCTTTTATTCTTCCGGGATACAGCTTTCCGAAGCGCCGCCGGAGCAGACTATTTCTACTGCCGGCAACGATTCGTTGATCTTAGCAGGTTCTGATTTTGTACGAATGTCGGAGGCGGAAATGGATGAGGTCATCGCGCAGTCAATGTATTGGGGAACCGAACTTGACCAGAAAGCTGTGAAAAAGCTCAAGTCGCTTGCTGAAAAACAGAGTTTTCTCTTTACATTTTGGCGAGGGCAGGATCAAACTCATCAGTCCGCACAACCGCTCGATGCGTATCGCATTTTTAAATCACGAGTGGAAGAGGCCAATAAAAAATATGCTCACCTGAGAACTCCGGGCTGGAAAACGTCCCTCGGCAGGATCTTTATTACGTATGGTAAGGCCAAGACCATCACCGATAAAAGTTTCGAAGTAGGCTATAAGCCGTATATTACATGGGTGTACGAACCCGATCATGCGATCCGTTTATCGACGGGGAACTATGCGGAATTCGATTTTGTCGATCGAGATGGCGGCGGGAGCTATTCTCTGGTGAGCGCCAACGTGATCGGCGAGCCGTACGATCCAAATTGGAAGATGAACGAGGCCTATCGTATCTCGCACTAATGTTTTTTCTGCACTAATGCTGTGGCTGCTCCGAAGCGTGGGCGGCGCGCTGGGCTGCATGGCCTTTTGGTGCGGCATTCGCGCGCGTGTCACGATGGATAATCTCGCGCGGGCCTATCCGGAGTGGACACCCGGAACCTGCCGACGCATTGCCGCAAAAAGTTACTCCTCGCTGGGTAAGGTCTTCTTTGAATTTCTTTTTCTCCGATATGCCGGTAAGGCTGCCATCGAGCGCGGATTAGAAATAACGAATCTCTTGGAATTTCAACCGGAACTTTCCAGCCCCACCGGAGCGATCCTGCTTTCCGGCCACATCGGGAACTGGGAGTGGCTCGCGCTTGGGTGCGGATTGCGAATCGACACGCCGCTGGGTGTCATCATCAAGAATCAGCGGGCGCGCTTTGCAGAACGGTTCCTTGTTCAGATGCGAACGCGCTTTGGAAACCGAATGCTCGATGCCGGGAATGTTCGCGCTATCTTTCGCGCGCTTCGGAATGGGGAGTTGCTTGCAATTCTTGGCGATCAGGCTGCCACTGCTGAAGACGTTCGCGTTCCGTTCTTTGGCGTGGAGGTTCCCACGCTCGAAGGAACCGCGCGTCTTGCGCTTGCCACGCGCGCCCCGATCCTCTTTCTTCAGCCTTACGAACGTACTCGGCTCGGATACCGCTGTAGGTTTCACCGGGTCTCGTTCGAGGATCTCCCTGATGCAAGCCCTGCGAACGTGCGTGAGCTTACCGCGCGCCACACAGCTATGCTCGAACGCGCTATTCGTGAATTACCGGAATTCTGGCTGTGGCAGCACAAACGGTGGAAACATGCACGCGATCAGGAACCTATTTCTCAGTAGCCGATGAATGCCCTTATCATCGAAACCGCGTTCTTAGGCGATGCGATCGTTTCGCTTGCGCTTGCGCGTGAGATAAAACGGCTGGATGCTACGGCGCGCGTTACCTGTCTTGCTCGCTCTGGTATTGAAGAAGTGATAAATAGTTCACCCGATGTCGATCGCGTGATTCCATTCGATAAGCATGGTTTGGAGGGCGGGATGTCTGGCGTGGAAGCAAAAGCTGCGGAACTAAATGGAATGGGTTTCGACACGCTTTTTCTTCTTCATGCCTCGCGCCGCTCACAGGCGCTTGCATCGCGCACCCACTGCAAGATAAAGATCGGTTTCGAAGCGATGACGCACGCTCATCTCACGCATACAGTTCCCGACGGTGGATGGTTGAACCGGTATGAACGCGCCATTCTCTTACTTCGAGCCATTGCACCGAATGCGGATATCACATCACTCCCGCGCGTTACGCCGCCACAGGTGCCGATCACCCATCCATTTTTCGAGCGTTGGAAAAGATCTGTCGTTCTTGCGCCGGGAAGCGCGTGGGAAACAAAAAAATGGGGTGACGATAATTTTTTTGAGCTTGCTAAAGTATTGACTGCGCGGGAAATTGGCGTCATCGTTATTGGTGGTGAAGAAGAGCGAACGCTCGGTATAAGTATTCGGGAAGCATGTCCGGAAAAAAGTGTGCTCGATATTGCGGGCCACGCGAGTTTCCTTGTTTCTATGTCCGCGATCGCGGGCGCATCGCTGCTCGTCGCAAACGATAGCGCGCCAACCCACGCTGCCGTAGCAGTGGGAACTCGCGTGCTCACCATCTTCGGCCCGACAGTTCCAGCGTTCGGTTTTGCACCGCCCAAAAGCAGTGGGGAAGTAATCGAGCTGCCCACATTATGGTGCCGTCCCTGCACCCCGCATGGAAGCCACACTTGTCCCATTTATACGCACGAGTGCATGAAGGGAATCAGCGTGAGCGAAGTGGTCGAGCGCATAGAGTACGCGCTGCGATAGGAAGTTCCCTCATTTGTGGATAATGACCGTTAGGTGTGCTTCTCCTTCAGCCGAAACGATCCGTAAAAAATAGAGTCCGTTCTCAAACGGTAGCGTAAGTGCTATGGGAACATTTTGGTGCAAGGTAACAGGAAACTCACCCCGCTCTGCGCCAAGCACATCATAGACTTCGACCTGTGCATCACCAAGATCTAACGAGGAGTTCAGTTCGACTGCGCCATTGGTGGGGTTGGGAATTATGCTGAAGAGCGGTAATTCCCCCAAATGGAGCCACTCTGAAAGCATTTGAATTTCACATCCTTCCAAGGGAACGATCGTGTCTGTGATCGCGGGAGGGATGGAATATTCGCATGGCGCGATCGCCGTCAATACATCGAGTGAATCGAAGGTGACGGCAGGATCGTAATCGGTATCGCTGAATACATTGAAGCGCGTATACGCAGCAACGGCATTCGGTTGTGCATTCATAATACGGAGTAGCGAACGGCCCGACCACGCTTCGCCGGGAACATCCACTTCCGTTCCCGTCGGGTCGAACGAACCGACATACTCCAGATCGGGCAGTGGATAGTTCAGCACCAATTCCACATTTTCCGGGCGGGCAAGGCCATTAATAGTAATGGGAACATTAACGGTACCGCCGACGGTATCCGTCTTTTCATTCATGGATGATGCCGAAAGCGTGAGAATATGTTTTGCAAGTCCGACACCCGAAAGCGGGATCGAAATAATCGTTCCATTACTCAGCGTAAGTTGATACATGGCCGCGCGAACTCCAGTATCCTTTGGTTGAAATAAAATAAGTGTGCTATCGGACGCTACGACCGGCGAAGTCATCGAATCGTGGATAACATAATCCGCGGAATCTGCGCCAACGATCTGCTCGGATGTGATACTCGGCCAAATACACGCGGTGTCGTAGATCCAAATTTGTGCTGGCGTGGCTGGATCGCAGGCAATGAAAAGGCTATCCGCAGAAAAAAGGCTTTGCGGCGTATAGAAAAACTCGAACGGAGTCGAGGTGCTGAACCCTCCGAGCGCAACGCTATCGGTCGTACCATTATTTAATGGGAACAGAAGCCACGCATTCTGCGCGCCAGCTGTTTGTGCCGTCCAGATAACAGAAATAGAATCGCCGGTGCTATCGACAATATGAAAGCTGTTCGCATCCGGGCCGCTAATTGTTATCTGTGTGGGAACCGGCGGACGGCATCCGCTCGATGTGAGATGCACGCTCGAAGTGATCGAATCGCAATGCAGCGTATCGCTCATGAAAAGCGAAAGCGGCGCGATAGAGAACGTACCCGATGTTTGCGCGACGAAGCCCGAAAGAAATACAGTATCGTTCGTTCCATTATCGAGCTGGCCGAGTAGCCATGCGTTTTGGGTTCCCGTCTTTTGTGGAAACAGAGTGAGTGTGATAGAATCACTTCCAATGCTATCTATTTGATAGCTTGCTGAATCCGGCCCCGCAAGCACAGCAGCTATAAGGAACGGAGCAGAGGGACATCCTCGAATAATTTGAACCCCACGCACGACCGAATCGCATTCTAATGTATCGGCGCTAAAGAGTTGCGTTGGCATAAGTTTGAGTGTGCCTGATGGTTCGCTTTGCACGGAATCGCCGCCGCCGTTCGTCGTTCGCCAAATATTTCCGGCAGTATCGGTGGCAAGAATGATGTTATCGGTTATCGTGGCAATGTTGCGGGTGTCCGGCGCGAGCGAGGGGCCGCCAATAGCTTTCCACGTTAGTCCTCGATCCATCGAGCGATGCACGCCGCTGCCATCGCGAGTCCCAAGAAAAATTCCATCTGTCGTCGTACACATCGAACCGGAAAGATACGGCTTTGTGTGCGAATCGGTAACTTGCCATGTTTGCCCGCCATCGGTACTGAGATAAAAATTGGAGGAACTATCTGTTGTCTGCCACTCCTCATTAGCAAGATAGATCCGCTCGGTGTTACAGGAATCTATGGCGATGGACCAAGAGTCGCCATTTTGCGGACCGCCGGGAGTATTCCAGGTTTGTCCGCGATCCGTGGAAACCTCTGCCAGTCCCGTGAAATTTTGATTACCAGCATCTATGTATATCGTCCCATCGCCTGCAAGTGCGAAGGAATTAGAAAAGCCATTACCAATAGGAAAGGAATTTTTCCATACCATTCCTCCATCGGAACTATAAAAAAAGAGACCATCGATGGTGAGCGCAAGAAGAATGGAGTCAGAGCCATCGTAACTTACTTTCACAAAATTGTTTGCGGCATATTTCTGAAACCACCCATTACCGCCATCCACGGTAATAAAAAATCCCTTGTCGAGTGTCGCGACCATGCCATGCTGGCGGTCATAGAACGCTATGTCCGAAATATGGGCCGATGGGAAAGCTTTACATTGCAGCCAGGTTTTTCCAGAATCGAGGGACGACCAAAGCGTGCTTCCGCCAGCCCAAACAATTCCATCCCGGAATTGCATCGCGCCTACCGTGTCTGTGGCTCGGAGCAGATTCGGTGCAACATTCGTCCATTGCGCGTGTGAAGTTCCCACTGATAAAAAAAGTAGGATCAAAACAAGCAGCAACAAACGGGAAATTGTACGCATGTATATTTTTTCTATTTCTCGATCAAAACATGCAGATCAGCCTGACCCTCGACCGATCCCACACGCAATAGATAAAGTCCACTTTCAAAAGGAAGCGTTAGCGTTGCGGGAACATTTTTTTCTAATGAAACAGTATATTGGCCTCGCTCATTGCCGAGCATATCACACACGTTCACCCAAACATTCCCAAGTGTGGTGGTCGATGTTATCTGAACGAGTCCGCTGCTCGGATTGGGAATGATACTGAATAGCGGTACAACTCCTAAGTGGATCCATTGCGAGAGCATTTGAATCCCGCATCCTTCTAAGGGAATGATCGTAGTGGATACGGCGGGTGGCAAGGTATATTCGCAGTTGGAAGTTGCCGATAGTACATCGACAGAATCGAAGGTAACAACGGGATCGTAATCGGTATCGCTGAACACATTGAAGCGCGCATGAGCAGCAACGGTGCCGGGCTGCACGTTCAAGATTTTGAGCAGCGATCGGCCCGGCCACTGCTCGCCGGGAACATCCACCTGGGTTCCCGATGGATCGAACGAGCCGACGTATTGCAGATCGGGCAGTGGATAATCGAGCACCATCTCGACGGTCTCGGGTTGAACTAATCCGCCAATAGTAATGGGAATGTTAACGGTTCCGCCGATCGTATCTTCTTGTTCACTTGTAGAAGACGCGGCGAGTGTGAGTACATGCGCGGCAGTGCCAACGCCAGCAAGATAGACCGTATCGCTGGTTCCATTATCGAGCTGACCGACGAGCCACGCGCTTTGGGTTCCCACATGCTGCGGCGTGAGCGTAACGCTGATGGAATCGTTCGTGATATTGCTAATTTGATAGCTCATCGAATCCGGCCCTAAAATAAAAGTGGAATCGAGCGAAGGTGGCGCGCAGCCACCGCGAACGATCTGGATCGTTCGAGATACCGGAGTGCATTCAATGGAATCAGTTCCGAAAAGCGAATCCGGCGCGAGCGATAGCCCGCCCATTGCCGCGCTGAACACCGAATCGCCGCCCCCGTTCACCGTCCGCCAAATGCTGCCTTGCTCATCGGTTGCGAGAATGAGATTATCGTTAACCAAAGCAATATTGCGTGTGTCCGAGGAGATGTCAGGTCCGCCAATAGCTTTCCAAGTCATTCCCTTATCCATCGAGCGATGCACTCCGGTTCCATCTTCGGTGCCAATAAAAATTCCATCGGCTGTTGTGCCCATCGATCCTGAAAGATATGGTTTAGCGTGGGTATCGGTAGTTTGCCAGCTTTGTCCTCCATCGACGCTGATATAAAAATTGGAAAGAACCGTGTCGGGTACCTGTGTTTCCTCATTGGCAAGATAGAGCTGCTTCGAATTGCAGGAATCGACGGCCAGCGTCCAGCTGTCACCATTATAGGTTCCAGCCGTCATATTCCATGTATTGCCGAGATCTGTGGAGACAAGAACGGAACCCAAACGGACAGCGTCCCCATCTACGTATATAGTTCCGTCTTGCGCAACAGCGAAGGAATGAAAAGTGCCATTATAAAACGCATGACCGCCCCAAGTATTTCCGCCATCCGTACTGATATGGATAAGGCCATCAATTTCGAGTGCGAGCAAAAAAGTATTAGACCCATCGAATCCAGTTTTCACGAGATTACTGCCGATCAACTCGTTCTTCCAAGTGGTACCGCCATCTATGGTGACAAAGAGTCCCTGATTTTCCGTAGCAATCAGGCCATGCAATTTATCGTAGAATACAATATCGGAAATTTGAGCGTTTGGGAAATTTTGCGATTGCTGCCAAGTCTTGCCCAAATCGGAAGAACTCCATAAGGTATTCGCGCCAGCCCACACTACTCCATCTTTAAATTGCATTGCGCCAATGAACTGCCCTCCTGCCACCAAATTCGGCGCAACGTTCGTCCATTGCGCGCAAGCATCGCCCACGATGCAGGAAGCGCTCGCAAAGCAACAAAGCGAGATCAGACCAAAGAGCGACCAACGAGAGACGGTACGCATGTATGTAAATATACGAAAAAAATCGGACGAGACCACAAAAACCATTCGTAAGGAAGCTCCCGTGAAGCCTTTTCAAGACCGAACCTCAAGGCATAATTTCACGCCGCTCGACCGTTACGGCAGTTCCAGCGCCGCTTACCTTATCGAACATCACAGGCCCAACATTTTTCGCGTAATAAATAATCCAGTAGGGGATGGTATTCGATTCCGGCAGTTCTCCGGGATGCTCGAACGAATAGCGCACCATAAGAACGTCGGACAATGCCTTTGGAAGCCGAATCCCGTTTGCAGTGATACTAAGGCTATCGAGATGCGCAAGCACGCGCGCGGTAATTGGGAATGAATTATGCGTTGCCGTTACAAGCGTTCCCGCGCGCCAGGAGGAATCGTTGGCGAAGAGATCATTTCGCATGAGCACGAGGCCGCCGGTATCCGCAGGCCATGCTCCTGTTACAAATCCTGAATCTCTGGAAGTTAAGGCAAAGCCCGTATCGAAATCGTGATTTGTGAGCACCCACGGAGTGGACGAATACCACCCAACTTGCTGCGCTGCACTTGCAGTTTTGGGAAGCGTTCTCGTCTGAGGTGATCCACTGAGTGAAGCAGACACAGCCGTGCCATTCGATAGCATAATAATATTATAGTCGTCAACACCGATCGAGGTTACATTTTTATATTGCGTCAGATTCGAATTCTGAATGGGAGTCCATGAATTATTCGATGGCCCGGACCACTGATAGACGCCATCGTCTGTTCCCGCGAAGGCCGTGCTGGATGATGCGCCGAAGCAATAAATAGTTCTTGAAGTGCTCACCGGGGAGACTGTTGTCCCAAGCGAATTGATCGCATACGCGCCGAACGTTCCATTGCTTGTTGCGGCAAGCAGATAAGGCACGTTCGATATATGTACAATACCGAGTGAAGTTATTTGTGAGGTCGAGAGATACGAAAGTTCCGCCCATTTACTGGCATCCCATAGATAAATTCCAGGTTGCCCCGTGAAGAACGCGGCAAGGCTATCGCCTCCCAGCGATAGAAGCTGGCCGATAGGCGCTTTCGGTAGTGTTGAAGTGTTCGTATAAGTATTCCAGCTACTTGGTAGAGGTCCGCCCTTATATATTGTTCCCGCAGCGGTGCCGGCGTAGATGGCTCCCCCGGTGCTAGCGTTCACCGTGAGCGACGTTATGCCGGTTATTTGCAAACCGCTCTGTTGAAATGTTGAGGAAGAACCAAAGTTATAGAAATATACTCCTGAATCGTTTCCAACAATGACTTGATGAGAACCGTCCACGACGACAGCTTCGAGCTTAAGTGTATCGAACGTCTCCGTATCTAAGCTGCTGAAATAGGAACCGGCAGTAAGATCGAACACCGAGCCGGAAGAAAAATCAAACGCGAAAATGCTGTCTTGATTTACGATGCATTCGATATTCGGAGTATTTCCATTGCTCACTTGGAGCCAGCCATTCGGGCCGTTAGAAAACGAGAGTGTAGCAGGGAACTGATCCGACGTATCCACAAAGGTCATCGCTCCTTCACCGATCGACCAAAAATAGGCGTCGATGTTACTGATCGTTCCTTGCGAAATGGGCGCAGTAACAGGCTGCGTGCAGCTCGCAAGCATAGCAGCAATGGTCACGCAGCCGATGATGATATAGTTACGCATCGTTTATGGATGGAACGAAATACCGAGGTTCAGTCCGAATGCATCCGAGCGAAGCGTTCCGCCGGTGGACGCAGTAATAAATCCCGCCGTGGAATTCGGCTGAGAGGCAGTGCCCACTGTGGATTGCTTCACTTGTTCCATATCGAAGGATACACCGCCGCGCAACATCAGCGTTGGCGAAAGATCGTAGGAAATGTCCCCTTCGATCATTCCCAGCCACGTTACCGGAGTCGTGAACGCCGGGCCACCGGCTAATGAAACGGAAAATCGCGTGACATCTTGCGGATTCAATGTTTCCGTTATCGCTAGCGCGCACCAGAATGCGGGAGCGGTTCTGACAGAATCATCCGAAAATTGGTTATACAATACCGCGGATGAATTATGCGTAAAGGATTGATATTGCGCGAAGCTCGTCAAGCCCATGCGCAGACCGGCGGATGTCCACGGAGTAAATTCGTATTCTGCGCCAGCTTCAGCGGAAGGAACCACCAAGTTCCCGGTGAAGCCCTTGTTCGCTTCGGTGACAAATTGGCTCAATGGTTGAGCTTTCATCGGCATAATGTAGCGTGATCCTCCGGACGCATACACCCGAATGGGAACTTCGCTCGACGAACCACCACTTTCGGGATAGCCAATAATAATGTTATGGTTAAACCGATAGTACGTCGGCTGTTCGATGGCAGCGACAGGGTGCATCGGCAACGGCGGCAGTTCGAACGGATCGGTTGATGTTGCCGGGTTTCCATTCGCCGAAGCATCTATAGCGGATTGGGAATTTGCAGTTGTAAAAGTATTTTCCAACGAAGTGGTTGTGGAACCATTGCTTTGCATCCTTTCCGTCGTTAAAGTCCCTTTAGAATTTAGCAAACGGCCGTTGCTTCTATTAGCCGAAACACTTTGCCTGTCAGCCGATCTCATAGAGGCCCTAATGCCAGCATAAACGGAAGAACTATTATTTGTCGCAAACGACCCATCCGTCCCATGTAAGTTGGGTTGCGATATATTCGCATTTTGCAAATTCGCGTTCGACGAAGCAGCATTTTGCGAAGCATTCGCCATAGCAGCGTCGGATGCGCCTGCACTCATCGACCCTCCCATAACCGAATTTGTAGCAGTAGTAGCAGACCCTCTGTGGGAATTTGTTGTGACGGCATACCAAACCCCGCCCGCGAGCAGTGCTGCTGCGAAAAACAAGAACACCGTAACCCATGACGAACGAACGGTGCTGAGCCATCCGGCGGCAATCGCGTTACGGCGCTTGGTTGGCGCAGCAAGATAGGGAAGTTTTATCGCAAGCACCGGGATCTGCGAAGCGAGATCGCGCTGAAGCGCAAGCGGCGCGCTCACCGGCTTCCGGACGACGGAGTACAGATCCTGCAAGCGTAGGTGCGCATCGAAGAGCGCGCGCTCTGCGCCGTGCTCGCTCGCGATCCTGGAAAGCACCTCTTCACGATCCGCTTCCGGGAGCGAACCGTCGAGGTAACTTAATATTTTTTCTTCAAAGTGTGCCATTGTATGTAACGATGATGAATGGGATAAGTGGTCATTCATCATTCATAATTTCCTTCCCATCGTGGAAGATCTCATTCCCTTCATGGACCAGGTCCCACAGTTGTTCGCGCATCGCAAGTTTCGCGCGGTAAATTCGTTGCCGCACCGCTCCAAGCGTGATCTGAAGCTGATCGGATATTTCCTGATACGAAAGCCCATCGAACTCGCGCAAGACGAACGGCTCGCGTATTTCGATCGCCAAGCTTAAAATTGCGCCTTCGACGCGCTCGCGGAGCGTCGATTGTTCTTCCCTATATTCCGGACTGAGCGATCGGTCGGTCGAAGGAAGTTCCGTCGCAATATCGTCCAGCCCGACGAGCGTGCGCCGCCGTTTGTGATTCAAATACGTTGTGCGGACGATGGTGTAAAGCCAGCCTAATACATTCGTTCCCGATGTTCCGTTGTTCGAAACAACGGCGCGGAAGGTATGCGCCTTGCGATACACTTTAATAAAAGTTTCCTGAAAGAGATCGCTTGCAAGGTCGCGATCGCCGCCAGAAAGCCGCAGCGCGAACGTAAATACCTCCGCTTGCCGCCGGAGATAAAGTTCCACATAGCCGTCCTCATCGCCGCGTTGAAATCGCGCAAGGAGTTCTTCGTCCGTTACCTCTTTCGGCGGACGAACCATGTTGATTTTTTGTGAGCGAGTAAGCGTGTCCGCCGAAGTGAAAGCTGGGTCAGGATGCAGAAATCCCGATCCGTTCTTAGCAGGAATAGCAGAGGCTACCGGCAATCCACTCTGTGCCACGCGACCGCCAACAGCCATAGCAGGACGAATCCCACTTGACCGGCCTACGGCTGACCGCCCTACGGCAGTCCGTGCCTGTTTCAGGCTGAGCGATGCGATCGACATCATTACCTAAACACGGCTTTGCTGGAAGAGTCACAGGAAAAACGATACTTTTCCTTGAGACAGACGAGGAATTACGAATTTCAAATTACGAATTACGAATGAGGCGGGTAGGCCTTAGATTCCCTCCTTCGCGGGAATGACAGGATGTGTTGTTTTTGCGCTTCGCGCCATGATTTTTACTCTTTGTCATTCGCGCGAGGGTGGGAATCCATTCTTGCGCGGGGCATAAAAAAACACCCGCCGAAGCGGGTGTTTTAGGGACCGTTTGTGTGTTCGTCTATGTGGGAGAAAAATTATTCGGAGGATGTCCCGGTGGTTTTGGCAGGCATGATATCGGCAGCGTCCTTAAGGAACTTGAATTCGACACGGCGGTTCATCGCTCGGCCTTCTTCGGTTTCGTTCGAGGCGATCGGTTTAGCGTCGGAATAGCCCATGGGAACGAGCGTGGTCGTATCGCATCCCTTTGCAACCAAAAAGGCGACGACGGATTCCGCCCGCTGCTTGGAAAGCTCGAGATTATGCGAATAGGAGCCGGTATTATCCGTGTAGGCTGCAACTTCAATTCTCGTGCCGGGCGCTTGTTTCAAAATATCCATGAGCCGGAACAGTTCCGGGAAGGATTCGGGTCTCAGCTTTGCGGCGTCGCGATCGAAAAAGATATTATTCAGGCTCACGGCGACGTCGTTCTGCTGCATGGATTTTACCGAGACGAGCACGATGTGCTGGCTCACGTGAACTGCCGTATCCTGTCCGCGAAGATCGAGATGATTCGAAACCGGGAAATACCCGACCTTCTCGGCGTGGTAACCATAATTCTTGTGAAGCGGGAGCGTGATGAAATAATCGCCGGCGATGGGATCGCTTGAGAGTTCCCCGACCGGCTTCCCGGTTTCCAGATCTTCCCATTGGATCGAGGCAGAGAGCGGCTTGCCGTTTTCGTCCGTAACGGTGCCCATCACCGTTGCAACCTCTGCGGGCTTTGCGGCCTGCGGAAGGGTCATCGAATAAATAGAGCCTGCGCCATTTCCTTTGTTACGCGGCATGGACATGTACGCCGTCTTGCCATCGGTGGAAGTAACGTACCCCCAATCGTCTTCTGCCGTATTAATTTCTCTTCCTAAATTGACAGGCTCACTCCATTCGGTCCAGGAACTATCATTGAGGCGCGTGGATTTGTAAATATCGAGATAACCGAGTCCCGCGTGTCCTTCGGAACTAAAATAAAGCGTTTTCCCGTCGGGATGAAGAAACGGCGAGCGTTCCGCATACGGCGTGTTGATCGTGGAGCCAAGATTAATCGCCTGTCCCCAACTGCCATCGGACTGTTTCACGCTCACGTAAATATCGGTATTGCCCCAGTTGCTGCCGTGATACGTGGCGGCGTCGGGATCGTTCAGTGATACTTTGGGATGATAGCCGCCGATTCCGCCCGGACGATCGGAAACGAAGAGAATCGCGTTTCCATCGCTTGTCATTTTGCCATCGCCATCGAAATAATCGCTGTTGATCGGCGCAGGGAACGGTTTTACTTTGCTCCAGGAACCATCCGAGTCTTTCACGGAATAATAAATGTTCCCACGCAGCGGGCCGCCCGGATAGTTACCAAAGAGCAGCAGCATGTTCCCATCGGGAGAAATGCCGGTGACGCTTTCGCTATTGACGGTCGTGATCGGAGGCGGGAGCATCGTAGCCTTCGTCCACGAGCCACGCACGCGAGACGAATACATGACGTCTTCTCCGGTATTAGGATGCAGGGTCGTAAAATAGATGGTATTGCCATCGGGAATGATGACGGGCAATATCGATGGCTCATACGCGCTGGCAGTGTCGTGCGCGGAGATGCTATCGCCAAGATCGGTAACGTTGAGCGGCTCGCCCGGCGTATTGAGGATATGGATAATGACATCGAAGCGGGCGCGCATATCCGGGAACTTCGGCTCGTACTGCCGAAAAATTTCTGTGGCTTCTGCCCAATTTTTTTGCTGGATCGCATGGTAAGCAAGCCGCTGCACCGCAACGAATGCGTCCTCGGAGGGTGCATTCTGCGCGATGTACGCTTCGAACGCTGTGCGCGTTTCGGTGGTCGGGGCTTGCGTTAAGTCAAGCACCGGCGTCCCGCACGAGGCGAGTGATAAGCAGGCAAAAAAGCCGATAAAATAAAAAAACCGCATATAATTTTGAGTAGAGATCGTTCGATCTCCACGGCAATCCATCATGGGTCTCAAAAAAATTGAGCGCCCATTCGGAATGTGTTCGCAACTAATAGTAATACAAGGGTTTCGCAGACCTTGTATTTAGATGATCTTACAGCTCACGGAGGGTAAATACCGGGAGTTTTCGCAAAAGCCCTCTCGCAAATAAGGGCTAACGACGAACTACCTATACACAATCGTGCCAACTGGAAAGAATGCTCATTTTAGCTTATTTTTAGCATTTGCCGAGAGAAAGCGTTTCATGCTGGGAATTATCGAGGAAAAACGTTTCAAAATCGGACAGGCAGACTCATACTACGTCTTGAAAAAAATGAGATACAATCTTAAAGCAAGCGTTTCGATAGCTCGGTTTCGAGGATTCCCTCGGGGTCGAAACGGGCTTTGAGTACGTTGAATTTCGCGAGCGTTTCTGTGCCGAGAAAGCGGCGGAATGCTTCGGGCGTCAGCGTGGCGTCTTTCGCCATGTAGAATCTTCCGCCCGCATCGAGCACGATCTCGTTCAGTTGCTCTGTGAGCTTCCATAGCTGGGGGCGATTTTTTTTCGTAACTTTAAAATCGAGTGCGAGGGAGAATCCATCGACGGCGTGCGTCATCAGGAAATTATCCGTGCGATGCTTTTTGAAAACAGCGAGAAATGGCGGGAGGGATTCGCGCTGGCAGAGTTCGATCTGTTTGCGAAACGTGGTTTCCGCCGATTCCTTCGGAATGAAGGATTGAAATTGGATAAGCCCACCGCTGCCATAAGACTTTTTCCAGTTGGGAACATAATCGAGCAGAAATGCGAATGCGGCGTGCGCTTGCCGGAATTGTTTCTTTGGGCTGATCTTCGAAGAAATAAATTTTGCTGCGTTTACGAATCGCACTCCAACGTTATTCGTGAACGGACGCATAAATATCCACATGATGGATTTCGGAACGATTCCCAAGATAGCATCCGGCAAATTCTGATGGGTAAGCCGCAGGGACTGCGTGGGAGCGGGGTCAACACCCGGCGCGAGATAATTCGCCTGATGTACTATCGCTCGTCCGAGCGATTTTCCCGTTGCGAACGCATCGATCCAGCCGACGAGATAATCGGATTCGGGAATTTGTTTGTCGTAGATTTGGAATAGCTCGTGCAAATTGTTTGCGATGAACACCTTCACATCCAAATCGCCGGAATAGACTTTCTTTAACTTTAGCGTGATCGAAGTAAAGCACCCCAGCATTCCAAAACTGCCGATGATGGAATAAAAGAGATCCGCCTCTCCCCTAACCCCTCTCCCTGCTGGGAGAGGGGAATTAAGTCCTCCTTCTCCCAGCAGGGAGAGGGGATTATGTATATGAATTTCTTCTCCGGAAGCCGCGAGAAAATCGAACGCGAGCACATGCTCGCCGAGCGTGCTGGCCTTAAAATTATTCTTGCCGTGAATGTTCATGGCAAGCACGCCGCCGAGCGTGGGAAACATCGTTCCCGGCACAATGGGAGGCCACCAGCCGTCCTCGATCGTGTATTCCCATAGCTGTTTGATCGTTACGCCCGGCTCGCATGTAATAATTCCACTCACCGGATCCCACGCGAGAATGCGGTTCATGCGCGTGAGGTCGATCGTCACATTTTCGCGTCCGAGCGAGGCATCGCCGTAACTGCGTCCGGCGCCACGCAGCGTTATTTTCCTTCCCGCATTTTTTGCAGACGCGAACGCCGCTTTCAACTGGTCGAGCGTCGATGGCCGAAACACATACGCCGCGCCATGCACGGCTCCGCCCCAGCCATCGAGCAATTCGAGCCGTTCGGTTGGAAGCGTTTTTTCTCCCGTCATATCGACAAACGGCTGAAAATAAATGAGGGAATGTTTCGAATCACGAACATAACGAATCTCCAGCGTCCGGGAATGAAAGCAGTATTCTTTCCCTGCCGTGCAACGCGGAGCATTCGTGTTGCAAATTCCTCTGGCGAGATCACCCAAAGCTGGCCCGGTTTGCCGCGCGTCATTGCGGTATCCACCATCCCGGGTTTTATCGTTATCACCTTCACGCCATAGCGTGAGAGCCGGTTACGCAGCGATTCCAGAAACGTGGTGAGCGCAGCCTTCGAAGTGCAATACGCCGGGTTCCCAACGCGGCCTCGTTCTCCGGCGACGGAAGAGATTCCCACGATGGCCCCGCCTTTTAATTGTTCGAACCGTTTCGCCGCTTCGTTCAACCACGCGATCGCACCGATCACGTTGACCTCGATGATGTTGCGATCTTTTTCGGAATTAAATTCATGCACGTCCATCGCGGGCATGACGCCGGAGGAATAAACGATGAGGTCTAACCCGCCCAGATCTTTCGTGATCTGCTGGAAGAGCGCGGGAACTTCTGCGTAGTTGGTGACATCGTGCGCATAGACGAACGCCTTGCCCGGATGGATTCCCGCCAATGCCTGCATTGGTTCGCTTCGCCGGGAAACCATTGCGACTGCGGAACCTTCCTTCAATAATTGCTCGGCTAATGCAAAGCCGATCCCCGAGGAGGCGCCGACGATGATCACTTTTTCAAATGTTCGCATTCCGATATAGTTCTTTTAATTTTTTGGCAAATGGAATGGGTGAATTATAAAGAGACGAGAATAACGAATGAGAGGTAGGGGTCGTTCGCGTTATTCTACAGACACGCGGTGGCGTTACCGGAGCACCATCACGGTTCCGCTTTTCACCACCTCGCCATTCATCGAAGAGAAGAGGACGGTATAGAAATACGCGCCGGCAGGCTGATCTGCGAGATCGAGCGTGTAGTTCGCCGATTCGCCTGCGCTAAACGGAAGACCGCTTGTGGAGACGGTCCTGCCAAGCATATCGGTAACGCGCACTTCGGCAATGCCATCGGCGGATGCGTGAAGCGCGAGGGACGATTGGTAACCATTTTCTGAGGTCAGCGGATCGGGTTGCGGATCTTCCATATCGAACGCCAGCTTGTTTTGCAGCGTGAGCACAAGCAGCGTATCGCCGCAGGCAAGCGCGATATGCGAGACAGCAGCGTCCGATGACGATGAGAGCACGCAGTTCCCGTACGCGGGATCGGAACCATTCAAAAGCAGCGAATCGAGCGTGAAGCGGTTTGCTATAGAATCCGAAAGCATAGCTTGCAAATAAACGGTGAGGATAGGTTTCGTGGGATCGAGCGGCAGATCGGTCGTGCTCGAAATGACGAACGGTAACTGCGCGGTTCCCGCAACCACCACCGGGCCATTACTATTGTATTGCAGCGGTGCGGTTCCCACGCCACCGGAAGCGGAAATAAAATTGTAGGAATCGGAATGATATTCCAGTGTGCCGCCGATGCTCAGAAGTCCTTTGCCTTCGACGGCAAGGCTTGGAGTCACGGTAACGGTAAGCGTATCGCCCGGTTTTACGGGATCGGGATTAACGGCGACCGTGAACTCCACCGAGTCGATCGGAACGATATTCACATCGACGGGGATGCGCCAGACCGGGCCGTTCACCGCATTACCCGTTATGACAACCGTATCGTAGAGATGGCCGACTCCTGCACTGTAACTAATATGGAGCGAATCAGTTTGGCCGGGCGCGAGCATGATCGGCGGAGATTGCCCTGCGCCGTAAACATTAAATCCCGTTCCCCATTGGGACATGCTCCAGGAATTGACCGTATCTATTGCGCAGGTTGCTGTATTGGTGTAGGTTATCACAGATCGTGGTATCGAGCGCCTGACAGTTGGTGATAATACCGAGATCGATGGGAGTGGTATCGAGCGCAAGGGTTCCCGCTCCGGTTCCCGTGAAGCCAGTACCACCATCGGTCGTCTTCCAGAGTCCGCCGTTATCGTCAAATGCGAAAATAGTTGCTCCGCCATCGGTGAATGCAAAACGCGTATCCAATTCATTATTCGGGCCGGGACCGCCGATATTGATCCACGTTACGCCTTCATCGGTGGAACGATAGATTCCAGCCTGTGCATTTCCTTGAGCCTCACCACAGTTTTGCACGAAGATCGCGCATCCAGTTCCCTTTATGTCACCCGTTGTTTTAAAAGGGAGGGTACTGATGGATTTCCAGGTCACGCCGAAATCGTCGGAACGAAACACGCTCGAAGGCTTCCCTCGGAGTGCGGAGTTTTCCGGCGCAACGTAGAACGTAGAGGTTCCTTTCATTCCCCACACGGCCCAGGCATCGCCGCTATCGAGCGGAGTCGGTATCCATGTGGTACCGCCATCCGGCGAATAATAGTAATTCGGGGATAAATACGGCGTACAGACAAGATGCAGATCGTCCACGTAGTCAAGCCCGCGCATTTGCTGATCAAAAGGATTTGTAAATGTTGCTCCGCTATCGGTAGAGATCATGACACCAAAATACTCCCCGGCTACGCAGAGATTTTTCGAAGTACTTCGCACCGACGAGGGATCGCGTAAATTACCACCATTGAAACCCGGGCAGTTCACCCACGTCGTGCCGGTATCCGTCGTGTGCCAAAGCTGACCGGCATTCATGCCGCCCGCCACAGCCCACCCATCATTCGGAGCGGCAAACCATATTTCGTTGATGTAGAAATTACCACTGAACCTGACTGCCGGTGTAGTGGCAGATGCCCACGTATTGCCGCTATCGGTGCTCTTCCAGATCGAATTAGTGCCGTTGTTGCCCGTGAACCCGATGAACCCTGTTTTAGAATCGAGAAAATAAATGACTTGACCCGCACCCTGCGCCATGTTATTGAATTGCGTAACCTCAGTCCATTGCGCACGGGCCTTGCGTATCGGAACGATGAAGCAGCACACAACCGCAGCAAAAAGCCAGGGCTTGTAAAAAGTCTTGGCGGTGCAAAGAAGAAAACGAGACGTTGCCATATCGCTAAAACACCGGAGATCGCATTATGTTGCGACGATCGGAAATGGAAATATTCAGACCATACCCTAACCGAGCGCGGGGCATATAAATTCGACTCCCCTACCGTGCGATCTCCACCTTCGCCGATTCATTACCCAACCGCAGGAAATACTAAAGATTACCCGAAATCTATCGTTTATCCTTCCGCAAAAGGGACGTGCGCAGCACGTCCCTACGAAACAGGAAACGGACGTGCAGCACGTCCCTACGGATACCGGATTTTCGCAAACGCGTGCTTTGGGTTTTACACCGCTCAGAAAAAATTCAAAATAATTTTGGAATTACTTGCATTTGGGTTTGGAATGTCGTATCTTTGGTAGTGCGGTGATGGGCACCCATATCAATTAATAATTAAAAAGTAAGAATGAAGAATTGGGGCTGCATGTGTTCATTGAAAATTTAGCGGTGGTTTTCTTTTTGAAATTAATGAAAAGAAAATGAACATTAACCGCACACTACAACCATGAAAACCATTTCTGGGAGAATGACTGGCGAAAATGACCACGATTCACAGGAATAAGAGGATTAGGGAGCAGGATTAAGATTCGGGATTCTCAGGAAGCTATAGATTTATGCAAGAATTCGTCTGGAATAAATGTTGCAGGAGGAGAGAATATGGAGCAAAGTATGGCACGAGAGTCCGATATAGCCCTCATAACCGGCGCGGGCCGTGGCATTGGCCGCGCGATCGCGCTTCGGCTTGCGCTGCCCACAAGTGAGAATCCGGGAATTCCGGTGGTGCTCGTTGCCCGCACGAGCGAGGAGATTTCCGCGCTTCGGAATGAGATCGTGGAGCGCGGCGGCAAGGCGTATGCTACTCCGTGCGATATTAGTATTCCGTCGGAAGTAAATGCGCTGGCTAAGGATGTGCTGGAAGATCTGGGGCCGGTGACGATACTCGTCAACAATGCCGGCGTAGCGCCGTCCGCGAAATTCGAAGAGACGACGGACGAAATGTGGCGGGAGACGTTCGGCGTGAACGTCGATGGCGCGTTCTATATGACGCGAGCTTTTTTACCGGCGATGTTAGCTTTGAGTACCGAGTACCGAGTACAGAGTACCGAGAATGGCGAACAGAGTGATGGCTCTGAACGGAGATGTCATGTCATCTCGATTGCTTCAACGGCTGCGCTTGCGGGATTTCGATATACCGCAGCTTATACGGCATCAAAACATGCGCTGCTTGGAATGATGCGGGCGTTGGCGGAGGAATTTAAGCAATCGAGCGTGAAATTTAGTACGATCTGTCCGGGGTTTACTCGGACGCAGATTTTGAATGCGGCGATCGAAGCGTCGATGGCGCGCGGCAGATCGCAGGAGAAAGCCGAAGCGATGTACGCCATGCTGAACAAGGAAGGCAAGATCATCGAGCCGGAAGAAATTGCGGAGACGGTTTATCAAATCATTACGCGCATCGTGGGTGATGCTGGGAACATTGAATCGGGAGTGGCGTATGATTCTTTTGGGGCGGTTATCGGACTATAAAAATAGCGAAATCCGGAACGGTTTTGCAGGTTACTCCTTTAGAGTATAAAAGAAAGCTTAGAAAATGTTTACACAAGTTATTACACCGGTAAAAAAGCCTGTTATCATCGATATTCCCAATGAATATTTGGGGCATCGTTTGAATATAACCGTTTCTGAACTTCCCGAGGAAAAAGCTGGTGATGCTGATCGGTATTCTTTTGAGAATGCAATGAAGTTTTGGAGAGCGCATCGGGTCGATCTCTCCAATTTTAAATTTAACCGCGAGGAAGCGAATGAACGATAATCATTTTGTCGATACCAATATCGTTATGTATGCTGTCGATATTGACTCTGTAAAAGGTCGCATTGCATCAAAATTATTGCAAGACCGTCCCACGATAAGCACACAAGTGATTGTGGAGAGCGTGAATGTTCTGATCAAAAAAATGGGATTTACAAAGGAAGATGCCTTCGAACACGGGAAGTTTCTTTTATTTAATTTTACGACGAGAATAATTGATCAAGGCACGCTCTTAACCGCTTTTAGCATTTCGACGCGTTATGAATACAGTCATTGAGATAGTTTAATCATTGCTTCGGCTCTCGAAGCGGGATGCTCGGTGTTGTATTCCGAGGATCTTAAGGACGGTCAGATCATAGAAAAAAGGCTGACGATACGGAACCCTTTTATTCAATAATTAATAATTAAAAAACTGAGAAATCCAAGTTCAGATAAGTTTTTCGAAACGCACAAAGCTCGCGAACGTGCTGCTATTGTGACGCTCATTCGTTCCAGCGATGAGGAAACACGCCGAGCTGCACTGGAGCATCTAAACGAGCTTGCGCTGCTTGCCGATACCGCCGGCGCCGATGTACTTTATCGCATGACGCAGGAGCGCAACACTCCGGATGGCGCGCTGTATCTCGGCAAAGGTAAGGTGGAAGAGTTGAGGCGGCACGTCGAGGCGCTGGAAATACAGATCGCTATTTTCGACGATGAATTAACTCCCGTTCAGCTCCGAAATCTTGAGAAGGAGCTGAATATAAAAGTTCTCGATCGCTCAAGTCTTATTCTCGATATTTTTGCAAGCCGTGCGAGAACCCGCGAAGCAAAAACGCAGATCGAGCTTGCACAATTAGAATATTTGCTGCCGCGCCTCACGCGAGCATGGACGCATCTTTCGAAACAGCATGGCGGCATTGGCACAAAAGGTCCCGGCGAAACGCAGATCGAAACGGATCGGCGGATGGTCAAGACGCGCATTTCGCATTTAAGGGAAAAGCTTGTCGAGATCGAACGTCAGCACGCCACGCGCCGCTCTGGTCGTAGCGATGAGCTTGCACGAGTTGCGCTTGTGGGTTATACGAATGCCGGGAAATCATCTCTTATCAATGTATTGACAGCAGGGGATTCGAATGTTTTTGTCGAGAACCGGCTCTTTGCTACGCTCGATGCAACTACGCGCGCCGTGGAATTCGCTCATGGCCGACGCGCGCTTGTGACCGATACCGTTGGTTTCATCCGAAAACTTCCGCCGAAGCTCATCGCCTCGTTTCGCACAACGCTTTCGGAAGTGCAGGAAGCCGATATTCTGCTTCATGTCGTAGATCTTGCAAACGCGCAATTCGAGGAGCAGATCGAAGTAGTTAATGGAACGCTCCAAGAGCTTGGCTCGCATTTGAAGCCTACCATTATGGTATTCAATAAGCTCGATGCTTTGGATGAAGATCAAAAGTATCTTATTTCGGAGCTTCGTGAACGCTACCCTCATGCGGTATTTATTTCAGCACAGCGTGGAATTGGAATCGAGCGATTGAAAAGCGAGATCGAGAAAGTGATTACGGAATCGTCGTTCGAGCTTACGGTCGAAATTCCTCTGGCGCATTACGATATTGCTACCCATCTTTATGAATTAGGCGAAGTGAGCGAGCGCGTTTTTTCGGAGACACATATTCGGCTTCGTCTGCGCGTTCATGTTCGCAATAAGGAGCGCGTAGAGCGGCTGCTTGCCACTGCGGCATGAACGCCATTAATAAAGCTGGCCGTAAATATAGAAAAATCAAGTTTTGAGTCGAGTTATCATTCTTTTCCGTATTTTTGTAGTATGAAAATAACAGTGATCGGAGCCGGTAATGTCGGCGCAACCACCGCGCAGCGCATCGCGGATAAAGAATTAGCAGAAGTGTGCGTATTAGTAGATATTATGGAAGGCATTCCGCAAGGGAAGGGCCTCGATATGTGGGAATCTGCGCCGGTAAGCGGCTCGGATACCATGATAATCGGCACGAATGGTTATGAAGAGACCAAAGGCTCGGACATTGTCGTTATCACGGCGGGTTTGGCGCGTAAGCCGGGTATGTCGCGCGATGATCTTTTGGCGAAGAACGCGGAGATCGTCGGCAGCTGCGCCGAGCAAGCCGTGAAGCAAAGCCCGAATGCGATCTTCATTGTCGTATCGAATCCGCTCGATGTGATGACCTACGTTACAATGAAGCGAACGGGCTTGCCGCGTAATCGCGTGCTCGGAATGGCGGGTGTATTGGATTCGGCTCGTTTCCGTTCGTTCGTAGCGATGGAGCTGAATGTATCAGTCGAAGATGTAACGTGCTTCGTGCTCGGCGGTCATGGCGATTCGATGGTGCCGCTTCCGCGTTTCTCGACCGTTGCCGGAATTCCTCTGCCAGAATTAATCAAACCGGAACGCCTTGCAGAGATCGTCCAGCGTACCCGCGATGGCGGAATCGAGATCGTGAATTTCCTGAAAACCGGCAGCGCGTATTATGCTCCAAGCGCCGGTGCGGTGCAGATGGTAGAATCCATCGTGAAAAATAAGCGTCGCATTTTACAATGCTCCGTTTGGCTCGATGGGGAATATGGGCTGAAGGATACCGTCGTCGGTGTGCCCGTTAAAGTTGGCAAGAATGGGCTGGAGCAGGTCATCGAGATCAAACTTCAGCCGGAAGAAGCCGCCGCACTTCAAAAAAGCGCGAACGATGTGAAGGAGAATATCGCGAAGGTGAAATTTTAATTTCCCGCTCGATCAACCGAACCAGAGCCTTCGATGCTGGTGTGAACATCTTTCACATCGCCACGATAACGAACGCTTCCCGATCCTGCGATCGAGGCATCCAATCGGTTTTGGACGTTTAGCGATGCATCGCCGGAGCCATTGATTTCGACCTTCGTGGTATCGGCAGCGAGATTACCGGCTGAAAGATCGCCGGAGCCATCGATCTCAACGGAATGGCTGTTAGCGTTTCCTGAAAGCTTGATGTCGCCGGAGCCTTCTATCTCCGATTTAAGATGCTGGGTATGAACTTCGAGGTTAAAACTTCCAGAGCCTTCCAGATCGAGCTTGAGGTTATCCGAAGTAATGGGAGTAGAGGCTTTCACGTCGGACGAACCTTCAATATCGACCGCATTGTAATTCGGGCTGGTAATGGTTACGGCGACGTTTTTGGTCGGGCGGAGAATTCCTTCTGAACTAATTGTCAATACGCCGTTTTTAATGGTGGTCGTGATGTTCTGAAAGAGGTTCTGATCGGTTTCGATCCGTACTTCGGACGCTGGCCCTTGCACGATCGTTACATCATACGCGCCTTCGAGATCGACCGAATGGAATTCGCCGGGATTTCGCGTATCGGTCGTAATTTTTCCATCCCCGTCGTGGATGGCAAGGACTGCGGAGAGCTTCCCGCAGCTCAATATCGGCAGCGCAAGAAGCAAGCAAAGGAATCGAATTGATTTCATAAAGATCAATAAAAAAGTGAGTCCAAAGTTACGGCGCTATGTGAATACTGTTTCATTTCATCGCAGGGTGGCTTATTTGTAATTCATCGTGTAACTTTTGCCCGCGAGCGGAGTTATTATAGGTATCGCATTTCTTAACAACTAACTATTTACGCATGAAACGTTCGAATTTCGCTTTTTTAAGTATTATTCTGCTTGTTTTTGCCGCAGGTTGCAGCAGTCCAACCGTGACGAATCCAACTCCACAGGTGAATTATCAGTCAGGGCAGGTCTATATTTATTATGCTCAGGTTCTCGACAAAACTACCGGCGATACGACTGCTGGTTCCGGCGATACGATTCGGTCGGTCGTGGTTGCAACGGGAATTTCCTATCAAGGCATGACGGGCGTGACCGAAATCCAAAATACGCATACGAATCCACCGACAGGATCATCCACTGTAGATACCACGTATATTGCTCAAACCAATGGAAATTATTATCACTATGATTATGGGCTGGAATCGCTGAATAACAATCCCTACGTTTTGGCAGTGACTGGTGGGCCGATCGAGGCTGGTTGGATCCTTCAGGCGGAACTTTCTGCAGGACCGAATCAAACCTGGATCGCAGCAGATACCACATTTGCTGTTGCAAATGGGGCGGCACACGTTACCCTTACGGATACTGCTACCGAACAAGCCGATACAACGATTGTTGTTGGCGATACCGTTAAACCAAATGAACAAACAGCAACGGCGGGACCTATTTCCATTTTCACCAAACATTCGATGCATAATATAACGGTCTCTCTTGTGGGAGGGACAGGCACGCTTGGACAAGGCACCGCCGATACGTATGTTTCGTCCCAATATGGGCCGGTGCTGGATATTGTTTATCCATCCGAACTGCAACAACAAAAAGCTCCCGGTCGCCGGATGGTACTCATTCAGGCTCCCCAATAACTACTCCGCTTCGGCTTTCGCCAAGCTTTCTACCGGCGATCGTCCGAAGCGACGATCAAGCTCATCAATAGCGAGCTTGATGACGATCGGCCGTCCATGCGGGCAGACGTAAGGCATCTGCGTTTCGAACAGTTGCTCGATGAGGACGTGCATTTCCTCCTGTCCGAGTTTATCGCCGGCCTTGATCGCAGCTTTGCATGCGAAGGTCGCTGCTAACGCATCGCGCGTTGGTGTGGTGCGGTTTTCGCCGTACTCATCGTAGCCTTCGAGGACTTCGCGTAAAATTCCCTCCTCGCGTCCGGCACGAACGTCTGCGGGGATGCCGTCTATAATAATGCTTGCACCGCCGAAGAAACGTATCTGGAACCCTATTTTTTCGAGTTCCGGAAGCAGCTCTTTTACCAATGCCATTTCACGCGGCAAGAGATCGAGATGACGTGGGAACAAAAGCTGTTGCGAGGCGGGATTGTTATCCTCCATCGAACGCAAGGCCCGCTCGTAAAGAATGCGTTCGTGGGCCACATGCTGATCGACGATCATCAATCCCGATTTGATCTGCGAAAAAATATATTTGTTGTGAAGCTGCCAGAGCACAGGCCGATCTTTCAATACTTCCGCTGCAAGTCCGGCGCGTTCGATGGTTGGCCGCGCAATGATCGCGGGAGATGAAGTAGAAAGCGTATCGACATTTTTACCGCGAAAAAGATCGTCCCGCTTTGCGCCGAATAGGCGTTCCAGCGTTCCCAATCCTCCGGAATCCGGAATGCTTTTCGTTCCGTTATCCGAAGCATGCCCATTTCTAATTCCTAATTCCTCATTATTCATGGAGGGCGTGGCATACTCTGGGAACCGCATTCGCGCCGGATCGGCTCCGGCATTAATCGCATCCGGCAGCGCCATATCGGGCGCAAGCGCGCCTTCAGTTGCTGTGGCTTGCGTAGCGCGTGTGAGCGCTTCCTGCAACGCGCGGCGAACTTCTTCCGTAACGCCGCGTTCATCCTCGAACTTTACTTCTAACTTTTGCGGATGGACATTGACATCGAGATGCGAGGGATCGATCGTTAGAAAGAGAAACGCCGATGGGAACGCGCCTTTTTCTACCAAATGCTCATACGCGCTTGCGACTGCATACGACAAGCTACGAGAAGAAATCGGACGATTGTTGACAAAAAAGAATTGCTCCGTCCGAACACGCTTGACAAAACTCGGCGCGCTGATAAATCCATGCACATGCAGCTGCGATGATACCCGTTCGACGGGCAGCAGCGCGCCGCGCAATCGGTTCCCGAAAATTTGCTCGATACGCTCCGGAAGCGGCACCAGCGCAGGAAGATCGAATATGAGATCGCCATCGGAAACGAAAATAAAATGCACATCGCTATGCGCGAGCGCGCATTTTGTGACCGTATCGACGACGTGCTTGAATTCCGTCGCCTCCGTCTTCATAAATTTCCGGCGCGCGGGAATGTTAAAGAAAAGATTCCGAACGGAAATGGAAGTTCCTTCATCGCACGCGGTCGATTCGCATGACCGAAGAATACTTCCCTCGACTTGCACGAGTGTACCCAATTCTTCGCGCGAAGGCCGCGTAAGCATCTCGAATTTCGAAACAGAAGCAATAGCCGCCAACGCTTCCCCGCGAAAACCGTAGGTGGTGAGGCGTTCGAGGTCATCTATCGTGGAAAGTTTGGATGTCGCATGACGCTCGATGGAAGTGCGCGCATCCTCGCGCGACATTCCCGAACCATCGTCAACAATTTGGATCAGCGTTCGACCGGCATCTTTTAAGATAACCGTGATATTCTTCGCTCCGGCATCGAGCGCGTTCTCCACCAATTCTTTTACGACAGACTCCGGTCTGGTCACGACCTCGCCGGCCGCGATCTTCTGCGAAATGGAATCGGGTAATCGTTTAACTATTGACATGTTGCCGGTTCAGGCTACTTCTTCTTCCGTTTGAAACATACCATCTCCAAACATTGCGCTTGCGAACGCTTCGGAATCGAATGGCTGGAGATCGCCGATCTTCTCGCCGACGCCGATGTAACGCACGGGCACCCGAAGCTCGTTCGTAAGCGCGATCACAATACCGCCTTTCGCAGTGCCATCGAGTTTCGTAAGAACAATTCCCGTTATTGGCGCGACTTTCGTAAACTCACGCGCTTGTTGAAGCGCATTTTGTCCTGTCGTTGCATCGAGCACCAGCAGAATTTCGTGTGGAACTTCCGGCGACAGCTTTCGCATGACGCGCGTCATTTTTTCGAGTTCCGCCATCAGATTCTGCTTGTTGTGCAGGCGTCCGGCGGTGTCGATAAGCACAATGTCCGCATCTTTCCCGATCGCCGATTGCAGCGTGTCATACGCAACCGCCGATGGATCTGCGCCCGGATGCTGCTGCACGATCTCGACACCCGCGCGTTCGGCCCACACTTCCAACTGCTGATTTGCCGCTGCGCGAAAGGTATCCGCCGCGCCAATGATAACGCGCTTATCGTCATTCTTATAGTTGAACGCCAGCTTGCCGATGGTCGTCGTTTTACCAACGCCATTCACGCCGATCACCATAATGACATGCGGCTTTGCAGATAATTCGTCAAAATTCTCCCCGACTTTCCAAGGCGGGGGTTGGGGGGCGGTTGTCCGTTATAAATTGCTTCCGAAAGCTGCTTGCGGAGTTCATCCCGAAGCTGCGAGGCTTCCGACCACTTCTTGAACTGCATTTCTTCGACAAGATGCGCCATGATTCGTTCCGTTGTGGCAACGCCGACGTCCGAAAGCAACAGCGTTTCCTCGATCTCTGCCATCAATTCATCGTCTATTTTTCGGGATTTATAGAAGATGCGGTTGATCTTTCGCACGAATTCATCGTGCGATTTTTGCAGCCCCTCGCGGAGCTTGGAAATTTTGAACTTATCGAAAAAACCCATGAGGAAAAGTGCTGAGTGCTAAAGTGCTCAGTGCTGAGTTAGCTTGCTTAGTTATTCAAACACGCGAGAGAGGATTAAAACTTCAAAAAACTAATTCTTAAGGTATTCAAACAAGAAACAATATACCTCCGAACGAATTAGAGTATAAAGGTGATGGGCGCTTTTTATTTCGCGACAGCCAGCAAACTTTTCAACCTGCTTCCATACACCCACAACGAGATCGCCATCAGCGCAACGCTCAACCATTCTAAGATCACGATCACTTGTAAGAAACCATCGGTATTTCCTTGAAGTCCATCTCGGATGACCATGAGAAAAAGCGTTAGCGAAATGGTGATGACGGCAATTTTGCCCGGATAATTCGAAGGTAGTATAACGCCGAGTTTTTTCTTCGCCCACCAACCGCCCGCAAGAATGATGAGATCGCGTCCTAAGATAACAGCGATAAACCAGATCGGAATTAAATTATACGCTGCCATCGTGATAACGACAAAGCCGATGAAAATTTTATCGGCAAGCGGATCGACGATCTTGCCCAGTTCGGTGACGGTATCGGTTCGACGCGCGATAATGCCATCGAGCAGATCGGTGAAAACCGCTGCCACAAAAATGGCAGCTACGAGAAAGTAAAGATGTGTATCGTTTTGCGACGCGATAATGCAAAAGATCGCGGGCAATACGAACATCACTCGCATGAGGCTGATGAGGTTGGACGGCGTGAAGATGTCGTTCTTTGCCCGGTATTTTGCTACCGCATCTTTTGCAACCGAATCGATTTCGCTCATGCTGTTTGAAGCGATTTCACTTGCGCGCCGCTGGCAATGCGTTCGGGAACGTTACTTCCAGCCGGCCAGCTGCTTGGATAGATAATACAGCGCACGGTGTGATCTGGCTCACTCTCCGCAAGCTGCGGATGCACCGACGAACATTCTGCAAAGGCTTTCGGGCAGCGTGGGTGAAAGTAACAGCCGCTCGGTACGTTAGCAGGGGATGGCACATCGCCCGTCAGCACAATGCGGGAACGTTTTACGCGCGGATTTGCTACGGGAACTGCCGAGAGCAATGCTTCCGTGTAAGGCGCCTTCGGAGCTGCATAGAGCGTTTTGTAATCCGTCATTTCGACGATCTCGCCCAGATACATGACAGCTACGCGGTCGGAAATGTGTTTGACAACGGAAAGATCGTGCGCGATGAATAGATAAGTCAAGCCGAGCCGTTGCTGCAAGTCCATCAGCAAATTCAGGACTTGCGATTGAATGGATACATCGAGCGCGGAGACCGGCTCATCGCACACGATAAATTTTGGTTCCACCGAAAGCGCGCGCGCTATGCCGATACGCTGCCGTTGACCGCCGGAGAATTCATGCGGATAACGGCGTGCATGAAGCGGGCTGAGTCCTACCGTTTCGAGCAATTCATTGACGCGGTCTTTTCGCTCGGCGTCGGTCGTGCGCAGGTTGTGAACTTTGAGGATTTCCGTCAGCATCCCACCGACAGTAATGCGCGGGTTTAGGGAACTGTAGGGATCCTGAAAAATGATCTGCATCTGGCGGCGCATTTCGCGTAAGCGATGCGCGTTCATCGTCGTCACTTCTTCGCCTTCAAATTTTACGGAGCCTCCCGTCGGCTCGATGAGCCGAAGAATAGCACGGCCAGCCGTGGTTTTTCCGCAGCCGGACTCGCCGACCAAGCCCAGCGTTTCGCCTTTGCGAATCGTAAACGAGACGTCATCGACCGCCTTGACGTGCCCGACCGTTTTCGATAAAATTCCCCGTTTGATCGGGAAGTATTTCTTTAAATGCGTTACCTCTAACAGGTTTTCTGCCATAACAACGTTATAATAAAAAATTTATCGGTCGATGAATAGTGCAAGTGCAGCGAGCGCAGCCGTTTCCGCGCGAAGCCGACGCGGGCCAAGCGATACTATTCCGGCTCCAGTTTCCGACGCCAGTGCCACTTCGGAATCCGAAAATCCGCCTTCCGATCCGACTATAAACGCAAGAGCATCCCCCCTCCCATGCTCGGGGATACCGGAAAACCCACTCACTACAGCTTCGTGGAACAGAATGAGAGTTCGCCCTTCTTTCGCCGCTTGGGATAACGCCTCGGTGAATGAAGAGAGTTCGCGTAACTCTGGCATCCTTGCTCGTTTTGTTTGCTTGACCGCTGCCCGCAAAATGCGCTCGGAACGCTCGCGGTTAAAGCTATCGCGTTCGGTTCGCTCGGTTGTGACTGGCTGAATGGCACTCACGCCTAACTCTGTAGATTTTTCCAGCAAAAACTCCCAGCGGGATGGTTGTGCGATTATGCCTTGAATGAGCAAAACGTTTCGCTTTGGCTCTCCAAAATTTGGAAGGATTTCCTCGATCGAACAAGTAAGCGTGCCGGGGTCGGCACGCTCCACGCGGCAGCGATAGCATGTACCGGAAAGATCGGTCGCGAGAAGCGTTTCGCCCGATTTAATTCGTAGGGAGCGGGTTGCGTGGTGGGCTTCATCGCCTGTCAGAACAAGCGAATGTTGTTCGAGATCGATCTTTTCCTTTTGGGCGATGAAGCATTCCATCTCACTTAACCATCAGATGCAAAAGTGCCGTTTCGACTCCGATACAGTGATCTTCTACATAAAAGATCCCGGCATCTTCCGTGAGCTTTTTCGCTTCCTCGTTTTTAATGGTTAATTGAAGCCAGATACATCGCGGCTTTGCGGTGCGTTTCAGCACATCGCGGACAACATTCGGCGTATCCTCGCTCTTGCGAAACACATCGACAATGTCGATAGTGATATTCTCCGGGACCGAAGCTACATCGGGGTACGCTGGAATGCCATTCCATTCTTTTAAATTTGGATTGACGGGAATGATCGTAAATCCTCGGCGCAGTAATTGTTTGGGAACCTCGTTAGCTGGGCGATCGGGACGCTCGCTGATGCCAACAACGGCAATCGTTTTGGAAGATTGAAGCAGTTCGGGAATAGTCATTGGAAATTACGAATTAAAAATTACGAATTACGAATTGAAATGTTTTTATGCTGCGAATAAACGATCATAGCGTTTTTTGTTCGTAATTCGTAATTCGTAATTCGTAATTATTTTGCCGGCGTTCTACTAATAGGGGTCGATTAACCGCATCGGCCACGCGAACAAGTTCGCCCATCATTTCTTCGAATAGTTCGAAGGTGAGGCTTTGCGCGCCGTCCGAAAGCGCGCGGTCGGGATCGGGATGTACTTCCACCATGATCCCATCTGCGCCGGCTGCAATAGCCGCGCGCGCCATGCTTGCAACAAATTCCCGCTTGCCCGTCGCGTGGGAGGGATCGACAATAATGGGAAGATGCGAAAGCTGTTTAATAACAGGAACCGCGCTAAGATCGGGCGTAAAGCGAAGGGAACTTTCGAACGTGCGAATACCGCGTTCGCACAGGATCACATTTTGGTTACCGCCGGAAAGAATGTATTCCGCCGCCATCAGCCATTCTTCGATGGTTGCAGCCGGGCCGCGTTTGAGCATTACGGGTTTGCGAATGTTCCCAATTTGCCGCAGCAGTGGGTAATTCTGCATATTGCGCGAACCGACCTGCACAATATCCGTGAATTCCGCGATGGCTGGCACATGCGCTGGCTCCATTACTTCCGATACGATAAAAAGATCGAACTCTTCACTCACTTTTTTCAGCAATTCAAGTCCATCGAATCCGAGACCCTGAAAAGAATAGGGAGACGTTCGCGGCTTGAACGCGCCGCCACGCATGAACCGAACGCCTGCTTTCCGAATGCATTCCGCAGTGCGGCGAAGCTGATCTTCGGATTCCACCGCGCATGGCCCGGCGATAACAATGCTCGGCGCATCGCCACCGATGCGAGTGCCATCCGAAAGCGTAATGACGGTATCTTCGGGATGCCCCGTTCGCGCAGAAAGCCGATACGGCGAAGAAACGCGCACCACTTCCTGCACCCCCGGCATTCCGGACATTGCAGAAATATCGTAGCCGCCGCTTGCGCCCACAATGCCAATAATGCTCTGTTCAGGCCCATCCATTCGCTCGGCGCGAATGCCACGGCTCGAAAGGTGCTTCGTAATGTGCTGGATTTGCGGCTCCGTTGCGCCGCGTTGCATGACAATTATCATTATGTTCGTCTAAACATGTTATGAAGATGGATTGTGCCGAAGAGGAAAGTGATGTAGCTACGTTTTTATAGAAATGTCATCCTGAGCGGAGCAAATTTTACGCGGAGCGTAAAATTTGCGGAGTCGAAGGATCTCAGAAAGTTTCGCAGTGAGGGAAACTGCATGAGATCCTTCGACTCCGTTCATCTCTCCTTCGTCGAGATGAACTCCGCTCAGGATGACAGTGTGAATCAAAGTTTCTTTAAATTATTTTCCTGTAAACATTGCTTTCACGATATATCCTGCCATTTTCGGATTTTCCTTTAATCTTCGCAAGGAATATCCATACCAATCTTCACCAAATGGGACATAAACGCGAAGACGGTTACCTTCCCGAATCAAACCATCGCGGACGTTCTCTCGAACTCCGAGCAACATTTGATATTCAAATTCTTCTTTTCCGAGGGTATATTTTTTGATGAGTTGCTTTGCGCTGTTTATCAGAAGGTCGTCATGCGTGGCGATCCCTACATACGCATGAGCGGAAAGCAATTTTTCGAGACATGCGAGATAATTATCCTGAATTTCTTTCCGGCCTTGAAACGCGATCGCTTCTGCCTCGACATAAATTCCTTTGCACAGCCGGACGTTCGTGGGAACTCCATTTGCAGTTCCCTCCGCAAGCAGCGAATCGACGTCTTCCGGAGTGCGGCGAAGATAGGCTTGCAATACCACGCCGACATTCGAAAATTCTTTTCTCAGCTTGCGATACAGATCGATCGTTGCTGTGGTGTATGGCGAGTTTTCCATATCCATGCGCACGAACATGGTGCCGTTTTCTCGCGCGGTCACGAGAATTTCTCGAACGTTTGCTTCACAGGCCGATGGATCGATCTCAAGGCCGAGTGAGGTAAGTTTTATCGAGAGATTGCCCTGCAATCCATCGCGATGAATGCGGCGAATGACCTCGCACGAATAGCGCGTATTGTTATGCGCTTCGTCGAGATTTTTAATGAATTCGCCGAGCACATCGACGGTCGCCATTGCGCCTCTGGCACCCAGATCGCGTAAGGTGCGGATGGCATCGTCGAGCGTCGAGCCGGCGATATAACGCTCGCTGACTTTTCGGACGATCGGCTTCGGAATAACAGGGAGGAGCCATGAAATGGCGGAGTTAAAAACATTCATTCGGGAGCACAAAACGCAACACCGCCCAACTTTAGTTGGGCGGTGTTGAAAAATCAAGATTTTTTTGGCCCAACAAAAGTTGGGCGCTACGCGGCTAAAACGTTACATCGTACACCAGCCGGAACCCACGCGCGGGTTGGGGAAGGAAAAACACCGACTGCTGACAAATTATCGTAATACACTTTATTAAAAAGATTATCGCAATGAATACTGATATTATGCACGGTCTCGCCAGAATACTAATCGCACACCGAATCCAAGATTAACGATACCATAACCCGGCACAAGCCAATCGCCATCGCCGAGTCGGGTTTGCGATGCAGCTAAACGCCACTCAACCATTCCGGAATAAGTATTATCAAGATAATTCAGTCGAAGGGTCCCGCGAAGCGGGGGCGTTGATGGAAGTGCGGTATCTCTGCTGACATCCTCGGCATTCACATAATCTCCGCTTGCTGTCAGAGCAAGATGATCCATTAGTTGTGCGGTCGCGCTTACTTCAGCTCCAAATAATCGAGCAGAAGTATCCTGTGCATAATTGCGATAATCGTATGGTGTTCCATAAGTTGTGTCCTGGACTTTTGTATCGTAGCTATAGATATAATTATGGATGAAATTTATGAATGGCGAAACTGAAAACGTGAAGTTTGAGAACCGTCCAGTTATCGTCATGTCAATGCCAATCGATGTTTCAGGTACAAGGTTTGAATCGCCAGAAAGCACCGCAGCGCTTGCGTCGTCGGGGCCGATTGCATATAGCTCCTGGAGGGTCGGAGCACGGAATGAACGACCAATATTGATTGATCCGGTGAGTTCCTGAGTCAAATTCTGAATGATTCCGAGTGAGCCAGTAACTGCGCCAGAAGTGCGTGTTGAGTTGAAGTTTACAAATTCAGGCACCGTTGAACTGGGTGAGGCAAACGTAGATATGTTATTGTAATCATACCGGATGGCTCCTTGAACTTTTGTATTCTCTCCTGCACGATATTCTTCCAATGCATATCCCGCAAGGCTGGTAGTAAGCGAGTTCGGGCCGAGCGGCTGCATGCCACCCATGGTAAGGTTTTCTAAATCGGACCATAATCCGAATGTTCCCTGCCAATTTCCCATGGGTTGAAGAAGAAATTGAAGCGTAGTATTGTAATTATTTTGATGGAAACTATTTTGCTGAAATTCAGCAGCATAGTAAGTGTTAGGAGTAGCGTTAAAATTGGTATCGGGTGCAGTCGGGAATTCCGAATGGGTGTAATCGCTGGCATTCGAATTGAGGCGAATTTGATTGACAAACGATCCTCCCACGTTGAATTGTGCTTTTAATTCAGCGGTATACGTTTCTTGCACAATCCGTGAAGTCGATGGAGCTTGATTGCTATCGTAAGGATCGCCGGTAATCCCATAATTGGAATAATAATGTTTTATTCCCGCTCCGACCATTCCGAAATCACTCTGATATGAATAACCAATTCCCTGATCGCTGGTGCGCATGAATGATTGTGGCATGGCATTCAGGTTAAATGTCAGGCCTGTGGTAAGGTCGGTATAGTTGTTCTGTGGGATTGCGATATTACCCGAATGAAGATCGCCAGCTGAAATTCTCAAAGCAGAAGACCCATCGCTCCAAACGGTATTAAAATGCGCGGAGTAAAGATCGTTCACCGTGTTGCCGGATGCCGTTGCGTTCCCGCTGACCGTTTGGCTCGATGCCATGGGGATCGTATTTGTAATAACATTCACAAGACCGCCAATGGAATTAGAACCATAAAGAATACTTGCCGGGCCGCGTACTATATCTATTTCCTGCACTTCACCCATTTCGATCGGTGTGGCATGGGCGGGATCGAATGTTGAAAGATCGCCAATGCGCAGTCCGTTTTCTAAGATGAGATCTTCGTTATCCCCGAGTCCGCGCACGATCGGGCGTGAGGGCGCGGCTGCATTATATCGCATGGCAACGCCGGGAATATCATCGATCTCTTCGGAAAATGTAGAGCCGGGACTTTGGTGCAATTCGTCTGCATCCTTCGTCGCTACGGGTTGATACTGATCGCTCTCCGTGCGCGCATACGGAGACGCGGAAACGACGACTTCTTCACCCGGAATTGCGGATGCGATCAGCGAAAAAGATAGCTCCGCTTCGCCGTCCGTTACCTGCACCGTGCTCGTGATCGAGGCATAGCCGATCGCATGAACGAAAACGTGATATGTTCCTGCCGGGACTCGCTCGAAGGAGTATTCGCCGTGCGTGCCGGAAATGGTCGCCCGGTCAAGCTCCAAAAGTCGGACGCTTGCGCCGGTAATGGTGGCATCGTTGCCCTTGATTACTCCATGTATTGAGCCTGCGAACGCAAAACCGGGAATCGCAAGCGATAAACAAATGAAAATGGCTGCGAGACGGATTTTTTCTGCAATAAAATTCATAATGCAAATTTACATAAGAAAAGATAAGAATACAATTAGAATTCGATGAGAATTATCTTATCCAAGAGAAAACTATAACGCTACCACGATCGGGTATTCCAATCCCTTGGGGTGCAGAACAGCGCTATCGATGTGATAGAGTGCATCTATGATTTCTGGTCGAATAACTTCGTGCACTGTTCCACTTGCAAGCACGTTGCCGGATTCGATCGCAAGTATAAATCCGGCATATTGCGCCGCGAGATTTATATCGTGAATCACAGCGATTACTACCTCGCCTTCGGATGCCAATTCGAGAGCGATATGTAAAAACTGATGCTGATGTTTTAGATCGAGAAATGTGGTTGGCTCATCGAGCAGAAGATATTTCGTTCCGGCATCCCGGTTGCCCCAAATTTGCGCGAGGATACGAGCGAACTGGACGATCTGCTGTTCGCCGCCGGAGAGTGTGAGATAATTTCTTGCAGCGAGTTCGAGTATACCCATTCGTTCGAGCGCCGCTTCGCATATTTCATAATCTTCATGAGACGGCTTCACGAGAAAATGAGGATAGCGGCCCATCATTACAATTTCCGATACGGTGAGTGGGAATGTTAATTCGGTTCGCTGCGAAAGCACAGCTCGCATTTGTGCCCGGTTGCGAGGGCTGATCTCGCTGAGCGGTTTCCTATCATACAGTACGCTTCCCGTAGTCGGAATATATTCGCCGCTCATTGTTCTAAGCAGTGTGGATTTCCCTGAACCATTTGGGCCAACGATTACCGAAAGAACTCCAGTTTGAAATTGCGCGGAGATGCCGCGAAGAATTTTCGTGTTGCCAATGTGGTAACTAATATCTTGAACCTCAAGCATAAAACCCTCCGACCGGATCGATGCTTCGATGGCGAATGAGTATCCATAAAAACACAGGAGCGCCGACAAAAGATGTAATAACTCCGACCGGCAATTCTCCTGGCGCGATAATAATGCGTGAAAGCGCATCGGCCATAACTAATAGCGCAGCACCCAATAGCGCAGAACCGATAAGAAGATACCGCGTGTCCGAACCGCGCATCATCCGAAGAATGTGAGGTACGATCAGCCCAACAAATGAAATAACGCCGACCGTCGAAGTTGCCGTTGCGACCATTACGGTATTCAAGATCAGGATATTTCGCTGGAGTTGTTTGGGATTCATTCCCAAATGTCCGGCTTCGGCTTCGCCAAGCAGGAGCGCATTCAATCCTTTACTATTTTTCACCGCGATGAGCGTTCCAACACCTGTCGTGAGCAGCACCAACTCGACAGCATTCCAATTCGCGCCTGCAAAGGAGCCGAGCATCCAGAATGTGATGGAGCGTGCCTGGGGATCGTGAGCGATGTAGGAAAGAAATCCCGTGCTGCTGCCAAACAAGCCATTGATGGCAATCCCGGCAAGCAGCATCGTCGCCACGGTAACTTTACCGGTGATCGTCGAAAGGCGATACACCGTCATCGTTGCAATAAAACCGCCAACGAACGCAAAAACGGGCAGCATGATCGGACCGATAAAGGAATTCGTTATCCAGACAAGATTAGCTCCCAATACGAAGACAAAGGCGGCGCCGAATGCTGCTCCGGCGGAAGTTCCAACCAAACCAGGCTCGACGATTGGGTTCCGAAACAACGCCTGCATCAGCGCGCCGGAAACCGAAAGCGTAGCCCCAACCAGCGCCGAAAGCAAAACGCGTGGAAGCCGAATTTGCAAGAAAAACTGCTTCTTCCAAAACAGGACGCCCGGAATTCGATATACCTGCCAAATGAAGAAAGTATGTGCCGATTTGAGAAAAGGGAATCGATACTGCGCCCACTCCGAGAGCAAAAAAGATGGATGCTACGAGCACCACCGAAAGTCCGGTGTAGATAAGCCCAAATTTTTGACGGACGATAGCCACGAATGACAACAACACGGAGATCACGGTGAAGATTTTTCGTCGGGATACAAGAGCTTCTCGAATTTCATCACGTTGTCGCCGGTACGAGGGCCGAAATAGACAATATCGTGTTCCGCAATTCTGTAAATACGATTATTTTGCGCTGCCGGGGTGAGCGCAACGCCGGGAAGCTTTTTAACGCCCTCGATTCCTCCGGCGTGGTCGAATCCATAATCGGTCACTAAAATAATGTCCGGTTTTGCTTCGGCAACCAGTTCTGGACTTAGCTGGGCCATGCCGCGTCCGGGATCGATAGGATTGATTCCCCCTGCCCACTCGATCATTTTACTCGCAAGATTTTTTTTGGTAATGATAAGATAGCTCATTCCCACCATTCCAAAATGAATAACGACAACTCTGGGGTGTGTATCGTGATGGATGGAAAGCGCCAGCGCCATTGTAGAATCGAGATAATGGCAGAGCGAATCGGCGCGATGCTCGACACCGAACGCTTTACCCAGATCGCGCAAGACTTGCTTGGCCTGATCGACATCTTTCGCCTCAGGGAAATATTCAACCGGAATTCCGGCTTTCCGAACCTGATCGAGCGCGGATTTTGGGGCGTTGTTGCTATCATGCACGACGATCGTCGGATGTAAAGAAATAATTCCCTCGGCTGAAAGCAAACGATGATAACCTACTTTCGGAAGCTTTCCAGTTTGCTCCGGTGGATAATTACTCGTCAGATCGGTGCCGACGATCTTATCGCCCATGCCAAGCGCGAAGATCATTTCGGTCAACTGCTTCGAAACGCAGACGATGCGAACGGAATCGCCTTTCATCTGCTCGGCGAGCGTCGCGGGTGGCGCGCTCGATTTTCCGCAGGAACCTAATATGATTGTAACAACGGAAAGCGCGAGTAATGCTCGCGCTTTTCCCATAGAGAATATATTCATTGATTTAGAATAACCATTTTATCGTTGCCCCGCCGTACCACGTTGTAGCATATCCCGGAATGAAGAGCGCATCCTGGGTCTGAGGGGTTGTTGCGCCGGGCACACCATGGCCTTGCAAATCCACATACGGCATAGGATTGAGAATTGCCTCCGAATAATATAATTCATTGGTGAGATTATTTACTCCAACATAAATATTCAGAGAAATGACATCGGCGATGAGCGTCTTACAACCAATTTTCATATTGATCAGATAATAGGCCGGCGCATAGATCGTATTCTGGTAATTCATCGCCATTTTGTCGTTGTAATTCCATGTCGCATTGAAATAAAGTCCGAATTTCGTATTGAGATCTACTCCAGCATTAATGACCTTTTGTGGAACACCTTCGACCGTATTGCCATTGTAATTATCGGCAGCAGCAGTGTCGGACGCATTATTCGTTGCCTTAAGATTCTTGTAAGTGAAACTGGAATAAGCGAGATTAGCCCAAGGACGAATGAGAGAAATCGTTTGCGATGGATCGTCCACGAGCGCGTATCCGATAGAAGCCTCCAAGCCTTTATTGTCCTGTTCAGCTGGGGAGTTGACGGTAATGGTTGTTCCCGAATCCGCTTCTGTTTCAAACGCATTGTTAAGAATGAGATCGAAAACATCCGCCTGATAGCTTAAGCGATTAGCGAGCGCTGTCCCTTTAACGCCGAGTTCAAATTGTGTTCCTTTTTCGGGCTGGAGTCCGGAGTTGACCTCGTCGAGAGCAGGAATTACAACGGTGGACGTCGTCGGAGGAGTATATCCTTCACTGAAATCGGCATACAATGTTGTGTTATCGTTCAACTGCTTTGCAATATCAATATGCGGCATTGGAACCGGTGTGAACACCTTATAGACCGATGAATTTTTATTTTTAGAAATAGTTGACGATGTATCGGGCGGATTGAGCATGTCCTGAATATTATATTGCGAATAATTGATGCTCACGCCGCCAGTAACAGACCACTGATCGGGTAGTGTAAGCACCCATTGCGTAAAGGGCGAAGTTTGGATCGCATTGATTTGCAGATCCGACGAGATCGCGCCAAGCACACCGCCGGTATATCCATAGCCCTTGGTGAACTCGTCGGTTTTATCGAATTCGACGCCGCCCACGCCATTGAGCGTGATGGAATTATTGCTGTATTGGTAATTAAAGACCGACCGTGCTCCGAACGTAAAAACATTGTTGTCCGAGGTTCCCTGAGAAGGTTTCGTCGCCGGTGAATCTATCGGCGACGGATTGCCTCTATGTGCGCCGTTGGCGGAGTTTAGGGAGTAACCATCGAAGAAGAGCGATGACGTATTGCCAAAATTGTTGCTGAATTGATAATTATCCGTCGCGCCGCCGCGGAAGCTTTCGATTGCTTCGTGGGCGTTGGCCTGAACATAATTCGGATCATCCCAATTAAGGCGGTTTATAAACATCGAATCCGGTTCTTCGCCGCCATATTGCTCGTAAGAATCGCTATAATTGCCGAATACTGAGATTGTCTGTTTTTCGCTCGCCGAGTACTGATCGGTAAACGAGACATAGCTTTTATCCGAAGCACTGTGCGTGCGCGGGCCATCATCGTGCTGCTTGCCATAATTCATGAGGAGGGCGTTATTATCCGTTCCATCTTCGATCCGGTTATCCCAGCGCATGAGGCCATGACTACCGGCAAGATAATCTTCCGAGATATCCTGTTGGCCTGGCGTGGGCTGAAGTGTGTAAAGCTGGATAACTCCGCCAATGCCGTTACCGTAAAGTGTCGAGGCTGGCCCTTTGATAATAGAAACACCACCTATATTCGCATTATCGACGTCGTCCATGAGTGTCAGTCCTGTCGCATCCGTTATCGGCACGCCGTCAAGATAGACTTTATAACCTGTTGGGCTGAAATCGCTGGAAATACTAGTTCCGGTGTTGCCGCCAACACCGCGAATGGTGAATTTCTGTCCGCCGAACGGAGTGCGAGCTTCCATATTTACGCCAGGAATGAGATTGACCGCATCCTGCAAAGAAAGTCCCGTGCTGCGCGTGAGATCGTATGGTGTGAGAACGGAAATTGCCGCATCAGGCCGAGCTTGCGCAGCCGGATTCGTAGCGCCTTGAACCAGAACTTCTTTCGATGGAGATTGCGATTCGAGTTCCACGGCGATTGTAGCAGCGTTTGCAGGGATTTCGACCGTCTGTTTCGTATAGCCCAGCCGAACGACCGTGAAGGATGAAATAGAATTCTGCGTGGAAAATGTAAAGGAGCCGACCGAATCCGTTATTGTGACACGCTTTCCTTGAACAATAACGCTCGCTCCCTCGACGGGTTCTTTGGTTTGCTTATCGATGACCAAACCTTTCACATTCATTTGACTGAAAGCAATGGAAGGCAGTAGGAACAATATGAAAAGGAAAGTAAAGTACTTAAGAGATCTCATGTATTAGATGCTAATGGAAAAAATTAATGAAAATGGCGATTAGGACAGTTGTGAGATTCCTTTCAATAGGAATGGAGAATCCACGAGAGTAACCAGCCGTAATCGTTTCAAAATTACGACAGGAAGGATAAGAACACAATTAGAATTTGATGAGAACTTTCTTATCCAATTATTGCCGAGGGCGGAATATGCAGCGAGACGGTCGTTCCTGCTCCTTCTTCACTACGTACCGCTAAACGAAAGCCGTAGTGATCTGCAATGGATTTGACAATGGCAAGCCCCAATCCTGCTCCACCTTGTTTTTTTGATGAACCATCTCCGGTGGTATAAAATCGTTCGAACAGATGCTCGATGCGTTCCGGAGGGATGCCTTTTCCGTGATCCTCGATCTCGACCACACACCCTTCTTCTGCTATTTGCAGTCGAACTTCTACTTGGCGCGAGACGCCGGAATGTTGAACCGCATTTAACAGGAGATTATAGATGAGCCGGGTAATGCGTTCCTCCTGCGCAGCGACGAGTACGTCCTCTTCGGGAATGACAAATTCGATCCCACTGGCCGTTGCGATGGAACGAAGATGTTCCGCCGCATAATGGATCGCGGAGAGCAGCGAGCATTCATCGCGTTCCATAGTTCGATCATTTTCCGCTTCGATCTCCGCCAATTCCAAAAGATCCTGCACGGTGGAAATCAAGCGTTCGATCTCTTCCAAATTGCTGTGTAACAGTTCAGCTTGGGGGCTGTCATGTGCTGTGACGCGTAACTCCACTTCGATCTCTCCCTTCAAAACGGTGAGTGGCGTTCGTAATTCGTGCGCGGCATCGGCGGCAAAATTGCGTTGAAGTTCCACGGCGCGCTCGCGGGCGTCGAGCAATGCATTAATGGACTGCGCGAGATCCGCCACTTCCATAATTGTTTTCGAGATGGGTAAACGAGCCGGGGATTTCTCTGGCTGATGTAGGATAGTCCGCGCCGCGATGGCAAGTGTAGTAATGGGCCCAATAAGATATTTCGAAAGAAAGATTCCACCGAGCACTCCTATTATTAACCCTGCGGCTAAATAGTACATGAACACTTCGATGATGGATTCTTCTGCTTCTTCCAGTAAAAGGGTCGTATAGATCGCTCCGAGTATAAAGTTACCGTGTGCGATAGTAATCACTCTCATATCTCCATCGGAAGTTGAATAAGAGATCGGTTCGCCGTGGTGTTGTTTTATTTTCTTCTCAATATCGAGCGGTATAATAGGTTCACGTTTTGCCGTAAGAGGTAGGTCGGCGCTATCGTTCCGATTTAACAGTACCAATCGCAAGCGTGATTCGCCGATCGAATGGCGCTCGGAAAGAATCTGCGAGAGGGAATCTTTCGAGAGGTTTGGATGAAGAGCGGGAGCAATGCGCTCCAACTCGGCACGAACTTCTCCGTCGCTTCGCGCGATAAGCGAACGGCGTATGGAAACGTAGGATGTTGCAAAAAAAAGAGAAAGAAAAACAAAGAACGCCAGCGCAATGACAAAGGCGGTTCGTGCTTGAAGACTTCGCGGAATAAGCCTCATTCTTGTTCGGAACGTTCGGACAGCCGGTATCCAGCTCCGCGGACAGCATGCAGTAGCGGCTGTGCGCCCGGAGCCGTGGATATCTTCTTGCGCAAATACATCATATAGACTTCGATCACGTTCGTTTCGCGTTCGAATTGTTCATGCCAGACGGCTTCGCCAATCTTTGCGCGTGTGAGCACCTGTTCGGGATTGCGAAGAAATAATTCGAGAAGATTGAATTCGCGGGTGGTTAATTTAATTTCCTTACCAGCACGTATCACACGCCGTGTACGCATATCCATTTCCAAATCAGCATAGGAAAGGCTGAGTTCTTGCACGAAATTCATTCTTCTTCGGGCCAGCGCGCGAATACGAACCACTAATTCATCGAACGCAAATGGTTTTGGAAGATAGTCGTCCGCGCCGACTCCAAACCCAAGCAGCTTGTCTTCTAACGCGCCTTTGGCCGACACGACAAGAATGCCGGCGGCATTCTGCCGTTCCCGAAGTTCCCGAATGACGCTTATGCCATCGATGCCCGGAAGGGATAGATCCACCGTGATAACATCGAACGCGCGTTCGGAAGCAAGGCGGAGCCCTTCATCGCCTGATTCTGCGATGGTAGTCTCCATCCCTTCGGCAGCGAGTCCTTTTTGTATGAAGCGAGCGACCTTTCGCTCATCTTCGATGATGAGTATTTGCAGCATTATTTTCGGGCTGGCTCGATCTCGAAGGAAATATCCAGTGCGCGAACCGAATGCGTAAGCGCACCAACCGAAATAAAGTTCACGCCGGTTTCTGCAACAGCACGAACCGTTTCCAGCGTAACGCCACCGGAGGCTTCTGTTTCAAAGATGCCATTATTGATTCTAACGGCTTCCTGAAGCATTCCTATTTCGAAATTATCGAACAGGACGCGATCGATAATTCCGGAGCCAAGCCGAAGCACATCGCTGAACTGATCGAGTGATGTTACTTCGATCTCAATGGGAACTCGCGCGCGATTCGGGTTCGCAAAAAACTCCATTAATTTTGCGATGACCAATGCAACATCGCCGCCATTTGCAGCAATATGATTATCTTTTACCAGCACCATATCGGTGAGTGAATACCGGTGATTCGATCCGCCGCCGACGCGAACGGCATAGCGGTCAAAAGGACGCAACAGCGGCGCAGTCTTGCGAGTATCCAATATCGTTGCACCAGTTCCCGCGATGGCATCGACGAATGCGCGCGTGAGCGTTGCAATACCGGATATTCGTTGCAGGAAATTGAGCGCGACCCGTTCTGCGCCGAGCAACGTTCGCATCTGAGCAGACATGGTGGCTACGATATCACCAGCGTTTACGGTTTTCCCATCTTCAATGATTTGCGTGAATTCAAACGATGGCGAGGTAATGCCATGTATCGTTTCATATAGGGAAAAACAATGCCGCGCAATATCGATACCGGCAATAATTCCATTCGCTTTTGCAATAAATGTTCCCACGCCCTCGGCGCCTTCATTGATGGTGGCAAGTGTAGTTACATCTTCTCGTCCCCCGTCTTCGACAAGGGCGATGCGGATACGCTGGCGTTCGATGTCGCTAAGTGGTTGTTGCATATTAAGAAGCCTCCTCTTTCAGCGGGGAGAGGGGGTTGGGGGCGAGGCGTTCGATGGCATCTCGATACATTTGTGGTGGACGCGTAGGTTTTCCCGTTGCACTCGATACGAAAACAAGCGTTGTTGCGCCTTCGGCGATGAGTTCCTCTGTTTCGTCGAGGCGTATTTGGTAAGTAATATCCAATCGCGGGCTTATGGTTGCAGGCATTTTTGCGACGATGCGAAGCAGGTCATCGTATTTAGCAGCACGAAGGTATTTTGCGCTGGCATCCGAAACGGGAAGCCAAAACCCGGCTGCTTCGATCTCTGCATACGGTAATCCACATGCGCGTAGCAGTTCAGTGCGCGCCACTTCGAAATATTCGAAATACTTCCCATAATAGACCATCCCCATTTGATCCGTGTCTGCATAGCGAACGCGAATTTTGGTAATGTGCTCAATGCAGTGTGAATCAGGATGTTGTATTTGCATCGTTGTCTTGAGGAGGGTTCGGATGAAGCCAAAGCTCAGTTTCTTTTTCCAGATTAACGTGAGTTGGGTTCATTCGCTTTCGTTCGATGAGTTCGAACGGGGAATTTCTTTGTCTCAAATTTCGAAAATAAAGGAATGCTTCGCCGCTCTCCCATCGCCATTCGACATTCTCATGGTGGGTAAAAACATTACCGAGATAAGAACCCAAAACGAATGTTGGCTCGTAGTTGTCAACAGATAATCCATTTGTAATATCCGTCACATCGCTCCACCCTTTTGTAATAAGAGCGTCGAGCAAGGGAATGCTCTCCGTTGAGTGATCGAGTTCAATCCCGAACGCATCTCGTGCGGCTGCTTCGCAAATATCTGCGGCGATGGTCATGCGTTCTATCTCCCGCGCGCGTTGTCGGCGCAGTTCTCTCGCGCCACTGTTCCGGAGCGCGAGCGGCACCAACGCCAGCACGATGAAAAAGAAAAGTAGGCCGGTAACCATTTGGCATTTCAAAGAAAGGTACAATGCTTCGGCGCATGTTTACGCTTCGATAGCGGCGAACACCTCGACTTCAATTTTCTTATGCGGAATTCGAACTTCGGAGATCATCGGCGCTTCGTTCCACATTCCCATGCGTGAAAATTTTTCGGTGCGCCGTTCGAGCGCGGAAGAAGATTCTATTTCGAAAAGATCTCGCAGCGCCCGAAGTTCTTCGATCAAAATTTCTTTCAGGGTTTCGAACATCAATTCCGGTGCGCGGTGCGCGCCGCCAAGCGGTTCAGGAAGGATGCGATCGATGATACCATTGGCAAGCAGATCGGGCGCGGTGAGCTTTAGCGCTTCGGCTGCTTGTTCTTTGAAATTCCAGCTCCGCCAAAGGATCGAGGAGCAGCTTTCTGGTGAAATAACACTGTACCACGAATTTTCGAGCATCAAAATCCGGTCACCCAAACCAATGCCCAGCGCACCGCCGGAAGCACCTTCGCCGATAATTACTACAATTATTGGAACTTTCAGCTTTGCCATTTCAAATAAATTCCGTGCGATAGCTTCTGCTTGCCCGCGCTCCTCGGCTTCGATGCCGGGATACGCGCCGGGTGTATCGAGTAATGTTACGATCGGTCGGCCAAATTTTTCGGCCAGCTTCATCAGGCGCAATGCTTTGCGGTAACCTTCCGGATTTGGCATTCCAAAGTTCCGAAATACATTTTGCTTGGTATCGCGGCCTTTTTGATGACCGATCCACATCACGCTCCCAACCTCATCTAAAGTTCCAAACCCGCCGACGATCGCGGGATCGTCACGCACACCGCGATCTCCGTGCAGTTCCGTAAAATCCGAGGTGAGCGCTTGAATGTAATCCAGCGTGTAAGGCCGCTCCGGATGCCGCGCAACCTGCACACGCTGCCAACGCGTGAGATGCTGATACGTCTCTCGCGTTAGTTCCTCAATTTGCGCTCGCATGGCGGCGAGTTCTTTCGTAAGCTCGACGGTCTCAGAGAGCTTACGCATCTCCTCGTACTTTTGTTCGAGATCTTCGAGCGGTTTTTCAAAATCAAGAATAGTTCTCGCCATTATACCCTCCTGTTGTGATGGGCCGCTCCATGTTTCATCCTGCGGACGCATGAAGATCGCCTTGAGTAAAATTTCGCAATCCATTGCGATCGTATGGTTGCGCGCGTAATACTGATCGAATTGTTGAATATCTTCTTTGTGCTGCCCATTTTTTACTAGCGACCGCAGCCAAGCTAGTCAGGCCGGGCTTTGGATAGTAGGCTTCACGATCACCTAAGCCTTCCACGCCAACGAGCGTGCGTTGCCCGCGAAGAATTTGAACCCACATATCCTTGCGTTCACGTCGTTCCTGCGTGGGATTGATAAAACAGGAAGCCAAGACCAACCGGGAGTGCCACTCCACTTACCCCAATATCGAGCATTCGTTTTGCAAATCGGTGCGAAAGCCGGTCGAGGTTATAGGCAACAGGCAGCAACGCGAGGGATTCTCCTGCCGCTTCGGTTAAAAGCTCTATATTTTGTTTGCCGAGCAGCACATCGCTGGCGGCGGGAACCATAGAAAAATTTACCCGCATCGAGGGGTTCTCTTCGGACGTGCGCTGCATAATGGCTAACACTTCGGTATAGGGAACCGCGCCGCTTGCAAAAATGACTTCCGCAACGCGATTTTCTCTCACAACTTTTGCGATCATATTTGTATCTCCCAGAATACGCAAGCCAGGTTGTGCTTCGAAATTCAACCGTTCGAGCGTGCGGTCGATAAGTCCAACGACTTCAAAACGCCGCAGGAACTCCATCCGCGTCAGTAGTGAAGCGATACGCAGAGCTTCATCGTCTGCTCCAACGATGAGCGCTCGCCGAAGTTGCGGGCTTGTAGAAGTTCCTAACCCGCCCAACAGCCACCGTGTTAACCGCAGCGCCACGCGGTCGAGCAGAAGCAGCGCGCCGGTTATCAGGGTCACAACGACAACGAAGCTGCGGCTGGCCGGGAATTCTTTGAGAAATACGTGAGCGATGAAAGCCCAATAAGAATGGCCGGCACCAGCAATGACGACAGGCCGAACGCTCATGCGGCTGTTGGGGCGATAGGCGCTTAAAATTCCCAGAAGCAAAACCACGATAACCGGCGGAACGAGGTACGCGAACGGATAATCTAATCGCGGTAAGCCGAACCATTCATCAAAAAGGATCTTGGAACTAATAAGCACGCTGAGTCCGATCATCAGATAATCGAGCACCACCAACGCAACCGAACTTCGGTATTTCTTGGCAAGCGCGATCGTGCGGCGAAGAAAAATTCCCAGCCGCAGCAGCAATGTGAACAGGAAGGATGCCCGGTAATGCTTTTTGACGAAAACGTGCATAGCCTCATAAAACACCTGAAGCTCATTGATGGCGCTGCGCCGCGTCGATTCGCCTTTGAAATGGACCGTGGCCGTCGTGTTCACATAATACACTTTGAACCCGGCCTGTTTTGCGCGGAAGCAAAGATCGATGTCTTCGCCATACATGAAGAAATCTTCGTCGAAGCCATGTGTTTGGTTCCATGCGTCGCGCGAGAGCATCATAAATGCGCCACCAAGCGCATCGACTTCGTAGGTCGCGTCGATAGGCAAATAGGTGAGATTGTATCGCGCGAATAGCTTAGAATTTGGAAAGAGGCTAGCCAATCCGAAGAGCTTCGTAAAACTTGCCCACGGAGTTGGGAACCCACGACGGCAGCTCAGTTGGAACGTGCCATCACCATTGAGCAGCTTACACCCGGCAAGCCCGGCTTCGGGATGCGATCGCATGAAAGCGAGCATGGTCGAAAGCGTTTCTTCGCCCAGGATCGTATCCGGATTCAGCAAGAGCATGAACGTTCCCTTCGTCTGAGCAAGGGCAAGATTATTCGCGCGCCCGAAGCCGAGATTTTCATTCAAGGCATGAAGCTGGACTTCCGGGAACTCTGAACGCACCATTGCGGCGCTGCCATCGGAGGAATCGTTATCGACCACGATGATCTCGCCCACGATATTGCCTGCCGCCAGCGAGCGCAGAACGCTCGCGATCGCGCCGCGAAGGAATTCCTTCACGTTATAGCTGACAATAATGATCGAAAGATCCATGTGCTGTTATAGTTCTCCGGAGATAGCGCGTGCTTTTAGTTTCCAGACCATGCCAACGGCTTCGCGGACGATCGCTTTGCTCATTTTGCTCGTACCGGCAAGGCGATCGGCGAAGGTAATGGGAATTTCCTTGATTCGGAACTTCTTGCGCCACGCTCGGAAATTCATCTCGATCTGAAACGCATAGCCATTGGAGCGGATGTCATCCAGATCTATGGCTTCGAGTACGCTGCGCCGAAAACATTTGAATCCGCCGGTGGCGTCACGCACGGGAATGCCGGTGATAACGCGGGCATACACATTCGCATTATACGAGAGCATCAGCCTGCGCTTCGGCCAGTTGGTGACATGCGCACCGGGAATATAGCGCGAGCCGATCACCAGATCGTAGTGCTCGATCTCGTGCAGAAAATTGGGAATTTCATTTGGGTCGTGTGAAAAATCCGCGTCCATTTCTAAGATGTAATCGAATTGTTCACGGACGCCATATTTAAAGCCCGTCACATAAGCAGTTCCCAATCCCATTTTGCCCGGGCGCGTGAGCAAATGGATATGGTTGAACTCCGGATCCTCGCGCGTTTGCAGTTCGCGCACGATCTCGGAAGTTCCATCCGGAGAATTGTCATCGACAATGAGGATATTCAGTTCCACATCCGGGCAGCGCGGCTGCTGCGCAAAGATCTCATGCACGAGCCGGACGATGTTCTCCTGCTCGTTGTAGGTCGGTATTATTATAAGTGCTCGTGCCATGGGTGATGAAACGTATTAAACTCCTAAGCCCTCCAGAACATGTCCTACGACATATTCCATTTCCTCGCTCGTAAGTTCAGAGTGCATGGGAAGCGAAAGGATATGATCCGCCGCATATTCCGTATTCGGAAAATCTCCGAGCTTGCCATCGGCATACGCCTTTTGAAGATGCAGCGGAACGGGATAATAAACGCCGTGCGGAATTTTTGTTTCCCGCAGATGCTGCGTTACCTGCTCGCGTCCCGTGGAAAGAATGATAGAATACTGGTGCCAAATGGGATCGGCGCGTTCATCGACGTATGGTGTTTGAACGAGTTCGGAATAATCTTCGAATAGCTCAGTGTATGTTGCCGCAGCGCGCGCGCGAGCCGTGTTCCACTCATCGAGATGGGGAAGTTTGACGTTTAAGATCACAGCCTGTATCGCATCGAGCCGCGAGTTAACGCCAAGCCTATCATGATAATATGCGCGTTCGGAACCATGATTGGCGATCGTTCGAATGGCATGAGCGAGCTTGTCGTCGTTGGTGGTAACCATTCCGCCATCCCCGAATGCGCCGAGATTTTTCGAGGGATAAAATGAAATAGAAGCCATATCGCCAATCCCGCAGACCATTTTTCCTTCCCATTTCGCGCCGACGGCTTGCGCCGCGTCTTCGATGACGATAAGATTATGCTTCTTCGCTATTTCGGTGATGCGCGTCATATCCACAGACTGGCCGAAGAGATGAACAGGGAGTATCGCTCGTGTGCGCGAAGTGATCTTCGATTCGATCTGCTCGACATCGAGATTGAATGTTGCGGGATCGATATCGACATAAACAGGTTTGCCGTGCAAGAGCGCAATGGTCTCCGTGGTTGCGGCGAAGGTGAAGGGAGTAGTAATAACTTCGTCGCCCGGTTGAAGGTCGATCGCCATAAGCGCAAGTTGCAGCGCGTCCGTGCCGGATGCACAAGCGATGGCGTGACGCACTCCGAGATATTCTGCCATGGCGCGCTCGAACTGCTGCACGTATGGGCCGTTAATATACTTCCCGCTACGCAGGACTTCCAGCACCGCGCTATCGATCTCATCCTGATAATGCCGATACTGGCCGACGACATCGACCATCTGAATCGGCTTCGTAGGAACTTCTGCTTCCATTATGCTCATTTGATTTTCTAATTCTTAATTATTAATTTTTACTTCTAAATTATCAAGCTTGTCCTTTGCCACGGAACATCATATAACCCGTCCGAAAGAGAATCTTCACATCGAGCCGAAAAGACATCGATTCAATGTACATCAGATCGTACTTAACCCGCTGCCGAACGTCGTCGATATTCTCGTCATATTTATCCACCATCGCCTGATACAGCCCTGTTACTCCGGGGCGCACACGATGGCGGCGATTGTAATACGGAATTTCTTCGACCAACTGTTGAACGAAAAAGTCGCGTTCCGGGCGCGGGCCGACAAGCGACATATCGCCCTTTAGTACGTTCCAAAGCTGCGGAAGTTCATCTAAATGCGATCTTCGTAGAAAACGTCCGAGCGGCGTAACGCGCGGATCGTTCTTCGAAGCCCATTGCGGCCCGGCTTTTTCAGCATTAACGAACATCGAACGGAATTTATAAATGCGAAACCGTTTACCATCCTTGCCGACACGCTCCTGCGAATAAATCAGTGGGCCTTTGGAAGTCAGTTTCACGGCAAGCGCAGTTGCAAGCAGGATGGGACTTCCAAGTACGATCATTAATAAGCTAACTCCGATATCGAGCGTTCGTTTCGCTGCCTCTTCCCACGGGCGAAGCAGAACCGGGTTTACATCGATAAGCGGAAAGCCATAAATTTCTCTCGCGCGCGCCTGACCGGAAACAATATCATAGAGATCAGGCACAATTTTAAGACCGGCATTCGATTTCGATGCGCGCGCGATCACATCGATCAGCTTTTCATGCTCGTCGGAGCCAAGCGCGATGAGCACTTCTTTAATGCCGTGTTTGTCGATGATCATTTCAAGATCTTCGGTGGTGCCGAGGTTCGGTATCTCTCTGAGTTTCGGGGTGTGACCGCGCTTGCCATTGCGCTGCTCGATCTTAAACGAGCTTAAATTTGCAACGCTTCCATTGGATGATGAGGGATGGACAAAGCCGATCACTTCATAACCGAGGCGTGGATAATGCGCTACACGCGCCGCGAGGTCTCGCGCTTTTTCGTGATCGCCGACCACAATAGAAAGCCTCGTGCCAACGCCGGATTCGAGCAAGCGACGCTGACCATAACGAATAAGCGAACGGATGCCAATGCAAAAAATTACGGTAACGATCCAATACGCAAGTCCAAGTATCCGAGGGTCGTTTGCCGATGGGCTGAGCGTATCGAACGGATCCCACCAGATCAGGATGGAAAGGATGATCGTGCCTACGCCGAGCGTTTTCAAGATGGTGATGATCTCATCGAACGGCGCGCGGACGTACCACGGGCGATACAATCCAAAAAAAACAAAGAGCAGCATCCAAAAGAGGTAGAGCAAGAGCGATGTTTGCGGCAAGAGCGCGGGAGTCAAGTCGCTCGGCCCGCGATGAAACAGAAACCACCCCGAATCGACGCGCAGCCAATAGAACGCAAGCCACGCTGCGTTCAAGGCGAAAAAATCTCCCACAATGAGGAGCAGAAATTCCTTGCGCCGTGTCACGAGTGGATCACCTCACCGGTTTTTGAGAGCGATACTACTTGGGATGTCTGCGCCCATGTTGGGCGGTTTTGGCGGAAGATAAATTGAATACAACCCCACATGAACGCCACATTCATTTCGAAGAACCAATAGATCTCGCTCACGATGGGAACCGATTTTCGGGTCATCCGAAGAATCCATCCCAAGCCGATCGTAAAAATAAAAATTCCCTCTGTCACGACTGCGGGCGCAAGCCATTCTGCTCCGTTGAGGTACAGGATCAGTGTGGAGATGATGAGAGCAAGGGTCAAATAACCTGTCAAAAAACGAAAAATTTTATGAGGCCAGATCATCCATGCCACAGGGCCACCAAAAAGCAAGCGGGGAAAAGCTGCAAGCGTTTGAAATCCTCTCGCCGAGCCTCGCGCTTTTCGAAGAAACTCATCGCGATACGTGCGCCCGTAATGCTCCGCAGCAACGGCATTCTCCTCATAAAGCACACGCTTACCCTGCTGAATAACTTGAAGCGCTCCGAAGAGATCGTCATGAACATAGCGATCCGAAATGGGACACCAAAGAGTTCTTCGCATGGCATAGTTTGCGCCATTCAGCCCGACGGTGGAGTGAATCAAGGCTTCATTTCGCCTCAAGGTGCTTTCGAAGGAAAGGAACGCGGATTCGGATTTGAATAGCCCGTCTTGTCGCGGACTAAGTAGGACATAACGACCAGCTACAGCTCCGATAGATGGATCGGCGAAATGCCGCGCAAAACTGAGAAGAGAATTGGGCGAGAGCGTAATATCCGCATCGATAAAAAGAAGAATTTCATGCCGAGCCTGTGCTACGAGTTCATTCAGCACGAGCATTTTACCACGCTGATGGGGAAATAAGAATGGTCGAATAGAGGGATGTTTCTCAGCTTCGGCCTGTAAGATCGCGTTTGTACCATCAAGAGAACCGTCCGAGCCGCAGAGGATCTCGATCTTTTCCATCGGGTAGTTTAATTTCACTAACGATTGTAGGCAGCGAGCAAGAACCATTTCCTCGTTGTATGCAGAAAGAATGATGGAGATGTCAGGTCGAAACGATTCATCCATCGTCCAGTCTCGCGGGGCCATCTTAGCGCGCAGCGAAACAAGTAGCGGGTACACGGCATACGTGTACACCAGCAGGGCGAGGCATAATAATGCAAGAAATATCATCAAATGACTGAAAGGCTCTAAATTTTTTCTCTATTTTTCGCGATCGTGAAGCAAGGAATTGTAAAGATTCGCAAAATCGACTGCTATCCGATTCCATCCGTAAGATGAAACTGCTAATTCGCGAGCATTTGCCCCTAACAAACTGCGCAATTCCGCGTCGGAGAGCAATTCAATTACTCCCTCCGCGAAGGCTTCCGCGCCGTCACGAATAAGCAGATGCGTCCCATTTTGAGCTATGTTTCCTTCTGCACCTATCGAAGTAGATACGATTGCTTTTCCAGCAGCAAAGGCTTCGAGCAGCTTTACTCGCATTCCACCACCGATCCTAAGCGGTACTACAAGAACGGCAGAACGGGCTAAATAGTCGCGCACATCCGGTACGCGGCCATGAACTTGAACCGAGCTTCCGAACCGCTCTGTAAATGGCAAAATTCGATGTTCAGAGGAGCCAACGATATGAAGAACGACCCACGGACGTTTTGCAAGGATCATCGGGAAAATTGTGTCGAGGAAAAAGCGTGTAGCATCGTAATTCGGATCCCAGCCGAGCGAACCCAACGATAGGATCGAATTAGGGTCGATTTCCGTGTCCGTTGGGTGAAAATAATCGGTATCTACGCCAGCCGGAATGATGCTGTAATTGCCTGTTGGCGCGACTTGATTCATGGCCTCAACATCTTCAGCACTAATTGCCGCAACAGCGTCCAAGTTTGTGAGAAATCGTGCTTCTTCACGCTTCAAACGCTTGCCGTGAATCTTAGCCACAAAACTCTTGATGGGATTTGTTTCCGTTTTCGCAAAGCGTTCGTAGATCATCGCTTCGAAATTATGCTCTCGTAAAACAACGGGCAATCCGTACTCGCGTTTAATCCACAATCCATATTTTCCCATGTGGGAATGATCGAGATGCACGATGTTGAACGGTTCGTGCTCCAGAATGCGCTTCAACAATGTAAACATTTCCGGCATCATGCGTCGCTCGATGGGATACGCGCCGCGAAAAATTGTTCTTAGTAGAACTTTCCATCGTGGCGGCAGTGGCTTTGATACTAATTCGACCTTCGCATATTTCGAAATCGCGGTCACAGCCTCCTGCGTCGATGCCGTGTTATCCAGCGGAAACGTTACCAGTGTGATCGAATGCCCTAATTCCGAAAGCGATTTCGTGATGTTGTATATCCCGATCGCCCCGCCATCGGTGAGTGGCCAGGGCATGCGGTGGGGAAGCTGGAGAATGCGCATTGGAACGGCAAAAGTGTCCTGAGCGGTATTACGTTCCAAAGGAATGAATATCCAGTCAAAACGAGTTTGAGCACATCGAACTTCTTAGTGCAGGCCATTATTTTCAGACCATATTTTGAAGAAACAATTTCAAGCAGTTTTTCGCATCCTTTTCTCTTCCAAGCGGCGATCATTTCTTTTCGCCGTTACTTTTTTTGCATTGATCGTTCGATTAGGAATCATTGTATTCGCAGCTCATCCACAGCAAATAATGGATGATCCTCAGCATACGCTGCTCTATGAGCACGGTGCCATTGCACATAATCTTTATACAGGGCATGGGTTTGCGATGCAGTGGCCGTATTATTCTTTCGATTCTGCGCGCGCTGCGACAATGAAGCAGCCTCCGAAATGGGAGGGAGCATTTCTTGCACCGCTTAATCCGTTTCTGCTGTATCTTTTGTATGAGATTTTTGGAGAAACTACAGCCGCTCTCTATGCGATGATGATTTTCTATACTGTTGTGACAGCTTTTATCCCTTTCGTCGTCTTCAAGCTTGCAATGATTCTCAGCGATGAGTGGAGTGCGCGTGTCAGCGCTCTTATAGCCGCTCTTTATTTACCGGGGGCGTATGCTGTTGCCACGTTTTCCGGTTCTGCGCTCTTTCAATTTATGGGGGTGGTTATTCTTTACTTAGCGGTGTGGTCTATCGTGCTACCCTCTTGGAAGTCTTTCGTTTGGCTCGGGGCATCGTGCGGAATAATGACAGGTCTCCGCAGCGAGTTTTTTTTCTTGGGGCCTCTTCTTATTGCTGTTTCTCTTCTTTTTGCTGCGAAAAAACACGCTATTTTTCCTGTCATTTTTCAGGGGTTGGCTTCGATTGCTATTTGCGTAAGCATTGTTACGCCCTGGACGATTCGTAATTATGAATTATACCACAAATTCGTTCCCGTTGTCAGTCATCCGTGGTGGGAATTATGGAGGGGGAATAATGCCCTCACCGCGGGAACGAATCGGCGTCAGGATGGGCAATCCATGTGGGTCACTCCCTCAGATTTTCCAGCGATCGTGCATCGGATGGACTCCATTCCTTATGATCGGATTTTCGAGGGAAAGGTCGATCAAGTATTCAAGTCAGAGACGATTAATTTCATAAAAACGCATCCCACAAAATTTCTACTGCTGGCCGGGAAGAAACTATTTTATTTTTTCACGCGCGATCCCAACGATCGCTCGTCGGCAAATCCTCTTTATTGGGGGCCGACCCTAATAATATCGCTCCTTATTATCATGGGAACAGTAACGCTCCTTCGTGACCGAACGAAATGGGAAGTAAGCGTTCCCATCGTTATTTTCCTTGGTTACTATCTTTTTATGACCGCCATGACGCTCATGCAATCGCGCTATCAGATCTATGTGTTTACCTGCATGTTGCCGGTCACGGGGCTGGGGATGTATCGAAATACAAAACTTTCTAATGATAGTACATTATGATTGCACGCTCTCCAGTAAATTTTACATGTGATAGAGCAGAATGCTATTCCCGACTCTTGCGACAGGCTTCTTTGATTGCAGCCATTGGTAACCATCTTTGGCATAGAGATTGAACTTGCTGATCGCGACCCAGCCAGAACTTGGTTCTGCGAATGGGCGGAGGGTATCAAATGGAGGGAATCCATGTCTTACAAGATCCGCAGAGCCATGGTAACTTATCATGACATATGGAATCTTGCGGAGTTTAAGAGTATCCGCAAGTTTGTCGATATCTTGTCCCCAATCGAGATCGCTGTCTAGCAAAAAGTATTCAGGTTGCGATGAGGCTATCTCGTTAAAATAAGCAAGATTATCCTTGGTGTCCTTGAAGGTGGAGAAAGCAATCCACCCGATGAGTGCCGCCAAAATAAGAGGGCCATAAGGCTTGGAATATCGCGTGAGCCATACCGCTCCAAGACTTGCTTCGATCGCAAGGAACGGGTATATGGGAAGAATATGTCGTAGTCCGATGTTGATATTGCTTGGAATGCAGACTACCAGAATGGCAATCGCGATCAGAATTGGTAGCCATTTTCGATCCCTTACTCTCGGTTTGCGAAGCCCTTCAACACACACTCCGAAAATGAACAAGAGTAGGAACGCGAGAGGAGTTTTTACAGCCAATGCCACAGGAAAGAACCATGGAGAACCGTGAGCGGAGGGGTGGCCCCAAAAATAATTTAGATTTCCACGATGATTTTTCACCAAGAGATGCATAATCCCGTTGAGAAATTCCGGTGCAGGGATGGAAAGGTGGCTAACTGAGCGTATGAAACTCAAGGCCCAACTTCCAGCGAGATTTTGATTCATCCAGTGATCAGTTTGCAAGCCATCCTTTGTATTTAGGAGCGGGCCAAAGGAGAACTGATACGAAGCCCATATTATGAGTGCCACAGTCACGATTACAATTCCCAACAGGGAAATGGAATGACGAATAAGAATGTTTTTAGAATCTTTCGATTTGAGATAGCGCCTTTCGTACCATGTCATAATCAATGTGGCAAGCGGGAAGAATAGCAAGAATGAGAATTTCGTTACAATCGCTAATCCAAGAACTATACCAAGGATGGTAGATCTCCGCCGATCAGGCAATTGCAGCCACCACCAGAATACAAAGCAACCTGTTAAAAACATCGCCGTGATTGGCATGTCGTTCGTCGCTAAGCCAGCATGGGCTAAGATGGGTGGCAATAGTGAGAAAAGCATAACTGCCCACATTGCTTCCTCCTCACCGAACATTTTTTTCGTCCATACCCATAGCACAATCACAGAGAGAACGAAGAACGGAAGGATCCCGATTCGAGCAAGTGTCAGGGTTCGATAATAATTCTTCTGCCCATGCAAGATGTCATTCCCCTCCTCCCAGTGGCTTGTGTCGCCATGCGATCTTGCGCCATCAAGATATGGCAGGAGAGCGACAAAGGCTCTCGCGAGTGGCGGATGAAGTGTTTCATATGTATAAGTTCCACAATCTAACCATTGCATTCCGATCGCTATGTGGCTGGACTCATCGTAAGTCTGACTCATGGTATCATACGAGGTGCAAATTCTGGCCAATGCGAGGGAAGCTGCAAGAAAAGCAACTATAAGCGATACGGAGAGATGAAGCCTGAATTTTCTGACCATGTGTAAAGAAAAACAAGAGCCGTGAGAGGATAATTCTTCAACTTGATCGAGTTCTCAAACCCGAGTTATTTCTGTCTGAGTAGAGGTATTCTGGTCATAGACGAAATATCCATAAGAGCATGCTCAATAAGTTCTTGTCGGATATAGCGTAGCTATTCATATTTCTACTTCTTGATTGCCACGTATTCGTTTTATGAAACCGATGGTATCGTGCAAGGATATCACTCGTGTCGAGTGGATCATAATAAAAAATACGAGCAAAATAAATCCTCCCTCGATCCAGGCATTCCAGTGAAGCGTACTGATGCCGAGGAATGCGATTAGTGACGCAAGCATCGAGAGAAGTACTCGAAGAAGGCTGGAAATAGCTTCTTTCACATCTAAGTATTGGGCGTGGCGTTGAAGATATATCAAAACGCCACAACCTATGCCAACAGCGGTGAGTTTGGAGAACATGGCTCCTGCAGCTCCAAAGGAGGGAATAAGCACGAAATCACCTGCTATTACAAGGATCATAGCTATCGCATTATAAATGGTCCAGGGCCGAAATTCTCCCGCTGCAATGCCTATCTCGCACATGTACCAAGCAAGGAAAATGGGGAATAGCATCCAAGACGAAATCGTAAGCAACGGACTTGCAGAGGCATATTTAGTTCCAAGAATTAATACGATCAATTCTTGATGAGCGACGGTGCCGAGCAAAGCAATTGCTCCCGCGATGGTAAGCAAAAGGCGCAGTGCAAGCCCCGTGAGTCTGCGTGATCGCTCTAAATCGTGGCGCATAAGCAACCGAGTAACTTCCGGAGCCGTCACGGCGGCAAGAACGAATGGTAATGGTGCTGCTGCACCCAATAACCGAATAGTTGCTCCATATCCAGAGACTTCGAATGGCGTGCTAAGTTTATCGAGCAAAAGTTTATCCGCCTCGTTATGGATGATGAGAAAAGCGGTTCCAATGGCAAGAGGAATGGTTGTTCGCAGCATGGTTTGACACAACTGGAGGTTTATTTCTAATTGAATATGGTTCCGCTTCATCCACCGATAGATCGCAACGGCAGTCAAGATAAATCCGGGCAGATTTGATAGCGTATAAATCCATATCACTTCGGTTAGTGTCAATGACCGCGATGTGCCATAGAGCAATAATCCCGCGAAGACCACCGCATCGAGTAGTGCGAAACTGGCTGCAAGATAATATTTACCGTGCCCTCGAAGAACTGAATCGCCTACCGAGCGGATAATTTGAATGCGTGAGGAGATGACCAGCGTCAGGAGCAAAATCATCGTGCATAGCGCTATATTCGGCGCGTAGATTTGCGGGGCAAGCAGGATAACGGCGATTGCTACAAGTGCCGAAGCGGTAATTCGAATGGCAAGAGCACTGCCGAGAATAATGCCTCGACGATCAGGGTTGCCCAACGCTACTGTTTCTTCCGCCTCGGCGAACATACGCGTGAACATGGAATTCATACCAAGATCTGCAAATAACGCCATAATAGCAACAAAGCTTATCGAAACCGTGAAGCTTGCATAATTCGTTCGTGACAAAACACGGGGAATGATAATTTGACCCACGAACAAAAAACCATACGCAAGAATGTTCAAAAGGAAACCACTCAATGCCCTGCGAAGAATGCGGGTACCATGAGAAATTGAGGCTTGCTCTTCGATTCTATGAGAACTATTATCCAAATGGATTCTTCACGGTAGGTTGTTTAGTAACAAAGCATCATTATCTTTTCGAAGTTTTTGCTCCAATGCGAGAAAATATCCCCAGATGAGACCAATCCACACCATATCTGTTTTCGAATCCAGGATCGGTGCATTGAAGGCAAATATGAGAAAAAGGATCAGAAAGCCTACGCATGCTCGGAGGAGAATTCGTGCTGAGGCCGTTATCTTATTTAAACGCATTAATTTGAATCCTTCATATAAAAAAAATAAATATGCCCCCCAAAAGAGTAGGGCGAACGGAATTCCAATTTTGAAGGCGAGATAGAGATAACTATTGTGTGTGAAGGATGCCCATTGATGAATATGATCGATAATTTGGAAGGTTCTGAACTTTGCTCCGAATCCATAACCAAATAGTGGTGAACGCTGGATGGCTTGCCATACATCGTGGTACTCTGCGTATCGATTGAGCATGGAGAGATCGGAACTCATGCTCTTTGGCGTAGATAAAAATCGTAAACCGTAATTCAAAAGAAGTAGGCGGATCAATCTATTGGATAAGACTACGGGTACCATACAGAGAACGGCTGTAACACCAGTTAGAAGCACTCGTTTGCTTCCTCTACGAAATTCTACCCGACTGCCTGACAACAGAACGATCACAATTGAGACTAAAGTAGCCACATAGAGATTGCGTGAAAAGGTTGTAACGACGCCCGCGCATGCCAATAGCAAAAGGGCACCAAGGATCAAGGTCATTTTAAAATTGCGATTCCACATGAGGAGGGATGTTGCAATCAGAGCTAGGAAGCCGGGGAAGGTTGCGTCCAAATGGGTTCTTCCAATTTGGAAAAAATATGCTACTTCGAGCATATTGCTTCGAATCTCGAAAAAACCCCTCACAATTACGACAATTCCCGCCAGAAGGATGGTCGCAAAAAGTAGCCGTTCTGTCTTCGAGTCCGGAGTGATGTAACGCTCATATAATACCGGCAAAATCAACAGAGGTGTAAGGTCTAATATCTCTCTCAATGCAGCAAAGAATGGATTCTGGTCGTAAATAAAGCCAAGGGCTGTTACGAAAAGAGTCCATACAAAAAAGAGGCACAAGCAAAGCTGTCCGATGGAGGTACTGAGTGGCTGTGACTCAGAAAAACGCAACCGTGTAGTCCAGTAGCATAGAATCCCCGCCAACGCTATACCAAGTATCAGATCGAGTGCTGTCGGAGCATCTCCGGCGAGTGACTGTTTGGGTCGAAGTGTCAAAACCACATTTATCACCACGAAGCCAAAGATCGACCACACCGGATTTCGAATAACCGCATATCCCACCGCTGCCGCGAGCAAAATGCCGAATGGAATCAGCGAACCCGTCAACATAAACGACCCGGCGAGAAGGAGGACAACTCCCGCACCCAGCAGGATTTGCTGGCGCTTTGGGAGCGTCAGCAATCGTGCTTGCAGGGGGTTAATCGGGTATTGGGCTGCGGATGTCACAGTAGCTCTTTATACTCCTAACCGCTCGCGGTCGAGGCGGAAATGGACTCTCGCATTGCGCATACTTGTGAGCAGGATCACGGAGAAGGATATGATAAAAAAGCTTCCGAACAGCGCGCCGAGCAGAATGATAGATCGGTGTGGTCCAGCTTTTTTTACAGGAACTTCGGCGTGATCGAGCGTTACAAATCCGTATGTTTCTTTCGATTCTTCGAGTTTCGCTTGTTCGTAGCTCGGCAATAAAAAAGCTTTGAGCTTGCTTTGGATCTCGAACTCTCGCGTGAGGCTTAAATATTGCATTGCAACTTCGGGCAGGACGCCTGTTGGGACAAACGAGCTTGCGTTTGCGTCCATCCCGACTTTCATTTGTCCAAGTTTCGATTCTAATTCATCAATGGTTCCTTTATACACAGCGACCTCACCGGAATTCGTTCCATAGAGCTGTTCAGCATTTTTCATTTGAACTTCGGCCTCCGTCTTTTGCTCTTCCATTCCTCCGAGCGCTGTCATTTCCGCGCGGGCTTGTTCCGTTAGTGAAAAGATTCCATACTTCTGCTGGAACGCAAGGAACGCATGCTCGGCAGAATCGAGGTCAGTAGCGTTTTGCTGATAGCGAGCCTGAACATACGCAATGTTGTGGTTAGCCTCATCTTTTGCAAGTCGGCTGTTGACATTATTGATTTCCTCGACGACAGCGTTAGCCACCTGCGCGGCGCGGCGCGGATTTGTATCCTGAAACGTGACAATAAAATTTCCCTCCTCGCTCAATTCTCCATCCAAGTGATCCGAGAATTCCTTAGTCGCATCCTCCATCGTTTTGCAGTCGTATTCTTTCTGGAAGTTGTATTGCTGCACAATCTTTTCCTGCAACCCACGACTCATCATGAGGGAAAGTGGGGTATAGCTATCCTCGCCACCTTTCAGTTTTGCAACGCCGATGTCCTTGAGCGTTGCAGAAATCCCGGATGTGACATCATCGAGGCCGCCGCCGGAGTGGCGTGCGGGAAGGATTACTGTGTGGGCCTTGTAAAAATTTGGCATGAAAGTAAATGCGTACCATCCGGTAACTGCCGTGACGATGACCGTAACGGAGAGAATGAGGTACTTATGTCGAAACAGAATCGAGATGTTTTCTACCCACGCTTTTCGGGCCGCAGAGAGTTCCGGTGCGGGTGTAGGTGCCGATTCCAAGTGAGGTTGATCCATAATGTTCAAAAAAATGCTTTGATGCCGAAAGCGCCAATGGTGGATGGTACTGCCTGTGGCGCCAAAGAAACGGGTAGTCCCGAGAGGTTAAATCCTGGCGTCACCGGAGGTTCCTTTAAGTAATCAACGAACGACTTTGTTCCGTCAATGTAAAATGTTAATCCACGCCAGGGTTCAAATTCAATATCCAGCGTGAGATTAAAAATATCTACTCTGCGCCCATTCAGCACGTACGTCTGGCTAAAACTTGAAGTCGAATCTGTATAGCTTACGCGATAATCCGCACCGGCGTTATAAAGGAGCTTGCCGGTTGAATCATAAATATTCTCTCCGCGCTCGATAAATTGTCCTTCCAAGTTTATGATCCATTTCGCATCGGGTGTCCATCGCAGTTCTGTCCAATAGCTGACGGAATTTGGTCCGACTTGTGCGCCGAGCGGTGCTCCCGAAGTTGAGTACGAGCCAACGGTGTCCCAATGCGAATAGGTGTAGGGTAGAATGCGTGTCCATTCGGCTTCCCAATCGAGGTCTGGAATTCCGAAGGCTCCTGCCCACATGATTCCTAGTTGATCTCCCCCTTTATTCGACCAATATCCGGTGCCGATCTCATTTATCACAAGATCCTGAATAAACGCTTGACCGCGTACTTCGAGACCGGGCACAATATCCCAGCGCGCGTGAGTTCCCAGAATGCCTAAGTTCTGATCCTGAGTGCCATCTAAGGCGTGTTTCACCGTTTCAAGGAACGAAAATGGATTCAGATATGCAAGATCCGGGCGGGTGACAACCTCGATTTCGGTAAATCCGAGTTCTCCATTGTGGCCAATCCCCATTGTGAGATCATGAACAGCAAGATATTTGGTTTGATAGGGGAACTGGTTGGTAAGGGAATCCGGAACTAAAGACGCGAAGATCGACTGGTAGCGGACAGCCCCCACATGCGCGCCGAGACTAAGAAAATCGTATGTTGGGACGCTGTCAGCCGCCGAGAGAAGAATATTATCGTGATACCCTCCGCCAATGGCGCCGGCCTCACGCGCAAGTTTGCCGGTGAACCAGTCATTCGTATATGCAAGTTCGGCTGAGGTGAAATCAAAAAAATTAGAATAATAAAGTAAATTGTTATTTCTGCTAAGCACCGGATCTTCAAGCGCAAGCTGTTTACTGCCAAGCGCCACGCCGTTGGTGGTCTGCATAAAATATCCGACCTGTCCGCTCAAGGTTCCGGAGAGACGCCCGCCGAGATTGAGCAGCTTAACCGATTCGGAATTGGGATCGGTCTGGCGGCGATATTCGGCACTGGCGATACCATCTACAAAAAAATCGGATTTGGTAGAATCGTTAAACCAGCGATAGAGATATTTATCCTGCTGTGTAAAAATCCCATTGAAGAAAAGCGGCTTCGCGCTATCCGAAGAAAACATCGTAACGGCCTCGCGTGGCTCGTGTGCATACGTTTGAAGATATTTTAGAACCAGTTCCCGTTCGGCATTCGAAAGCGTTTGAGACTCTGCCTGATGTAAAAAGCCAACTACTTCGAACTCGGAGATCGGAAGCTGCGCTTCGGAAAAACCTTTGATGACACCACGAACCGAAAGATGCCGCAAAAAAGCATACACATCATCCCCGATCGGTACTTGCTCGACACCCACATGGGGTTGCGAGGTAAGCACTTGGCTCTGGACGGGTCGTACTATCCCTGCGCCAAAAAATAAAATAACCAAAGCGAATGTACACAAATATCTCATATCGAACTATTTGCGAGTTACATTGACATAGATCGAAAGTGCCGTAAGGAGAGCCCCAACAACCGTCACAATAGTCGTGAGTCGATTCAATTTATAATCTTCAGAATAATCAGGTTCTTTGGGGACGATTATTTCATCTCCAGGTTCGATCTTAGTATCCCCTGGAGACATCCATGCTTTGGAACTAAGTTTAACGACTGCGATTTCTGACTTTTCTGCGCCATCAGCATATCCACCAGTTTGAGCAATGTAATAGCTCAACGGAGCATCCTCATGATAATTCACAAAACCCGCATTATTGACGAACCCATAAACATACACGCTGGTCGGGCATTTCGGAATGATGATCTCGTCTCCATCATCGAGTTTTACGTCTGCGGAACGATCGTTTTGGACGAACAGGCGGTACATATCGGCAACAGCCGTTGTCGGGCGCATGGAAAGTTGTCTTTCAAAATTTGCGGTGTCGGCCACTGTTAGATCTTCCAGTCGAGTGGATTGTGCCACCTCTTCCGGTGAACCGGCGGTTAAGCGTTCGTCATGACCGTGCCGCTTGATCACACCGGCCGCAGGATATGCTTTCTGGTTTAGGCCACCCGCCTCTTGAATTACTTGATAAAGGGTAGTGTGACCATCTTCGATGGGATACACACCCGGTTCGCCAACTTCTCCGCGCACTTCAACGACAGCGGCGCGGTTCTCTTCTGGCATGGAGCGGACAATTACGCGATCGTTTGGCGCAAGCACGACATCTGGTGCCTGGTGGGCATTTATCAACGCAATATCATAGACTAAAGGCGCGCCGATGGTATCACCCATTCCGATGCGCGTAAGTTCGACATGATGAAGATCGGCATTAGCCGAGGGGCCAAACGCATATTTGATGGCAGAGGAAAGCGAATCGCTTTGCACGAATTCAAATTCACCCGGCGATTGAACGGCGCCATATACTCCTATCGAAGCGCGCATCATATCTCGAAATGGAACAACAATCACATCTCCTTGGCGCAAGGGCGGTGACGCTTTCGGATCGTGCATGGAATTATAGCGGACAAGATCGATGCGTTCCGTCGTTCCATCTTCATGAGCGACTGTAAGATAGCGTTTGCTGGCCGGCTCGGCCTCACGCTCGCCGAACACGGATTGGAGACGCTTCTTACCTAATTGATCGAGTTCCATCTGATGTTCGGTTCCCGGCTCTCTGGCCGCCTGTTGGATTGCAGGGTCGAGCTTATTTGCAATAGCTACGACCACATCTGCGCGAGTCGCTGCTGAGACCGGATATACACCGGGCGTTGCAATATCGCCTTGCACCGTCACATAAATTTTGCGTGGCTGGTAGAGTGCCAGCGTAACCGGAGGATGGTTGGGATCTTGTTTCCTCGATGCGAATGATTCCGCAGCTTTCTGGAGAACGTCCTGCCGAACTTCAGCCAGCGTCTTACCGCTCACATCGAAGGCTCCGAGATTTGGCACCATGAGCATGTTATCTACAGAGACCAACGGGTAGAATGTCTGCCCGCTTGTCCAAAAACTGCATTCAAACACATCGCCGGGTCCTACGTGATATTCGGCTGGATCGATGCTGCTTTCGAACGTCATGCCTTCGGCGGAAGTCGGTGGCGCAGATGCTTTCTGCGAGCCGAGTTGCATGATCGGGCTTTGCGGCGTGGCCGGGGCAGTAAATTGCGCGCGCGCTTCTTGCGCACATGCAACCCATGCATACGCGGCGATACAAACAAAAATGCGAATAGTTCTCAAAGCGTTGTTTCTAAAATATGTGCAATGCGCTGCGCTGCATGGCCATCCCATAGTTCGGGAACCCGGTGCGGTTTCCATGTGCCCTCTAATGCGCGTTTCGAATAATCAAGTGCCCGTTTGATGTCTAATCCGATAAGTTCGTTCGTACCTTCCTCGACTGTAACCGGGCGTTCCGTGTTTTCCCGAAGGGTGATACAGGGTACCCCAAGCGCCGTTGTTTCCTCCTGAATTCCGCCCGAGTCCGTCAAAACGACTCCTGCCTGAGATTGCAATGCCAAAAAATCAAGATACCCAACGGGGTCGATCAAATTCAGGCACGGGTTTTCGTTTAACCGAACGCTCAGGCCAAATTCTTCTAACTGCTTTTTCGTCCGTGGATGGATAGGAAATAGAATGCGCGGCACAAACGCAGCCATGCGCTCAAAAAGCTCCACAAAGCGAATAAGGCCGCTCATTTCATCCACATTGCTTGGGCGGTGCAGTGTCACAAGAGCGTATTTTTGTGCTTCTATCCCATATTTCAGGCCAAGTTCCGGAAATCGTGCGAGTGCCTTAGGTAAATATTTTTGCACCGAATCGATCATCGTATTGCCGACAAAGAATACCCGATCCATCGATATTCCCTCGTGTTCCAAATTTTTGAGGCCGCTTGGCTCCGTCACAAAACAATAGTGCGAAAATTCATCGGCAACGATGCGGTTAATTTCTTCCGGCATCGAGCGATCAAACGATCGCAGACCTGATTCAATATGTCCCAGCGTAATTCCTGCTTTTGCTGCGACAAGCGTAGTAGCCAATGTGGAATTAACATCGCCCGCCACGAGCACGAGATCGGGTTTTTCTTCGGCAAGAAGTTTTTCCATTTCGATCATGACTTTCGAAGTCTGCTCGGCGTGGGAACCAGAGCCAACGCCAAGGAATCGGTCGGGCTTCGGCATGTCGAGATCGCTGAAGAACACATCCGACATGTTCGCGTCGTAATGCTGACCGGTATGAACCAGAATGGAATCGAATTTACCGGTTGCGCGAACAGCCTCTAACACCGGCGCGACCTTCATGAAGTTCGGGCGAGCGCCAACAACGAACAGGATCTTTTTCTTTGTCAAAATTTACGCGGTCGTATGTCGGTTCCCGGAACCGAGTAGAACGATCTTTTCACGAAGCTCAGGTTCCTGAATATGCTTCGTCGCATTTCTGGTATCGATAATATGCTTGGCATTCCGGGTAAGAAATTCGTAATCGTACTGGGAGTGATCGGTTGCGATAATCACAACATCCGCCGATTGCAGTGTTGCAGCATCGAATTTTTTCGCAGTAAAATCGCGGCCTTTCACTTTGATCTTATCGACGAATGGATCGGTAAAATCAATATGCGATGCGCCATCGTCAAGCAATAATTCCATCACACGGATAGCGGGGGAGTGCCGCGTATCATCCACATCGCGTTTGAATGCCACGCCTACCATTAATATCTTCGCATCGCGCAATCGAATCGGAAGTTCCGCGACAGCTTTGAAAACCAGGTCCTTCACATAGAACGGCATGGACTCGTTCGTTTCAGCCGCAAGCGTGATGAAATTCGTTTCGAAATCATAAGCCCGCGCCTGCCACGATAAATAAAACGGGTCGATGAGTATGCAATGTCCACCAATTCCAGGGCCGGGATAAAACGGCATAAAACCAAATGGCTTCGTCGCTGCCGCATCGACGACTTCCCACATATTAATTCCACCCATTCGGTCGCACAGCTTTGCAAGTTCATTCACTAATGCGATATTAACCGACCGGAAAATATTTTCGAGCAGTTTTTCCATCTCGGCAACTTTCGGTCCGCTGACCGCGATCACATGCTGAATGATCTGCTGATTCGTCAATACGGCAAGTCTTGTGCAGCTTGGCGTAACGCCGCCAACAACGATCGGCGTATTCGCCGTAGTCCACTTCTGATTTCCGGGATCAATTCGTTCCGGACTGAATGCAAGGAAAAAATCCTTGCCAACGTTCTTTCCAGCCGCTTCGAAAATCGGCATGAACGGAACCTTCCGTCGTGTTCGGGAATGTTGTCGATTTCAGAATGACAAGCTGCCCATCGCGCAATTCGCTTGCGATCGATTCTGCCGAACTCGTGATGTAGCTAATATCGGGATCTTTATTTTCCGTAAAAGGAGTGGGAACGCAAATATAAATGACATCTAATTTGCCGCAATTTTCGTAATTTGCTTGCGCCCGGAACGTTCCATTCTGAACCGCCTTGCTAACCTCTTCATCCGGAATATCCTGAATGTAATTTTTCCCCTTTTGGAGCGATTCGATTTTCGATTTATCGAGATCGATGCCAACGGTTTCGAATCCCTTCTTCGCAAATTCTATCGCCAATGGCAGCCCGACATATCCCAGCCCGACGACGCCGATCTTCGCCGTTTTATTTTGCAGCTTTGCTTCAAGCGCGGCAGCATGACCTGTGAGGGGAGTGTTTTGCAATTTTACTACGGATTTTTCCATTCTTCGGGCGGAATACGGCTCTATAATAGGTTCTGTTTCGGAGGGTTCGCTAACGCAACCTTAGCCCGAATGCTTCCCCCCTCCGAAATATGCCGTATTTTTGTCCTATGCCATTGCGTAAAGCCAAATTCGAAACCAGCTCCGCTATACCGATCGACCGTATTAATTCGCCCCTCTCCTTACCGAGGGGAGGGGTTGGGGAGGGGTCGGATGCCGCCGATTTCCCCTTCACACGCGGAATTTACCCCGAAATGTACCGCTCCCGCCTCTGGACGATGCGCCAGTACGCCGGCTTCGGCAGCGCCGAGGAATCCAACCGCCGCTACAAATACCTTCTGGCTTCCGGCACCACCGGACTTTCCATCGCCTTCGATCTGCCCACCCAAATCGGCTACGATTCCGATCACCCGATGGCTTCGGGCGAGGTTGGCCGCGTTGGCGTCGCCATCGATTCGCTGGAGGATTTCGACATCCTCTTCGATGGCATCGAAATGGCAAAAATCTCCACTTCGATGACGATCAATGCCACGGCTGCAATTCTGCTGGCGCTATACGTGGCGAAAGCCAAAAAGCAAGGCGCCGATCTCAAAAAACTTTCGGGAACCGTGCAGAACGACATCCTGAAAGAATACGCCGCGCGTGGAACCTATATTTATCCGCCATCGCAATCCATGCGCATCGTGACGGATATTTTCCGATGGTGCGCTTCGGAACTTCCTTCGTGGAACACGATTTCCATTTCCGGATACCACATTCGCGAAGCGGGTTCCACAGCAGTTGAAGAAATCGCGTTTACGCTGGCCAACGGCATCGCGTATGTCGAGGCGGCGCTTCAGGCTGGGCTTGCCGTCGATGCCTTTGCGCCGCGTATCTCCTTCTTCTTCAATGCGCATTCCAATTTCTTCGAAGAAATTGCAAAGTTCCGCGCCGCGCGGACACTGTGGGCAGGAATCATGCGCGACCGGTTCCACGCGAAAAATCCCGATTCGATGAAACTCCGGTTCCATTCGCAGACCGCCGGTTCCACGCTGACGGCACAGCAGGTCGAGAACAATATCGTCCGAACCACCATCGAGGCGATGGCTGCGGTACTCGGTGGAACCCAATCCTTGCATACCAACGGCAAGGACGAAGCCCTTGCACTGCCTACCGAAGAGGCAGCTCGCACTGCGCTTCGTACCCAGCAGATCATCGCGTTCGAATCCGGCATTGCCGATACCGTCGATCCGATGGCGGGGAGCTATTTCGTCGAGTATCTCACTGCGGAACTTATGCGAAGAGCCGAAACGCTGATGTGCGAGATCGATGCCATCGGCGGAGCCGTCCGCGCGATCGAAGCCGGATTTTTTCAGGAACGAATCGCACAATCGGCATACGAGTTCCAGAAAAAAGTGGAAACGAAAGAGGCCATCGTCGTCGGCGTGAACGAGTTCGTAACGGAGGAACTTATCGCGCCCGAAACACTCCGCATCGATCCGGAACTCGAAGCGCGGCAGATCGCCCAGGTGCAAAACCTCCGCGAACGCCGCGATAAAAAAGCTGCCGCCGAATCGCTCTTGAGCGTAGAACGCGCCGCCCGCGATGGCCAAAACCTCATGCCGCATCTTATCCACGCCGTAGAAAATTTCGCCACCCTCGGCGAAATCTCCGACGCCCTCCGCCGCGTCTTCGGAGAGTATGCCTGACTCATCACATGGCATACCTCGTCACTCAGTCATTGTCTTCTTGAAAGGCATAATATTTTTTTTTGTATTAGGAGTTCATGAACTCTGGCTAAACCAGCTCAGATTCGCCATTTGTGGAAAAAGTTATCCACACCATGCTTCCCCAAAGAATGCTATCGCTGCCCCGATGTCAATGAACATGACACGAACACACTTCTTATAGACACATGGTGCCCATAATTTCACTTCCAATATACAACAATTTTTCCACCCGCGACAAAATTCGGAATTTCCCATCCTCCCCAAATCCTGAAAATCCTGTAAATCGTGGTCTATCTTTTCCCCCGCATTGCGTGCGTTTCCGGGATTAGGGAACCGGCGGAGACGCCGGCGCTACAAGAATGCCCCAATTCTTAATTGACACGCACGTTCTCAAACCAAATGCTTGAAACGCGAAATTATTTTGTTGTTTGCAGAAAAAAACAACCCTGACAGAATTATTCTGTCAGGGTTATTCTCGACATTATCGAGTTAAGTTACGTGCGCTCTATTTCTGAATTACGAGATCGATGTAGTCGGCGCGATCGCCAACAGTGACACGGCACACGTAATGGCCGCTCGGTAATGTCTCCGTGCCAAGCGACATTGATTGCGTACCTGGGTTTTCGTAGCCAGAATAAACATCAAGCACATCTCTGCCGAGCACATCGTAAATAGTTACTTGAACGAAATCACGAGTGGCAATTGTAAAATCAAGCTCCGTACCGCCTGTAGATGGATTAGGATGGATATTCGGATTGAAGTCCGGAACAGCCTGTCCTTCCTCGACACCAGAAGCATCGCAACCAGTCGGGCAATAAAGCTTCTGAAACATCAGCTTATCTTCTGATGATAAATCTTTTCCTCTGCCATTCGGAACTGGAGTATTAGTATTATCGGTCATTACCATCTCGCCACTAGTTGCCAACATCTGTGCATTGCAGCAATTATTGTTGTTTGAGCAGCCACCCGCCTCAGGATGGTTAAGTCCAAACCAATGACCCATTTCGTGCTCCAGAAGCTCTTGAAGGCTTAATAAGTTGTAGCCATTTTGTTTCATTGATGGGATAATTGGGGGTGAGCTGTTTCCGCCACCTGGACTCGTAAACCACATCTTGTTTGGTACGTTGTGAAGGCCATAGCTTGGATCCGGAGAGGGATCTGTTGTATTTTGATAGAGAAAGTCAGGTGTAACATTGACCATTATATACCGATCCGTTGCAGGATTCGGGGAGGTACTGCTAACATTTTGGCAGGGTGCTGTGCAGTTGCTTCCAGAACCCTGTGGAAACTGCGTCGTGTAACCAGCGGTTCCCAATGGTGAGAAGGATGGCAACGCTGTATTCCAATCAGACATGCTGCCGCACATGTATATCGCTATGCAGCACCCTGGGGTTATAGGAAGGTTACAAGCACCGTTCGGCCCATTCCATTCAAGAAGAGCGGCCTCAGCATTGGCAGTAGCTTGGGTCGGGTCGTACACAGGTTGATAGGTCGGTGTATTGAGCCAGGTATTGTCTGCCGTCCATTGCTGATGCAGCAACTCTGCTGGGCTTGGGTCGGTAATGCAATCATTGTAGGTAACCCACAGCTGGTGAATAGCTTCTTTATCATCACATACATGCCATGCTACCCATTCCTGGCAGCAGCTATAATCGGCATCGCAATTAGGATCCGTGCAATCTGGATCGGTACATCCTTGGCAATTGTCATCATAGCAATTAGTAGTGCTGCTGGTTCCAGGATCATCACAGTCAGTAGGCTTTATATCATCGCAGTTTTGTTCACCTGGATCGTCCTGAGTAGGCTTCGTGCATTGCTCACCGGGATCAGGAGAGGTAGGCCTAGTTACGACCGTCCCTGTCGAAGGGGACGTTGGCTGATAAATATCGCCGTCAGTGGAGGCCCCTGTCGCGCCGATCCATGTAATGCAACTTGGGTCTGGCATGCCGGACATGTCAGGTATGCCTTGTGGATGATCAGAACGATTCGGATGGCTCGAGCATTTTGAATTCGTCTGCGGGTTAGGGCAGAATTGATAGAGAAAGCTTTCGTCACAAGGGCATATTGGACAATTGGTTCCAGAACATGTAGTGCTCGGCGTTGTACCAGGAGTACATGGCTGACAAAATGCCGTTCCCTGGTAAAACGAGATCAGCGCAATCGTTACAGCAAAGACGAATTTAGAGTTTCTCATGATATTATCTTTCTTTTTAAATTTTAAAGATTATTCACCAGTGAGTACGGAAATACGAGCGCGAAGTCCACTCTTCCATTGAGACACCGTCAGGCCTCCGCCCACATTGGCTCCAATGCCAAAATCATCATTTGGATCATAAACATGGCCACTTCGGACCGGATACATCCCAGCGCATGTCCCTTGCAAAAGAGGCCATACAGTAAAATAAAAATTCGTTGAATTTCCAGCACCGAGTCCCTGGAAGGCAAGAAATACAATATACTCCGAATCAGGTTTTATCCATGATCCATTAATGGAGTCAAACAAAGTATTCGATCCCATGCCAACATCGCCATAAGCTGAAGGTGTACGCCGCCATTCAAGTGAGTACTCGAATTGTAAACAGGTTCCCGGCGTGGCTGGAATTGCAAAAGTCGGAGAGGGTGAGGTTGCCACACTTAGAATAGAAGCACCATTCTTGCGTGTTTTGTAGTAATCTGGGCATGAAAGCAAGTACTTTCCTTTTATTGTGTCAAGAAGCTGGCAGTCAACTCGTACCATGTTTTTCGCTATCGTTGCCGTAGTGTCGAAAACCCCTACAGTATCAACAATTGTCACGTCGGCTATAAGCGCAGGGATAACTAACATTGCAGTTCGACCTGTATCCGGACATGTCTGAATCAGCCTGTTTTGAAAACTAAGTAACGCATGACCTGGATCATTTATAAAGCCAAATCCTGACCATTTATGAAGTGCGGCCCATTGTTCGAATGCAATCGGGTTATCATGCATGACTTGATAGAGAAGGCCCGTAACATACTCTGCCGTATCTCCCCATGTTATTTGAGATAGGAATTTATCGGTTGAGTCCCAGCTAGAGCTTACCATCGCCAGATCGAGAAGTAGATAATCGGCAGTAATTCCTATGGGCTCGCCGGAGTATGATGGCGGCACGGAGGTTAAGCGTGGTAGGCTATATTCAAGCGCACCGTAATACGGCCCGCCGTAGGTTTGTGCATGGCTTAAACCAGAGATGCTTAAAAGAAATGCAATTGTAAGAATTTTCATTGTTTTAGTAAGTTAAAAAGTTTGTAATGCTTATAAAGTCATGCGATTAGCTCATCGAAAATTCGAAATCATAGCCCCTTGTGAATACCAAGTGTAAATAGTGGAAGATATCTTGATGGTGTATTGCCTGCTCCGAGATCGAATCGTTCCCCGAATCCGATGGCTACCCAATCCATAATGGTAATCACCGGTAAGAGATCAATTGCTGTATAGTTCGCGTGGCTCGCAGTATCATTAATAACAGCAAGTTCAACAAATAAATCAAGGCTTAAAAATGGCAGTGTTGTTGAATTAGATAATGTTTGCCACCATTGTGGATTCCACTTAATCCCATAGCCAGCGGTAGGGACAGCCCCATAGCTTGTTATTCCTGTTACGCCTTCTCTCGTCATCATATCGATTCCTACGCTCGGAGAGAGGTATATGGTTTTTATAATGACTGAATCATCGGTGGGGGTTTCCGCAATGGGAACCCTAAGTAATTGGGCCTGGATCATCCCTGCTGGCACTAAGCTAGCAACAAGAATGAACAACGCCAGATTTTTTTTCATGGAAAATAAAGAATACAGATGTAAGGTGTTGAAATTGCCTACTCTTCCCGGATTTTCAGCTTCCTCCGTCCCATCCGCTACGGCGAACGAGAATTTCGGCGCAAACTTACGGCGCGCTCGGAGAAAACCATCTCACGAAAATCTCACGATTATTGGCAGGGGTTAAATCATTGTAAGATAATGGTTTAGCGGTTTTCCGCCGCGAATTTTCATTTTTGCTCGGGCATTGGAGCGGTGGTTATCTACTGTTCCTGCATCAATGCCCAAAATCTGCGCAATGCGCCAGCTTGGGAGCCTGTCCTTCACGAAGGCGCACACGTATAGCTCCATCGTGGTCAGCTTCGGGCACTTGCGTGCGATGGCTTCGGCATAGCGGGCGTAAAGTCCGCCGCTTTCGTGTACGGCTTGCTCCCAGAGGAGATGGCGCTTTCGGCGGCTTTTTCGGGGAAAGGATGAATGATGAATTATGAATGATGAAGCTGGAATGTGGCGTGCGATCAATCTCTCGCGTTCATCCACGCGGGGTTGATTGATGGGGGATGTTGAAGTCGGGGATGGGGGTATTGCCGCGCGATCATCGTCGCGCGGGCGGGTTATCGGTTCGGTTTTCACGTCTCATTTCAATTTTGCTATAGTTGCGATCACCCGACACGGGAAACATTCCCGTTCGGTATTAATACTATTATTGACGTGGGCAAAAAACCGTGACCCGGAGCAACCACGCTCCGGATCACTTTATATCGCAACCAAGCTTTTCTTCCTTAGGAATTAAACCCGCTGGATGCGGGCCGGAAGAGGCATCTCCATAATACTAAAGCATCCGCATTCGCTGGGAGCGAATGCGGGTGCTTTAAAAAGTCTATTGATTTGTTTTTATTCCTTCAGATCGGGATTCGTAAAATCGGAACGCTGAGTGAAGCTCTTATCGGTCAGGCTGCTCAGGAAGTTGATGAGGTCGGTTTCATCCTGCGACCCAACGGTGCTGAACGGTTTGATGAGCGGATCCTGCGTGGAGTTGTGCTGGCCGCCGTTGATGTAGTGTTCCACCACCGCTTGAAGCGTGGCGAAGCTGCCATCGTGCTCGTAGGGCGCAGTAAGCGCCACGTTACGAAGCGAAGGCGTACGGAATTTTCCGTCGTCGTTCGGATTATCGGTCACGTCTTCGCGACCGTCGTCAGAATAGAACGCGACGAGTCCGGTCGAGTGATACGCATTGTCGGTGAAGGAGACACCGCTATGGCATTGCGAGCAATTGGTCTCGGTACTATTGAAGAGCGCCATGCCACGTTGCGCGGAAGCAGAGAGCGCGCTGGAATCGCCGGCAATAAAGCGATCGTAATCGCTGTTGCCGCTGATGAGCGTGCGCTCGAACGTCGCCAGTGCATACCGGAGATTCTGGAACGTGATCTGGCTTGCAGAGCCGCTCGAAGATGCAGAGCCGAATGCTTCGGCGAACAATTCGCGGTAGTAGGGAATGTTATTCAGCCTCGCAACGACGGCATTGCTATCGCTATTGCCAAGCTCGATGGTATTCAAGATCGGCATACCCGCCTGCATTTCAAGGGAGTGCGCGCGTCCGTCCCAGAAGAACGTGGTGTCGTAGGCGACGTTCATCAGCCCCGGCGCGTTGCGGGAACCGCGTTCGCCGGTTGCGCCCATGCTGGTCAAATTTCCTTCATCCGAAAAACTTTCGGAGACGGAATGGCAGCTTGCGCAGGCTTTGCTGTTGTTGACGCTAAGCTGCGTTTCATAAAAAAGATCGCGGCCCAGCGCAACTTTCGCCGGCGTGATCGGATTATCTGCCGGAACGACCGGTTGTGGGAACCCAGCGGGAACCACAAGCGTATTCTGCGGAAGCTGCGGCATATTCATATCGGTCGAGCTTTGCTGCTGACACGCTGCCAGCACGAATGCCACCGACGCAAGAAGCGAACATTTCGCCGCATGATATTTCAAAGAAGAACTAAAACGACCTGAAGAACGAGACTCTTGTACCATAGCAGTAAAAAAGTTAATGGACGATCACTCGCCCAATGTGAACACGATTCCAAAGACAATGCGCAACCATCGCTGGCGCGCGTGAACTGAAGCAAAAGCTATCTACGCATTCCATTGTGAGATTGGCTTCTGCTATAATAACCCGCAAATTTCCGAAAAGTTACACCATGCACGAAAAAATACCGCTTTCTTGGAGAAATAAATTTCACGCCATTCGGGATGTCTCAGAAGAAGATTTTTTCAATTTCAAAGAAGTCTCCGATTTTTTCGGTAACTTTGCAGGAGAAAAATGGTAACTTCGTTCATGTTCCTGTGTTATTTGTATATTAGAATTTCGCTATGACATCAACTCGTTCTTCGCAGAAATGGCTTTTATTGTGCTTTGTAATGCTCCTTTCGCCTATGGTGGCGCACTCGCAAACATGGGGTGATTCGCTTTCGAAGGAGGATCGGTTCTGGTCGCGGTCGGGCGGAATGTCGCGCGAGCTTTCCCTGGGTTCCGGCGGATTTGGGATGCTCACCGATAGCGGATTAAAAACGATCGCCGTCAATCCTTACAGCGTCGATCCGATGTTCATGCTTCAGAACCCGGCGTATGCGTCGCATTATCCTGGGTATGTGTGGTTCGATGTCGGGATCGGAAATGGAGCCAATAATTTAGAGGACGATGGCATTGGCCAGAGTTTTGGTGGAGTGTTTTCCTTGACCGACGATTTCACTGCCGGAATTATTCTTGCTCGCAGCGATGCTGTTGGTTTTACGCTTGTCAATCCGAATATCTTTGCCGAGCTGACGAGTTTTGCACAGAGTTTTTCGTATGTCCCTCCGCAAAACACCTGGCAGGTACTTGGTTCGTATCAGCTTGGCGAAACGAGTATCGGTGTTGGGCTATCGTATGCATCGAGTTCTGCGAGCATGCCCAATGCGGGTTCGGATAGCTCGTCCGGATCGAGCACGGTCTCGTTTCATCAGTTGGGGATGTCGGCGGGAGCTATTTATCGTTCCACGAATGGAACGATGGTAGATCTGGATGGAGTGTTGCTCTTGCCATCGCTTTCCGCTACATCGGGTTCGTCGGGGGAATTATCTATGACGGCAATGGGCATCAACGCTCGCATGTTCATACCGTTGCACGATGAATTTTATCTGGTTCCCATCGCCGATATGTATTACGCGTCGGGAAGTTCCACCTTCCTTGCTACCCCGAAAGATCTTCCGGTCAGCCAGAATTTCGATATAGGAATTGGCGTGAATTTTTGGCAGGGTGGGTTGCACGTTATGAGCGGCGTTAGCCTCGGCGCTTATGAGCAAACTACGCCAGCTATTGCGAATGTCACGCCGGAGCTTACGAATTCCCAAACGATCGTGCCGCGCTGGAACATCGGCGCCGAGTGGCCGATCCTGAAGTGGCTCACCGCGCGCTTCGGATATTTTGCGTCCAGCGGGAACCAGACGAGCGTGGTTCAACAAGGTTCCAACTCCACCGACACGACATCGAACGGTCAGGCAAATCTCTACTCGCCGGTCTATGGCGCTGCTTCGAGCGGACTTACGGCCGGCGTTACGTTCAACCTCTGGCAAATGAATATCGATGCGACGATCAACGATCAGACCTTTCGTTCCGGACCGGCAACGCTCTTTAATAACGGCGGAAGCATCTTCGGTTTTGTGACGATCGGGTATCGGCTGTAAATAACTATTGTTATTGTGCACGCTCCCGCAAGAAATCTTCGATGCCGCGAACATGCGCCGCAGCTAACCGGTCGAGAAAAGCGGGATCACGCAGGGCGTTCTCTTGATCGGGGAACATCATGTACAGCGATTCGGTCAGCGCGCACGGCATCCACGTTGGTCGGCAGACGGCAAGGCTTTTTGCCCGCGCGCCGAGGTTGGGAATCATCGTAACGGCTGCAATTTCTTTATCGAGATCGGCGGCAAGCTGCTCGGAAAAGGGATGGAAATAATAAGTAGAAGTTCCGTATTTCAAAAAGGGATCGGTTCCGTCTGGGAACGCATTGTTGTGTACGCTTAGATACAGATCGACATTATCCTGTACGCCGAGCAGCGAACGCGCATCTAATTCTTCCGTTTGGTTCACATCGCTGACAAGGCCGTGAAGCGTTTCGTGCGTCATAAGCACCGTTGCGCCTTTTGCAATAAGTTGCTCGCGCAGTTTCATCGCTTCGGCAAGATTCGCTTCGCGCTCCATAAGTCCCGTTGGCCCGATCGCTCCGCCCGGCGGATGTCCCGGATCGAGCATAATGCGAATGCCTTTTAATGGATTATTGGGATCGATTGTTGGTGGCCGGCGAATGCGCACATCCAACATACCATCGCTCGTATAAAACGCTTTGTATCCCCAGACGGATTTTGTGAGGAGTACGGTATATTCCATCCCGTCGAAAATGGAATCGACAGAGACATTCTTGATGAACTCATCATTTGTATGTGTATGCAAAAGATCTGGCAGTGTTGATGAAGTTCCATAGATCCGAATTTTGATCGAAGTGGATTCTACAGAGATCTGAAACGGATTATCATAGCTTGGAAGATTGAGATCGACATAATCCGTTGCTTGGAATAGATCGCCTTCCGGATGACGAGGGTACGGGCCTTGACCATCCGTACTACCACCATATTCGATTTGCTTTTTTCCCTTCAAATCGAAATTTGAGTCAGCAACCCAGGCAAATGTTGTGCTATCAAGTTTTACTTTGAAATACTTTCCTTGATGTTCCGCAAGGTGCAGCCGCGCGCCGCGAGGAAAGAACCATTCCCGGTTCCCATCCTGCGTTCTGGCACCGCAAGCCACATCATTGCCGGTTTGGAGCGTATCGCTGCCTTTTGTGATGCGCGCAAAGGTTGGCGTAAATTCTTTTTCCGGATTCTTATGTTCGGAGGTTCCTCCGGTTTTGGCGAGCGATAGGTAAGCGTCATCGAATCGCGAATCCATGCCATGCTCCGCCGTTAAGTGATAGACGTCGTTTTCCGGCATCGGAAGAAACGCAAGGAATGCGCCGTTCTTCGCAACCGCAACCGGGAACCCATCGATGGTGAGCGACGCATTGCCGTTCTGAACCGCACCAAAGATAAAATTCGAATCGACATTTTGTCTCAGTTGCTCAGGAACCGGATAGGCCACGCTGATATGCAGCGGCGCATCTGGCGCAGAAGCGGGAACCGGGGGAATGCCCATGGGAACCGGCGCTGGAGCAGGCGTGGGAACCGGTGCGGGCGCTGGTTTTGGAGTAGTCGGCGCGGCTGGTTGCGGCGCGGGTTTTTCCGTCGTGATTTTCTTTGGCGCGGAGCAACCGCAGATCGCTGCGAGAACAGCTGTTATTACTATCTGCCGATAAGTCATGGTTCAAGAACAAACAAAACGTGTGGAGGGAGCCATCTAATGACAAAACTACCGCTCTTGTTGTTTCAACATCAATGCCGCACGACCATCATCATCACGCACCAGCAAGCGCATCTCCGAACGCAAGTTTTAAAATTGCGATCGGGCTGAATGTTGTGATCGTGGTTATTCAGATTATTTATGGAATTTTAAGTCATTCCATAGCGCTGATTGCGGATGCCGGGCATAATCTGACGGATGTGTTGAGTCTGCTACTTGCGCTGGGTGCGAATATGCTTGCGGCGCGTCCGCCGACACAAAAGCGCACCTACGGCTACCGCCGCACAACTATTCTCGCCGCGCTGCTGAACGCTGCGATCCTGCTCGTAACGACGGGAGCTATTTTATTTGCTGCGATCGAGCGGCTCAATCACCCGGTTCCAGTCGATGGCGGGGTGGTCTCTATCGTGGCGGGAATTAGCATTCTGCTGAACGCGGCATCCGCGTGGCTTTTTGCGCGAGGCAGAAAAAAGTGCATCGCCGACGATGCACGACTTGAATGTAAAAGCGGCGTTCCTTCACATGGCCGGAGATGCGGGCGTTTCGGCGGGTGTTGTACTTGCGGGAATTATTATTATGGTGACGGGCGCGCTCTGGGTCGATCCGGCGATGAGCATTATTATCTCGATCGTGATCGCGCTGGGAACCTGGTCGGTCTTGCGGGATTCCTTCAATCTTGCCGCCGATGCCGTTCCCGCGCATATCGATCCCGTTGGCATCGAAACCTATCTTCGGAGCGTCGAGGGCGTATGCGAAGTACACGATCTTCACATTTGGGCGATGAGCACCACGCACGTTGTGCTCACCGCGCATCTCGTAATTCCGGAAGGCCGCGTGGAAGACGATCTGCTATTCCAAATTTCCCGTACGCTGCACGACCGTCACGGCATCGAGCACACCACGCTGCAAATCGAACGCGGCGCGCCCTGCGAACTCGCCGATGAGCATGTGATTTAAAGTTCCTCAGTAACCCCCTACATGAAAAACTGAAACGGGCGATACCATCGCCGCAATTCCGGTTCCAATAGCGCCGATCACGAAGAAGATAACCGCCAGCACTACGACCGAGACGATCACGTATCCCACTTTTTTATCCGCCGGAATGCTCATCGCTTCATCGACATGGTTCCAGAATAAATAGATCGCATAGATCGCTCCGGCTATTGCTATCAGCCAGCCGAGGATGGGTATTCTCGAAACAGCCGTCGAGATCCACGCAGGCGTTTCAGCAAACACGAAGAGCTTCAGCGCATTCAGCGAGTCATTTTTCCCTCCGAACGATGGCGCCAATGCTGCCAAGATCATTGGGATAAAATACAAGGACAAAATCCCGAGCACGAATTGAACCACGACCATCGTGATCACATACGTCGTCGAAAATGCGACGAAACCGCCCATCCCCGAAGTGAATACAAGCGAGAGCACAAATACGATTGCATACGCAATGGTTATCAGTACCATTCCATAGCGTATTAAGCTTTGTTTATCATTTTCGTCCGACATGACGCGCGTCCATTCGGCGTTCTGGGTCATTAAAACATCCTTCGCATTCGATAATTTCATGGTGATTTTTAGATTAAATGAATGAGTAACACACTGTTCCGGTACAAATATACGCATTTTTCGGCAGGGCCGATGGAATTAGGAAATCGAATTTGTGTTACCAGTACCAATCGAGGCTTCTAAAATAACCTCCTGTTAATTTTAATGTCATCCTGAGCGGAGTTATTCTCGACGAAGGAGAGAATAACGGAGCCGAAGGATCTCATGTAGTTTGGCTCAATGGTTAACTACATGAGATCCTTCGACTACGCAAAACTCCACTATCGTTCCGTTTTGCTTCGCTCAGGATGACAATGTAACTTAACCAGTTTTTATATTATTTTTCAATCATTTATTACAGTGGGAAGAGCATTCGAATTCCGTAAGGCACGTAAATTTAAGCGCTGGGACAAAATGTCCAAAGCGTTCACGAAAATTGGCCGCGAGATCGCGATCGCCGTTCGCTTGGGCGGACCCGATCCCGAAGGGAACTCGCGGTTGCGCATGGCGATCACGAATGCGAAAGGCGTGAACATGCCGAAAGATCGCGTGGAAGGCGCGATCAAACGCGCATCCTCGAAAGATCAGGAAGCATTTCAGGAGATCGTGTATGAAGGCTACGGCCCCTCTGGCGTGCCGATGGTCGTGGAATGTGCCACAGATAATCCCACGCGCACCGTCGCGAATGTACGCAGCGCGTTCGTTCGCGCCGGCGGTCAGCTTGCGACCACCGGCGCGCTCGATTTCCTTTTCGAGCGCAAAGGCGTATTCAAGTTCCCAGCAGAGGGTATAAATTTGGACGATCTGGAACTGGAACTAATAGATTTCGGCTTAGAAGAGATAACAGTCGAAGAGGGTACGGATGAGCGATCACCCGAAGTGACCGTCCTGACATCGTTCCCGGATTTTGTCGGAATGCAAAAAGCGATGGAGGAACGAAAGATAGCGGTGACAAGTGCGGAAGTCCAGCGCTTACCGACCGTCTTCAAAGAACTCTCCGAAGCCGACGAAGAACCCGTCCTCGAACTCATAGAAAAGCTCGAAGAAGATGACGATGTACAGGCCGTGTATCATAATTTAAGATGAACCGGGATTACGCGGATTGGATGGATTACGCTGATGGAATCTTTTATACCGTCATTGCGAGGAGCATTTGGCGACCGAAGGGAGCCAAATGCGACGAAGCAATCCGTTCGGATTTGACGCAATCTCTACGGATTGCTTCGTCGTCCTTCCGGGATTTCCTCGCAATGAGGTTATAATAGACACTACACTACTCATGTCCAAGGATCACCCTCGAAAAACTTCCCACAAACTGGCGGAGGCGCAAAAGCCCACCAAGCCACAGCCGAATGTATGGCCGCCCATCGCGGCGCTTGCCATTCTTGCGTATGGCCTCTACCGCGCCATCGATCTCCGCTGGATCTGCGACGATGCCTTCATCACGATGCGCTATGTCAAAAATTTTGTGGATGGGAACGGATTAGTCTATAATATCGGCGAGCGCGTCGAGGGTTACACCCATTTTTTGTGGTTGATGCTGCTTGCAGCATCCAAAGCTGTTGGATTCGATCCTGTCGATGCCAGTATGTGGCTGGGCATTGCTGCATATGCGGGGATTCTCGTTCTGCTTCTATTTATTTCTTTTCGTGAGCATAAGAAAAATCCCAAAGCACTATGGTTACCAATCGCTGCGGCGCTCTTTGCGCTCAATTACGATACGCAGGTTTGGGCGAGTGGTGGATTAGAGACGTCGCTATACACACTTCTCATTCTCAGTGCATTTTATCTGTGGTTTTATTCTAAATTTTCCGAACAACGAAGGCTTCTGCTCACCGGACTTGCGCTCGCGCTCATCTCGCTCACGCGGCCGGATGGCGTTCTCTTCACCGCGACGGCAATTGCATTGCTTGCAGCGCGAGAGATTAGAAAAGGGAAGTCCGTTCTCTCTGCATTGAGATCGGTTGGGATTTTATTGTTGCCATCTATAATAATTGGTGTGCCCTATCTTATTTGGAAGTATTCATACTACGGCGATATTCTTCCGCTCACCTATTATGCTAAATCTGCCGATGAAAATTATTTCGTGCAGGGGTTTTTCTATATCTGGCTTTACTTCCGCGTACATTTTATTTCAGCGATTGCGCTCATCGCGGCAGTACCGCTTTTCTTCGTATATCGCAATACCAATGGTGAGCCATTGGAGCAGGATGAAAACGCCGGTTCGCCGTTCATTGCCGCGTTAGCGGGGATCGCGGTGTATCTGATACTTTTCGTCGCGCGTGTGGGCGGAGATTTTATGTTCGCGCGGTTTATCATTCCGGTGGTGCCGCTTATTTATTTCGTCATGGAACAGGTGATGGAATGGTTACCCGTGAAGGTTCCTAATTATCGGGTCGGGATCGCTGTGCTGTTGGTCGCTTCGGTGTTCGCGGAGAATCGGTATCGAGAAGAAGTGATGTTTCATCACAATAAAGATAAGTGGGATACGGGGAACTGGGAACTCGCGGGCGATGGCTCGACCAGAGGCATTGCCGACGAGCGCTGGACCTATTATTTCGACCAGTTTTTTTTGGTCGATGGTGTTCCACGTCCTGACATGGACGTTTATTCTGAGGTAGGGAAGTATCTTGAACCGTTCTTTCAGGGTCTTTACTATACTGTTGCCGTTCCGGGCGGCGCAAATATGAGAGCGTACTACGCAAATTTTACGACGTGCATCAATGAATTTGGGTTGACGGATTCCACCGTTGCACACTCACCTATCCTAAATCGCGCGCGCATCGGACATGAGAAAAAAGCGACGGAAGCGTATCTTGCACAACGGCATGTGGATTTCGAATTGGAAGGGGTCATTGCAAAGTTACCAACTCCGCTTCCGCAATCGACCATTGCGTTCTATATCCCCACGCTTGGCTTTTGGCAACTGGCCCGTGTGATAACGTATGATCGAGCAAAGATGGAGGAACTTTCGAAGCGATTTAAAGTGGAAAGCACCCAATCGATCTTCCCTATTTATGAAGAAATAATTTCCTATTATATTCAGCGCGTGATGCCAACACGAACGCTCGCGCAGGTCGAGCAAGAGTATGCGGGGTACCGCCAATTATATTTTAATCAGCATCCGAACCCACCGATCCAGCACCTGTTCGAAACACGCATCGCGGAACTAAAACGGGATACGAGTTCTGTTAGTCCATCGTCTCAACCGCCTGTGAGATCCCATCAATAAGTTCCGTGGAATGCTTCCGCTCAAAAATGAGCGGCGGCAGCAGGCGCACCACTTCACCGGCGGTTACGTTCGAAATAATGTGCTTGTCGAAGAGCTGCTTTTGCACTTGCTTGGCATTCGATGTGAATTCGATGCCGAGCATCATTCCGCGCCCGCGCACTTCACGAATGGAGTTGGGATGTTTTGTTTGCAACGCCTCGAAATTCGTTTTGATGTATGCGCCTTCGCTTGCGGCGTTAGCCATGTAGTTTTTTTCGACGAGATCGAGCACTACGTTTCCTGCCACGCAGGCAAGTACGTTCCCGCCGAAGGTCGTGCCGTGCGTTCCCGGTTTGAACGCTTCTGCGATTTCTTTGCGTGAAAGAATGGCGCCAAGCGGCAATCCGCCGCCGATGGCTTTCGCGCACACGATGATATCCGGTTTCATTCCCAGATGTTCGTATCCGAAAAAGCGTCCGGTTCTGCCAATTCCCGATTGTATTTCATCCGCAATAATAAGGAACTCATGTTTCTTTGCAAGTTCGGCTAATGCGCGGGCAAATGCTTCGGGAACTTCAATTATTCCGCCCTCGCCTTGAATGGGTTCGATGATAACAGCAGCCGTTCGCGCAGAAACTGCGGCTTTGAGCGCATCGACATCATAGCTTGGAATGCACGAAGCGTCCGAAAGAAATGGCCCGAAGTTATCGCGGTACTTTGCTTTATCCATCACGGAAAGCGGACCATACGTGCGACCGTGGAATCCGTTAGCAATACCGAGCACTTCGGCTTTATACTCACTGGAAAAAACTTTTCGCGCAAGTTTGATCGCGCCTTCGACGGCTTCGGTGCCGGAATTCGTAAAGAACGTGCGGTCGAATCCTGACAGGCGTTCCAGTTTCTCGGCAAGCGCGATCTGCGGTTCCTGCACATACAAATTCGAGAGATGAAGATACTTCCCAGCCTGCTCGCGTATTGCTTCCACGATCGCAGGATGCGAATGCCCAAGCGCATTCACGCCAAGTCCCGCGATGGCGTCGAGATATGTTACGCCGGCGTCTGTCGTGAGATGCACACCCTCCGCGCGCGTCACCGCGCCGATCGGAAGCCGTTCGTAGGTTGGAAAGAAAGCGTTTTTTTCGCGGTCGTTAAGATTTGCCATTTGTGTGATCGAGTTGGATTGTGAAAAATGGAAATTTGATAACGAATGCGTTTGCAATAAATATCCCCCGTAATGAAAATCGTTTTTCATGTCATCCTGAGCGGAGTTTGTCCCGACGAAGGAGGGACAAACGTAGTCGAAGGATCTCATGTAGTTTGTCAGCGCGGTGAACTACTTGAGATCCCTCGACTCCGCAATTCTCCCTTCGGTCGAATTGCTTCGCTCGGGATGACATTTATAAAATAACGCACACGGTGTCATAAATAAAATCATCGCATTCGTTCCGGACGCATCGCTGGAAAGAGCACGACGTCCCGGATGGATTCTTCGCCCGTCATTATCATGACCAACCGGTCAATGCCGAAGCCGAGTCCCGTCATCGGCGGCATCCCGTATTCCATTGCGCGAAGAAAATCTTCGTCGAGCACCATTGCTTCTTCATCGCCTTTGGTGCGCAGACGCGCTTGTTCTTCGAATCGTGCGCGCTGATCGAGCGGGTCGTTCAGCTCGCTGAAGGCATTAGTGAGTTCCTGTCCATCTGCGTATAGCTCAAACCGTTCGACTAACCCTGGTTTAGTCTTGTGCATTTTCGCAAGTGGCGACATCGAAAGTGGAAAATCGGTGATGAATGTCGGCTGCACCAAATGATGCTCCACTTTGTCAGAAAAAATTTCATCGATGATTTTTCCCGCGCCCGCGCTTGGTTCGATTGCGACGCCAAGTTTTTGGGCCGTAATTCGAAGTTCGTCCTCATTCATTTCGCTGACATCAATCTCTGTAAATTCCTTGATCGAATCGCACATCGAAAGCCTGCGGTAGGGGGGAGCGAAATTAAGGGTAGTTCCATCCTTCGTCTGAACATCCGTGCTTCCTCCATTGACCGATTGCGCAACTTCAGCGAATAATTGTTCCGTAAAATCCATCATCCATTCATAATCTTTATACGCAATGTAGATCTCAGCCATCGTGAATTCGGGGCTGTGGTTCTTGTCCATGCCTTCATTGCGGAAATCTTTGGCGATCTCATACACGCCATCGGCCAGCCCGCCAACGATGAGGCGTTTCAGATAAAGTTCATCCGCAATGCGAAGGAAAAGATCGAAATCGAGCGCGTTGTGATGCGTTACAAATGGCCGCGCATAGGCGCCTCCATAGATCGGCTGCAATATGGGAGTTTCGACTTCGAGATAGCCGCGTTCATCGAAAAATCTCCGGATGGTCGTGATTATTTTCGCACGTGTCCGAAATGTTTTTCGTATTTCCGGATTGACCGTGAGATCGAGATAGCGCCTGCGATAACGAAGTTCTTTATCCGAAAACGCATCGTGAACTATTTTCTCTCCGGTCACGGGATCGGTTTCCTCTTTCACAACGGGAAGCGGACGGATGGCTTTCGCCAGTACTTCGAACGTTGTGACGTGCAGCGTGATCTCACCCGTGCGCGTGCGGAAAATAAATCCGTTCGCGCCGATGATGTCGCCAATATCGAGCAGTTTTAGAACGTCGTATTTTTCGGCAAGCTCATTCGATTTGAAATAAATTTGGATCTTTCCGGCTTCATCCTGCAAATGTGCAAAGGTTGCTTTACCCATCTGACGAATTCCCATAATGCGTCCGGCGATGCTTGCGGAGGGATGTGCATCGGGGTTTGCTTCATCGAAAAGTGCGAGGGCTTCGTCCGTGAAACGAGTGCGCTCGAATGCGTAGGCATACGGCTCCACGCCAAGCGCGCGCAGTGCTGTAAGCGAGCTTCTTCGCTCGCGTTCTTGATCGGTCAGCGCATCTTTTTCTACGCTGTCGATTGCACGTAGTGCATCTTTTATTTCTTCGGGATGTTCGGTTGGTGGGGTATGGATAGTCATTCGGTGGTGGTATGGGTATTCATTTGTGCATACAAATAGATGTCAAGTAGTGCAATAATTGTATGCGTGTAACCGTTCCATAATTGTTATGTCTAAAACAAATATCTTCTTTCTTCTGCTTCTCGCGGGTTTTTGCGCATGTAAAACATCTACGAATCCGCTGGATGGGCAGCAACTGCGGCTTATCACGTCCGATCCGGATACGGTTTCCGTGTTTTCGGGGCCGGTTACGTTTACGCTCACGGTGCTTCAGCCATCGGGCTATGGTGCATCGGGTGCGTACATAAATTTTTATGATCCTATCGAACAGCGCTCCCGCCACGAAGGCCCGATGCCCGAAGATGGCGAGCTGCAAATTACCGATACGGTTTCGGAGTCGTCCGCCGGCAGTTATTTCGAATTTGCTTTTGTTGCCGAAGCGTCCGGCGCGATCACCAGCGATTCGGTGAAGTTATGCGTGCATCAGTATGGTCTTAAGGATTGGGCGATAGATAGTATCGAGGCAAACTCGCAGGATCTTGGAGACGTCGGTGTGCAATGGTCGCGTCCGTCGGCCGATACCGGAACTGACACCATATTTGTAAGGAATGAATACAGCAGCCAAATTCCTGTTTATTTTGCGCGCTATCCTCAGAATAGTGCCGTGATCTCCGTTTCAGAGGACGAAGCGGATACGATCTGGGTACACAATGCTGTTACATCATCGCAGCCTATCGTTTGGGCATCGGCAAATGCTTATGGTTTCCAACCCTCCGGAGAAGACCCGTTCGTGTTGTTCGAGGACGCTGATACGGTCAATTATGGAAATACAGGCATTGTGCTCTCGCAAGGTTATTCTGCACCCACCAATTATTTTGATAACTATTATTTTGCGGTCGATATTATGCTCGCGGCTGACCCCAATAATCATAATTCGGGCGTCACGATCATCAGTCCATCTACCTCATCCATGAGCGGGTTCCCCAATGGCAGAAAGACTGCTTTTTACCATGTGATACAGTATATCGATAACGGAAGCAATTTACGGCAGCTTTATTTTTCGCAAGATCTTTCTACGTATGTCAAAGGCGTTACTCCAATGAACGAGATTCCCTTGCCGGACAGCTCGCAGTATTCTACGGCGTTCATCGCCGTAACACAGGACAGCAACTACGCCTTAGTATCCGTTGGCCCGGTAACGCACGAACTTATCTATGGGTATCGGTATGTTTCTACTACAGCGATGTATCAACCGGATATAGTACTTCCTTATGCAGGCAGGGGGCGAAAACGTTGATGCAATTCAATTTTGTTATGTCCCAAATACGTATCGCTGGTTTTTTACTACTCGTGGTTTTTTGCGCGTGCAAAACATCCACGAATCCGCTCGAGGGGCAAAAACTGCGGATCATCACGTCCGATCCCGATACAGCCAATATCGAGCAAGGGCCGATAACGTTTACGCTGACGGTCCTTGCTCCATCGGGTTATGGCGCGTCCGGCGCGTACATTGATTTTTACGATCCCATTGAGCAACGCGCTCGGCACGAAGGCCCAACACCGGAAGATGGTACGTGGCAATTCACCGATACACTTCCCATCACCACCGGCGGCGGCGCTTTTGAATTTGCTTTCATCGCTGAGGATGCCGGAGCTATTTCGAGCGATTCGACGAGGTTATGGATCATTGCAAGAGATATTCTTCCGTGGATGATCGACAGTATCGAAGCTAACTCGTGGGATGGGGATGAGATCGAAGTACAGTGGTCGCGCCCGGCGGTCGATACCGGCACCGATACGATCTTTATTAACCCTTCACCGGATAATGGTTCCCCTTCGTTCCAGGTTGAGCCGTATCCGAGTAACAAGGCCTTGATTTTCGCAGAGGTGCAGGGCACGACGGATACGTTCACAGTTCACAATGCCTATGCTGCATCCCGGCAGATCGTGTGGGCAACTGCGAATTATAATTACGACCTGCGATTGTATGAGAATGGGGATTCTACAGATTATCAGAATTCTGGACTCGATCTGGAGGCCGGAGAAATTTTTCCCACGAATTATTATGGCGACGACCGTTCGTATGTCGATCTCATCCTGGCAACAGATCCGAGTAATACTGCTTCGGGCGTTACGATCATCAGCGCATCCGTCGCCTCGCTCAGCGGATTTACCGGCGGCAGAACGACGGCATTCTACGATCCCGTTCAATACATCGATAGTGGCAGAGGAAGTGGTAGTAATCTCCAGGAATTATTATATCCGAACGATCTTTCGACCTACGTGACGGGAGTAACCCCGATGTATGAGATCACATTGCCGGACAGTTCCCAGTATTCTACGGCCTTTATTGCCGTAACGCAGGACGGGAACTATGCACGGGTCTCCGTGGGGCCTGTGATGCACGATCCTACTAACGATAATTACCGTTTTGTCTATCTCGCGTTTTCGTATCAAAGGGTTCCGGGTCTTCCCTACGCCGGCAGGGGACGAAAGCGGTGATGACTATCGTTCTATCGACACATTCTTGACATGTCTAAATTTACTATTTGCTGTCTGCTAACGCTCGCGATTTTTTGCGCGTGTAGAACATCCACGAATCCGCTGGAGGGGCAGCAACTGCGTCTTATTACGTCCGATCTGGATACGACGACGATCGTGTCCGGCCCTGTAACGATTACGGTAACGGTGCTCACGCCCTCCGGCTATGGCGCATCTGGCGCGTATATTGATTTTTACGATCCCATCGAGCAGCACACACGGCACGAAGGCCCGACGCCCGAAGATGGTACGTGGCAAATAACTGATACGATTTCTGCTTCGATGGGCGGCGGGTTGTTTGAATTTGCTTTCATTGCCGAGAGTTCCGGTGCCATTACCAGCGATTCGGTAAAATTATGGGTTGCTGCAAAAGATATTCGCTTGTGGGTTATTGATAGTATCGCAGCGAATTCGTATGGTGAAGAACAGATCGGAGTACAATGGTCGCGTCCGGCTATTGATATGGGTGCGGATACTATATTCGTTCAAACATCGAGCGGCCTCGTGATCTCGCCGTTCATAGAACAATACCCGGCGAATAACGCTGTGATATTCGTTCCCGAAGTGGGAACCGATACGATCACCGTTCACAATCAGTATGCTTCATCGCGTTCTATCGTGTGGGCGCCTGCCAATTACTATTCTAATATCGAGTTATACTCAAATCATGATTCAAGTTATTATCCATTCTGGGGGCTTGATTTTGAATTGGGTGAGTCCGTTGGAATGAGTGTGAGCGCAGGCTATCAATCGCTTGTCGATCTCGCGTTGGTCACGGATCCCAGCAACCAAATGTCGGGTCTTACGATCGTTAGTCCTTCGCTTTCGTCATTAATCGGATTTTCGGGAGGGAAGATGACAAAGCTTTATCATCCGGTTCAATTTATTGATACTTCTGAGAACAATTTACAAGGAATATATTATTCGAACGACCTCTCTACTTATGTCAACGGGGTTGCCCCAATTTACGAGGTTCAATTGCCGGACAGCAATCAGTATTCCACTGCGTTTATCGCTGTAACGGAGGATAATCACTATGCACAAGTGGCTATTTCTCCGATAACCATCGATTGGAATGGCCATAAATATGTGACGGTCGCGATTGCCTATCAACCAACCGCAGGAATTCCCTACGCCGGCAGGGGACGAAAACGCTAACGTTTCAGTGTCCGCTGCTCGGCCCCAGCGTTGGGAACCGGTAACGAACGTGATATTGGCCGGTGAGGGAACTTCCAATAGATCGAAGCAGTGCGTTTAACTCACCAATGTTATCTGCCGTAAAATACTCTCCGCCCGTTTTTCGGGCAAGCCATTGGAGGCGGTTATCTTCTTCCGTACGGAAATTAATGGCGAACAAACGCAGGTTCGCGCTGGCTAATAACTTTTCGATCAACTCGACGCGCGCGCGGCTTGCATTATCTTCTCCATCGGTGACGACGATGAGGACATCGTTATGTGCAGTATCGCCTCGCTCACGCCGATGCGTGATATTCGTTACCGCCGCGCCGATGGCATCGTAGAGCGGCGTGAGTTGCGTGCGAATGGCATCGTAAAAATGCCAGAATCTGCTAAGCGCAGCCATGCTATCAGTGAATGCGTGCTGCGCGATAAACGTAGATGACCTGCTTGTGTAAAGATATGTCGAGGCACGATAACGATCGTCGAATGTAATGGCTTGCCCTATCGCGCCGGGATGAAGCGGTATCACCATGCTATCGCACATTCGTGTAAGCGAATCGAACGCATGGAACATGGAACCGGAATTATCGAGCACGAAACTGAGCGCAAGCGTGCTTCGGAATTTCCATCCCGCAGAATCGATGGAAAGAATTTCCGCAACGCGCTTGCCGCTTGTAACGCGGATGTCGTCAACCGTAGGCTGCTCGCCGGGAGGAACGCCGGAAAGCTCGATCCATGCTTCGTTCCATGTTGCGCTATCGGTGTGCAAGAGTGCAGTGGAAGGATCGGTGAGTGCAATGCTGATGGGTTGCGCGGATAATTGGGTTGGAAAAACCAAGAATAAAAATCCCATTGTCATTCCCGCGAAAGCGGGAATCCAGACCCTTCGAGTAAATACGGGCCTGGATTCCCGCTTTCGCGGGAATGACAATCTATCTCTCAATTTATTGAAGAAGAAAAAATTCATTCCCCATTCGTAATTCGTCATTCATAATTCGTAATTACTTCAGCCATCCGATCGGGTTTTGCCGGGATTTTCCCTTCCATACTTCGAAATGCAGGACGGCCCCGCTCATTTCGCTCGCGCCGCTTTTGCCGATCGTTTGTCCGGCGCGAATATGGGTTCCCGCTTGTACTGTTGCAGATGCAAGATCGGCATAGACGGTGTGAATACCTCCCGAATGCCGAATGACTACCACCGTTCCATAGCTTGGCAGTGAAGAAACAAGCGCCACTTCACCTTCAGCGGCAGCGCGGACGCTGGAACCCTCCGCCGATGCAATATCGATACCGAGATTCATGGTAACCGTTCCCAACTCTGTGTTGCGATGCTCGCCAAATCCTTGCATGATATGGTGCGATGTGCTCGGCCAATCGAGCGAGTGCGGCCCATGCGCGGGGCCAAGCCCGAGATCGCTTTCGGATTCCTCTTCATGCGTTGTTGCATGATGACGGTTCTTGGTGGTGCGCCGCGTCGAGTGTTCTTTTGTCACAAGATTTGCGATGATATTTTCCAGCCGTTTTTGGCTGCCTTTGCGTTCGTCCAGAAGTTTTTTCAGTCGCGCTTTATTGGTTTGAATTTGAGCGAGTGCGCTTGCTTCCGCAGCTTTTTTCTGTTCGAGCGTGGTGGATGCTTGCTGCTCAGTTCCAATTTGCGCTTGTTCGGTAGCGATGGTCGCGCCGAGGGTTTCGCTGGATGCACCGAGGGATTGTTTCAGCGAATCCAGTCGGGATTTATCCATCGCATGTGCCCGCGAAATGACCTGCGCGTAATAGGACATGCGAATAGGGTCGGATGCAGAAACCGGAGAAAGAAAAGGATCCTGCGCGTCCACCGGAGTAAGCGCGCCTTGCATGTAAATCTGACGGCTGCTTTTCGCATACGCAGCCTTGCGCGATTCGAGCAAATTAGAGGTTTCCGTTATGGATTCGTCTATTTCGGATTTTTGTCCTTCTAAGTCTTCTGCTTCTTGTTCCAGCCGCGCAATAGCAGCTTTTAGGCTCCCTTCCCGTTTTTCGAAGGCGCGGATGTTTTCCTTCGAGCGTTTTTCCTTTTTTTCGTGCTCGCGAAGCTCGGATTCATACTTTGCGATCTCCTGTTGCAATTTGGCAAGCGCTTTTTCCGTGGAAGCGCGCTTCTGCTCTAAGGCGGATGACGATGTTTTTCGTCCCGCACTTTTTTTATGACGCTGCGCGCTATCCGCGCTCACCGTTGAGATGAGCACAAATATAATGAAGGCAAGGTGTGCGGCTTTTTTCACGGAGGTTGGTTTCATAGCGTAACGCTTCCATGAGCGAAGTAGTCTCTTTTTTTCTCGTTCGGCGATGCCATTTTTGGCAGTGTGCTCGCTTTGGCTCGCGCGTGATGCGTGTCTCATTCATAATTACGATGATGATCGTGGGGTTGTCGCATCCGCTCCAAGCGCAACGAAATACCTGGACTAATATTTTCACGTTCGACCGTCCCATCGGCTGCGGATATTTTTTTGATGAGAATCATGGGCTGCTCGGATCGGGAATTAGGTTATTTTCAACCCAGCCCTGCGCGATCTTCAAAACAACGGATGGCGGACAGACCTTTACGCCATCTGTGGTTCCCACAACAATTCCCGGCGCTGTTACTTCGATCTCGATGATAGACTCGATGAATGGTTTTGCTTCGATCTTTTCATCCATTTCCTATCCCAACAACGGCACCTTTGGCCGATCGGCGCTTTGGGAAACGACCGATGGCGGCGATACATGGTTCGATCCCTTTCATCGCGATGATGTTCTCACGAGCGTCTATGCACAGAATGGCCTCATTGAAATTACAAAATGGGATGATGCCGAAGCATTTCCTTACACTCCGCCCGATCCCTATGGCGGGGATTTTTCTTTCGATGGCGGCGCAACATGGACTCCGGACACGTTTTCCGCCGATGCAATGGCATCGCATTTTCCGATAGCTTAAATGGCGTCGTTACAGAAATGAACGACGAGCAGCCCGGTCAGAACTTTTGGGTTACGACGGACGCAGGCCGAACCTGGCAGCAAACCCTCAGCGATCAGTATGAATCGTGGTCGGTGTATGCGATGCCGAATGCGGGAATTTATTTTTGCGCGAATGAATCGCAGCCGACGCTTAATTTGCCGTATCGTTCCATCAACTGGTCATGGGATGGCGGATTTACATGGGGCACGCGCGCCAGTTTCCAGACCATTCACTTTACCGGTACGATCGATGGCGCTGGCAAGACGCTTTATTTCCAGACGGACACCGCGATCTATGCCGGCGATCCGTTCACGTATGAGCGTGGAATGTACCGCTCGGATGACACCGGCGCAACATGGCATTTTATCAATGGGCCATCGAACAGCAGGGATACGCGGTTTGTGGTTGCCGGATGTATGGGGCAGGTCGTCTATGCGTTCGATCAGGTTGGAGGGGTGTATAAAACGACCGATGGCGGCGATGGCACGCTTGTGGGTTCCTTCACGCTGAGTGTCGATACCATTCGCTGGTCTCCAAATCCGTGCGGCGATACGATCGGATTTTATGCGATCGGTGCGAATTGCATTCCGTTCTCGGTCGATTCCGTTTCTATTCTTGCGGGAACGGAATTTTTGCGTTTGCCGAACGATGGTTCCCTGCCGCAGAACCTCACCACCGGCGATAGCGCGCAGATACAGCTATTGTATTCACCAACAACGGGAGGAAATACGACCTCGCAAATTCGCGTGTATGGGCACGATACCGAACATACCCTTACGCACGATGTGATCATCAATGCGTATAATAGCCTTCCGAATAACATGTTTGTCTCTAAGGACTCGTGTTCGCTTAACGCCGTAGCGTGTGGGGATGCTGTGGATACCGTGCGTCTCGCCAATTTGGGATGTTCAGGAATGATATTAGATTCCATCGTAGTGCCAAGCGGGGAAGTTTCTGTTTCCACGCTATTTCCCGCGCCGGTTCCCGATAACGATTCATTCCCAATTGGAATTACCTATTTCCCTGACTCCGCTGGCGATCATACGCTGCTTGCTAAAGTGTTTGCGCACATAGGTCGCCGCGATTACGATACGACCATTACGATCTTTGCACAGTCCGCGCCAGTTCCCGAGCAGTTTATTGTGGATAGCACCCAGTTTACGCTGGCAACGAAATACTGTCAGCCGATGCTATCGACTATTTATCTTCTCACGCCGGGATGCGATAGCATTCTGTTCGATTCCGTGCTTTCTTCGAACGGGAATTTTACATTGCTGCATGTGCCATCCGGATTAGCGCCCGAAATTGGCGATAGCTTGAGCATCGAGTATGCGCCGGATTCCGCTGGTGGATCGAGCGAAGTGGTGCAAATTTTTGCGCATGGTAAATGGGGCAGGTGCGATACGACGATCACGATTGCAGCCAGTAATGTTAGCTTGCCGCAATCGGCGACGCTTTCGCAGGATGCGATCACGCTGGCAACATCAAGCTGTTTGGCGCTTGCCGATACGCTGGCGCTCGGTAATTTTGGATGTGGCGCGCTCTATCTCGATTCTGTTTTGCTTGGCGATGATAGCGAAATGTCCGTTAGCTACGATACGACCGGGTCGCCGCTTCAAGGCGGGAACTCGCTGCCGATCCACATCACCTACACTCCGGCGAATGGGAACGCAAAGACGCTTACGCTTCGGCTTGCGATGCATACGGCGCAACGAGCATTTGATACAACGATTTCTGTCAGTATCTCGAACGCCATTGCTACCGATCCGTTAGTGCTATCAACGGATTCGCTGTATCTTTTCACAAAATATTGCCAGCCGGTAACGTTGCCGCTAAAAATTGGGAACTTCGGTTGTACAGCAATTAGCCTGGACGCCATCACCATATCCGGCGATACGCTGAAAGAATTTTCCATAGCACAGTTTGGCGATTCTATTCAATCTGCTCAGTGGGATTCTACTTCGGTAATGTTTACGCCGGATAGCACAGGTGAGCGTGCGGTTTCTGTGACCATCCATCTTCACAACGGCGCGAACGCCATCGATACAACGCTATCCGTTATCGGAAAAAATCTTACGGCGCCTACGCCATACATTCCCGCGCTGCCATCGCTCGCGGCAGGTGAGGTTCTAAACATTCCCATCATGCTGGAACCAACTTCGGACACGTTTTCCATCCACAGTTACGCATTTCATCTATCGTTCAACACCGATCTGCTTACGCCAACAGGTTTGGATTTTGCAAACACTTGTGATATGCAAGTGCTGAGTTCATCCCTTATTATTGAACCCGGAGGGTGTAGTGGGATGGTTACACTGCTCGATACTATTTCGAATACGGCACAGCTTTCGCTCCCACTCGTTTTTGTGACAGCCAAAGTTTCGTTAGCGTTGGATACGGTTACCGAGGTCACGCTCGATTCGTTTGCAACGAACGCGGAACCCACGCTGGGACTATGCAGCATTCCCGACGCGCCATTTGTGCTTGCGCTTGCGTGTGGCGATCCGTATCTGCTGGATCTGCTCGGCGCGCAGCCCATCAGTTTTAGTTTTGTTGCCGTTGCGCCGAACCCTGCATCGGCTGGGAACTGGGATGTGGATTATATCACGAGAGATGCATCGAGCGCGCTCACGCTCGATATTTACAATGCTGCCGGTACGCATGTTTCGCATACCGCAGGTCTCGAAACCGCCGTTGGTGAGCACCGCGCATCCATTCCCATCCCAAGTGCCAGCGGCGATTATTTTCTTGTGTTAGGAAACGATAAGGAGCAAACAGCACGGAAGGGGAGTGTGGCAAGATAATTATGAATTTGGGAACACACGACCTCTTTAATTCGTAATTTGAAATTCGTAATTACATGAGAATCTCCATCGGCAGCGACACGGCAACAGAACTAACGCAAGCCCTGAAATCCGAGCTTGAACAGCGCGGACATCAGCTAATGCAATTTGGTCCGCTCACGATTGGCGAAGCGAACCGCGATTGGCCGCTCGTGGCTGCGGATGTTGCGCGTGCGGTTGCTGATGGCCGCGCGGATGAGGGTATCGTTTGCTGCTGGACGGGCACCGGCGTAGCTATCGCCGCGAATAAAATTGATGGCATTCGCTGTGCGCTTTGTAGCGATGCGGAAACGGCTCGCGGCGCGCGTATTTATAATCATGCGAATGTGCTGGCGCTTAGTTTGCGCGCAACGCCCGTTCCGGTGATGAAGGAAATTTTGGATGCGTGGTTTGCTACCCCAATCTCATCCGGCGATGCACAAAGCGCGTGGAATAAGGAGCAGGTGAAGCGGGTGGGTAAATTAGAGGGATAATACTCGTTTTAAGCGAGGACCCTCCAAAATTCCGTATTTTTGTAGCTGTTTGTGTCGCGGCACTCCACGAACGGCACATAACCCATCAAACTAAAATACTACATTTTTAGGCTCAATTCTTGAAATTCGGTTTTTGCGGGTAACGGAAGCCTTTACTTTGCGCACCGGTTACCATCCTCTCTAAGCTCTAACACATGACCTCCCCACGTCCTCCGATCACCCCTCGAAACGTGCTTTTTCTTTCGACGGAAGTGTATCCGTTCGCAAAAACGGGCGGGCTTGCAGATGTCAGCGCGGCGCTGCCGCAGGCCTTGCGCGAGCTTGGTCATGACGTGCGCGTCATGATGCCGAAATACGGATTTATTGGTGAGAAGAAGCAGAAGATCCACCTCATTAATCGTTTGCAGGGCGTGGAGTTCGAGATCGCGGGAAAATCGCTCGTTACGAATTTGAAATCATCCGCAATTCTTACGAACAAGACGCGGATACAAATGTATTTTCTGGAGAACGAAGAATATTTCCAGCGTCTCGGATTATATGTCGATCCCAAAACGCATGAGGATTATCCCGATAACGACGAGCGGTTCTTGCTCTACGCACTCGCGGCTTTTGAACTATGCCGATTGCTATTGTGGAAGCCGGACATCATTCATTGCAACGATTGGCAGGGCGGACTTGTACCCGCGCTGCTCAAAGGCCGTTTTGCTGACGATCCGCTTTTCAAAGATACGAAAGTCGTTTTTACCGTTCACAATTTGGAATATCAAGGGAATTTTCCAGCCGCGACGTTCGAAAAGCTTGGGCTTCCGCAGGAATTTTTTACGAACGAGGGATTGGAACATTTCGGGCAGGTTTCCTATCTCAAATCCGGTATTGCGTATGCCGACGCCATCACGACGGTAAGCAAAACGTATGCGGAAGAGATACGCACGCCGGAGTTCGGCTGCGGCCTGGACGCATTGCTTGCAAAACGCAAACACGATCTTCACGGCATCTTAAATGGGATCGATCTGCTTGTTTGGGATCCGGCAAACGACGTGAACATCGTTCGTCCGTATGCGACCGAAGATTTTGCCGAAGGCGATTTTTCTGCGAAAGAAGCTTGCAAGCAGGACTTGTGTTTCGATATGGGCATTCCGTATGAGGAGGGCCGTCCGGTGCTTGGTATGATCGCGCGGCTCATCGATCAAAAAGGATTCGATCTGGTGGCGGAGATTATCGGCAAGATCGTGGAGGCTGATGCGCAGCTTGTTATTTTGGGCGAAGGCGAAAAGAAATATGTAGAGCTTTTCACGGCGCTGCAACAAAAGCATCCGGAGCATATCGGTTTTTATTCGGGCTTTCACGATAGTTTCGCGCATAAGATCGAAGCCGGCAGCGATATTTTTCTTATGCCAAGCGCGTATGAGCCATGCGGGCTGAACCAGATGTATTCCATGCACTACGGAACGGTTCCCGTTGTTCGCAAGACCGGCGGTTTGGCCGATACCGTGATCGATCTGGATGCGTCGGCGGATCATCCACGCGCAAAGCCTACGGGTTTTACCTTCGAAAAATACGATGCGCGCGCGTTTTGGAAAGCCATCGAACATGCGCTTAAAGTCTATCGAAAAGATAAACCGCTCTGGCAACAAATGCAGATGAACGGAATGAAAAAAGATTTCTCATGGGATCGCTCGGCATTGGAATATGCGCAGATCTATGAAAAAGCGATCAAAGCACCGGGAAAGCAATAATTATAGCTCCGCGAACGCAATAACGGGGAACGACTGGCCCTTTCTCATCCTTAAAGGGATGGTTATGGTCGCCTCATTTTCTCCGAATCGTCGTTCATAAGCACATTAATACCTATTGTCATGGCCGGAGTGACACCCCAAAATCACAATTTGCTGAAATTCACCTTCCTTATTCTTACGATTGGCCTTGCGCTCGGCGTTGCGCTTACGGGCTGTGTCGATCGGATTTCCACGCTCGGAGCGCAGTATTACTCCGATACCATCGGAACCGTGACGAGCGTGCGCAGCGATCCCGGTTTTATCCAGTTTTACGATACCGTCCGGCCATTCGTCACGACCTCGCCGGACGGGATCAACTCGCTGAACGGAATTGACTATGCGCTTACCGATTCCACTACGCTCATGATGATCGGGAGAGTTAATACACCATACGTGGGGAGTGGTGATATGATGGAGGCATGGGCACTGCTGCAGTTTCCCTCGATTTCCCAAGATACGGTAAATATGATCACGGGCGTGAAATTGCTCCTTAAGGATGGGAATTGTTCCTATGGAGATACAGTGACTTCTTTGGGTACTACGGTCAGCTTTAATGTGTTTGGGTTTTACAGCGGGAATCAGGATTACGATACGGTGTCAACGCTGCCCTGGAGTACTATCTCGGCTTCGGTACCGCTCGGCTCGATCGATACCATTTTCCCGGATTCCACCGATCGCATATTGTCAATTTTGCTCCCTCCATCAACTTGGAAGGAAAATCTTAGTGCGGCTTACTTCAATTTTGTGGTTGCGCCAATGGAAGGAAGCCATGCGATGACCAACGTGCGCGGCTTTGGTACGATGCATAGTTACGGCGATGAGAGTTCCGTACCACAACTCGAATATTATTTAAGTGATGGCGATTCCGTTTTCGCGACTCCTCTCATCGATCTCTTTTACGTGCATGAGTTGAGCGCACCTCTAACGAATGAGTTCACGCTTCGCGGAGGCTCGGGCCAGCGTGAGCGCATCAATCTCAATCTTACGCGGCCAACGGATACGGCGCATCTCAATGCGTTTACTACGATCAACAATGCTACGCTCGTGCTTCATATAGATAAAGCGAATTCGAGCCATTCTAATGTAGAAAGCGACACAATTGGGCCGGACATCGTGCAGCTTGGCGCGGTGGATTCCGGAGGACATTTCGATGGGAATGGTTACCTCGATCTCACAGATCCAAAGTATGACACTTGGCGTTTTCAGGTTCGAGGATTAGTACAGAACTGGCTTAGCGATACCGCGACAAATTTTGGATTCGAGCTGCGTTCGGGTTATTCCTCTCGCAGTTTTTACGAGCCTGCGCCGTATTCGATCGGTGTTGAAGATTATACGGTGAACCGATGGACGTTTTATGGACCGGGTGCCGCGGATTCTCTGCGTCCCTACTTCATCCTCTCATATTCTAAACTGAAGTAATGCACCAAAACCGTAGGGCGCAATGGGCCTTATTTCTCTTTTTTCTCATCGGATTTTCGAATACGAGCCATGCTCAGGGGTCGCCGTATAACGTAATCGGTTTTGGGCTGCCTGTGAATGCCGGGAATGCTATGACCGAAGCCTTAGGCGGCACCGGTGTGGCGTTGGATGGTATGCGCATCGTCAACGATCTCAATCCTGCGGATTGGACGTGGATCGCGCGCGCGCGCTTCAATGCATCGCTGCAATATAATTATGATAATGCAACGCAAAGCGGAATCGTAGATCAGCAGCAAAATATTCAGTTCAGCGGCGTATCGTTCGGGGCACCGGTCTGGGATCGATTCCGTGCTACGATCGCGCTCGGCTATGTACCGCTCACGAATGCCAGCGACGATATCGATGTGAACGATTCTGCAAATTCAAGAAGCTATATCATTCGCGGCGGAACGAATCTCGCGTTTGCAGGCGTAGCAGCTCGCCCCGTTCCCGCGATCGCATTGGGTGCGAGGCTCGATCTTATTACGGGAGATATTCGGCATATCGACCAGGTTGCGTGGACGGATTCCGAAGCAGCAACGAGCCAATCCGAACGCGATTATCTTTTCTATGGCGTGCGGCCAACCTTTGGATTGCAGATCATTGGTGATTCGATCTCCGACGCGTTAAGCGGCATCACGATCGGCGCAACGTACAGCTTTGCCGCAAAACTTAATGCGACGGACGAAGTCATCAACACGCCGATCTCTTCGTCGGACGATACCACGATCGATTCGAGCGGCGTGGGGCGTTATCCCGCTTCGTTCTCTGCCGGTATTTCGTTCCACGTCAATAAACGTTACCGCGTGGAGGCCGATTATTTCGCGCAGAATTTCTCCACGGGGTTTGTCTTTGCCCAGCAAGCTATTTCCGGCGATCCGCTTCTTAAAAATAGCAATCGTTTGGCGCTTGGTATCGAGCGCGCTCCGAATCTGAATAATGAATTTGGTTCCTCGTCCGGTTTCGATCGCTGGGGTTTGCGGTTAGGGTTCTCGTATGGTATGCTGCCGGTCGATCCGGTTAGCCCTACCGGTCAACCATCCGGCGGCGTGCGTGAATATTATGTTTCTGCCGGCGCAGGTATTCCGATCAGCTATGAATCCATGCTCGATCTTTCGCTCGTCGTCGGCCAACGCGCGCCCGTGAATGCCGGTACCGCACCGAACGATACCTTCGTGCGTTTAGGCGCTGACATCAGTTTTTCCGAACAATGGTTCACACCATCCAGAAGGCAATGATGAAGAAGCGCTAAGTGCTGAAGTGCTTCGTGCTGAAGTGCTGAGTACTTCACGATAGGTAGGGAATTATGCTGGAAAATTATACATTTCTTTTCAATAGCACTTTAGCACTCAGCACTTTAGCACTCTTATGAAAATTGCCATCGCCAGCGATCATGCAGGTTTTATCTATAAAGAAGCCATCAAAGCATGGCTGATCGCTGCCGGTCATGATGTGAAGGATTTTGGAACTTCAAGCACTGCGCCGGTGGATTATCCGGATTTTATTCGCCCTGCTGCCGAAGCGGTTGCAAACGGCGAGTGCGAGCGGGGAATCGTTCTCGGCGGTTCCGGCAACGGCGAAGCAATGGTGGCGAACAAGGTGCATGGCATACGCTGTGCGCTCTGCTGGAACGACGAAACCGCAAGCCTGTCGCGCCATCACAACGATGCCAACGTGCTATCGCTCGGCGAGCGAATGATCTCGCAGGAAATCGCTTTACAGATCGTGGAGATATGGCTCTCCACGCCATTCGATGGCGGCCGGCATATCGCACGCATTGAAAAAATGATGAGCAATGAGAAATGAACTAAAGAATGTCTTGGTAAGTCCAAGATGTCATCCTGAGCGGAGTTCGTTTCGACGAAGGAGAAACGAACGGAGTCGAAGGATCTCTTGTATTGCCAGAGATTCTTCGACTTCGCAAATCTCCGCCGCATCGCCCACGATGCGGCGGAGATTTGCTCCGCTCAGAATGACAAATTAACTTAATCGGAGTTTCTATAAATCATAGTTGAAACAAATGGATACCGAAATTTTCAACACCATCGAACTCGAACTGGAACGCCAGCAGAACGGACTGGAACTTATCGCAAGCGAGAATTTTACATCCGCCGCTGTGATGCAAGCGCAAGGAAGCGTACTCACCAATAAATATGCCGAAGGCTATCCCGGTAAGCGGTATTACGGGGGCTGCGAATTCGTCGATGTTATAGAAAATATCGCGCGTGACCGCGTGAAGAGGCTCTTCGGCGCGGAATACGCGAATGTGCAGCCGCATTCCGGTTCCCAAGCGAATATGGCGGTGTATTTTACCTTTCTGAAACCCGGCGACCGCGTGCTGGGAATGAATCTTTCGCAAGGTGGACATCTCACGCACGGATCTCCGGTAAGTTTTTCCGGGAAGCTGTATGAGTTTCATGCGTATGGCGTATCGAAAGAAACGGGATATATTGATTATGAGGATGTCGAGCGAAAAGCGCATGAAGTAAAGCCGAAAATGATCACCGTCGGCGCAAGCGCTTACTCGCGCGATATGGATTTTAAGCGGTTCCGCGAGATCGCCGATGCTGTCGGCGCATTTCTCTTTTGCGACATGGCCCATCCTGCCGGACTTATTGCGAAGGGACATCTCACCAGTCCGCTGCCGCATTGCCATGTCGTCGCTTCGACTACGCACAAAACGCTGCGCGGTCCGCGCGGAGGATTAATTCTGCTTGGGAGGGATTTCGAGAACACCTGGGGCGCTGTTGCGCCAAAATCCGGACGCACGAAGATGGTCTCGGAACTTATTGATTCGACCGTTATGCCCGGCATTCAGGGGGGGCCGCTGATGCACGTTATCGCTGCAAAAGGCGTAGCATTCGGCGAGGCACTCGAAGATAGTTTTACTAAGTATGGCGCGCAGGTTATTAAAAATGCCCAGCGTCTAGCATCGGAACTTGTGAAACGCGGATTTTATATTATCTCCGGCGGAACGGATAACCACCTCATGCTTGCCGATCTCCGTGGTAAGAATATCACCGGCAAAGCCGCCGAGGAAGCATTGGATAAAGCCGCCATTACCGTAAACAAAAATGCAGTTCCTTACGACGACAAACCCGCGCTCGTCACCTCCGGCATTCGCATCGGCACCGCCGCCATCACCACGCGCGGCATGAAAGAAGCGGAAATGGACGCGATCGCGGAGATGATCGACCGCGTAGTTTCGAATCCAACGGATGAGAAATTGATCGCGAATGTGCGCGAGGAAGTGAAACAGCTAACGAGTCGGTTCCCGCTTTATGAATAACCTCGTGCGTCGATCACATCAAGCCGTGGTCGAAAGGCGGTGAGACGGTGCTGGAGAATTTGCAAACCCTTTGCGCTACGTGTAATTTGGGGAAGAGCAATATTGAATAGTTGCGTAGAAATGATAAACGGCGTAGCCGTGGCCCGTTTGTAGAAATCAATTGATTAATTAAACAATCAAGCTCCGTTAGGAGCGGCCAATTGGTCGCTCCTAACGGAGCTTTAATTTTCTCTATGTACAAATTCTACAAACGGGCCGGGCCTACGGCCCTTTCACTGCCGCTTCGGTGACGAAATCGCCCAGTTGTGCGTTTATCGCGGGCAATGAGCAAAGCGGATACCAACGAACCGAAAACAGCCGATCAGGAGATGTCCGTATGGGAGCATCTGGAAGAACTGCGCTGGGTGGTGGTGCGCGCGGTGATCGGGATCGGCGTTGGCATGGCGCTCTGTGCGATCTTCTTCGATCAGATCATGGAATACGTGATCCTGCTGCCCACGATGAAGACGACCCCTCCGATGAAGCTGCTGAACACGGAAGTGTATGGTCAGCTTTCTGTCTGGATGCAAATCGTGCTGTGGGGCGGAGTTATTGTATCGTTCCCATATACGCTGGTGCAGATATGGAAATTTGTCGCGCCCGGTTTGAAGGATAAAGAGCGGAAATATATCGGGCAGATCACATTTTTCACCGTGCTTAGTTTCATGTGCGGACTCGCGTTCGCGTATTGGGTGATGCTGCCAATGGTACTGGATTTTTCGATGAGCTTCATCATCGGCAACGTGCAGAACATGATCCAGATCGATAAATATCTATCGGTGTTTCTGGAAATTATTTTGCTGTCTGGCATTGTATTTGAGCTTCCGCTTGTCGCGTATTTCCTCGGTAGAATGGGAATTTTAACACCGGCGTTCATGCGGCATTACCGTCGCCATGCCATTGTCATTTTGCTTGCGATCGCGGCAGTGCTTTCGCCCGGCGGGAACCCGATATTACAGCTTATTTTGTTCGGCCCGCTCTGGGCGCTCTTCGAGCTTTCCATTGGCGCAACCGCGTTCGCTACGCGTCAGCGAAGGAAGGCCGAAGCGATTAGAATGTCGTAATAGTAGAAGGATTCATGTCCCAATTAAGTAATATACTTCAGCCAGTCGAGTGCGAGATGAAGGAATTCAACGCCGAATTCCGCCGCTCGATGGTTTCGGACGTTCCGCTCGTAAATCTCGTGGCGAAATATCTTATTCGCACGAAAGGCAAGCAGCTTCGCCCGATGCTGGTGCTGCTATCTGCGAAAGCTTGCGGCAAAGTAAATGACGCAACGTATCGCGCAGCCACGCTTGTGGAACTTCTGCATACAGCGACACTCGTGCATGACGACGTCATCGACGATTCGGAACTCCGCCGAGGTTTTGCAAGCATCAAAGCGCTCTGGAAAAATAAAGTTGGCGTGCTCATGGGCGATTATCTTCTCGCGCAGGGATTGCTACGAACGGTTAAAACGAACGAATATCATTTTTTAGAGATCACTTCGAACGCGGTGCGAAGAATGTCCGAAGGGGAACTCTACCAATTACAAAAAGCGCGGCAGCTTAATATCGATGAAGCCGCGTACTTCCGCATTATCGCAGATAAAACGGCATCGCTCCTAAGCTCCTGCTGTGAGCTTGGCGCAGCGAGTGTCGCCGGACATTCTTATCGTGATGCACTCAAAAATTACGGTGAATCAATCGGTATAGCATTCCAAATACGAGACGATCTTTTTGGATTCGAGACGTCGAACGGAAAAATCGGCAAGCCGGTGGAAGCGGATCTCAAAGAAAAAAAACTCACGCTACCTATCATTCACGCGCTTTCAAAAGCGGAAAAGAGCGAGAAGAAACGGATCATCAGTCTTGTAAAAAGCGGCAAGGCTGGGAAGGAATCCTATCAGGAAGTAATGGATTTTGTTACTTCTTTCGGCAGCATAGCCTACGCGCGCGCGAAAGCAGAAGAATATGCAAAGAGTGCTATCGAAGCGCTGATGGTATTGCCAGAATCGGAATCACGCGAGGCGCTGCATCAATTCGCCCGTTATGTGATCGAGCGAGAACATTGATGGATATTCATTCGATGTAGATCACGCCGTTGAGTCGCGTTTCTTTTTGATCAACAGGGGCGGAGTGCGGAGATTTTCCATCGCCGGAGCATCGGGAATCATTTTTGCGTGATCGCTTGTGAGCAGCTTCTCGTACATTCGTTCTGCGCGATCGATGGCAACGAGCGCCTCTTTGCGCCGGCGAACAACGGAGAATGCAAAGCCCAGCACCAGCGTCAGGATTCCGCCCCACACAAGATTGATAAATGGCTTGACGAATGCTTCGACGGTAATTACTTCCGTGGGCGCGGGAGGTAAATGCTGATCGTCAAAATAACGCAAGACTACTTTCGAATTCGCAGGATTTTGCATATCCGGCATCAACTGCCCAAGCTGAACATGAAAGCTCGTTCCTGGAACCAAAATGTCGTCTTCTTTTGCTTCATCCGTTGCCGGGTTCCTTGTCACGCCTAAGATAAGCGTATCGCCCGCAGGTTTTGCCGGAGTGCTTGCAACGACCGTTGCTTTCACATGGAACGGCTGCTGCGAAAACATTTTAGCTTTTTCGGACGCCGGGAAATCGAAGTTGATAAATTTTATTTGGAGCTTGCCATCCAGCACATTCGCTTCTTGAAGTTTGCCGAGCGTGTCTCTCGGTATGCCGCCTTCGTATTCAGCGGCCATCAAGGTAAAATAAAGATCGCGCGAAGCGTATTTTACAATGCCGGGATTGAGAATGGGTGCTTGATGCTGGTTGAAATCGGTCATGAACGAAAGCGGTCTCGCCAAGCCGATGTTCCCCGACTTATCAGCGATATTAATGAGCCAATAGGTATGCTCGTTCGGCGCAGTTTCGATCCCGTTAAACGTCAGCGTGTATTTTCCGCCAAACGCAGTGGTTGGTTTGTGGATCGGCAATCGAATGACATCGCGTTTGGTGTAACCATTCGCAGCGATCACGCCGATCACAAAAATTGCCAAGCCGATATGCGCGACGTACGCGCCGAGAAATTTGGTATCGAACACAAATTTTGGGTATCCGGCGATCACGAAGATCGTGATGAGTGTCGCAAAAAGTATCGCGAAGTACGGCCAATATTGCGTGATGGCGGGGCCGAATAAATTGTAATCGCCGGCGGAACCGACAAGCAGAGAAATGAGGCCGAGCAGCAACGTAATGGAAAGCGCCGTAGAAAGCCGACGTATATAATCGTGGCTTGTTGGCGCGGAACGATCGAATGAAAGGTTCCAATGTCCGCGCAATATCTTCCACCCGATCTCAAGATTGACGAACAGCGCAAAAAATGCCGATGCACAAACGCCGATAAACGCTGGGTCGTGAACGCCCAAAAGAACTACGCCGATCGTAAAAATTCCCGCAGCAATAAGCGCGGTGATCGATTTTTTCCAAACTTCAGTCCAATTCGATTGCCGCCATTTTAGCAAGAGCGAAAGTCCGTTGACCACGAGCAACACAATAATGAGCGGAATGTGAAGATTGTTGTAAAAACCAGTCTCGACTTTTTTCTTCAATAATGGCGCGCTCGTGCCGATAAAAACTACGAGTGCGCTTGCGCCTAAAAGCGCGGATGCAATGGAAAGCCCTGTTTCGCGGGAGAGAATTTTGTAATCCTGTGCGAAGCCGGACATTTCGCGCCAGCGCCATAGAAAAATTCCATAAGGAATAACGATAAAAATTCCGAGCGCGATCACCAGCATGTTAAAGGCCAGAAAACCCGGGTCGGCAAACGAATGAACCGAGGCATCGCCGAGGACTCCGGAGCGCGTGAGGAACGAACCATACAACACCAGCGCATACGCAAGCAGCGTGAGCGCAATGTTCGTGCGGATGAGTCCGCCGGTTCGTTTTTGCGTGAGCATCGAATGCGCAGCGGCAACGGTTACGAGCCAGGGAAGCAAGCTTGCGTTTTCAACTGGATCCCATGCCCAGAAACCACCCCAGCCGAGCGTTTCATACGCCCAGAAACCGCCGAGCATCACTCCGAAACCAAGCACCATCGCCGCGCCGAGCGTCCACGGCATCGAAGTGAGTACCCATCCCTGATAATCGCGTTTGATAAGTCCCGCGAGCGCAAACGCGAAGGGAACTGCAAGCAGCGAGAATCCCAAAAACAGCATCGGCGGATGGATCACGATCCAAAGATTTTCAAGTGAGGGATTCAATCCTTTTCCATCGGCTGGAATGAATCCCTTTATCGCTTCGCCGGGATTTGCCGCATATATAGTCTCGAACGGACTTTTCGCCAGCAGCATGATCGAGATAAAAACGAGCACCGAAAGGAAGATCGCCATTACATGCGCTTCGTATCGCTGGCGGCGGGCATAGCCGATAAGGAATGCTGCGATAATGGAAGTCCACAAACCCCAGAGCATGAAGCTACCTTCCTGGCTCGCGTAAAACGTCGAGAACAGCAGGAACTTACTTAGCTTGCGGGATGCGTGTTCATACACATAATTAAACTCGAAGTGATAATTGAAGATATAATAGAGGAGCGTTCCACATGCAACGAGCATTCCCAAGATCGCAAGCTGCGTGGCGCGGCGCGCAACGATGGTTAGCTCGGTTCTTCCACGCGCCGCAAGCGTATAGAGCACCATCCCCGTGATCGAGGCGGTGAGCGTTACTGCTAATGCGATGTTACCGAGCATTGGGTTTCTGAATGGGACTCAATAGATCGTTTTATGAACTCGAACCCTGCATTTTCCCTGAGCCTTCATACCGCGATGGGCATTTCGTTTGAATATCCGACGCTTCGAACACGCCGCCTTCGACTTTGCCGACACAGACCACGCTTGGCGAAATTTCGAAATTATTCGGCCTCATACCTGCAAATTTAACGGGCATTTCATGGCCTTCACGATCCTTCATAAAGAAAGAGAACGTGTTGGAATTTACATCGTAATGGGAGCCTTTATCTTTTTCGTAGGTTCCCGAAACCTGCGCGCGCCGTCCGCTGGAAGCGGCTTTTTCAAAATCGGAGTAGTCGATCTTATTATCGAGCAACGCGAACGCCGCGATGCCGATAAAAACGACTGCGATAACGAGAGCGATAATATGTTTGCGTTTCATACTGCTTTTGACCTTAGATAAAAGAACATAGAGAATCCGATAGCAGTTCGTGAAAGAAAAGACACATTTATTATAGTTTAGAATTCAAAAATGTTCTCGATTTTCATTGTAAATCCGGGAAACATGGCGGATTCCAGAGTATCGGTTTTATGCAAGAATTGCTCTGTTTGGTAAATCTCGCCGTGTTTGACCATAATCTCGATCGTTTCGGCTTCCGGGTTGACGATCCAGTACTCGGTTACCCCGGAAATGCAATACATTTCTTTTTTGCGAGTAAGATCGTAATACGCCGTAGATGGCGAAAGCACTTCCTCAACAAGATCGGGAATGATACGGAGCTTATCCTTGCGTATCCCACGCGCACGATCGGCGCGGATAAAAATGAGATCGGGTTGATAGATGTCTTCATCGCTCAGATAAACGTCGATCGGGGCCGGGAGAATCTTCCCGAGCTTATTTCGCTTTACGAAAAAGCCAAGCTCAAGAATGAGTTGGTAAATAATACTTTGATGAAATGGTGTGGGACTTGGGGTCATAATTAATTCTCCGGCGATGAGTTGATAGGGCGCGCCTTCTGGGAGGCGTTCATAATCCTCAATCGTCGCTCGTTTTTCGAGAGTGTCTAACATAGCAATTATTAAAGCAGAAATCACACTAATTTCGTTCCATCGCCGAGGCCGATCATTGCTTATCAATCGCCATCAACGAAAGCAGAACAGGGAGGTAAATGATCGAAGCAAAGAGCAGTTGTTTCGCCGTGGTGTTGGTACGTGCATTAACGATACGAATAGCGGCAATGGTGAAACCAATCCCCAACAGCAGCGCGCCAGCAAAATAGATCGGGCCGGTCATTTTTAGAAGCGATGGCAGAAGACTAACCGGAATAAGAACTAATGTGTAACTCAGCGCTTGAAACGCAACGCGCGAGCCTTCGGGATCGATGACGGTCAGCATTGGGAACCCGGCGCGTGCGTAATCCTTGCGGTACATCCACGCGATGGCGAGGAAGTGCGGTATCTGCCACAAAAATAGAATGGCGAAGAGCGTCCATGCTTCTAAATTAAGCGAGCCGCGCACCGCAGCCCAGCCGATCAGAATGGGAACTGCGCCCGGAAACGCTCCCACAAGCGTCGAGAGGTGCGTTTTTTTCTTGAGCGGTGTATAGACGAATAAATATCCACCGAGCGTCGCAATGGCGAGTATGCTTGCAAGACTTCCAACAAAAGCTATCATATAGGTAACGCCAGCGAGGGACATAACCGCGCCAAACAAAAGCCCCATCGTCGGAGAAACTCTGCCGGATGGAAGCGGGCGTTTTTCGGTGCGCCGCATTCGTGCGTCAGCTTCGATCTCAAGCACTTGATTGAGCGCTCCGCCGCCGCATGTTACGAGACCGGTTGCGATCATCGTATGAATGAAGAGCGTAACGTTAAATCCCACTGAGGCCAGCCAGAAGGATGTTGCCGTTGTCAGCAGCGAGTAAAACCCGATTCCCGGTTTCGAGAGATCGTAAAAATCGCGCAGCAACTGCCTCCAATCGAACGATGGCGAGGGGAGTGCTGAGTGCTGAGTGCTAAGTGCTGAGTCCATCGTTAACTTTTTGCCGCCGAAGGTATTAAAACAGTACTTGCCGAGTGAGTTACCGGTGAAAGCATATGCCTGCTCTTCACCATAATATAAACCATCGTTCCCAATATCGCTGCGCCGCAGGAAACGTGCAGCGTTGTTGGCGTAACAGCTTTCTGGCTCCATATCGTGATGGCGCCGAGTGTGATCTGTATGCCAAGCAATAGCATAGCGAACATCATCGGAAATACCAGTCCCTTTTCGCGCGGATGCCAGCGAAAGAGCGTCCGAGCCGTGAGGAACATCATAATAGTTACCACAAATGCGCCCACGCGGTGAGCAAAATTAATGGCCACACCAAACGATGTAAAATCGGGAACGATACTTCCATTCGGAGCAAATGGGAACGTCGGTATTGCAAGTCCGGAATAGGTATGGCGCATCACCGCGCCAATCATTAATTGTGTAAATATAACACAAACGGTAATAAGCGAAAGCGTCCTAACTCCCCACTTTGTCTTCTCCGTCCTTTTCGTCACTTGCTCCCATCCCTTGCCGGTAACCATTGCAATACCGATCGTTAAACAAAATACCGTTTGCCCTAGCCCCGCATGTGCGCTGGAAACGGCGGGCGGCAAATACGTTAACACCGTAATCCCACCAAGAATACCCTGCATAACCACACACCCAAGCGCAAACCAACCGAGACGCTTCACCCATGTACGCGGCTCGTATATTTGCAGAACGACAGCAAGCGAAAGAATCAAAAAACCCACGAACGATGCAAACAGCCGATGCGTGTGCTCGTAAAAAATGTTGCCCGTCCAATCTTTCATCGGGAAGGTGAACATGTTCCACCCGTAGCTCGTCGGCCAGTCGGGCACGGAAAGCCCGGCCTGATGGCTCGTGACAAGCCCCCCAACGAATAGCAGCGCAAAACAGCACGCTGCTGTGAACATAGCGAATCGGTGAATCCAAGTGGCGTTTCGGCGAGCTTCCATAAATCGAATGCCTCAAACGCAAATGAACGGCGTTCGGCTCCGAAGATTTTCATAAGACAGAACTTAATGGAATGAATTTCCCATCTGGAACCTGCGTTAGGTTGAATTGAGGTGATATTATGACATACCAACCAATAACAGCGAAATACGAAGAAGGCCGCGTGGTGCTCCCTCCAGATATGGACGTGGATTGGCCGAGTGGGATAACCGTGCGCGTGATTCCGGAGGACGAAGAAATCCCTACTTTGTATGAAATGCTAAAGCAATACGATGGCATCGCCACTGATTTGCCGCCAGACTTGGCGGCGAATATCGATCATTATGTTCATGGGCATCCGAAAAAATGAAAATCGTTTTCGCGGATGCTTACTATTTTATTGCGCGGATTAATCACGAGGATCAATTTCACGATCGTGTAATTGAGTTTTCGAAATCCATGCGCGCCAATCTCGTCACAACAGACTGGGTACTGATGGAAGTAGCGGATGCGTTGGCGGGTTCAGAGGTCCGCGATCAAGTGCATGAGTATTTCCTTCATTTACGTTCACTGCCAAATTGCGAAATCATCGAGGCTTCCCGCGATCTGTTTGATCGCGCTCTAACCTACTTCCATCGGCACACCGATAAAGATTGGTCTCTCACCGATTATACTTCCTTCATCGTCATGCGTGATCTGGGAATCAAAGAAGCGCTCACCGGAGATAAACATTTTGAGCAAGCTGGTTTTGTTGCGTTATTGAAATAGACTTGGGCGTGACAAATCCCTCCCTCACCGAGGCCTACGATCATTGCCGAAAGATCGCAACCAGCCATTACGAGAATTTTCCCGTTGGCTCGGCGCTTATTCCGCGCAAGCTGCGCAAGCATTTCTTTGCGCTCTATGCCTTCATGCGCACGGCGGATGATTTTGCCGACCTGCCGCATCGCTCAAGCGAAGAGAGGTTAAAGTTACTTGCTGATTGGCGTGCAAAGCTTCATTCTATTTATAACAATGAGCATCCGAACGATCCCATTTTTCTCGCATTACAAGATACAGTTCGCAAATTCGATCTTGCTATCAAGCCATTCGATCTGCTGCTCGATGCGTTTGCATTCGATGCGCGCGGCAACGTCCGTTTCGAAACGTATGACGATCTGCATTGGTACACCACTCGTTCCGCCGAACCGGTGGGACAGTTAGTGCTCGCACTGTTTGGTTACCGCGATAAGGAAAGAATAGGGTGGTCGAATGATATTTGTACCGCGCTGCAACTCATCAATTTTCTTCAGGATGCCAAGGAAGATTTATCCAACAATAGATTTTACTTCCCGCGCGAAGATTATATGCAATTTGGGATTTCGAGAGCGGAAGATATTGTACATTCATCTCGATCGCGGGAACTTATTCTTTTTGAATGTGATAGGATCGAGATAATGCTTGCAAATGGGACCGCTCTTCCTGAAAGCGTAAATGGCCGCTTACGTTTGGAACTTCGCGCGATACTCTCCGGTGCGAGGATGATGCTCGGCAAGATTCGCTCGAGGAATGGGAATACGGTTGAGGCGCGGCCTGATCTATCTTCGATTGAAAAAATGAGAATGCTTCTTTCTGCATTTAAGAAATAAGCCTCATTGTCATTCCCGCGAAAGCGGGAATCCAGACCCAGTGTGTCGCAAAGCAGTCAGCTGGATTTCCGCTTTCGCGGGAATGACATGCAGATTTCGATATGTGGAGTTTAGCATCCACGCTTGCTGTTCAATAAGCGATGGCATTACCCCCCGCCGGCCCACGGCGCAGCAATTTTCTGTATTCCTTCCTGCTTCTGCCCAAACGGAAGCGCGAGGCTATGCAGCGCGTCTATGATTTTTGCCGCTACACCGATGACCTTGTAGATGAAGATACCGTAGCGAATAAGCAGGAACTTCTCGCCGAATGGCGTGGGGAAGTCGAAGCATGTTATGTGGGAACTGCAACGCATCCCGTGATGCGGGCATTGGAAAATACCGTTCGTGAGTTCCATATTCCAAAAGAATATCTGTTTAAGCTGATCAATGGCGTTGAAATGGATCTCCACAAAGCGCGCTACGAAACATTCGAGGAACTGCGCGAGTATTGCTATGCCGTTGCAAGTGTAGTCGGTCTCATTTCCATTCAGGTTTTTGGATTCGAGCACGAGCAAACAAAAGAATATGCGATCAATCTTGGTTACGCGCTGCAACTTACGAACATCTTGCGCGATATTAAACAAGATGCCGCGAAAGACAGAATTTATTTACCATTAGAAGACCTGCGCACGTTTGGATATGATGAGCAAAGCCTTCTATCTTCTCGTTATGACGAGCGCCTTATCGCACTAATGAAATTTGAAACAGAACGCGCCCGGAATTATTATTTGAAAGCACGATCACTATTACTTCCCGAGGAACGCACATCCATGATCGCTGCTGAAATCATGGACGCGATTTATTTTCGCATTCTTGGCAAGATCGAACGCAAAAAGTATAATGTATTTGCAAAACGCATCAGAGTATCGAATCCACAAAAAATGCTAATTACGTTTAACTGCTGGATAAAGAATCGGCTGAGGGGCACGCGATGAAAATTCTTGGCATCGATCCGGGAACGCTTGTGACGGGCTACGGAGTGATCGAAACGAGCGGTAAGGGCGGCGTGCTCACGCTCGTCGAATACGGCACGATCGAATCGAAGAAGATTGCAACTCTGGCTGTTCGACTGCGTGTTATTTTCGAACGGCTTACCGCAGTGATCGAGCGATCCGAACCCGATGCCGTTGCGATCGAGTCCGCATTCTATCACAAGAATGTGCAATCGACGCTGAAGTTAGGCCATGCGCGTGGTGTGGCAATGCTTGCAAGTATGCTGAAGGACGTTTCGCCTGCGGAATACGCGCCACGCGAAATTAAACGCGCGGTCGTCGGGAACGGAAATGCCTCGAAAGATCAAGTAGAATTTATGGTTCGTTCGCTTCTTGGATTAAAACCGGCAGATAAAAAGTTACCGGACGCCTACGATGCGCTTGCCGTCGCGATCACGCACGCGGCTCGGTTCGGGAACGATCGGTTGCCGTCGGCGGGCCGAAAATCCGTTAAGAATTGGAAGCAATTTGCCGAAGCGAATCCGGGAAGGATAAAACGTTAAGACAAAGTAATGCAACTCAATCCAAGTGTCATCCTGAGCGGAGTTTTTCCCGACGAAGTCGAGAAAAACGGAGTCGAAGGATCTCTGGCAGTTTCACTGTGTGGTGAATGTCCGGAGATCCTTCGACTCCGCAAACCTGCGCTGTCGCGCAGGTTTGCTCCGCTCAGGATGACATTTAATTTTACTTCTCCTATTATTCGGAGGTCAGGCATTTGCGCAAATGTCGCCCGATAAGCTGACGCCGGATAGCTATGTGAAGCTCGTGCTTAACGATTCTTCGGAATTTTATGTGTTAGTGCTGGCGCGGCCATTGCCCGATCGTATCATTGTTGAAACCGCCTATGGGCAGCTTGAAATTCCGCTCGATCGCATTAGCTATGCCATTGATTATCGCTTTAATTGGGTGCAAAAAGATGCGTTGAAACGAGCCGCATTAAAAAATATCACCGACGCACAGAACAACGGAACCACGCGCCTTCTCCAGAAGCCAAAGTTATCAGATACTTCTACTGTTGCCACCAAAGATTTTGACATTTTCAAAGGCTTTCGCTATTTGTTTGACGATACAGCGCATGTTATTCTTGCGACCGATTATGGGAATCTTTATTTTACGTATCCGGACTTGCAGTATGTCGATAATTGGTCCGGGCAGAATGACCGGCGCGAGGATTTCTTCTCCGCAAAGTATAATGTGGCGTCCGATCCGCTTGCGTCGCAGGATTTTCTGCTGCCGAACGGACGCGCATTCGGCGAGGGAAGTTTTTTTCTAACGGACTATATGATCGCCGGAGCGGAACTTAATTATGGGCCGACCTATTGGCTCAGCCTGAATGCCGGCGGCGTGCTCATGCCGTTTCTTACTCCTTCTATTACGACCTTAACCGGCGGAATAAAGGTCACGGCGCTTTCCTGGGATATGTGGAATGTCTCGGCAGGTTTTCAGGATATTTATTCGAAAGTGGTGAATACTACCCGCATTGCGTTCCCATATCTTGCGCTTACGTATGGAACGTGGGAATCGGAGCTTTCCGTGCTGGGCGGTATGTCCTACCAAAGCGGGGTGATCGATTCATCGGGCGCGCTGTATTATCCGAAGAATTCCTTTCTCGGGGTGTCCGGCGATATGCGCGTGGGCGAGAACTTAAAGGTGGCGCTGGAACTCTATTTTATCGAGGATTTCGGAATTGTTCCCACCGTGTTTTCCGTCCGGTATTTCCAGAACGACCTTACGATCGACGCCGCCGTAGTGTTCTCGCTCTACAAAGCCGGCGCCAGCAATATGGAGACGCTCGGCCAATATGTGTTCGGCACCCCGTTCGAGGTTATACCTTTGGTGAGCGGGTCGTATCATTTTTAATCACGCGCTCTGTGCTATTTCCCAAATAATCTTCGCCAGTTCCCGCTGTGAGATCGTCAAAGCGATTTCGTGAGATGCTTCATTACGGTTGTGTTTCGAGCAAGTCACGGAGTCGTTTGATCTCAAGTTCGAGAACAGGAATGTCATCGAAGAGCATACTCCACACTCGATCGAGATCAATTAAATGATACTCGTGTGTAAGCACGTTGCGGAACCCGCGGATGGCATTCCAATCGAGGCGGGATAGCTGCTTTGATTCAGGGCTGAGGCGATTTGCCGACTCTGCAATAATGCGTAGGCGATAGAGTATTGCATCTTGCGTCATGTTATCGTTCTCGAACGCTTCAAACGATTCAGGAGCATACTCCCTCAGCAGGCCGCAACTCGAAAGAATGTAATGAATCCAGATATGATCTTTCACAAAGCGATAGCTTCTCGTAAAATGATGTCCTTCATCGGTGGTCGCAGGGCGCGATCCGTTACCACATCGATGTGGCAATGCAGGAGCTGTTCAAGGTCTGCAAGAAACCCGCCTGGAAAAAGGAACGAAACTTTCGTACCATAATCAACAAGGAAATCAATGTCACTATCGGGTGTATCTTCGCCGCGAGCGGTCGAGCCAAAGATACGAATGTTTTTTGCTCCGTGTCGTTCGGCGATTTCAAGAATGTCTTTTCGCCTGTTTCTGAGTTCTAATAATCGTCCCATATCATTCCCCAATAATTTTTGCAAGTTCCCGGTGCGAGATCGTCAACGCGACCTCGTGATCGATAATTCCCAGTTCGATCAGGCGGTCGATGGCTACTTGCTTCGTTTTTTGTTCGATCTCTTGCACGGAATCGGTTTTGAAGATATGTTTTAACCAATGAACGCCTTTGCTGAGGTGGGTGCGTTCGTCAGCATTGACGAAATCGAAGACGCGCCCGGTGAGATCGTCGCCCTTTTCGTATGCTTCGCGGGCATAGCGCAATACTTCCTGCACGATATTGGCTTCGCCGAACAGATTTATTTCCGCAAAGGAATAGAGCGCAGGCATTTTCGTGCGTACTTTAATTCCTAACAACCGATTCAGAAGATCGTAGGGATTGTATCCCAACGCTTCCATGGATTTATGCCCAAGCTCGGTGTGGCGCGTTTCATCCCAGATGATACGCGCAAGATCGTAATCGAAGCCGAACGGCACGTCGCGTATTTCATAGAGCACATTGCCGAAGGTTTCAATGGCGTCCATTTCATCACGCTGCGTACGGACGAGCGTGAGGCGCGTTTTATCGAAATCCGTTTCGTATTGCAACTGTCCGTTATCGGCAACATGGTATTCGTAAGTGTGCTCAAAAGTTCCGAAGCGCGGATCGCGGGTGGCGATGAAGGAGCGCTCGAAGGGAGGCTTGCCAGCGGAACGAAGTTTTTCGGGGCGTGGCGCAGTGCTTCCAGCCTGCCCAACAATGCCACCGAACGAACGCAGTAATTTTTCGATGTGATATTGCCATTTATGCAATGCTGCTTCTTCATATCCACCTTGAATGTACGCTTGAATTGCGCCCGCGCCCCATGCGATCATTTCATCGTAATCAACAAGCGTTTGCTTGATGAGGCGGACAGTCGGCGCATCGGCAACTTGATCGGTATGCGCGGAATGCTCCTGATACGCTTGCTTCAAATGCGGCAGCACTACGCCATACAGCGCGGCAACAAAATGCGCGGGGCTTTCCGAATAAATTAACTCTGCGAAAAATTCAGCAATATCTTCGGACTGAAATTTATCGGTTGTTTCCTCGGCAGTGCGAAGCTCGGTAAGGCGCGTGCGAATTTTCATTCCCGCTTCGGCGTGGTAATAGATATGGCGACCGAATTCCACTTTTACTTCGAATTCCGGCGTGCCCATGCTCCATCCGGCTATCGCGCGTAAGATATTTCGCTCGAAGAGGAAAAACCGCAGCAGCCGATCGACATTTTGTTCGACGGTAAAATCGCCGCCTAAACGGCGCAGATCTTTTGGAAAATTATAGGATGCCATCGGCACACCCGCGCCATGCAATTCCGGCGAATGGGTCCACGTTTTTTCCATTTTTCCGTTTGTATCTTTTGGATGACCGTTTCGTTCCATAACTGTTTTCCCTTTTATATAACGTCAACTTCCACACCCGTGAGAGAATTCCGTTACTTCCGTCGATAGATATAGTATTCGCCCATCGTGGTATCGAGCGTGTATGCTCGATGGACGAACGCGCCGAAACCCGGCAGCGCCATGAGGTCTCGAACCGTAAAGATATTATCGTTGGAATCAACGGCATTTTGAATGATGTAGAATTTGGGATACACCTGTTCGATCCGTGCTGTATATTCCGCTTGCCATTCTTTCTGAAAATCGGTAAATGTGCCGCCGTAGGGATGGAGTAAGAGTGCAGTTAACGTGGTGAATCGAGTAACGGGTGTGCGATCGATCTGCCAACGGATGTCCGGAAAAAATGCCGATACTTCCACTGCATCGTTTTGATTGGTATTGCGAAGAACGTAAGATATGGTCGCAGAGTCGATCGGATCTCCGGTGAGGCGTTCGGCAAACGGTTTCGAGGAGCAGAATATGGCTCGGCCTTGTGCTCCGAATACCATTTTCCAGGGGTAAAGTCCGGCAAAAAGTCCGATCAGAAGAACACTCAGAGCAACGGTGCCACGTTTGCCCCAATTCGTTTTCCAATCCCAAACGGCTGCACCGATCACAGGCATAAAGAATGCACAGAATGGCATCAAGTGGTAGCTTGCAATCCTTCGCATCACGATCACTCCGATGAGTAGCGCAATAAAGGAAGCAATGATAAATCTTTTCTCTTCCCTCGATTTCGGCGCTTCGGTGAAATGAGTACCTCTTCGGCGATGAAGTATCATCAGCATTCCCCACCATAATAGAAAAGCAACCACTAACAACGAACGGTTCGAGATGTCATGGAAATGAAACGGAGCATGACTATACACATCCAAATTAAAACGGATAGTAGAAAGATACACCTGGCGAATACCATCCGCGGTAAGTGCGTAAGGCAAAACCCAAAGAAATACGATCAATGCAAATCCTAATAATTCGAATAACAACAGCTTGCGAGAAGAAGCATTTCGAAGATCGAATAACGTAACGAACGGGACAATGAGTAAAATGACGAAGGTCGGGCGAACCGAGGTAGCAAGGGCAATCATCGCACCAGCCATAGCGGCATGTAAGCGCCCTGATGACTCCTTACCCCGAAATGCACGCACCATAGCCCAGAATGCCCACGCGAGCGGCAGTACTGCAAAATCATCTCGCTGGCCCAAGAACTGTCCCGGCCCATGAATGTAAAAAAGCGCGTAAAAAAAGCATGCAATCAGCGACGCACCCTCGGTAAGCCATAAGCGGCTTAGTTTATAGATCGAGAGCATGATCGCGATCTGCATCAGGAGCTCCATTGCACGAAATCCGAGCACGGAGTTGCCAAAAATCGCAATTCCAAGCGCGTGGATCAGCACGGTTCCCGGGAAATTATGATCCCAGCTTCCAAGATAAGGTAGCCCATGGTAACGATATAATTCCAATCCGATAGACTGCCAAATGGCATGATCGCTGTGAAAGGGATAAAAACACAAAGCCGGCAACACCAACGCGGAGATCATAGCGAGCAAAAGCATTGCACGCTTGCTGGGTGGATCTTGCATTAGAGAACTCACGATAGAATAGAAAAAAACGAGATAATTATATTAAGGGACGAGAACCGGGAATCAAACGAATCCTTTTTGAAGGATTGTTCCTAATGCACCATTTATTGCCTAATGGATGGCGAGTATTAATTTCACATAATAATCAAAAAATAAGGCATTTTATTGTAACACTTTTGGAATCCCGGTGGTTATAACGCCGTCTGATAATACAGCTTTTGAGGACAAAATAGCGTTGATGGTACTTGATGACATGCCCCAAGTTATTAACTTGGCCCACGAATTGCAAGCTCTGTTGTTATCGTATCGGAATTAGAACGCTTCCATAAGAAAGAAAAAGGATTTAAAAAGCAAAATAGGAGATTTTAGAAGAAATTCGCACATTACGTGTAACACCAAGCGGTATCAGGCGTAAAAGTGTTAGAAAGCAGAAGACAAACTTCATAGCATAAGAGTTAGCCGGGGTCTAGGGACAACCTCCGGCTTTTTGAAGACACAACACAACTCAATCAGACCTCGGGTAACTCTCACCACCCGGGGTTTTTTTTTCCCGACAGCGAATTTTTATTCCTATTTTCATTGTTGAATTTTTGCCGGATATTGGCAACAATTCCGGCTTTTTTGAAGACACAACTCAATCATTCCTCGGATAACTCTTACCATCCGGGGTTTTTTATTTCCGATGGCCGGTGTTTCCGTCGAATGATCTTTTAACTACGAATGCCAAACAACGGAAAACGTTTTGCGATCGAAGAGCGGGTGCGGTGGTCGGATGTCGATCATGCAGGGATTATTTATTTTGGCAGCTACGTCCGCTTTTTCGAGATCGCGGAGACGGAAATGTACCGCGCGATGGGCCTGCCGTATTCCGGCGCGTTCGATGAGCTTGATGTCTATCCTGTCCGCGCGCAATTTCACTGCGATTTCAAAGCGCCCGCGTTTTTGGACGATCTCCTCACCACCGAAATCTGGGCTACGCATTTGGGTAACAGCTCGATCGAGCTGCACTTTGAGATCACACGTAAGGATTCTGTAAAAGGAAAGATTGGCGAAGTGCTCGTGACCGGGCATTGCATTCTCGTGACCGTGGGCAGAACTTCACTGCGACCGCGCAGGATACCGGATAGGTTGCGCGAGGGGTTGAGCGCGTTTACGATTTGAAGTTGTAGTTTTCGATAGCTGCCTTTTAGAAAATTAAAAGATGACTCGGGAAATGACACAAAAACTGTAAAAAAAACCATCGGTGCAATACTCCATTAGGAATGCACGATAAGGTCTTCTTTGCTCAACTCGATAAAATGATTGGATGCAAACGCGGTTGCGATACGTGGGAGATTCGATCGAATGAGATGTTCCAAATCGGGATTACTTAGATTCCCGCAGGAGAGAAGCAACAAATGTTCGGGATGCCCATGAAGCAGATAACTCTCGATAAAATCACTGTCTTTCGATATTAATATCCAATGCTCATCGTGACAGAGCTGCACGATTTCTCTATCGGGTGTACGATTGCCTTTGGGTAGATCGAGCGTATGGATGGTCTCGAAGCCGAACTCTGCGAACAGAGCTTTAAGCTGGCGGGGCAATTGGGCATCGAGAAGAAATTTAGGCATGTACACGTTCGATGCTCTTCACGCGGGCAAGCTCCGTGGCGTAGAGCAGTACGGCACGAATGTCGTCATGTTCTAAGTCGGGATAATCCGAGAGGATCTGGCGGGTGGTCATCCCGGAGGAAAGAAGTTCCAAAATGGTTTCCACCGGGTACCGCAAGCCGCGAATGACCGGCTTCCCATGACAAATTTCGGGATCCATCGTAATGCGGACGAGCAATCCATTTCCGTTTTGCATGGTATATTCAACGCAATAAGCGTGTTTGGCGTTCTCTCAACACGGGAACCACCTTTCTATCGAAATCCTTTCGTATTGCTCAGATTTCCTTAGTTTAGATTTTGTCGATCTTTTTGAGAATAATTAGAATGTGATTTAAGCAATGAAAAAAATACCGTCGATATTAATCATAGCTATATTCCTGCTCGCTGGCTCTCGCGCCAGTGGGCAGATGGTCGATTCATGTAAATGCGATTGCGGCGCCCTATTTTCCAGCGGCTACATCTATCAATCCGAGGGAGCGGAACCTCAGGGTTACGATACCTTAAAAGCATTTATGGAGCAATGCCCATTATATCCTAATTCTCCCGAAGGGTTTAACATGCTTAATGGTGCCATATACCAGTGGTCAGCCGGAGGCGCGGGAAGATGGCCAGATTTTCTATCTTGGCTGAAAAAAGTGTTGTATTATAACCCAGATACTGCATGGTATTGTGGGGATGTCCTTGATATGCTGAACGCAGTACAAAGCATACAGGCATCGGAATCAATTTGTAGATATATTTTACAAAGCGGAAAATGTCCTGTTCTTGCATCCGATTTCCAGACGACGCTCAATGCACTTATCCAAAATCGGCATAAACTTTGGTTGGATTCACTTCAATATAGTTTCGATAGCACGTATGGTGGATCGGATTACTATTGGGCCGACTCGATTGGCGAAGATACGCTTGCACATCCGTTTACGGATACGGTTGTTCCTACGCTATTTCAGGATAGCCTCCAAATTCTGTTAGGGCCGCAATACGCGGGTGTTTCCGCGCCTTCGCCAATAACTTCTGAGGCTCTGCTCTCCGCGCAGCTGTTGGAGAACCCCATGAAGGATGAGATCGACATTTCCTACGAAATGGGCCGCACCGCGCTTGTTACCATGGAGCTACGGGATGTCTTAGGCCGCTCGGTTCCCATTGCAAATGCAAAATACCAATTGGAGCAACCCGGCGATCACAACACCACCATCCCCGCGCCCAATCTCCCGCCGGGAACGTATTATCTCCGCATCACCACGGATGCCGGCGATGCGATCACGCTAAAGATAGTGAAGGAATAGATTCAATTACGAATTACGAATTTCAAATTACGAATGGGGGAGCCGAATAAGCCCCCCAATTCGTCATTTGAAATTCGTAATTGTTCGGCAACCGGATTAGCGGTTTCGCGGTTGTGCAGGCGTATATGACGAACCCAGAATTATCTCCCGAAATAGAAGCGCCTGAATTGCTTGCCGCATCGCCGGAAGCCGAGGCCGCAGCAAGCATGACCGATCATGCGGATGCGCCAGTCGCCACCGAACCCGCAAAACAACGCGCCCCGCGCCCAACGGACGCATGGGAACCCCTTCGCGCCAAAATGCGACAGAAGGACACCATCAACGCCCGCGTGGTGAAATGGCAGAAAAATGGCCTCGATATGGAGATCGTCGATCCGATTATCGAGGGTCAGACCGCGCTTAAAGCATTCCTATCGAACGATAATATCGATCACGATCCGAACCGGAATATCGCTAATTATTTCGGCAAAACGCTTGCGGTAAAAATTACGAGCGTGAAGGCCAAGCCGGGAGCGGCGCCGGAAATTACGCTCAGTCACCGCGCGGTGCTCGATGAAGAAGCGCGTAATGCCGGTCACGAGGCGATCAAGAATCTGAATGTTGGCGATGTGATCGAAGTAAAGGTGAAAAATTTCGATCACAGTAATGTGAAGGTCGATCTTGGTAATGGTATCGATGCGGTCATTCTTCTGCGCGATCTTTCGTGGCAGAATATCGACCAACCCTACGAAATTTTGAAGCGCGGCGAGACGGTCACTGCGAAAATTCTCTCGCTCGATCGCGGGCGCAGGGAGGTGCGGCTTGGTATTCGTCAGCTTACTCCCGATCCAGATCTTGCGCTTTATGCGGAATATGCAAACGGACAAACGCACAAAGCAAGCGTCGTCAGCACCGATCATTTCGGCGCGGAAATAGAGTTACCAAACGGACTCCGCGCTTTTCTGCCAATTTCTGAAATTGCATGGCAGCGGGTCGGACAAGTAACGGACGTGATTTCCATCGGCGATGCGTTCGATGTGAAAATAATGAGTGTGGATTACAAAGAACGCCGCATCACCGCAAGCCGCAAACAACTGATCGAAGACCCGATGCGCGTGATGGAAAATACGTTCCGGCGCGGAACCGATCACAATGGAACTATTAAAGAGATCACGCGCGGCGGATTGGTGATTGCGCTCGCGCATGACGCGGAGGGTTTTGTTCCCAGAGGCGAAGTCACAAACGATCCCGCGCCGATGCGATTGGAAGATGCGTTCAAAGTCGGCAAGCCGATCGAAGGACTGCGCGTGATCGAGTTCGAGCGCAAAGGACGCTCCGACCGAGGTTCGGACCGTGATAGCAAGCCGCGCATTACGCTTTCGCTCACTGCCGCCGAAAAGGAAACCGAGCGCAACGCGCTAAAAGATTACCGCGCCACCAGCAAAGCCTCGCGCTACTCGCTCTCGGATTCCCTCGCCGCCCTCCGCGATAAGCTGGTGGAGCAGGAGAAGCAATAGCCGCGTATAGAACAGGCCTTTAGCCTGTTCTATACGTGAGGAGTTTTATTGCTTCGTTAACTTCAGTGTTTGCACTTCGTTATTGGCTGTGGAGATACGAACGAGATACGTTCCCGGCGGAGCGTTTGACATGTTGATGGGAACCGTTGCGCTGCCTTGCTCGAATACGCCCGCGTAGCCTGCGCCCGCAACTTGCTGACCGAGCACATTATACACCGCAATAGATATGTATGCCTCCCGCCCAATGGAAAGCAAAATGCTGGTAGAATTTGGGAACGGATTATTGAGTATACTGGCGCTTAAAATAATTGCTGGCGTGGGCACAGCATACGTTACGCCCGCTTCACCATTAATTATTAGCACCGTATCCAAACCGAGCTGCTGCATGGTGGGAACCGTAGAATCGAACACGGCTTTCCCGTGTGCCGTATCCTGCCAAATATCATACTGAGTGACAAGCAATTGCTGGTTTACAATAGAATCTTGCGAATAACTGGAATCGCACCGAGGATTGTTCATGAGATATTGTATAATTCCTCGAGCATCGCGGTAGTTGCCATTATAAATGTTCGAATCACGAAAGGTACCAACCAAGTTTGCCACAAAAGAACAAAACCAGTCATTATCGTTTCGAAGCGTTAAGCAATGAATGATAAAATTGCGGTAATCGAGCACGCTATCAATTGTGGTAAGGACAGAAGGAGTTGCTGTACCATTTAACGCGCCAGCAGTTGCTTGGGGATTTGCAATCATATAACAATGCGGAATATACCAATAGCGCATAGTATCATAACCCTCACGATCTTGACCATCGCTATTTAGTTCTGCAACGAAGATAGGAAAGGTCACACTGCATGTATCGGTATCATCAGACATCGTCTTCATTTGTTCCCCTTTTGGTTTTGCCGCAATATCACCATTACTTCCACACGTCCAGTCGGAAGTAATGGTGATATTGCGGCGAAACCAGAGAAAATGAAGACGATGTCTGATGATACCGATACATGCAGTGTGACCTTTCCTATCTTGAGTTGCAGAACTAAATAGCGATGGTCAAGATCGTGAGGGTTATGATACTATGCGCTATTGGTATATTCCGCATTGTTATATGATTGCAAATCCCCAAGCAATTGCTCACGCGTCAAATGGTACTGCAACTCCTTCTGTCCTTACACCAATTGATAGCGTGCTCGATTACCGCAATTTTATGATTCATTGCTTAACGCTTCGAAACGATAATGACTGGTTTTGTTCTTTTGTGGCAAACTTGGTTGGTGCCCTTCGTGATTCGAACATTTATAATGGCAAGTTTTCAGGGATGCTCGAGGAATTATACAATATCTCATGAACAATCCTCGGTGCGATTCCAGTTATTCGCAAGATTCTATTGTAAACCAGCAATTGCTTGTCACTCATATAAATTTGGCGGGATTGGCACACGGGAAAGCTCTACAGTTGGCATTTGCGGCCGCTGGTTTGGATACGGTGCTAATAATTAATGGTGAAGCAGCATAACGTATGCTTTGCCCACGCCAGCAATTATTTTAAGCGCCAGTATACTCAATAATCCGTTCCCAAATTATTACCAGCAGGGAATTCCAGATTGGGCGGGAGGGAAGCATATCTATTGCGGTGTATAATGTGCTCGGTCAGCAAGTTGCGGGCGCAGGCTAGCGCGGGGCCTATTCGGCGAGGAGGAGCAACTTAGCTCATCAACATGTCAAACGCTCCGCCGGGAACGTATCTCGTTCGTATCTCCACACCAATAACGAAGTGCAAACACTGAAGTTAACGAAGCAATAAAACTCCTCCACGTAGCAACAGGCTAAAGGCCTCTTCTATACGCGGTTATTGCTTCTCCTGCTCGG
>CAWCCK010000023.1:0-4932 GCA_963794025.1 Ignavibacteriota bacterium
AAAAAAGACGAGCATGGAGCGTCGCAAGGGCCGTTCATCGACAATCGCGTTGAAATCGAACCCACGCGCATCGTTACAAGTATTCGAAAACGCGGCTAATGCGAAACTTGGCGAGCCATGTTGCATATCGTTTTTCGCAAACGATAAAGCCGGAGCAAGCGGCCTCATAAGCTGCAACACATTGACGAGCCGGTCACTTACCGTCGGATAATGCTGCCCGATCTTTGAGGCAAGCTCGTCATCGGTCGATCGCGGACGAATTCCCAATCGAACGAAAAGCGGTGGAAGCGTAAAACCAGAGAATCCGGCCATCGCCAGAAAAACCGCCGACCAAAAAATCCATGTGCGTCCCACAATCGGGAAATGGCCGAGCATTTCCATAACAATAGCCGTGAGCGCAACAACTACCACAACCGTCAACCCGCTCGCAATCCCCACGCCAAGCGCCACGGATTCTTTCCGCTGACGGAGCGCGGCAAGGCGAGAGAGAAGTTCGGTGTAGAGTTCTTGTGGCATGATGGAATGTATTCGCGACCAATGACCTTACGAAACTAACTCGCTGCCTGTTCCAGCCGTTCCGTTGTCTAAACCATGATTTATGAGATTATTGAGATTAAGGAGATTTGTTTTCAGAGCATTTCGAAACCAATACTCGTTTTGAGAGCTTAATAGCTTCTCAAATTTCCCCATCTCAGAAATCCCTTAAAAATCGCATAAATCTCTGTCGTGAATATCGATCTCCTTGAACCCGGCGCGCCGCCGGGACTGAATGTCCTCGTTATCGCTTACTATTTCCCGCCGATGGGTCTCTCTGGTGTGCAACGGACGATGAAGTTCGTAAAATACCTGCCGGAGTTCGGCTGGCGCCCCATCGTGCTCACTGCCGGCGAAACGCCCTACTATGCTCACGATGAATCTCTGCTCGATGAACTTAATCCGCTCGTCGATACCGGTTACGTTCGCGTCGTTCGGACGGAAGAAAACGGTTCGCCAGGCTTTCAGCGGGTAAAGGGTAAAGGGCAAAGGGTAAAAGCTGTTGATCAAATAGCCTCTGCCCAAAATACATTACCCACTACCCCTTACCCTTTACCCTTGCAACTCAAGCTTCCGACTGCCCGGTATCAGCGCCTTCGCTCGAAGCTGATCCAAACGATCTATCAACCGGACAGCCGCATCAAATGGAAAGCTCCTGCGCTTGCCGCCGCTGAACAGATCTTCGAGGAAGAACGCATTGACGCTATTCTTGCAACCGCTCCTCCCTACACCGATTTCCTGATCGCGAGCGAGCTTTCCAAACGGCATAACGTGCCGTTCCTCATGGATTACCGCGATGCGTGGGTTTCTAATCCAGTGCTGAATTTCTACGCGACGCCATTTCATAAGGCGTATGCGCGGAAGCTGGAAGATGAATGCCTTCGCAGTTCGAACGCGATCACGGTTGCCAGCCGGGCGATGAAAGAAGTGCTGCTCAAGAACTATAATTTTCTGAATCATGAAGAAGTGACGATCATTTCTCACGGTTTCGATCCGGAAGATCTGGATCGCGCTATGAATATCGTTGGAAAATATCGAAGCCCGGAAAAATTTCGAATGACGTATGGCGGCGCGTTTTACGTAGGTCGCTCGCCGGTGCCGTTTTTCGAAGGCGTGAAGCTCGCAATGCAGCAAGAGCCGGATTTAAAAGACGATCTTGAACTTGTTTTTGCAGGAATTTTGCAAAGCGAATACGTTCGCGCCGCGCAAAAAATGGGATTGGAAAACAATGTCGTCACGACGGGCTATTTGCCGCATATCGAAGATCTTGCGCTGCTGCTTGCCAGCGATGTGCTCTGGATGACCATGTCCGATACGATCAGCGCGCCCGGCAAGCTATATGAATATCTTGGAACACACAAACCCATTTTGGGGCTTGTACCACCCGGAAGTCAGGCCGATAAACTTCTGAGTGACTATGGCGCAGGTATTACCGTTGGCCCCAAAGATGTTCACGCCATTGGTGAGGCCATTCTCGATCTCTATCGCCGGTGGCGTAAAACGCTGCTGCCAAAGAATATCAATCTTCCTTTTGTGGAATCCTTCGACCGGCGTTCGCTTACCAAAGAAATGGCGCGGCAGTTGGGGCTGATGCTGAGACCATAAGCCCCTCTCCCAGCAGGGAGAGGGGTTGGGGGTGAGGAGCAACATTGGAGCTATGCCTGCGTATTGGCTGTTAATCATCACCCATGAACATTCGTAATCTCACATTTCCGGTCGCGTTGGGCCTTTTGGCATTGCTGCCACGAATCGGCATTTCGCAGCATTTGATCAATAATGCGGAGGAGCCTCCCGGAACCAAAGCAGCCCCGTCTGAGTCGCTTTTTAAGCCCGCACATGTCGAAGAAGACACCCTCTACCATCTCGATGAAGCGCGCACCGTAAAGCAAATGGACGCCACGCCGGATGGCGCCCACTGGTACGCCGTGGATGAATTTGCGCATTGGCAATATATTACGATCGACGGCCATCCGTTTTCGGAGCGGTATCACGATATTGCCGGAGCGGGAACCCGGCTCAATCTCGATGGTAACCATCTCATCTGGACGGGACTTATGCACGCCTATACCACTCGCGGATTCGATTCCACGATGGCGAGCCTTTATGAAGATACCACGCTCATTGCCCGCAACGTAAGCGACTACCCGGAACTCGAATTCTCTAAGAGCGGCGCGCATTGGGCTGCGCTCTTGCCAAGCGCCTATACCGCACAAACCGGTGATCGCGATCTTATCATCGTCGATGGGAACATCGTGCATAAAGATGAGCCGCTGCCGCATCAATTTTCTTTTTCGCATGATGAGCAGCATTGGGCGTACCGCTCCACCAATCAGCTTCACGAAAATATCGTCACCGACCGCTCGGACACGGCGATGCTTCTCTACCAATGGCCGTATCCATCTGCCACTTCCACTTACGATGCAACGATCTGGCGATACACCCCCGACGTAGATTGGAACCATAAAAAGCTCGAAGGCCGCGATTACGATTTTGATTTCACTCCTGTTGCAAAAGTTAACAAAACAGCGTATTCCTCGCTTTCGGGAGATACGTCACGCATGTATGTTAACTTCAAAGGACATAATCAGGAGCTGTACCGTTGGGCCGCGCAGTTCCTGATGGATGATTCCGGCCATCATCTTGCCTACTTCGCATGCGACCCAGCCATCACGCATAAAGATGAGGACGAGCGGCGCGCCGTTGTCGTGTATGACGGGAATGTTTTTGCCGGTCCGTTTCCCGGAGTGATACTACTCTTCATGAGTCCGAGTGGGAAGCATGTCGCGTACTCGCTCAGTCTGGAATCCGCCAAATTCTATCTCGATAAAACGGTGCTTGCAAAAACAAGCCGCGTTGTCGATGCCGTGTGGTCTCCGGATGAATCTAACGTTGCGTTCATCTCCGGCGGCGTGCATAGTAAATATTTCGTCGTGGTGAATGGGAAGCGTTCCCCATCGTTCGAGCAGATCGGACATCTCGGATGGAGCAAGGATGGAACGTATGTAGAATTCACCGGCGTCACCAATGGCAGAGTGATCCATGTAAAGCAATCGCTGTAAGCAATGACGAATTAGGAATGTAGAATGATGAATGTAGAATATTAAGAATGAATTATGAAGTGGACAATCGTTACGAGTTTCCTCATCCTTTATTCTTTTTTAAATCCTAATTTCATCCCTCATCCTTCATCCCTCATCCTTTCCCCGAGTTCCCACATCCTTTCCCCAAAAGCGCCTCCGCGTCCTGCGTTTGTAGGCATTCATATCGGAATCTCCGAGGATTCTGCGTACCTTATCATGCGACGCATTGCGCTAAGACGCGACACGCTTGCTATCGATTCGCTTACTATCCTCGAATCCGATTCCGTGCAGATATTCGGTCAGCCGGCGTACCTCCAACTGCAGATCGTTCGCCATCGCGTGAAAACCATGGTCATTAACTGGTTCCCGTTGGGTGGCGATGGCTACACGGGATTGCGCGATGTGCTCACCGATTATCTCGAACGCTATTTCGGTCACGGCATCGTCTTCAACGATGAAACCCTGACCTACCACCGCTGGGAAACCGAAGACGGCACCAGCGAACTCTCGCATTCCGATAAATACCTGCGCATTTTTCTACGCTTGGGAAAGCCGAGATGATGGGAGCTATTCATCCCGTTTCAATGTAGTTAGTATCAACAATGCACATCATTACCCGAAAGCGGCTCAATGAGTTTGTCGAAAGACATCCGGATGCCTATACGGGATTAGACGAATGGTACCGATAAACCAAGCGGGCAAAATGGCAAAATTTTGCCGAAGTCAAGGCGAGCTTCAGGTCAGTGGATCTCGTCGGGAGATACATCGTTTTTAATATCGGTGGCAATAAATTTCGACTAATCGCAAGCGTTCGCTACCAACGGCAGAAAGTATATATCAGGGCATGTTTAACGCACGGAGAATACGATGAAAACAAATGGAAAGACTAAATTGAATTCCGAAAGCAGCACCGTGATGGCATGGACGCCGTCCGCCCATATCATTAACGTTCCCGCGAACGAAGCGGAGTACAACGAGTTAGTCGCTGTGCTTGATTATTTGCTCGACACCAGCGATCCGGAAGAACAAAGCCCGGCCTCCGCGTTAGTGGATATGATCGGCTCACTCATCGAAAGCTACGAGAACGTGAACGTTCCCGAGATTGCCGCCCCTCGCGCTCGAAAACGTCCGCACCGATCAATAATGAACTCACGACGGCTTAAACCAGCTTGATTCTTCTTTCATACTTCATAATTCATACTTCATCATTGCCCCAACCACCTCGGAAACCGTAATAAGCTTCATGCACTTCTTGTGCCCACAAGTATGCACATTATACGGTTTTAAGTAGCCAAGCTGGAGGCAGGGAGAACATTTG